>NZ_CZJT01000088.1 GCF_900010755.1 Paeniglutamicibacter antarcticus | reverse complement strand
ACTGTGAGGGTGCTGCAACGGATCCTCGCGATGGCCGCGGCGATCTGGCACAACCAAAACACCGGACAGCAACCCCTGCGCTCATTGACCGCCTATGACCACTGACCCCTTGGAATCAATCGTCTAGGACCCAAAGGGAACCCAGGCGCGGTCCCTCGCATGCGGTGCCGCTTGCTGGTTTGGGTTCAACGAACCGTGGCCCGTGACTTGCCCGGTTCAGGGGGCAAATCACGAGCCACGCATGTTTTCGCGTTGAGGCCCCGGGCGCACGGTGTGCCCGGGAAGCGGATCACGCGAGCCTGAGTTAGCTGATGCTTTCGGGCAGTGGGCTGAGATCGGAGAGGAACTTGGTCCCTTCAACCGGGTCCACAGCCAGGAACCGGACATCGTTCAAGCCAATGGAACCCAACCCGCTACGCAGCCGATCCTGGAACACCGGCTGGTGCATGCCCACGCCGCCGCCGATAATGACCGGGCCATCGACATCCAGCAAGGTAGACAGGTCCCCGAGCATCTGGACCACGTGGTCCACCGCCTGGGAGACGATCACTGCGGCCTCGGGGTCCCCGGCCGCCAGTGCCTCGAACACCAGCGGGGACTGCTGCGCCCAATAACGCCGGTCGGTGTCCCCGTGGAACAGTGCAATCAATTCATCCGGGGAGCCCACCTGGTTGGCGGCCAGCACCCGGCGTCCAAGTTCCCCGGGCGCCAGCCCGCGGTTGAACTCGCGCAGCGTGTGGCGCACGGCTTCGCGGCCCATCCAATAGCCGCTGGCTTCATCGCCCAAAAGGTAGCCCCAGCCTCCGGCGCGACCTTCCTTGCCCTCCGCATTGGTGCCCCAGGCCGCCGAGCCTGTTCCCAGGATCACCGCGATCCCCACCGAAGCCCGGCCCGCCGCCAAGATCAGCCGGGTGTCATGGACCACGACAATTTCGGCATGCGGTGCATGCACGGCGATCAGCGAACGCAGGAACTGCGCATCGGCCTCCGTGTCGACGCCGCCGGCTCCGGCCACCACCCTGTCGATGTGCCCGGCACCGAGGGCCCCGAATACCTCGGCGATGTTACGTTCGGCATCCTCAAGGCTGACATTCTGGACGTTGGCGCTACCGCTTTTGGCTTCGGCGAGGACCTCGTTTCCGCTCCAGCGCATGCCATGGGTCTTGGTGCCGCCGATGTCCAGGCCCACCAGGGCCGACGGGGTGTCCAGGTTGTTCGTCATGATGTTCCTGCCGTGTTTGATGCTCAGGCATCGTCTTGCCGGTGGTTTTGCCTATTTCCGGGGTTGTTGGGGCCCCGGGCTCGGTGGTGAAACCTCCAGCACCTTGCCCCGTCGAAACCCGGGTGCTAGCTGCTCGGTTCATCCACGGATTTGGCCAGTTTATCCACTTCTGCAATCCCCCGCCCGCATAGACCCGGGTCGGTGAAAAATCTGGCTACGAACGCTACGGCTAGCCGCGGGGCGCGCCTTGGCCGGGCCGGGGCGCCATCGAGGCGGAAGGAGCCGGTTTCGGTGCTCCGGTGCCGCTTCCCCTGGCCCGGCACACCCGTCAGTTACTCTTGCTTCACAGGTAAACCACGCATTCTTCCTTGCAACGCCGGGCACCACCCTCGTGGAGGCAACCCAAGCTGCCGGAGCCGTTAGCAACATCCGGGCGGCAGCATTCCGGCCACACCACAAGACTTTTTCTGGAACACCGACCCAATCCCAACCGGGCCACAGCCCGGTGAAAGGCATCCATGCATGATGACATCCCCTTGACCCTCGGACGAGTCAAGCGAGTCCTCGATGAACGTATCCGCCCCGCCATCCACCCGGTCTCCACCCCGCTGGAGGTCGACTGGCGCGAGCTGCCCGGCGAGCCGATTGCACCGGCCGAGGCGCTCGGCCTTGAATACACCGGCTACCAGGTGGGCACCGCCTGGGGCGCGGCCTGGGGAACAACTTGGTTCCGCCTGCGCGGCACAGTTCCCGCAGCCTGGGCCGGCAAACGCGTCGAAGCCCTGGTTGACCTCGGCTTCGACAAGAACATGACGGGTTTCCAATGCGAGGGCCTGGTTTACCGCAACACCGGCACCACGGTGAAGTCGATCAACCCTCGCAACCAGTGGATCCCCGTGGCGGATGTTGCCGAGGGCGAAGAAGAGGTCGAGTACTTCATCGAGGCGGCCGCCAACCCGGTGCTTCTTGACTACCACCCGTTCCTTCCCACCGACGAAGGCGACATCCAGACCTCGTCCTCGCGCAAGCTGTACACCACCCGCCGCATGGACCTGGCAATCTTCGAACCCGAGGTTCACGAGCTCTCGCTGGACCTCGAGGTGTTACTGGAGCTCCAGGCCGAACTTCCCGAGGGTCCGCGCCGCATGCGGATCCTGCAGGCCCTGGACAACGCCCTGGATATGCTGGACCTGCAGCGCATCACGGAAACCGCGCCAGCGGCCCGCGCCGAACTCGTCGGGGTTCTCGCCAAGCGCGCCGACGAATCCGCGCACCGCATCTCAGCCGTGGGCCATTCCCACATCGACTCCGCCTGGCTGTGGCCGGTGCGCGAAACCATCCGCAAGGTGGCCCGCACCTCCTCTTCCATGGTGGAAATGCTCGGCTATGACGAGGACTTCCTCTACGGCATGTCCAGCGCCCAGCAGTACGCCTGGATCAAGGAGCACCGCCCTGAGGTCTACAACCGCGTCAAGGAGGCGGTGGCTTCGGGCCGCTTCCTCCCGCTGGGCGGCATGTGGGTCGAATCCGACACCGTGATGCCCTCGGGTGAATCCCTGGTCCGCCAGTTCCACTACGGCCAGAAGTTCTTCCGCGAGGAATTCGGCGTGACCTCCGCCGGCGTCTGGCTGCCGGACTCCTTTGGCTACTCCCCCGCACTGCCGCAGCTGATGAGGCGTGCGGGTTTCAAGTGGTTCTTCACCCAGAAGATCTCCTGGAACCAGCAGAACAAGTTCCCGCACCACACCTTCAACTGGGAAGGCATCGACGGATCACGCATCTTCAGCCACTTCCCGTCGATGGACACCTACAACTCGCAGCTTTCGGGTGAGGAGGTGGCCCGCGCCTCCCGCCAGTTCCGCGAATCCCGCCATGCCACCGGTTCCATTGCACCGGTGGGTTGGGGCGATGGCGGCGGCGGCACCACCCGCGAGATGACCGGCAAGGCACGCCGCCTGGCCGACCTCGAGGGCAGCGCCACCGTGACGTGGGAACACCCCGACACCTTCTTTGAACGCGCCAAGTCCGAGCTGGAAAACCCGCCGGTATGGGTGGGCGAGCTCTACCTTGAGCTGCACCGCGCCACGCTGACTTCCCAGCACCAGACCAAGCAGGGAAACCGCCGCACCGAGCACCTGCTGGTTGAGGCCGAACTGTGGTCCGCCACCGCTGCCGTGTACTGCGGACTCGAGTATCCGCACGAGGAAATCGACGCGCTCTGGAAGACGGTGCTGCTCAACCAGTTCCACGACATCCTGCCGGGCACCTCCATCGCTTGGGTCCACCGCGAGGTGGTTGCCGAATACGCACACGTCACCCAGGCCGTCGAGGCCATCATCGCCGCCGCGCAGGGCGCACTGGTGGGCACCGGGGAGACCCCGATCGCGTTGAACGCGGCGCCGTTCACCCGCTCGGGCATCCGCACCGGCGGGGCCGTGGCAGTGGCCAAGCTGGCCCCGGTCGCCGATACCGTGAGCGCCACCGAGTCCGCGGAGGGCTTCGTGCTTTCCAACGCCCTGGTCACCATCGTGATTTCGCGCGAAGGCCTGATCACCTCCGCGGTTGACCATGCAACCGGCCGCGAAACCATCGCGATGGGCACCGAGGCCAACCTGTTGCAGCTGCACCAGGACTTCCCGAACATGTGGGATGCCTGGGACGTGGACAAGTACTACCGCAACCAGGTCACCGACCTGCGCGAACTCGATACGATCACGCTGTCCACCGATTCAGACGGCACCGCCCGCGTTGTCATCGAGCGCAGCTTCTCCGCCTCCACCCTGCGCCAGGAGCTGACCCTGGCACCGGGTTCCCGCGTGCTGCAGATCGAGCAGGTGACCGACTGGCACGAGACCGAGAAGTTCTTGAAGGTCGCGTTCCCGCTGGATATCCGCGCCGAACACGCAATTGCGGAAACCCAGTTCGGTTACCACAAGCGCGTCACCCACGTGAACACCAGCTGGGAGGCGGCGAAGTTCGAGACCTCGATGCACCGCTTTGTGCTGGCCGAGGAGCCGGGCTTCGGCGCCGCGCTGATCAACGATTCCATCTACGGTTTCGATGTCACCCGCGATTCCACCGATACCGGCGTGATGACCAACGTGCGCCTGTCGCTGCTGCGCGCCCCGCGCTTCCCGGATCCGGAAACCGACCAGGGCATCCAAAGCCACCGCTACGGCCTGGTCATCGGCGCCGACATCGCCTCGGCGACCGAGGCCGGCGCACTGCTGAACACCGCGGAACGCACGCTCACCGGTGCCCATGGCTTCGAGCCGCTGGTCACCGTGGAGGGCACGGGAATCGTGCTTTCCAGCGTCAAGCTGGCGGGCGATCAGTCCGGTGACTTGGTGGTCCGCGTGTACGAGTCTCTGGGCCGCCGGGCCGCCGGCTCCGTGAACGTCCACCGCCCGGTGGACGGCGCCTCGGCTATCACCCTGCTGGAAGATGCCATTGAAGGTGCCGAGGGCACCGTCGATCACACCGATGGTTCGGTAGCCATCGCGCTGACGGCCTTCGAGGTGCGCACGCTGCGCTTCAGCCTCAAGGGCTAACAGCTTCACGTGGCAAACAGGGTGTGCGGTGTGTGGCCGACCATCGGTCGGCCACACACCGCACACCCTTTCCTTGGGGCGTTGGCGCCGGATACTGCGTAACCCCCTGCGGCGCACGGCGGGAACGGGCGGGGGCCCTGTGGCAAAGATCGGTTGTCCCTTGCCGCATTGACTTCGAGGTTACTTGGCAGCCAGGTCCGCGAGGGTCTGGATCAGCAGGCGGCGCTCGACTACCTTGATGCGTTCGTGCAGGGTGTCCTCGGTGTCGTCATCGAGGATGTCCACTGCTTCCTGGCGCAGGATCGGACCGGTGTCCACGCCTGCATCGGCAATGTGCACGGTGCAGCCGGTGACCTTGACGCCGTAGGCCATGGCGTCGCGAACACCGTGGGCGCCCGGGAATGACGGCAGCAGGGCCGGGTGCGTGTTGATGTACGTGCCGTCAAAGGCATTGATGAATTCCGTACCGACAATGCGCATGAAGCCCGAGGACACGACGTAGTCCGGTGCGTAGGAAAGGCATTTTTCGGTCAGAGCGTGGTTCCAGTCGGCGCGCTCGGCGAAGTCCTTGAAATTCACCACGAAGGTTTCAATACCCGCAGCCGCGGAGCGTTCCACCCCGTAGGTGCCGTGCTTGTCGGCACCAACCGCGGCGATCTCGACGTTTTTCAACGACCCGTCGGCGACTGCGTCGATGACCGACTGGAGATTGGACCCGGTACCTGAGACAAGAACTACGATGCGCATGGGTACAAGTTTAGTTGTTCACCCAGGGACGGCTGACAAACATGGCTCTCCGTGTGTAGCCGCCGCGCAGCTCAGGCTTGCTGCCGTTTGACCAGGGTGATCACTTCGGCTCCCGGCAGTGAGGCCAGGAACGCGCCGCGTACCAGGACGAATCACCCCGTTTCGCCTCGACGATGACGCAGTTTGCGCCAGCCTCAAGGCCGATGCCGTAATGCTCGCAATTCGCGGCGGTGTCGGCGAGCGCCGGGTCCATCGCGGAGGCTTAGACATCGGTTGCCGCGGCATGCCCGTGGACATCCCCGGACGGTGCCGGTCACTTGGGCGGGCCCTTCAGCAACAGGTAGATGCCGCCCCCGCCGAAGGCCAGGGCACCGAGCGAGCCAAAGACGATGCCGGCCCACCGCGGATGCCGCAGGCTGAAGTCCGTGTCGGTACCTTGAAATGCACCCACGGCAATCAACAGGCACCCAAAGCCGAACAACACAGCCATCCAAGCCATGGCCGCGTGATGCGGTTTGGCTCCACGCTTCAGGGCAATCATCTGCACGATTCCGATTCCTGCGCAGGCAGCTCCAAACACGGCCGCGCCGGCCGCCATGAACCGACCCTGGGTCACCGGAACCAGGAGCACCGCGATGCCCGCCACCATGAAAAGTAATCCAATGATTGCGACGCCCAGGAACTTTCTCATTTCCCGCTTCTGCGTTTGCTTGTCCGGCCTCATGGATTGGCCACCTGTTCCCGCAAGCTCATCGAACTGGCGATCAGTTCCCGGGTGTAGGGATGCTGCGGGTTATTGTAGATTTCCTCGGTGCTGCCCGACTCAACGATCTCGCCGTCCTTCATCACCACCACGCGGTCGCACAGGTGCCGCACCACGGCCAGATCGTGGGAGACGAACACCAAGGTGAGCGCGTATTCATCCACCAGGTCCGCGAGCAGGTTCAGTACCTGTGCACGCACCGATACATCCAATGCGGAGACCGGCTCATCGGCAATCAACAACCGGGGCTTGCAAATCAGGGCGCGGGCAATGGAGATCCGTTGGCGCTGTCCGCCGGAGAACTGGTGGGGGTAGCGATCGGCAGCATCCGCGTCCAGGCCCACCGCCTCCAGCATTGTGGAAACCTCGGCCGCACGTTGCCCGGCATTGAGTTTCTGCCCGGGCACCAGCAAGGGTTCCTCGACGATGTCCCGGACCCTCATGCGCGGATCCAGCGAACCCATGGGGTCCTGGAAAACAATCTGCAGCTGCTGGCGCAACCCGACCAGCTGGTTTTCCTTGGCTCCGGCCACCTGGGTCCCGGCCACCAGTACCGAACCGGAGGTTGGCTGGTCAAGACCTGCCAGCAGGCGCAGCAGCGTTGACTTGCCGGAACCGGATTCCCCCACCACGCCCAAGCGCTCGCCGGCTTCAACCATGAATGAGACATCATGCAAGGCACGAACCTCGGGACGCGGCCCGAACAGCGAAGTCCATTCCCGGTGGTAGGTGCGCCCCAGCCCGGAGGCATTGATCAAGGGCTGCCGGGCCGAAACCTGCCCAGGGGTTTCCTGCACGGTAGGAACAAGGGCTTCAGCTGCTGGATCGAGGATTTCCCCCGGAACTGGCGGCACATAAGCTGCCGCCGTGGCAACAGTGAACAAGCGTCCGCGTTCATCCGTCGCATCCATGTCACTGGCGGCAAGCAGCGCGCGGGTGTAGGGATGGGCAGGGGAAGAGAAAACCTGCTCCATATCCCCCGCTTCAACAATCCGCCCGTTGTTGAGCACCAACACCTTGGTGCACATGTTCGCAACGACGGCCAGGTCGTGCGTGATGAACAGCAAACCTGTACCGCGTTCACGCACCTGTTCCGAGATCAGTGCCAGCACCTGCCGCTGCACCGTCACATCAAGGGCAGTCGTCGGCTCATCACAGAGCAACAACTGCGGGTCGTTCGCCAGCGCCATCGCCACCATGACACGCTGACGCTGTCCACCGGAAAGCTGGTGCGGGTAGGCCCGTGCGGCAACAGCCGGATCCGGCAGTTTCACCGAGGCCAGCAATTCAACGGCCCGGGATGCCGCAGCACGACGGGGAACCTTACGATGCTGGGTCATGACCTCGGCAACCTGCGCGCCAACACTCATCAACGGGTTCAAAGCCGTGAGCGGCTCCTGGAACACCATGGAAATTTCATCTCCACGGAGGGACCGCATGACTTTATCGGGAGCCGACAACAGGTTGTGTTCAACCCCGCGCAGCTTCGCCTCACCACTTACGTGGAGCTCATCGGGCAACAAACCCAGCAGGGACGTAGCCGTCAAGGATTTCCCGGATCCCGATTCACCTATCAAGCCAATGCGCTCGCCGACCCTCATGGAAAATTCGAGGTCTTGAACCAATGACTTGGAACCGGCACTGATGCTCAGGCCCTTGACCTCAAGCAGTGATTCGCTCATGCCTTGCCCCTACCAAGTTTCGGATCGAATCTGTCACGCAATCCATCTCCCAAGAGGTTGAAACCCATCACCGCGACGGCAATTGCCACACCCGGCAAGATGGCCATCAGCGGGAAGGTCCCCCAATACTGCTGTGATTCTTGGAGCATGCGTCCCCATGAAGGGACCGGGGGCGGCGTGCCCAGGCCAAGAAATGAGAGTGCAGCTTCAGCCAGCACTGCCAGTGCAAAGGTCACCGAACACTGGATAATCAGCATTCCTGCAAGGTTCGGAAGCACATGGCGGCGGGCAATACGCAGCGGTCGCTGCGAGGCGGCCCGTGCCGCCAATATGTACTCGCTGTTCATGACCTGCAGTGTTCCGGCACGCGCCACGCGGGCGAACCCCGGGACGGAGGCCAGCCCGATCGCGGCCATGGCGCTGACGGTGGAGGCACCGTAGATCGCGGCGAACATGATCGCCAGCAGCAGGGCCGGGAATGCCAGAAGGATGTCGGCGCCGCGCATGGTGATTTCCTCCACTGCGCCGCGTTTCATGCCGGCCCAGATGCCAAGCGGCGTTCCGATCAGCACGGCGATTCCCACCGAAACCACGCCGACCAGCAGCGTGATGCGGGCACCCACCAGAATGCGAGTGAAGAGATCGCGGCCCAGGTTGTCCGTGCCCAACCAGTGCTGGGCACTTGGCAACTGCAATTTAACCTGCGGGTTGATCCGTACCGGATCATAAGGGGTCCAAACGAACGATAGGACGGCAACAATCACCACCAGACCCACCAAGGCGCTTCCTGCCAGCAGGTTGAAGTTCACGTCCCGACCTGTTTTTCTTCGAACAGTTGGAGTCGTGCTGCGTTGAACGGGGTTCGCACCCATTGGTTTTCCCCCGTTTCTAATCTGCGGCGCGAAGACGCGGGTCAAGGATCGTGTAGAGCACATCCACGATCAGGTTGATCAGCAGGGTGATGGCGACAAGCACCATGACCACCGATTGGACGGTGAGCAGGTCACGGTTGCCCACTGCCGTGAGCAGCATGGAACCCAGTCCCGGAATCACGAAGACTCGTTCAATAACCACTGCCCCGATGATCAGTGCCGCGAATTGCACACTCGTGACCGTCAGGACAGGGATTGCGGCGTTTCGCAGCCCGTGCTTGAGCAGGGCTTTCATCGGAGAGAGGCCCTTGGCCCGGGCGGTGCGCAGGTAGTCCTCGTGCATGGTTTCGAGGACTGCCGAGCGCACGTACCGCATCACGATGGCCGACTGAACACCGGCCAACGCCGTCACCGGAAGAATAATACGTCGAATGAAATCCCCGAAGTCTTCACCCGGCGGGGTCCATCCGTTGGCCGGCAACCAACCAAGGCGCAGCGAAACCAGGGAAACCAGCAAGATGCCAAGCAGGAATCCAGGGATGGCGATACCCAATTGGCTGAGCGCGGAGATCAAAGCGCCGCTGGCTTTCTTGTGTCGTACAGCGGCGAGGGTTCCCAACGGTATGGCTATTGCCAACGCCAGCAGCATGGCCAGCGTGACAAGGATCAGCGAGACCTGCACCTTGTCGAGCACCAACGGGGAAATGTCTGTGCGGGTCACGTAGGAGACCCCAAAGTCACCGCGCAGCAACCCGGAAAACCAATCCCAAAATTGCACGGGAAGCGGCCTGTCGGTGCCGAATTCCTTGGCAAGTTGCTCAACGATTTCCGGTGTCGCGTTCTCCCCCGCTGCAATGGCGGCGGGGTCCCCCGGAAGAACCCGCATGATGCCAAAGACCACAAGCGTTGCGGCAAGGAATGTCACGATGAATCGCGCCAAGTTCTTGAAAATGCGAATCAACACTGACTCTGCCTACTTAGATTCCGGGGTTTTCCCATATCGTTATGACCATGCAATGGGTGCCAGGGAAAGCGCTTCGGTGACCGAGTTGGCCCCGATTCCGCTCAATCCGGCCTTGGCCACTGAGATATTGGGGAAAATGAACAGGGTATCGGAAGCCGCGTCTTCGACGACGGTTCGAACCACGTTTTTCATCCCGGCAATGTAGGTGGTGACGTCGGATTCATCGGCCCGGGCCGCTTCGTCCTTGATCTTCGCGTTGTCGTATCCAATGTAGTAGTTCGGGTTGTTGAACATGGTCAGCACGTCGCGTGCTTCCACCGCCAACACCACCGACATTTGGTAGTCGTGGCGGTTGAAGACCTGGTCCAGCCAGACGGCGGGGAATTCGGCGCTTTGGATCTTTACGTTGATGCCCACCTCTTTGAGCTGCGAAAAGACCACCTCTGCAACGGCAGTGGCATAGGGGCGGGTTGGTACGGTGAAGGTGATGTCCAGGTTTTCGGCGCCCGCTTCCTTGAGCAAGGCCTTGGCCTTTGCCGGGTCATAGGGATAAACGTCATTGAGGTCTTCGTAATACGGATCCGTTGGCGGGACGGGGCCACCGACCAAGGTTCCCAGTCCATTCCACGCAGTGTCGCGAACTTCCTTGCGATCCACCGCATACATGACTGCCTGACGCACACGCTTGTCGTTGAAAGGGGCTACCTTGTTGTTCATTGAAAGGATGATCTCGCCATTGCTGGTGCCATCAAGAACCTGGAATTCCGGATTGGATTGGAAGCTGGAGAGCAGTTCCGGAGCTTGCATGTTGTAGATCAGGTCAACATCGCCGCTTGTCAGTGCGTTGGTGGTGGCAATGGCGTCGGCGAAGTAGCGCAGCGTGACATTATTGATCCCGGGTTTCATACCCCAGTAGTCATCGCGGCCTGTGAGTTTGATCGAGTCGCCGCGGGTCCAGGATTCCAAGGCGTAGGGCCCGGTGCCGACGGGTTTATTGGCAAGGTCAGCCACACCGGATGGGTCGAACATGGCACCTACCAAGGTGGTCATGGAATAGAGCCAGGCCTGGGAAGGACGTTTCAGGTTAACCTTGACGGTTTCCGGGGAAACCACCTCGACGGTGTCAACAACATCCATCTTGCTCTTAAGCCCGTTGAGCCAGGCATCGGATTTGACGCGTTCAATCGAGAACTTCACATCGCTGGCATCAAAGTCGGCACCGTTGGAGAATTTGACGCCCTGTTGCAGGGTAAATGTGTAGGACTTGTTGTCACCGCTGGTTTCCCATCCAGTGGCAAGCAACGGTTTGATGGAACCGGTTTGATCAACGGAAACCAGGCCCTCGTAGATGTTTGACATGGTTGCTTGTGGAATCGCGGCACCGGCAGTGGTGGTGAAGTCCAGGTTTACCGGCTCGCCGGTAAGCGCCACAGTTAGCTTGCTCTTATCTGCGGTGGAACCGGCGGTGCCTGTGGACCCCGCGTTGCAAGCAGTCAGGGTAAGTACCGCGCTCATCAGGAGCGCACCGAGCACCCCGGTGCGGCGGCTTCTTGTCGAACGATGCATCGATGAGCTTCCTTCACATTTCATTTCTGTATCCACCGGGGAACCGTTATCCCCGACGAATCGTGAATCTGGAGTGCCTTGCTGCCACCCCGACTGGTGTCTTGATCCAACACCACAACAAACCATTATCGTATGGCCCGGGTACGAGTGCTGACATATTCATCCAATGAGTTCGAAAACGGGTCTAGTCTGGGGTTATGCCCAGCAAACCGCATTCGTCGAATAGCGACCCGGTACGCCCGCTGTTCCGTTGGGTGTGGGCAACGGTTCTCTTCATGATCGTAGCTTTTCTCACGTCGTTGGCCATTCTTCCTTGGCGGCTCATCGGGCTGCCGTTCGCGGTCGTCGGCATTGTCCTTGGTTGCATAACCACATGGAAAGCATTTCGGACCCCTGGGTCCGGAATCCTCAAGTTCGGAGCTCCGCTGGCAACCATCTCCTGTGGCCTGTTCACCATCGTTCTCGCCGGCCAAGCATTCTTTTTGAGTCCTAGCCTCGAATACCAGGAATGCATGGACGGCGCATTAACCCTTCGCTCGCAACAGGCGTGCAAGACCACCTTGCAAAACCACATCATCCCCACGCCCACCAGGAGGACCCCATGAACGTCCAACCAACACCGGATTCCAAGGACTGGACATGGGTTCTTGGAAGTGTGTGCACGGAATGCGGGCAGGACGTTCGCGCACTGAACCCCGGGCAGATCGCCGGGTTGGTTCGCGGCTCGGTGGAACTTTTCACTTCCGTTTTGCAGCGGGCAGATGTCCGTGAAAGGCCCTCGCCGCAGGTGTGGAGTCCGCTCGAATATTGCGCCCACATCAGCGATATGTATCAGGTGATGAATGAACGCCTGGAGCTGATCATCAACCAGGAAACCCCGGTTTTCGCCAATTGGGACCAAGATGAGGCCGCGATCCGCAACAACTACGGCGGACTGGACCCGATGCTCGTGGCCCAGCAACTTAGCGATTCTGCAGGTCGCTTTGCCGGGGCACTTGAGTCCCTCAACGATCAACAGATTACACGCACGGGCTACCGCTCCAACGGATCTGTCTTTACCGCAGCAACCCTCGCACAGTATGCCTGGCATGACGCCATACATCATCTCCACGATCTGGACGCCTGAGCTCCGCCTTGATGTGCGGTGTTTAGCCGTCGAGTACCGGGTCGTGTTCCAGCAATGGCGAGGCCAAATAGCCAATAGCTGTTCCGATGGCAACTTCGGCGGCGAGGAACAGCGCGGTGAGCAGGATATTGGAGCCGATCTCGGTGAATCTTCCAATGCCTAAGGAGCCACTGGCCAGCCAGCTTCCCGCCAGCGAGAGAACCCCGGCGACCGAACCAACCACGATGCCCAGGACGACGGTGGATAGCCCCAAGGAAACCCACCGTGAACGGATGCGCAATGAGATCCAATCATCAAAGTGGTTCTCCCCCACCCGCAGGAAGTACCAGCCGGCCATGAATCCAGCCAACACCGGCAACAGCATGAAGGCCCAGGCATAGGTCAGGTCGCCGGAGGGAAGTGCTGCCAACACGGGGATCGCCGGCAGCGGTCCGACGGTGGTTTCCAAGGGCGAAATCGTGCTGCCCACCCCCAGTATGAAGCCCCCGCCGCTGATCCAAGAAAGGGTCCACATGACAAGGTTTGGCATGATGCCAAGCTGGCCAAGGGTGAGCACCGCGGAACCGATGGGCCCGGGACGCAGCTGCTGGTAAACGTTTGAAATATCGACCCAGTGAATACCTAGGTTGATGGTCAGCAGCAAGGAAGCCAGACCGAACGTCATCACGTAGGCAAGCGTTCCACCGCAGACAACAGCCCACAAATAGGAACCCGCCCAGCGTGAATGTTGGGAAGTCTTGGCAATCCAGGCGGCAGCGTCAAAGCCAATCAGCCGGCCCCAAGAGCCGGCTTCACGCCGCGCACCGGTGATGACACCGGCACCGGCGGAAATCAAGGGAATCAGGGAAGCCGCCAGCAAAGAGGTTTCGGCTTCATCGTTGTTGACCAGGAAACCTGTGAACAACCCGCACAGCAGGTAAACCCCCAGAGCACCGAGGATGCCTTGCCAGAGCTGATCGGTGTACGAAGCACGGGCAATGCGCCGTCCGGCACGCCAACACAGGAAAAACGGGATGAGCGTAAGGCCCAGCGGGACAAAGTTCAGGACACCTGAAAGATTTGTCGGGTCGGTTCCGGTTCCAACCTGCAACAAGTGCATGGGTACACCGTGGATCAACAGCCACAATTGGCCGCCCATTTTCAAGACAGATTCGATGCTGCGATCTGCGAACCCGCCGCTGAACCAGACAGCCATCCACGGGATGACCACCAGAAAAGCGGAGAAGAGGGCAGCCTGTAAGAACTCGAAGGCCCCCTGCAGCACCAAAGGCATGGGCCAGCCAGTGGTCAGCCGTTCGCGCGCCGCGTTCAACGCCGCTGCGGCCGGCGGCTGTTTTTTCTTCTCACTCATTGGTTCAATCGTGCCACCGTTTTACCCGGGCCCTGTTGATTGACGCGTTTCAGGCCACGCAGCTTGCCCGGGGCTGTCCGTGTTTAGAGGGCCCGCAGTCCGCTGACCAAGGCCGTGATGGCACCGAAGAACGCGCAGCACAAGACGAAGAGGCGGGCATGGCGGTCGCTGACAACCCGCTGCACCTTCTCACCTATGAGAACACCCGCCCAGATGAACACCGCCACCCCGATCCATGCCCAGATCGGAAGCTCGGGCAATTGGTCCGGTACCGTCAGGAACTTCATGCCAATGGTCACCAAGCCTGTCACCACAAAGAATGGCTGCAGGGTCGCCGCGAAGGGTCGCTGCGGCCAACGGGCCAATACCGCGTAGGCGCTGACCGCGGGGCCGCCAACACCGGCAAGCGAGTTGGTAACACCCGAAAGGAATCCTGCGGTGCCCTTGGGAATCTGACCGGTGACTGTCACATCGGCGCGAACCAGGATCAACGAGAGCAGCAAGGCCAACAGCACGACGCTGCCAACAATTATTGAAAGCGGCGCCTGCGGCAACGCTCCGCCCAAAAGCGCTCCGCCGACGGATCCGAAAACACTGAAGGCAGCGAGCCAGCGAAACATTGACCAGTCAATGTCTTTCCAGACACGCGGAACAATAATGAGGGAGGAAACAACACCACAAATATTGACGAGGAAAACGCCTTGGTGGGCACCGAGCGCAAGTACCAGGAAGGGCGAGACCAGCATCGCAAATCCGAGTCCGGCCACGCGCTGGGCAATGGCACCGATAACCACCATGCCAAGCACAAGAAAAATAAGGGAGAGTTCCATTCAAGCGAGCCTATCGGTATTGCGTCGCTTCCTTGGAACGACGAAGCGGGCGGCCCTCACCGGTTATCCCGGTGAGGGCCGCCCGCGCGCCTTAGACCCGTTTCTCAGTAGCTGGCCGGGGTTCCGGTCTTGGAGGGTTCCACGGAAACGAACTTGGCGGCAAGGGCCTCGGAGCCGCGGGCCAGCAGGGCCACATCGGCACCGACTCCCACGAAGTCCGCACCAAATTCGATGTAGCGTTTGGCAGTGCCCTCGGCAAAGGCGTTGACACCCACGAACTTTCCGGCGGCCTTGCCGGCGGCGATGGACTTCTCCACGGCCGCAACAACCTCCGGGTGGTCCTGCTGGCCAATGACGCCCATGGAGGCTGCAAGGTCAGAAGGGCCGATGAAGATCCCGTCGACGCCTTCGGTGCCGACGATTTCCTCGACGTTGGCCACTGCCTGCGCCGATTCAATCTGCACGATCAGCGTCAGGGTTTCGGAGGCATGGTTCAGGTAATCCGGGATGCGGTTCCAGCGGGCCGAACGGGCCAGCGCCGAACCAACTCCGCGCACGCCCATGGGTGGGTAGTGGCAGGCCTGTACGGCGGCAACAGCGTCCGCGGCGGTGTTGACCATGGGAACGATCAGTGACTGCACGCCCAGGTCGAGGTACTGCTTGATGATGACTGTGTCATTCACCGGCGGGCGGACCACCGGGACAACAGGGTAGCCGCGCACTGCCTGGAGCTGGGCCAGGATGGATTCGAGCCCGTTGGGCGAGTGCTCGGCGTCGATGAAGATCCAGTCGAAACCGGCACCGGCGCAGATTTCGGCCACCAGAGGGGATCCGGAACAGACCCAGATCCCGGCCAGCGAGCGGTCGGCTGCGGCGAGTGCGTCCTTGAAGGACGGGTCGGGGGTTAGGCGAAATGACATGTCACGGTCCCCATGCGTCCGTAATCGGCGAAGACCGTGTCTCCCTTGGCAACCCACATGGGACGCGTGAAGGATCCGGCAAGGATGATTTCCCCTGCATTGAGCTTGTCCCCGTGGGCGGCGATCTTGTTGGCCAGCCAGTAGACGCCGGCGGCCGGGTGGTTCAGCACACCGGCAGCAACGCCGGTTTCCTCCACCACCTGGTTCTTGAACAGGATGCCGGAAACCCAGCGCAGGTCGAGGTCCGAGGGCTTCATCGGGTTTCCGCCGATGACCATGGCGCCCATGGCCGCGTTATCGGAAATGGTGTCGACGATGGTGCGGCCCTCCATCTCGATGCGCGAGTCCAAGATTTCCAAAGCCGGGATGACGTATTCGGTGGCGTTGAGCACGTCGAAGATGTTGGCGTTGGGGCCTTCGATGTCCTTGTTGAGCTTGAAGGCCAGTTCCATCTCCACGCGCGGGTGGGTGTACTTGTCCCATTCGATGGTGCAGCCCGAGTCCAGGACCATGTCATCGAAGATGATGCCGTAGTCGGGTTCGGTGATGCCGGTTGCCATCTGCATGGCGCGGGAGGTCAAGCCGATCTTGCGCCCGGCCAGCGTGCGGCCGTTGGCCTCCGAGCGCTGGCGCCACAGATTCTGCACCCTGTAGGAGTCCTCCACCGTCATCTCGGGGAAGCGTGCGGTGAGCAGCTTGACAGGGACACGGTCCTGCCCGGCCTGAACCAGTTCGTCGGCGATCTGGGTGATGGTCTCATCATTGAGCATGCTGGGCTAAGTCCTTTATGGTCGTGATTCATCGTATGGCGCCTCTAGGGCCGGTGCCACACTTGAACATGGTAGCCAATGGGGTAGCGCAACTCACATTCCGCCCAGCTACATGTCAATGAGTGGTTCACACCCGGTTCATGTTGGGCTTCTAGCGTGGGTTCCATGATCTGGAAACGACAGGGCCCACCCAAGACGCAACGCAGCAGACCATTGCGGGATCCCGAAGCCATCGCACCGGACATGGCTGCCGCGCAGCGGCTGCACGGGTTGCTGGTGGGCCAGCGGATCGAGGTGGCGGCAGACCTTTTTGTTGCGGCGTTTTCCACCGGCGGCCCGGAGCGCGTCCGCATCGAGGAACTTGCCGTGTTGCTGCTGCGGCAGGTCGGTGCCGAACCAAGGGCGGCGCACCGAAACCTTGCACCGCGCTTGGAGCCCAACGGGACCGCGGCCCGCTTGGCCTTGGAAATCTTGTGGCTCTGGGAACGCGCGGGAATCGCCAAGCTCTACCCCACGGAGGCAAACATCGTGTTCCCGCTGCTGCGCGGCAACCGCGCCCTATCCAGCCGCTCGCCACTGACCACGCTGCGCGAAACCCTGGCCTTCCACGACCTGCCGGTACCCGAGGTGGCCACCAGCCACTGATGCGCAGGAGCCATCACCGGCGAACCTGACGCTGGCTCCTTTAGCCGCACCTGGCACCTGTGGGCCGGGAATGCGCTGCTAGTTGGCGGCGTCCAGCGCCGCCCGTGCCGCGAGAACAAGCTCGGGGCTTGTCACGTCGAATGCCGATTCCCCGCCGCCGGGTCCGGAAGCGCCCCACGCGGCGTGCGTGCGTGCGGAAAGGTGGACCCCGTCCAGGGCGGCCAGTGCCGGGATGTCTTCGATCCGCACGCCGCCGCCGGCCTGGATCTGCGGGTTTCCCTGCGCCTGGGCCAGCAGCCGGTGGAGCACCGCGGCGCCGGCAGCGGAGGCCGGGGCACCACCAGAGGTCAGTATGCGATGGGCGCCCACCGAACGCAGTTGTTCAATGAGTTCGCCAACCGGCACCCCGTTTTCCAACAACACGTCCACGCAGCGGTGCACGGTGATCTCGATCTCTGGGTTCACCAGGTGTGCCGCCGCCACCAAGCTGGCAAGCACCTCGAGGTCAAGGCCCGCATCTCCCTCGGTCAGCGCGCCGATCACGATTCCTGCCGCGCCCGCCTGGACGGCGTGCGTGATGTCCCCGGCCATCAGTTCGACCTCGCACGGGGTGTAGGTGTAGCCGCCGCCACGCGGGCGGATCAGCACGTGGACACCGATTCCCGACGCGACAACCTGTTCGATGGTGCCGATGGACGGGGTCAGCCCTCCGGTGACAAGCCCAGTGCACAACTCGACGCGGTCCGCCCCGTTCGCCAGGGCAATCCGTGCGCCGGCAACGTCCTGGACGGCGATCTCCAGCTTTGCCATGACCTACGCCCCGGAGGGAATTGCAGGGAAGATCGTGGCGGTGAGGTCAGGTGTTTCCATGTCGGTGTCGAACGGGAACATCGGGCGTTCAATGTTCCGGTGGCCCAGGCGGATCAGGTCCTGGTCGACGCCACCGGGGGTCAGCATCAGCATCCAGTCCTCGGCCAGGTTGAAGAGTTCGGGTTCCAGGTAGCCGATCTTGACCACGACGATGTCCGCGTCGGTGACGGTCAGGCCCGCGGCGACGAAGTCGGAGATCTGGTGGTAGGGCTTGCGGCGTTCGGTGATGATCGCCTCGATGGATCCCATCTTGACCACCGCGACGCGGCCGGAGGTCACGTCGCCATCGGTCAGCTGCAGCACTGTGCCGCTGAGCATCGCGGGGCCGGAATGCACGTGGTCAACCAGCGCGCCGGCCGGCACCTCGATGGCCGCACCCAGGCCCGCAGCGAAGCAGGCAGCGACGGCATCTTTGTCGAAGACCGAGGCCACCACCGTGCGCGGGCCGCCCTCTTTGAAACGGGGGTCGGTGATCAGCTGGGTGAGGGTCCAGGTGACATCGCCGGATCCGCCGGCTGTCGGGTTGTCACCCGAGTCAGAAAGCACGTAGGGGCGCTTGGCGTCAGGGGCCAGGGCCGCTTCAAGGCAGGTGCCGAGGTCGGCGGCGGGCGCGACGAATTCAAAGTCGGCGCGGGCGTCCCAGTAGCTGGTGGCCAGCTCGGTGGCCTTGGCGGAGGCGAGCTCGGCGTCATCGCCGGTGACCACCACCGTGGCGTAGCAGCGCGGCTCGTCGGCCCAGGCATAGCCAACCCAAATGGACGCATCGACGATGCCTTCGGAGGCTTCGATAGGCAGGATTGCCTCGTAGATTCCCTTGGCCGGTTCCAGCCGGGTTGAGGTCTTTTCGCCGGGCAGCAGCACCGGAATGCGCACGAAGGCCTTGGCGGGGGCGCCGGTGCCCTCAACCAAACGGGTGATCAGGTTGGCCATGGCGCGGGTCTTGGTTTCCTGCTCATCTTCATGCGGGGCCATGCGGTAGCAGGTGATCAGGTCGCAGTTATCCACCAGGTCGGCGGAGACGTTGCCATGCAGGTCCATGGTGGCGGAGATCAGCGTGCGCGGGGCGCCGGCCTTGGCACTTTCCTCATCCAGGGCCGCGCGAACGGCGCGGGTCAAATCCGCTTCGGCGTCTTGGCGCCCCACGACTGTCATGGCGCCGTGGATGTCCAGGAAGAATCCGTCGAAGGGCCCCTGCGCGTGGATCATCTCGATCAGTTCGGTTTTCAGTGTTTCGTAGACCACCGGTTCAACCATGCCGCCGGGCAGCGAGCGGGCGTGCACCAGCGGCACCCAGGTGGCGCCGTCGGCAATGGCTGCGTTGTGGTTTGCGTGTTCGGGGTTCAACACCGTGTAGCGCGAAAGCAGTACATCGTCCTTGGTGAAGTTGAATGCCTCGAACCCCGAGCGGTGCGGGGAGCCGCGTTATTCGGCTGGTTCGGTGAACCGTGCAGGTAGGCCTGGCTGGTTAAGCAGGTGGATGATGGCCAGTTCGGCGGCGCCGATCATGCCGGCTTCGCCGCCGGCCTGGGCTGCTTCAACCCGCAGTCCGGCGGTAGCCAGTGGCAGGCAGCGTTCGTAGAGCTGGGAGCGCACGGCGGCGACATAGACGCTCGCCGCCGAAAGCGCACCGGTCAGGTAGACGTCCCCGGGGTTGAAGAAGTTCACCACGGTGCTCAGGGCCAATCCCAGTTGGCGGCCGGCTTCGCGGATCGCGCCGTTGGCGGTGGGATCCCCGTCGCGGACCATGTCGAGGACTTCGAAGATGTCCCCGACCTTGATGCCGGATTGGTTCAGGTCCCGCACGATGGCGGCGCCCGAGGCGATGGTTTCCAGGCATCCGCGGTTTCCGCAGGTGCACATGCGGTCGGCGGCGGCTTCCACCTTGGTGTGGGTGATGTCCCCGGAGGCGTAGGTGGATCCGCGGTACAGTTCCCCGCCGGCGATGATGCCGGTGCCCACGCCGGTTCCGGCGAGCACCGTGATGGAGTTGGCTGCGGCATCGGCCCGGGAGAGGTATTCCCCCAAGGCAGCCATGTTTGCGTCGTTGTCGGTAATGGCCGGAACGCCCAGCTGTTTTTCAAGCAGGGCGCCGACGTCCTGGTTGTGCCAGCCTGGCATGCGGGAAGGGGCCACCACCACGCGGCGGACGGCATCAACCGGGCCGGGCAGGCAAATGCCGACCGAGAGCAGGTCCCCGCCGTCTCGTTCCAGCAGCGCACGGACTTCGTTTGCCAGCAGTTCCACGGTTCGTTCCGGGCCATCGGCCACGTCAATGTCGATGGCCGAGGAGCAAAGGATCGTGCGGGAGAAGTCGGCAAGCCCCAGCCGTGCGTGTTTGGCGCCCATGGAAATCACGGCGATGCGCCCGGAGGTGTAGGAAATCGACAGCAGGCGTCCGGGGCGTCCACCGCGCGAAGGTGCCGCACCGCCCTCTTGGACCAGGCCTGCATCCATCAGCTCGGTGATCTTTGCCGAAACGGTCGAGGGGGCAAGCCCCGTTTCCTTGGCCAAAACGGAACGCGTCACTGGCTCTGCGGCAATCCTACGCAAGATGCCCACTGCTACATCACCGGTGCTCATGGGCACGTCCTTTCGATTTTCATAACTCTGACTTTGGCTTGTCGGCCATGGTTTTCTGCACGCTCTGCACCAATCGTTACGTTACCGAGATGCGCTACCCGTCACTTGTGCTCTATATTACACATAGTTCTTCCATTTCAAACCATACTTTGTTCGATGGCGAACTAACTGTTTTAGCTTCACCCTCCACACCTACGCTCAGGAGAGATCGCTCAATGTCTAACGATCGCAAACGCTTGAAAGTCGGGCTTGCCGCTGGCATCACCGCTTTCGCACTGCTGCTTACCGGCTGCGCCGGCAGCGGAAACAGCGAAACGCCCAAGTCCTCGGGAAGTGCTGCAACGGTCCCTGCAGGCGTCGACACCAACGTGGTGAACTACGCACTTCCGCCCAACGCCACCCCGAACTGGATCCTTCCCATCGGCATCGCCGGCAAGATGGCCACCCACAACTCCTCCATTGCCCAGTCGCTCTGGTCCCCGATGTTCACCTTCGACGGCTCCAAGGGCGAGATGAAGCTGGACCTCGAAACCGGCATCGCCGACAAGATGGAGTACGCGGCGGACGGCAAATCCGTGACCTTCCACATGCGCGACATGCACTGGTCCGATGGCACCGCGATCACCACACGCGACGTTGAGTTCTGGTTCAACCTGATCAAGGCGAACAAAGAAACCTGGGGCGGCTACAAGGAAGGCCGTCTTCCTGACAACATCACCAACATCGATTACACCGATGAGAAGACCTTCACCCTGACCTTCGACAAGGTGTACAACCAGGACTGGCTGAACTCCACGCAGCTGACTTCCATCAAGCCGCTGCCGCACCACGCCTGGGCCAAGACCAGCGATGAGGGCAAGGTCGGCGACGAGGACCGCACCGCCGCCGGTGCCAAGGCGATCTTCGGTTACCTGTCCAAGTCCTCGGAGGACATGGCGTCCTACGCCACCAACCCGTTGTGGAAGACCGTTTCCGGCCCCTTCACCCTCGGCGCTTTCGACAACGCAGGCAAGACCACGCTGAGCAAGAACGAAAAGTACGACGGCCCGGACGCCGCACAGGTCACCACAGTGAACCTGCTTCCGTTCACCTCCTCCGATGCCGAAGTGAACCTGCTTCGATCCAAGGGCATCGACTACGGCTACATCCCCACCTCGATGATCGACCAGCAGTCACAGTTCGAATCCCTGGGCTTCCAGATTGAACCGTGGAAGGGCTGGGCCATCACCTACATGCCCTACAACTTCAACAACCCGAAGTTGGGCAACACCTTCAAGCAGCTCTACGTGCGCCAGGCCTTGCAGTCCGCTATCGACCAGCCAACCATCTCCAAGGTGATCTGGAAGAACGGCGCAAACCCTGTCTACGGCCCGGTCCCGCAGGACATCCCGTCGCCGTACCTCTCCGAGTCGCAGAAGAACAACCCGTACCCGTACGACCTTGAAAAGGCCAAGTCACTCTTCGCCGCCCACGGCTGGAAGGCCGGCGCCGACGGCGTATTGGTTTGCGAAGAAGCGGGCGCAGCAGAGAACCAGTGTGGCGAAGGCGTTGCCGCCGGAACCAAGATGGACCTGACCATGATGGTCCAGTCGGGCTCGGATGAGGCAGACAAGCAGTTCGCCGCCATGCAGTCCTCCTTCCGCGACATCGGCGTTGCCGTGAGCTTCGACCGCGCACCGCTGAACACCGTGCTGAACCGCACCGCACCGTGTGAATCCGACGCACCTGATTGCACCTGGGAGTTCTCCTACTTCGGTGCCGCAGGATCCTGGTACTTCCCGGCCTACCCGACCGGCGAACGCATCTTCTCCACCGGTGCTTCGGTGAACTTCGGCAACTACTCCAACGCAGAAGCCGACAAGCTCATGGACGAGGCGTTGACCACCAACGACCCGAAGACCATGCAGGACTACTCGGCATTGTTGGCCGAGCAGCTCCCGGTGATGTGGCTGCCGAACCCGGTCTACCAGGTATCGGTCATCCGCGACGGCGTGACCGGCACCACGCAGGACCCGACCGCCAACTTCTTCCCGCAGCGTTGGGGTTGGAACAAGTAATCAGGACTTCCTAGTCCACTAAATAGGGTCCCCCAGGGGGCCCGGCAACCGGGCTTCGGCCCACCAAGAAGGGAGAATCGTCGATGTCGACCACCACCACCGCCATTCGCGATAGCTCAGGGATTCGGCTGTTCAGTTGGTTTTTAGCCAAAAGACTTGTGCAGGCGGCGGTCGTCATCGCGATCGTCTCGGTTATTGTGTTCCTGCTGCTCCAGGCCCTGCCCGGCGGGCCCGCCCGCGGCATCCTGGGCCAGCAGGCCACCGAAGCCCAAATTGCGGCATTCAACCATGAGCAGGGCTTCGACCTGCCGCTCATCCAGCAGTACTTCAACTATGTTGGCCAGTGGCTGCAGGGAGACCTCGGCCGTTCATTCGTGATGAACACCGACGTCTCCTCGCTGATCGCCCAGCGCCTTCCCAAGACCCTCGTGTTGGCACTGGCCGCCGTGGGCGGGGCCCTGCTCGTGGCCATCCCGCTGGGCATGGCTCAGGCATTGCGCCGCAACAAACCCTTCGACTACGTGATGACCGGCCTGAACTTCATCGTCTACTCAACCCCCAGCTTCTTCCTGGGCCTGCTGTTGATCATGTTCTTCTCGCAGTTCCTGGGTTGGCTTCCGGCCAGCGCCCCGCAGGGCGACACCGTGGCCGAAATCCTGTCCCAGCCCAAGGAAATGATCCTGCCGGTGCTCACCAGCGGCCTGGCGGGCGTGGCGACGTTCTCCCGTTATATGCGCTCCTCGACCATCGACAACCTGCATGAGGATTACGTCCGCACCGCGCGTGCCAAGGGCACCCCGATGAACAAGGTCGTCTCCCGCCATGTGCTGCGCAACTCGCTGACCCCGGTGGTCACGATGCTCGGCTACTACCTGCCGGTGATGTTCGGCGGTGCACTGGTGGTCGAACAGCTATTCAACTACCCGGGCATGGGCTTGCTCTTCTGGAACGCGGCACAGACCTCCGATTTCCCGGTCCTGCTGGGATGTGTCTTGGTCATCTCGGTGGCCACCGTTATCGGTTCCCTGCTGGCAGATGTCACCCAGTTCATTCTCGATCCCCGCGCCCGTGGAGGTGTTAAGTGAGTGCCACAACCCTGAGCCGTCCGGCTCCGAAGTCCCCCGCGTCCCGCGCGGCGCGCCAGTTCTTCTCTAACAAACTTGCAGTACTTGGTGTGATTATCGTTGTCGCCCTGATGATCTTCAGCTTCATCGGACCGCTGATCTACCAAACGGAACAGGTCTCCACCAACCTCTTGCAGGCGGACCTCAAGCCGGGCGAGGACGGGCACCCGTTGGGCACCGACGGCCTGGGCTACGACGTGCTGGGCAGGCTCATGGTGGCCGGCCGCACCTCCATCCTGGTGGGACTCGCCGCGGGCGTGCTCGCCACCATCTTGGGAACCCTGTGGGGTTCGGTCGCCGGTTACCTCGGCGGTTGGGTCGATGCCACCATGATGCGCATCGTGGATGCCGGCATCGCCATCCCCGGCATCTTCCTGCTGCTTGTCATTTCCGCCATTGTGCGTCCCAGCGAGTGGATGATGATCCTGATCATCGCCGTGGTCTCCTGGCTGGTTCCGGCCCGCCTGACCCGCGCCGAGGCGCTGTCCCTGAAGAGCCGCGACTACGTGTTGGCCATCAAGGCCACCGGCGGTTCGAACTCCCGGGCGATCCTGCGCCACATCATCCCCAACACCATTGGCACCGTGGTGGTCAACGCGACCTTCCAGGTTGCCGACGCCATCTTGCTCATTGCCTACATCAGCTTCCTGGGCATGGGCCTGCAGCCGCCGTCCACCGACTGGGGAGCCATGCTCACTGACGGTATCTCAGCTGTGTATTCCGGCGCCTGGTGGTTGATCTTCCCCGCAGGTATTGCCATTGTTTTGATCGTCAGCGCCTTCAACTTCATCGGTGATGGCCTGCGCGACATGTTTGATGTACGAGGCCGCTCATGAGCAACACCCCAGCAGAACCCACAAATGTCCCGGCCCTGAAGGTCGAAAACCTTGTGGTTGATTTCAAGACCAAGTACGGCGTCGTCAACGCGGTGCGCGGAGTCTCCTTCTCGGTGGCCCGCGGCGAAGTCCTGGCAGTGGTCGGTGAATCCGGCTCCGGCAAGACCATCACCTCACTGACTGCCATGTCGCTGCTGCCTTCCACCGCCCACACCTCCGGCGTGGTTGAGGTTGACGGGGCCGATGTGCTCAACGCGTCGGAGCCCGTCATGGATTCCAAGCGGGGCAACGTGGTCTCCATGGTCTTCCAGGAACCGATGACCGCGCTTAACCCGTCGATGAAGGTCGGCAAGCAGGTTGCCGAGGCGCTGCTTAACCACCGGGGGCTTTCCAAGCCCGAGGCCATGGAACGAGCGGTAGCCCTGCTTGACCGGGTCGGTATCCCCGATCCGGCGGTCAAGGCACGGAACTTCCCGCACCAGCTCTCCGGAGGCCAGCGCCAGCGGGTGGTCATCGCCATCGCCCTGGCCTGCAACCCCACGCTGATCATCGCCGATGAGCCCACCACGGCATTGGACGTCACGGTCCAGGCCGAAATCCTTGAGTTGCTGCGCAAGCTGGTGAAGGAAACCGATACCGCGTTGCTGCTGATCACCCACAACATGGGCGTGGTGGCAGACCTTTCGGACCGGGTCGTCGTGATGAACGCGGGACTGGTCGTCGAAACCGGAACCACCCTGCAGGTGTTGACGGCACCGGCAGAGCCTTACACCCAAGCCCTGTTGGCCGCGGTCCCCACGCTTCCCGAAGCCCAGTGGGATGCCATCATCGCCGAAGAACGAGCCCAGGCCCCGGAACATCCAGGATCCGTTGAAGCCGCCGTGGCCGTTGATCCGGTGCTGGACATGCGCGCATTGTGCGTTGACTACACCAGTGGCGGTCGCAAGCTGCGTGCGGTCAATCAGGCTGACTTGCTGATCAACCGCGGCGAAATCGTCGGATTGGTCGGCGAATCCGGTTCGGGAAAGTCGACACTTGGCCGGGCCCCGTTGGGCTTGGTCCCGGTGACCGGAGGCGAAATCACGCTCTTCGGCGCCAACCTGTTAAAGGCTTCAAACCGTGAAATCCGCAAGCTGCGTTCACGCATCGGCATCATTTTCCAGGATCCGGGCGGATCGCTTGACCCGCGCATGACAGTCGGCGACTCCATCGCCGAACCGCTGATCATGCATGGAGTCAACGGCCGGCGTCCCCGCCGGGCCGCGCGCGAGTCCCGCGTGAATGACTTGTTGGAAGCCGTTCGTTTGCCGGCCAACAACGCCAACCGCTACCCCCACGAGCTTTCCGGCGGGCAGCGCCAGCGCATTGGTTTGGCCCGCGCCTTGGCCCTGGCCCCGGAGCTGCTCATCGCCGATGAGCCGACGAGCGCCTTGGACGTTTCGGTGCAGGACGAGGTCCTGACCTTGTTGCTGGACCTGCAGAAGGAACACGGCTTCGGCTGCTTGTTCATCAGCCACGACCTTGCCGTCGTGCATTCGGTGTCCCAGCGTGTGACGGTCATGCAGCACGGCAACGTGATCGAGACGGGGCTTTCCGCACAGGTGCTTCAGCACCCTGCCGAGTCATACACCCGTCACCTGGTGGCTTCGATTCCGTCCCCGGATCCAGTGGCGCAAAAACAGCGCCGTGAAGCACGCACTGCCTTGCTTTCATCAATTTCCACGGGTTCCTAGCGGTGTATCCACGTCTAGGAATTGATATTGGCGGAACCGGCATTTCCGCCGTGGTGTTGGATGTTGATGGAAACATCAAGGGCAGTGCCCACACAAGCACCCCCGCCGAACACGGCGGGGATGCCATGGTTGCTGCATGCCGTTCGGTGGCCGACCTGGCCACCGAGCGCTCGGGCTTGGCCCCGCGCATTGCCGGGGTCGGCGCCGCCGGGGTCATTGACTCCCGTGGCGTGGTGCTTGCCGCCAGTGACTCATTCACCGGCTGGGAGGGTTACCCGTTGGGCGAAAAACTCCGGGCATCCTTGAACATGCCGGTGAGCGTAGGCAACGATGTCGCAGCCTTCGTGCTGGGTGAACAGCGCTTTGGCGCCGGCCGCGGAATTGAGAATTTCTTTGGCATTGCCCTGGGAACAGGAGTGGGTGGCGGGCTTGTCCTGAACTCCACCCTGCACACGGGGGAACACGGGGCGGCAGCTGAAATCGGACATATCCCGGGCTTTGGTGACCTCTTGTGCACGTGTGGCCGCAGCGGCCACCTGGAGACGATTGCCGCGGGGCGTTCAATTGCTTCGCTTTACACTCAGGCAACCGGAATAACCGCCAGCGCCAAGGAAGTTGCCGGTTTGGCCCGCGGGGGCGATGAGGTAGCTGCGCGGCTCTTTGCCGACGCAGGCAAGGGCTTGGCCCGGGCAGCTCTGATGATTTCCGGAATCCTTGATATTTCCGCCTTAATCATTGGTGGCGGAGTCGCCCATTCATGGGATCTATTGCAGCCAGCCATGGATTCGACACTGCGCCGGACCCCGCCCATTTCCGGGAACCCGGTCAAGGTCCTGCGCAGTGGTTTGGGGGCTGACGCGGTGGCTGTTGGGGCCTCACAGTTCGCCGACGAACTGCTTTAGATGCACTCGTTGTTCTAGAACACGGCAAAACCGGTGAGTCCCTGTTCGGGCGGCCGGATCCTCAATTCGAGCGATCCGGCCGCCCGTATTTGCTTAAGGTCACGGGCACCCTGACGCGGGCCAGTTGTCTACACCTGGCCAGGGTCAGTGATGGGCAGTACCGGCAACGAAGGCCGCGGCTTGATGATCCTGGGCCAAACGAAAAGCAGGAAGACCACCACCGCCATCAAGGTACCGCCAACAACCACCCCCCAGAACCAACCCATGAGCACCTGGATCACAAACCAGACGCATCCTGCCACCAGCATGCCCACGGCAAGGACAACGATTTTTGAGATGGCATGCCCCATGTGCACCGTGGTGACCTTGACCCGGTGGCCAAAGAAATGCCGGTGGATGGCGATGGGTGCCAGGATCAGGACGATGACCAACGCCGAGAAAATCAACAACACCACATAGAAAACTTGATCACCCGGGTCAAGAATCGTGAAGCGTGCCTGGAACGGCAGAACCACCAGAAAAGCTGCAAGGATCTGCACGCCGGTCTGCATCACGCGCATTTCCTGGAGCAATTCGTTCCAGTTCCTGTCCAACCGTTCCTCAACCGATTCGTTGCGATCTTGCATCATCGCGGAGGCTCTTCCCTGGGGGCGCGGGTTGCCCCGCCCCGGCTTTCCCGGTGTCCGGGCTATGACTATCAACCTACCGAATGCATCAGCTTTTAGTGATGCATAAAGCCAAGGAACCCTGTACCGCTGGAAGTCGAACGAGTCTAAGCTGGCTAAATGACTGCCCACCCATTTGACCTCCTGACAGTAGAGAAACTCCGCCACAATGGGTCGCTGAAATGGACCGGGCACCCCGGAAGCCTTGGAGCGTGGGTGGCGGAAATGGATTTCGGCACGGCACCTGGGGTCATTGAGGCCGCACAGGACACACTGGTAAGGGGATTAACCGGGTACTCCCCGACATCGCTGGTTCGGGACATGCAGGAGGCCACCATGCATTGGCTGGGGCAACGCTTCGGTTGGAACGTCGACAGCGACCAGGTTCGTCCGTTGAACAGCGTTATGGCTGCCTTGGATGCGGCAATCATGCATTTTTCCCCGAGCCACCGCCCCGACGCGCCACTGGTTCTGCTCACCCCGACCTACATGCCCTTCGTGGTGGCGGCTTCCCGTTTTGGCAGGGACACCATCCAGGTGGGGATGCTCCAAACCGAGTCGGGATGGACCATCGATTGGCCGGGGCTTGAACGGGCCTTGGATGGCGGCGGGCTCTTGGTGTTGGTGAATCCGCACAACCCCATTGGGAAGGTCTATGCGCGCGAAGAACTTGAACGGATTTCGTTGCTGGTCGAATCCACTGGATCGCGGGTCTTCTCCGATGAAATCCATGCCCCGCTGGTTTATCGGGGATCAGTCCATGTGCCGTACGCGTCCCTCGGGCAGGTTGCCGCGGGCCATTCAATCACTGCGGTTGCGGCAACGAAGGCTTTCAACATACCCGGATTGAAGTGCGCCCAACTCGTGCTGACCAATGATGCCGATAGATTCGTTTGGTCCCGGGTCTCTGATGTCCCGGAGCACGCCGCAGCAAATGTGGGTCTGGCCGCAACTGCGGCCGCATACGGCAGCGGTGCTGCGTGGCTCGAGGATGTCACCAACTACCTGGACGAATCACGGAACCTGCTCGGCGATCTGATCGCCGAACACCTGCCGCGGGTTGGCTACCTCGCTCCGCAGGGAACATACCTTGGCTGGCTTGATGTCTCACGGTTGAAGCTGGAACCGGGCCCGGCACAGTTCTTCCTGACTGAGGCCCAGGTGGCCCTGACCGATGGAAGTGCGTGCGGTCGGGGCGGAGCCGGCTTCGTCAGGCTTAATTTCGCAACACCCAGGTCGGTGCTGGCCGGGATGATCCACCGGATGGGCGCCGCCGTTGACGGTTGCGACAACCGTGATGTCACCGATCCTGAGTTTGCCCGCTGACAGCCCCGGCCGTCTTTGCACTGCTGTTTGTGCGTTAGCCTGCCTGGATGTTGGCCAACAGTTGTTCAAATGGCAGTGAGCTCATGGAGTCACGCGGATTTGCCGTGTCACTGACGTTGGGTGCAATGGAGCGGGTGTCGCCCAGATCCCGGGAGACCGGCGCAGCGCCAGCGGAGCTACCGGCGTTCATTGACAGTGCAAGTTCCTTTCCTGCCCTGCGCTCGCGGTCGGCCAAGGAACCGTGCCCTTGGTCTGCGCCCCAGTCTTCGGGTGATGCGAAAACGCTGGTCGGCATGATCGAGGCCCGGAGGTAGCTGAAGATCGGGCGCATGGCGTAGTCAATCACCAGGTTGTGGCGGGGGCTGCCGCCGGTGGCTGCCAACAGGACCGGCTTGTCCTCGAGCGACTTCGGGTCAAGCACATCAATGAAGGACTTGAAGAGTCCGGAAACCGAGGCAGTGAAGACCGGGGAAACCATGACCAGTCCATCAGCTGCGGTTACGGCGTCGATAGCTTCTTGGAGCCTTGGCGGGGCGTAGCCGGCGAGCAGGTTGTTGGTGATTTCCGTGGCGTAGTCACGCAGTTCCAGGACCGTGATGTCGGCTTGGATGCCGGTGGCGGCTAGTTGGTTCGCTGCTGCTTCGGCCAGTTGGCGGCCGAGCAGCCCGGAGGTGGAGGGGGTACCGAGGCCGCCGGAGACTACAACAATTGACTGGTTCATGATTCGAACGTTCCCTTTCGCGGGTTAGATGCGTTTGCATATAAAACACCAAGGTTCCCGAATTCATTCCCGGCCGGTTTCACACCCGGGTGCAAGGGTGTCAGCGCCCGGCATTTCCGTCTTTGGCGCCGAACGTGGGCAACATGGCGCCAAGGGCCCCGAAACAGCGTCCACGAACCGCCGCGATTGCAGACTGGAGCGCAAATGTGCTGGCGGCGATGCCTGCCACCAACGCCTGCTCCCAGAGGGAAACGGCCATTGATGCCAACACCAGGGCAAGGACTGCCCACAAAATGCGGTCCCGAATCATGAACGCCCCCAATTCTTGGCCAACTCGGCCATCCTATGCTCCTCGTGCATTACCGTGATCCTCTCCGACAAGCTATGGCCGTCGACGAATTCGGCTGAACCACAACACTGCGGCTCCAACGGTTCCGATGAGCGCACCAATCAGCACGATGTAGAAGGCCACCGAAAGGTACCCGTTTGCGCTGGTGTGCGGATTCAGGAACGGGTAAGGGAACCAGGGCTCCCCCGTTCGGGGGTCGACAACCATTGCGCCCCGAACCAAGGAGTATCCAGCCCAAAGGATCGGGAAGATGACAATGGCCCACAGTGCCTTGGCATGCAGCGGTCGCCGACCCGGCGCTATCAGCCAATCAAGCACCATGATCACTGGCGCAACGACATGCAGGATCTCGTTGGACCACCCCACGGTTGCCCCTTGCGGCAGCTCAATGCCCCTGAGCAGCAGGTTGTAGACGATACCCGTGGTGGCCATGTACGTCGTCGCCGCTCCGCGGAACACCGTCCACGCCATCGAGTCGCTTTTAGCCGATGAAAGCGTGAAGATGCCAACGAAGAGTGCCACCGCCGAGAGCACGTTCGATTCCACCGTGAAGAATGAGAAGAAGTTCTGGATGACGAAGGCAACATGACCTCCGCCGTCGAGTTCGTTCTGGATGGTTCGCTGAAGCTGGGCGGCCAAAGCAGCCACGATGGCAATCGAACCGCCAATCCGAAGGAAATAGGCCAAAGTGCGTCTCATCAGGGGTGGTTCCTTTCTAGAGGGACTTCCACAGCCTAATCCCCACGCACGGCCCGCGACCTGCAAGAAACCCCAAAACGGCCCGAAGAACAACAAAAGACCCGGGCGACGGCTTCGCGAGAGCAGCCGCCCGGATCCCTGATGGATGGTTTAGTTTTCGGTGTGCTTGTGTTCGGTGTCACCCAGCCCAAAGGCCAGGGGTCCCTTGATGAGGCGGAACAGGCCAAGCCCTGCGACCAGGACACCGATGGCGAATCCGATCCACAGCGGGCTGATAACTCCGCCGATGGTGTATCCGCCGCTGATGAGGAAGATCAGGAAGAGCAAGGCAATACCACCGCCTCCGATGAGCAACCCGTTGACATGATGCTTCCCGGGAACATGCGCTGGTTTCTGCGGTTCCTTGCCCGCCGCTGGAATATTCGATTCGTTGGCCATGTCAGATCAGTCCTTATCTATCGACTAGGTCCGGTTCTCCTGCTTGCCGCGCATATGGTGCACGGCACTAATGGCCAGTTCTCGATTCAAGCCCATGGCCAGTATTGGCGCCATCTCCAAGCGACGAGTTCGAAGGTCCACGAGAAGTCGTGGAATCTTTCGACCCGCGCACAGTGGATCCGCCGCTCTGCGGTTCCTAACGTTGCGGGTATGCATTTTTTGTTCCGTGACACCCGAATTCATTTTTAAGGTCCGTCGATCCGGCCTTCGCGCTACTGGACCTGTCTTGACGCTACGCCCACCCTTCGGTGCTTGCTAGGGACTTTGGTCTGCAAGTAAAAACCGGCTGACAGCGCGAACCGCACCACGGAGGGCAAGCTCGCCACGGTGGCGGGTTGAGAGCACAGTGTGCGGGTTGCCCTGCGGAGCCGTGGCAGGATTCCACAGATGCCCCAAATTCAGCTCAGCAGCCGCCGCTCACCCGGCGTCATACCGGTCCTCGGCGGGGTCCCCGTAGTGAGGGCCCGTTGAATCGTTGCCCGATCCATCCGGCAAGTCATCAACACCGCGCACCGCTGGCTTGGGTGTCACTGCCGATTCACTTGCGACATCCGGCGCAATTTCGTCGGGCCTGGAATTCCTGGTTTCGTTCATGGCGCACTCCGTGGCTTCACCCGTCGGTACAACCTGCACCCGCAACCGTTGGCCTCGGATCCCTGAAACGACATTGCGTCCGGGACCATCGAACCTGGGACCGCCCGGGAGCCCGACTCGTCGGGAGGCGCTCGGCGCGTTCGGTCTGACCAACCACGCCCGGCATTCATGGCACAATTCCGCGAGGAGCTGCAAGCACCGCGAAATGCGGTTGTCCCAAGCTGGCCAACCGGAAGATTGGTGATGGCTTCCCGCCGGATTGGCTTCGATTTTTGGATGGCCGCCGGATACCCCGACGACGTACTTCAAGGTTAACCCCGTTGCCTCCGGATGGGCGGGTAATTATTCGGGCACTGCAATTGCCATCGGAAGATCCCCGCACCGCTCCACCCGAACCCGCGAGAACCCCAGGTCCACACCGTCCGCCGACATGATTGGCCCTTCGGCATCCTTCCAATTGCGGATCAGCAACCTGCCCGCTGCCAACTATGGGTCCGCCGAGACCACGACGCGGCCGACACCGTTGATCAACGTTGCCCGTGGATCGATTTCACGGAGCTTGTCCAGCAGCAAATCCTCGATGGATTCCACAAATATGTCGACCCCGGCAACACCAACGATGCGTCCGCGGGCCGTCACCGGAACCGTAAACGTCAGCGTGTACTCATCGGTGCACAAGAAATCCACGTAGGGTCCAGTGATGTGTCCGGCGCCGGGCTCCAAGGGAACCGTGAACCATTCCCGGCGGGAGTATGTCTCATCTGCGGATTCCATGGTGAGCATCAGCAGCCGTTCCTGCTTTTCCCCTTGCCACCAAGCCATGTGCGATGCAGCATCCGAGACCTCTCCATGGGCCGCCACTAATCCGGTGCCCTGAAGGCACTCTAAGGAGACGGGCATGAGACTCTCAACTCCCGCAAAGACCACCCTGACCCTCCTCGCTGGTCTCATCATGGCGGCCATCTACCTGCCGCTGATGCTGGTGATCGCGAATTCGGTCAACGCCACGACTTCGGGGGCTTTCCCCATCAAGGAATTCACCACCAAGTGGTGGGTTGCGGCCTGGAACAACGAAGGTGTCCGCGAGGCGCTGTGGACTTCCGTGAAGGTCGCCTCCGTGGCCACGGCGATCTCCCTGGTCCTGGGTTCAATGGTCGCCTTCGCGCTTTCCCGCTACGATTTTTTCGGCAAGAGCACCGTGAACCTCCTGGTGGTCCTTCCGATCGCCCTTCCCGGAATCGTCACCGGCGTGGCCCTGAACAACACCTTCAAGACGGTGCTCGAACCGCTGGGCATCGGGCTCGGGCTGTTCTCGGTTATCGTCGGCCACGCAACATTCTCGATCGTGATGGTGTTCAACAACGTCCAGGCGCGCATGGGGCGGATGAATCGCGGATTGGAGGAAGCAGCCATGGACATGGGAGCGAACATGTTCAAGACGTTCTTCCAGGTCACCTTCCCCGGATTCCGGTCGGCGTTCATCGCCGGCGGCCTGCTTGCCTTCGCGCTGAGCTTCGATGAAATCGTCGTCACGACCTTCACTGCGGCCCCGGGCACCGAAACGCTGCCGATCTGGATCTTCAACAACATGTCCAGACCGAACCAGGCACCCGTCGTCAACGTCATTGCCGCGGTGCTGATCATCGCGTCGATGATCCCGGTGTACCTAAGCCAGCGACTCACCGGTGACGACAAAAAGTAGTTGCGGTCAGCCGGCCCCCCCGGTTGGCGTTCGACCCATCCACTGGATGCGGCCGGGCGGCAACTGGGGGTTCGTTGCGCATGCGGTGACGGGCGTGGCATGCCATTTGTAAATAGCCCGGCCACCGGCCCTGAAAAATCCCGGATCCGGGGTCTACCCTGTGGAGATGGAGAAGATTTTTGAAATTTACATCAAGAGCACCCCCGAGAAGCTTTGGGCGGCCCTGACGGATCCCGAACAAACCGCCATCTACTACTTCGGCAATTCATTCATCACCGATTGGGTTCCCGGTTCCTCCTATACCACCAGCAACCCCAATGCCGATGGGCCGCTGGGCGCCGGAACCGTCTTGGAGGTCGAGGAACCCTACAAATTGGTGGTGAGCATGACTGCACTGTGGGATGAAGCCGTCCTGGCCGAAGGGGAAAGCCGGGTCACCTTTGAAATCGAACAGATAGAGGATTCCTGCCTGCTCAAGCTGACCCACGACAGGCTCAAGGCCGGAGCCAACAAACAGGTCCATGGCGGCTGGCCCATGATCCTTTCGGGCCTGAAGACCTGGCTCGAAACCGGCGAGCGTCTCACCACTCCCGGTTCATTGATGTACACCGGGTAACAGCGTGAATGCGACTATTCAACGCTGAACTGGACCCGCTGCCAACCACTTGAACCGTTCGGTGCTGGATCGGCCTTATCGCTGGATTGGACCGTTCCATGCCCGTCGATGGCCCGCACACTGACCGTGTGGTTCCCCGTGGAACCGCCCTTCCAGACGTACCGCCATTGACGCCACGTATCAAGGGACACCTCCGAACCGAGCTCTGCGTCCAACCATTCACCGTCATCGATTTGAACCTGGACGCCCGAAATTCCTTGGGTCTGGGACCACGCAGTTCCACCCATGACCACTTCGCCCGATCCCACCTTGGCAAAGGAACGAGGCACATCCACTCGCGATGACATCTTGATGGGACCGTGATCGGACCACCCCCGCGTACTCCAGTAGGCAGCTTTGTCGGCAAATCGGGTGACTTCCAGATCGACAACCCACTTGGTGGCCGAAACGAATCCATAAAGCCCCGGAACAACCATGCGCACGGGGAAACCATGTTCCAGCGGCAGCGGTTCATCGTTCATGCCCACAGCCAGCAGAGCCATACGATTATCGGTCAAGACCTCAAGCGGCGTTGAAGCACTGAACCCGTCATAGGACGTTGAGAGCACCATATCGGCTCCGGCCTGCGGAACCGCGCGTTCAAGGATGCTCCGCAGCGGATACCCCAACCATTTGGCGTTGCCGACCAGCTGTCCACCCACGGGGTTCGAAACACAGGTCAACGTCAAGTAGGTTTCGACCAGATCCGTTTTCAAGAGGTCCTCGAAATTTATGGTGAATTCGTTTTCAACCATCCCGTGGACACGCAAGGACCAGTCTGCCGGATTGATTTGCGGCACTGAAAGGGCCGTGTCGATGCGGTAAAAATCCTTGTTTGGTGTGACGAACGGGGGCATCCCGGCAACATCAACCTGGGCTCCTGCCGGCACTGCCGCCACACGCACCTTGGCAGGAGGCAGACCGAGTGCCAAGCGTGCGGCATCTGCAACATTTCTGGCAGTTGCCAAAGATTGGCCAACACCGGCGACGACTGCCGCACCCACCAATGACAGGCCAGCCCCAAGCAGGAATTTCCGTCGCGTGGAACCGGTCTGGTTTTCCGGATCCGTGCTTAGCGCGTGGTCCGGCGCAAGTCCGCGACCGGCCAACGCAGAAAGCCAACGCAGCGCGAGTAAACCGGCCACCGTTCCAATAGCCAATGGCGTTAGATCGGCGGCACCCGTTGCGGGACGCGAGAAGATTGCCGCACCAATGCCGATGGCCAGCAGGACGATGCAGGCCGATGCAGCAGCAAGCGACTTTCGGGCCAGCACCCCGACCAGTCCCGCGATCACCAGGACCACGATGCCAATCGAAATGAAGAGGGCCAACTTGTCGTTTGTGCCGAAAGTGGCAATTGCCAAGTCCTTGAGCCACGGAGGGGTCAGGTCGATGAAGACGCCACCCATCGCAACGACTGGCGCCGAGGCAGTCGCAAAAAACGCCGACACAAATTGGGCCACGGCAAAAAGCACTGCTGCAGAGGCAATCCCGGCAATCCCGAAATCCAATAATCCCCGGCGTCGTGAAACGGATTTAGCTTTCATGAGTTCTTCGCCCCATACGTTGTGTCGGTTGTTCTACCGGGAATTCAGGAAGAACCTGTCACTTCGTATTCGGAACGCTACCATCGTTGGATTGGCAAGCAGCCGCTATTTTTGTATTTTTCAGAGGGACTGAAGCACTATCGGATTAGTGGTCGGCTTCGGAGATCCGGTGGCCGGCTCAACGGTGATCCCGAAGTGCGTCACGCCTTCCATGGATCCAGAAAGCATCATCGTTCCATCGCTCTTGGAACCATCCACCAAGCCGGCGGAAGTTGCCCCGTCATCCGAGATAAGCCACAGTTCGTAGGCCTTGTCGCTGGGTAGAACCGGAAGACCAACGGTGGTCACTGCCATCAAACCTTCGGTTGCTGAGTATGCAAGACTGATGCGGGCCCCATCATCCAGGGTCTTGGTTTTGGACCGGGAATCGGATGCGGACAGTATCTGGGTGAGTTGGGCTTCGCGCTGGCTCAGCGCCGTGAGCTGTTCGTTGAGTTGTTGCTGCTGCGAATTTTGGTTGACCACGATACCCGTCAATGCTCCGGCAGCAATCAGCAAGACACCGGCAGCCAGCGCGAACATGCGTTGATTCGTTGCTGGTGCAGAACGTGTTGGAGCACCGCTGTTTGCTGCAGCCTCGTCGGCATTCCCACTTTTCGGGGCCGCCAAGAGACTTTCCGCCACTGTGTCCGGTGGCGTTTGTTCCGCTGGAAGCTGGGGCGTGTTTCGAATGGCAGCCATGATGTTGGCTTTGACGCGGGCCGGAGGAGCCACAGGTTCGGTTGACAGTCCCAGAAGTGCTGCTGTTTCCTGAAGCGACTCAATTTCCTGCCGAACGGATTTAGATTCTTCCGCATGGCGAAGCAATTCTTCGCGTTCTGATTCTCCGAGGGCGTTGAGGGCAAAGCTGCCTGTCAGATCGTTCTCATGCTTTTCCATCATGCCACCCCCATTAAATCTCGAAGTTTATTCATGCCATCACGTATTCGTGTTTTAGCCGTTCCGACCGGGATTTTGAGGAGTTCAGCCACCTCGTGGTGGGTGTATCCGCCGAAATATGCCAGTCGTATGGCATCCCTTTGAGTGTCGCTCAGCCTTTCCAGTGCTGAAAGGACCCTGCTGGTTTCGTCGTGCAGGACCGCCGTGTCTTCAACATCGTCATAGCTTGCCTGGAAATCCTTGATTCCTTCACGCAGGTCCCGGTTCCTACTCGCTTGGCTGGCCCGCACCCTGTCCACTGCGCGCCGGTGCGCCAAGGTCAACAGCCACGTGATGGCCGTGCCACGCGACGAGTCAAAACGTGCGGCCAATTGCCAGGCCTCGACGAAGACCTCCTGGGTCACTTCCTCGCTTTGCGCCGCGTCTTGCACGATGCGGCGGACCAAGCCAAAGACCCTGGGGGCAAACGTGTCATAGAGCGCTTCAAAGGCACTCTCGTCGCCGGTGGCGATTTTGAGCATCAGGTCTTCGGGTGTGGGCCCCAAACCCTCTTCCGAAGTTTCAAGCCAATGGGAACTCATGCGCACAAGGCTCTCATGCATTTGCTGCCTATCCCACCTTATCCAGTGGCGCGTCGGGCAAACTCCAGTTTGCCTTAGTTCCGAGCAGAACCGGAGCGGTGAAGTCCCGGAGTAGGGGTAAGGCCGTTTGACGAACAGTTCTCGTCAAACGGCCTTAGACCAGATTCTGCACTTTCTTGCCGTATTGCGTTCGAGAATTACTTCTTGGCCGGCGGCATCAGCACCTTGTCGATGAGGTACACGGTGGCGTTGGCGGTTTGGACGCCGCCGCAGATGACCTTGGCGCCGTTGACCATGATGTCGTCACCGCTGCCGGTGACCTTCACGTCCTGGCCCTCGACGGTCTTGTGGGTTCCGTCAATGTCGCTCGGTGCGATCTGGCCGGGGACCACGTGATAGGTCAAGATGCTGCTCAGCGTGTCGGCATCGGCGACGACTGCCTTGAGATCGTCGGCGGGGATAGCTGCAAAGGCCTCGTCAACCGGGGCGAATACAGTGAAATCGCCGCCGTTGAGGGTGTCAACCAGGTCGACCTTGGGGTTCAGTTTGCCAGATACAGCTGCCGTCAAGGTCTTCAGCAGCGGGTTGTTGGAGGCTGCCACGGCAACCGGGTCCTTGGCCATTCCAGCCACCGAACCATCACCGCTGGGAACTGCCTTGGCGTAGGCTGCGCAGCCCGAACCAACCAGGTTGGCTGCGGGGTCCATTGCTGATTCGCTGGCCATCGCCGAGCTACTTGGCGATGCGGGTGCACTGGAAGAACTCATTGCCGACGTGGGAGCAGCAGACTCGCTGCTGGTGGCCCCGGTTCCTGTGGAACAGGCGGTCAACCCGATCATGGCTACTGCGAGGGTTCCCATGGTTGCCGCAAACTTTCGGTTCATGCGCTTCATGTCATTCTCCTTGCCAGACGGCGATGGAATCGCCGCATCTTTTCCGTCCCTCGTGGGGCGGGCTGTCAAGAAGCATTCGGTGCCGTATTGAAGATGGATTGGATGGATTGGAAAATATTTTGAGAAAGTTTTCAAACCCCGCCGGCAGGTAGATCCGGGCACGTTTGGCAACCCGGACAACGGCTGGAACTGTTGCAGACAAAGAGAAGTGGAGAAGAATCGTTTCTTCTCCACTTCGTGTTTCCTGTTTTAGCCTCTCAACACAGTTACTGCTTTTTGTTGATATGGGTTACTTGCTCGGTCTCGACATTGGGTGCGTTCTTCGAGCGTTTTTCGGCCCGGCGCTCCTTGATCGACTTGCCGTGGGGTTTCTTGGTTTCATGCCTGTGTGGTGATTTGTCCGGCATGGTGTGCCTGCTCTCCATCTGGCTGGGATTGCTTGTGACCTCTTTTGGTCTCCCGCTTCGTACGATACGCCTGCCTTCATACTGGCGCTAGGCCTTGGGCGGCCGCGAGATCGACCCATGCGCGGTGTCCGGCGTTCGGCCGCTGGCTCTTTACCTCCGGGAAACTCGGACATAGGCTCTGGTCATGCCGGTGATGATGAGAACCATCCAAACAGCAGTACCGCCCACCATTTTGTACCAGGACAAGGCACGCGATGTCTTTGCCGCACAACCCGGGCTGACCCGCCTGGGGCAACGTTTGATCGCCACGTCCTTTGATTCCGCCCAGATTTCCACACGGCACACGGCCGTCAGCGAATTCACCACCGAAAAAGTGGCCAAGAACCCGGATTTCTTTGACGCCGAGAACGGACTGTTGCGAAGTCCCAGCACCAAGGTCCGCAACGAGCTCTTCGCCAAGGTCGCACCGGGCCTGTTCGTTGAGGCAGCAACCAAGGCGCTCGAAGCCTGCCCTGACCTCAGCGCCCCGGATATAACCCACGTCATCACGGTTTCTTGCACCGGGTTCTACAATCCGGGTCCCGATTACCAATTGGTCAGGGCACTGGGTCTGAACCCTTCAACACAGCGTTACCATCTGGGGTTCATGGGCTGTTATGCAGCCTTCCCCGCGCTTCGCGCGGCCAAGAGTTTCTGCGATGCGGATCCAGACTCAGTGGTGCTGGTGGTTTGTGCGGAGCTTTGCTCGTTGCACGTGCGAAGCTCGAACGACCCGGACACCATCATGGGTTCGGCGCTCTTTGCCGACGGGGCCGCCGCGGCAATCATCACGGCGCGAACTCCCCAGGCCGCGGGACTGCAACTGGACTATTTTGAAACGGTACTCACCCCCGTGGGCGAAGAAGCAATGGCTTGGAACATCGGGGACGAAGGATTCGAAATGGTATTGGGTACCTACGTTCCGCACATCATCGACGACCACATCATTGGCGCGCTGGCACCTCTGCTGGCTCGAGACAACTCCTTGAACACCACCTATTCCGGTATCCCGCACTGGGGAATCCACCCCGGCGGCAGGGCCATCCTGGATCGTGTGCAAAAACGCCTGGAGCTCAGTGAGGAGCAGTTGGTTCCTGCCCGTAGGGTCCTCAACGACTACGGAAACATGTCCAGTTCCACCGTGATGTTTGTGCTCAAGGAAATCATGGAGGAAAACCTTTCCAGCGTTGCGGTTTCCGGGGAACGGGTGTGTTCCATGGCCTTCGGCCCGGGGCTGACGGTGGAAACCTCGTTGATGACCTTGCTTCCGGCGCGAACGGGCTGACCCTCCCCCGTGCAACGAGCCATCAATGCCATTGAAGAGATGGACCGTGTCGATTGCAATCCGGTGTTGCTCGAACGGACTTATGCACAATTTCCGTTGGTGAACAGGATCGTCTCCGGTTGGCGACACGTTTATGTGACGCTGATTCGGCCGGCTCTGCCTCGGAATCGCAGCGGAACCATCCTGGATATCGGGTGCGGCGGCGGGGACATCACCCGGATGCTTTTGCGCTGGGCGCGGGCCGATGGATTCGATGTAAAAGTCCTCGGGATCGACCCCGATGCACGAGCCAACATTTTTGCCGTGCGTGCAGCGGCCAATGCCGGAATCCCGGCTGAGCACCTCGAGTTTCGCCGGGCGCTGAGCTCCGAACTTGTGGCTTCCGGGGAACGGTTCGACATCGTGATTTCCAACCACGTGCTGCATCACTTGGGACCGGTGGAATTCCCGGAAGTCCTCTCCGACACCGAGTCACTGACCGGCATCCTGGCCATCCACAGCGATATCCGGCGGCGGCGTTCAGCCTTGCTCCTTTTCGGCTTGGCAACGCTGCCCCTGGCAGGTTCCTCGTTCATCCGGCGCGACGGCCTCACCTCAATACGGCGCAGTTACACCCCAGACGAACTTCGCCGCAAGGTTCGCCCCGGATGGCATGTGCTCGCACCTGGCTTGTACCGGGTGATTGCCCTGTGGCGCCCCGGGGCGGGGTGACCCTTGATCGACGTACTCATTGTTGGAGGCGGTCCCAGCGGGCTCACGTTGGCACTTTTGTTGCTTGAGGCCGGGCACAGTGTCAAGGTGTTGGAGTCGCGGGCCGGGGTCAGCGCACATTCACGCGCGATCGGCATTCACCCGCCGGGGCTCGAAGTCTTGGACCGTGTGGGGGTGGGCGCATCCTTGGCCAAGCAAGGGGTGCACATTGGCCACGGGCTCGGGATATCCCGCAATCGCATTGTCGCCGAACTTGATTTCGGGTTCCTACCCGTTGCACACCCGTTTGTGCTTGCCCTTCCGCAGGATCAAACGGTGATCCGGTTGCGGGAACGATTGGCGGAGAGCGATCCGACAGCTTTTTTGGGCGGCGTCGAATTCCGGGAGTTCACTTCCCACCCCGGATACCGGCATGTCCAAGTGGCGGGGGCCGATGGCCGTCCCGGAAGTTTCGACTGCCGGTTTCTCATCGGAGCGGATGGAAGCCGCTCCGCGGTACGCCGGAAGGCAATGATTCCGTTCAAGGGCAGGCAGTTGCCCGACCACTACCTCATGGGTGATTACCCGGAATCCACGAATTTCGGGTCCGTTGCCGCATTGTTCCTGCATCCCGAGGGAATCGTCGAGTCGTTCCCTTTACCCTTTGGACTTCGCAGGTGGGTTGCCTGGATCCGCGACGGCGAGAGTGCGGACCTGTCGGCAATTGTTGCCCGGCGCACCGGATTCGTTGCGGATCGGCTGGCCAACTCCATGTACAGCCGTTTTCTCACTGCCAACCGGTTTGTGGACAGGATGGATCATGGCGGCATGCTGCTCATCGGGGATGCTGCCCACGAGGTGAGCCCGATCGGCGGTCAAGGCATGACGCTTGGATTGTTGGACGCGCTCGCGTTGGCACCCCTCTTGTCCCGTGGGTTATCCGCAACAACCAGTCAAATGGAAACCGAGATTATTTTCGCTTCCTGGTCAGGGGTCCGGCTCAAGGCGGCACAACGCGCGGCCCGGCAGGCCCACCTGAATATGCGGCTGGGTCGCCCGCTGGACAAACGACTTGTTGGCAGCCGGGATGCACTGGTCCGCGGGCTGCTGGCTTCGAAGCGATTTGAGCGTGCCGTGGCCAGTACCTTCACGATGGTTAACCACGAAGTCCGGCGTTGAGCGTCGTGCCGGTGCCGGTGTGCGGACAACAGTCAATGGGTAAGCCGCCCGTGGAAGGTCAAGCGGCTGGCTGAACACCTTGAAACAGCGCCAGTTTCGAGTCCTAGCTCCGGCCATATGTTGTAATGTTTGCGATCGCAATATCTATTGAATATTGCTGTACTTTTCTGGCACGCTGGGGTCCTAGAACGAATCCACGACAAGGAGTCATCATGGAAATCCAGCAGGGCGAGGAAATAATCCTAGGAGACCTACCCAAGGGCATTACGCTGGCCAGCGAAGCCATGGGAAACAAAACCTGGAACGTCTTGGGGCACACCTACCTGTCAAAGGTTGAGAGTACTTCGAGCTTCGCGTGGCTTTCCCTGGATCCTGCTGGCACCGGGGTTCCCCCGCATGTGCACCCCGCCCAAGACGAACATATCTACGTCATGGAAGGTGTCTATACGCTCTATCTTGACGGCGAGTGGACCACCGCGGGCCCTGGAGACACAGTGCGTATGCCCCGGGGATTGCCCCACGCGTATTACAACAAGCAAGACGGCCCGGCAAAATCGCTTTTCTGGGTCAGTCCGTCCGGCCAGCTCGCAACACTTTTCGATGAACTGCACAATGTCAGCGACCCGGAGGAAGTCGTGCGTCTGTCAGCCCGGCGCGATGTGAACTTCCTTCCGCCGGGAACCGTCCCCGGAGCCTAACCTCCGCCACATGCAGGGGGGAAAGCGCGAACCGGCACTCGGTTGGCGCTCCCCCTTTCCACCTTTCGCACGGGAGAGCATCCTTGAACAGCAAACCCACGAAGACCGACTCGATTTTCTACGGGGACTCGGCGGAGCAGCACCTGTCGCTGACGGGGCCGGCAGAGCCAGCGGGCCCGCGCGGCGGCATCGTGGCTCTCATCCACGGCGGATACTGGCGCTCAACACTTTCTGCCGCACTCATGGAACCGCTTGCAGAGTCTCTCGTGCGCAATGGCTGGATGGTTGCGAATATCGAGTACCGGCGCGGGGCGGAGGGCCGCTGGCCCGCACCCCTGGACGACTGCCGCGAAGCGCTCGCGTTCGTTGGGAAGATCCGGCGGGACAGAGAAATTCCGGGCCCGCTGATCAGTATTGGACATTCAGTTGGGGGCCAGTTGGCGTTACTGACGGCCAATGCTGTCGATGCAGTGGTTGCGTTGGCACCGGTGACCGACGTCGAACGAACCTACAACGAGGGTTTGGGAGAAGACGCTGCTTCCGAGTACTTTGAAAGCCCTCCCGCCAAGGCTCCCGAAATATATAACGAGGCTTCGCCCATCCGGCAGCTGCCAATCGATGGCCCGGTGCTTCTCATCCATGGAATCAACGATGCGCGCGTACCCATCGAGCATTCGCGGGCATACCTCGGTGCCGCCCAAGCCACGGGTTCAGCGGTGCAGCTTTTTGAGCATGAGGGACTTGGCCACCGTGAGGCCATCGATTCGACCGCGGTCCATTGGGCCGGCATGCTTGCCTGGATGAACGCCCTAGCGGCCGCACAGTAAAACAGGCATCCAGCCAACCGCTGGTTCCCGCACATCACGGTGACGACTGAGTCTTCGATTACCGCCAGCGCAGGCGGGTGTCGGCGCTCGAGGCCTTGCAGATGTAGGGCTGACCGTTCTTCTTGCCTATGCCCTTCGCCCCTGCATCCGCTGCAGCGCAGAAGGCACCCGGGGAAACCTGCTTGGCCCTCTCAACGGTTGCCACCGGCTTCTTCTCCTGCACGGAAGGCTTCCGATGGGGTGCCACCACCGGATTCTTGCCGGCAAGCTTGACGGGGGTTATTTGTGCACCCTTTTGCGTTGCGCAGGTGCCCAAGACGCTCTTCATTGCATCTTTCTCGGCTGCAGTTACCGTAAGCGCATACTTTTTCTTGACACTGATCTGCGTTGCCACATACTGGCAACGGAATGGCTTGTGTGACGGCAGCCATTCGGCTGCGTTCCTGTCACCCTTTGAACGGTTTGCCGAGGCCTGCGAAGCCATCAAGTTCAGCGGGTCATTGGCCACGGCAACGCGTTGGTCCTGCGACAACTGCTGTCCCCCGGAGATCCAAACGTTCTTCAGCGCGACCACATGATCGATGTCAACGGAACCGCTGTTGACCTTCCAGTTAATGTCTGTTCCCGTGTAGGCATCGGCAAGGGTTCCCGAGGCAAGCTGGCAGTTCTTGCTGTCCTTGTATTTCACCTTCGACATGTCACGGGTAAGGGTTTCCTGGCGTTCGTCGCATTTGTCGCCGTCGAAATCTTTCCATCCATTGCCGAATTTGGCATTCCGGTCGAAACCCGTGGCAGGAGCCTTGCCCTTAACTTGAAGCGAATTCAACATGCTCACTGCGCTTGGACCGTTCAGCAGGGCACCCGGTGCAACCTGGCCGTTGCTGCCGAAGGCTGCGGGAGGTGCCTTGACGGAGCTGTCCATCCCGGGAACCGCGATGAGCGTTCCTGCCGCGATCAATATGGACAGGAGGAAGTAAGTCAGGAATTTCAAAACGCTCTTTCAGGATAAATCAACAAGGCAAAACACCAAAGATCAATCAAAGCATGAACGGCCCACAACTTGGAGTTACCGGCCTTTCCCTCAGGATGCTCCAGCGATTTCCGTCCCCTGGATGGCTTCCTGCGGCTCACCACCGGATGCCATCTTGAGGGATGCGCCACCCGGTACGGAGGGGTCCGGTTGCTGCCATTCCCCCGCGCCCAAGACGCCTTGGCGGTCGCGATCGCTTTCCCGCATTGCACCAGCCATCGCTGTCACCACGTAGCTAACGACCGGCAGCGAGGCCCTGCCTTTGATATCGGTGGCGGTCTGGGGGCCAGCCTCGATGCGGATACCGCAGCAATACCGTGAAGCACATTGGCCTCCTGCGCGGTCAACTCATTACCTCGCTATGGTGTTCATATCGGATGACTGACAAGGAGCAACCTGGTGTTTGAAGACTTGGCACAAAGCGCAACCGCGGTTTTCTTGTTCGCCCTGGCGGGATTCTGCATGACGTGGCTCTTGGCGCCCCTCACGACGACATGGGAATTGGCCCGGCTGAAGCTGAGCCCACGTAGCATGGAGGATCGCTTGTCGGAGCAGTCGCTCGTCGGGCCAGTGATCATCCTCGGTTCTGCCGGCTTCATTATTTCCGGCATTGTCGGGTGGTCGGTCGGAATGCTGATGCAGGACTTCGACCCGATCCATTTCACCAAAAGTGCCCAACATATAAACGTCACGCTCATTGCACTTGCGGTTTTTGCGGTTGCCGCATACCTCACCAATGCCTATGCGCGATTCGGTGCGGGAAAACCCACCAACCTCGGGGAGAAACTCTACGAACTGCAACATCAGGAACGTGGCTTGTACTCACCAGAGCATATGGACGAGCAGCATTGGCGCCTCCTTCGCATGGATACCACCTCCGTTTGGGAGCATTTGAACACGACTGACACGGTCCTGCTAACTCGACTGGTGGGTGCCCCGCTGCCATGCGAACCTTGGAACCACGTGAAGCAGGAAGATGTTTTTTCGTGGAGGCGCTCCCACCCCGAAGCCCGGAACCCGCAAGAAGACAAGGCATTCGCGCGAGAGCTATGGAGATATCGACCAGCCCACTGGATCCGTTTAGGCATTCTGGCTGCCCTGGGCGTGGGCTTGGTGATTCTGGCCATCGATTCACAAGACATCTCGGTCATGGTCGTGGCCGTCATCTCGATTTCGTTGGCCGCGGCAGTGGTTCCACCACTTGTCTTGCGAGCCACACGATCCGCCAACCGAGGCCGGACTGCTGTCTTGGCCCGCGACCTTTTATGGACGCGACGCGCCCTGGACCTCATAGACGCACAGCTCACTGCTCATGAAAACTTAAATCCGCGCCCATAAACCTACTGCCAGTGAAATCCGCTCCACATCCTCACCCAGAGGCTTCAGAGCAGCATCTTCGGCTAATTAGTCGGACATAAAAATACACGTCGTTGACGGTTCCGAATGGCGCACCAGGACAAGTTAGCGGAAACCGTGCCGCGTCGGCCGGATTTTCGGTCACCATCTGTTTAGTGGTTCCATCTGACACCCACCCATCAATTTCACTCTCTTGACGTGCGTCGTAATACTGATATTCTATTTTGCATGGCATGCCCCCACGCACAGACGCCCGAAGGCGCGCGCGAAATCGAAGACACCGTCCGCACCGACTTCCGCAACTCCATGTCCTATGGAAGTTACCTTGATTTGGAGCGAATCCTTTCAGCGCAGCACCCGGTCAGCGTTCCGGAGCACCACGATGAAATGCTGTTCATCATTCAGCACCAGACAAGTGAATTATGGCTCAAACTGATGCTCCATGAGCTTGTCGAGTCGCGTCGGCTGATGGACAACCAAGAAATGGGCAAGGCCCTGAAATGCCTGGCCCGCGTCAAGCACATCCAGAAGACCCTCACCGAACAGTGGTCGGTGCTTGCCACCTTGACCCCACGTGAATACGCGCAGTTCCGCGGCTCCCTGGGAGCGTCCTCGGGATTCCAGTCATTCCAATACAGGGCCGTCGAATTCATTCTTGGCAACAAGCACGAAGGCATGCTCAAGGTCTTTGAATCAGACCCGGCAGCACACGAGCTGCTCTCCAAGCTCCTGCACGAACCGACGGTTTATGACGCTTTCCTCCACTCGCTGTCCCGTGCCGGCTACGAGATTCCCGATGAAATCCTCAACCGCGATGTCACCAAACCATGGGTCTTCCATGAAACATTGGTCCCGGTCTTCAAGGAAATTTACGAATCCGATGACACGGTCTGGAGCCTCTACCAGGCATGCGAGGACCTGGTTGATCTGGAAGACAATTTCCAGGCCTGGCGCTTCCGCCACATGCGCGTGGTGCAGCGGACCATCGGCTTCAAACGCGGCACCGGAGGATCGTCCGGAGTCGATTTCCTCAAGCGGGCCTTGGACCTCACTTTCTTCCCCGAGCTCTTCGCTGTGCGCACGGAAATCGGCAAGTAGTCAGCACACACATGAACCCGACGCTCGAAGACCTGGACGCGCGCCCAGGCAGCACCACATCGCTGGTGCGCACCATCGTGGGCTTGTACATCCGCGAGCTCGGTGGCTGGATTTCCGCCGCACACCTCATCGGACTCATGGACGTGTTGGGTACCAGCGCCCCTGTTACGCGGACTGCCATCACACGACTTAAGAAGAAAGGGATTCTTGAGCCGCATCTGGTTGCCGGGGTCAGCGGCTTCGCACTGACCCCGCCCGGCGAACACCTACTGGCTCGCGGCGACCGTCGGATTTTTGAACCGCGCGCCATGAGCCCGGACGATCAGTGGTGCCTGCTCTCGTACTCGATTCCCGAAGCCCAACGTGAACGCCGGCATCAGCTCCGCAGGCATCTGCAAGGCATCGGCGGCGGGCTGGTAGCTCCCGGATTATGGATCTTCCCGGATTACCTCCGAACCGAACTCTGGGACATCCTTCGAGCCCTTGAACTACAGGACCAAGCAACTGTTTTTGTATCGCCAAGCCCTGAAATGACAGGAAGCAAAAGCCACGCGGCGGCTACCTGGTGGGATCTAGAATCCCTAGCGTCCCTGCATCATGCATTCCTCGAATTGAACAGGGCAGCCCCAGTATCCATCGAGCCCGGACTGTCTGCGAGTTTTGCAACCTACGTGCGGGCCATCGATTCCTGGCGCACCATCCCCTACCTTGACCCGGGGCTGCCTGCCGATTTCTTGCCTGCCGACTGGCCGGGCCATGAAAGCGCTGAGCTCTTCCTTCGACTCCAGGCAAGCCACGCGACTCCGGCATTGGACTTCGTCCGGGGCATGGGCCGCTAGCACCAACCACCATCTGAGAAATTTTCCAGCAAGTCTTGACCCTGGAAATTTTCTGGAGGATTCTTTAATCAACCGAAAGGTTGATAAAGAAAGAAGTTGAATACGTGTCATTCGATGAACATGATTTGGACAAGGCATTCATGGCCCTCGCCGATCCAACCAGGCGACAAATCATTGCAAGGCTGTCCCGCGGCCCCGCAACGGTAAACGAGCTCTCCGAACCATTCGAAATGACCCTCCAGGCCATCTCGAAACACATTCAGGTACTTGAGCAAGCGCAGCTGGTCACCCGCACACGCGAGGCCCAACGACGCCCTGTACACCTGAATCCAACACTCTTGGCGGAACTAACCGGATGGATAGATCAATACCGTCTGATTTCCGAACGCAAGTTCGGACGCCTCGACGCCGTTTTGACGAAACGATCCGCACCCGGCGGATAACCTCCACGAAAGTCGCATCATGAACAATGCATTGAATCTCAGTGTCCCCGAAGGAAAGCCGTTCATCGACTTCACCCGTGAATTCGACTTTCCCCTTGAAGCGGTGTTCGAAGCGCATCGCGACCCGACTCTGGTGGCCCAGTGGCTCGGACCGAATAACATGAAGATGGAAGTCGACCACTACGATTTCCGCACCGGCGGATCCTACAAATACACGCACAGCGACGAGTCCGGCACTTACGGGTTCACCGGAGTTTTCCATACGGTGCGGGAGAACGAATTTGCACTGCAAACCTTCGAATTCGATGGCTATCCGGATGTCGTGGCCATGGACTACATGCACTTTGAGCGTTTGGGCCAAGACCGCTGCCGGATTGTTGGGCATTCCGTCTATCCAACCCAGGAAGCACGGGACGGCATGGCTGCTTCGGGAATGGAACAGGGCCTCTCACAGGGTTACGAACGATTGTCGTCACTACTCGCTGCCGTTTAGGAGGCATCCCGAATCGGTGCGGCGCACCCGCGCATGACGTTTACGCCCGTCACAGTTGTCCACCAATGTAGCTGAAAACTGACGAGTATCTTCCCGGACGTTCATCACGATGTAGCTTGTGCATCGGAGCTGGCCAGGGGGGCACCTCGGTCTCATCCCTCACCAAGAAATGCCCGAAGTGGCGGCTGGCGGACCCCACCCGCAGTGGTACGGCCCGCCAGCCCCTTCCATTTCCCAAACGGTCGACCCTTCGCGCGGTTTCTCCGTTAGGCATACCGGGACGGGCTTGGAAAGATACGTTCCGCCCCGAAAAATGTGTTGCAACCGCTGCGGTTGCACCTTCAAATCCTTGCACACCAAACGACAGACCGCAGTGCAATAAACACTGCAAAGTATTTCGAGTCCCGCTGTGCGCAATATCCCCTGTGCTGAGACGAAAACGCGATTCGGGATTCGTTCCGAGTTAACGGGGTCACTTGCAGATGAAGTTCTGTTTGAGGATGGGGCCTTGCTTCCCACATTCCAGGTAACACAGATTGGATTGGGCACCCGCCAACTGCGAACACATCCTGGCGGCTCGGTCTGTAACTCGATTTTTGAGAATTCAAGTGAACTGTAGCTTCATATTTGCTCATGTCAATGCCCAGATCGTTACATCGGTTACGCTCAGCCAACAAACCGCACTCAACCACATTAGAAATGCACTATTTGCAACAAGAGCAGGCGAATATAACAACTTGAAAGCTACTTTATTACTGCCGGCGAAACTGGTAAATTTCGCAGGTTATTTGACTTGATACCCCATTCCTGTTGCCATGGAAGGGAGTCGGTCGCCGTTATCGGACCGAAGGTCGGCTCACTCGGAACCGCACAGACCGCCATTTTCGGTCATTTTCACTATTGCGGCGCCTCTCCCTAAAGGGATTGAGGCCCAGGAGTAACTTGCCACGCGGCGCGAATAGCACCGCACCTAAGAAAAGGGAACGCTGAAACGCATCCCTTTAAGGTCGCACCTCCGACTGCGCTTTCCACATGGCGCGGTTTCGAATTACCCGGAGCCACGGGTAACTAATCGGTTCGAGAAATGAGAAAAGCATGAACATGCGAGTCGGAATCATTGGTGCCGGTCCCAGTGGAATGGCGCAGCTGCGCGCATTTGAGGCAGCACGAACACTTGGAGCAGAGATGCCCGAAATCGTTTGCTTTGAAAAGCAATCCGACTGGGGAGGCCAGTGGAACTACTCCTGGCGCACCGGTATGGACGGTGCCGGCGAATCCGCGCATTCTTCCATGTACCGCCATCTGTGGTCGAACGGCCCCAAGGAATGCCTCGAATTCTCCGATTACACCTTCGACGACCATTTCGGGCGCCCAATCTCCTCGTTCCCTCCGCGTGAGGTGCTCTTTGACTACATCAGCGGGCGCGTCGAAAAGTCGGATGTTCGCAAGTTCATCAAGTTCAACACAGCGGTCAGATGGGTTAACTACGACGCAGCTTCCGAAGAATTCACTGTGGTCAGCCAGGATGTTAAATCCGGGGAAACCGAAGCGCATGTTTTCGACAAGCTTGTTGTTTCCACAGGCCATTTCTCGGTGCCAAATGTTCCCGAATTCGAAGGGATCAATTCCTTCCCGGGCGAGATCATGCACGCCCACGATTTCCGTGGAGCCGAGCGTTTCGCCGGCAAAGACCTGCTGATGATCGGTTCGTCCTACTCTGCCGAGGACATCGGAATGCAGGCACACAAAATGGGTGCGGCTTCGGTGACTTTGAGCTACCGAACCGCTCCCATGGGTTTCGATTGGCCTTCAACCATCGTTGAGCGTCCGCTGGTCACTCGATTCGAGGGAAGCACCGCTCACTTCGCCGATGGCACCAACGGCGACTTCGACGCGGTCGTCATGTGCACCGGATACTTGCACAAGTACCCGTTCCTGCCCTCCGACATGGCCATCAGCTCATCAAACGTGCTTTACCCGGGAAACCTCTACAAAGGTGTTGTGTGGCAGCAGAACACCAACCTGTTCTACCTGGGCGCTCAGGATCAGTACTACACGTTCAATATGTTTGATGCACAGGCATGGTTTGCCCGCGACGTCATGGTCGGCAAGATCCTGCTTCCCTCCGAAACCGACCGCGCTGCCGACGCTGCCTCGTGGTTGGATCGTCAGGATGCCCTGACGGACCACGACGCCGAATCCGATTTCCAGACCGAATACGTCCGTGAACTCATCAACGCCACCGACTACCCGGAGTTCGACCTGGATTCGGTCAACTCGCTGTTCAAGGACTGGATGCGACACAAGAGCGAAGACATCGTGGGCTACCGCGACCAGACCTACAAGTCCGTCATCACCGGAACCATGGCCGCACTGCACCACACACGTTGGATCAATGCCATGGATGATTCCTTGGACCGCTACCTCAATGGTCCCTCCGAAAACGTTAACACCAACGCAATGGCAACCATTGATGTCGAGGGACGCCTCTCCGGGCAACGCTAAGCCGCATCGTCCCACCAACAACAGTGCCAGGTCCGTCCTCCGTGTGAAGGGCAGACCCGGCACTGTTAAAACAGGAGACACAGGCGACTTCGCTCGGGAACATGTCGAACGGAGTGGCCGGCGAGCGTTCATGGCTGCAAGCTCAGGCAAAACAAAAGGACTGCACGGTAGCCTCTTCAAATCTGGCAAGAGGGTGCCGTGCAGTCCTTTCCGATACGTTCGCCCGCGGGGTGCGGTTTACTTCGAAGGCAAGTCCAAGGACTGGCCCACGAAAATGAGGTTTGCGTTCGGGACGACGTCCTGGTTCAGCGAGAAAATATCCTGCCAATTGCCAACGCCCTGCGACTGCGCGATCTTGAACAGGGTATCCCCCGTCTTGACCGTGTAGTTCTTGCCCGAATCCTTGACATTCACATTGACGAATGCTGCGGGAGCCTTGGCTGCCGGAGCTGCAACGCGCTTTCCGCTTGAAACATGGCTCTTGGCCGGAACCGACTTGGCCTTGTATGCCTTTGCGGTGTTCGAGGTGCTGCTAGTGGTGCCATAGTACTTCTTGGCAGCGGTCTTCTTGACAGTGGTTGTCTTGGCCGCGACCTTCTTGTAGCTCTTTTGTGCCACTTCGGTCTTGGCTGGGCTCGCGTAGCTCTTGGCCACAGAACCCTTGCCGCCGGAGAGTCCCAGCTTGGCGGAGCATGCGGGCCATGCGCCCCAGCCCTGGCCTGCCTTGACCTTCTCGGCTACGCGGATCTGTTCGGCCTTTGAAGCGTTGTTGGCGCTGCCCGAGCCACCATAAGCTTTCCACGTCGAGCTGGAGAACTGCAGGCCGCCCTTGTAGCCGTTGCCGGTGTTGATGGACCAGTTTCCACCGGATTCGCACTTGGCCAAGGCATCCCACGTGCCGGTTCCGGCAGCATTTGCGGGTGCCACTGTCATGACCATGGCACCGCCGGCCAAGGCCAGTCCAGCAATAGCTGCTGCACCACGGCGGATATTCTTGTTCTTGGTGTTTTGCTGGATCATGTTTCTCCAGTGCCATCCCCGCGTAGGTCGTCCCCGACCATTGTGGCGTCGTTGTCCGGCGTCGCATTCGACGTATGGGTGGCTACTGCGACGTTGGACAACGAAGGATTCTCGGCAGTAGGTGCATCGTGTTCCGTAACTTGCTGTTATAGAAACGTTACTTAACGAAGGTACGACACCCACCCCGCCCTCCGTCAAGCTGGCAGGTCACTCTAATTGAATGTTCCCTAGTCAGGTCCTATAAAAAACTTTTAAGAGAAGAAGAGCCGGGTTCCGAGGCCAAATTTGACACCAGAACCCGACAATTCAAGCCCTATTTCAGTAACTGACAAGTGACGATGAGATAACGCTGGGAAGGTTCTTGACGCCTTCCAACACCCATTCGTGGGGGTGGGCCTCGAGCTGTTCCCGGCTGAGTGCACCGGTCAGGACACCCAGCGGCTTAACCCCCGCGTGGTGCGCTGCCAAAAGATCGACAACAGTGTCACCGCCAGCAATCACATGGCCCACATTGTGCACACCCGTGGCTTCCATGACGTGGTGGATCAAATATGGCGCGGGGCGCCCAGCGGCAACCTCGTCACTGGTCACTACCGCATCCAACAGTTCACCTTCGCCAATACCCCACCCCAGCTTGTCCAGGATTGGCGCGGCAACATCACGCGAGAATCCAGTCGTCAATCCAACCTTGATGCCTCGAGCCTTCAGCTCCTTCAAGGCATCCTCCACGCCAGGCAGGGCTACCGGCGGATTTGCCGCATAGGCTTCTGCCAGAATGCCGCGGAATGCGTCGAACTGGAGCTTAACGGTCAGTGGATCCGCAGGAACCCCACCCAACTCCATCAATGCCGCAATGGCCTCGGTCTTGTCGGCTCCCATCCACGTCTGCAGATCCTCGGCACTGACCGTTGCGCCAGTTTGCTTCACGGCTTCCTCCAGCGCCCGGTAAACGTCTCCATGCTCATCCACGGTGGTGCCGGCCATGTCCAAAACAACAAGTTCAATCATTTTTATTCCTTTATATTTGTTTTTATGCCACCAAGGGAATTCGTATCATTGCAGCCCTTGTTTGGCGCGTATTTTCAATGACAAAATTGGCAAGGTGCGGCAAGTACCTGTCATCCGAACATTCCAGGACCCTCCCGTCCTGGTCATATGTCAGGCGTTGCTCGCGCAGCAGTGCAGTTCCGATTTCAATCCCCAGCGCCGAAGCATCAAGGGCATCTGCTGATACAGCATCAATGGTGTGTCGTCCACGGGCAAGATCCATGCCGAGCGACGTCAAATGTCCGAAGATCGACCCGCTATCGAGATCAAAATTGAACAGTGGGTTTCCCACCTCGGGCACAAAACTGCCGCGTTCAAGCATCGTTGGAACACCATCGAGAGACCTCAGTCTCAAGATCTGGACCACCGAATCGCCCGGTTGCAAACCCATCCGTCCGGCCAGCTCTGCTTCGGCACCACGGCGGGCAATTTCCAAGGTCTTCTGCCCGGGTTCTTTCCCCAACGAGTGCGCCCATTCGGTAAACGACATGAACGACGCAAACGGCTGCGAGGGGACGGCATGCGCCACCAGCGGCGGCTTGCCCTGCCCTCCCATCAGCGTTCCCTCACGCCGCAGAGTGGCCAGCGCCTGGCGCACGGTTCCGCGGGAAACCCCGTGTTCGGCGCAAAGCTCGGCTTCGCTGGGCAGGGATTGCCCCTCTTTCCAGTCCCCTGTGGTGATTCGTTCGCGGAAGAAAATGGAGAGACGCTGGTGCATGGGTTCATCAGTTATCGGCAACACGTCCTTGAGCATACAAGTAGAAATCGCTGAATTTCAGGGGATTTGGCAAACAAGAAATGAACAGGTCATGGCCGTAGTACTGCCAAGGTGAACCGTTCGTGAACTTGTTTGAACAAGCGCCTTTTAGCTTGAAACGACCTGTTGAAATCGGCAAACATCAATGCCGTGAACACCACTAAAAAGAATTCTTCGGCTACCCAAGAACCGGTAGCAAGCAGTGACGTACTGGTCATCGGCGCCGGCATCATCGGTCTGGCCCACGCGGCGATTGCCCATCAGGCAGGTCTCAGTGTCACGGTGATCGAAAGAGACCACCGTGCAGTGGGAGCATCGATCCGGAACTTCGGCCACGCATGCATTACCGCCCAGCACGGGGAACTCTACGATATTGCCCAAGCAGGACGCCGCCACTGGCTCAATTTTGCGGACAAGGCAGGATTCTGGGCGCTCGAGTCCGGAGCACTCGTCGTTGCGGCAACGGAAATCGAACTCCAGCTGCTGCGCGAATTCTCGGCCGTCCGCCCATCGGGGCAAATCACGGTTCTCGACGCCGAGCAGGTGCGGGCCAAGCTCGGGCGGGAAACCACCAACGGCATTCGCGGTGGCGCATTCCTGGCCGATGACTTGCGGGTTGATCCACGCACCACGGTGGGGACCCTGGCCGGTTGGTTGGACCAGCAGGATTCGGCCGCCGTCCATTTCAACACCGCCGCACTTGGATTCGACGAAGGAACACAGCGCAGGGCGCGGGTCACCACCAGCCGTGGAGCCTACGAGGCGGACCAGGTCTTCATCTGCGTGGGCCACGACGTTGACTACTTCTTCCCCGAAATCGCGGCCGAACACAAGATCACCAGGTGTTCCCTGCAAATGACCTCGGCGGCCGCCCCGGAAAGCACAACCATCGTTCCCGCGGTACTCACGGCCACCTCCATGCTCCGCTACGAGGCTTTCACGGTGCTTCCCTCGGCGAGCGCCCTGCGCCGGCAAGTCGAAGCAGCGCGGCCGGACCTGTTGGAGATCGGAGCCAATGTCATGTTCACCCAGCGCCCCGATGGAACGTTGTTGCTTGGGGATTCCCATGCCTACGCACTGACCCAGGCACCGTTCCTCACCGAATCCGTATCCGACACCCTCTTGGAAGCCGCAGCCAAGGTCCTGGACGTGGAAACCATCCACCCCATCGAGCGCTGGCAAGGAATCTACGCATCTTCCGATGTTGCCCCGCTGCTGATCCGCAACATCACCGATGCCATTACCCTGGTCTCGGTGACCAGTGGTATCGGCATGACGCTTTCCTTCGGGCTTGCCGAGTCAAACATCAATGCAGTCCTCCCCGCCATGACCACCAACTCACCAGCACGCTAAGGTTCCCCAGAGCCATGAAATTCCCCCGCTCCCTCACACTACCTTGGCCGCCGCAGCCTCGACACTGACCGGCTATTGAACGGCGGACGCCCCTGCCACGGCCGGTGGCCAAGCTTCCGTATTCCGGCCCACGGCTTACTGAAGTTCGGCTTCGAACCGGTCCAAGACCCTTCCGCGCCGACCGCGGCTACTTCGTTGGATTACTGCTCTCCCGTTTCGATGCGAATATCCGCTCGTCCCTGGTTTTTGGTCGCGTCGGCGTCGTGGAATAAGGGTGCAGATCAACCAGTGCATCAAGTCGTTACGCCTTGGTGCATTGGTCGCCCACACCATGACGATCTTGGTTTCGGTCAACTTAGCGGACCAGCTTCCCTCCTTCATCAGGCGCACATTCGAGGCCTGATGACAGTCTTTGCTGGGCGGCCACTTAGACTGAAGCCCGAAATGAAAACCCCTGGAGACGGAGCATCGTCATGAATCGTGGCGTTCTGGCCTCCATCGTTGCCTCAGCACTATTCGCAACAATCTTCATCGTTTCCGGAACCCTGAGCGGAATCGGGCCAAATGAAGTTTACGGTTGGCGGATAGTGCTGACGTTATTAATCCTGGCCCCGGTGTATGCCTTGGTGCCCGGCCGGCGGGCCGAAATGGTGTCATTGCTGGGGCGCATCAGAGCACGGCCCGGGCTGCTGTTCTATGGTGCGATTGCCAGTGCTCTGGTGGGTGTTCAACTGTGGCTGTTCATGTACGCGCCCATGAACGGTTTCGCACTCGCCACCTCCTTGGGCTATTTCTTGCTTCCCTTGGTCATGGTTGTGGTGGGGCGCATGTTTTTTGCCGAACGGCTCTCGCAGGGGCAGAAAAACGCCGTCGCGCTGGCCGCAGCGGGCGTCGTCCACCAACTGGTTTTTGCCGGCGGAATGGCTTGGCCAACGCTGCTGATCTGCCTGGGCTACCCGGTCTACTTTGCTGCCAGGCGCCGGGCCCGTTTTGAATCCAACGCCGCGTTCACCTTGGAAGTCCTTTTCCTGACACCCTTGGCCGTGTATTTCATTCTCACCGGTGTTTCCGAGCCAGGTTACTCTTTGATTCCGGTGTTTGCCATTGGTGTTTTGGGGGCCGTGGCCATGTTCCTGTACCTAGGAGCCGCGTCCTTGCTGTCCCTCTCGGTCTTTGGCCTGCTGAGCTATGTTGAGCCGGTCTTGCTGTTGGTCGCGGCCGTGGCAATGGGCGAGCAACTGTTCTTCAAGGATGCGTTCACCTACGCGCCGATCGTTGTGGCTTTGGTCGTTCTGGCCGTTGACGGATTCCGCTCGAGCCGAACCTTACGCTAGCAATCACCGCCTGCTGCTACGGGTGGCCGAGGTTGTGACGGAGCGCGAGCTCTAGGATTCCATGTCTGAACTCATAGCCGCTGGCAACGAGCTTGTCACTTGAAATTCGCTGGTCTGCATACGCCAACTCTTTGGCGCCTTCTTCCCCCAGCAACAGTTTGGGGCCGAATCGTGGAACCGGCAGCTTACTCGGCCTGCGTAGCACCCGTCCCAAGGTCTGCGCGTACTCCCATGCTTGGACGGGATGAGGTGCCACGGCATTGAGCGGCCCGGTAACCGCCGGGGTAAGCAGCACATGGGCATAGATCCCTGCCATGTCATCGATGCCAACCCAGGACTGCCACGCGTTGTCCCCAAGCGGACCGCCAAGCCCAAATGCAAACAGCGGCAGCATCTGCTGCAAGGCACCGGAGCCGGGCGTTTGGACCAAACCGGTGCGGATGTTCACGACCCTCACCCCGGCGTCGCGGGCCGGATCACAGGCTGCTTCCCAAGCTGTGCAGACTTGTGCCAGGAAGTCTCCGCCGACGGCTGCGTCTTCGCCCAAGGGTGCAGTGGTGGCACCGCCATGCGGGGAAGCACCGTAGATGCCAATGGCAGATGCACTGATCAGTGAGCGTTGCTTCCCGTCGGCAGCCAACCCCGCCAGAGTCTTGGCCAGCAAGGTGGTTCCGACCACCCGGGAGGAAATGATCTTGTGTTTGGTCTCTTCAGTGAACTTTCCGCCAATGGTGTGCCCGGCCAGGTTGACCACCGCATCCACTGTGGAGAGCATCGCAGGATCCAGCACACCAAGCTCCGGGTTCCAATACACCCGGTCCACTCCATTTGCGGTTTCTGCATTCCTGACCAACTTGATGACCCGGTGTCCCCCACCGCCCAGCAAGGCGCACAGCTGGGTTCCGATGGTTCCAGAGGCTCCACTGACTGCGATGGTCAGGGGCGCCGCTGGATAGCTGTTGTGGAACTCAAGGTCCGCGCGCAGAGTGTTTTCACGGTATTTAAAGACTTGGGCGAGTTCACGGGAAAATGCCCGCTCGGCAAATTTTTGTGGCTTTTTCCAGGGCAGCAGACCCAGCGCCGGCAACTCGAATTCCACGAGATCACGCACAATGGTCCCGCGTTTGCCATCAATGGTGGTGTCGGAGAACAAGTGCCGGTGTTCCCAACGAGCCAGCGGCCCGGATTCCATGATGTCAGTGAATGACCGGCCCCGTTCAAATTCAATATGTTTGGCCTTCCAGGGAATTTCTGCCCGCGCTGTTTCCGGGAGCCCGAGTATTCCGGCACCGGCGGCGACGGCGGCTCCCAGGCCCATGCCAAAGGTTCCCGGGGCTGCAACATTGAGCACCGACCGCGAACCGACCTTCAGTCCGTTATCCGGTTCCTTCCTAATGCTTCCCATGAAGGGGGCCGATAACCGAGGCAGCGCACCCGGGCGTTCAAACCAGGTGAAAACGGTTTCCCTGTCGTATGGGAGTCGGGTGATGTATTCGAAGATCGCCATGTTTTTTGCTTCCTTCATTTCGGGCCGGTTCTTCAGCCTAACGAATCGTCTGGTTTAGCACCCGGAAAGTGGCCGAACATTTCGCCAGGCCGGGGAATCCTAAATGCAAGGCCAAAGTGTCGGCACAGCGGAGTCCAATGAAGTAAGCAGCACCTGCGAAAGGGAGTTTGTCATGGTCACCGGGATACCCGCCTATTCGACATTGATGGAGCTACGCACCGCCGGATGGACGCTGACGGAAATCGCGCAAACTTACGGTGTCAGCGAGAACAGCATCCGTGCGGCCATGGCCGCACACTTTATGTGGCGCATGCCCGGCGACTCGGTTCAAGCGGTTGCCAAGGCACCGCGCTAAAGCACGAAGGTGTCGTGGACCACCAATTCATGCAATTCAATGCTTCCGTCCGGAAGTTTCCAGTAATGGACCCTGCGGGCAGCGGCAACACCGTTCTCAACGCTCATGCGCCAGCAAGTGGCTCCGTCTTCATCACGCACCATTTGCGGGTCATCGCCCCCGCTTCCGGTTCGTTTGGGGTGCACATCGCGTGCCTTCATTCGATCGGCCCGCCCGGTCAGCAACTGTGTCAGGGCCTTGAGTGTCTTGGCCCGCAAGACCGGATCGTGGGAATAAAACGAGGCGGCAAATTTGGGTCCAATTTTGAAGTTCTCAGTCCACGGATAATCAGGCTTCTCATTGGCAGGAACCCGCTCCACCCATTCCATGTACAACTCATGCCGCAAGGCCAATTCAAGGTCGTTGAATTTCTCTCTCGCATCCGAAACCACCACCGCATTTTGCGCACGCGCCTTTTTGCGTGCAGCCTTGTGCGATTCGTTGAGCGCCTCGGACTTGCCTTTCAAGAGCGTACGCAGCTTGTTTGCCTCGTCGCGGTAGCGGGCCGTCTGTTCCAGGGCGAGTGCAAGCTCGTCAATTGAGCTATCCGCTTCTTGGCGTCGAAGCGCCGCCAGTTGTGATTTGAGACCATCGATACTCAACAGTGCCTGCCGTAAGGCTTCACGTTGCTTGTCGGGGGTGGGTATCACCTGCATGCCCAGGGTCGCAACCGCGGGTTCTGACTCGGAGAGTTCCGGAACGTAGTCCCGGTCCAATGCCAGCCAAGGTATGCCTCCGCGGATCAGTGCCGGCGCCGGCGCCACAGGTTCGTCGTCATCGACATCAACGAGCACGAGTTTCCGAACACCCGATTCATTGACAAGGCGCGCAAGCACCACCTGTCCGGGGGCCAGCAGGGAATCGACATCATCGAGTTCGTTGGAGGACACATCTTCCCGGGTGACAGTGATTTTTTCACCCGGCACGGGGGTTAACACCGCGGATTCGGATCCGGCTTCAAGGACTAGGCACAAAATGACTTGATTCCAGGCGTAGTGCTGCAGCAGCCTCGGATGTGTCAACGAATCACGCAGTGAAAGCTGACGGCTGGCAGGGTCGTAAACACCTGTCAGCCTGCTATCGGCAGCGAAAATCCACAGCAGCGGTGCCCCCGCGTAGATGTCTTCGCTTTTCAGTTCTGCGGATTTCCCGGTGTCAAGGGCAATGTCGGCGGTGAAACCGTTGTCCCGAAAACCCGTCACGGTTCCGGAGACAAGTGCCGTGTGGCTTCCGGTGGCCAACGACGTTGTGCCCGGGGACGCCAGGGTACGCACGGGAGCGGCGGCACGTCGACCGGGCCCAGGAGTAGGCGCGGTGGGCACCACGAGAGTACGGGGATTGGGCAAGAATAGGACTTCGTCAATGACAGCGTCGGTGAGCTGTTTGATGGGCTCCCCGGGGCGTACGATATGGGCCTTCCCTGGTGGCGGCCCCTCGGGGCTCATGCCAATGGGATAGACGCGGGCAGCCGTCCCGAAAACATCCCAGCCTTTAGGAAGGCTGTCGCGTAGTTCGTAGGTGATACGCCCGGATTGCACTTCAATGACTTCCGCCCAGTCCTTGACCTCGTCAAAGATTGCATCGACGTCAAAATTCTCGCAGTCTCTGCGCAGACTGCGGGTAATGAGGATCGTGTGCAGGCGCCGGGGCGCAAATAGGTGGCTTGCGAGGTCCTGGCCAGAGAATTTCCAATTCTGTGGGCCCATGGCCATTCCCCCTCTGCGGCGTCAGCATCTTGTACTTGTTGCTCTAACTTACCCGAGCCTCACGGCATCGGAGGTTTGTTCGCCCCTAGGAAAGAAAGCACCAAGGATTGCCAGGTACACCTCACCCCGGTGCGCGGTTGGACTAGCGACTTGTAATGTTGCTGCGTTCGCGCACCCCGCACCAGCTACGTAGGCGTTGGCGCAGGACGGGCCTCTCGCGCCTCCGTGTCGGCAGCTTCAATCACTGGGTGGCACAGCCGGCGCAAGTAAGGCAGCGCCGGGTCGTTCAGTAGGGCCGCTGCCGGAGCACGGGCGTTTCGGAAACTAGCCGCGCAGCATCAGGGACAGCATCAGGGTTGAGACAACGACGCAGGCACCCACGACAAGGATGAAACCCAAGAGCCAAAACCAGGCGGGCAGCCAACTGCGTGTTGCCAGAAGGTAGGCGTCCGATGATTCGATGAGCTCCCTGCGGCTGACGTGCACCCCCAGCACCTTGAAGACATCACGGACCCCACCGATCAGCAGCATGAGACCCAAGGTCAGCACCACCCACGCAATCGCGGCCGTTGGGGTGAAGACCACCAGCAACTGCGCGATCGCTGCAGAGGCAAGCGCCACGAGAATCCCGACCCAGTTACGCAGGAAAATCAACGACACCAGCAGGATCAAAGCCCCGATGGACAAAGCCGCCGATCCGAATCCGTAGTACGTCGATCCGATCAACAACGTCCCGACCAAGGCCGGCACCGGGTAACCCCAGAAGCCGCTCCAGGCTGCGGAAAATCCAGGTTTTCCGCTACTGACAAGTTCACCGGAATGATCCAAACCGATTTTCAGTCCGTGGACAAAACGTCCGGTCATGAGTGCAGCGAATGCATGGCCCAGTTCGTGCACGAAGGTGACATACAGGCCGAAGTACCGCCAGGTGGCCCTGGGAACTGTCAGTGCGATGCAGACGACGATGATCGCCAGGATCGGCAGCAGCGTGAAACTCAGGGGTTCGCTTTTCACGAAACCCTTGAGGACAGCTTGCCACCACACGTCTACTATCTGCATTCGCCAACCCTACTGGTGCATTCTGTGGACGAGTCATAAACCGTCCGACGTAAGCGCTTGTTTTATTCCGACGCCGCAGAGGGAAAGTCACCCTTTGAACGCAGGAAAGTAAATGAACTAATATTCGAATATTTTACATTCGATGGCATGCTATTCGAAAATTGCACTGAACGAATCGCTCCCCGGGAGCCCACTGCCACCGGGCAGTTCACAGGATTCACACAATTACGCTTCGTATTGTTGATATTTCAATCAAAAAGCGAGGAAGGATGACTCGGCAGTGAAGCGCGTATTTGCTTTGTTCCTTGCCCTCTCCTTCTTGGTGCCTGCGTGCCTGTCATTTTCGGCTCATACCGCAACGAAAGCCGAGCACGGCTCGGAAACCCAAGCCATTGCTGCCGTCCATGAGACGCATTGTCCCTCGGACATGCCAGAGGCGCCGGATTGCAGTTCAGCTGCCCAGCCAATTTTGACGTTTGAACAGATAGCACCGCGGCCCGACACCGCCGGCCTTTTCGGAGCGGCGCCCGCGCCGGCAACGAGCGCCTCCCAGTTGCCAAGATCCCAGGACTCTCCATCTCCTGACCTGCAACAACTCTCCATCACACGGGTTTAGACCTCGGACACACTTGTCCGCGCGCCCAGGTTCTTCCGGCGCACCCTCACTTCGTGTACCCAAGGAGCGGCTTCATGCCAGACTCTAAAACCCCTCGTTCACTCATCATTGCCATGTCCGTGCTGCTCATTGCAGTGGGCTTCGGCGGTTGGATACTGGGCACAGCAAACCCACGTAGCAACTATCCCTCGGATACCTCGGCGGAGGCCGGGTTCTCCCGCGACATGCAGACCCACCACCAACAGGCAGTCCAGCTCTCGATGATCATCAGGGACAACTCGACTAATACCGCGGTGCGTTCATTTGCCTACGACATAGCCATGACCCAGCAACAGCAAGCCGGGCAAATGTATGCGTGGCTCGAACTCTGGGGCCTAGCGCAAACGGGCGAATCAATGACCTGGATGGCGGGCCTGCTCCCCGGGGACCAGACCCACGCCGACCACGGCGCATCCCCACCGGGCGGGGCGCCTTCCATGTCTTCCATGGGCATGGCCACGGACGCACAAATCAAGGCACTCACCGCCGCCCGCGGCCAATCCGCCGACCGGCAATTCCTCACGCTCATGATCGCCCACCACAAGGGTGGCGTCGAAATGGCTGAGGCGTACCTGAAACACGGGAACAACCCCATCGTCACGGTATTCGCCGAAAAAATCATTATGACCCAAACGGCCGAAATCACGGCCCTGACCCAGCTTCTTGACCAGCTGGATTAAAGGAAACATCCCCCATGAACAAACGTGAAGAAGCCCAAGCCATGCTCTCTAAAGCCAAGGCCAAGGAAAAACGAACAAAAATCCTCACCTTCTCCATTGCCACAGCAGCACTTCTTGCCATCGCCGTGCCCACCGCCGTGGTCCTCAGCGGCGCTGCGCGGGACAAGGCAGCTTATGAAACCGCCGCGAAGGCGCCCATCGACGGCGTGCAAACCTTCAAGATCGCTTCGGCCAACCACACCGAGGCCCCGGTCAGCTACCCCCAGTCACCCGGCGTCGGCGGGGACCACTACCCGGTCTGGCAAAATTGCGGAATTTATCCCAACCCCATCCAGGAAACAGCTGGCATCCATTCCCTGGAACATGGCGCCGTGTGGATCTCCTACGATGGCATCAGTGAGGACGAGCTTAAGGTACTGAATGACGTCGTCGGAAAGCGCACCTACATGCTGCTCAGCCCGTTCCCGGGTCAGGGTGCCAAGATCAAGCTCAGCGCCTGGGGCGAACAGCTCAGTGTCGATACCCCCGATGACCCGCGCATTGCCGCATTCATCAAAAAGTACCGGCAGGGACCGCAAACCCCGGAACCCGGTGCATCCTGCGTCGGAGGCATAGGCTAAAGACAGAAACACAACACAAGGAGCATAAAACCATGTCGCTATTGCCATCCGCCTTGGCGGGCACCGGACTGATCGGCGGCTTCGCAACCGCCCGCGCCACCAAGAACCGCCCGCTCGGTGGAGCCGTGCTGGCTGCGGCCGGAACCGGCGCCTTCCTGCTGTGGAAGTCAAACGCCGGCACCCCGAAGGCCGCCGCACTCACGGCCCTCTACCTTGGCGCGTTTGGTGCCTCGCACCCGCTGGCAAAGAAGATCGGTGCATGGCCTTCCGTCAATGCAGTCACCGCCGGGGTGGTTCTGGCTTCGCTGGTTGTCGGACGTCGCAGCTGACTTAACACTCAGCCGGCGTCCCCGGACCAGCTGGTAGTTTGACCCCAAGGGAAAGTAATTTCCACGGGCTCTTCCAAGGTGGTCATCGGCACAGTGCAAGCATTCAATACCCAAGTTGCTTCAGCCCTGCCTTCCGAGGTGCAGCCGGCGGTTCTCTTGTGCGACAGGCATCCCGCGGGTGACATAGCGTTCACGGTGCTCGACGCAAACCTCGACTCGGTGGACCTGAGCTACGGGTTGCTCAAGGATCGTTCAGAACGTGCTGCTGCGCTCTTCGCGTCCATGGGCATCAAGCCCGGGGACCGGGTGGCCACGCTCATGGGCAAAAGCGCGGACCTCATCTACACGCTTGTGGGCCTGTGGCGCCTGGGCGCCGTGCACGTTCCGCTGTTCACAGCGTTCGCGACACCCGCCATCGAGGTCCGGGTCGCGGGATCCGGGGCCAAGCTGATAGTTGCCGATGACTCCCAGCTGGAGAAGCTCGAAGGCCTTGACTACCCGGTGCTGCGCACCAGCGGCCTCGAATCGCTGCTGGACTCGCAGCCCACCGGTTTCCGGGCGTGCACTCGCTCGATCAACGACCCGCTGATCGAAATATTCACTTCCGGAACCACCGGGACCCCCAAGGGGGTTCCGGTGCCGGTGCGTGCCCTTGAAGCCTTTAACATTTACTTTGAATACGGGCTGGGCGTCCGCGAAGGCGATGTCTTCTGGAACGTTGCCGACCCCGGCTGGGCCTACGGGCTGTACTACGGGATCCTGGCTCCGCTCTATGCGGGGCGGAGCAACCTGTTGCTGTCCACAGGTTTCAACGCCGAGCTCTGCTGGAAGGTGCTGGCGAAATTCGGGGTCACCAACTTCGCCGGGGCCCCGACCATCGTGCGTTCCCTGCGCGCGGCCCGGCCTGCGGGTGTGCCGGGGTTGAAGATCCAGCGGGCGTCCTCGGCGGGAGAGCCGCTGGATGCTCCCACCATCGCTTGGTCCGAATCCGTACTGGGCGTTCCGGTGCGCGACCACTACGGGCAAACCGAGATGGGCATGTGCATCGTCAACGGCTGGGCCCCCGAGGCCCTCGCCACCGTCAAGCCGGGATCCATGGGCCGGCCCATGCCCGGCTATTCCGCCTGCGTGCTGCTTGAGGACGCCGATGAATGCGCACCGGCCGGTACCCGTGGACGTGTGGCCATCGATATCCCGGCTTCCCCGATGATGTGGTTCTCCGGCTATTCCGGGGACCCGGAGCGCACCGCTGCCCGGTACTCCGCCGATGGCCGCTGGTACTTCACCGGGGACGCCGGGAGCATGGATGAGGACGGGTACATCTTCTTCTCCTCACGCGATGACGACGTGATCATCATGGCCGGCTACCGGATCGGCCCCTTCGAGGTTGAATCGGTGCTCGCAGCGCACCCGGATGTGCAGGAATCGGCTGTGATTGGCGTGCCCGACGAACTGCGCGGCGAGGTGCTCGTCGCCTACGTGGTCCTGCGTGACGGAATCCAAGGCAGCGAAACCCTCACCGCAGACCTGCAGAAACTCGTCAAGAGCCAGTACGCTGCGCATGCCTACCCGCGCCGCATCACCTATGTGAATGAACTTCCCAAGACCCCGTCGGGCAAGCTGCAGCGATTCGTGCTGCGGAAAGCCGAATCGTTGCGTGATTGAGTCCGTTTCCTTGGCCCCGGCATTCTATGCTGGGCCAAAGAAGGGCATCGACATGAAAACCGTTCGGCCATTGCATTCATTGGCATTCGTGGGAATTCTTGGGGTATTGATGAGCTTGGCCGGGGCACCGAATGCAATAACACCGCCACCCGTGGCCTTGGGTGCACTGGCAGGGCCGGGCGCCACCACGTTCTTGGTGGCCGGGGATTCAATCACCGCGGCGGGAAGCAAAAATGTTTCAGCCGGACATATCGGGGCAACGTCCTGGATCAACTACGTCAATCCCCCGGGAGCCATCCCCCGGCTCGGTTGGCGCGGCGGCTGGGCACTCGGCGGGGCACAGAGCGGTGACATGTCCAAGGCACTGCGGCACGGTTCGGCCGATACCCTGGTGATCCTGGCCGGAACCAACGACTTGGCCAAGCAAACCCCCTACCCGGTGATTGCCCGGAACCTGATGACCCTGACCCGCATCGTTTCCACGACAACCGTGGTGATTTCGAGCGTTCCCCCACGGGATGACGCGGTAGCGGCAACTCTTGACTACAACAGGTTCCTGGAACTGCTGGCCGCCGATGAAGGCTGGGTCTTCGTCGACGCTTCGGCGGGTTTGCGCACATCGGAAGGCATGTTCAAGCCCGGACTCAGTGACGACGGGGTCCACCCGAATCTAGCGGGTGCCGCAATCCTGGGCCATGCCATAGGCGAGGCGCTGACCGACATTCCCCTGCATGCCATTGGCCCCATCGGCCCTGCCACCACCTAAGCTGGGGAACATGCACTCACCCATTGCCAACTACCTCGGCCGCTTGCACGCTGACCTGCTCAATCTCACCGCTGGAATCCCCTTTCAAGGAATCCCCGCGATGGCAGATGCAGACAACGGCAAGTTCGCCATCGCGATGGCCACCGTCGACGGCCATGTGTATACGGTGGGTGATGCCGAGGTTGAGTTCTCCATCCAGTCGATTTCCAAGCCATTCTCCTACGGGTTGGCGTTGGATGACCAAGGCCTTGAAGCCGTCGATGCGAAGATCGATGTGGAGCCCAGCGGGGACGCATTCAATGAAATCTCTCTGGCCCGCGAAACCGGGCGCCCGGCAAATGCCATGATCAATGCCGGGGCCATCGCCACCGTCTCGCTGATCAAGGACGGTGAAACCTCGCGCTTTGACCGGCTCCTGAATAGCTTCTCGCGCAGCGCCGGCCGGGATCTGCAGCTGAGCGAAACCATCTACGCTTCCGAAGCCCTGACCGGCCACCGCAACAGGGCCCTTGCCTACCTGCTGCGCTCCTTCGACATCATCGAGACGGACCCGACCCCGGCGCTCGAGGACTACTTCAAGGCATGCTCGGTCATGGTGAACACCCGGGATCTTGCCATGATGGCGGCAACGCTTGCCAATGGGGGCACCCAACCAAAAACCGGGGCCCAGGTCATGAGCCCGGAAGCCGTCCAGCGCGTACTTTCGGTAATGACCACCTGCGGCATGTACGACGACGCCGGAGCCTGGATCAGCGCCGTCGGGCTGCCCGCCAAATCGGGGGTCGGCGGAGGCCTGATTGCCGTGCTGCCGGGGCAACTGGCCCTTGCCATCTATTCCCCGGCCCTTGACGCACACGGTTCCTCGGTCCGCGGTCTTGCGGCAAGCGAACGCATCAGCAAGGACATGGGTTTGCATTTTGTCCGTGCGGCGCGCATTGGCCGTTCGGTGATTCGGGACCATTACGACATCACGGTGGTGCCCTCAGCCACCCGGCACACCGAGGATGCGGAGAAGCTGCTGGCCGAATACGGGAACCGGGCACACATCCTGGAACTCGCCGGGGACCTGCTCTTCGCAGGTACCGAATCCATGGTGCGGGAAGTCAGCGAGCTGCCGGCCAGCGTTGAGCTGGTGATCCTGGATTTGCGCAGGGTCGATGAGCTCGACGCGATTGCCATCGCGATGATCCGCGAATTGAACCAGGGGCTGGCCGCCGAGGGACGCACCCTGGTGCTGGTTCAGGATGAGCTGTTTTCCCCCTTGGAGGAGGTCAAGTTCTTCTCCAACCGCAACGACGCCGTCGAGTGGGCGGAGAACACCCTGTTGCTGCGACACGGCAGCGAAGACTTGATGCCGCAGGAGGTGGCAATCGAGGATTTTGCGGCACTGGCACCGTTGTCCGCGGAGGACATTTTGTTGCTTGTGTCTTCCATGGTGGAAAGCCGGATTGCCGACTCCCAGATCATTCGCCGGGTTGGCCAAGACTTCGGGGGCGTGTACTTCATCCTCAACGGCAAGGTAGTGACCTCGACCCATTCCGGGGACAGCCCCATTCGCCATGCAACGCTTTCGGCCGGAATGACCTTTGGTGAGATTGCGCTTGGTGGCGAGGGCGGGCAGACCACCCGGGTCACCGCCCTGGGCGAGGTACACCTGAAGGTGCTGAGCGCCGAAGCAATTGCCGAACTCGAGAAGGGCCACCCTGAGGTGGCGTTGCGTTTCTGGAAGGCCATTGCGCGCGATGCCTACACCCGTGTGGAGGAGAACCTCAAGGAATCCAGCCACCCCTTGCGCTGATCACTTCCAACGGTTCTCGTCATCGGCGGGGTCGTACCCCGCCGTGGTGGAGAACCGGGTTGTTGCACCCACGGGCAGCGATCCAGTCCTTGACGCAAGGCTTACCCAGGGAAACGGAGAGACAAGAACCCGTACTCACAGGTGTGTCGACGTCCGAGCTCCGAAAACTGGTGCCGGATTGGCACCTTGCATCCACCTGATACGGCAGATCCTTTGTGTCCATGGCAGCTTCGGTGAACAGCTTGCTCCTGTTGCCCAAGCCAACATGACCGGTGAGCCAAGGACAGCAAGGCAAAGACCACAAGTCACCGGCTAGAGTTACAGCCATGACCCAGCATGCACTCCCCGACAGAGGACCGCGCAGCGCCGTGTTCGCCCCCTTGTCCGGAGCCGCGCGCTCCATGCAGGTGGCACAGCGACTCACCGACGCCATTCTCCTGGGGGTCATCAGGCCAGGCGAACGCCTGCCCACCGAGGCCGAGCTTGCCAAGAGGTTCGGCGTTGCGATTGTCACCGCCCGCGAGGCGCTGAGCGAAATCCGCGAGGCAGGGCTCGTCGAAACCAGGCGTGGCCGCGAAGGAGGGTCCTTCGTACTGGCCTCGGAGGACACCCCGGAACAGGTGCTCATGGCACGCCTGCGCTCGATATCCCGCATCGAGCTGGCAGACGTCGGCACCTATGAGGCGACGCTGTGCGCCGGCGCTGCCGAGCGCGCGGCCGAACTCGCATCGCCCGAGGAGGCGACCCGGCTGGCGACCTGGTGGGAGGGCGCTGACTTCTCTTCGGCTCAAAGTGCTGCACGGAACCAGGGTGGACTGCTGCTGGAAATTTCCGTTGCCGCGCAATCGCCGCGCTTGGTCCGCGAACAAATACGTTTCCAGGCGGAATTCGGCCAGCTGCTCTGGCTGGGCCTTGGCGAGGGCGGCGTCCGGGAACAGGTTTCGGCGCTGAACTCGGAGATCGTCCAGGCCATCGGCTCCGGCGACGCCGGGCGGGCGCGGGCGGTTGTCCGGGCCGAACTGAAGATCCTGACCACATGGCTGTTGAAGACCAAGGAACGGCTGGAGGCCGCGGCATGAGCCAGTTGCACGAGGTGGCCGAACAGCTCGGCGAGGTATTCGAGGGTTATTTTTCCGCGCTGCACGAACTGCGCGTGGCCGTTGAAGCAGGTCTCGCGCGCGGGGACGGGATCGACCAGCTGGTTCTCGACTTCGTGGGGCCCCGGCTGATGGATCCAGCTACCACGGTCGTTGGTGCCGGGTTCATCGGCGGACCCGGCAGTGCCGCCGGCGAATCCATCCACTTCGCGTGGTGGCTCGGCCCGCTGGAGGACAACCCCCTTCTCGGCACCACCACGGAAGTGACCAGGCTGGATCTTGCCGCACGTGAGTACGCCGACTACCTCCGGGATTTCACGAACATGGAATGGTACTCAGTGCCAGAATCCACCGGCGACCGGCACATCACGGGCCCTTACGTCGACCACCTGTGCACCTGCGACTACATGCTCACCCTCACCTCGCCCGTCGGCTCCCCCGCGCTTGGCGTGGTGGGCCTGGACATCTTGGTCCGGCAGATCGAGCCGGGCGTCCTGCATCTGCTGCGCTCGCTCCAGGGCCCGGCCGCGTTGCTGAGTTCTACCGGGCGAATCATCGCCTCGACCTCGGAGCACTGGGAATTGGGTGCGAGCCTGCAGGACCACGAAGGGGTCCGCGTCCCCGGCACCAGCTTGGTGGTGGCGAAGATCTTCAACTAATCATTCTATTTAGGATGATAAGGGTGTAGCCTATCCATGTGACGACGGTCACGAGCGGGTCCAGGTGTTGCGCACACAATGGCCCGGACCCAATTTTCGTTCACACCGAATAAGGCCACACACATCATGAGCAACCAAAACATTGAGGACGGCAACCACCTTGCCGTCCTGGGATACGAGCAATCCTTCGATCGTTCGATGTCCCTTTGGGCAAACTTCGCCCTCGGCTTCACTTACCTTTCCCCACTTGTCGGCGTCTATTCACTCTTTGCCATAGCCATGTCAACCGGCGGCCCGCCCTCGATCTTCTGGATCTTCATCGTCGCCGGCGGCCAGTTCCTGGTCTCACTGGTCTTCGGCGAAGTCGTTTCCCAGTACCCGATCCATGGCGGAATCTACCCATGGACCCGGCGACTCTGGGGCAAGCGCTACGCATGGATGGCTGCCTGGATCTACATCTGGGCCATGGTCGTCACCATCACCGCGGTGGCCCAGTTCGGTTCGGGGTTCGTCGCCAGCACCTTCGGCGTGGAGCTCACCCGGGGCAGCACCCTGCTGTTCTCCGTGGCGCTGCTGCTGATCGCACTGGTCCTGAACTTCACCGGCACCAAGACGCTGGCCCGCGTAGCCCGCATAGGCCTGGCCGCGGAACTCATCGGAGTGATCGCCGTCGGCTTGTACCTGTTGATCTTCGACCGCAAGCAGCCATTTAGCGTGTTCTTTGATTCCATGGGCGTCGAGGGCGATGGAAGCTACTCAACGGCATTCATGGGCGCCGCACTGGCCGGGTTGTTTCTCTTTTACGGATTCGAGGCCTGCGGCGACGTTGCCGAAGAAGTCAGCAATCCTGCCCGCCGCATCCCCACCGCCATGATGATGACCATCTTGGTCGGCGGCGTCTCTGCACTGCTTTCCTTCGGCGGCTACGTGCTGGCAGCCCCGGACCTGCAGTCAATCGTCAATGGCGAAGACACCGACCCGATCCCGGCAATCCTCGAGTCCGCGCTCGGCCCGCTCGGCGCCAAGATCTTCCTGCTCATCGCGCTGACGGCATTCCTCTCCTGCGTGTTGTCCCTGCAGGCCGCAGCCTCGCGACTGATGTACTCGTTCGCCCGCGACGGCATGATCCCTGGCCACCGTTGGCTCTCCAAGGTTTCACCGGCTACCAAGGTTCCCACCAACGCATTGATCGTCGCCTGCTCAATCCCGTTGCTGATCTGCATCATGATCTACTTCGGATCCGAGCAGCTACTCACCCAGGTGACAAGCTTCGCCATCCTGGGAATCTACGTCTCATTCCAGTCAGTGGTGCTTGCATCATTGCGCCAGCGCCTCAAGGGCTGGAAGCCGGCCGGCCCGTTCACCCTGGGCAAGGCAGGCTTGATCGTCAACATCCTGGCCCTGGCCTACGGACTGTTTGCCATGTTCTTGTTGGCCAAGCCGGGCACCTCCGGTGACTTCTTCGCCGACTGGGTGGTTCTCATCGGCCTGGCGATCGTCGCCGGATCCGGCGCGCTGTACCTCTTTATTGCGCAGCCCGATAAGAAGTCCGAGGCCCCAACAGGGGATGCCATCGAAGTTGCGGCCAAATTACGGAAGGCCAACACCAACTCAATCACCTAAGCCCGAACATGGCTGTGCCCCCACGGCGAATCGGCCACGGGGGCACGGCCCTGCTTGTCGGGCATCTCACGAAGCGAAGAGCCCGGAAATCATTCCGGCACGGGTAAATAGTTGAGCCGCATGACTCCGATCAACTATTGCCGCCCGCTCTAGTAATCAAAGAGCTTTTCCGTCCAGCCCGTGGCAATCTTTCCGTACCCGACGATGTCAGCTCCGGAATTATCATCATTGCGCTTGTCCAAATACAGATAGACGTCGCCACTGGGCTGCACGCCGAGCAAGATGCGCTTCTGAATCGGCGCGTCATAGTCTCCACAGGTGGCACTGGCAAGGTAAGCAAAGTTACCCCACGTGGAGGTCTTCAAGTTCTTGCGGCTCCACTGGGAAGGCTTGTCGTGTGGAATGGTGTATTCAACGAGCATCCCATCAGCAGTGGTGGCCAGCAGCACATCGGCGGTGCGCTTGGTTCCAGGGACAAAACCGGGGCGGTCATAAGTGAGCGTTTTAACCCCTTGCCATCCCCTGTCGCCCACGACTACACGGTTTTTGGGTGCGTTGGCACCATTGAAGACATAACGTCCCAGCGCACCGGAATCGGTGAGCCCGTAGACGTATTGCCCGGCAGAGGTGGCCTGGGCGCTGGCCACCAAAAGGCGCGTTGCACCCCAGGTTAGCGCCATGCGCGTGGTGGTGACCTTGACGTCGTTGTAACTGTTAGGGCCAATGGCCGTGTGGAAGTAGAAACCACCATCGGCGGAGTTGGTAAAGAAACTGTCATTGACGAACTCAATGCCACCGACCCCACCAGGTGGAAGCATTCCACGAGGCACGAAGCCAAGTCGGCCAGGGTTGTAATTCGTGGTGTGGATCGTGCCGACACCCCCGGTGGTGGAGTAGTTACGCTTGGTGATCTGCCCGCTCGGCGTCACTCCCGTGGCCCTGAGGTTGCAACTAACGCCGGGAATTCCTTTGGCTGCACTCTGGGTGGATCCAGTGCCAGCCATAGCTGGCGCACCAGCAAGCAGGGAACCGGCAAGGGCAACAACTGCCGCAGCAGCCGCGATTTTTTTATTCTTCAGCATCATGGCCTTCCAGTGGTTCGTTGGTTTTCACTGCAAGCACCCCCAAAATACTAACAACGTTTGAAATATTATTTCGCGCTCCATTCTGGCATAAGAACATACCCTTGTCGCGCATATGAACACCTTGGTGACACCGCAAAAGGCGCTTCACCCCTGCGGCCAATGAGCACTGGAGAACAACATTTACACTGGTCAACTAGGTATCCTAAAGCCCGAAGGGTGACCTTGTCGCAACGCACCTTGACCCAGCAAAAAGACAAACGGTTTCCCTCGAGTCGTGGAATCATCCCCGCGAAAGCGCCCCTCCCCGGGGCACCCTCTAAGGGCACCATAAGGTGCATTCATACCCGGGTGTGCACCAGCTGCCCCGGCTTCCGCAACCTCGCGGCATAAAGATCCACTCATGCCCGCAGGGCCGGCGAACCACTGGGAGCCAAACCGACACCGGGTAGATGCTAGTTTCGAAGACAAGCCAAGCCTTGAAGGAGCGCCAGCCCCGTGTTTTTCCTTGACCAGGACCTGATCTATTCCGCCAGCGACCTTGTGACAGCAGCCAGCTGCGAATTCACCTCGTTGAGCAAACTCGATGAACGACTAGGACGCAGCAAGGCAGAAAAGGCAGAAGCGGACGAAATGCTCGACCGGACGGCCGAACTCGGCGACATCCACGAGCATAAGGTGCTGGGAAAGCTGCTGGAAGAATTCGGCCACTATGATCCCACCACCGGCAACGGCGTCAAGATCCTTCAGGCTGGTGTTCGAGGCGACCGCGCCTCACTGGTACAGGCCCACCAGGAAACCCAGGATGCCCTGCGGATGGGTGCCGATGTGGTCTTCCAGGCAACATTCTTTGACGGGGAATTCATAGGCTTTGCCGACTTCCTGGTTCGCGAAGACAACGGCGCCTACGCGGTGTGGGACACCAAGCTCGCACGCCACCCCCGCGTCACCGCGCTGCTCCAACTTGCCGCCTATGGTGACCAACTCTTGGCCTCGGGAATCAAGGTCGCACCGCAGACCACCCTGGTTTTGGGAGACAACTCCCACTCAGTGCACCAGATGCATGAATTGCTGCCGGTTTTCAGGGACCGCAGGGAACGTTTCAAATCCCTCGTCCGGGCTCACCAAGACCAAGACCAGAGCGTGGCCTGGGGCCAGCACGGCATCACCGCCTGCGGACGCTGCGACTACTGCTCTACACAGGTGGCCGAACATCGCGACCTGCTGCTGGTTGCTGGCATGAGCACCACCAAACGCAAGAAGCTCATGGAATCGGGCATCACCACCATCGACGAGCTGGCACACAGCAACACCTCCACCCGCGATGCCAACTACAAACTAGCCGAACAGGCCCGCATGCAAGTTGGCATCGGCGCAAGCGATGGGATGGTCGGCGGGGTTGCTTACAAGGTCGCAAAGACCCAAACGATTTCCCGCCTGCCCCAACCCAACCCCGGGGACATCTTCTTTGACTTCGAGGGTGACCCGCTCTGGCAAGACCCCTTCGACGAGTCATGGGGACTTGAGTACCTCTTCGGCGTCATTGAAATCGACACCGACGAACCGGTCTTCAAACCGTTCTGGGCGCATTCGCGTGCGGAGGAACGCACTGCCTTCACCGATTTCGTCGCCTACGTCGAGAACCGCCGGGCACTCTATCCGGACATGAAGGTCTACCACTATGCGCCCTATGAAAAGAGCGCTTTGCGTAACCTGTCGCTGCGCCACATCATCAACGAGGACGCGATCGACCAGTGGCTGCGTGACGGCCTGCTGGTGGATCTCTATGACACTGTCAGGCATTCGCTGCTGATCTCCGAACGTTCCTACTCAATCAAAAAACTTGAGCCCCTCTACATGGGGGAAAACCTGCGTGGAGGGGACGTAAAGGACGCCGGCGCCTCGGTGGTCGCCTACGCAAAATACTGCGACCAGCTGAAGACCGACGCCAACGAGGCCGCGAGGATCCTGCATTCAATCAGCGAGTACAACGAATACGACTGCCTCTCCACGCTGCGGCTGCGCGACTGGCTGCTGGGCTTGGTCCCGCATGAACCGCGCAACGAGTGGGTCGAGGAAACCCCGCTGCCGGACATCGACGAGGTCGAACCCAGCCCCGAGGAGCTGGCGTTGCGCGCCTACCTCGAATCGCTGCCGCATGACCGGGCCCTGACCGACGACGAGCGGGCCATCGCCATGGTTGCCGCAGCCACCGGCTACCACCGCCGCGAGGCCAAGCAATTCTGGTGGGAGCACTTCGACAGGCTCGACCAGCCGTTCGAGGCGTGGGCCGACACCCGCAACGTGTTCATCGTTGATGATGCGGAAATCGTTGAGGACTGGCACAAATCCAGCGCGCGGGCCAGGGTTGAATCGCGGGTCACCGAACTGCGCGGGACCATGGCCGAGGGCTCGGACTTCAAGGTCGGGTCCGGCTGGTTTGCCATGTATTCACAACCATTGCCCCCTGAGCTGGAACCCAGCAATGCCGACAGGGCAGGTCTCTTCAACGCCACGGTGAGCGAAAATGACGAACGTTTTGTCATCACCGAAAAATCAAGCGCCAAGGTCCTGCCCTTCGGCGCCTTGCCGGTCGCGTTGACCCCGGACCAGCCGATCAACACCATCTCCCTACGCGATTCGCTGGCAGAACTGGCCCGCACGGTTGGAGGGTCCCTGCCCGCGTTGCCCAAGCACCCGGGCATCGACATCCTGCGCAAGGCGGCCCCGCGTTTCAACACCCTCGTGGGGCCGCCGGTCCCCCAGGTAACCAACGGGCTGAAGAACTTTGTGCCGGCAATCGTCGAGGCCCTGAACGACCTTGATCATTCTTACCTTGCGGTGCAGGGCCCTCCCGGCACGGGCAAAACTTTTGTTGCCTCCCACGTCATCGCCGCACTGGTCAAACAGGGCTGGAAGGTCGGGGTCGTCGCACAGTCCCACGCTGTGGTGGACAACGTACTGAACAAGGCCGTCACCAGCGCCGGGGTGCACCCCGAGCAGGTGGCCAAGAAGCAGAAGGCCGGAGACAAGACACAGGTGCCGTGGGACGGAACCACCGATGATGCCATCGAAAGGCTGCTCAACGGCGATGAAGGTGCACTGATCGGTGGCACTGCCTGGACCATGACCGGCAAGCGGGTGCCCGAGGGCTCACTCGACTTGCTGGTCATCGACGAAGCCGGGCAGTATTCACTGGCCAACACACTTGCCGTTTCCCGTGCGGCCAAGCGCCTGCTGCTGCTCGGCGATCCTCAGCAATTGCCGCAAGTCACCCAGGGCTCGCACCCGCAACCCGTGGACGAATCCGCGCTGGGCTGGCTCAGTGCAGGACACCCGACGCTGCCGGACGAACTTGGCTACTTCCTCGCGGATTCCTGGCGCATGCACCCGGAGCTTTGCGCAAAGGTTTCGGCGCTGAGCTATGAATCAAAGCTGCATTCCGCTGCCGCTGCGGCCACCCGTTCACTGACCGGGGTGCCGGCAGGGGTTGCGACAGTCTTCGTCGAACACCACGGGAACACCACCCAATCCGTTGAAGAGGCCCACGAGATCATCAACCAAGTCCGGGCCCACATGGGATTGGTCTGGGTCGGCGGCGCCAACGACGCCCCGCGGGAATTGCTGGCCGAAGACATCCTGGTGGTTGCCGCCTACAACGCACAGGTGAACCTGCTGCGCGAAGAGCTGGACAACGCGGGCCTCCAGGACGTGAAGGTCGGCACCGTCGATAAATTCCAGGGGCAGGAGGCCCCGGTGGTCATCGTGTCGATGGCATGTTCCTCGGCCGATGATGCGGCGCGTGGCATCGAATTCCTGCTCAACCGCAACCGGATCAACGTTGCTGTCTCCCGCGGGCAGTGGCGGGCCGTGATCGTGCGCTCCCCCCGGCTGACTCATTTCCTGCCCTCAAACCCCGCCTCGTTCGCGGAGCTCGGGGCGTTCCTGGCGCTCGGGACATGTTATGAATAAAAGCATGAGTTCACGCGTATTAGCTGGCCAGCATGTCAATCCCATGGGGTACGGGGCTATGAACATCGTTCATGGCTATTCGAACTTCCCCACCCCTGAAGCCGCCGGTAGGCTCCTGAACGAAGTCCTCGACTCGGGCGTCAACCACCTTGACACGGCAACGCTCTACGGTGGCGGACGTAGCGAGGAACTGATCGGCGAACACCTGAAACACCGCCGCGATGACTACTTCCTGGCCTCCAAGGGAGGCCTCTCGTTGGTTGAAGGGCGCGGTGTCATTAACGGCCGCCCGGAAACGGTGCTCGCCCAGGTGGATGCGTCGCTGAGACAGCTGCAAACCGACCACATCGATTTGTACTACCTGCACCGTCTGGACCCCAACGTCCCGGTGGAGGAATCCGTGGGTGCCTTGGCACAAGCAGTGGCCGCCGGAAAAATCGGTGGCATCGGGTTGTCGGAGATTTCGGCTGCAACGTTGCGCAAGGCGCACACCGTGCACCCGGTTGCCGCCGTGCAAAACGAATACTCATTGGCCACCCGCAACCCGGAAATCGCCGTGCTGGATGCCTGCGCCGAACTCGGAACCGCATTCGTGGCATTCAGCCCGCTGTACCGCGGCTACCTCTCGGGCAACCTGCGTGACATCGCGTCGCTTCCGGAGCCGGACATGCGCCACCACATGCCGCGATTCCACGCCGAAAACTACCCCGAAAACCTGGTGCTTGTTGACCGTTTGGCGCAGCTTGCCGGGCAATGGGGAACCACCGCGGCAGCTCTTTCCCTGGCGTGGGTGCTGGCCCAAGGCGAACACGTCCATGCAATTCCCGGCACCACGCAGTCAGGCCACCTGGCCGAGAACATGAGCGCCCTGCAGGTCCAGCTGGATCCAAGCCAGCTCGTCGAAATGGGTGCACTGATCAACCACGAGACGGTCCACGGCAACCGGTACAACTCCCACCAACAAAAAACCGTGGAGAGCGAAGAGTTCTAGGCCCGCCACGGGGTTTCCGCAGTCTATTTAGGGCGGGCCGGGTCGATGACCTTTTTGACGTCGAAGAACGTTTTGAGCACCGGCCGGTCCCCGCGCTTTTCCTTGGCAAATTGCAGTCCGTCAAGGTTGATGCGCGCCTGCCGCAGGTAGCTGTCGCCCATTTGCATCCATGCCGTGGTGGTGCCGTCCACGCCGTAGAAGAAGTTGAATCCGTCCTTCTTGAGCATGTCGTATTTGGTTCCCGAGTAGTGCCCCACGCTGGCAATGTCCGCACCAAACGGATAAATGAACTGATCGGTGTCCCCGACGATCGGACGGACCTCGGCGTTCCAAAGCTTCATGTCGTTCTTGACCCTGGGCACCGGGGACTTGCCCATGTCAATATGTCCCCAGGCGTGCGAGGCGAAAACCCAACCATTGGCCTTCATGGCGTCGGCGACCTTCGTCGCGGTCACAGTGTCCTTGGCCATGGTCTTGCTCTCGGGATACTGGCTCTTTGAGGTTCGGTATCCCAAGACCCCGTTGTACCCGGTCAGCGCCACGATTCCCTTGGAACCGCGGTATGAGAAGTCGGGATGCTTTTCAACAAACGCATCAATCAACGGAACCATGTCATAGGCGCCCTGGACCTTTTTACCGAGCGCATCGGTGTATTCGTTGGTGACCTTGCCGTTTTGATCCAGCAGCAGCTTGGTGGGGAATCCGTCACCGGCCATGTATTCGTAATAGCTAACGTCGTCTTCGGAAAGCACAATCGGCGTCTTGCCCTTGGGCAAGTTGATCTTGCGGTAAGCCATCTTGCCGTTCTTATCAAGGCCTGCAATGTCCGAAGGGTTAACCAAGACAAAGTCGCGCTTGTACAGCTCGGCAATGATCTTGTTGAACTCATCCATGGTCACCATGTAGTCCAGGTAGCCCTGCTGGCGGTCATCTCCGTCGAAGGCTCGTTTCGGGTCCACCACCAAGGAATGGAAGAAGAGGTGGGATATTTTCGAGTTATCGGCCCAGACCACCGTCTGGTCTTGGGCCTCGGCAATATCTTCAAGCGCAGTAACTGCATCGGCACCGGTGGCTCCCTCGAGCAGCTTGGCGGCCCCTGCATAGTCGTAGCCCGCGGCTAGCGCCTTGGCCTGCGTGACCAGTTCGGCCTCGTTGGGCGCCTCCGTATCGGTGCCGACTTCGGGTGGAATACTTCCCGGGGTCTGCGCCGAAGACGGGGCCTGTCGGCTGGCCGGCGGCGGGCTTTGCGTTGGGGCCACCGGACCCGAGGCTGAACACCCGGAGATTGCCAGGGTGGATGCAAGCACGACGGCTGCGGCAAGTTCACTACGTTGAAACATCGGGCCATTTCCTCACCACGGCGTGGAGCCGCATATTGGTTGCTGGATCGGTGCCACTGACCCTACTCCGATCCACGAAATCCTTAAACCGGCGCGCCGATGGACTAGGCTTGTTTGGTTCAACCCACCGCAAAAGGACCGTGATGCGACCCACCCACCAAGCGAGCCCGCTGTGGAGTCAGACGCAACAATTCAGGTCCTCAGCGGCCTGGAAGTTGCTCTCCACCGCCCCGTGGGCAGTTGCTTTCCTGCGCGCAGAATTCACCAGCGCCAAGCCACGGATAGGTCTTGAGGTATTCCATGCCTCACTCGAATCGTTCCTCAAGGTAGTTCGCTCCGAAGACCCAACGTTTAACGATTCCATGACGGCCGCGCAGTATGCCGATGCCTGGGTGAAGAACCAGTTCCTCGCCAGGCCCCTGGTCGACGGGCACTTCGTCTACGAGCCCACCGCACAGACGGCCCGCGTGCTCAAGTTCCTTGCCGACTTCTCCGGGGACCGCACCAACCTGAACTCTTCGCGGCTCAACACCCTGCTGGTTTCCCTCGAGTCCCTGGCCCACGAAACCGATCCGGACCCGGCGGCCCGCATCCGCGCCCTGGAAGCGGAAATCGCCCAGCGCCAGGAAAAGATCACCGCGCTGCGCGACGGCACCTCACCCGCCGTCCTGCCCAAGGAAGGCGCGCTGGCGGCCACCCGGTCCGTGCTGGACATGGCTTCGGGCCTGCCGGCGGACTTCAAGCGCATGCGCGACGGCGTGCAGGAAATGCTCCACGCGCTGCGCGGGGAAATCATGGAATCCTCCTCCGTCAAGGGCGTCGCCATCGGCGCGGTGCTCGAGGGCGACAAGCAGCTGCGCAGCACCCCGCAGGGCGAGACCTTCCGCGGCTTCACCGAATTCCTGAATTCCCCCCAGGCGCAGGTCCGTTTCCGCGAGGCCGTCAACGAGGTGCTCGAACGCGACTTCGTCGACTCCCTTGACGCCCAGGAACGCCACACGCTGGCGAACCTGCTGCGCGAGCTGCGCCGCCAGGCCTCCGAAGTGCACCAGTCCTACGGCCGGCTTTCCGAATCCCTGCACGCGTATGTGCAATCCGAGGAATTCAAGGAAGCCGCGGTGCTCCGCGAGGCGGTGCGTGCCGCCGAACTCGCCGTCGCTTCCTCCCGTGCCCTGCATTCGCGCACGCTGGTGGCCCCCATCAAGCTTTACAGCCCGCGTTTCACGTCCATCGCCGGGTTGGGGATCTACGACCCCGACGAACATGTGGCCCCGCCCAAGCTTGCGGCCCCGCCGGAACTCTCGGTGGCCGATATCCGTCGCACGCCAAGCACCCCGAAACCCGATGTCCCTGCGCTGAACCGGGCCATATCCAAGGCTCGTTCGCGTGCCGGCGGCGAAATCTCGCTGACCAATGCATATAACACGCTCGAGGACCGGCACCAGCACCTGAACACCATCCGCTACCTCATTGAGGCGGCACGCCTCAGCGGGGCGGACCCGGATGAAACAAGCTTCGAAGAAATCACGTTCACCCAGGTTGACGGGGCCACCCGCACGGCCCTGGTGCCGGCCATCAGCTTCACGAAGGATCCAGCATGAGTACCCAACTTCCCGACGGCGCAGCAGCCGAACGCCGACTCTTTGTGGGCGACACTGGATCTTTCGAGCTGCAGCTGCGCCAGTTGCTGGTCCGCCTGCTGCGCGGACCGTACCTTGATGGTGTTGCCGAACCACGGCTCTGGCAGCTGGTGCTTGACCGTCGGGTGGAGATCTCCGCGTACGTCGCCGAAATCTTCCTGGTCCTTGAGATCGATGCCTCGCGGAAGATCGCGTTGCTGTCCCCCGTGGACATCGAGGCCGCCCACACCACGGCAATCGCACCGCGCCGCGCGCTCAAACGCGAGGAAACCTTGCTGGCGCTGCGGCTTCGCCTGTTGCTCGAGCGCCATGCCGGTTCGGGGACCGACGCGGTGGCGACCCGTGAGGCTGCCCGCGAAATCCTGCTTGAACACCGCGCCCCCGGGGACACCGATGACAAGAAGCTCGAGGAAACCACGGACGCAGCACTGGCTCGCCTGCTGAGCCTGAAGCTGATCCTGCCCACCGAGCTGGCCGACGAATACAAGGTCTCCGGCGCCCTGGCGTTGGCCCTGCCGTTTGCGACCATCGAGGAAATCCCCGATTACATTGCAGCCATTGAGCGCGTGGGATCCGATGACACCGAAGAACTCGAACTGGAGACCGAAGACGCATGAGCATCGAAATGACACTGCCGCTCTCCGACGCCGTGAACCCGGGCCAGCACCGGCTGACCCAGATCCAGGTCATTAACTGGGGCACCTTCCACGGCCGCCACACCCTGTACGTCGACCGTGCCGGAACCCTGCTCACCGGCCACCCCGGCGTGGGCAAGTCAACGCTGTTCGACGGCATCGGGCACATCTTCTACGCGGCCCCGCGGTTGAACGAATCCGCGCATGAGGCTTCCACCCGCAAGGACCGGCGCACCACCTACTCCTACATGCGTGGACGCCGTTTCAAGACCGAGGAAGGAACCTTGTACCAGCGCCCCGGCGCGTCCTGGAGCGCCATCGCCCTGGTCTATGAAGACGGGTTGGGCTCCAACGTCTGCATCGGCGCGATCTTTGACCTGCCGGCCAACGGCCTGGAAGGCCAGGTCGGAAAGCACTACGTCATGGGCGATCGGGTGTTGGATACCGCGGCTCTGGAGAACCACGGGGCACGTCGCTTCACCCCGTCCTCGCTGCAAAAATCCCTGCCCGGATTTGAGGCATTCGATGTGCACCGCGCGTTTGCGGAGAAGTTCCGCCGCCGCCTGGGCATCGATAATGACAAGGCGTTTTCGCTGCTGCGCACGCTGCAGAACGGCAAGGGCCTGGACAAGGGCGTCAACCAGTTCTTCCGCTACGAAGTGCTGGAAATCCCTTCAACCATGAAGGCCGCGGCCGGGGCCATCGAAGACTTCTCGCACCTGCGCGGCATCCACCGCCAGCTGGAGGAGGCCCGCGCCCAACGCGACGCGCTGGCCAATGTGCCCGAGCAGAAGCTGCGCCACGAGGAACTCAGCACCGAATTGACCAAGCTCAACAGCCTTGTCACCACGCAGTTGCCTGCCTTCGGCGCGCAGCTTGCCACCCGGGCGCTGAAAACCGAGACCGAGCAGTTGACCGCCTCGGTCCACAAGAACTCTGCCCTCATTGAGGAAAGCACAGCCCGCAAGGCAGTGCTTGAAACCAAGGTCACCTCGCTGAACGAACAACTCGAGGCCGGTGGCGGCGCGGGCCTGGCAATCCTTGAACGCGAGGCCGAAGCCGCCCGCAAGGAACTTGCCGAACGCGAGTCGGTGCTGCGCGCCCTGCGTTCGGACTTCGAGGCCGCAGGCCTGGGCTTCACCTTCACTGCCTCCGGCCTGCAGGCCATGCGCCGGCAGGCGGCGGTCAGCGCGGAGAACCTCTCCTCCATTGCCAAGGATGCACGCACCATGGAGTACGAGGCCATGGCGAACGTGATGAACCTGAAGGACCGGATCGCCAAGCTCAAGCTGCAGATCGATTCCTACGCCAAGCGCGGATCCAACATCGATGACCGTTCGATCGCGGCTCGCCGTGCCATCGCCGCGGCCACCAAGCTGCACATCGAGGACCTGCCGTTCGCCGGCGAACTCATTGACCTGGCCCCGGCCCATGGGCAGTGGCGCCCGGCCGCGGAGAAGGCGTTGCGTTCCCTGGCCACCACCATCCTGGTGCGTGGCGAAGACCTGAAGTCGGTCACCCATGCCATTGATTCGCTCTCAGGTTTGGGCCGGATCCGCTGGAACGATATTTCCAAGACCCCGCGCGAGGCCACTGCCGGCCCGGGCGACCTGGTGGGCAAGCTCGATTTCAAGCACACCGACGCGGGGTCCTGGCTCCGCGGCAAGATCACCGCGGACTACCCGCTGGTTTGTGTGGAAACGGACACCGGCCTGCACATCCATGACAAGGCCATTTCGCTGGCCGGAACCATCAAGACGGGTTCGGGCAGCTTTGAGCGCGACACCCGCTCGGTTGCGGCCTCCGATTACCTGCTGGGCTTCACCAATGCGGAGAAGATTTCCGAGCTGGAGGCCAAGCTGGCTTCCCTGGTGGAGGAACTGGCCCGCATCGAGACCGTCGCCAACGACCGCTCCGCGGCCAAGGACCAGCTGGCGGCCAAGCTTGCGTTGCTGGGAACCCTGGCCGCGGACGAGCGTGGGTTTGCAGCGCTTGACGCCTCCGGCGCCCTGGCCACATTGCAGGACCTCGAGGCCCGCATGGCCGAGGCGCTGTCCACCTCCGGGGATTTGTCGCCGGTGCGCCGGGCCCTTGAGGCTGCACGGGCAGAACTCGAGGAATGCGTGGGCACCCTGGCGGTGGCCCGTGCCGAGGCCAACACGCTGGCCAAGAACCTGGACAAGGCCTCGGCGGCACTGCGCGCTGCCACGGTCCGCGACTCGGCCACCGAGGAATGGGCCAGTGACATGCTGGCCGCCAGCGAGCAGCTGGCCCCGTTGATCACCAAGTTGGAACAGGGCCACCCGGTGGGCACCTCCGAGCTGGAAGCCGCGCTGAACGCGCTGGCACTGGCACTGTCCGAATCCGGTGCGGAACTCAAGCGTGAAACCTTCACCCTTGAGGCAGCGCTGAAGGACACCTTCAAGGCCTTCGCCCGAGAGTTCGGCAACTCCGCGGCCGTCAGCTTCGGCACCGGGGTTGAGGCTGCCGAGCACTACGTGGCACTGCACCAGGGCATCATCGAGGAGGGCCTGCCGCAGCATGAGGAGGAGTTCCGCGAATACTTCTCCAACCGCTCCTATGAGCGTTTCTCGGACCTGTTGCAGCTGCTGGAGGAGGAACGCCGGCAGATCGCCGAACGCATCTCCCCGCTGAACCAGATCCTTGCCGATGTCCAGTTTGAGCACGGTTCCAAGCTGGCCCTTGAGGTCAAGACCACGGTTCCCGACGAGGCCCGGGCCTTCCGCCAGTCGCTGAAGGAGGCGTTGGCCGGGGCGTATTCCTCGCGCGGCGCGGCCACCGAGCTGAGCGAAAGCTACAAGGCACTCGAATACCTGGTGGATGCGTTGGATGACCCCTCGCGTGCCGCCTGGCGCGATACAGTGCTGGACGTGCGCCAGCACGTGAGCATCAGCTGCAACGAGCACAAGCCCAACGGCGAACTGGAAACGGGCCTGGAACCGGGCACGCTCTCGGGCGGCGAAGGCCAGCGCTTCACCTCCTTCATCATGGGCGCCGCCCTGGCCTACCAGCTGGGCTTCGCCACCGCGGGCTTCACCGCCTACGGCACCGTGATGATCGACGAGGCGTTCATCCAGGCGAACTCGGAGTACGCAGCAGCGGGCATCAATGCGCTGCAGGAATTCGGTTTCCAGCTGCTGCTGGCCGCCCCGGAAGACAAGATCGATTTGTCCAAGCACCTGGGTTCGGTCACCGACATCATCAAGCACCCGGGCTCCAACGTCTCGGGCTTTGTGGAGTCGGGCCGCTCCCCCGCTGTCGCCACGACGATCATCCTGCGCTAGGAATTCAGGCACCGGTCGACTCCGTGTTGAAATATTTGCGCCCGGCACCTCACATAAGGGGTGCCGGGTGCGTTTACATGGTGTGAAGATGAAAACCAACCCGCCCTTCGAGCTGGTGGTCCGGGAGCACGGGCCGGCAGTGCTGCGCATGTGCACGGCGCTGCTGCGCCCGGGACCGGATGCGCAGGACGCCTGGAGCGAAACGTTCCTCGCGGCACTGCGCGCCTACCCGGGGCTCGAACCAGGTGCCAACGTGCAGGCCTGGCTGATCACCATTGCCCGGCGCAAGGCGATCGACTCCCTGCGCGCCCGGCATCCGGTCCCCGTGGATTCGTTGCCGGAGCAGGCCGCCCCGATCGATGGCTTCGGCCCCGACGGGTTGTTCGAGAATGCCGGGCTGTGGGATGCCTTGGGAACACTGACCGAGCTGCAGCGCAAGGTGATCGGCTACCACTACCTGCTCGGTTTCCCGTACGCGGAGATCCCCGGGTTCCTGGGCGGGTCTGCCGCCTCGCTGCGCCGGGCCGCGGCCGACGGGATCAAGTCCCTGCGCAAACTACTGGATGTTTCGGAGGAATCGTGATGAGTGAACTTGCCATGCATGAAATCGACAGGTTGAAGGAAAACCTGGCCGAGCGCGCCGCCGCCGAGGGGTTGATCGATGTCTCCTACCGGCTGGTGGACTCGCCGGTGGGACAGCTGATGCTGGCGGCAACAGGGCGCGGGATCGTGCGCGTTGCCTTTGCCGCGGAGGACTTCGACGCGGTGCTCGATTCCTTGGCCGAAAAGGTCGGGGTCCGGGTGCTGCACCGGGCCGCGCCGCTGGATGCCGCGGCGATGCAGCTGGATGAGTACTTTGCCCATGCGCGCACCGGCTTCGAGCTGAACCTGGACCACCGGCTGTCCAGCGGCTACCGGCTTGAGGTGCAGCTTGCCCTGCCGCGCATCGAATACGGCCACACGGCCAGCTACAAGGCGATGGCCGCGGTGACCGGCCGCCCTGCCGCGGTGCGTGCCGTGGGCACCGCATGTGCCACCAATCCGCTGCCGATCCTGGTCCCCTGCCACCGAGTGCTGCGCAGCGATGGCTCGCTGGGTGGTTACCTGGGTGGCTTGGATGCCAAAAGGGCCCTGCTCTCACTGGAGCAGGACCCTTTTGGGAACTAGGTGTTGGTTTCGGCCGGGGATTCGCCGGCGTTATTCGCTGGCGAGTCCCTGCACCGGTGCCAGTTTCGCGGCGCGGCGCGCCGGAACAATCGAGGCCGCCAGCGCGGCCGCCACTGACACCGCGATGACCCCGGCAAGCTGCAGCCACGGGATGGATACGCTCATGGCCCCGAAGGCGCCCATGACCGATTGCGCACCGAGCAGGCCGTAGGCCGAACCGAGCAGCACGCCCAGCAGGGCCGCAACCCCGCCGATCAACACCGCCTCGGTGGCCAGCATCTTCTTCAGCTGGCCACGGGTCAGGCCCAAGGCCCGGAGCAAGGAATTCTCCCGGGTACGTTCGAGCACCGAGAGGCTCAGCGTGTTGGCCACGCCGATCAGGGCAATCAACACTGCGACCGCCAGCAAGCCCGAGACAATCATCAGCAGCATGTCAATCACGGTGTTGAACATTTGCATTTCCATGATTCCGCCACCGACAGCGTATTCCTCGACGTTTAGCGCCGAGGCGATGTCCGACTGCAGGACGCGCAGGTCAGCGCTGCTCAGGGAGTCTTCGATCTTCAACCACAAGACGCTGCCGGCGTTGCTGCCCATCGCCTTTGCCGCGGTATCCGGGGTGAGCCCCAACATTTTTTCGGCTGTGTCCCAACCCATCACCGGCTGCAGGGAATCACTCTCTGTGATGAGCATCTTCAGCTCAGCCTTGGTGCCGGACGCGGTGTCTTCCCCGTTGTCTCCGGCATGAACGGCCATGGTTTCGCCCTTGTTGTTCCCGCTGACCAGGACATCGCCCATACCGGGAACCTGCTTGGTGCTGTTGATCACCGTTTTGAGGTTCTGCGGCTCGGCGGCAAAGACGTTCTGCCCGCCATCGGAGGTGCCGACCCGGGTCAATGCGGCAAGTCCCTGAACACCATTGAGGTGCTCCAGCTTGTTCAGCTGTTCCGCGCTGTATTCCTTGGTAGTACCGTAGTCATCGACCACTACGTCCACCAGGTATTCACTGCCCAGGGCATCGCCCAGGGAGGCCTTGGCTGTCTGCGCGCCGACCATCATCATCGACACCAAGGTGACGCCGATCAGCAGTGCTGTGGCCGTGGCGGTGGTGCGGCCGGGGTTGCGCACGGCGTTCAGGCTGGCCAGCTTGCCCGGAACCGTGCCGCCGGAGGTCAGCGCGCCGATCGCCGAGACTGTCTTGGGCAGGAAGAGCGAGCCGAGCATCAGCACACCGGGGAAGGAAAGCATTCCGCCGCCGAAGGCAATCAGGATGTCTCCCTTCACGGCACCGTAGGCCAGCGCTCCGGCCCCGGCAATCACCAGCAGCGTGCCCAGGACGATGCGCACCTTGCCGGCCTTGTTGCCAACGGCCGCGTCGTCGGCCGGGCGCAGGGCTGCCAACGGAGCCACCGACATGGCCTTGCGGGCCGGAACCCACGCGGCAATGAGCGTGATGACGGTGCCGGCAAGCATTGGCACCACCACCGACTGCACCGAGACGGACAGTGCCACGAAGGACATCTCCGAGACCGTGGCGGACAGGATCGCGATCAGCCCGGCCATGATGCCGGTGGCCAGCAACACGCCGGCGGCCGAGGCAATGAGCCCCACCAGCAGCGCCTCGATCAGCACCGAGGAGCGGATCTGCTTGCGCAGTGCGCCCAGGGTCCGCATCAGGGCAAGTTCGCGGGTTCGCTGGGCAATCAGCACGGCGAAGGTGTTCATGACCACCAGCCCGGTGACCACCAGGGCGATCAGTGCGAAGACCAGCAACACGACGGTCAGCTGGTCCTGACCGCCGGAGAACGCGGCAACGTCCTTGGCGATCTGTTCGTTGGGGGTGTTGACCTGGAAGTGCTTGACGCCTGCCGATTCCAGGGCGGCACCGAGGGGTGCCTTGAGGTCATTCAGGTTGGTCCCCTCAGCTGCGGCCACGGTGATGTTGTTGTAGTTCGGTTCCTGGCCGCCGGACAGGGCTTCGAACAGCGAGTCGCCCACCGTGAGGTTCATGGCGGAGCCGGTCATCGGATTGTTGGAGGACGCGGTGATTCCGGTGACCTTGGCTTGGCGGTGGATTTCCTTGCCGGCCTCGGTGGTGGTCCCCAGGACCAGGACATCACCGAGGGAAATGTTGTATTCCTTGGCATAGGTGGCATCGACGGCTACCTGCTCCCCGCTGACGGGAAGCGTCCCGGATTCAAGGACCACGGTGTTCAGCCGCGGGTCCGCGGCAGCGGTGTTCACCGAGGCAAAGTATTCCTTGCTCCCGGCGTTGACGCTGACTCCGTCGTTGGCGATGCCGTGGACGGCGGTCACGCCGGCGGTTCCCTCGATGGCTTTCAGGGCCTTGGCACCCAGGGAATAGGTTGCCGACTTCTCGTCGTCGCCGTTGTCGTAGGCGGCCGTGTAGTCGCCGGTGATGACCAGGTCCGCGGTGGCGTAATTGGAGCCAATGCTGTTTTTCAGGGTTTCGGTGGCGGACGCGTTGACCATGAGCGTCGCGGCCAGGAATGCGGTGCCGATCATGACCGCGAGGGTCACGGCGATGAAGCGACGTGAGTACGTCTTGAGGTTGGCCAGGGCTAGTTGCAGCAAGACTTATGCACCCAACCCGGACAGTGCCTGGGTCACCGATTCAACGGTGGGGTCCTCCAGCTGGCCGACCAGCTGGCCGTCCTTCATCAGCAGCACGGTGTCCGCGTAGGAGGCCGCGACGGCGTCGTGGGTGACCATGATGATGGTCTGGCCCATTTCCCGGGTGGAGGAGCGCAGCAGCGAGAGCACCTCGGCGCCGGTGCGCGAATCGAGGTTGCCGGTCGGCTCGTCCCCGAAGACGACCTCGGGGCGGGTGAGCAGGGCGCGGGCCACGGCCACGCGCTGCTGCTGGCCGCCGGAAAGTTCGTGCGGCTTGTGGTTCAGCCGGTCCTTCAGGCCCAGGGTTGAAACGATGGTTTCCAGCCAGGCCGCATCGTGCTTCTTGCCGGCCAGGGCCAGCGGGAGCAGGATGTTCGCCTCGGCGGTCAGCGTGGGGACGAGGTTGAAGGACTGGAAGACGAAGCCGACTTTTTCGCGGCGCATCTTGGTCAGTGCATCATCATTCAGCTTGGAGATATCGGTGCCGCCAATAAAGATCGACCCGCCGTTTGCTTCGTCCAGGCCGGCAAGGCAGTGCATGAGGGTGGACTTGCCGGAGCCCGAGGGGCCCATGATGGCGGTGAAACGTCCGCGGGCGAAGGAAACGTCGACGCCGCGCAGGGCCTCGACGCGGGTGGATCCCTCGCCGTAAATCTTGGTCAGGTTCGTGGCATGGACAGCGATATCGGTGCTGGTATGAGGTGCAGTAATGGTCATACCTCCACGTTATGTGGCCGGTGTCTGCCAGCGGATCATCCGCAGGGTCCTATTTGGAGGGCACCCGGCTCATACCCGGGTATGAGACAGCATGTTCCCAGAATCCACGGATAGGCTCGTTGTCCTATGTTCTACTTCCCCGTTTCGACAGTTGCCGTACTTGTCACCATCGGTTTATTGGCAAGCCTTGCAATAGTGGCACGCCTGGTGCTGCTGTACAGAAGGGGAAACCAGGGCGGCATCCGCAGGATGCTTGCCATCTTCATCCCGCTATGGGCCCTGGGATTGGCTGTTGCGGTGTTGCCGGCTTCCCCGCAACCCGACCCGTCGATCCCATCCGGCACCTTCAATTGGGTCCCGTTCCTGGCCCACCGGGAGCGGGACCTTGGCATCGAATTAGTGGCCAACCTGGGGCTCTTCGTCCCGTTGGGCCTGATGCTTGCGTTCTACTGGCGCACCCATGCGGTGGCCAAGACAACATTGGTGGCCCTTGCCGCGTCGTGCTCGATCGAAGTGACGCAGTTGCTCATGATGAACAACCGAGCTGCCGACATCACCGACATCATCACCAACACCTCGGGCGCATTCCTGGCAGCGTGCCTCGGCTGGATACTGTGCCGGGTGTTCCCGCCGGTGCCGGAGCAGGCTCCCCTGGAGGCCGCTGCGTCAGGGCTTTCCTGGCCGTAATCCCCCGCACCCGGTTTCGGCGTTGGAGGGGGTTCGGTGGTGTTCAGTCGTGGCGCTCGTGCTCCGGGGCCTGGTGGCTGTAGGCCTCGATCTGGAACGTTGAGTGTTCGATGCTGACCACGAAGTGTTCGGCAACGCAGGATTGCAATTCACCCAGCAGTGTCGCCGCGGCTCCGTTGTGGAAGGCGTCGTCTTCAACCACGACGTGGGCCGAGAGGATCGGCAGGTTCGAGGCGATCTGACTTGCATGCAGGTCGTGCACCGCCAGCACCAGAGGGTGGGCAATCAAGTGGGCGCGTACGTCTTCCAGGTCCAGGCCCTTGGGCGTCGATTCGAGCAGAATGTGCGTTGTTTCCCCCAATAGCTTCAGGGCACGGGGAATGATCAGCGCGGAGATCAGCATGGCGGCGATAGAGTCGGCCTGCATCCACCCGGTGGTGGCGATGACGACGGCCGAGATGATCACGGCGACCGATCCCAGCGCGTCGTTGAACACCTCAAGGAAGGCCGCACGCATATTCAGGTTGTCGTTCTTGCCCGAGGCCAGGATGGCCATGGACGCAATGTTTCCGGCAAGGCCGATGATGCCGAAGACCAGCAGGCCGCCGGCGGCTACCTCGGCCGGTTCAAAGAGCCTGCGGATTCCGTCAATGAAGGCGTACACACCCACGCCGAGCAACAATGCCGATTGCAGTGTTGCCGACAAGACCTCGGCCCGGCGGAAACCCCAGGTTCGCTTGGCGGTCGGCTTGCGCATGATCAGCGTGGCCGCGGTCAGCGCCAGCAACAGGCCGGTGGAATCGGTGAGCATGTGGGCTGCGTCGATGAGCAGCGCCAACGAGTTGGTCAGGATCGCGCCGATGACCTCGGCGATCAGGATGGTGAAGGTGATCCCGAAGGCCCAGGCAAGTTTGGTGCGATTGGTCGTCGCGGTCCCGTGGGAGTGGTCGTGATCGTGTCCCATTTAGCTGCCCGTCCGATGTGTGGTGTTCGGGCCGTGCACTTCGCTGAAGTCGTGGGTGTCAAGGAGAGGTGCGGCATTCCGGCCAAGGTAGGTCCCTGCATCGCCCAGTAGCACCTCCAGCAATTGTGCGTTGGCCAGCGAGTACATGCTTGAGCGGCCGAGCGGCCGTGAGGTGACGAGTCCGCAGTCGCGCAGGCATGAGAGATGCGCGCTGACGGTGCTTTGGGCCAGTCCAAGGTGTTCGGTGAGGTCCTTGACCTTATGTTCCCCGGTGCGCAGGTGGGCAAGGATCATCAGTCTCGTGGGGTCGGCCAAACCGTGGAACAGCGCGGCTGCGGGTGCGTGGTTTTCCTGGATCCCGGTGTGCGAGTGATCCCCACGAACTATCATCGTCATATTACGATGATAGCGCTTTAAGGCGATAAGGGAAGTTGGCCGAAACCCGTGGCAGGATTGAAGCATGGACTCAGGAATCATTCTCGGGGATGACAAACTAGCTCGCCCGGCATGGGCGGCAACCGATCCCCTGATGCGCGAATACTATGACACCGAATGGGGCATGCCGGTTCGCGACGAACACGGGGTCTTTGAACGCCTCAGCCTCGAGGCATTCCAGTCGGGCCTGTCCTGGGCAACGATCCTGCGCAAGCGGGAGAACTTCCGCGAGGCGTTTTCCGGCTTTGACCCCGACCTCATCCAAGACTTCGACGAACACAAGGTCGAGGAACTGCTCGGCAACGCAGGGATCATCCGCAACCGCGCAAAGATCCTGGCCACCATCAAAAACGCCAAGGCCACCATCGCCCTGCGCGAAAACGGCGGCCTGGCGGAATTCGTCTGGTCATTCAAACCGGAACAAACCCCGACCCCGCACACCATGGCCGAGGTCCCGACAACCAGCCCCGAATCACTGGCCCTTTCCAAGGCACTGAAGAAGCACGGATTCGCCTTTGTCGGCCCAACCACGATGTTCGCGCTCATGGAGGCACTGGGAATCGTCGACACCCACCTGGTGCAGAGCCACCGCCGCGGCACCTCGGGAATCTGGACCTGATGATCCACGAATTCCTCGAAGCCAACGGGAAGCTGGACCCCGGGCACATGTTGCATGTGCTGGGCATCCACTCACTCCCCGGCCTGGATATCCATGAGCCGAAACTCCGCAGGCACACCCGCCTTGTCGCGCTGGACTCGGGACCTTCTCTGGCCACCGTGGAATTCACCGATGAAGGAGTCGGGCTCAGTGCGGACGCGGCACCGATGGATGCCTCAGAGCTGACCCGGAAGATCCGGGCTTGGCTGGACCTGGATACCGACCTGGCACCGATCCAGGAAGCATTTTCGCAAGACCACATGCTCGCCCCGCTGGTGAAGGCCAAGCCGTGGTTGCGCTCGGTGGGATATCTCAATGCCTTCGAGGCGGCGGCAACAACCATCCTGGGCCAACAGGTCTCGCTCGCTGCGGGCAGGACCTTCGGCGGAAGATTCGTCGAGAACTACGGGGCCCCGGGGCCCGGGGAACTAAGGCTCTTCCCTGCACCCCAGTCGATCCTCGCCAAAGGTGTTGAACAGCTGCGGGAAAGAATTGGCCTCACCAACGCCCGTGCAGCAACTCTCTTTGCGATGGCCGAAGCCTTTGCCGACCGGGGATTCATGGCGGCAGGAGAGTTTCCGCTGACCCGCGGGGAACTACTGGCCCTGCGCGGGGTTGGACCGTGGACCGCCGATTATTTGCAGATGCGCGGAAGAAGCGACCCGGACGCCTTTGTGCCAGGTGACCTGGTGCTGCGCCGCGCCTTGGACGGGACTAGCGAGCGCGAGGCCGCCAAAATGTCTCTTGCTTGGGCACCCTATAGGTCCTATGCAATGGTCCACCTGTGGGCATCGGACTCAACCCCAAAAAAATAGGCGCCAAGGTGCAAACGAGAGAACAGACCCACGCGCAAGAGCTACCAAACCCGCGCGTGAGCCTGTTCTTGTTTTTGACGCAGGGAATCTGGCGGGAAACCTGCGCAAATTTGCTAGGCCTGCTGCGAATCCATTTCAGCGGACTGCGCCAGGAGCGCGGCGAAGAGATCCCGGTTCAATTGGAATCCACGCACAGATTCCTCAATCATCGCGTCGGATCGTTCTGCCGATGTTGCATAGCCGTCAAGCTTGTCGCGGTACTCGTCTTTGTACGGCTTGTGCTTATCGATCCCTTCGAACCTCCACATCGTCAGGTGGGATTCATCGATTCCATAGTGCCTTGCCACGAGACGGCCGATGATCTGACCTCCGGAAAGATCTCCAAGGTAACGAAGGTAGTGGTGTCCAAGGATGCGCGCGGGATTCTGGGCGGATTCGCGGATTCGCTGCACATAGGCCGCCGTGGCCGGCAATTGCGCAGGAAGCTCCCCCAAGCCAACCTGCACCATCAGGGCAGAAAGATCCGACTCCAACAGGGCCGACCGCTCCAAGCGGGAATCAAGGATATCCGCCAACTCAGGATCACCGGATAACCGGCGGCATTCTTGTTCCAGTGCTCCATAAATGTAGCGGTACTGCGCCAACAACAGCGTGTAGTCGCGTGCACTTCGCGAACCGTCCATCAAACCTGTGATGAACTCGGAAGTTTCAGCCGCCGTGTGGTCTGCGCGAGTCATGTCGCGCAAGCGTGCGGAAAAAGTCAGTTCTGACAGGGCGGTCATGACCGGCCCCTTTCTATGTGAGTGATGGCTGCAATCCTAACCGGACGATATCGAATAAAGCCAACGAATACACTGCTAATTTTGCCAAACCATGCTTAGGCAACCCTGATTAACCTGCCACACCGGCCGTCAAGTCTCTAAGGATTCGCGAAATTTGAGTTGAAAAATTCGCACAAACCCGCGAAATTCCCTTCACAACGCACCCGCAACATCCAGATCATGCCACGCATCTCGACGCAGACTAGGCAATTTTCGATAAGATCCTCATCGCTTGCTAATTTGACTACACGGGAATGCATTAAGTTAGACTTCACAGGTTAGGTAACCATTACCTATCCACGGTGGGTCGTTGATGCAGGCATCTGTAGTGACACAGCACCAGGCAGGGATTCCCCCAGACAACCTCCAGCGAAGGACAACGCGGTGCGCACACATTGGACCCGGCATGACTTGAAATGGCCGGTCGCCGCGTTGTTGGTTTCCGCAGCTTTGTTTCTGGGTGGCTGCGCATCCTCGCCAGCCTCTTCAGGAGCCGGAACAGGGGCTTCGCTCAAGGACGCGACAGTCCTGAGCAACCCGAAGAGCCATCAAGGTCCCTCGACCGCCCACCTGGCGGCAAGCGAGATCTCCCCTGTTGCCAAGAACCCCGAGCAGAAACTTCCCGTGACGGTCACCGATGCCCAAGGCACCAAGGTCACCATCTCGGACATCAGCCGGATCTTGCCCATCGACTTGTACGGGACTTCCTCGAGGATCGTCTTCGATCTTGGCCTGGGCAAAAACGTAGTAGGACGCGACGTCTCCTCGGTCTTCCCGGAAATTGCGCAACTCCCATTGGTCACCCACAACGGGCATGAGCTCAATGCCGAGGCCATCCTGGAACTGGCACCGACCCTGATCATCACCGATTCATCGCTGGGGCCATGGGATGTGGTCCTGCAGATGCGGGAGGCCGGAATCCCGGTCTTCGTGGTTGATTCGCACCGCAGCATCGAGACAGCCCCTGAAATGATCACCCAGATTGCCGGTGCACTCGGTGTTCCTGAAGAGGGCAAGAAACTTGCCGACAGGACAAACTCCGAAATCAGCGCCATGCAAGATGCCATCGCGAAAATTGCACCCAAGGGCAATGACCGATTGCGCATGGTCTTCCTCTACGCCCGCGGGCAATCGGGTGTGTACAACCTCTTCGGCGAAGGTTCAGGTGCCGACTCCCTGATCACTGGGCTCGGCGGCATTGATGTCGCCACGGAAATCGGATGGAAGGGCATGCGCCCGATGACCGACGAAGCCTTGGTGGAAGCAAAACCGGACCTTGTCATCATGATGAGCGGCGGGCTTGAATCCACCGGCGGCATCGACGGGATCTTCGACTCTGTGCCCGCGCTTGCCTTCACCCAGGCCGGGGAAAACAAGCGCATCGTGGACATGGCAGACTCCGACGTATTGAGCTTCGGACCCAATTCAGCAGCAATTCTCGAGGCACTGGCAGTTGCCGTCTATGCCCCTGATTCAAGCACCTCGGCAGCCAAGCAATGATCACGTCCACCCCGGAACCCATAGCTCTGACGGCACCGGCAGAATCCAGCACGAGTGATTCAGCGGCCCCCGAAGTCGTCCCCGAGCTACGTAACGCAGAACGCCGGCGAAGCCTTCGCGTGACTGTCCTTTTCGCGTTCTTGGGATGCTGCCTGCTGGTTCTGGCCCTGGCCTCCGCGGGAATCGGCCAGATGAACCTTGGAGCAAGCGAAGTCCTTGCTAGCGTGCTGCACAAAATCGGAATCCCCTGGGGCACGCTACCGGAACACCCACATGCGGAATCAGCTCTCTGGGCCATCCGATTCCCGCGCGTGGTCATGGCCATCGTGATCGGTGCCGCTTTGGCTTCCGCCGGCGTGCTCATGCAGGGGGTATTTGGCAACCCGCTGGCCGAACCTGGCATCGTCGGGGTCTCCTCCGGAGCCGCCGCCCTGGCGTGCGTGGTTATCGTCTTCGGACTGGATTTCTTGGGCAGCTGGACCTTGGCCGTCGCAGCGTTTGTTGGCGGCTTGGCCGCCACCGCACTTGTCTATGTCACGGCACGGCAGGGCGGACGCACCGAAGTGGTGACGTTGGTCTTGACGGGCGTGGCTGTGAATGCTGTGGGAGGCGCGATCATCGCACTGATGACCTTTATGGGAGACAGCTCCTCCCGCGAGGAGATCATTTTCTGGCAGCTCGGCTCACTTAACGGCACCCGCTGGGAATACGTGCTGTTCGCCGGACCCACAGCACTGTTAGGTATCGGGCTGGCAATGTTCCTGACCCGCAAGCTGGACCTGCTGGCACTGGGCGAACGCCCCGCACGCCATCTGGGCGTGGACGTGGAACGCCTCCGCCGCCAGGTGATCGTTCTTGTTGCGATCTTGACCGCCGCGGCAGTTGCCTTTGCAGGAATCATCGGGTTCGTTGGTTTGGTGGTACCCCACATCCTGCGGATGGCAGTGGGTCCAGGGCACCGGGTGCTGTTGCCTGCAAGCGCCATGGGCGGCGCAGTGCTGCTGCTCGCCGCCGACACCGCTGCGCGAACCATAGTCCCGCACGCGGATTTGCCCATCGGCATGCTCACGGCGCTGGTGGGTGGCCCCTTCTTCTTCTGGCTGATTCGCCGTACCCGCCGCGGGGCAGGTGGATGGTCATGAGCGACTCCCCTATCGTCCACGCACGTGGGTTGAACCTGAGCCTTGGCGGGCGCAAGATCTTGGCCAATGTTGATATCGACTTGTTTCCCGGCGAAGTTGTCGCCCTGGTTGGTCCCAACGGCGCAGGAAAATCCACGCTGCTCTCTGCACTATGCGGGGACACCGACGTGGATTCCGGAAGCATCCAGATCAACGGCCTTGATTTGAAGCAATGGAAAGTGGGTGCGCTGGCCCGCACCCGTTCGGTGCAGATGCAAGATGCCCGGGTTTCCTTCGCGTTCACGGCCACCGACGTGGTGCGCATGGGCCGGGCTCCCTGGGCCGGCAGCGTTCATGAGGACCGCGACGAAACTGTTATTGCTGAGGCCCTCGAACTGACGGAAACCGCAACGATGGCTGGACGGTCCTTCCCCACTCTTTCCGGCGGCGAAAAGGCACGAGTTTCCTTTGCCCGTGCGCTGGCTCAGGAAACCCAACTGATCATGCTTGACGAGCCCACCGCCGCCATGGATATCCGGTACCAGGAATTGGTGTTGACCGAAACGATGGCCAGGGCCAGGGCCGGGGTTTCCGCCGTGGTGGTACTGCATGACTTGTCTCTTGCTGCCGCCTATGCGGATCGCATTGTGTTGCTTTCTGCTGGTTCCATCCGCGCCGTCGGCACCCCGGTTGAGGTCCTGCGACCCGACATCCTTGAAGAGGTCTACCGCTATCCGGTGGCCGTCATCGAACACCCAGAATCCGGAGGATTGGCCGTGATGCCGATCCGTCAGCACTTGCGGAGCCGGAACATCCCCCAGGAGGAATTGGTATGACTCGCCCCCGGTTTTCAAAACCCTGGACGTGCCTCTGGGCTGGAGCCTTGGGCCTGGCGCTTGCCGCGGCCCCCATGGTTGGAAGCGTTCCGGTTCCTTCCGCGGATGCGGCATCCCGCGTCAGCGTGACTTCATCCCTGGGCAGTGCTCGTGCTTCGGCCAGCGGCCCGACCACGGTCAAGGTTTCCGGTTCGGGGTTCCAATCGATCGCTAAGGCCATGGGCGGGATCTACGTGGTCTTTGGCTATGCCCCGCAGGGTGGAACGTGGCGCCCCAGCAAGGGCGGCAAATCGGGCCGTGATTTCTTCTACATCGCGGATTCACAATCCAAGGCAAACAGCGGCTACCAGCGTTTTGTCGCGTTCCCGGGGTCAAGCACCGCGGACTCAGCCAATGGCGGTACGCTATCGGCTTCCGGTTCTTTTAGCCTCTCGATGGTGATCCCCGGACCCACCTTCAGTGTGCAAACCGCCTCCGGCGCAAGCAAGAGCATTGACTGCCGTGAGGTCCAGTGCGGAATCTACACCTTTGGCGCGCACGGTATTTCAAATGCAAACAACGAAACCTATACTCCAGTTTCCTTCGCGGCTTTAGGAAACAAATCAGCCGGCACGCAAAACACCGCACCCAAGCAAACAAACACAAACGGTTCCAACGCAGCGGTTTCCGCACCCCAGCCGAATGCTTCGGGCGCACCAACCCAAGAAGCGGGCAACGAAGCAAGTGCGGAAAGCCCAACCCCACCGGCTACAGAAGGCGCTCCCGCCGAGGCCGGCACACCGCGCGCGGTTGCCTCGGGTACTCCGACACTTGGCATTGACCAAAAGACTGTTCTCGCCGGACGTGTGTTGGGTTTCACCGGACAAGGATTTGCTCCAGGAGAACAGGTAGTGGCCACCGTGGCTTCCGGCATCGCCGGTGCCGGCCCCGTTACCGCGGGAACATTCGGCGAACTCGCCGGCGTGGTTCAGATTCCCGGCGACATGGTTCCCGGGACACACAAGATCAAGCTGCTCGGAGCCGGAACCGGTGCCGTGGCGGAAGCGGAATTCAGTGTGATGGCCAATCCCGCGAGCTTCCCGGTTGAACAATCATCCTCGTCAAACGGAACGTGGTGGGCCCTGGTTGCCGTCATCGCGGCCGGCGGCACCTTGCTGTTGCTGGTACTCACCTCACTCGTCACTGCCATCATTCGCCGACGCAGAAAAGCCACCTCGAAGGCAAAGCCCGTGCGTCGCAGAAAATCCCGGCGCCCCGCAGGCAAACGCCCGGCACCACGGGTCGTGACTAGCATCCCTCTGGCGGCCCCACCGGCCCGCGATCCGGAACCCGCAACGGATTCATTTGACCAATTGTTCGTAGATGCAACCGGAGAGCGCTCGTGATTCGCATGTCAACCCGCATTTCAGCGGCCGCACTGGCACTGTCCATCGGAACGCTTCTTGTACCCGCCGGAGCCAACGCCGCAATCCCCGCCAGCAGTCCCAGTGACGGAGTTGAACTGGACGTTGTGATTCCCGCAGCCAAGCCGGTCTCGGTCAGCAATGCCCAATTCCGTTGGGGGTTGAACCAGGAGGCGACCTCCGGCGCCCACTTTGGCGGTTGCAACTTTCTTTCCGCGGGCGCCGCGGGCGACGCAGGTTCTTCCCGGTCGTGGACTTCCGCCGACTCCCTATACAGTGCGAGTTCGGGCGCGGTCCGCATTGAAAAGCCGAATGCTGCCGGTAAGTGGGGGAAGGATTCATGGGCCACCAAATGCCAGGACGCCAAGGGCAGGGCGGTCGGCACAAGTGCCACTGAACAAGGCACCGGCGCCCAGGCCGTCATCGACTCCGGTACAGGAACGATTGATGCGGCCAATGGACGTGCCGAAATCAGTTGGAAGGGATCTTTCACCGTTGCCATGTACGGCGGCATGACCTATTGGTCGATTACCGACCCGGTGCTCAAGGTCAAGAACGGTACAGGCACTTTGACCGCCGCCTTGAGCGGATACGCGTCCGACCGCATGGACACCAGCGTGTGGAAAGAAATTACCCCTCGATCCGTCACTCTTGCAAACCTGCCGAACCTTGCCCTGGGTGAAAAAGGAATTATTGCCAGTCCTGCCTATCTGAAGGTCAAGACCGAAGGCGTTGATCCGGCACAGTCTCGAACGGAACCATCCTGGGGTGCGTTTCCCCAGGAATTCATTGATTTCCATGCCAATACAGGACAAGCAGCTTATTGGTACTCATCGGGCTCGCTGCGTGACGGCGCCAAGATAGCAAGTCCCTTGGCCATCAGTTATTCCGCCGATGCACCGATTCTGACAAAGCCGCCAAAAACCGAACCTGTTGTGCCGCCGATCGAAAAGGAACCAGATACCAACACGAGTACCCGTCATCCGAACGGTGAAGTCGTGCCTGATCCGCCAGTCGCAGGTTCAATCATTTCCGGCACCGCCGTACCGCATTCCCTCGCACCCGATGGCACCGTCATTACCGGCGACGCATTACCTGGCATCGTCCGCACTGCCGGCACCACCACGGCCCAGGCAGCCCAGTGGTTGGGTGAATCGCTTATTCCACAGGCCGTACAGCTGGCGAAGAGCCACCGGGATGCCTTGTTGTGGTCACTCAGTGGTCTTCTCGCGCTGGCCTCGGTCAGCTGGGTTGGGTTCCGGCGCGGTTGGCTTCAGCTGCCCTGGAAGAAGTAATGGCACCCTCATTTCGTAATCTTTAATTACGAACAGCAAACTTAACTTAATTCATGTAGCATATCCAAGGCAAGGCAATCCTTGCTGTTAAAAACATCTTCCGGAGGAATCATGACCATTCGCCGCTCGCCACTTCCACCAGCACCCAAGCTGTTGTCCCTTGCCGCTGCCGCCGGCTTGGTCTTCGCCGGCGCGGCCGCTGCAACACCCGCAGTTGCCGCTGAACAAAACATCTCGGACGTGACGCTGGCGTGGGGCCTGAACTCCGAGGTTGGTGCGGGTGCCTACAACGGGAGCTGCAATTTCCTTTCCGCAGGAACCGCGGGAAACACTGGTTCCAGCCGCGCTTGGACATCCGCCGATGCATTCCACAAAGCATCCGAAGGGAACGTCAGTGTTGTAAAGAACGGAACGAACGGCGACATTCCAGTCACCTGGGACAACAAGTGTCAGACAGCAGCAGGCACTCCGGTCAAGCCGACCGGAACTGCTGACGTCAGCGGCAACAAGATCGTGCTTTCCCAGGGCACCGGCAAGGTGGACCCTGCAACTGGCACGGGAACGATTTCCTGGACCGGCTCGTTCACTGCTGCCTTCTACGGCGGACTGACCTACTGGAGCGCCAAGGATCCAGTGCTGACAGTCAAGTCCGATGGCACGGCAACCCTCAAGGCCACGGCTTCGGGCTACGGTGCCGATCAGGGCGATTCAACCGTGTGGAACCCGATTCCGGCAAAGACGATCACCCTGGCGAACCTCAAGGGCATCACCGTTGATAAAGATGGGTTCACAGTAACCCCGGAGTACCTTGGCGTGAAGGCCCCAGCTGGCGTCACTCAGGTCACCACGGGAGCAAACTTCGGGGCATTCCCCGAAGACTTCGTCGAATTCCAGGCAGCTACAGGAGGCCAGTCGTACTGGCTCTCTTCCGGCGGTGGAGCCGATCCCCGCAAGGTCACCACCCCGCTGAGCGTTGGCTGGACGCTTCCAACCGCTCCCGAGCCCGAGCCTGTTGGCGAGTCAAAGGACGTCAACGTCGGAGTCAACGTTCCGGAACCCGCTGTGGATCCCGAGCCGGGCGCATTCTCGTGGAGCATCGCAGCTGGCAACGCGGCCCTCGGCACCGCCACGCAAAATGCGGGCGGTGGATTCAAGGCAACCGGCACGTTGCCCACCATCACGGTAAGCGACACCCGCGCTGGTTCGGCTGGCTGGTCCATCAACGGCAAGGCCTCAGCCTTTGTGGCAGGTGCCAACACGTTCGGTGGAGCCTCGCTTGGTTGGGTGCCCAGCGCCAGCCAGCCAACCGGGACCATCACCACAGGTGGAGCCGTGACGGCAAATGATCCGGGCCTCGGCGAAGTTCGCACCTTGGCATCGACCAATGCCCCCGGCGGCGCAGTCCTTGATGCGGGCCTCACCTTGTTGGCACCGGCAGGAACCCCGGCAGGTAGCTACAAGTCGACGCTGACCATCACCGCAATCAGCGAATAATTCTTCTCTCTCCTGTGCTGGCCTCGGGCGTTACCGCCCGGGGCCAGCACACGCATGAACCACGAAAGCGCATGGCACCATGAACTCGACGACAAGCACCTTCCAGCACCGAGCACTTTGGCGCAAGGTCCTGGCTACGATCACGCTTGCCTTCATGGGTCTGGGAGCGCTGCCAGTCGTTTCGCATGCCGCCACCACCGACGGGCTCTCGTGGAGCGTAGCGCCGGGCGGGAAGGAAGACCGCACCAATTTCACGTTCGATCTCGAAGCGGGCGAAACCCACAAGGATTCATTCGTGGTGACGAATCTTGGCACCAAGGAAATTTCATTGGCCGTCTACGCAGCCGATGGAATCACTTCCAGCACCGGCGCATTGGATCTAAAATCCGCCGAGGAGCCTTCGGAATACATTGGTGCATGGGTCCAAGTCAAGGATCCTGTCATCACCTTGGGCTCCGGTGAACAATCCAAGGTTGGATTCACCCTCCAGGTACCCGAAAACACCGAGCCGGGCGACTACGTTGGCGGGCTGATCTCGTCCTACGCCGACACCAGCAGCGGTAGTACCGTCATGGTCGATCGCCGGCTCGCCACACGGATGAATGTTCACGTGGGCGGAGAGGGCAAACTCTCGCTGGAAATCAAGGACCTGGCGATCAGCACGGGTCTGGCCTGGAATCCGTTCGCACCTGTGGACGCGACCGTCAGCTACACGGTGCTGAACACCGGAACCGTCCGTGCCCGCGGCCCGCAAACGATCAGCACCAGCGGTCCATTCGGGATTGCGGGGACCACCAGCGAAGAACCCGGAGCCGAGCTGATTCCCGGTGGCAGCGCCGAGCGCACAATTGTTGTTCCCGGAGTTTGGCCCTTGTTCAACCTAACGGGCAGCGTGAAGATCCATTCAGAAGGCATCGATGCGACGCCGGGAACCGAGGTTTACGCCACAACCAAGACCTTGGCAGTGCCCTGGGGCCAGCTTTGCCTGCTCATTTTGCTGGTGGGTGGCGCCTTCATTCTTGGAGTCCGACGCGGACGCTTCGAAGATTGGGAAGAGCCCGAAGACGCGGAAGACGTCCAATCTCTGCGATAGGACAAGATGTGGGCTTAAAACGCAGTGGACCCCGCCGTTAGCGGGGTCCACTGCGTTTTAAGTCTGTTGCTTCCGGGGATTGTGCAAAACCTGCTTAGGCGTTCGCGGACTCCGGGAAAATCTGGCCGATCGGGCTCCGCTTTTCCGCCTGGAACTCGTCCTCGGCACGACCATAGGCCCAGTATGCGGAGAGCGACATGGCCTTGCGGTCAACCTTTCGTTCCCCATGCAGGTAGGCGCGCAGGGATTTCATGGTCTCCCGCTCACCGTGGGCAAAGATCTGAACGGTGCCCTCGGGCCAGATCGCGGCGCGGACCACCGATTCGAGCCGGGTGTTTTCGGGGGTGAAGGGTCCCCCGCGGTGCAGCCAGTGAACGTTGACGCCCGCGGGCACCTCAAGTTCCACTTCGTCGCCCGGGCCTCCAACCTCAAGGTAGATATCGCCGATCATATCGCCGGTCATATCGAGCACTGCCGCCGAGATTGCCGGTAGTGCAGTTTCGTCGCCGATCAGCAGGTGACGATCAAACTCTGTGCTGGGGGCATAGAGGCCGCCCGGGCTGGAGAAGCAGATCTGGTCGCCTACTTTGGCGTTCTGGGCCCAGGGGCCGGCAAGGCCTTCATCGCCGTGCGTCACGAAGTCGATCTGCAGGGTGCCCGCGTCCAGATCGACGTGGTGCAGGGTGTAGGTGCGGCGCACCGGGAAGTCCTCCGGTGCCAGCTCTTCGCGCAACGCGTCAAGATCGTAGGGCGGAGTGAGACCTAGCTCGGGCTTGGCGAAAAGGATCTTCACGTAGCGATCGGAAACCAGCTTGTCTTGGTAGTTCACAAATCCGGGACCACCAAAGGTCAACCGAATCATGTGTTCGGACAGGGTTTCTGTCGCGAGAACCTCAAGAACAACCTGGGGACGAACCGGACGCGCTACACGTTGCATGCTCACCGAAAACCGCTTTCTTGAATTAGGGAAGATACACCTATCCTAATCGATGTCGTCCTGGAAAAGGTAACGCGCATTTCATCCGGTGTCTCACCCTCAGCGTTGAATGCCAACACAGCGTTCCTGTTCAAGCCAGCGAACCGCGGGCAGCTCGAACGCTTTTCAGCCTAAAGTTCAGTGCCTTGCCAGTTGCGTACGATCCAGCTATCCGCGCCACCAGATTCAAGAACCGCAAACCCGGTGTTCCGCATCGGCGATCTGGCCAGGAGTGAAGGATTGAAGTTCGATTTGCGGCTGGCAAGCCAAGTCATCAACATGGCTCCGTGGCTCACCAGAGCCAGGGATTCGACACCTTCTGCGGTGGCCCGCTCTATCACTGAGCTAAAGCGGTCAAGGGCGGTGCGGCCATCCTCTCCTCCGGGGAGCATTGCCTTCATGTCCCCTTGCAGCCATTTGAAAAACACGTCCCGGTAGGCCAACTGGGCTTCCAAGTCGGTGCGCATCTCCAATTCGCCAGCGGAAATTTCGCTCAGGCCCGCAAATTCGGCCACTGCCAATCCGCGCGTGGCAGCCATCGGTGTGGCGGTCATCTTGGCCCGGATCAGCGGGGAAGAATACACGGCGTCCAGTTCCTCGGCTGCCAGTTCCCTGGCAAGCTGTTCGGCTTGGGCAACACCCACCTCATTGAGTGGGGCACCGGGCGCTGCCGTGTCCAAGGCCTGCACTACGTTGGAGGCCGTTTCTCCATGGCGAATCAGTAAGAGTTTCACTCCTTCACTCTAAAGTGTCGGAGGGCCATAGGTACGCTCATGACAAGCTTCACGAGATGTGCACCAGTTTTTGGGCTCCGACCCGGCGCACACACCAACCCCATGCTTCACGGGTGGTTCGGATGACGAAGCGGCCCAACCGGCAACCGCCGGATAAGGGCAAGAGCAAACGAAAGGCGCCGTTTCCATGCGCAACCACCCACCCATCCCAAGCCCCTGCCACTTAGTTGGCCATGGACATCACGTTGACCCAGGCTCGGGAGCCGGTTACCCGGCCCGCGGCGAGAACTGGGTAGCTGCCCGCGTCAAGGTGGTCATGGAGTACGCAGTGGGGATGGTGGTTTACGTGTACGTTGCAGGCTCCGGCCAGCGGTTTTTTGCTCACGACCTTTTCATGATCAGTCGGCTGCTCGATCCGGCTCGGAGCATGGGTCCAGAGGACTTCGGGGCACTGTTCAATGAGCAATTCCAACTCATTGCGCTACCTGACCTCCGTTCCGGGGCCCGGCCCGAGGTCCACCTGACGGACTTGAAAATGGTCCGTCTCTCGGTGAGCCGCGCTCCCCTGGGCCCGTGTGAAACGCCCTTCGACGAAGCCTTGGACAAGGAATTCGCCGCGCTAACGGCGGGTGGGGTAGCTAGCGGAAGATCGGGTCTGCCGAGTAGGCGCCGAGCGCTTCCTTGTGCTCGGCGCTCAAGCGCAGCAAACGCTGGGTTTCGACCGCGAAGAATGCGAGGGTAGTGGTGGCACGAACACACACACCGCCATCGACCGGATCATGGAATTCGTAGGAGATGTCAAAGCTTGCCGCCTTGATGTTGCTGACCCACAAGTCCACGTGCGCGGGTACGTTGCGGTAGTCAAGCGGCTTCAGGTAGCGGACGCGGTGTTCAACGACAAGGATCTGCGTGTTTTCCGGAACCGTGGAGAACAGGTCGACCTGAGGTTCGATGCCGGGTTTCCCGGTGCCACCAGGAACCCCGAACCCGGCAATGCGAGCCTCTTCCATCATGCGCACCAAGTTCACGTTGTTGATATGCCCGTAGGCGTCCATGTCGCCCCAGCGCATGGGCACCTCGACGCGGATCCTGTGCCCGCTCACTGCTCGCCCCCGGGGAACGGATCGGCCTCAAGGAAGCCGAGTTCGGTCAGTTGGGCGGCAATACGGGCACCATCGGGCTCATACACCCAGGGCACGCCGGGGGTGGAGTTCAGGATTCCCTGGCTACGCCCACCGGCAAGCACCGCCTCCGAGGGGGTCAGCTGGCGAATCACAATCGCAGCAACGTGCTCCGGGTAGCGTCGGGCGAACTCGGCATATAGGTAAGGGTCGTGCTGGCCGTCATCGCCGATCAGCAGCCACTTGATATTCGGGAATTCGGAGGCAACACGGCGCAATTGGTCGGCCTTGTGCTGCATGCCGGAACGGAACCAACGGCGTTCGGTCGGTCCCCAGTCGGTCAGCAACAGCGGACCCTGCGGGTAAAGGTTGCGCGAGAGGAACCTGGTGAGGGTCTGCGCCACATTCCAGGCACCGGTGGAAAGGTAGAAGGTCGGAGCCCCTGGCTTGTTGCGCAGCAACCGTTCCATCATCACTGCCATGCCGGGGGTGGCCAAGCGGGCGTGCTCGGAGAGCACGAAGGAATTCCAGGCAGCCAGCAACGGGCGCGGCAACGCGGTGACCACGACGGTGTCATCAACATCGGAGAGCACGCCGAATTCTTGCGCTGCATCAACCATCAAGACGGGTGACAGCACGGGAGCACTGCCCTCAATGGTCATCGAGATTTCGTGCCAGCCGGGCTCGAGCACTGCGGCGACCCTGACATCGAGGACTCCCCCGCGGTCCGCCTGCACATCAAAGTGTTCATCGTTGATGGTGATACGGATCTTGCCGTGGGGAACGATCGGTGACATGAAGTTGCGCCAACCCCGAACCCCGTCGGCGATCACCTTGGCGCGGTGGCGGCCATCCTCGAAAGCGCCGGGCTTGGCAAGTACCGCCCTGGCAAAAATGCGGACCCAGCCGTTCCCGGCGTCGGAAAGACCATACCCTGTATATGAAAGGACTGTGGGGACCAATCCGCGCTCGCGTGCGCGCTCGGCGCGCAATTCGTAAACTCGATCCTCGAAGCGTGCGGCGATGTGCAGCGCATGTTCCACACTCAAATCCTTGACCATGTCTCCAGTCTTTCATGCGCGCAGGGTCGGAGGTGGCTCATAAGGATGATTCTTGGACCTGCCTTTGGCTGAAAAAGACATAATCCTAGGTTTTTTCTACAGTACGTAGAATACTTGGGTCATGATGTTTGAACACGATAATGACCAGCCAGTACTCGTTCTCGACTCCGATCAAGCGTGGCAACTGCTCGAACATACCACCCACGGGCGGCTGGCCACCGCGGTGGGCGGCATGGTGGATATTTTCCCGTTGAACTACGCAGCCAAAGACCGCGTCATCTACATTCGCACCGCTCCCGGGGAAAAACTCGCAGCCTTGACAGTCAATGAACACGTGGCCTTTGAAGCCGACGGCATCCTCTCGGACCAGGCCTGGTCGGTGGTGGTCCACGGAAATGCGCACCAGCTGGAGACCGAAGCCGAGATTGCCCTTGCGCGCGATTCAGGGGTATCCCCCTGGATCCCGACAGCCAAGGAGGCTTGGGTAAAAATCGAGGTATCCAGCATCTCCGGACGCCACTTCCGTCTCGGGGAACAGCCCGAGACGGACACCAGCATCTAGCGGTTTCTAGTTGTAGTTATAGAAGCCGGCTCCGGTTTTGCGCCCCAGTTTGCCCTCGGCGACCAGTGCGGCGATGCCGGGGTTTGGTGCGTCCGCTGGGTCACCGGTTTCGGCGTGGGTTGCCTGGGCGATGAAGTCGATGACGTCCAGGCCCACCATGTCCATCAGTGCGAACGGGCCCATCGGGTGCCCCAGTGCGGTGCGCGCGGTGGTGTCGATATCCTCGATGCTGGCGATTCCCGCATCGGCCAGGAACAGCGCCTCGCGTTGGATCGCACCCATCAGGCGGTTGGCAATGAAGCCCGGGATTTCGCGGTTGATCAGCACCGGTTCCTTGCCCAAGGCGCGGGCCAACTCCATCGCGGTTTCAACAGTTGCATCGCTGGTGGTTTCATGGCGGACCACTTCGACGCACTTCATCACCAGCGCTGGGTTGAAGAAGTGCATGTTGCAGACCTGCGAGGCACGGCCCGTGGCCGCCGCGACCTTCGAAGAGCCAAGGGTTGAGGAGTTGGTGGCAAGAATCGCGTGGGCCGGGGCCAGCTTGCCCAGGCGCTCGAAGATCTGGGTCTTGATGTCCAGGCGTTCGGTGGCCGCCTCGATGATGAAATCGGCGTTCGCCGCGGCGGCTTCAAGGTCGGTGCTGTAGGTCAGTGCCTCCAGTGCTGTGGTGGCGGTTGCCTGATCCAGTTTGCCCTTGGCCACCCGGGACGCGGCCCAGCCTTCAAGCTCGGTGCGTGCCGCGGCCAGGCCTTCTTCGGAGATGTCTTGGATGATGCTTGTGTATCCGGCCAGGGCCGCGGCCATCGCGATCTGGCGGCCCATGGTCCCGGCACCAATGACCAGGATGGTGGAAATGTTTTCGATGCTGAGGGTTGTGCTCATCTTTGAAACCACTGCTTTCTGAATATTTGCGTGCTGGCTCGCACTGGGCCCAGGGTTGGTTTTTGTCCTAGACACGCGCGAGGGCGCCGGCCGCATCCATGTGACCGGATGACAGCCGGCGCCCCCGGGCGCACGTGCTTAGGCTCCGCGCAGGTACACGGTGGTGGTGTGCGTGAAGAATTCCTTCGCGGCCCCGCCCTGCTCCTTGGGCCCGTAACCGCTCTTTTTGGCCCCGCCGAACGGCACGTGCGGATCCGCACCGGCCGATTCGGAGTTGACGTGCAAGATGCCCACGTCGATGGATTCCATCGCGTCCAAGGCCTTGGTGAGATCCTGGGTGAAGACCGAACAGCTCAGTCCGTATTCCGAATCATTGGCCAAGGCAAAGGCTTCGGCAGTGGTTGCCGCACGGCGAACCGAGAGGACGGGTCCGAAGAATTCCTCGGACCAGGCGATGTTTCCCTCGCCGGCCGGCAGTTCCAGCACCGTCGGTGCCACGAAGGCATCACCGAGGCCGGAGATATCGCCCTCGAAGCCGAGCTTTGCGCCCTGGGCCAGCGAGGCGGCGATGCCTGCACGGATCTCTGCTGCAGCCGTATCGGAGACGACCGGGCCCATGTGGACCGAGGAATCGGTGGGATCCCCGGTCTTCCATACTGACAGGCGTTCATTAAGGCGTTCCAGGAAGGCATCGGCGATGGAATCCTGCAACACCAGGCGCGAGGTTGCCGTGCACTTTTGGCCGGTGGAGCGAAAGGCCCCGAAGAGCACCTGCTCGGTGGCGAGTTCCAAATCTGCGTCATCGAGCACCACCGAGGCGTTCTTGCCGCCCATTTCAGCCTGGATCGGCACGCCGGCGCCAGCCGCGGTGGCGGCAAGCATGCGACCGACACCCGTGGAACCTGTGAACGTGAGCCCGTCGAGGTCCGGGTGGTTCACGATGATGTTGCCCAACGAACCCGAGCCGATGACAAGGTTCAGCACACCTGCCGGAAGACCCGCCTCCACCAGGGCGTGGGCCAGGCGCATCGCCAACAGCGGCACGGTGGAAGCGGGCTTCCACACCACCGTGTTGCCGAAGACCAACGCCGGGGCGATCTTCCAGGCAGGGATGGCGATGGGGAAGTTGAATGGGGTGATGACCCCGACAACACCCAGCGGCTTGCGGGTGACCAGGATCTGCTCGCCGCGGCGCGGGGAGGAGAACACCTCCCCTGCCAACCGGTCCGATTCCGCGGAGTAATAGGTGAAGATCTGCGCTGCTCGCAGCACCTCGCCACGGCCCTCGGTGAAAGTCTTGCCTTCTTCGCGGGCCAGTTCGGTGCCCCAGGCATCTGCATTGGCGGTGATGATCGCCGCTGCGCGGGAGAGGTATCCCCCGCGTTCGGCCATCGGGGTTCTCGCCCAGTTGCGTGCGGCGGAGCGCGCCGCGGCCAAAGCCGCCTCTACGTCCTGCACGGTGGCGGTGCCGCCGGCGGCAACCACCTGCCCGGGGTTGGCCGGCGAGGTGGATTCCAGCGCTTTTCCGGTGCCTTCAATCCACTGGCCGTCAATCAGCAGGCGCAGTTCAACAACGTCGGTGCGCGTGATGGTTTCAGTCATTAAAGTTCCCTCTTCTTCAGAGAATAGCTCGGGATCCGGTGTTTAGCGGAAGGCCGGGACGCCGGTGAGCTTGTTGCCCAGGATCAGCGTGTGGACCTCGTCGGTGCCCTCGTAGGTGCGTACCGATTCGAGGTTGTTGGCGTGGCGCAGCGGCGAGTATTCAAGGGTGATGCCGTTGCCGCCCAGGATGGTGCGGGCCTCGCGGGCGATCTTGATGGCCTCGCGGCAGTTGTTCAGCTTGCCCACCGAGATCTGGTGCAAATCAAGGGTGCCGGCATCCTTCATCCGGCCGATGTGCAGGGCCAGCAGGTAGCCCTTGTTGATTTCCAGGGCCATGTCCACCAGCTTCTGCTGGGTCATTTGGTAACCGGCCAACGGCTTGTCGAATTGCATGCGGGTCTTCGAGTAGGCCAGGGCGTCCTCGAAGGAGTCGCGGGCGGCACCCATGGCACCCCAGATGATGCCGTAGCGGGCCTCGTTCAGGCAGGAGAACGGGCCCTTGAGACCGACGACGTTCGGCAATACGGCGGTGGCGGGCAGTCGGACCTCGGTCAGTTCGATTTCGCACTGGATGGAGGCACGCATCGAAAGCTTCGGTTCGATGGGGGTGGCCTTGAAGCCGGCGGTCTGGGTGGGGACCACGAAGCCGCGGATGCCTTCCTCGGTCTGTGCCCAGATGATGGCCACCTGGGCGACGTTGGCCAACCCGATCCAGCGCTTGGTGCCGTTGATGACCCAGTCATCGCCATCGCGGCGGGCGAAGGTCTTCATCGCGGAGGGGTCCGAGCCTGCGGTGGGTTCGGTGAGTCCGAAGCAGCCGATGGCCTCGCCCTTGGCCATTTTCGGCAGCCATTCCTGTTTTTGTTCCTCGGAGCCGTGCTTGTGGATGGCGCTCATCGCCAAGGAGCCCTGCACCGAGACGAAGGTGCGCAATCCGGAGTCCCCGGCTTCGAGTTCGGAGCCGGCCAGTCCGTATTCGACGGCTGTTCCGCCGCCGCAGCCGTAGCCCTTGAGGTGCATGCCCAGCAGGCCCATTTTGCCCATTTCCGGGACGATTTCCAGCGGGAAGACCGCGTCGGCGTACCAACCGGCAATATTTGGTTTGATGGCTTCGTTCACGAAGCTGCGGACCTTGGCGCGCAGAGCGAGTTCTTCGGCGGAGAGCAGTGCATCGAAGTTGATCAGATCTGCCGGGTCCAGCAGGTGGGTGTCATGGGCAGTGATGGTCATGGGGAGGCTCCTTGTGTCAGCGGGGGAAGTTTGGGGTGTGGTTTTGCTTTACTTGGCGGCTGCCGTGATGGCCTCGGCCAGCACGTTCAGGCCGTCGCGCAGCAGGTCTTCGCCGATGACCAGCGGAGGCAGCAGGCGCACCACGTTGCCGTGGGTGCCGCAGGTCAGGGTGAGCACGCCGGCCGCGTGGCAGGCTGCAGAGATTTCCTTGGCCAAATCGGCGCGCGGTTCCAGGGTTGCCGCGTCGGCGAGTTCGATGGCGAGCATCGCGCCGCGGCCACGGATTTCGGCGACGACATTGGTGGAAGACAGCAGCGGTTCAAGGATTTCGCGGGCCACGGCCTCGATGCGGCGGGCGTTTTGAAGCAACTGGCCGTCCTCAAACTGTTCGAAGACAGCAAGGGCTGCCTCGCAGGCCAGCGGGTTGCCTGCATAGGTGCCGCCCAGTCCGCCTGCATGCGGTGCGTTCATGACCTCGGCGCGGCCGGTGACTGCCGAGAGCGGTACACCGTTGGCCAGGGCCTTGGCGGTGAGGATCATGTCCCCGGCAACGCCCTCGTGCTCGGATGCGAACAGCGTGCCGGTACGGCCCATGCCTGCCTGGATTTCGTCGATGACCAGCAAGATGCCGTACTTGTCGGCAAGCTTGCGCAGGCCCGGGATGAATCCGGCGGCCGGGACAATAAAGCCACCCTCGCCCTGGATCGGCTCGATGACCATGGCTGCGAAGGTGTCCGCACCGTGTTCCAGGATGGTTGCCTCGACTGCTTCGAGTGCCGCGTCGGCACCTGCGGCGAGGCCCTGCGCCGGACGCAGCGGATTGGCGGAAGCTGCGCGGATGATCTCAGCCGGCAACGGGCCGAAGTTCAGCTTGTACGGGTTGACCTTGGCGGTCATCGCCATGGTGAGCAGCGAGCGGCCGTGGTATGCCTCATCGAAGACCAGCACGTTGGGCCGGCCGGTGGCTGCGCGGGCGATCTTGATGGCGTTTTCCACGGCTTCGGCGCCGGTGGAGAACAGGCCGGTGCGCTTGTCGAAGTCGCCCGGGGTGTTCTGGTTCAACCACTGGCAGACCTTGGTGAAGGATTCGTATTCGGTGACCATGAAGCAGGTGTGGGTGAAGGCCTCGAGCTGGGCGGCGACGCGCTGGGCCACGAGCTTGTTGCTGGCACCCAGTGAGGTCACGGCGATGCCGGAGGCAAAGTCGATCAGGCGGTTGCCGTCGACGTCCTGGATGATGCCACCCTCGGCGCGGGTCACGAAGACCGGCAGCGTGATGCCGAAACCGTTGGTCACGTGGGCGGTGCGCTCGGCATGCAGTTCCGTGGAACGGGGGCCGGGGATGGGGGTCACGAGGTTGCGGGTCTGCGGCAGAGTGGCGGCGTCGGCGGCCAAGAGTGTTTCGGTCATGGTCACCACGTTAGGTGAATGCGTGACGCCCGTCATTGGATATTTTGCCCATTTTCACCTCGTCTGTTGGATAATTTAGCCATGATCTCACTTTTGCAGCTTGGCGCCGAGCTAGGCCGTGACCTTTCGCCGTGTGGCGACGCCGATTTCAGCGCCAAGCCCGTCACCGGCGTCCACGTTTCCGAGCTCGAAGACCCCACACCCTATTTAGAGGGCGGGGAACTGCTGTTGACCACGGGTATGCCGTTCGCCTCCTCGGCGGCGCTCAGCCGCAGGTACATGTCAAGACTCGGGGCCAAGAACGTGCACGCAGTGGGGCTGGGCCTGGGCCCGTGGCTCAGCGTCGTTCCGCAGCACGTGGTGGAGGCCAGCCTTGCCGCGGGCATCGAATTGGCGATAGTTCCCGACGGGGTCCCGTTCCAGAACGTGACCCGCGCCTTTTGGCGACTTTCCACCAGGGACGACACTTCGAACCTGATGGATTCCCTCGGCACCCAAACCGCATTGGCCCGGGCAGCAACGCGCCCCGACGCAACACGTGCAGTGGTGCGCGGACTGGCCCAGGCACTCGGTGGCTGGGCCGCATACATGCCGGCCGACGCCGGCTCGGAGACCGTGTGGCCCGCTTCCACCAGCGCACTGGTCCCTGACCTGCGCGCCGAATCCATCCGGTTCAACAAGGCAGGCGTCCCTTCGGCGGCGACCTTTGAGATCCACGGGCAGCCGGTGGTGCTCTATCCGATCCTGGTGGAAACGCGCATCCACGGTTTCCTGTGCATTGGGTCCGGGCGCACCCTGACCAAGGCGGACCGGCAGATCATCATGACGGTTTCCACGCTGCTGGCCCTGCGCGCACGCCAGCGCGAGGTCATCGTGAGCACCAACAACGCCCTGGGTGCCGCAGCCACCAAACTGTTGCTGCACGGCCAAAGCGAAGCCGCACACATGGTGGCCGAGGACGTGGGGCTGGGGGAATTGCCCAGCCGGGTGCGGTTGCTGGGTATCAGGCTTTCGGCCGGGGATGATCCAGGGCTCGCAGCCCGTGCCGCAGTCCGGCTGGCAGCGGATCCCGGGTTGCCGGACCTGGCCGCCGCGGTGGACCAGTGCGCGTTGCGCCGTGTCCAGGATTCAATCTTGTACCTGGTGCTCTCCGCCGCCGGATTGGGCGGCACTCCATCCGGCGGGGACCACGAGTCGCTAGAACAGAACGCCCTGCTGGGGGTTTCGGCTGGCCTGGAACCCGAGCTATCGGGAACCCTGGCTGCTGCCTTGGGAGACCCGGTAAGCCTCGGCGAAATCCCCGGCAACCTTGCGGTGTTGCGCCAGGCAACCCTGCAGGCCCCGCCGGGCCGGCTGGTTGCGGTCAGCGCCAGCGAGGATGCCCGTGCCACCGGTTGGGTTCAGGTCTTGGCCGATTACCCGCGGGCAGACCTCTTGAACACGGTCAAGGAATACCTCAGGGCGCGTGGCACCTGGGAAGATTCGGCACGAGCCCTGGGCATCCACCGCAATTCACTGCGCCACCGGATCTCGGTGGCCAGCGGGTTGATCGGTGTGGATCTTGACGACCCGGATGTTGCGGCACACCTGTGGTTGGCGTTGCGACGCAACGAAACCGGCCTAGGGACGAGCTAGGGGCGGGCCCTGCGCCACCGAACCCACAGGTTCGCTGAGCCAGTGCCGAATGGCATCGGTGTGCTCACCCAACTGCGGCGGCGCCATGGTCGGCGCGTCTAGGGCGGGGGTCCAACTGATCGGGTGGCGGATCTGCTTTCCGACCACTACGCCTTCGGCGTTCCGCACTTCGATGACTGGATCCAGCCCCAGCGACTTGGCGTAATTGATGCCCTCATCGATGCCGGCGACCTTGCCCGCAGGAACCCCCACCCCGCTGAAACGCGACTGCCAATTGGCGCCGGTGTCTGCCTGCAGGGCGGTTTCCAGTAACGGGATCAGCTCCTCGCGGTTGGCTACGCGCGCCGAATTCGTGGCAAACCGGGCCTCGGAGGCCAGCTGTGGTTCGCCGATTTCTGCGCAAAGCTTCACAAATTGGCCGTCGTTGCCGCAGGCCACGGCGACCGAACCGTCGGCACAGTCCAACAGCTGGTACGGCACGATCGAGGGATGCGCGTTGCCCATCCGCGTGGCGACCTTGCCTGCCCCCAGGTATGCCTGTCCCTGGTTGGCCAGCGCCCCCTGCAGGCTGGAGAGCAGGTTGACCTCAAGGTGCGCGCCCCGTCCCGAGGTGTGGCGGGCGGTCAGCGCAGCCAGCACACCGATGGTTGCGTCCTTGGCGGTGAGCACGTCAACCAACGCCACGCCTGCCTTCATCGGGTCGGTATCCGCTTCACCGGTGATGGACATCAATCCGCCCAGGGCCTGGACAATGAAGTCGTAGCCTGGCAGGTGCGCACCACCGGTGGAGCCGAATCCGGAGATCGAAGCATAGACGAGTCCCGGGTTTTCTGCAGCGAGTTCCGCATAGCCCAGGCCGAGCTTGGCCATGCCGCCGGGCTTGAAGTTTTCCACCAGCACGTCGGCGCGCAGCGCAAGCTCCCTGGCCAGCACACGGTCCGCCGGGTCCCCCAGATCAAGGGCAACCGATTGCTTGTTGCGGTTCACCGACTCGAAGTACGTGGAGCCGGTGGCGGAGAACGGGGGTCCCCAACTGCGGGTGTCATCCCCCGCGCCCGGACGTTCGACCTTGATAACCGTTGCACCGAGGTCGGCAAGCGTCATGGTGCACAGCGGCCCCGCGAGCACCCGTGAAAAGTCGGCAACTACTATTCCTTCAAGCGGCCTGATCGAGCTCATGCGCGGTTCTTTTCCTTTTCTTTCTGGTTCTGCTGCTGTTGTGCGTGCGCAGTTCCCAGCGACTTGGCCAGCTTCGCGTTCTTGCGCATGGACAGGCGGGCCAGCAGCTCTTCTTCAGCGTGGATGCCGGGCTCGATGCCGCGCGGGACGCGGAACACGAACATGGCGCCCAGCAGCCACCACGCCCCGAAGAGCATCCACGGTTCAATGCCGATGGCCGCTGGCATGCCGGGCAGGTACAGGCTGATCAGCCCGGCGCAGAAGAGCACGGAGGTGATGCCGATGATGCGGCCGAAGTTGCCCTTGCCGCCGATGCGCAGCGGGCGTTCCATGTTTGGTTCGCGCTTGCGCAGGATCACGAATGCGACGCCAACCAGCAGGTAGGCAACGACGATGGACGGGGAACCCGAGTCTACCAGCCACCCGAGCATTGCCGAACCGAAGAACGGTGCCAGGACGGAAAGCCCGCCAATGAACAGCAGGGCGTTGACCGGGGTGTGGTACTTCGGGTGCAGCTTGGCGAACCAGGCCGGCAGCATGCCGGAGGCCGCCATGGCATAGAGCAGCCGCGAGGCACCCATGAGCAGCGAGTTCCAGGAGGTCAGGATGCCGGCGATGCCGCCGCAGATCAGGACCTTGGCCATCATTTCCGATCCGAAGAGCACGCCCATGGCGTCCGCCGTGGCCAGATCGGAGTTGGCAAGTGCGTCCAGGCCCATCCCGGAGGAGGTGGCAAGGATGACCATGACGTACCAAGCTGTAGCGATCAGCACGGAGATGACCACGTATTTGCCGATGCGGCGCGGTTCAATGTCGCATTCCTCGGCGGATTGCGGAATGACGTCGAAGCCGACGAACATGAACGGGACGATGATCATGACCCCGAAGAAGCCGGCGACCCCGTTGTTGAAGAACGGTTCCATGGTGGCGGTCGATCCGCCCGTGAAGGAACCGAAGAGCAGCACGGCGCCGATGGCGAAGAGGAAGAGCACCACGAAGGTTTGCACCACACCGGCGGTTTTGATGCCGCGGATGTTGATGGCGGTGATGACAATCCCGCCCAGCACGCCTACCAGGGCCCACGTCAGGTAGACCTCGGAGCCGGCGATGTCCCAGAGCTTGATTTGGTTGAGCCCGGGGAACAGGTAGAGCGCCGTTTTGGGCAGTGCAACCGCTTCGAACGCGACGATGGTGATGTAGCCGCCGACGATGGCCCACGAACCAATGAAGGACCAGCGGGCGCCCATGGCGCGGAGCAGGTAATTGTGTTCGCCACCTGCCTTGGGCATCGCGGCAACGAGTTCGGCGTAGGTCAGGCCGACAACCGCCATGATGCCGCCGCCGACAACCATGGCAAGGGCTGCGCCGAATGGCCCCGCTGTGGTGATCCAGTCGCCGGTGAGCACCACCCAGCCGAAGCCGATCATGGCACCGACGCCAATGGCGAGGGTGTCCCATCGGCCCAGCACCTTTTTGAGCTTGGGTTCTGCGGTGTTGATCTGGGGTGAAGCGTTGGTCATCGCGGGTCCTTCCGTATGTATGACAAGTTCACAGTACGAACAAAGGTGACCAGAATCTCGGATGATTCATCCAATCTTGTGGTCTCTTCATCCGAAATGGCTGGTCAAATCCGCGCAAACAAGCACGAGAAGGAACGCAAAAGGCGGCGCATTGCTGCCCGAAACAATCGAGAACAATTCACCGCCCGTGCCCGCGCCGGCGTTAGATGGTCTTGCGCAGCGGGACTTCCTTGATAAAGAGGATGCATACAAGCGAAACCAAGGCGACAATGGCCGAGGCCATGAAGATCACGCCGGTGGCATCCCCGAATGCCGCCTCATACAGTGAACGCACCGCCGGAGGCATTGTCGATAAATCCAGCGAGGTGCTTCCGGCAGCGACCCCGCCGGAACCGTCCGGGGAGATCAGGTGCGCCGCGGTGAGCGCGTCGATCACCAAGGCACTGACCTTGTCCGAGAGCATGGCGCCAAGCACTGCAACGCCGGCGGCCCCTCCCACCGAGCGGAAGAACGCGACGGTGGAGCTGGCGGTGCCGATGTCTGTGACCTTCACGGTGTTCTGCACGGCGAGGACCAGGTTCTGCACCATGAAGCCCATGCCCACGCCGTTGAAGAACATTCCGGTGGCAAGGATCCAGTAGTTGGTGTCGTGGGACATGGTGCCCAGCAGCGCAAGGGCCCCGATGTTAACCGTGGCACCGATGACCAGGAAGATCTTCCATCGGCCATGGCGGGAAATCATCTGCCCGGAGAAGACCGACCCGAAAAGGTTACCCAAGATCATCGGCAGGGTCATGACCCCGGCCAGCGTGGGGCTGGCTTCGCGGGCAACCTGGAAGTACTGCCCCAGGAAGGCGCCGGAACCAAACATTGCCACGCCGATTGATACCGAGGCGATGATCGACAGCGCGGTGGTGCGGGTAGCGATGATGCGCAGCGGAATGACCGGTTCAGGGACGCGGCCCTCAACCCAGATCAGCAAGGCAATCAGCACCAGCGAGCCGCCCACCATCACGTAGGTCTGCCACGAATTGAATTCGAAGAAGCCAGTCTTCCCGACGTAGGAAACCCAAATCAGCAGCACCGAGACGGAGATTGTCACGAGCACCGCACCGGCCCAGTCGATATATACCTTGCGGGCAATGTGTTTGATATGCAGCGTCTTGTGGATCATCAACATGGCAATGAGCGCAATCGGGACCCCGATAAACAACGTCCAGCGCCAACCCAGCGGCGAGTCGACAATCACGCCGCCCAACAGGGGCCCGCCGGCGGTTGCCACCGCCATGACGCCACCGAAGTAGCCGGAGTAGCGTCCGCGTTCGCGCGGCGGAATCACCGTGCCAATCACCGCCATGCCCATGGCGGTGAGCCCTCCCATGCCGATGCCCTGGACTACGCGTGCGCTCAGCAGCATCGGAATATTGATGGCAAATCCTGCCAGCAACGAACCGGATATGAAGATGAGAATGCCAAGCTGGAGCAGTTTCTTCTTGTCAAAGAGATCCGCCAACTTGCCCCAGATCGGTGTGGTGGCGGCGTTGGCCAGCAAGGCGGCGGTGATGACCCAGTTGAAGTCCGTCTGCGTACCCTGCAGCGCGTCCATGATGGTGGGTAGCGCAATCGAAACGATGGTGGTGGCCAGCATCGCGGCAAAGAAAGCGGCCAGCACCCCGGTGATTGAGCGCACCACCTCCTTCTGGCTCATCTGCGACTTGTCGCCGCCGCGTTCGCGTATTGCGGCGGCTGTCTGCTCGCTCATGCGTTTCCTTTCGGCACGGCGGGTGCCGCTTGGGTGTTTTTGCCGCTCATTGAATCGACACCGGCACGTAGCGCCAGTTGGATGCGGTTCACCGTGGCCGCAGCCTCGGCGATCTCCGTGTCATCCCAATCCTTGAGCAGGTCGCTGAGCAGATCGGCTCGCCGCTTGAAGGCACGGTCCACTTCATCTTTGCCTTCGGGAGTCAGGGAAATCAGTTGCGCCCGGGCGTCGGAAGAGCATTGGGTTCGCTGTACAAAGCCTTGGGATTCAAGATCTGACACTTGGCGACTCAGCGCCGCGGGGCCAATCCCGATCCATGAGGCGATGTCGGTGGCCCGCGTTGGTTCGTTGCGGTACACATATCCGAGCACGCCCATGGCGGCGAATCCAACCTTTTGGTCGGCCTCACCTACATGAACGAGCTGGCGGAGCGTGCGGTTCAAGGAACTCACACTTTCCACGAGTTGAGACGTATGCGAAGAGCCGTGCTGCACGAGTTCCACTTCCCCTGAAGAGAAAATTAGTTGACCTAGGCAAATGTTGCCTTCGTCAACAATATGGAGGAGGTGGTTGCTTAGTCAATCGATAGTGGCGTTAATTGTGCGACTAGGCTGAATCCGTGAGTACCGAAAATTTCAGCACAGCCGATATTGCCCTCGCTTCCCGCCTGCGCCACACAGCCCTTGAAGCCGCACGGCTTGCCGCGCCGCTTTTGCGAGATGCCTTCCGTCAAGACGTGCAACGCGAAAACAAGACAAACGCCCACGACCTCGTGACCGCATTCGACCGGCGCAGTGAACAAATCATCCGTGAGCACCTGACCCGCGCAGAACACGATTCATGGGTGCTTGGCGAAGAAGGCGGGATCAGCGGGGAGGGAGGCATCCAGTGGATCGTGGATCCCATCGACGGGACCAGCAACTTCACCCACGGTGTCGCATTTTTCTGCATTTCCATTGCAGCGGCACGCGATGGTCAGCTACTGGCCGGTGTGGTGTTGGATCCGGTGGCGGGCCTGGAATTCACGGCAGATGCCGAGCACGCCTACCTCAACGGGAAAATCCTTGCCCCGGCGCCCAGGCCCGACCAGGCCCATGCGAACCTGATGACCGATTACCCCTCCGCCGAGGCACTGGAAGTTGACGGAACGCTGGGGCTGGTTGAGTTTGGCTCCTGGGTCTCCGCCTTCGCCACCGTGCGCCGCAAGGTTTCGGCGGCGTTAGCGCTTGCCCACGTTGCCGCAGGCTGGTGCGATGTGACGTTGGGGCTGGACACCAAACCTTGGGATATTGCTGCCGGGGCATTGCTTGTACGGCGAGCGGGTGGCCGTTATCTTGCCTACCGGTATGACGACAAGCAGCTTCCCGACTATGAGGCTCCATGCTTTATGGCACTGGGCCCGGACGCCGACTATCCAGCGGCTTCCACATCACTTGAGCGGATCATTGAGGCCCGCCGGGCCCAAGGGTTTAGCCGCTAACCCGCGGGTACAGGGTTTCCCGAACGCGCGTCCAGGATCCCCGATACATCGATTTCATCCTCGGTTCCCAACCACGAAGCACCGATCATGCATTCGGCTTGGGCACCGAGTCCCTGGTCGGCATCCTCAACAACTAGCACGCCGTCGGAATCGAAGATCTTGCACCCAACGGCTCCCGCATTGTCCCCGACATTAGTGGCCACCACTCCCCCATAGAAATTCGAGGCGCTGTGGAATTCGCTAAAGGTTCCGCGTTGGTTGTTTGAGATTTCCGGGGCGGGCCCGGTGGTGGTGATTGAAATGTTGTACTCGCCCGCGGACCTCGTCACAAATTCGTAGGTATCGGTCGTATCGACAAATGACATCATCGTGGACAGCAGCAGGGCGTAGAGAACCGAGACGAGTACGCCGAAGGCACCTGTCACCAGCCCCGCGACCGCGAATCCGCGGCGGTTCAGCCGCTTGGCAATCCCGATGATTCCAAGGACCATCGCCAGTGGACCCAGAATGAAGGCCAGGAAGCCCACGAATGGCAACAGCGATATCGCAGCTGCAAGAATTCCCAGAACCATGGCGGCGGTGGTGACCCCATGAGTGCGCTGGGGAGTATTCCAGCCGCCATATCCGTACCCGCCATAGGAGGGGTACTGCCCGGGGTAGTACCCGGGGTACTGGGCCTGCGCCGGGTCTTGCTGTCCTGCGTAGTTGCCGGCATATTGATGTTGCCCGGGTGTCTGCGAGTATCTTTGCCACTGGTTCTGGCCAGAATACTGGTTAGGGTATTGTCCGCCACCGTATTCACCGGCCCCCTGCTGGTAACCCGAATCAGGGTTCGAGCCACCATTGAGTGAGCTATTCGGGTCAGACATTGGGCTCCTTGCACAACAGGGAATGCGGGGTTCAGGCTTATCGGCTCTAGAACGAAATTACCCCGTTTACCGGAGCTTGGCACAATCCCGCTAGTCCGATCCATCTGCCAATCTGTATGCGGAGCCGTCAGGGCGCCGGATCACCACACCGTAGTCCACAAGATAGCGGCGCAACAGCACAGCGTCATCCGCAAGGTTCTCGAGGCGCAGGGTGAGGTCGGGCTCCTTGAGCTCCTCGCCGTGTTGGATGGCCTTGGCGCCAATCGCTTGGAGCAATTCAACTCGATCTTCTTGGTTCTTCGGGTACCTGTCAATACGCCCGTCGGCATCCAGGAACCGCGCGATTCCATCCTTGGGTGCCCGCGTGGCTCCAACCGTCAAGGTGCGCGCGTAAACGCCATCATCAACGAGCCCTTCGGCGGTCACCAAGCCCGCGGCCTGCAAGTTTTTCAGCGCTTTCTCCCGCCGCGCTGGCAACAAATCCGAGTCTATTCCAAGGATGACTTGGGCATAGGACCTACGTGTTTCCTCGTTGGCCAGCGCACCAAAAATACGTCTCCAATCGGCGGTCGATTCGTTCAAAGATTCCTTCATTTCTCTTCCCTCGTATTTCATTCTCTTCAGGCATACCCTGAGGGCATGGCTACTCCATTTCACAGGAATACTCAGACCGCCGTGCACCACCACGGCGGCGGCGCTCTGATCTTGGGCGGAGTCCTCGCAGCATTGCTGTTTGTGGTCTTCGCAGTTTTTCAAGCCGACAACAACGGCACCTGGACCCCGATGCTGATTGGTGTTTCGTTTGGCATTTCGGCCGCCCTCTTCGGGACGGTTTACCACTTCACCCACTAGACGAACCACCCACACCACACCGAAACGGTTTGTACCTTATCGGTGTGGTTTCCTATGTCATTCCGAGGCGCAGCGCCGAATTTTGCGCGGCCGCCGCTTGGCCCGCGGCCCTGCCGCTGAACAAGCATCCACCCAGAAACGTTCCTTCCAGCGCCCGGTACCCGTGGTAGCCGCCGCCTCCGAAACCTGCTGCTTCTCCCGCCGCATACAAGCCGGGTACGGGTTCGCCTCCGGCGCCCAGCACCCGGGATTGAAGATCGGTATTCAAGCCGCCAAGTGACTTGCGGGTCAGGACGCTCAGCCTGACGGCGATCAACGGTCCCGCTTTCGGGTCCGTCAAGGCATGGGGTTTGACGCTGCGAATCAACTTGTCACCCACATAATTCCTGGCACTTGAAATCGCGGAGATCTGACCGTCCTTGCCAAAAGCATTGACCACCGCAGCATCCCGGGCCGAAACCACGGCGGCTATTTCCTCCGGATCCAGTAGGTTGTTGCCGGTCAGTTCATTCATTTTTCGCACCAGTTCGCCAAGTGTTGACGCTTGCAAGAAATCTTCCCCGTGGTCAAGAAACGCTTGCACGGGTTCAGGGACATCCGCCCGCGCCCGGGCGAGCACCGCCTTGATGTCCTTGCCCGTCAGGTCCGGGTTTTGTTCGCTTCCCGAGAGCGCGAACTCCTTGCCAATGATTCTGCGGTTGAGGATGAACCAGCTGTAATCATGTCCGGTGCCGCGCAGGTGTTCAAGGGTCCCGAGCGTATCGAAGCCCGGCCACAACGGATCCGGCAGGCGTTTCCCTGTGGCATCAAGCCACAGCGAGCTGGGGCCCGGCAGGATGCGAATCCCGTGGTTCGCCCATACCGGGTTCCAATTACCGATTCCTTCGGTGTAGTGCCACATCCGGTCCCCGTTGATCAGCCGGCCGCCCGCTTTTTCGGCAATATCCATCCCACGCCCGTCAACGTGGGCAGGAACCCCGGAAACCATCTTTTCCGGCGGGGCGCCCAACCGTTCCGGCCAAGCAGCACGGACCTTGTCGAGGTTCCCGCCAATCCCTCCAGTGGCAACAACCACTGCGGGGGCAAAGAATTCAAAGGTGCCCACCACCTCCCGGTTGGTCGCCACACCGCGTTCGGCCCGGTCTTGGGCCAGGACGCTGCCGCGCACTCCGGTCACTGCCCCGGACTCCATGAGGATCCCGTCGAGTTGGTGGCGCCACAGCATGGTCAGCTGACCCTTGGCAACCGCCGTCTTGGCCGCTTCGGCGAACGGGGCAACGATTCCCGGCCCGGTGCCCCAGGTGATGTGAAAACGTGGCACCGAGTTTCCCGGGCCTTGGGCCCCTGCTCCCCCGCGCTCCGCCCAGCCGACCACCGGGAAGAACCTGACACCGCGTTCATGAAGCCACTCACGTTTTCCGTCGGCGGCCCAATGCACGTAGGCCTTGGCCCACTCGCGGGGCCAATAGTCTTCCTCACGGTCGAATCCGGCGGTGTTAAACCAGTCCCGCAGGGCCAGCTCTTCCGAGTCTTTAGCGCCAAGACGCCGCTGCTCGGGCGAGTTCACGAGGAAAATCCCGCCGAAGCTCCAATGCGCCTGTGCGCCGAGGTTGGTCTCGGATTCCTGGTCGATCAGCAGCACCCGGCTGCCCCCGTTGACGGCTTCGGTGGCGGCAACGAGTCCGGAAAGACCCGCGCCGATGACTATGACATCAAAATGCTTCGAATGCGGTGTGTGCGCCATGGATCCACCCTACCGAACGGTGTCATGCATCACACAGGTTCCGGTGTGATTCCTGGATGTGGCTTCCGGAAGCTGAACTTCCAACGAAGGGGCAAAGACTTGTTGCTTCCAACACCTGCTTGAGTGGTTCCGGCGAGCCTAAGCTTGCCTTGAAGGAAACACTAGTGGAGGCCCTGTGGCCATAATCGTCAATGGAGCGCTGAGTTGGAAACCAATACAGAATTCGAACACGTCCTGACCGTCGCCTGTGCCGAACGCCCGGGCATCGTGCATGCAGTGACGGGTTTCCTGCTGGAGCAAGGCAGGGACATCGTGGAGCTCAAGCAATTCGGGGATCGCCGGGCCGGGCAGTTCTTCATGCGCGTCGACGTGGCCGGTGCCGATGCACCGGGGCTGACCAAGGCCATGACCGTGGCCTTCGGGCCGATCGCCCAGGAACTGGACGCGCAGTGGACGCTGGCCCCGAAGGGCACCAAGCGCCGAGTGCTGATCATGGTCTCGAAGTTCGACCACTGCCTCAACGACCTACTGCACCGGGCCCGGCTGGGCGAACTGCCGATCGACGTGGTTGCCGTGGTCTCCAACCACCGGGACCACGAGGAACTGGTCAAATGGCACCAAATCCCGTTCTTCCACGTGCCGGTCACCGCCGACACCAAGCCTGCGGCCGAGGCCCGGCTGCTGGAATTGATCGACGAATACGACGTGGAACTGGTGGTGCTGGCCCGCTACATGCAGGTGCTCAGCGACGAGCTCAGCCGCAAGCTGACGGGCATGACCATCAACATCCACCACTCGTTCCTGCCCAGCTTCAAGGGGGCCAAGCCCTACCACCAAGCCTGGGATCGCGGGGTCAAGACCGTGGGCGCCACCGCGCACTACGTCAACGCCGAACTTGACGAGGGCCCGATCATCTCCCAGCAGGTCCAGGACGTCGACCACACCTACTCCCCCGCGGACCTGGTGGCAGCCGGACGCGACACCGAATGCAAGGCGCTGTCCAACGCCGTGAAGTGGCACTGCGAAGGCCGCGTGTTCCTCTACGGCAACCGCACCGTGGTGCTGCGCTAGAAAAACCCATGCCTTGACCACGATAGGTCCCGCATCCCCCTGGGAATGCGGGACCGATCTTGTTTGACCAGGCGCGCCGCGGTGCACGGCGGATCCCGGCGCAGCTATGGCAGGAGCCGCGCCGGGATGCCATTCTTTGAACACGAGGGTCCAGGGCTCCAAGACCTGACCAAGAACTTGGCGGCTTGACCCGCGGGAGGTTGGAAACCATGACAGGTGATGCGCGTCGGCGACAGCTGGGTGACAACGATGCCCCGGTGGAGGAGGAAATCGAGGAGCACTTCGAAAGGATCGTCGAGGAGGGCGCCCAACGCCTGGCCCGTTCCTGGAGCTCCATGCTGGTTACCGGGACCTTTGGCGGGATGGAAATCGGCGTCGGTGTGATGGCCTACCTGGTGGTCATGCATGAAACGCACAACCACCTGCTGGCGGGGCTGGCGTTCGGCATCGGGATGATTGCCCTGCTGTTGGCCAAAAGCGAATTGTTTACCGAGGGATTCCTGGTGCCGATCGCCGCGGTGGCAGCCAAGGAAGCCAGCATTCGCCAGCTACTCAGGCTGTGGGGCACCACCCTGGTGATGAACCTGGTGGGCGGCTGGATTTTCATGTGGATCGTGGTGCAGGCCTTTCCGCAGTGGAAGCCGGACCTGGAGGAAGCGGCCCGGCACTTTGTGGATGCGGGCTTCACCTTGCAGTCGGTCTGCCTGGCCGTCCTGGCCGGCAGCACCATCACGTTGATGTCTCGGATGCAGCAGGGCACCGACTCCGATGTGGCGAAGATGGCGGTGGCAGTGGCCGACGGGTTCATACTCGTCGGGTTGCAGCTGTTCCACTCGGTGCTCGATTCGCTGCTCATCTTCGGGGCCATCCACGCAGGGGTTCCCATCGACTACATGGATTGGCTGGGCTGGTTTGGCTACACGGTGCTGTTCAACATGCTCGGCGGCTTGCTTTTGGTCACGGCGCTGCGCCTGGTGCGCAACAAGGAACTGATTCGCGAGCGCCGGGAGCATGCGCCGGAGGATCCGGAAGCCGCTCGATGAACGTGCCGGATGGATATGAAGCGGGGCCCGGTTCGTGAACCGGGCCCCGCTGTCTGCACCACCACGTGAAAGCGGCCGCCTACAGGTGCGTGGGGGCAAACATCTTCAGCAGGGTCTGCACCACCACCACGTTGGGGCCCTGGGCGGCGAAGGATTCTTCCAGCGCCTGCCGGATGTTGGTGTGGTCGACCAATCGGGCCGGGACACCGAAGGATTCGGCCAGCGCCACGAAGTCGGGGCGGGCCAGTTCCGTGGCGGTGGCCTTGCCGAAGGTGTCAACCATGTATTCGCGCAGGATGCCGTAGCCACCGTCATCGACGATCAGCCAGGTGACCGGCGCGTTGTGTTGTTTGGCCGTGGCCAGCTCCGCGATCGAGTACATCGAGGACCCGTCGCCGGAGACTGCCAGCACGCGGGCCTCCGCCGGTGAGGCGCCGGCAACCTGCAGGCCAAGCGCACCGCCGATGGCCGCGGGGTACCCGTAGCCAAGCCCTCCGGCGCCCTGGGCCGAATGGAATTGACCGTCCTTGGAATCCCAGCAGCTCCAGCCCCAGTAGGCGGAGATTGTCATGTCCCAGAACGTCTGCATCCCTGCGGGAACCGCCGCGCGGATCTCCGCCATGAATGTGCGTTCCTTGGCCAGGTCCTGGGAGTCCAGTCGTGCGGTGATCTTGCGGAGGGTTTCCTGCACGAGTGCCTGCGGGGTTGCCCCGTGCCAGTCTGCTGTGGTGCCGCCCTCAAGGGTGGCCAGCGCGTCGCGCAGGTAGGACAGCGCGGCCTTGGCATCCGCGCGGATGCCAAGTGCCGGCCTGTTGGATTCGAGCACACGCGGTTCGGCGTCGATCTGGATCAGGTGCCCGCGTGGTTCAAGGGTGAAGTAGTTGCTGCTGACTTCCCCGAGCGCGGAGCCGATGACAATGAGCACGTCGGCATCTTCAAGCACCTCGGTGGCGTGCCTGTCCTCGACCCATGATTGCAGGGAGAGTTCGTGGTTCCACGGGAAGGCCCCGTTGCCGCCGGGGGTGCAGATCACCGGTGCGCCAAGGGTCTGCGCGACGGCCAGCAATTCCGCGTGCGCCCCGGCACGGCGCACGCCGCCACCGGCGACGATTGCCGGACGGCTCGCCGCGGAAAGCCAGCGCACGGCCTCCTCGATGAGTTCAACGCGCGGCGGGTGCTCATAGGCTTCGGCCAGGGCGTCGACGACCGGCGGCACAAAGACCCCGGCCAGCAGCACGTCCTGGGGAACCTCTACCCAGACCGGGCCCTGCGGCACGGTGATGGCATCTGCCCAGGCGTCCTGGATGGCCGAGGGGATGCCGGACGCGTGGTGGACGGTGCGCTGGGACTTGGTGACGTTTGCGGCCGAGGCCTTTTGGTCATCAAGCTGGTGCAACATGCCCTTGCGGCGTGCGCCAAGCCCGTCCAACGGGATCTGGCTGGCCACCACGACCATGGGAACTGACGTTGCGTAGGCTTCCTGCAACCCGGCCAGGGAGGTCAGTGCGCCGGGGCCGGTGGATAGGAATAGCACCCCGACCTCGCCGGTGGCGCGGGAGTATCCGTCGGCGGCGAAGGCCGAGTTGTTTTCCACGCGTGAGGATACAAAGTGCAGGTTCGATCGCGAGAGTGCATCGAAGAGGCCCAGTGCGTGTTGCCCGGGGATCCCGAAGACGGTTTTGGCGCCGAGGGCCTCAAGCGTCTCGATGACCAGGTCGCCGCCGTTGCGCTGTGCCGGGGCGGTGTTCTGCGGCTGGCTCATTCGCTGGCCTTTGCGTCGTTGGCGCGCTTGTCGGCGATCAATGAGATCAGGTCGTAGGCGACGTGCGAGGCCGCGACGCCGGTCATTTCCGCGTGGTCGTAGGCGGGGGCCACCTCGACGATGTCGGCGCCAACGATGTTCATGCCGCGCAGGCCGCGGATGATTTCGAGCAGTTCGCGGCTGGTGATCCCGCCTGCCTCGGGGGTGCCGGTGCCCGGGGCGTGGGCCGGGTCCAGCACGTCGATGTCCACGGAAATGTACAGCGGGCGGTTGCCGATGCGGTCGCGCAGCTTCTCGACGACCTCGCGGACGCCCTGGTAGTAAACATCCGAACTGGTGACGATGCCAAACCCAAAGCGCTTGTCGTCCTCGAGGTCCTTCTTGCCGTAGAGCGGTCCACGGGTTCCCACATGGGAGATGGCCTCGGTATCGAGGATGCCTTCCTCGACGGCACGCCGGAAGGGCGTTCCGTGGGTGTACTCGGCACCGAAGTAGGTGTCCCAGGTGTCTAGGTGGGCATCGAAGTGAAGCATCGCCACCGGGGCACCGGCTCGTTCGGAGGCGGCGCGCAACAGCGGCAGCGCAATGGTGTGGTCACCGCCCAGGGTAACCAACGTGGAGCCGTCGGACGTCAAATCCAGCGCATTTTGCTGGATGGTCTCGATGGCTTCGTTGATGTTGAAGGGGTTCACCGCCATGTCGCCCGCATCCGCGACCTGGGTCAGGGCGAAGGGTGAAACGTTCAGCGCCGGGTTGTAGGGGCGCAGCAACCTGGAGGATTCACGGATGTGGGTGGAACCGAAGCGGGCTCCGGGCCGGTAGGAGACACCTGCGTCGAAGGGAACCCCTACGACCTTGATGTCGGCGCTGGGAACCTGGTCGATGCGCGGGAGGCGTGCATATGTGCCCAGTCCGGCGAAACGCGGGATTTTCGAGGCATCAATCGGCCCGATGTTCCCGTTTTCTTCAATGCGGATTTCTTCCATGATTTTCCTCCACGATTTGGCACCGTTCCCGGGTCCAATAGCAACGTCTTGTTGTCCAACATGAAACAACAGTTGCCTCACATGCTATTTGCGGCGCGCGTCACAGTCAAGGGTCTTAGTGTCGGAACCCTACAGCCCAGCGTCTCCGACCATCTCGCGAAGCGCCGCAATATGCCCCACGTAGGCAATGCGGCCATCGCGCGCCAGCGAGACCCTGGTGTGGCTGCGGCCAAATTTGGCAAATTTTTCGACCGAGACATATCCAGCATCAATTAGCTGCTTGAGATGCTTGCTCAACACAGAGTCCGCAACGCCAAGGGTTTCGCGCAATTGCGCGAAATCTACCCATTCGACGGGAGCCAGACTCGCGCAGATGCGCAGCCTGAGCGGGGCATGGATCAACTCGTCGAACCGCGCCGCGCTAGAAGGCTTGCTCATGGGCATCTTCTATCCGACCGGCCACTTCGGCACGCCGCATCCCGGTCAGCACCACACCAAGAACCACGCACAAGCCCAGCCACTTGAGTCCGATTTGCCACCATTCATATAGCGGCCACCAGGTAGCGGTCTGCCCGATAAGCATGAAAAGCAGCATCCACCCGATGTACCTGCCCGAGTGCTTCAGCTGGGTGCGGGCCTTGGGACGCTTGCGCCTCAACGAAAAATAGAAAACCGCCAAGAGCAGCAACGGGGCAAACAAGGCGAACGTTATCCCCAGGGGGACCACCTTGGCCGTCGCCAAGAGTGCTGCCATGAAAATAACAGCGAGTGCCATGAACCAATTTGGCATTTCACTCCGGCGGGCCATGCACTCGGCCGCCACCTCGGCTTGCGCCAAGGCATTGGCGGCTTCAAATTCGGTCGATTCAGATCCGTTCACGGAAACCTCTTCTTTCCATCATGGAAAGCATTGCTTTTCCGTGATGGAAAGTCAAGATTCAGTCGACCGCTGGCTTGGCGAACCTCGCAAAGAGTGAACGGTCGACGCAGTAGGCAGAAACCGAGAGCCCCACCGACAGCACGAGCGCCTTGATCACGATCTCCTGCGGATTTGAGGGCAGGAACAAGATCTGGACCGGACCAGCAAGGAATATCACCACAAGCATCCACACCACGTAGGCCACGGTAACTGGCGGAGCCAAGGCTTCGGCATGCCGCTTTTTTCGCAAAATCGTCGCAAGCCCCACCAGCAGGATCAATCCGGCGAGCGCGAAGGCCCCCGGGACAGCCATCGCCTTGTGCGCCCTCAGGAGCGTCAACGCCGTACCGGAAACGACACCGAAGATCAGCGCAAGCCACCACGGAGCCCAGAGACGTTTGGGTTCAAAAGCAACGGGCACAGGGTCTTCCGGCAGGGCGCTCACAAGCATTGTCCTTAACAAGGGTGGCTGGGAGATCGAGTTCTCCGACATTCCACTACAAAAAATGGTTGCTTTTCCGTCAGGGAATGTCAAAGTGAACATTGTCGGGCAGATCACAAAAGATTGTTTCGCCGACTGGGAACAATTCGATTCGATAGGAGTAGCGTTCTCACTCGTGAAGAAAAATGTTGTCCCGTCCAGGCTAGTGAAGCCTGCCCCTGGCAGGCCCCGGACCGCACGCCTTTCCCGTTGGCTCAGCAACACCGAAGTCGGTCATGTAGAGGGCCAGGAAGCACCGCCGAAGCCCACGGGCAACCGGTGGTGGCAAGTCATGTGCCTCTCGGGCCTGGACTATTTTTCGACACTTGGATACCAACCGGCCATTGCCGCACTGGCAGCAGGCGCACTGGCACCGTTGGCAACCATGATGCTGGTGGCGGTGACCCTCGGGGCGGCGCTTCCCGTGTATCGCAGGGTGGCGCGCGAATCACCGCACGGGCAAGGGTCAATTGCCATGCTTGAGCGACTGCTTCCCCACTGGAAGGGCAAGCTTTTCGTCTTGGTGCTGCTGGGCTTTGCCGCAACTGACTTCATGATCACCATTACGCTCTCCTCGGCGGATGCCACGGCCCACATCATTGAAAACCCGTTGACCCCCGAGTGGTTCCACGGACAACAGGTAGCCATCACCCTGGTGCTGATCCTGTTGCTCGGGGCGCTGTTCATGCGCGGGTTCCACGAAGTCATTTGGTTGGCAGTGGGATTGGTTGCCGCCTACCTGGCATTGAACATCGTGGTCATCGCGACCGCCTTCGTTTCACTTGCACGTAACCCGGCGCCGGTAGACCACTGGTGGCTGAATCTCACGGCCGAGCACAGCAATCCGTGGATGATGATTGCCATCGCCTTGCTGGTCTTCCCGAAACTGGCGTTGGGGCTATCCGGTTTTGAGACCGGCGTTGCCGTCATGCCGCAAATCCGTTCCGCCCCCGGGGACACCGAAGAAAACCCGGAGGGCCGCATCGCCGGTGCAAAGAAGTTGCTGCTGACCGCGGCATTGACCATGAGCGTCTTCCTGGTGTGCTCCTCGATCGTGACAACGCTGCTGATCCCGGCTCCCGAGTTCCAACCCGGAGGGGCAGCCAACGGGCGCGCACTTTCCTTCCTGGCCCACCAGATGTTGGGTGAGGGCTTTGGCAGCATCTACGATCTTTCCACCATCCTGATCCTGTGGTTTGCCGGCGCATCGGCCTTGGCCGGCATGCTCAACCTGATTCCGCGCTACCTTCCACGATTTGGCATGGCCCCCGAATGGGCCCGTGCCATCCGCCCGCTGGTGCTGGTGCTCATCGGCGTCGCGGTCATCATCACCCTGGCCTTCGAGGCTGATGTTGATGCGCAGGGTGCCGCGTACGCCACCGGCGTGCTGGTGCTCATGGCCTCGGCAGCTGTCGCCGTGACGATTTCAGCCAAGCGGAAGGGACAGCGCTGGCGAGCCGTGGGCTTCGGCATTGTTTCGGTGATTTTCCTTTACACCACGGGCGCCAACGTGATCGAGCGCCCAGACGGAATTCGCATTGCCGCGCTGTTTATCTTGGGCATTGTTGCGATATCCCTGATCTCGCGTTTCCGCAGGTCCACGGAGTTGCGCGCAACCTCGGTCACCCTTGACGAGTCGGCCTTGGTGATCGTGAAGGCCGCCTCCCGAAATTCGATGGTCCGCATCATCGCCCATGAACCAGTCCGGCTATCGGCGGCACGCTACCGCCATAAGTTGGCCCACGCACGCATGGCGAGCCACCTGCCGGAGGATTCGCCGGTGGTGTTTATCGAGATCAAGGTGTCTGACTTTTCCGATTTCGCCCAAGACATCACCGTCAAGGGCATCACCCGGCATGGTTTCCAGATTTTGCAGGCGTCGGCGCCGTCGGTGCCGACGGCCATTGCCGCAACGTGCATTGCCATCAGGGACCAGACCGGAACCATGCCGCACATCTACTTCCGCTGGACCGAGGGCGACCCGGTGCGGAACCTGATGCGTTTCCTTTTCCTGGGCCAGGGTGAAATCGCACCGTTGACACGTGAGGTGTTGCGGGAGGCGGAGCCTTCAATCGGCAAACGACCCTGGGTCCATGTGGGCTAGTGGGTTCAGCGGGAAGCCGCTGGCACCAATGTCCAGGTCACAATGGCTTGTTCGTCGGTGGGATTGCTCCAGCTGTGCGGCTCGCGGCCGGGGAACGTCACGGTGTCCCCGGCTTCCAGCTCGAATCGTTCGTTCGCAAAGATCACGATGAAGTGGCCGGCAACCACGTGCAGGACCTCAACCTCGCAGTCCACCGAATAGAGTTCCTTTTCGCCTTCGCCATGGGGTTCGATGACCGAACGGATCACCTGGAGGCGTCGTTCCGAGCGGGCCGTAACAAGTTGCTCAATGATTCCGTCGCCGCCCAGGGAGATGCGCGGGGCCTCGGCCAGCCGGACCACATGGGTGTCGGGCTGGGAAAACAGCGCACCCACGTCGAGTGAGAGCACCTGGCACAGGGTGACAAGCGAGGCTATCGAAGGACTCGTCAGGTCGCGTTCCACGCGAGAGAGGAAGCCCTTGGTCAGGCCCGTGGATTCGGCCACCTGGTCGATGGTTAGCCGCTGGGCCTGGCGAACGCTGCGAATGCGCGAGCCGATGGCCAGGGCCGCATTGCTGGGTTCAACGGGCAGGGCTTTCATGGACACGGCACTCCAAGCTGCTCAAAAATAAATCGGATTAATCCAGCTTAGGGCAATTGACGTGTAAGGCACCTCACATTAGCCTAGTAGACAACAAATGTTTACTTGCAGGCATCAATCAAGGTGTTTGTCTCGGAACTCGCACTAAGGTCGATCTCCTCATGGAATACATCAATGGCACTATCGTGGCCGTCTATCTTGCAGCCATGCTCGCTTTCGGTTGGTGGGGCAAGTCCCGCACCAAGAACAGCAGCGACTACCTGGTCGCGGGACGCCGACTAGGGCCTTTCCTCTACACAGGAACCATGGCGGCGGTCGTCCTGGGCGGGGCATCCACCGTCGGCGGCGTGGGCCTCGGCTACAAATTCGGCATTTCCGGCATGTGGCTCGTGGTCGCCATCGGCGTGGGCGTCATCCTGCTCTCGTTGGTGTTCGCACCGACGCTGCAGCGGCTGAAGGTCTTCACCGTCTCCCAGATGCTGACCCTTCGCTACGGCAGCAAATCGGCAACCAACACCTCGGGCATCGTGATGCTCGCCTACACACTGATGCTCTGCGCGACCTCCACCAGCGCGTATGCAACCATCTTCGTCGTACTCTTCGGTTGGGATAAGTGGGCGGCGATCGCCATTGGCGGCATCATCGTTGTCATCTACTCCACCATCGGTGGCATGTGGTCGATCACCCTGGCCGACCAGGTGCAGTTTGTCATCAAGACCATCGGCATCTTTGCCCTGATGCTCCCCTTCGCCCTGAACGCCGCCGGCGGCATGGACGGGATCCGCGAACGCGTCGGCGCCGAATTCTTCACCTGGGACGGCATCGGAGTCCAGACCATCATCACCTACTTCGTGGTCTACACCTTGGGCCTGCTGATCGGCCAGGATATCTGGCAGCGAGTGTTCACCGCCAAGACCCCGAAGGTCGCCCGCTGGGGCGGCACCACTGCTGGCATCTACTGCGTGCTCTACGGCGCGGCCGGCGCCATCATCGGTCTGGCCGCCCGCGTGGCGCTTCCTGACATCGACGTCGTCAATCTTGGCAAGGACGTCGTCTACGCGGAGGTTGCCACCCAGCTGTTGCCGGTGGCCGTCGGCGGCCTGGTGCTCGCAGCGGCGGTTGCCGCCATGATGTCCACGGCATCTGGCGCGCTGATTGCCGCGGCAACCGTCGCCCGCACCGATGTCACCCCGTTCGTTGCCGGCTGGTTCGGCAAACAGATCAACGTGAACTCGAACGAGAACCCCGAGCACGACGTGCGCGCCAACCGGATCTGGGTCATGTTCCTGGGCATCGTGGCCATCGCGCTGGCCATCATGGTCAACGACGTGGTTGCGGCCCTGACCATCGCCTACGACATCCTCGTCGGCGGCCTGCTGGTGGCCATCATCGGTGGCCTGCTCTGGAAGCGCGGCAACGGCATTGGCGCCGCCCTCTCGATGGCGGCCGGAACCGTCATCACCTTGGGAACCATGATCGTGCTGGAAATCCAAGCCGAGGAGCAGTTCGCCGGCATCTACGCCAACGAACCGATCTACTACGGCCTGATCGCCTCGGCAGTGGTCTACGTCGTGGTCTCGCTGATCACCAAACCCACCGAGCGGGCCGTCATTGAGCACTGGAACGCACGCGTCGCCGGCGAGGTCGACGTCGAGGGCATCGAGGTCCCGGCAATCCAGAAGTAACGCAGTAATTGCCCCGCGGCAGGACCGCAGGGCAGCGGAGGGCAGCGCGGCACACGGATCGATTCGTGTGCCGCGCGGGCCCTCCGTCGATTTCCGCCCGGGTTCCCTAGCCGCGGGCGGTGCGGAACTTCTAGGCTGGACCCATGGACGAAATCAAGAACCACCTGATGACATACCTGAACGCCTCCCGCGAGGCGGTGCTGTGGAAGGCCGAGGGGCTCAGCGACCACGACCTGACCCGCCCCCTGGTGCCCACAGGAACCAATGTCCTGGGCCTGATCCAGCACCTGGCAAGCGTGGAATTCGGTTACTTCGTGCAATGCCTAGGCCAGCAGGTGGAACACCCACGCTTCGCCGTGCTGGAGGCAAGCGAGGACCCCGAAGCCGACATGTGGGTCCCCGCCGGCGTCCCCACCTCCGAGATCCTGGCGTTCTACCGCAGTGCGATCGAGGCGGCCAACGCAAACATCACAGCGCTCCCGCTCGAGGCCGCGGCCACCGTCCCGTGGTGGGCACCGGAGAAGAGAAACCCCACCGTGGGCCGCCTGCTGATCCACATGAACGTGGAGACGGCCCGGCATGCCGGGCACCTGGACATCGTGCGCGAACTGATCGATGGAAGCGCCGGGGACCGCCAACTATCCCCCAACCTGCCCGATTATGACGCGAATGCGTGGACGGATTTGTATCAAAAGATCCAGCTGGCGGCCGACTCGCGCTAGTGTGGAAAACAGCTTCACGAATCCTGGTTGCCGCATAGGCATGGCTCCGACCAACACCAGGTACCAACCCCACAGTTGCACGGCGGGTGGTTCGGATGAAGAAGCGGCCGGTGCCACAAGGCGGCGGCAAGAGCTACTGAAAGGCCGGCCGCTGCCGCCATGGAACACTCCGTCCCCGTATTGCCCCTCTTTGACCTCCACCGCGCAGTCATCGAATTGAACCTGCACGGATCCTGGCGCAGCTTCCATGTCAACGACGCACCCGCGATCTCCCGGGCGTTGGCCGATGCGGTGGGTTCCCCGCGTTGGGACGCCGCCTCGTCGAGCTTGTCGATCCGCACCCCACTCACCGGAAACACCGCAGGCCGGACACACATTTTTAGCCTCGTCGAATTCTCTGAAGCCCGTCCGAAGGCTAAAGTTGTTCGCTGAAGGGGAGTAGTTCCGAGTCCACCATTCGTGGTGGCGGCGGTGCGTCGACATACTGGTCACGATGTAGTGACCCGGCAATCCACCTGCATGAATCCTTGAGCGGATCCAGCAGGCGAACGAGACCTTCGGCCCACCCTGGTGGCCCGAGGATCAGCGTACCCAAAACCACAGCTCGTTCCTCCCCATCGCATGGCCTCACCGCCATGACCATCAACCGAGGACGAGACATGACGCCGCAAGCGCCAACCCCCACTCCCGCCCAAATCAAACGCTGGCGCAAGTACCTGGCCGATGAAATTGCCGAGGGCGCTGTCTACCGCGAACTCGCCAACAAGCGCACCGGCGAAGAGCGCGCCATCCTGCTGGGTCTGGCCGACGCCGAAACGCGCCATGAAGAACACTGGCGCGACTTGCTGGGGGAACACGCCTCACGCGCTTCACGCCCCTCGCTGCGACGCACCATGTTGCGTTTCCTGGCCCGCCATTTCGGCTCGGTGTTCGTCCTGGCCCTGGCCCAGCGTGCGGAAGGGGATTCCCCCTACGCCGCGGACACCGATGCCACCCGCCAGATGGCGGCCGACGAGCTGGTCCACGAAGAGGTGGTTCGCGGTCTGGCAACCCGTGGACGCAACCGGCTTTCGGGTAACTTCCGGGCGGCCGTCTTCGGCGCCAATGACGGTCTGGTCTCAAACCTTGCCCTGGTGATGGGTATCGGGGCCACCGGGGTCTCCAGCTCCCTGGTGCTCTTCTCCGGCATTGCCGGCCTGCTGGCAGGTGCACTGTCGATGGCAGCAGGCGAATTCGTTTCAGTCCGCTCCCAGCTAGAACTGCTTGCCGCCTCGAAGCCCACGCAAATCACCCTCTCGGCAGCCCCCGACCTTGACCTTGACTCCAACGAACTGGCGCTGGTCTACAAGGCCCGCGGCATGAGCAACGAAGACGCCGAGCACCGGGCCGCCGAACGCATGGGCCTGTATTCCTGCGACTGCAACCCCTCACTGTCGTTGTGGCCCGAGCGCGAGGATTCCGGGACGGATGTCGAGCACGAAGAAATGGGTTCGGCCGTGGGCGCCGCGTCTTCGTCGTTCTGCTTCTTCGCCTCCGGCGCCGTGATTCCGATCCTTCCGTTCATCTTCGGCATGAGCGGAACCCCGGCAATCCTGCTCTCCGCGTTGCTGGTTGGCATTGCACTGCTGGCGACCGGCGGCGTTGTCGGCCTGCTTTCCGGTGCTTCACCGACCAAACGAGGCCTGCGCCAGCTGGCCATCGGACTGGGCGCAGCGGGCGTGACCTACGTCTTGGGACTGATTTTGGGCGGCAACATCGCCTGATCCCCCGCTGCGTAGTCAATGGCATACTGGTGGCTTGTTTCCCCTTCCAAGGGTGGAGAAACAAGCCACCCGGCGTTTGCCGGGACCTATGGTTAGTCCAGCGCGTTGCGGGCAAGGTCTGCGGCGCCCACCAGGCCCGCGTCCGGGCCCAGTGCCGCGCCGACCACCCTGGCATAAGGCCTGTAGCCACGCCCGCTCAGTGAACCTCGGTAAGCCTGTTCGGCGGTTTCCAGCAGGAGCGGCGAAGCGGAGCCAAGTCCGCCGCCAATGACCATGACCCCCGGGTCAAGCACCGCCGCCAAATTTGCCAATCCCAGGCCCAGCCATTGTCCGGCCTCAACCACCAGCTCAATGCAGGCTTCGTCCCCCGCCACCGCCAACGAACCCACCATTTCCCCGGTGATTGCGTGCGGGTCGTTCCCCGAGGCTTCCCGCAACCGGTAGGAGGTGGCTCCATGCACCGCAAGCAGCGCCCTGCCCTCGCGGGCCAAGGCATTTCCCGAGGCATATTGCTCCCAGCAACCACGGTTTCCACAGGCGCAGCGGTGGCCGCCTGGAACCATCACCTGGTGCCCGAATTCCCCGGCCATGCCAAAACGCCCGCGCTGCAATACCCCGTCCAGGACCAGGGATCCTCCGATGCCGGTGCCCAGGTTCACGCACACCATGTTGTCCTCACCCGCGGCGGCGCCAAACCTGTATTCGGCCCAGCCTGCGGCATCGGCGTCATTGCTCAACAGCACGTCCCTGCCCAAAGCAGCCTCAAGGTTCGCACGCAGCGGTTCATCGCGCCAGGCAAGGTGCGGGGAAAAGGCCACGGTGCTGCCGGATGGATCCATCCACCCCGCCGCACCGACGCCGACCACCGCCTCGGCGCCGCCCGGGCCAAGTTCTGCGACAAGTTCGCACACCGCCGAGAGTACCGCCGCAGGGTCTGTCCCAACCGTGGGGCGCCTGCCCCTGACCAAGATGTTCCCGCGGGGGTCAACCAATCCCGCGGAGATCTTGGTGCCGCCAATGTCTATGCCGATCGCGTAGCTTTTCATGCCAGCCCGCGGACCCCGGAAATGCCCCCGTCGTTGAGGCCCACCAGGATGTTTGCGGCTTCGGCTGGCTCATCAACCAGGAAGATCAACTCCGCCATGCGCCGTTCGCGCGCCAGTTCCTTCAATAACTGGTAGGCGGGAAGCGTCTTGGTCCAGTGTTCAACACCCACCAACACCATGGGGCTGATGGATCCCTGGGTTCCGTAATAGTTCTCGCAGGCATCCTGGAAGACCTCTTGGACGGTGCCGGCAGCACCGGGCAGGAACACGATTCCCCCGGAACACTTCTCCAGCAGGACGGCTTCACGGGTGGCGTTGGCAAAGTACTTGGCAATATGGGTTGCAAACAGGTTGGGCGGCTCGTGCCCATAAAACCAGGTAGGAATGCCCAGGTTCGCGGTTCCGGTGGGCCAGGTGGCCCGGACCTTCGCTGCCGCGCGGGCCCAACCGGTGACCGAGGGGCTGAAAGCCGGTTCAGCGGCCAGCATCCGCAACGCTTCATCGAGTGCTGCCAGCGGGAGGGCCGAGAGATAGGCGCCGAGGTTCGCAGCTTCCATGGCACCGGGTCCACCGCCCGTGGCAACGATGAAACCTGCACCTGCCAGTTCATGTCCAAGCCGGGCTGCCATCGCGAAGGTTTCACCGCCGCGCTGTTGGGCGTGCCCTCCCATGACCCCCACCAGGGGTGCATGCGATAGCTCTCCGGATTTAACCTGCGAGTCAAGGCGCCCGCCGATCGCGTGGTCATGCAGCGTCCCGGCGAGCGCCGCATTCAGTGAATCGTGGCCCCCTGCCCCCAGCCGGTGTTGCGTCCACGCGTAAATCCTGGCGTCCGGCACCGACTCGTAGGATCCTGCTTCGATCCCCGCATAAAGTTCGTTCCACGTGTACAGTTTCCCGCGGTATGGGTCAAAGGGCAGGCCCGGAATTTCGGGGAAGACCAAGGCCCCGCCGCCACGCATGCGGCGCTCAATCTTTCCCTCAATCTCACAGCCCAGGAACACCGAGCCTGCCGGGCGCAATTTTTCCAGCACGGCACTACGTCCGCGCAGGTCAACGGACTGGACATGCCATCCGTGCATGGATGCGGCAAGCCGTCCGCCCTGGATGGCAAGCGCCTGGGCTGCGAACCTGTCGAACTGCTCCAGCGAAGCAATCTCGACGACGCGGGGCAACGGGGTCAGGGCGGGCGTGGTGTTCATGGAACTAACCTAGGCCATGGGCGGACCGGAACGTGATTAACACACCCCGTGATTAATGCGGTTCACGGCGTCGCCGGTTAGCCGTGGAGCCCCCGACCATGAAACGATAGGAGGATGACCGATTCTGCTTTCCCCATGGTCGACGCGCGTGAAATCCTGCGCGTCGTTGGCGGTGCTGCCTTTACCCGCGGCAAGGTACTAGCCACTGATGATTCGCTGAGCGAAATCACCTGGGACCCAGACTCCGCGGTGATCGCCGGGCAGGTCAGCGAGGAAGCTGCACCCACGTATTCGGTGTACATCACGCTGGCATACAAGAAGGAAGCCTGGGTCATTGATGACGGCCGGTGCCCGTGCGGTGACGCACCCAAGTGCAAGCACGTTGCCTCGTTGCTGATTTACTCCAACACACTGCACCTGCGTGCCAAGGACGTGGTGTTCCGCAACACCGCGGTAGCGGTTCCTGCCTGGCAACAATCCCTGCAGCAGCTGTTGACCCCGGCGCCCGGAACCAAGAAGAGCACCACTGCCACCAGCACCAAAAGCCCACTGGCCCACATGGGCCTGCAGTTCGAACTGCAGGACACCACGCTCAGTGCCCACCAGCAGTGGGCCCCGGGCTCGGGCGTCGGCCAGCTCAAGGTGGCAAGCCGCCGCTGGCGCCTGGGCGTGCGCCCCATGGTCCGCACCGGTGCCGAACGCTGGGTACGCGGCAACCTGCGCTGGAACACCATCAGCTTCAAGACCTTCGGGTTGAACCTCGATGCAGAACAGCACCGCTGGTTCTGCCAGTTTGTGCCGCTCTACCGCGCCAACGGGCAACTGTACTTCGGTGAAGACAACGACTGGCTATACCTTGACGAATTCTCTTCCGCGCTGCTCTGGCCCTTGCTGGCAGAAGCACGCAAGCTTGGCATTGCCCTGATCGGCACCAAGACCAACACCCGGATCACCTTGCTGGAACCGGCGCGCGTCTCAATGGCGGCGACCACCTCCGAGGCAGGAATCGAGCTGGCACCGAGCATGCTGATCGGGGATGTTCACGTCACCCTCGACGCCGAAACACCGGCAGGACCCATCGGCAACCACGGCGTGTACGCCGGCAGCGAGGACCACTCACAGATCCTGTTGGGACGCGTACCGGGCGGCCTGTCCGCCAGCGAGGTTCTGATGCTTCAGCACCCGGATCCGGTCAGCATCCCGGAGAAGGAATCCGAGGAGTTCTTCTCCCGGGTTTACCCGCGCCTGGCCCGCAAGCTCCGGGTCACCAGCCCCGATGCAAGTGTTGAACTGCCAGCTGTCTTGCCGCCGAAACTCGTCTCCAAGATCCGCTACGGTTCACGCGAAAACGTCGAGCTGGACTGGGTCTTTGACTACAACGGCCTGGTGGTTGAGGCCGAGGACCGCGATACCGCCGTGGAGAGCGCCCTCGAATCGGCGGTGCTGGAAATCCTCAACGAGTACGATTTCATGGAATCAACGGTGCTGGGCCCCAAGCACCTGCAGGGCCTTGATGTCATCGATTTCGTCCGGCGGATCCTGCCCACCCTTGAAGAGATCGACGGGTTGGTCATCGAGGAAAAGGGCGACCGCCCGGTCTTCCACGAGCTGACCGAGGCCCCCGAGCTGACCATCACCACCGTCGAATCGGACCGCCGCGACTGGTTCGACCTGGGTCTGCTGATTTCCATCGGAAACCGCCAAATCCCGTTTGCCGACGTGCTGCGTGCCCTGTCAAACGGCCAGACCAAACTGTTGATGCCGGACCGGACCTACTTCTCCCTGGAGGACCCGCTTTTCGAGAAGCTGCGCCACCTGGTGGCCGAGGCCGGGGCACTGCGCGACATGAAGGACAAGGACGCCGACCTTTCCATCACCCAGTACCAGGTTTCCTTCTGGGAAGAACTTGATGCCCTGGCAGCCAACATTGAGGGACCTGATGCCTGGGCCACCTCGTTGGGCTCGCTGATCAAGCTCAACGACGCAGATCCGGCACAATTGCCGGATACGCTCCAGGCCACGCTGCGCCCGTACCAGATCGAGGGCTTCGGCTGGCTGGACACCCTGTGGCGCAACGGCCTGGGCGGCGTGCTGGCCGATGACATGGGCCTGGGCAAGACATTGCAGACCCTGGCGCTGATCCTGCACACCCACAAGGTCTGGGAAAACCCCGAGGCCTACCCGGAGCTGCCGGCCGATGCCAAAATCCGGGCCCCGTTCCTGGTGGTGGCCCCCACCTCGGTGGTTTCCAACTGGAAGGACGAGGCCAAGCGCTTTGCCCCGAGCCTGAAGGTCGCGGCAATCACCGATACCGAGACCCGGGCCAGTGCCTCGTTGGCACAGCTGGCCAGGGACTACGACATCGTCGTGACCTCCTACACGCTGCTGCGCCTGGATGCCGACTCATACGCGGATATAGCCTGGGCCGGGTTGATCCTCGATGAGGCCCAATTCGTGAAGAACAAGGCAACCAAGGCCCACCACGTGGCCCGGGACATGCCGGCGCGCTTCAAGCTGGCCATCACCGGTACCCCGATGGAAAACAACCTGATGGAACTGTGGTCGATCTTCGCCATCGTCTCCCCCGGGCTTTTCCCCTCGGCCGTGCGTTTCGCCGAGAACTACCAGCGTCCCATCGAGCGCCAGGGACTGAGCGAGCCGCTCTCCCGGTTGCGCCGGAGGATCCGCCCGTTCATGCTGCGCCGCACCAAGGACGCGGTGGTCACCGATCTGCCGCCGAAGCAGGAGCAGGTGCTGCATGTGGAGCTGACGCCGGCCCACCGCAAGATCTACGACACGCACCTGCAGCGCGAACGCCAGAAGGTGCTGCGCCTGGTCGAGGACATGGACAAGAACCGGTTCACGATCTTCCAGTCGCTGACCCTGTTGCGCATGCTCTCCTTGGATGCGTCCCTGGTGGATGACGAGTACGCCGAGGTCCCCAGCGCCAAGCTCGACGTGCTCTTCGAACAGCTCGAGGATGTCATTGCCGAGGGCCACCGCGCGTTGATCTTCTCCCAGTTCACCTCCTTCCTGAAGAAGGCAGCGGACCGGTTGGAGGCCGCCGGGGTGCCGTATGCCTACCTTGACGGTTCCACGCGCAAGCGTGCTGAGGTCATTGATTCGTTCAAGTCCGGCCAGGCGCCGGTGTTCCTGATTTCGCTCAAGGCCGGCGGCTTCGGGTTGAACCTCACCGAGGCGGACTACTGCTTCCTGCTTGACCCTTGGTGGAACCCTGCAGCCGAGTCGCAGGCCGTTGACCGTGCACACCGCATCGGGCAGACCCGCAACGTGATGGTTTACCGGATGGTCGCCAGGAATACCATCGAGGAGAAGGTGGTGGCGTTGCAGGATTCCAAGCGCCAGCTGATTTCCTCGGTCATGGATGAGGGTGCCGGCTTCGGCAAGGTCCTGAACGCCGATGACATCCGCGAGCTGCTGCGCTAAGCAATTCCATGGCTGCGGCCCGGTTCACCTGCCCTTTACGGGGCGGGCGGGCCGGGCCGCAGCTGCTTGCACAGACAGGTGTTCGCGGGGATTCGTTCCCCGCACACAGCACCGGCTGCTTGCTATGGCACCAGCATGACCTTGATGGAGCGGCGCTCGTCCATGGCCCGGTAGGCTGCCGGCGTCTGCTCGAGGGGCATCACCGTGTCGAATACCAGCCCGGGATTGATCTTCCCGGCCAGCACGTCTTCCAGCAGCTCGGGCAGGTAGGCCCGGGTGCTGGCGGCCCCGCCGGCCACCGTGATGTTCTTCGAGAAGAGCTCATAGAGCGGCAGCGGGTTTTCCCCGTGCGGTACTCCGACGAAGCCTATGGCACCGCCGGGCCTGGTGCAGGCCAGCGCCTGGCCCAGGGACTCTTCGGTGCCCACGCATTCGAGTACCGAGTCGGCCAGCACTCCCCCGAGCAGTTCGCGCACCTTCGCGGCAGCTTCCTTCCCGCGTTCGGCGACCACATCGGTGGCCCCGAATTCGCGGGCCAGCGCGGCCCTGTCTGCATGCCTGGACATGGCGATGATCCGGGTGGCACCCAGCCGCTTGGCAGCGAGCACCGCGCTCAGGCCCACGGCGCCGTCGCCGACCACCACGACGCTGCGACCTGGCGCAACCTGCGCCCCGAGCGCCGCATGGTGTCCGGTGCCCATCACGTCGGAGAGCGCGAGCAGCGATTTGGCCAGGGCCTCGTCGGGGTTGCTCACGCCCGGGACCGGCACCAGGGTGCCGTCGGCATTGGGGACGCGCACGGCCTCGCCCTGCCCGCCGTCCACCGGCAGCCCGTTTTCGTCTTTCCCGCCCCAAGTGGCCTTGTGCTCGCAGGCCACCTGGACGCCGTTGCGGCACGGCGGGCAGCTTCCGCAGCTGTTGGCCCAGGGGGCCACCACAAAGTCACCGGCTTTCAGCGTTGCAACCTTGTCCCCGACTGCCGTGACGACGCCGATGAATTCATGCCCGATCGGCCGCGGCTTCGGGATCTCGTTGACGCCGCGGTAAGGCCACAGGTCCGATCCGCACACGCAGGCTGCAGTGACCTTGACCAGCGCGTCGGTGTCGGCGAGTAATACCGGGTCGGGACGGTCTTCAACGCGTATGTCCCGCGGTCCGTGGATCAGTGTGGCGCGCATGGTGTACCTCCGAAAGCTGGGGTTGGATCTTTTGCTTTTCCAAGCCTATGCCTCCCGGCTGGGTGCATGCTGTCCCACGACAATGACGGATTGTTGCGGTTCCTGACCCCGCGGTGGCGAACTGTCCGGTGACCAACGTATGGTTGGTACAGCTTCACGAATCTTGGTTGCTTTTAGCAAAGCTCCGACTGACCAGGTACCAACCCCATTGTTGTACGGCGGGTGGTTCGGATGACGAAGCGGCCTTCGCACGCATTTGCGCCGGGGGCAAGGACAACCAGCTTCAAGGATCGTGGCCACCATGACCAGCAAAACCCACACAGCACCCGAAACATCCACCAATCCCCTGCCGCGCTTTGCCGGCGATTGGATCACCGCCTGGCTCGACTTCGACCCCGGAACCGGGCTTCTGCAGATCGGCGCCGGACCGTCCGAATGGCTGCTGCAGTCCGTTGCACCGGAGAAACTCGCAGCGGCACTGGAGGGGCGCGGCCCCACCGAGGTGCAGTTCAACCCGGAACTCCTGGTGTTATTGCTGCCCGGTGCCTTCGCCGCGGCCGGGACCTCGTTTTTCAGGTTGCGTCACTGATTCCGGAAGGGTTCAGTTGGCATGCCCCTAACGACCGATGGCGGCCGTCCTTCGCTACCTAAGTAACAAGGACGGCCGCCACCGGTGTGGTGCACTCTAATGAATTAGAGAGCTGCGAAAACTTCGCGCAGCAGCGTTGCGGTTTCCGACGGGGTCTTGCCGACCTTCACGCCGGCAGCCTCAAGTGCTTCCTTCTTTGCCTGTGCGGTACCGGCCGAACCGGAGACGATGGCGCCAGCGTGGCCCATGGTCTTGCCCTCTGGGGCGGTGAAGCCAGCCACGTAGCCGACAACCGGCTTGGTGACGTGCGCCTTGATGTAATCGGCTGCGCGCTCTTCAGCGTCGCCACCGATTTCACCGATCATGACGATGGCCTTGGTCTCCGGGTCCGCTTCGAACGCAGCAAGTGCGTCGATGTGGGTGGTGCCGATGACCGGGTCGCCGCCGATGCCGATGGCGGTGGAGAAGCCAAGGTCGCGCAGTTCGTACATCATCTGGTAGGTCAACGTACCGGACTTGGAGACCAAGCCGATCGGGCCCTTCTGGGTGATGTTGGCCGGGGTGATGCCCACGAGAGCTTCACCCGGGGTGATGATGCCGGGGCAGTTCGGGCCGATGATGCGGGTGACCTGGTTGCCGTCGGCGTCAACCTTGGACTGGGCAAGTGCCCAGAACTCGGCCGAATCCTGTACCGGAACGCCTTCGGTGATGACAACGACCAGGCCGATGCCTGCCTCGATGGCTTCAACGACTGCATCCTTGGTGAATGCCGGCGGAACGAAGACGATCGAAACATCTGCTGCGGTTTCGGCCATGGCTTCTGCCACTGCGCCGAAAACCTTGATGTCCTTCTCGCCGTGGGTCACGGTGGTGCCAGCCTTGCGGGCGTTGACGCCGCCGACAATGTTGGTGCCGGCCTTGAGCATCAGTGCGGTGTGCTTGGTACCCTCGCCACCGGTGATGCCCTGAACGATGACCTTGGAGTCCTTGTTAAGGTAAATGCTCATGTTCGCGTATCCCTACTTACTTCGCTGCGTTGGCGAGCTCGGCAGCCTTATCGGCGCCCTCGTCCATGGTTGCTGCCAGGGTGACCAGCGGGTGGTTGGCTTCGGCAAGAATGCGGCGGCCTTCCTCGACGTTGTTGCCATCAAGACGCACAACGAGCGGCTTGTTGGCTGCGTCGCCCAAGGTTTCCAGGGCGCCCACGATGCCGTTTGCCACGGCGTCACATGCGGTGATGCCACCGAAGACGTTGACGAACACGGACTTGACCTGCTCGTCATTCAAGATGACGTCAAGGCCAGCGGCCATGACGGCTGCCGAAGCTCCGCCGCCGATGTCCAGGAAGTTAGCTGGCTTCACGTTGCCGTGGTTTTCGCCGGCGTAAGCAACAACGTCAAGGGTGGACATAACCAGGCCAGCACCGTTACCGATGATGCCTACTTCGCCGTCCAGCTTGACGTAGTTCAGGTCCTGAGCCTTGGCCTTGGCCTCGAGCGGATCAGCAGCGTCCTTGTCTTCAAGGGCTTCGTGGTGAGCGTGGCGGAAGCCAGCGTTCTCGTCAATGGTGACTTTGCCGTCAAGGGCAACGATCTCGCCAGCGCCGGTGCGAACCAGCGGGTTGACCTCCACCAGGGTTGCGTCTTCCTTCTTGAAGACGTCCCACAGCTTCAGGATTGCCGAGGCAACCTTTTCGGTCAGTTCCGGGGCGAAGCCTGCTGCTGCAACGATTTCGTCGGCCTTGGCCTGATCGATGCCAACGGCCGGGTCAACTGAAATGCGGGCGAGGGCCTCGGGGCGCTCGACAGCGAGCTCCTCGATCTCCATGCCGCCTTCAACCGAGCACATGGCCAAGTAGTTGCGGTTTGCGCGGTCCAGCAGTACGGAGAAGTAGAACTCCTCGGCAATGTCTGCGCCCTGGGCGATCATGACCTTGTTCACGGTGTGGCCCTTGATGTCCATGCCGAGAATGTTGGTTGCGTGCTCAAATGCTTCGTCGGCGGTCTTTGCGACCTTGACGCCGCCGGCCTTGCCGCGGCCTCCGACCTTTACCTGGGCTTTAACAACCACGACGCCGCCGATTTTCTCGGCAGCGGCCTTGGCTTCTTCAGGGGTGTAGGCAATGATGCCGGCCAGCACGGGTACACCGTGCGACTCGAACATATCGCGCGCCTGGTATTCATACAGGTCCACGGGCTTGTGTCCTTCTTGTCGAAGTCTATGCTGACTCGAAGACGCGTCAAGGCAAAACCATGTCGCGCCTCAGAGGGGAGCACCGGACCCTAAACAGGCCTAGTGCCCTTTCAGACTAACGCTTTCCCACGCAATGACACAGTTCTACAATTCGTAGAGATCGCCCTGTTGCGGTGATCACGGTTGGCGATGGAAAAAAACTGTCACAAAAACCCTAGTCGAGCCTAGTCAGTGGCGCGTATCGCAGCAGTAGCCGCTTTTCGGTATCGGCGAACTTTACCTTCGCCACTGTCTTGTCGCCGGCACCTTCAAGCGCCAAGACCACACCGGACCCAAATGTTCCATGCGAAACCTTGTCGCCAACGTTCAGCGCAATGATTTCCTTGTTCGGTTGCACCCGTGCGCTCTTTGACGCAGCGCGGGCAGTAGGTGCCGTGCGCAGGGTATGTTCCTCGCTGGCCCCGCTGAGCCGCGTTGTACCCCCGCCGCCTCCACCGCCACGTGACGCGCCCCAATAGGAACCGGATTCGTAGCGGCTGGTGGCAAAGTTACTGCTTCCGCCAAATGAGTCGAAGGTCGATCGCTTCGTGCCTTCGCGTTTCCATTCAAGCAGGTTCTCGGGAATCTCCTCGAGAAATTGGCTGGCGGGGTTGTACTGGGACTGGCCCCAAAGGCTGCGGTACTCGGCGCGGGTGAGGTACAAGCGTTCGCGGGCGCGGGTCAGGCCCACGTAGGCAAGCCTGCGTTCCTCCGCTAACTCCTTCTCATCTGTCAGGGACCGCTGGTGAGGGAAAATCCCGTGTTCCATGCCGGTGAGGAACACCACCGGGAATTCCAACCCCTTCGCTGTATGCAGGGTCATCAGCGTGACGAATCCTTCACGCCGGGCCATATTGGCGCCCTCGTCATCAACCGGTGCCTCAGGAATCTGGTCCGCGTCGGCAACGAGTGCCACACGCTCAAGGAAATCGACAAGGGTACCCTCGGGGTTTTCCTTCATGAAATCGCGCACGACGGCAACCAGTTCGGCGAGGTTTTCCACTCGGGATTCATCCTGCGGGTCAGCTGAGGAGCGCAGCATTTCAAGGTAACCGGTCTGCTCCAGCACCGCTTCAAGGGCCTCGGCCGGGCCGGACCCTTCGGCAACAACAGCCAGGTCGTCAATGATCTTCACGAACCCGGCAACCATATTTTGTCCTCGGGTGCCCAGGCCCGGCGCTTCCTCGGCACGGCGCAACGCCTCCATGAAGGAAATGCGCTCTCGTTCGGCCAGGGCCGCAACGGCGTATTCGGCCCGGTCCCCAATGCCACGCTTTGGTTCATTGAGAATGCGCCGGACGTTGATGTCATCCTCTGGATTCATCAAGACCCTCAGGTACGACAGGGCGTCCTTGACTTCCTTGCGGTCGTAGAACCTGGTGCCGCCAATGACCTTGTATTTCAAGTCCACACGCATCAGCTGCTCTTCAAGCGAACGCGACTGGGCGTTGGTGCGGTAGAAGATCGCAACGTCACCAGGGCGGATGTCTTCTTCATCGTTGAGCCGCAGGATTTCATCGGCAATCCAGCGGGCCTCATCCGACTCGGATTCACCGACGTAGCCAATGATTTTCTCGCCGTCGCCTTCGGCTGTCCACAACCGTTTTTCGGGACGGTTGGGGTTGCGTTTGATGACTTCGTTGGCCGCCGAGAGGATCGTTTGCGTCGAACGGTAGTTTTGCTCGAGCTTGATGGTCTCGGCGTCCGGGTAGTCCTTCGCGAACTCCACGATGTTGCGGATATCCGCACCACGGAAAGCGTAAATTGACTGATCGGAGTCGCCGACCACGGTCAGTTCGCCGCCGGCGGTCGGCCCATCGGGTCCCGTCAATTCACGAACCAGCGCATATTGGGCGTGGTTGGTGTCCTGGTATTCGTCGACCATCACGTGGCGGAATCGCCTGCGGTAATTGTCGGCAAGTGCGGGGAAGGCACGGAAAATGTTCACCACGTGGGCAATCAGGTCATCGAAGTCCAGGGCGTTGGCCGCCCGCAGACGTTCGGTGTAGCCGCGGTATACCTGTGCGACAGCCCGGGCGAACGGGTCGCTTTCGGAGATCGTCGCTGCGTATTGTTCGTCGTCGATCAATTCATTCTTCAACGCAGAGATTTTGTGGGCGATGGTTTTGGGTGTGAATCGTTTCGGATCCAGTTCCAACCCCTTGGAGATAAGCGTGATCAAACGCAGGGAGTCGGCGGAATCGTAAATGGAGAAACTTGATTTCAACCCGGCTGCGGCTGCCTCGCGACGCAGGATACGCACGCATGATGAGTGGAAGGTGGAGATCCACATTTTCTTGGCGACATCCTCGCCCACCAGTGCGGAAATACGTTCACGCATTTCGGCCGCGGCCTTGTTGGTGAAGGTAATGGCCAAGATTTCATGCGGCCGTGCCCGGCCCGTGGCCAACAGGTAGGCGATCCGGTGCGAGAGCACACGGGTCTTGCCCGAGCCTGCCCCGGCGACGATGAGCAGCGGGGAACCTGCGTGTTTGACTGCCTGTTCCTGCTCCGGGTTCAGGCCGCGCAGGAGCTCTGTGGCATCTGGCAGTGACTGGGCTGGAGAGGGTGCGACGAAGTCATCGAAAAGAAAATCCATGATGGGCCCTAGTCTACTTCGAGCGTGCGACAGCTGGGTGGGCACTAACTGCAGAGCAGGCATAATTGGTGCATGGCCAAGTCACGCAAGTCGAAACAGTACAACCGCCCGGCACCCGCGGCCCCGGTGGTTAACGCATCAACTGAACGTTCGCCCGAAAAGGCGCAGAGCAACGGCAACTTGATTCTGGTTGCGGGTGTTGGTGCTGTGATCATGCTGTTCTGGTACTACCACCTGTTGACGCTTAACCAGATGGCGGACCTGTCCAACGGCTTGATGATGCCGGATCAAATGATTGGCGGTTACTCGGTTGAGCACATCGAAGCCCTCCGCGGTGCGATGGATGCCAATGCCCAGGGCCAGTTGAACTACCTGCACAAAACCGCCGGTATGCTCTTCCCGCTCTTCCTGGCCTTGATCACGATGCTTGCCGTGAACCTGAACACTGCTCGTGGCGCGGTCCGCTGGGTGCTGTGGGCAGTTCCGATGCTCTTCGCTGTCATTGACCTGTGGGAAAACCGCGCCATTGATGCGCTGTTCACCGGCCCGCTGGATCCCGCCGCAGTTCAGTTGGCTTCGATGTTGACCTCGACCCGCTGGATTCTGCTTTTCGCCACCCTTGCCATCCTGGTTGGCGTACTGATCGCATCGTTCGTGCGCACTTTCCGCGAAAAGTGGGAAGCCTCAAAGCAAGGCCTGCTCTAGAGAATTGCGAGCGACTCCCCCGCGCGACTTGCGGGGAGTCACATCCAAAACCTTCGCCGAAATGCCGTTAGGATTGATACGGTTCGTTTCGGCGAAGCAAGCCCCTGTAGCTCAGTTGGATAGAGCGACCCTCTCCTAAAGGGTAGGCCGTCGGTTCAATTCCGGCCAGGGGCACCAAACCGGGATGATCTGCACATGTGCAGGTCATCCCGTGTTTAAAGCCTGAACTTGCTCCACGTGGCGAGTTACAAGCGGCACTGAGCCCAGCCTCTGCAGCACTCAGGCGCCCCGTGGCGGCCCAACGCAGCCATGAGTTGCCCACCGGCTTGAAATATCCTCGGCGAGGCCTCCTGTGGGACGCCCAGGCGTTTCCTCGGAATCCGACATCCTGACATGGTGCGTGCGAATTGGAACCAGCTGCAGCCTGGGCTTCGCGCGCGATTTTTCGATGAGTGCTTGCGCTGCTGCGCGGCAGTGGCGGTCGGCCCTCTCCCGTGCAGGCCTTCCGTCCCAAATGGCCCAGGCACAACATCGGCTTAAAAAATAAAGTGCCGTCGACCGGTGGATATGTGGGATAACTCCCATTACATCCCACATCACCGGTCGACGGCGTAGGAGCGGCTCCCCAGCCGCCGACCTGCCGTTCCCCCACTCATCAACATTGCGGACATTCGAGACTTTCACGCAAACAACGGTGGGCAGTTCGGTTGCTACCAACTCCTACCGGACATCTAATTGCATTTGAGAAAATTTGTCAACCGAGTCACCTTATTACGACGAAGGGTCGCCCTGCCCACTGGCAAAACGACCCTTCAACAGTTGCTTACTACCATTTAGCGCAAGAGGAGTGCTGCAGCTTTCGGTGACAACGTCGCGTCCATGACGGCACAAGCACCGCCGATGGCACCGACTTCGTGGCCAAGGGTCGAGGACCGCACTTCGATGCCGTGAACATTCTTGGAGCTGAAGCGCTCATTGATGACTTCCCGGACTCCATCGAGGCAGTAGCTTCCGACGTGGCTCCACAGAGGGCCGCCGAAAATTACCAGCGAAACATCAAGTGCGTTGCACAGCTGACCGGCAACCTGGCCTACCTTTTCCATGCAGTCACGCATGAGAGTGACGGCTCTTTCGTCGCCGGCGTCTGCCATCTTGACGATCTGACGCATGCCTTCCGCCCGCTCTTCGGGGTTCCCGTCATCGGGGACCGTCAAGGTCAGGCCGGCGGCGCGGGCTTTGCGTGCCACGTTGTTGAAGGAGAGCGAGGCGTGCAGGCAGTCATTGCGGCCGCAGTCGCATGGCTGGGCAACAACGCCGGTGGAATAGTGACCGATCTCGCCTGCATTGTTGCTCACGCCGCGGTGGATTTCGCCACCCAGGACCATGCCCGCACCGATTCCTGCACCCACATACATAAGGATGAAGTTATCGCGCGCGGCGTCATTGCCCTTCCACAATTCGGCAATCGAAGCCGCAATGGTGTCTTTTTCGAGGACGACTTCAAGGTTGAGCATCCGGCGCAGCGGCTCGACAACGTCTACGTCGGTCCAGCCATCCAGCAGCGGCGGGTCGATCATGACCCCGCGGTCCCGGTCGATCGGACCAGGTGTAGCAACACCAACACCAATGACGTTGGCGCGAGGCATGCCGGATTCCTTGATGATCTCTTCGACGGTGGCCGCCATGGTCTCAAGGGTCTTTGCCGGAACCTCAACCGGAGGTACATCCAACCGACGCGAATGCAGGGTCTCACCGCGCAAGTTCAACATGACAACGGTGATCACCCCGGGATCCAAGTGGATGCCAATGGAAACCATGCGGTTTGCTTCGAGTTCAAGGACCGTGCGTGGCTTCCCCGGACCCGAAACGATGGTGCGGTCTTCGCGGACCAGTCCATCGTCGAGCAGACGACGCACAACATTCGAGATGGTTTGCGGCGAAAGCCCAGTGGACCCGGCAAGTTCGACTCGGCTCACCCCGTCGACGGCGCGACGAATAGACTCAAAAATTACCGCTTGGTTGAAATCCCCGAGTCGCCCTAGGTTGGTGCCCCGCTGCATCAATTCTCCATTTGTAGATCCATAAGTGATCCCCCGTTGACCGTCGCCGTTGACCGGACGGTCCCAATGTCCAGTCGGCTTCACCAGAAAACGTTCATTCCGGCCGAAACTGCTAAAAGCGTTTAACGCCAATAGTCCGAGCCTAGTATCAGCCCAAAGAGCACGTTATCATCCCCGCATGTAGTTTTAGCTGTTGTTAAGCTCAAGAGGTGCCAAAGATTCTCATCATCGCCGCCCTGCGGCTACTCGACCCGTCCGGACGCATTCTTCTCGTGCGTAAACGCCAAACCACCATGTTCATGCAGCCCGGAGGGAAACTTGAACCCGGGGAAAGTCCCGAGGCCGCTGTTCTTCGCGAAGTTCACGAAGAACTTGACCTGAGGCTGGCCCCGGAAAACGTCGAGTTCCTCGGACGCTGGGACGGCCCGGCGGCCAATGAGGAAGACACCGAAATCGTTGCCTATCTCTTCGGGGCAACCAGCAACCAAGCCCCGCGCATCCAGGCCGAGATCGAAGAAATGATGTGGCTGGACCCTGACGACGCGATCCGGCGAAACGACATTGCCCCGCTATTGCGCGAGTATGTGCTGCCCCCGTTGCTGAAGAGCTGAGGCATGGGGCACCGGAGCCGGGGAGCAGTTGCCCAACGAGTCCACATCCGGTGCCTGGATGCGCTGCGTTACTGCGCGAACTGGGTTTCGTGCAGTTCGGCGTAGCGCCCATGTGCAGCCAGCAGCTCGGTGTGCGTGCCACGTTCAACGATCTTGCCACCCTCAACCACCAGGATCTGGTCTGCCGAACGGATGGTTGAAAGCCTGTGTGCAATCACCAGTGCCGTCCGGTCCGCCAGCGCCTCGGCGAGCGCCGCCTGGACGGCTGCCTCGTTGGAAGAATCAAGGGCCGCGGTGGCCTCGTCGAGGATGACCACCTGCGGAGCCGCGAGCAGCAGCCGCGCAATGGTCATGCGTTGGCGTTCACCGCCGGAAAGCCTGTAGCCGCGCTCCCCCACCACCGTATCCAACCCGTCAGGCAACGCTTCGATGGTCGGACGCAGCCGTGCACGTTCAAGTGCCTGCCAGATTTCGGCGTCGGTCGCCCCGGGGTTTGCCAGGGCAAGGTTCGCCCGGATGGTTTCGTGGAACAAGTGCCCATCCTGGGTCACCATGGAAACCGTTGTACGTAGCGAAGCAAGTTTGAGTTCGCGGATATCTGTACCGCCGAGTTCAACGGAGCCGGAATCCACGTCGTACAGCCGCGCGAGCAGTGCTGCGATGGTCGATTTTCCGGCCCCCGAGGAGCCGACCAAGGCGACCGTTGATCCAGCCGGAATTTCAAAGTCGATGCCGTGCAACACGGTTTCCCCGCCGCGGGTATCCAACACCGAAACATCTTCAAGGGACGCCAGAGACACCTTGTCGGCGCTCGGGTAGGAGAACGAAACGTTCTTGAACTTCACGTCCACCGGTCCCGGTTCCAGTACCGTGGCCGTAGGGGAATCTGCGATCAGCGGCTTGAGGTCAAGGATTTCAAAGACCCTGTCAAAGCTCACCAGGGCGCTGGTGATTTCGACGCGGGCGTTCGCCAGCGCGGTCAGCGGGGAATACAGCTGGACCAGCAGCATGCCCAGGACCACCACGTCGCCGGGAGCCAGCTGGCCACGCGTTGCATAGACGCCTCCCATGCCATAGACAAGCGCCAGGGCGAGGGCCGCCACCAGGGTGAGCATAATGACGAAGAAGTACTGGCGCATCGCCATTTTCACGCCGATGTCCCGCACGCGTCCCGCGCGCAGGGCGAACTGTTCGGATTCATCGGCCGGACGGCCGAATAGCTTGATGAGGGTCGCTCCGGGTGCCGAGAACCGTTCGGTCATCTGGGTGCCCATGGACGCGTTGAGGTCGGCCGATTCCTTGCGCAAGAAGGCAAGGCTCCGCCCGAAGCGCCGTGCCGGGAGCAGGAACACCGGCAGCAACACCAGGGCAGCGAGGGTGACCTGCCAGGACGTCGAGAACATGACGCCGGCGGTCAGCACCAGTGCCACGACGTTCGACACCAGTCCCGACAGGGTCCCGGCAAAGGCCGCTTGGGCCCCGATGACGTCATTGTTCAGGCGGCTGACCAGAGCTCCGGTGCGGGTTCTGGTGAAGAAGGCGACAGGCATTTTTTGCACGTGGTCAAAGACCGCGGTGCGCAAATCGAAGATGACGCCCTCACCCAGCCGGGAGGAATACCAACGGACGATCAGCGAAAAAATCGCGCTGAAGACCGCAACCACGGCGATGATCGCCGCAAGCTTGATAATCACCGGGATCTCGGACTTGGCGACGATTGCATCAACAACCCGACCGGCCAGGACCGGGGTCACGACGCTCAGGACCGCCGCGCACACCGAGAAGAAGACGAAGACCAACAGCTGCTTCTTGTAGACCCCCGCAAAGGCCAAGACCCTCCGGGGTGTTGTCGCCGCGTAGGCCTTGCCCTTATCCGGACCGGACATTCGCCACAGCGAATTCCAGGCCGCACTTTCCATACTCATGGTGTTCCGCCAGATCTGGGGTGTCTACCCCGAGGTACTACGTGTTTGTGTGCACCATGATTCGGGCCGTGAAAGCCTAGAGGTGCAGACCCACTCTACCGGCGAGCATAGTCCCGGGCGGACGTCTCAGCTATCCAGCGTCGGGCCAGGTTGTGCGGAGTGCTCCACAAAGCGCACGGTCATGGCCTTGAACCCGGGGGTGTTGGACTCGCGGGCCACCAGTTTCCGGTGCACCAGCGCGTTGGCCTCCGGGAAGTACGCGGCGGCGCAGCCCTTCGCTGTCGGGTAGGAGACCAGGCGGAACCTGTTGGCACGGCGTTCGGTGCCGCCGAAGGTCGAAATGACATCCACCAGCATCTTGTCCTCAAGCCCCAGCTCCACCAGGTCCTCGGGGTTGATCAGGATGACCCGGCGGCCGTCCTTGATGCCGCGGTAGCGGTCATCCAAGCCGTAGAACGTGGTGTTGTACTGGTCGTGGCTGCGTACCGTCTGCAAGATCAAGTGCCCTGCCGGGGCATAGAGGGCTTCGAAGGGCGACACCGTGAACTTGCCCTTGCCGATGTCGGTGGCGAAGGAGCGGGTGTCGCGCGGCGGGTTGGGCAGCACGAAGCCGTTGCGCCCGCGCACCCTGCGGTTGAACTCCTCGAAGCCGGGCAGCACCCGGGAGATGTGGTCGCGGACCACGTCGTAGTCCTCCGCCATGGCCTTCCAGGGAACCACGTGGTCCTCGCCCAGGATGGCAGTGGCCATGCGGGCGACGATCACCGGCTCTGCCAAGAGGTGCTCGGAGACCGGCTTGAGCCGACCCTGAGTGGAGTGGATGACGGACATCGAGTCCTCGACTGAGAGGAACTGCGGACCGCCTGCGTGTTTGTCGTCCCTGTCGGTGCGCCCGAGGGTGGGCAGGATCAGTGAGGTCTGCCCGTGCACCACGTGGGAGCGGTTGGGTTTGGTGGAGATGTGGACCGTCAGCTTGGCTCGCTGCATGCCGGCCTCCAGCAACTCGGTCTCCGAGTTGGCCAGGGCGAAGTTGCCGCCCATGGAGACAAAGACATCCACCTCGTCCTTTTCAAAGGCGTCCAGTGCCTCGGTGGAGTCATAGCCGTGGACGCGTGGGGAATTGATCTTGAATTCAGCGTCGAGGGCCGCGAGCAGCTTCTCACCCGGCTTCTCCCAGATGCCCATGGTCCGGTCGCCCTGCACGTTTGAGTGTCCACGCACCGGGCAGGCACCGGCGCCGGGCTTGCCGAAGTTCCCCTGCATCAGCAGCAGGTTGATGATTTCCTTCAGCGTCGGCACCGAGTGCGGCTGCTGGGTCAGACCCAGCGCCCAGCAGAAGATCGTCGCCTTGGAACCGATCAGCAGCTGCGCGATCGCTGTGATTTCCGTGCGGGTCAGCCCGGTGGCTTCCTCGGTGGCGTCCCAGTCAAGGTCCTTGCGGGCGTCCTTGTATGCCTCGAAACCGTCGGTGGCCGAATCGATGAAAGCCTTGTCAATTACGGATCCCGGGTTCCTTTCTTCCTCGGTCAGCAACAAGTGCCCGAAGGCCTGGAAGAGGGCAAGATCCCCGCCAACCTTGATTTGCAGGAAGTCGCTGGAGACATCGGCGGATTTTCCGAGCATCCCGCCAACGCTCTGCGGATCCTTGAACCCGAAAAAACCTGCCTCGGGCAGCGGGTTCACGGCAACCACGCGGGCGCCTCGCTTGCGGGCGTCTGCGAGTGCCGAGAGCATGCGGGGGTGGTTGGTTCCAGGGTTCTGGCCGACCACGAAGATCAGTTCTGCATGTTCGAAGTCCTCGAGGGAGACGGTTCCCTTGCCAATGCCGATGGTGGGGTTCAGCGCCGAACCTGATGATTCATGGCACATGTTTGAGCAGTCGGGCAGGTTGTTGGTGCCCAGCGAACGAGCCAACAGCTGGTACATGAACGCTGTCTCATTGGCGGTGCGCCCGGAGGTGTAGAAGACGCATTTGTCCGGGGTGGTGGCGTTGACGTGTTCGCCAATGGTGCGGAATGCTTGGGCCCACGTGATCGGCGTGTAGTGGGTGTCCCCATCACGAATGGTCATTGGCTCGGTGATCCGACCCTGAGATCCCAGCCAGTACTCGGTCTTTTCACGCAACACCGCGATGGGGTGTTCGGCCCACCATGCGGGGGTAACTGTACGTGCGCTGGCTTCTTCGGCGATGGCCTTGGCCCCGTTTTCACAGAACTCGGCGGGCTTGCGTGCTCCAGTGATGGATTCCGGCCAGGCACAACCGGGGCAGTCGAATCCGCCACGCTGGTTAATACGCAGCATTGAACGCAACGTCCGGCTCACACCTGCTTGTACGAAACCACGTTCCATGGAGACCAGGACGGCTTCGACTCCGGCGGCACTGCGCTTTGGTTTGCCGACCTTCAGGTCATCTTCGTTGATGTCTTGGGTTGGAGCCGGGCGATTCATTTACTTCCTCCACGTCAACTGGGCTTTACCGCGTTTGAGCGGGTCGTTTCGGCGAAACGTTTTCGACGTAACCAGTGTTAAGAGTCACGTACCCGCTGAGCATGAGTGTATAGGTTCACGCTGTGTCCGCGTGAGAACGCGGCCAGGGTAAGCCCCGATTCATCGGCGAGCTCAACAGCCAGCGAAGACGGGGCGCTGACGGCGCTGAGCATGGGTATCCCTGCCATCGTGGCTTTTTGGACCAGTTCAAAGGACGCGCGGCCCGAAACCTGCAACACGGTTTCGGTCAACGGGAACATTCCTTCGCGCAGGGCAGCACCGATGACCTTGTCCACCGCATTGTGCCGTCCAACGTCCTCACGAAGCACCAGCAGGTCTCCGTTGGCGTTGAAGAGCCCGGCCGCGTGCACTCCGCCGGTGGCGTCGAAAAGCTTTTGCGCATCGCGCAGCGTGTCCGGCAGGCCAAGCAGCACCTGAAGTCCAACGAGTTCCACGGAGGGGTCCAAGGTATGGGGGGATTTCTTGCGGACTTCGTCGATGGAATTGGTTCCGCAGATCCCGCACGCGGAGCTTGTCACCACGTTACGGGCCGTACTCAAATCCGGGGCGTGGGCGCCGAACCCCAACTGAACCTCGATGACGTTGAACGTTTGTACACCGTTTTCGTCGGTTCCCGCACAATAGCGCATGCTCACCAGGTGTTCGGGGCGGGCGATGATTCCCTCGGCGAGCAAGAATCCGGCAACCATGTCGAAATCGTCCCCGGGGGTACGCATGGAAGTGGTGAAGGAGGTCTGTCCAAACCGGATCTCCAAGGGTTCTTCAACAGCAATTTTTTCTTCACGGACGGTGCGCGCCCCGGCCAGGGTGGCGCGAGTGATGCGCCTGCGGACGATTTTGCGTCCCATTGTTCTTCCTTTTTCTAACTACCGTCTACAACGAATTTCGCGGGTGCTCACCAAGGTAATTCAAGGTAGGCCACTGGATCTCCCACCGCTGCTCCTGCCGGCCCGATGACCAGGATTGCTTGTGCTCCGGAAAGCCCTCGGAGCATCGCCGACCCGGTGTATTCGGACGGGGCCAGGGCATCAGGGTTGGCTGGGTCTGCCGTGCGGACCCAGCGTGCAGGGATCAGTCGATGCCGCCCCGGCAAAGGGGGGAAAGCTGCGGCGCTGAGCGCGCAGCCCGGGTCTGCGACAGCGGTGCCGCAGGCACCGCGCAGCAGCGGATCAACTACTGTTGCCACCGCCATGAGTGCTGCTAGCGGATTACCGGGCAGCGCCACGAGGATACGTGAGTCAGGGAGCACGCTGAGCATCGATGGGTGTCCAGGTCGCATGGCAATGGAAGAGATGACTTCCGTCCCGCCAAGTTCGGCCGCGGAGCTTCGCACAAAATCGCGGTCGGAGAACCCAGTGCCACCGGTGGTGATGATGATGTCTGCGGCCAGTGCCTCCGGGCTGGAAAGCGCTGCAGTGGTTTGTGACTTGGAGTCGCCGATGCGGATGGTGCCGGCAACCTGGCCGCCGAGGGCTTCGATAATGTGTGGCAGCACCGGTGAGAAGCCGTCACGGACCTGGCCGGGTGCTGGGGTTCCGGAGGTGACCACCTCGTCACCCGTGAAAACAAGGTGGACCTTGGGTTGCGCGGCAACCAGGAGCTCGTCGTAGCCGGCCACGGCAGCTGTTGCCAGGACTCCTGCGCGCAAGCGTGTGCCCGCCGGTTGCAGCAGCGCCCCGGTGGTTGCTTCGGTGCCGGCCGGGCGGATATCGGCACCCGGGACTGGAACCCGGTCGCAGCGGAGCGTTCCGTCGATGGTGGTGGTGTTTTCGCTGCGCAGGATGCAGTCCGCCCCGCGCGGGATCAGGGAGCCTGTCACCACCGCCACTGCCTGGCCCGATTCCAGGACTTCGCCCGCGCTTTCGGTGGGGTTGGCGGCCAGTGCGTTGAGGATTTTCCAGGGGCCGGGGCCGCACACAGCGAATCCATCCATGGCGGAGGTGGCGCAATGCGGGATCGGGTAGCGGGCCACCAAGTCCTTGGCGAGTATGCGACCGTTTGCCCGGTACAAGGGCAGGGTGACGGGCTGCGAGGCCAGGGCCCGGCCTAGCTTGTGGGCATCGCGTCGCGCTTGGTCCCAGTCGTGGTCGGCCATGATCTAGTCGTCGGCTCCGGAGGATAGGTGGGCCTGAAGCACCGTGCGGACCAAGGCATCTGCGGTTTCCATGGCAACCTTTTCGGTTTCCTGCCCGCTGCCCACGGCGATCCCGGCTGCATAGCCAGCCAAGTATGTGGACAGTGGAGCTGCGGGGCGCACGATGCCGTGGGCAACGACGCCTGCCAGTGAAAGCACCTTGTCGATGTCTACCTGCGTGTTGCTCAGTCCAAAGGCGTCAAGTACTTCGGTGACCCAGTGCTCGAGTTCCGCTGCAGGCATTCCGTGTTCTCCTTATTCGTTGCCGCTGGTCACGGTAATCCCGTACTTTCCGGCATCCCCCGGGGTGTCGATGTCGCTGAAGTCGATCTCGGGGAGTTTCAGTCGTTCCATGTGCACTGTAGCAAGTAGCCGCATCATCGACGCATTCTCCAGGCTTCCGTGCGGTGTAGATGCCTGCTCGATGGCAGCACGCAGTGCGGTGGTGGTAATGGCGCAGGCGAGGGTTTGCAGGGCTCCCCCTGCGTCCTGCGGCACCCATGCGTTAATCCCGGGGGCCTGCTTCGCCGACTCTTCAAGCAGCGCCCTGACCACGGGTGCAGGATCCAGCAGGTCGGCTGCAAGCACCACTGTGAGTTCGGAGGCCCGCTGGGGCCACTGGGCGCTCTCGTCGTCGGGCCCGTCATCGAGTGCCGCACGGCCGGCCGCGACGGCCGCCGCAGGACCGGCATAGTTTGGATACTCGCGGGTGATGACCACGCGTTGGGTATCGGGTGCAGTCTCCATGTAGCGGGTGACAGCCGCGGCCAGGGCATGCGTCCCGACCACTGCGATGGATTCGGCATCCGTCACCGCGTTGAGCGAATGTTCAAGCAGTGTTTCACCGTGGTGCTCAAGCAGGGGTTTGCTCACCCCGCCCAGCCGTGAGCCACGGCCGCCGGCCACAATGATTGCGTCAAATTTCAAGCTGCGCTCCGGAGGAAGGGGCTCCAGGCTTCGGCCGGGCTATCAAGTTCTGTGATGACCCATTGGGCGCCGCGGGGTATGCCTGGTGCAAAACGAAGTTTCCATCCCAACTGTGCCAGCGTCTTGTCCGCTTTCCTGCTATTGCAGCCGTGACATGCCGCTACAAGGTTTTCCCAGCTGGATTCCCCGCCCCGGCTGCGCGGAATCACATGGTCGATGGTGCTGGCTGACCGGCCGCAGTACGCGCAGCGGTGGGCATCACGGCGCAATACGCCGCGACGGGAGACTTGGATGTTTCTGCGGTAGGGCATCCGCACATAGCGGTTCAACAGGATCACGGTGGGGCGAGGGGTGACATTGTTCGGCCCTTTGACCGGGTGCATTTCGTCGGCGGCGAGCACCGTTGCCTTGCCCGTCAAGACAAGCAGCAGCGCCCGGCGGAATGTCACTACCGCCAGCGGTTCAAATCCTGCATTCAGCACTAGGGTTCGCATGTTTGCGTCCTTAGATCCCGACCCGGCGCAACGGAGGGACCCGTTCACAACGGAATCCCTCACGCGGCGCGCATGGCTCTCAGCTTTGGCTCCTGGGGCTAGCCTAAAACATCTGCACGGTAATTCGCGCGGTTTTCGGTGAAATTGATTCGAATTCCGTGGAAAATCCCGGTTGACTCCCCCGCCTCACACGGGAAAATCGGTACGCTTCACGGACTCCGCTTTTCCTGTGTTGTCTACGAGGTGCGTGGACCCCGGCATTGCGCCCGCGAACACATGCCTCGAGAACGTCCCAAGGAAGAATGTGCAGAGCGCGACAACCCGCAAGCCGGGCGCAAATGCACCGTGGCGAGGGGGGGGTGAAACGCTTTCCCCGCTTTCGGCCCCGTGCCTTCCCTGGGCATTGATGGAACCTGCAGGGCAAAGCAAAATCCCCGCCGCATCCGGGTGGACACTGCGGGGATTTCGGAAAAATAGTGCTTACTTGGCCAGGGTGTAGTAGCCGTAGAGCGGGTTGCGAGTCACGTCGTGCAGGATGGTGTCGACGGTCGGGTTCTGGGCGCCGATCATCTTGCCGCCACCGAGGTAGATGCCTACGTGGCCGCCACCGTTCTGGAAGACCAAGTCGCCGGGCTTCGGCGAGCTGGTGCGCACGAACTGGCCGGAGGCGCGGATCGCTGCGGTGCCGCGGGCAATGTTGATGCCGTGCTTTGCGTATACGTACTTCACGAAACCGGAGCAATCCCAGCCTGAGGGGGTGTTGCCGCCCCAAACGTAGGGAACGCCAACGTACTTGGCGGCCGTTGCGGCGATGCCGGAGAGGCTGGAGGTGTTGATCGAGTCGCTCTTCGGGGCCGGTGCCGCGGCAGCGGTTGCGCCGCTGCGGTTGGTGCGGGTCACCGGTGCGAATGCGTCACTCGAGGAGCTAGTGGAAGCCGAGCGGCTCGAGGTGCTCTTAGGGGCCGAGCTGTTTGAGGAGCTCGTGGAAGCCGAACGGCTGGAGCGGGTAACCGGTGCATCGCTGTTGCTGCGAGTGGAAACCTCGTTGGCGACTGCAATGACGACCGGGGCCGGAGCCGGCTTGGAGGTGAACGCTGCGCGTTCGATGCCCAGGTCCTTGACCTTGGCTGCGGAAACCGAGACGGCCTTGACAGCGACTCGTTCTGCGGAGAGGCCTTCGACCGGGGCCGAAGAGGCCACGCGGTCCGGGGTCTGTCCTGGAACGCCGAGGGTCAGAACCAGACCGGATGCTGCCGCGATAACTGCTGCCTGACGGCCAACAGATCCGGCGTTCGAGGCAACTGCCTTCGAAATTGATTCAAGGGGGTTCGTGCGAACCGGTGCGGCGCGGTGGCGCCCTAATGCTTGACGTGAAGTCACGTTGTTGCCTCTCCTGATGCCTACGAGGTGAGCTGTCGGGTTCGAGTGGGAGTCACTCGGTAACCAATCCCCTGTTACGGGTCCGGGTACTTAACCCCAAGACTTCCTAAGTTCAGAAGCCAGAAAGGTGGGTCCCCCGCCACTGCCATGCGAATTTGAACGGACACCATGTGGCGGCAGTGCTCGGCACTCCTCATGGCGGTAATCGGGTTTGTGTCCCGATTACTTATCTAGAATATATGAAGCAAGTCCAAATGTCACGTTCTGATCACGGAATGGTGACATTCTTTGTTACAACCGGCGTTTAGAGCCATCCGGCGGGATTGACCCACTTGCCGTTGACGATGACCTCGAGGTGCAGGTGCGGGCCCGTGGAGTTTCCGGTGCTGCCGCTGAGTGCGACAACCTCACCGCGCTCAACCTTCTGTCCGACCTTCACCTTCAGGACCGAGTTGTGGTTGTAGCTGGTGTGCAAACCGTTGCCGTGGTCGATCTCCACGCGGAATCCGGAGTGCCCGGCAAACTGTGACTGTACTACCGTGCCGGAGGCGCTGGCCTTGATCGGAGTTCCCATGGGAACTGCGTAGTCCAGGCCGTTGTGGATCATGTAGCCGGGGCCGGTCGGGTTCTTGCGGTGACCGAAGCTCGAAGTCAACCGGATGTTGTCGACCGGCTGGGCCAGGACTCCGCCTGCGGCAATCTTGGTGACATCTCCGCCGGCAGCGGTCATCACGGTGGCCAACTTGTCTTCCTTGGTGAACTTGCTGGTCACCGAGGCGCGCTCGATCTTGATTTCTTCGGTGACGGGGGCCTTCACGTCCACGACTGCGGACTGGGCTACGCGCAGCGAATCGTCGGGCAGTTCTTCGTTCTCCTGCGCAGGGCTGGCGGCGGCAAGGGCCAGGCCGGAAACCGCTGCAACTGCTGCAATCTTGTGGGTGAAGCCCATGCGGGAGCGCTTGGCTCGCGGCTGGAACGTCAAGACGTTGTTCAGCTCGTCGGATTCAACCTGCACCTCGGGCGCGGGAACCAACTGAAGCGGCTCTGCAACGAGCTCGGTCGCAGCGATTGCCGTGGCATCGGGGGCTGCGCCGTAGCGCAGGCCTGCCACAAAGCGGCGGCCGGTGTAGCTTTCCAAGCTCGCTTCGGTGACGTCAGGCACTACCTGCAGGGAGCGTCGGCCACTGCGTCGCGTGGGGACTTCGTCAGCCAATGCGGAGTTGACGATGCTTTCCATTGGGCTCAGCGTAGGCAAAGCGTCAACGGGTCCGGCCGCGCGGCGACGCCCGGCAGTGTGCTGCTGGTTCAAGTAGAAGCCTCTCATGTGTCGCCTGCGAAGTTAGCTGTCGGATTCGAGTCATGAGATCAACTCGGCCGAGCCCACCGTGGCGGACTCAACTTCACCCCAAGATCCATGGTTCAAAACCATGAAACGGTTGAAATGGGTCCTCCGCCCCTACCGGTAATTCTTGGTCCAGGATCCGCCGGTAGGGTTATGCGAACCGGATCTGGAGTGGGTCACTCACTATGACCCAAGGAGAAACCCTACCGGGCTTTACTCCAAAGTTACAATTCCGTTATCTATCCATGCGCCGGACAAACACATGCGCGCTGACCTCAGTCGGAAGCTCAAGTGCACCTTCAATGCCCTGGACCCTGACCAATACGTAATCGTCTGCGCGATCCAGCGTGACTAGGGATCCCGGGCGAATACCGCCCTCATTGAGCTGCACCAGCAGCTCGGGATCGACCTGGATGGTCTCGGCCAGGCGCTCAACACGCACGGGGCCGGTGTTTCCGTCAAGGAGAGCCGAATCGAGATTTTGAACACTGACGGAAATTTCGGCCAGTCCCGGCCCACCCAAAGCCTCCAGACCCGGGATCGGGTTTCCGTAAGGAGAAGCCGAAGGCTGTCCCAACAACGCATACAGGCGCTGCTCTACGCGCTCGCTCATCACGTGCTCCCAGCGGCAAGCTTCGTCGTGGACGTACTCCCAGTCGAGACCAATCACGTCGGCCAGAAGGCGTTCGGCCAGCCGGTGCTTGCGCATGACTCCTGTTGCCACTTCGCGGCCACGTGCAGTGAGCTCAAGGTGGCGGTCGCTGGTCACGACAACCAGCCCGTCACGCTCCATGCGGGCGATAGTTTGCGAAACCGTGGGGCCCGAATGCCCCAGCCGCTCGGCGATTCGAGCCCGCAGTGCCGTAATCTCTTCCTCTTCGAGCTCCAAAATAGTGCGCAAATACATTTCGGTGGTATCGATCAGGTCTGACACGACTGCCGCTCCTGCAAGGGTTGGTTCAACACGGAATTCATACGCCCACCACTCTACCCGCAGGCGCTGACAGCAAAGTCATGCAAGTCCCTCCGGCGTCATGGCAGGGTGGCGCGCGTCCCCTCGACCGCACTGAAGGACCGGAAAAACGGTCCCGGGCGTTAATAATCGCGTCTCGCTTTTACGTTTTTGAGGGGCCAGTGCGGGAACATTGAAACACCGACACCCAGAGCAGTTCCCATCTGCCTGGCGTGACGGAAGTGTAAAAACAGCCTTTTATGAGGAGCAACATGAGCACCGGTCTGACAATTCCCGAAAACCTTTTGCCAGTGGACGGGCGTTTCGGTGCCGGTCCTTCCAAGGTCCGCCCCGAGCAGGTCCAAGCGCTCCTGGAAGCAGGCAGCGCACTGCTTGGCACCTCGCATCGCCAGGCCCCTGTCAAGAACCTGGTCCGCGACATCCAAGAAGGCCTGAAGACATTCTTCAATGCCCCGGCCGACTACGAAGTGGTCCTGGGCGTCGGCGGTTCAACCGCATTCTGGGACATTGCCACCTTTGGCCTGGTCCGCAACAAGGCCCAGCACTTGTCCTTCGGCGAGTTCGGCTCCAAGTTCGCTGCGGCAACCAACAAGGCCCCGTTCCTTGCCGAGTCCACGATCATCAAGTCCGGGCCCGGCGCCCGACCGGTTCCCGTTGCCGAAGCCGGCGTAGATGTTTACGCCTGGCCGCAGAACGAAACCTCCACCGGCGTTGCAGCACCCGTGCACCGCGTTGAAGGCGCCGATGAGGATTCCCTCATTGTCATCGATGCAACCTCCGCGGCCGGCGGCCTTGACGTCGATGTCTCGCAGGCTGACGTCTACTACTTCGCCCCGCAGAAAAACTTCGCCTCCGACGGCGGCCTGTGGATCGCGCTATTCTCCCCCGCCGCCATTGCCCGCGCCGAGGAAATCGCGGCATCGGACCGCTGGATCCCGGACTTCCTGAACCTGAAGACCGCCATCGACAACTCGCGCCTGAACCAGACCTACAACACCCCGTCGCTCTCGACGCTGGTCTCGCTCAACGCCCAGGTGCAGTGGCTCAACACCAACGGTGGCCTGGCCTTCGCCGCGGCCCGCACCAAGGACTCGGCCTCCCGCATTTACGACTGGGCCGAGGCTTCCAGCTTCGCCAGCCCGTACGTTGCTTCCCCGGAGGACCGCTCCAACGTCATCGCGACCATCGACTTCGATGATTCGATCGATGCGGCAGCCGTTGCCAAGACCCTGCGCGCCAACGGCGTTGTGGACGTCGAACCGTACCGCAAGCTCGGCCGCAACCAGCTGCGCATCGCAACTTTCGTGGCCATTGAACCCGATGATGTCTCGGCCCTGCTCAAGTGCATCGAATACGTGCTTGACAACAGCTAGGCATTAGACAGGTTCTGTGAACCGAGCGGGGAGTGTTTTCCACACGCAGCGACACGTGGAAAGCACTCCCCGATTTTTTTGTTTCCGCTTCCCGCCCCATCACCCCGGAAATCCGGAAGAAACGGCAAGGGGCCCGGGGGTTGGCGCTCACGCACCACCCCCCGGACCCCACTTGGTCGACAGTCCCACTGGTCGACTATGCAAATAATAAGTTGGCTTACGCCTCGTCCTCGTCGTCTGCTTCGGATGCATCTGCATCGGCTCGATCGGCAGCGGCGGTTTCGGAGTCGGTCGCCTCTTCCGCGGGGACCGAGTCCTCCGGGGATTCCTCGTGCGCCACGATACCTGCAGCCAAGTTGGCTGCTTCTTCCGCGGCAAGCCGCTCTGCTTCGAGGTCCTCGGGGCGTACGCGTTCGGCCCACGGCACCCAAGCCGGTGCCAGCAAGGCATCTTCCCCGGGCAGGATCCCGACCTCGCACACAGTGATGTCCTTGGACTGGGCGCGCGGAATCCGCGTCAACGTGGCAAACCATGTCCAGCCCTCGTAACCGGGCTGCAGCGCGTCAAAGCGGTGGGTGACCAATCGGTCGCCGTCGCACACAACGTCAAGGTGTTCGCCGATCATGGATTCATCGGTGATTTCCAGTAGGGCCGTGCGAGCGCAATCCGTCGCAGCGGCCAGTGTTTCGTCAAGCTTTGCTTTGCGGACCATGTTCTTAGGCATCCAGATCGTCGGCCACGGCGCGCAGCACTGAGGCAACCTTTGCGCCATGGGATTTCTCCGGGTAGCGCCCCTTGCGCAACCCGTTGGATACCGAGTCGAGGACCTTGATGAGGTCTTCGATCAGGATCGCTGTATCTTCTGCGCTCTTGCGCTTGGCGCGTGCAACCGACGGAGCGGCTTCCAAGACACGCACGCTCAACGCCTGGGCACCCTTGCGGCCTTCGGCAATGCCGAATTCCATGCGGGTCCCGGCGCGTAGCTCGGTGACGCCTGCCGGCAGGGCCGAGGCGTTCAAATACACTTCCTGGCCCTCGTCGGTTACCAGGAACCCGAACCCCTTGGAGGGTTCGTACCATTTCACTTTGCCGGTTGGCACGTCTTGATACCTCGTTCTTGCGTCTCAATGGGCCCCGGGGAAACCATCCCCGCCCCATATCCGGTAAGTTCCGCCGAGCGACACCGGATCCATATCTGGATCTACGGGTTCTTCACGGCGTGTAAGTCTGTTCTTCTAGGGTACGACATTCGCAGCAATTGGCCGCCCACCTGAGGCAGCGGTTGCCATTGTGATCCATCCGGCCAGGCGCGGTAACTTTATAGGGTGAATACCACCGTGAAAACCCCCGCCATCCAGCGAGCCCTGACCCTGGTTGCCGGCGGCATTGCCATTATTTCGCTGATTGCACTGACAGTAATCCTGATTCAGTACATGCTTTCCGTTGCCTTGAATCCCCTGTTGCTGGCCACAGGCCTCTACGGCCTGCCGGTGGCGTTCATCTTGTTGATGCTGGTCCTGGCCCTAAACTTCCGTGAGCGTCGCCGCAGCTAAGAGGTTCCTCATAGCTCCCTAGTCTGGCGCTTCCCGGTAAGACAAGTGGCCTGCACAAAGAACACACAGGATTCTTACAGTTACCGGTTGCAGACTAGAGAACATGAATGCCAAGACTCCCGAAGCAAAACTCCTGGTCGTAGACGATGAACCGAACATCCGCGAACTCCTCTCCACCTCGCTGCGCTTTGCCGGCTTTGAGGTTGTGGCCGCGGCGAACGGGCGCGAAGCCCTGGCTGCCGTCGAAAAGGAATCCCCGGACCTAGCTGTCTTGGATGTCATGCTCCCGGATATGGACGGATTCACCATTACCCGCCGGCTGCGCGCCGCAGGCAAGCACTTCCCCGTCCTTTTCCTGACGGCACGCGATGACACCGAAGACAAGGTCACCGGGCTGACCGTCGGCGGGGACGACTACGTCACCAAGCCCTTTAGCCTGGATGAAGTGGTGGCACGCATCCGTGCGGTGTTGCGCCGCACCCAACCGGCCGAGGAAGACACAGCTGTCATCCGGGTCGACGACCTTGAACTCGATGACGACGCCCACGAGGTCCGCCGGGCCGGGGAAGTCATTGACCTGTCCCCCACCGAGTTCAAGCTGCTGCGGTACCTGATGATGAACCCCAACAGGGTGCTCTCCAAGGCCCAGATCCTTGACCACGTCTGGGAATACGACTTCAACGGGGATGCTTCAATTGTCGAATCCTATATTTCCTACCTGCGCCGCAAGATCGATTCACGTCCCGAGTGGCCGTCGCTGATCCAGACCAAGCGCGGCGTCGGCTACTTGATGCGCACCTCGGATCGCCGCTAAGGGGCTTAATCAGTGCAAGGCATGCGTCGCTTTTGGCGGCAGGTTTCACTGCGCACCAAGCTAGTTGCGCTCATGAGTTCCCTCATGATTTTGGGAATCGCTGTCACTGCGGTTGGCTCGGCGCAGTCCTTGCGCCTGATGCTCACGGCCCAAGTCGACTCCGAGCTCAAGAGCAATACCCGGGCTATCACCGACTTGATGCTGAAGGATTTCACCAAACTCAACCCCATCACCACCACGAACCCCGGGTTCGACAGGTTCTATGGCGAAATCATCGACAGCAAAAACACCCAGATCTACGAGATGCCGCGCAAGCAGGATTCCGGCGACAAGCCACTGGACGCTCCTGACCTGAACCCATCGACCATCGATAAGCTACGCGATGACATTTCGGTCTCCGTGACGGTCCCTGGAACCCTTCCCAATTCCTCTGGTTGGCGGGTGCGCATTTGGCCACTGAAGATCAGTGACAACGACATCATTTACGCACTGCCCATGGATTCGGTCAAGAACACCGTTGACAAGGCTGCAATGCTGGTGTTGTCCACCGGCATGCTTGCCACATTGTTAATGTCGATGATCGCTTACGGCATCACCACCAGGGCATTGCTTCCGCTGTTGCGCGTCGAACGCACGGCTGCTGCCATCGCCGCTGGGGACCTGTCCCGGCGTGTTGAGGACTATCCTCCGGAAACCGAGGTCGGCAGGCTCTCCCGATCGTTGAACGCCATGCTTGCCCACATTGAACATGCATTCCGGGGCCGTGCGGCCTCGGAACGGAAAATGCGCCGCTTCATCCAAGACGCCTCCCATGAACTGCGCACCCCGCTTGTCACCATCCAGGGATACTCGGAGTTCTACCGGCAAGGCGGTCTGGAAGATCCCGAGATGCTGAAGATGGCCATGGGCCGAATCGAAGCTGAGTCCAAGCGCATGGGCCAGTTGGTGGAAGACCTGCTAACACTCGCACGGCTTGATGAACAGCGCCCGCTGGACCGAAAGCCAGTCGACCTGCTGCTGCTGGCCGGGGACGCGGTGGAGGACGCGAGGGTCAATGCCACCGACCGCACCGTCCGCTTGGTGGGACTTGACGACAATTCGGGTCCAAAGCCGGCTCCCACCAGTGGGGACGAGGCCCGGTTGCGACAAATTGTGGCAAACCTGATGACCAACGCGCTTCGCTACACCCCGGAGGGAACCGACATTGAAATCGCGGTGGGAGTGAAGCCAGTGATCGACGGGCGCTCCGACGCAATCCTGGAAATCCGTGACCATGGCCCGGGAATCTCGGAAGAAGATGCCAACCGCGTCTTTGAACGCTTCTACCGTGCAGATTCCTCGCGGCAACGCGAAACCGGTGGAACAGGTCTGGGGCTCGCCATCGTTGCAGCGATTGCCGCACAGCATGACGGGCAAATCAGGCTGAGCGAAACACCCGGAGGCGGAGCGACGATGTCCATCCACCTGCCTTACGTGGAGCCCGAACCCGAGTCAGAGGACGCCTCCGAGGGCGAATCGTAACCACCTTGCCCGGGTCGGTTTTGTTGCCCACGACTATTTATCCACAGTCCGCCGCGACACCATGTCGCGGCGGACTTGTTGTTTCTAACGTTGGTGTTGGAAGCTCCCCTCTCCGGCGTTTCCGCCGGGTTGAAGGCAACGAGCCTCCGGCCCGGTTCCCGAAAAACGTTCAAGGAGCATCATTGTGAGCACGTTCGCCACAAACACCAACGAAATGCAGGCAAAGTCGATGGCCGTGCAATCGACCATCGAGCGGGTACGCGCGGAGGTCAACGCGATGACTGCTTCCCTGCAGGATTTGCAGGGCACCTGGCAGGGCGCGGCCTCCGCGAACTTCCAATCGGTTCTCGCCGACTGGCGCAACACCCAAATCCGGGTCGAGGAATCGTTGAACGCCATAGGAACGGCGCTCAACAGGGCATCGGTGCACTACGAAGAGGCTGAAACCGCAAACGCCGGGCTCTTCACCTATTGATCGCGCCGACGGCGCACCTGAGCGCGGAGGGCTTAGTGTTGCTGTGTGGCAATACTCATCGATCCCCCGCTGTGGCCGGCCCATGGCACATTGTTTTCCCATCTGGTCTCCGATGCTTCCATCAGCGAACTTCACGCTTTTGCGCTCGCCCAGGGGTTGCCGGAGCGGGCCTTTGACCGGGACCACTACGACGTCCCGCAAAAGCGTTATGAGACCCTGGTGGCGGCGGGCGCTCAGCCCGTCGCGGCCACCGAGTTGGTACGGCGCCTAGTGCGCTCGGGATTGCGGGTTCCTGCACGCGAACGACCCGAGCGCTTGGACGCGGTGCTGCGTGCCCGTTGGGATGAACTCATGCCCCAAGCCGGCAGGTTGGGCCGGGAGCTGCTGGCCCGGTGGTCCGAGCCCCATCGGCGGTATCACGACCGGGCACACCTACTGGCAATGCTGCGGGCGTTGGACCTGCTGACCGGTGCAACCGAACGGGACACCATCCAGCGTCCCGTGTACCTGGCAGCGTGGTTCCACGACGCCATCTACAACGGCACCGACAGCGACGAAAAGGATTCCGCGGCCCTGGCCGAAAGTGCGCTTCGCGCAGCCGGCATGGATCCTGCCGAGGTGAATGAGGTGGTGCGGCTCATCGAGCTGACCATCGAGCACCAGCCGGATTCCGGGGATATCGCCGGGCAGTTGCTCTGCGATGCCGACCTGGAAGTGCTGGGCCGTTCGACCGGGGCCTACCGGCGCTATGCGGCCGCTGTACGCGAGGAATACTCACACGTCCCGGATGCGGCTTTTGCCCACGGCCGCTCGGTGATACTGCGCGCGTTGTTGGACGCCGGGTTCTTGTACTCGGGGGAACAGGCCAGGGTGTTGTGGGAAGCCAAGGCCCGGGAGAACCTGAAGGCAGAACTCCACGACCTTGAGGTGCTTGCCGGTTCTTAGGACGCGCCGCGGCACATCCGTTTCCGACAATCGCATGTCCCGCTTAAAGCGGCGGGCCGCGGAACCCAACCTCGGTAGAGGATCGGTTCCGCGGCCCGCGCGGTACGGCTAGTGGTGCTGCAGGGGGATTAGAATCCGCCCATGCCGCCCATGTCGTCGCCACCCGGTGCTGCAGCGCCGGCCGGAACCGGCTTGTCTGCAACAACGGCTTCGGTGGTGAGGAACAAACCGGCGATCGAGGCGGCGTTCTGCAGGGCAGAGCGGGTCACCTTTACCGGGTCGTTGACGCCGGCTGCGAGGAGGTCCTCGTAGACGCCGGTTGCTGCGTTCAGGCCGTGGCCTGCAGGCAAGGACTTGACCTTGTCGGCGACAACGCCCGGCTCCATGCCGGCGTTGAATGCGATCTGCTTCAGCGGGGCTTCGATGGCAACGCGCACGATGTTCGCACCGGTTGCTTCGTCGCCGGTCAATTCCAGCTTGGCGAATGCGGCAGCGCCAGCCTGGATGAGGGCTACGCCGCCACCGGCAACGATGCCTTCTTCAACGGCAGCCTTGGCGTTACGCACTGCATCTTCGATGCGGTGCTTGCGCTCCTTGAGCTCAACCTCGGTTGCGGCACCTGCCTTGATGACTGCAACGCCGCCGGCCAGCTTGGCCAGGCGTTCCTGCAGCTTCTCGCGGTCGTAATCCGAATCGGTGTTTTCGATCTCGGCGCGAATCTGGTTCACGCGGCCCGCGATCTCCTCGGCGTCGCCGGCACCCTCGACGATGGTGGTCTCGTCCTTGGTGACAACAACCTTGCGGGCAGAGCCCAGCAGGTCGATGGTGGCGTTTTCGAGCTTCAGGCCGATTTCCTCGGAGATGACCTGGCCACCGGTGAGGATGGCGATGTCGGCCAGCATGGCCTTGCGGCGGTCGCCGAAGCCCGGGGCCTTGACGGCAACGGACTTGAACAGGCCACGGATCTTGTTCACGATCAGGGTTGCAAGGGCTTCGCCCTCGATGTCCTCGGCGATGATCAGCAGCGGCTTGTTCGACTGCATGACCTTTTCAAGGATGGAGACCATGTCCTTGACGTTGGTGATCTTCGAGTTGACGATCAGGATGTACGGATCCTCAAGGACCGTTTCCTGGCGTTCGTTGTCGGTCACGAAGTAAGCGGAGATGTAACCCTTGTCGAAGCGCATGCCTTCGGTGAGTTCAAGCTCGAGGCCGAAGGTGTTGGACTCCTCGACGGTGATAACACCTTCCTTGCCAACCTTGTCCAGGGCTTCGGCGATCAATGCGCCGATTTCCGGGTCGCCGGCGGAAATCGATGCGGTGGCAGCGATCTCTTCCTTGGTCTCGATTTCCTTGGCGGAAGCGAGCAGCTCAACGGTGACGGCCTCGACGGCCTTCTCGATGCCGCGCTTCAAGGACAGCGGGTCGGCGCCGGCAGCAACGTTGCGCAGGCCTTCCTTGACCAATGCCTGAGCCAATACGGTGGCGGTGGTGGTGCCGTCGCCTGCGACGTCGTCAGTCTTCTTGGCGACTTCCTTGACGAGCTCTGCACCGATCTTTTCGAACGGATCCTCGAGCTCGATCTCCTTGGCGATGGAGACACCGTCGTTGGTGATCGTGGGTGCGCCCCACTTCTTTTCCAGAACGACGTTGCGTCCACGCGGGCCGAGGGTTACCTTGACGGCGTCAGCCAGAATGTTCAGGCCGCGCTCAAGGCCGCGGCGTGCTTCCTCATCAAATGCAATGATCTTGGCCATAGCGGCTATGTCCTTTCGGGACGTTCATGCGAATCTACGACCGGAGGCAACGCCCGCGACGGACGAATAATCCACGATGTCATGGGACGATCGTGAAATATTCTCGCTGCTCTGGTCCAGGACTCACTCAAACGCATTCCCCGAACCGCGTAGATCCGCTCGAAAAGCCGAACGTATTAGCAGTCAGGGTGCGCGAGTGCTAATACAAATCTTGGCACTCAAGCATGGAGAGTGCAAGCTGTGACGTTAGCCCACAGCATACAAAGCGGCCTTGCGCTTAGCGCCAGCTGCTTCCCAGGACCACTGCGACCTTGCCCGGAATATTCCGGCTCTGCACAATCGAGGTGATTCCCAGTTCCGCCGCGGCCTTTTCGGCAGCCGCACGATATGTCGGACCCGTGTAGTAGACGGTGGAATTGGTGACTTTCTTGGTCCAGTTGGACGCACTCACATTGGTGAACCCAGCACCCTGCAGGGTACTTCGTGCGGTGCCGGCAATGCCGGCCTTCTGCGCACCATTGAAGACACCAAGGGGAACCGTGAAGTCGACCGCTTCACCGAATTCCGACGTGCTTTCACTGGAGCCTGTCGGGGTCTCACTTGAATCAACCGAAGCGGAAGGATCACCGGATTCGCTGGGGTCGCTCGATTCCCCGGGGGTTTCGGAAGGCGCCGGAGAGCCCTCATCCGTGGGCCCGGTGCTTTCCGGGGCGGTCGTCCCTGTGCTGCTTGCAGCGACTGGCGCCGGCGTCTTTCCATCCCCGTTGCCCATGAGCTTGGGCAGGGCAGTGAAGGAAAAGGTTCCGACCAGCAGGGCCACGACACCAAAGACCATCAGCCAGCGAAGGCCCGGGCGCACGCCGTTGGCTGCAGCCGCGGCCCAACCGTTTGCACGGTGTGAGCCACTGCGGTTGCTGAACTCTGGGACGCGATCAAATTCATCGCGCGGATAGTTAGTCATGCCCGTCCTCGGTGGTGTGTCTTGCTGTGGGGGCACGCGCGGGTACATGGGTGCGGGTGCAACCGAAGGGCCAAGCCTTCAAGATGCAATGCGCTCATGCCTCGGTTTCGACCCTTTTCGCCGACCGAGCACGGTGCCTCGTCGTTCGTAGTCTACGCAATCGTTTGACCAGCATGGGGTCATACGCCAACGCGGCGTCCGTGTCGATCAGGGTGTTCAATAGCTGAAAGTAGTTGGTGGCAGAGATGGAAAACAGCTGCGAAATAGCTTGCTCCTTGGCTCCGGCGTACTTCCACCATTGCCGCTCCAGCGCTAGGATCCGCTGGGATCTTTCGTCCAATTCGCTGGATTCATCAAGCACGAATTCAAGGCCAAACGACTCGGTCGACATTTCACACCCTCAACAATCAAATTCACCGCACGGCGAAACACCACAACTTGGTTCGATGTAATTATTCTAACGCGTTTCCAGAGCATGTCCTTTGACCAAAGGCACCGGTACCTGCTCACAATGACTGCTATGGATACCGGAGAAGACGCCCTTTTTGAGCTACCAGCAGCACTGCCCGATACCACCGGGTTCCCCTTCGCCGACGGGCTGGAATTGGCTGTTTCCAGCGGGATGGTCACCGCCGACTGGGCAGAAGCGCTCTCCGGGGTGGAGTCCGTGCTGGTTTCCCTGGCCAGGGTCCTCGAAGGACGCCGTGCCTGCGGGGAGCCGGTACTTCCGGCACCGGAAAACATTTTGCGGGCCTTCAGCCGCCCGCTTTCTGCGGCCCGCGTGCTGGTCATGGGCCAAGACCCCTATCCAACGCCCGGGCATTCGGTGGGGTTGAGTTTTGCGACCGGGCCCAGGGTCAATCCGCTGCCGCGAAGCCTGAAGAACATCTACACCGAACTGCACGATGACCTTGGTATTCCAGTTCCATTGCATGGGGATCTTTCGGCGTGGGCAGGGCAGGGCGTGGTGCTGCTCAACCGCGTACTCACCGTTGGGTCCGGCGCTGCAGGTTCCCACCGCGGGCTGGGTTGGGAAGAGGTCACCGATGCTGCAATCGCGGCACTGGTCGACCGCAAGGCTCCGCTGGTTGCCATTTTGTGGGGCAAGGACGCGCAATCTCTGGCCCCGGCCCTTGGATCCACCCCCATCATTGCCACGGCGCATCCGTCCCCGCTCTCGGCGCGACGTGGCTTCTTTGGATCCAAGCCTTTCAGCCGCACCAACGAGCTGCTCACAGCGCAAGGGGCAGCCCCCATTGATTGGACGCTGCCCCCACTGAGTAGGTAGCCGTTATCGGCGGCGGATGCCGCTGCGTTCCCCGCTGACGGTGCTACCGCTAAATGGCCGGGCTAGGGTGTCACCAAAGACGACGCCGCCGGCAATTGCCATCATGATGGTGAAGGCCGTGAACATTCCGACCATGGCACTTGCCATGTCGTCAACGTCAAAGACCATCCCATACATCGAACGGAAAATCATCAGGCCCGGAAGCAGGAACACGATGGCCGGGGCCGCGAGCACAAGCTGGGGAGCCCGCATCCGGTGGGCCACAATGCGACCGGCCAGCCCAATGAAGGTTGCTGCGATGGCCGGAGCAGTCCGCTCCCCCACGCCCAGAGCCTGCACGGCCAGCAGTATCCCGTATCCCATCAAGGCGATCGCCCCGGTGGCCAAGGCCACCGAGCGGCTGGTTTGTTCAGTCACCGCGCCCAAGATGACTGCCACGACCACCAGAATTGCCAAGAGCCATCCCGGGTAGGAAATCTTGTCGATATCCCGGACATCCAGCTCCGGCGCCCCGGCCAATTCGCCGATGACAAGTGCAGCCATGATGCCGGTGAGGATTGCTGCATAGCTCAGCCCGGCAGAGAAGAACCTGCCGGCGGCGGTCACCGGGAAACCATTGATCGCATCCTGCAGGGCCGAGACGAACCTGGCGGAAGGCAATAGCAGCAGGATGCCGCCGGACACCACCAACGCCGGGTCAATCGGCGCATTCAGTGCATGGAACAGCACAGCAATTGCTGTCACGACAAAGGTCGAGGCGGCGATCGAGAAGAAATCGGGAATCCGCCAGCGAGAAGCATATTTGGCAATCTGGCCCACCAACAGTGCCGAGGCGAAAGCGATCGCGGCACCCACCATGGATCCGCCGATGAACACCACGAACATTGATGCGAAGCCGCCTGCCGCACCCGAGACCATCCACCGCGGGAAGGGTTTGGGCCGCCGCGAGATTTCCCGCAGCCTGTCCACTGATTGTTGCCGGGTCACGCCACCGGCAATAATGTCGGAGACCAGTTGGTGGACGAACGCCAGCCCGGCAAAGTTGTTTGTCCACGAGCGGACCACCCGGAGCATCGAGTAGGAATCACCTTCGGGCGGGGAAAAATTCAGGTGGATCGACTGGTTGGTGATGTCCACGTCAACGTGGCGCAGCCCGAGGGCAGCGGTGACGGCAATGACGCTGGTTTCCACTTCAAGGGCACCGGCGCCGTAACGGAACATCGTCTCGGCAAGGTCCAAAGCAAACTCGAGGGTTTTGCGTGCCGAGGCATCCTGCGCGGCATTGACCTTGGGATTGGCATATGGGGTGCCCTTGAGCCTGTCCACAATGCTGAAGGCTTGGGTAGGTGGGGTGTCCGAGGCCAGCCACCGTGAAATCATGCGCCTGGCAGCGGGGTTGGCACGCGGCGGCAGCGCCGGGGCGCCCGTGCGCGTCACGCCTACCTGACCGGTCTGGGCGTTGATCTTTTCCTGCACCTCGGGAGGAAGCTGCGGGAGCACCCCGGTGGCGGAGCTGGGCTCCGCGGGCGGCGCTGTCGGCGACTTGCCGGCGGAGGCTGCGGCCCGGTTCACCGGCGGATGCGGGGGTGCCGCGCTGGCGCCTTTCCGGGTGCCTGGAACCTGCTTCATTTCCTGGGTTTGCACCCGTCGAATGCTCGCGACTCGGGGATTGGGGTCTTCGCGGGAAGGCACCTCGTCGGCACCTGTTTGATCCTTGCTCGAAGACACACTCACTCCTGTCGGTTGCCCCTGTCCACCCCACCTTACAGCCGCTTCTTGAACGTTTTGTGACGACTCATTCATGTCCACTCATTGCCCTGTGTTCCGTGCCCCACACATGGTCGACGGGAATATCCCCCGCACGACCCGCGTTGTGAAAATATAGATGCAAAGGTATTCAAATTACGGGAAAGTGAGCAGTTAAAACATGAGCGAAACCAGCACCCCCACGCCGCAGCTTGAAATCGGGATCGAGACATTTGGCGATATCACCTCGGATGCCGAGGGCCAGAAACTCCACCCCGCAGAAGTTATCCGGAATGTGGTTGAGGAGGCCAAGGCCGCCGAGGCAGCGGGCCTTGACTTCTTCGGCGTCGGAGAGCACCACCGCGACGACTACTCGGTCTCCGCACCCGAGGTGGTTCTTGGCGCAATTGCCGCAGTGACGAAAACCATCCGCATGGGTTCGGCCGTCACTGTCCTGAGCTCGGATGACCCGGTACGCGTGTATGAACGTTTCGCGACGGTTGACGCCTTGTCCAATGGCCGAGCCGAAGTCATCCTGGGCCGTGGTTCTTTCATCGAATCATTCCCGCTATTCGGCTATGAACTCACCGACTATGAACTTCTCTTTGAGGAAAAGCTCGCGCTCTTCGCCAAGTTGCGCAAGTCGGAGCCGGTGAGCTGGAACGGTCAGACCCGTTCGGCCCTGCGCAACCAGAGCGTCTACCCGCCCATCGAGTCCGGCAGCCTTGATACTTGGGTCGGCGTGGGCGGCAGCCCCGAATCCGTGCTCCGCGCTGGCCGCCACGGCCTGCCGTTGTTCTTGGCCATCATTGGCGGCTCGCCGATGGCCTTTGAACCGCTCACTCGCCTGTACAAGCGCTCGCTTCAGGAATCCGGCCACCAGCCGCAGAAAATCGGCGCCCACTTCCACGGGCTGGTTGCGGACACCGACGAAGAAGCCTTGGATATCCTCTGGCCGCACTACAAGATCACCATGGACCGTTTGGGCGCCGAGCGTGGATGGCCGCCGGCCAGCCGCATGCAATTCCAGGCTTCGGCGGGCCCCCAGGGCTCGATGCTCGCGGGAAGCCCGGAAACCGTGGCACGTAAGATGGCGACCTTTGCCAAGGGCCTGGGCCTTTCCCGGATCGATATCAAGTACTCGAACGGGACCCTGCCGCACGAAACCATGATGCGCAGCATCGAGTTGCTCGGCAGCAAGGTCAAGCCGCTGGTCCTGGAGATGATGGCCGAATAACGCCTCAGGAACCCTTCAGTTAACACAAAAATCCCCCGGCATGCCGGGGGATTTTTGTGTTTCGGTGGTTCTTGGCAGACTCGAACTGCCGACCTCTCGCGTGTGAGGCGAGCGCTCTAACCAACTGAGCTAAAGAACCGATTTTCGTGCGGCGCGGGGCCGTACCGTCCAAGATTAGCCGAGGTGTGAGGTGCGCGCCAAATCGAGGGCGATCTTCCGGGCCGAACTGTTTCCTGGTCCACTGCCACATGGCCTCGCGTGGATCCAACGGAAACTGCCATCTCGGGCCGGCCAAGAATCCGCTGAATTCCGGCACACGAATTTTCGGTAAACGCCTGGCCAAAACCACTGCTCCCCGCGTGCGCAAAAACCCTGCAAACCCGCGGAAAACCGGGGTATTTTTCGTGGTGCGCGACGGCCCCGTTTTTATCCACCAATTTTGCCGTTTGAGGCCGTGTTTACAACAGGCCCACGCTCGGGTAATAATTTCTTTTGTCGTTTCCACGACGCCCAAAAACTGGGCCCTACAAGGAAGCTGCCGGGAGCCGCCGGCATCGGTCCCCTACCGGCCAAAGAACCGGCCCGGCGTAATTCCGGGAACCCCTTCTTTCGTTCGCTCTTTAACACTTAGAGGACCGCTCCCAGTGCTTCCATCCATTGAGTACTCCCTGTCGTATGCCGCGCCCACCGGGGCCGAGCGCGATGCCCTGTCCGCACTCTGCCACACGCCCGATGCCCGCTGGCACGAGCGCATGGACCATGCGCAATTCATTGTCACTGCCCTGCATGAGGGAACCCGTGTGGGCGTGGGAATCGTACACACAGCCGTCACCGCCCCCACCGAGGTTGAACGCCCGCTGGAGCTTGGCGCGATGTTTGTGCACCCCGCCTACCGCAGGCTCGGAATCCGCCAGAACATGGCCGATTCGCGACTCACCTACGCCCTGTCCATGGGCGGAACACCCATCACTGTCATCGACAACCGCAACGAGGCCTCGTGGAGCTACTACGAGCGTTCCGCGAAGTGGACCCCGGAGCAGGAATACACCGGATGGTTCACGGGGCTTCCCATGACCATCTGGGTGGCAACCGAATCCTCCTGGCACCGCACGCGCATGGGCATGGATCCCCTGGTACCGGCCCAGCCGAACGTCGTGCTGCCCCCGGCCCACCCGCTGGCCTTCGGTCCGGACCAGGGCACCGCCATGACAGCTTGATCGATCCGTCCCTCTTGGCCCGGCAGCAAGCCGCCCATTGACGCAGAAAAGACCTGTCCCAACCATCGATTCCCGCGGGAAACACTGGTCGGGACAGGTCTTTGTCAGTGCGGTGGCCGCTTACGGGGTCACGAGACCCGTGCGCATGTCCCCGGTCTCGATGTAACGCTGGTGCCAGCTCAGCGCCTCGTTGAGCAGGTGCGGGGTGTGCTTGCCGTAGCTCTCCACACGGGCACGGTCGAAATAATCCTGCAGCATCGGGCGGTATTCCGGGGCCGAGCACTTGTCGATGACCACCTGGGCGCGCATCTTCGGGGAAAGCCCGCGCAAGTCCGCCAGGCCTTGTTCGGTAATCAGGATCATGGTGTCGTGCTCGGTGTGGTCGACGTGGCTGGCCATCGGGACGATGCCCGAGATCTTGCCGCCCTTGGCCACCGACGGGGACATGAACACGGAAAGGTAGCCGTTGCGGGCGAAGTCGCCCGAGCCGCCGATGCCGTTCATGACGTGCGAGCCGACCACGTTGGTGGAGTTCACGTTGCCGTAGATGTCTGCCTCGATCATGCCGTTCAGGGCGATGCACCCCAACCGGCGCACGAGCTCCGGGTGGTTGGAGATTTCCTGGGTGCGCAACAGGATGTGCTCGCGGTAGAAATCAACGTGGGCGTTGAACTCGTCGATGCCCGCGGCCGAAAGCGAGAAGGAAGTTGCCGAGGCGAAATTGAGCGTTCCGTCCTTGAGCAGTGAGAGCATGCCGTCCTGGATGACCTCGGTGTAGGCCTGCAGGCCCTTGTAGCCGCCACGGGCCAGGCCCGCGAGCACCGCGTTGGCAATGTTGCCGACACCTGACTGCAGTGGCAGCAGCTTGTCGGTCAGCCGTCCGGCGCGGATTTCGTGGTCCAGGAAGTCCAGCAGGTGGTCCGCGATCTGCGTGGAAGTCTCATCGACAGGTGCAAACGGGGACAGCCGGTCGGGGGCGCTGGTTTCCACCACGCCGACGATCTTGTCCAGGTCCACGCGCAGGTACGGCTCGCCAATGCGGTCCTTGACGGTGGTCAACTCGATCGGCTTGCGGTGCGGGGGCAGCGCAGTGCCGTAGTAGATGTCGTGCATGCCTTCCATGGCAGCGGACTGTTCCGAGTTGACCTCGATGATGACCTTGTCGGCCATGTCCAACCAGGTCTTGTTGTTGCCCACGGAGGACGAAGGGATCAAGCGGCCGTCTTCGGTGATGCCGACGACCTCGATGATGGCCAGGTCGATCTTGCCGTAGAAACCGAACCAGGCGTGCTGGGCAACATGGGACAGGTGGATGTCCATGTATTCCATTTCGCCCTCGTTGATGCGGCGGCGCAGCTCCGGATCGGACATGTAGGGAAGTCGCAGCTCCATGCCCCCGGCGCGGGCCAGCACGCCGTCGAGCTCTGGTGCCGTGGAGGCGCCGGTGAGCACGTTGATCTTGAAGTCGCGCCCGGCGGCATGCTCGTTTTCCATCAGCCCGGCGAGCGCCCCGGGGACTGCCTTGGGATAGCCGGCGCCGGTGAAACCACTCATGGCCACCGTCATGCCCGGTTTCACCATGGCGGCGGCTTGTTCGGCCGACATCAAGAGGTCTGAGAATGTGGGGTGATGGATCCGATCGTGCACGGCTGCCCTTCCTAAGCTGTTTGACACATGTTGCGTAAGCGTCATCTGCGCCACTTTAGTCCTTGATCGCGTCACATTCGAACCAAATGGGCTCGCGGGGCCATCCCCGGGCGGGGCCGCTCGGTGAGCTGGCTCGAATTTGCGGTGACTGGTTTAAGTCTTCGTCAGCGGGCCCGCGGGTGCACGGCACTCCGAACCCTGCCTCCAGCGGGGCGAAGCCTTTCCGTCGGGTCTTCAAGGCACGGGTCCTGGTGCGGTCGCCCCGGCACCAAGCCCTCAGGTGTCGATCATTCAGGTACTTGACCTGCTGGAATCCGAATTAACGCTAGCCTTGATCGCATGGATGAAGCCAAGAAAATGAAGATCACGGTGCTGTGCATCTGTGTGCTCGTCGCCGCGGGCTTTCTGTTTTTCGGTTCAGGGGCCCTGGGCTACCTGTTGGATCCCTGAGGCTCCCGGGGCCGGGGTCTTAATCCGCGTCGGCGCGAAGTCCACGCCGGAACCTCAGCCGAGAACCGGGTTCTCGATCTTGAGGACGTCGCTTTGGGCGACACGTCCGCGGATGAAAATGATGGCGATCAGCCCGAAGGCGATGACCGGCAGGTTTCCCAGGCTGGCAATCGAGGCCAGGGGTCCCTCGCCCGGAAAGGCCGTGTGCAGGAAAATGCTGGGGTCGGTGCTGGCGTGCAGGAGGATCGGCCAGATCAGGTTGCCCGTCACCCGGAGCGCCAGGTACATGCAGATTCCGAAGCCGAAGGTGTACAGGAGCTGCAGAAGTGTGGTGACGAGGGCCTGCCCGCTGAGCAGGTTCCCCGCGTGCAGCGCCGCGAACACGGCGGCCGACACAAGCGCCACGGAGATCTCGCGGTGGCCGGCCTTGCGCATCAGGTTGACCACGAATCCGCGTGTCAGTGTCTCCTCAGCGAAGCCGATGAACAGGCCAGCGACCACCCAGGCCGCGACTTTGGAGAGGCCGGCGGCCTCGTAGTCAAGCGTGGCGAAACGCAGGATGTTGAAGCCCAGGACGATGGCGACGGCAATCCACATCCACTTCCCGCCGCTGATGGGTTGGCGGGCGAAGAGCGATTTCAACCAGCCTAGCGAGAGCGCAAAGAGCACCAGGAGCAGCCCGCCGAAGGCAATCGGCAGCACGTAGGCGAAGACAATAAATTCGGGGCTATTGGGGTTGATCAGCATGGGGGCTGCAATCGAGGTGATTCCCAACCCGCCGAGCTGGTACAGCCCGTAATAGACGGCCGCGAGGATGACGCCCTTCCACCAGCCGCCCCGTTCCCAGAACCGCTTCCATGCTGTTGACGCTCCGTGCTCGGGCATGATTACTCTTTCGGTAGGGCGGAACCCATCATTCCAAGCCGGGTCACCGGGCTTTTGATCCAAGTCAATCGTATATTTCGATTCAGAGCTTCTTCAAGTACTGCCGGCAGACATAGACCCGTTTGTGGTTTTCCCGCATCGCTGCCTCATGTTCGATGTCCGCGTGCATGAAGGCCATGACGGGACGGGAAAGTCCCGGCGGGCTGGTGTACCCGTCAGGTGGCTCGTCCCAGTTCTTGTAGACGTGCAGGTAGCGGTGGTTCTCGACAAACCCGCGGCGTTGGTACCACCCGTTGGCCTCGGTGTTTTCCCGCGTCCACGCGTCGAGGGTGAGCACGTCCGCCGGCAGCCGCTCGATGGCGTGGCGCAGCAGCGTGGCGGCGATCCCCCGGCGTTGGGCCTCCGGGCGCACCGCGATCGAGTCGATGGTTGCGCATTTCCCGTCAACCTCGACGTCGATGAGGCCGAGCACCCGGCCGTCCTCTTCGGCGACAAAACACAGCTGCGGGTCGGGCAGCACCGTCTTGGCCGTCTTCACGTCGTCGTAGTAGTCGGTCCGGAAGAAGCTCAGCAGCCTGCATTCGAGCCACTGGGGCTCATCCCCGGGTCGGTACTCGCGGATTGCGTACATCGGTTCCCTCATAGGTGGTTTGTCGTTTCGGTGGCACGGAAAGTGCGTCGCACCCGCGTCTTGCGGGTACGACGCACAGGAAGGCACGTTCCTTGGGGAAGATGCCTTCCCCGCTCGGTCAGCGGCGCGAGAAGTTCTGCGCCAGGTCGATCAGCGTCCTGGTACCGAAGCCCGTGGCTCCCTTGGAACGCCACACGTCGTTGGTGTCCGACTGCATGGTGCCGGCAATGTCCAGGTGAGCCCACGGGGTCTGCCCCACGAACTCCTCGAGGAACAGGGCTGCGGTGGTCGCCCCCGCGTATTTGCCGCCGAGGTTGGAGATGTCCGCGATGTCCGAATCCAGCTGCTTGCGGTACTTGCGCTCCAGCGGCAACTGCCAGACCTGCTCGTCGGTGTTCGCGGCGCTGGTGCGCACCGCATCGATGAGTTCTTGGTCATTGCCCAACAGTGCGGCGGTGAGCTGGCCCAGCGCCATCAACGCGGCCCCGGTGAGCGTGGCAATGTCAATCACCGCGTCGACCTTGTCCTCCACGGCAAGGGTCAGCGCGTCACACATGACCAAGCGGCCCTCGGCGTCGGTGTTCTTGACCTCGATGGTCAGCCCGCTGCGGGTGTTGAGCACATCGCCCAGTTTGTAGGCCGAACCATCTGGCATGTTGTCGGTACACATCAGGAAACCGGTGACCTCCGCGGAGGCACCGAGGTCGCGCAGCGCGGTAAATGTTGCCAGCACGGAGGCCGCCCCGCCCATGTCCATCTTCATCAGCAGGTGCATCGGGTCACTCGGCTTCAGGCTCACGCCGCCCGAGTCGTACATGATGCCTTTGCCAACCAACCCCAAGTGTCCGGTGGGTGTTCCCTGCGGGGTGTAGTGCAGTTTGAGCATGCGTGGTTCCTGGGTGCTGCCCGCGTTGACCCCCAGGATGCCGCCGCAGCGCATCCCAATGAGTGCTTCGCGGTCAAATTCCTGGACCTCGAACCCGAAGCGTTCGCCCAGGTCCTTGGCGACTTCCGCCAAGACCACGGCCGTGAGGTGGCTGGGCGGGGCGTTGCACAGGTCGCGGGCGATGTTTGCCGCCCGCGCGTTGATCCGCGCTACCCCGGTGCCGTCCGCGGCCTGGGTTGCGTTGGTTCGCCCGGCACGGACCTGCACCCGTTCAAGTGCCGTGTACTTGCCGCCGTTCTTCAGCGGGGTGAAGGCGTAGCGGGCCAGCAGCACGCCCTCGGCGAGAACACGTCCGAGGGTTTCAGCGTCCATGTCCAGCTCAGGAACCTGCAGGCCAAAAGAAGCCTTGCCCTTGGTGGCACGCGTTGCGTTGGCCGCTGCATCGCGCAGCGCGTGCTCATCCAGTTCGCCTAGGGATCCGGCTCCGACGGCGACCAGCAATGGCCCCTCGGAGGTCGGGACAACCAGTGTGCCGCCGGCAGCGCCGGTGAATCCCGCACGGGCCAGGGCTTCGCGGTCAAGTCCCAGTGCCGCCGGAACCTCACCATCGCTGCCCACCAACACCGCGACTGCTTCAACCCCGGTAAATCTGTCCACCCACTCGATCACCGGGTCCCCCGCATGCAGCGAGGGCAAGGGTGAAAAGTCGGTGGAAATCAGTTTGTATGCATCGAAATTCATGGGTTCTCCCTGGTTGTTTCCACACTGCTCGTTTCCACCGCTTCGAGGTCAAGTGCGTCCGGATCGTCTGGCTCCATCTGTTCGGGCAGTTCGTCCTGGCGGCGCTTGGGCATGCGCCCTGCCGGGACGATGGCCAGCATGGCCAATCCGGCAAGCCCCAGCAGGGATATCTGCAGGGAGTGGAGCCGGGCCTCGGCGTTGACGTCAACGGCGGCTGCCAGTTCTTCGGGGGAACCCGCACGGTCCTTGATCGAGTCCTCGAGCTGCGCGTTGGTCATGAAGTTCGCGTCGCTGAGGTTGACCCTGGAAATCAACTGCTCGGAAATCTCCGGGTGCTGGCTCGCACCGAGGGAGATCTGCGAGGCGAGCATAGCCACCGCGAAGGCGCTGGCAACCGCGATGCCCACGGAACCTGAAAGGTTGTGGACCAGCCCGCGCCAGGCACCGACGTCACCGGCCAAGGGTTTGGGCACCGAGCTGAGCAGCGAGTTGAAGACCAGCGCGACGATGGCACCCTGGCCCAGTCCCAACAGAACCAGCCCCAGGACCACAAAGAGCTGGCCCCAGTCGTTGCGGATGCTGAAGGCGATCAGGCACAGGGCCCCGGCGACAACAATGAAACCCGACCGGGCAATGGCGCTGGGGGCGAATTTGTCATACAGGAAAGCGACAAACGTGCTGGCCAGGAAGATGCTCAGTGTGTAGGGAATCAACGAGAACGAGGTCTCGATGCCACTGCGTCCCTGAACCATTTGCATGTACAACGGGATCAGGAAGTTTGCGGCGGTTCCCACGAACAGCATGATGGACATGCATGCGGTGATCGCCAGTTCGGAGCTGGACGCCAGCACACGCAGGTCGAAGATGCGTGGCAGTTTGGCGTCTTGGCGTTTGCGGACCCAGGCGAAGAAAACTTGTCCGCCAATCAGGCCGAGCAGGATCAGCAGTGGTGCCGGCGAGACGCCCAGGATGTTGAACGGTGCCTGGTCGGTTGCCGACCAGATGCCCCAGCTTGCCATGCCACTGAAACCGAAGCTGAGGAAGATGATGGAAACGGCCGCGATGATCGCACCTGTCCAGTCGATCTTCAGGTCCGGCTGGGCCGGGATGGATTTGAGCCTGAAGCTCAGCAACAGGTTGATGGCGCCGAGGATCACCATCAGGCCAAACGAGTACCGCCAGCCGATGGTGGTGGCGAACCAACCGGCAACGAGCAAGGCCAGCACCCCGGCGGCGGGGATCGCGGCTGCCAGCAGTCCGATGGCCTTGGCCTGTTGCGCGTCCTTGTAGTTGGTGGCTATGAAGACTGTCAGCGCCGGGGCAACCAGTGCAATGACCGCACCCGAGGAAGCTTGGGCAATGAAAAGCATCGCTGGGCTAACGCTCAAGGCAACGCAAGCCATCGCGGCCGCGTGGATTGCCACGGCAATCTGGAAGACCTTGCGGGTTCCATAGCGGGAGCCGATCTTTGCCCCGAGCAGGATGAAGGCGGCCATGGAGAAGGTCCCGGCGGTGATTGCGGTTCCCACGGAGGTGGCCGGGGTGTTAAGGTCCGTGGTGATCCCCTGCATGGAAACCGTCAGGGCGTTCACAGCGAACGAAGCCTGGATCTGGGTGAGCACCACAACGATCAGCGGAAGCCATGAGGCTTTCTCCGCGAGACCGGGTTTCGATGGTGCGACGGGACCTGCGGTCATAATGTTGTCCCTGCTGCTAAGGAGCGAATATCGGATTTCTCCACGCACATACGCTTCAGCCCCGTCGCCAGCTGTTGCCAGCTCTGAGTTGCCTGGTCGCCATGGATTTCTTGCGGTTGATCGGAGCATAACCCGAAGCTGGGCCCGCAGGCTAGTGAGTGAAGCCAATTGTCATTCACTTGGACTTGGCCGCTGTCATCTGCAAGGAGGCTGGCGCCACCGGGAAGGCACGGACCCTCCGATCGAAACGTGTCCGGACGCAGGCAGGGGCGGCCCGAATGGACCGCCCCTGCCTGCATATGAGTCGTTGTGCGACCCTGCGTTATGCCTTATCGGGTGAGCCGGCGCTCTTGCCCTCGGAGAGGGACTTACGGTAGCGGGCGACCATTGCAAACGTCACGATGCTGAGCAGCGCGATCGTCGAGAATGCTGTGAAGATCAATGCTTCGTGGCCTGGAATCATGGTGGATTCGTCCTTTCTTCTTGTTGACGCAGCGGCGAATCGGGACGCAAATCCCGGAACCGCTTGCAGGAATGACTCCAAGGAAATTCTTGAAAGCGCATCCCACGTGTTGCTGTGCGAACCGGCCAGTGACGGCGGTCCATAGGCTCCGAAGCCATGCGGTATTCCGTAGACGTGGAATCCCCGGTCAGCGGCGCATACGCCGGCTTCGAATCGTGGGGATCACTCGCACACGCATTGTTGTGGAAATTGGATTCCACTGCCATGCCAAGCAATCCCGAGTAGTCGGCGACGGGGCCAAAGGTTTTTTGTCTTCGTGATAGACACAAATTAGGGGCATCCCTGACCGACTGTTCGCACCAAGTTGCTTGTTCCAGCCATTCAGTGGCACATGGAGACAATCCACGGCACTCGATTTCTTCTAGAAAACACCTTAGTGATCTTCAATTATCGCAGATTTGTACTAATTAGCAAATGAGTGAAGATTCAGTGCCGGCTGCCCCCGCTTGTACACCGGCGTCCACCCCCGGGAATTCCCTGGGTGGAAAATATGCGGGAAAGGCCGGAGCTGCGTGTCCTGTCCATCGGGAGAGTTCCGGTCCTCAGGCATATTGCCCCGTCCGCATGGGAGGACGGCGGCACACAGTGCAACGCTCCCCCGACACAAAAACGGCCGCCGCGACACCCCTCACCCGGGTGCCGCGACGGCCGTTAGATACCCCGGAACCAGCCCCGGGAAACCACTACATGCTTGCCAGCACGGAATCCACAGCTGCTTCACCTGGGTAGGCGGCCTGCGTGCCCTTCCGGGTGGTCGCCAGCGCCGCACTCACGGAGGCGAAGGCGGCGGCCGTGTAGAGCGAATCCCCGGCGGCCAGGCGTGCTGCCAGGGCACCGGTGAAAGCGTCCCCGGCGCCGGTGGTGTCAATGGCGTCGACCTTGGTGGGTGCGATGCGGAACACCCGTCGTTCGGATCCCGGGCGCCCGTCGAGCACCACCGAACCCTGTGACCCGAGGGTCACCACGGCGCTTTCAAGCCCGCGTGCAACGAAGTGGTCGAGCACAGGTTCCCAGTCAGAGGTGGGAGCATCCGGTGCCGGAATTTTTTCCCCGTCCAGGAACTGTGAGGCCTCGTGCGCGTTGACCAGCAATACGTCGGCCAGCGAGGCAAGGCCTGGTGCCACGGGCGCATACGGGGACAGGTTTAGCAGCACGGTGGCTCCGGCGTCGTGCCCGGCCTGGGCTGCGGCCTGGACCGTGTCCAGCCCGACCTCGAGGCACAGGCACACCACTGCCGAACCGTCGAAGGCTGCCTGCGCGGCGGTGACATCCGCGGGGCGCAACGTGCCGTTGGCGCCCGCGGAGATGATGATGGTGTTTTCTCCGGCCGCATCGACACTGACCACCGCGACGCCGGTCTCCACGCCCGGAACCTGGTTCACCCCGGTGGTATCCACACCGGCCGCAGTGCAGGATGCAAGCAGCATTTCGCCGTTGGAATCCTGGCCCACGGCGCCCACGAGGGACACCTGGCCGCCGAGTTTGCCGGCGGCAACCGCCTGGTTGGCGCTCTTGCCTCCGGGGTTCACCGTAAAGCCTTCGCCATGCAGGGTCTCCCCCGGTTGCGGAAGCCGCTGGGTGTAGATGGTCAGGTCGGCGTTGAGCGAGCCAACCACCACGATCCGGCCCGGTTCAATGCCTGGGGTCTGCGGGTTCACTTACTCCACCTCTGCGTCGACTGGTTTGGGGATCAACAACGATGCGGCGAATGCCGCGACTGTAATGACCAGGCCGACCATGACCACCGTGAAGTACGAGGCGTGGTCGCCCAAGTTAGAGGTTCCCACAAGCACCGCCGGCAGGACAAGGAAGCTCAGGCCGGCGCCCAGGTTGAAGGCGCCCGCATTCATGCCCGGCAGGAAGCCTGGGTTGCCCGGGGGTGAAAGCACCACGCCCAGGCCGTTGAGCATGATGTTTGCGGTTCCCGCGTACATGATGCCCAGCAGTGCGGTGCCGGCAATCATCATCGGCAGGCTGTTCAGGCCGAAGAACACGATGATCAGCAGTGCAACAATGGAGCCGAGCATCCCCACGCGCAATACCGTGTTGTAGCCGAAGACCGGGGCCAAACGGCCGCTGATCGGGCCAAAGACCCAACCGAGCAGCGCGAACGGGGTCAGGATCAGCAGCGCTGTCTGCGTGGGGCCGACGCCGAAGCCGGGGGCCGCGGCCTGCACGTAGGCCGGGACGATGCCGTTGATGACGGCAAAGATGCCGGTCATGGTCAGCACCGTGGTCAGCAGCGGCGCCCAGGTGGCGCGCTGGCGCAGGTGTTCGATCTGCACCATGGGTTCGGCCACGCGCTTTTCGGTCATCCAGAAGCCGTAGAACGCTGCTGCGGCAACCGCCAGCAGCACCAGGGAGATCAGCAATGTTTGGGAGGACATGCCGCCTACCAGTTTGGAGGCTTCGTTCAGGGCGGTCAGCAGGGCTCCGACGGCGACGACGATGAAGAAGACGCCGCGCCAGTCCATCTTGGTGCCGGCCTGCGGCTTGGATTCGCGGGTCAGCAGGGCCACGGCCACCGCAGCGAGGACCGCAAGGACCACCATGAACCAGAAGATGGAGCGGAAGCCGTGGTTTTCGGCCAGGTAGCCGCCCAGGAAGGAGTCAATGCCGGCAACGCCGCCATTGACGGCAAGGATCAGGCCCATCAGCGCCCCGTAGCGGCGCGGGTTCGGGACCGCGCTACGCAACATGAGCAGCGCCAAGGGCACGGTGGGGCCGGAAATACCCTGGATGATGCGGCCGGCAAAGAGCCAGCCGATGTTCGGGGCCAGTGCGGCGACCACGGAGCCCACGGCGGTCATCAACATCATGATGATGAGGATCCGCTTGCGGCCCACCACGTCGGAAAGACGCGGCAGGAACAATGAGAACAGTGCAGCGGTGGTGAAGAACCAAGTCTGCGACAGGCCGATGGCGGCTTGGTCGGTGCCCAGCTCCTCGCCCATGGTGACCAGCGCCGGGCTGAGCATTGAGGCGTTGAGCTGGAAGGCAATGCAGGCGGTCAGCAATGCAGCGGTCAGCGCCGCGGCGCCGCCCTTGGCTGCGGTTCCCTTGTCGATCGCGGCGTTCATGCGGTCTTGACCTCTACCTCACCGATGCGCACGAGTGCGTCGGTGACCAGGTCCCAGAAGCGCTGGTGGTCAAGGTCCACGGCAACCGAGGTGTGGCAGTCGGCCGGGGCCGGGGCGCGGAAGTCCGCAACCGTCATGCCAAGGGTCAAGGTCCCTGCAAGTTCAATGTCCACCGGGACCTTGCGGGTGGTGACGATACTCGGGTCGATCACGTAGGCCACTGCACACGGGTCGTGCACCGGCGGGAAGTCAAAGCCCTGGGCGTCCTTGTAGGTTGCCTTGAAGAAGTCCATGAGTTCACGGACGAACTTTGCCGGGCCGGTGCCGATGGCCTCGATCTTCTCCACTACCTCGTCGGTGGCCAGTGCCTGGTGGGTCAAATCGAGCCCCACCATGACCACTGGCCATTTCTCGTTGAAGACGATGTGCGCGGACTCGGGGTCGATGATGATGTTGAATTCGGCCACGGCGCTCCAGTTGCCCACGTGGTAGCCGCCGCCCATCAGGACGACTTCCTTCACGCGTTCAACGATGCGCGGTTCCTTGCGGGCGGCCATGGCGATGTTGGTCAGTCCCCCGGTCGGGACCAGGGTGATGGTGCCCGGCTCGTGGGCCATGATGGTGTCGATGATCAGGTCCACCGCGTGGCGCGGGTCCAATTCGATGGTCGGCTCGGGCTGGGCCGGGCCGTCCATGCCGGATTCGCCGTGGATGTCAGGGGCGTTCTCGATGGTGCGGACCAGGGGGCGGGCGCAACCGGCGGCGAACGGGACGCCGGTGATGCCCGCAATGGTGCCCACTGCAAGTGCGTTCTTGGTGACCTTTTCCAAGGTCTGGTTTCCAACAACCGTTGTCACGGCGAGGAGCTCGATGGCGGGACTGCCATGGGCCAACAAAATGGCCACTGCATCGTCATGTCCGGGATCGCAGTCCAGGATGATTTTGCGTGGTTCGGTTTCGGTGATGGTGGTGCCCATGGTTTTCTCCACATCTTTGGGGGACTGTTCCGCGCGCGAACGCGCGAGACAGGGAATGGTGCTTTAGGGGAATTCTGGCACTTTTTCACCCGTTGCGTCAAACGCTTAACGCCTGCCGCGCATTCCATCAGGTCAAACGCTTAACGAAAAACGGTGCAATGACCGAATGGCTCGACTAAGCTAGAAGCCATGGATTCCTCGGATTTGCCGCGCGCCGCAGCGCCCACACGACGGCGGGTCACCGCCGCCATGGTTGCCGAACACGCCGGCGTTTCCACGGCGACGGTTTCACTGGTCGCCAACGGCAAAACCCAGGGCCGGGTCTCTGCCGTCAATGCTGCCAAGGTCGTGGCCGCGATCAGCGAACTCGGCTACATCATTGACAGCATCGGCAGCTCACTCTCGCGCGGCGTCAGCTCAACCATCATCATGGTGGCACCTGACATCTCCAACCCGTTCTTCGCCAAGGTCATTGCCGGGGTGCGCAGCGCGCTTGGTTCGGACTACCAGCTGCTGCTTTCGGTCACCGACGCCGGCCAGCTTCCCAGTGCCGCAGACACCCGACGCCTGCTGGGCCTGCGGCCCGCCGGGCTCTTGGTTGACGCCCCGGACCCCCTATTCCTCGAAGAGCTCTCGGCCACCGGACCCCTGGTACTGCTTGATGCCCCAGGATTCGGGCCCGATATACCGGCTGTCAACCTCGACGTCGTGCAAGGCGCCCGGGACCTTGCCGCCCACATGGCAGCGAACGGCCACACGACTGTCGCCTATCTGGACGGCATCACCGAGACCACAACCTTCAAACTACGCAGGACAGCTTTCTTGGAGGCTGCCGCCGAGCTGGGGATGCACATACCGGAAAACGCCGTGATCGCCACGACGATTGATGTTGGTCTGGCAGCGGACGCCTTCGCCGAGGCATGGCCGGCGTGGAAGGCCGCAGGCATCACCGCAATCGCCTGCGCAACCGACACCCACGCCTACGGAGTCCTTCAGGAAGCCCGCGCCAAGGGAATTTCGATCCCGGGCGAACTTGCCGTCACCGGATTCGATGACCTGCCGTATTCGGCCAACAGCAACCCGGGGCTGACCAGCGTGAACCTACCCGCGGAGCTGCTTGGCCGGCGCGCCGCCGAACAACTGCTGCGCCTGATCAACGGCGAACCGCTCGAAACCATCCAGCTCACCTTGGACAGCTCGCTCAAGGTCCGCGGCTCGACGGTCCAGGCCTAGCGACCGAACGCGACTGCGCCGTTGCCTTGGAGCGATCAAGGGCAACGGCGCAGTCGCGTTTCAACTCTAATTTGCTGCTACGGCAGGCCCGGGTACCCCGGGCCCGGAAGCAGGGCTTCAATGCCGGCTGCCACGCGGAATGCCATGGCCTCGTCGAAGGGGTGTGCCACCACCTGCACACCGGTGGGAACCCCGTTTAACGCGGTGCCGCTCGGGACGGAGATGACAGCTGTCCGGTTGGCAACATTGAACGGGCTTGTCATGTGGGCTTCCCAGTAGTGGCCCAGGTGGCGTTCGGATGTCTCCAGACCCTCAAGGTAGTCGCCGTCCGCATCAAGTGACGCCACCGCGGAGGTTGGGCACAGCAACACGTCCACCCCGGCCATGGCTGTTGCGAGCTCGGCCTGCAATTGCGCATCCATTCCCAGGGACTCCACCAGCGAGTGCTTGCCCGCTGCGGTGGCGGCATCGGCAATGAACCGCGAGGTGTATGCGGCAAGCTTGTCTTCGCTGCCCGCGGTTTCCATTTCCATGGCGGGACCCAGGATGTGCCCGAAGTGGGCAAAGGTGGTTTCCGTGATCCGTTCGGTGGTCCACGGCAGTTCAACGTTGACGAGGATCGCACCCGCGGTCTCCAGGGCCCGCGCCACGGCCAGGGTGTTTTCAAGGATCTCCGGGGCCACCGGGTAGTTGCCAAGGGTGAGCGACAAGCCGATGCGCAGACCCGAAACGTCGTCTCCAGCCAAAGGGTTCACCCCGTTTTCGCCCCAGGAAACGTGGTCGATGGCATGGTGGCCGGAGATCACCGCGGCCAGCAGTGCCGTGTCCGCGACGCTGCGCGCCATGGGACCATCCCCGCGGTACCAGTCGGCGGCGAGCGCGGAAACGGCGGGGACCCGCCCGTAGGGTGCCTTGTAGCCAACGGTCCCGGTGAATCCAGCGGGGATCCGGGTGGAACCGGCAATGTCCGAGGCCGTGGCAAGCGTGGTGAACCCGGCAGCCAATGCGGCCCCGGCGCCGCCCGAGGAACCGCCCGGGGAGGCCTGCAGGTTCCAGGGATTGCGGGTGATTCCCCACATCGTTGAATGCGTGGTGGTGGCGCAGCTGAATTCGGGGCTCGTGGTGCGCGCGTGGATGATGCCGCCCGCGGCCTTGATGCGTGCCACCACGGGGTGGTCCACGGCGGCGATGCGGCCCGCGTGCCCGGCCAGCCCCTGCTCAAGGCTCTGTCCGGCGATCCCGTGCTTTTCCTTCGTGGCCACCGTCAGGCCCAGCAGCGCACCGGGGATTTCCCCGGTGTCGGCACAGCGCCGGTAGGCCTCCCCTGCCGCTGCGGCTTCGACGCGGGCCCGTTCAAAGAGCGTTTCGGTGAACGCGTTGATGCCGGTTTCCCGGTCCCCGTTGTGCCATTCGATGCGCTGGATCTGTGCCTCGAGGACTTCCAACGGGGTGATCTCCAAGGCCTTGAATCCGGCAAGCAACTCGGTGGCACCCAAGAATGCGAGGGACGTCTGCCGATCCGTGGTCGTTGAGATGTTCATGAGGCGAAGGCCTTCGTGGAGTCAGGTTGCGAGGAGGTTTCAGCGAGCGCCCCGTGGATCATTTTCCAGGCAACGCCGGTCAGTGCCGCCACTCCTGAAACCATGTCGGCATCCGTGGTGAATTCGCGCTCGCAATGGCTGACCCCATCCACGGAGGGGATGAACATCATCACCGTGGGCACTATCCGGTTCATTGCCACAGAGTCGTGGCCCGCCATGGTGCGGATGCGCCGCACCCCCAGGCCGAGGTTTGCCGCGACCTTTTCGGTGAGTTCCAGGCCGTCCTGCGGGTAGTACTGGATCTCGCGGATGTCGAAGTCGTTGACGTTGATCCGAATGTCGTGGTCCCTGGCGATTTGGGCGATGTCGGCCATCAGGCTGCCACGGGCTTCGGCAACCACCTGTGGCGAGGCCGAGCGCAGGTCGGCGACCAGGTGCACGCGGCGGGCCACCACAATCGGCGAGTTCGGTTCCAGGGTCAGCCTGCCCACCGAGGACACCAGTGCCTCTGCGGCGAACTTCCGGGTCACGTCGTGGACCAGCAACACCACCTTGGACGCGGCGACCAGCGCATCGTGGCGGTCGGCCATGGCGGTGGCCCCGGTGTGCGACTGTTCGCCGAGAACCTCGATGTCGAGTTTCTGGGTGTGCCATGAATAGTCGACGGCACCGAGGGTGAGCCCTTCGCGTTCAAGGATGCGTCCCTGTTCGATGTGGATTTCGGCGTAGCCTGCAACGTCGGGCCGCTGGTCGGAGCCCAGGTAGCCGATGGCCTCCAAGGCCTGGGCCACGGTGACACCGCCGAGGTCCGCCACCTGCAGCATTTCGGTTTCGTCCATGAGCCCGGCAAAGACCGAGGATCCCATGATCGAGGGGGCGAACCGCCCGCCTTCCTCGTTGAACCAGTTCACCACCGCGAGGTTGTGTACCGGAACCTTGCCCTCGGCAGCCACCCGTTCGGCGATTTCCGCGGCTGCGTGAAGTGCTGCCAGCACCCCGTAGGCTCCGTCGAAGCGGCCGCCCAGCGGCTGGGAATCCAGGTGCGAACCGAGCATCACGTAGGGTGCGCCCGGGACGAAATCGATCAGGGCAAACATGTTGCCGATGCCGTCCACACGCACCTCCCATCCGTGCCGGGCGGCAAATTCTGCGAACCAGTCGCGGCTCAGCTTGTCCTCGGCCGTAGCGGCCTGGCGTTCAACGCCGTTGTTGTCGGTGGCACCGAAGGTTGCCACGTGGTGGAAGTCGGTAAGGAAGGATGCGGCGCTCATGGTGTTGCTCCTAGCGGTAAAACTGTGGTTCGGGGAAGAAAAGGTGCCGGCGGGGAATCAGCCGATACGGCGGTGCGTTTCGGGCACCTTGGTCAGCGTCAAGAGCAGGAACACGATCAATGCCGCGGCGGCCATGTAGTAGCCCGGGGCCGCGCTGACACCGGTTTGGGCCACCAATGCGGTGCCGATGAACGGTGCGGATCCGCCAAAGATTGCATAGGCGACGTTGTAGCTGATGGCAGCGGAGGTGAAGCGGGTCCGGGTGGTGAAGATTTCCACGAAGAACGTGTAGGCACCGCCGCCGTAGATGCACAGGGGGATGACGAAGAGCAGCTGCCCGGCGATGGCCAAGGCCAGTGATCCGCTGGTGACCAGCATGAAACAGGGAATCGCCAGCACTGCGAGTGCCGCGGCCCCCACGATCAGCATTGGCTTGCGACCCACCTTGTCGCCGATGAGACCGCCGATCGGCAGTAACAGCGCGTAGAGCAGCATTGCCGCGGCGTTGGACATCAGGGACTGTTCGCGACTGAGGCTTCCGGCGGTCTGGATGTAGGAGACGAAGAAACCGGAGAGGAAGTAGAAGCCCATGGCGGTCAGGCCCATCACGAAGATGACCTGGAGCATGCGGAGCTTGTTTTCGGCAAAGGCCTGGCGGATGGGGCTGTATTCCTTGGTGGATTCCTTGACCAGGACCTGTTTGAATTCCTCGGACTCCTCGGTCTTGGACCGGATCCACAAACCGAAGAACGCCATTGGCAGGGCGATGAGGAACGGGATGCGCCAGCCCCAAGCCATGAACGATTCGCTGGACATGGAGCTTGAGAGGATCAAGATGAGGGTGCCGCCGAAGACCGAGGGCAGCGCGGTCGCGGCCAGCGTGAGGTTCAGCCACAATCCGCGGCGGTTGATCGGCGCATGCTCAAAGACGAAGGCCGGTGCGCCGACGGATTCGCCGCCCGCGGAGAACCCCTGGACCATGCGGCAGAGCACCAGCAAGGCCGGCGCCGCGGCACCAATGGTCGCGTACGTTGGCAACAGGCCGATCAGCGCGGTGGCCCCGCCGATGGAAAGCAGCGTAATGAATAGGACCTTGCGGCGCCCGATCTTGTCCCCGAGCTGGCCGAAGAACAGCCCGCCCAACGGGCGGACCAGGAATGCCACGCCAAAGGTCGCGAAGGTGGCCAAGAGGCCGGCCAAGGCGCTGGTGCCCGGGAAGAAGAGCTGTGCCAGGACCACCGCGGAGAGCCCGTAAAGGGTGAAGTCGTAGAACTCGATGAACTGGCCGATGCTTCCTCCGGCCAGCACCCTCCGCTTCATACGCATGTCCGATATCGAATGTTCTTCCACCGGCGCACCCACGTGGTCCGCACCGGTCTTCACGGTGCTCATGGCTTGACCGCCAAGCCGCTGGAGGGCGCAAGGTGCCTGGTGTGGATTTCCCGGTGATTGTCGAACATCGCATCTCCTTGGATCTAAGTAATGCAAGCGGAAGAATTTGCTGCCGCGTATATTCAATGATCGTGAGCGGCATCACATCAGTCCAACAAATTAGTTCATTGGTTGCCATCGAGAAATCCGATTGATGCGCTTCCTAGCCAGCCGGCTTTCCATACAGTTCCCGACAGACGGACTCGAAGGCCAGGGACTTCTTGGTTGGCTTGGAACCCACGGGACGGACCAGCGATACCTCGATTCCCGGGACGTCGTCGCTGATTTCCAGCGGAACAACTTCTCCGCCGGCGTAGGTGAGCCCGTGGGCCAATCGCTGGTTCAGCACCGAATACCCGTGCCCCAGCGACACGAACGATCTGACGGTTTCATAGCCTGAGGCAAGATGCCGGATCTTCGGCTCAACCCCCAGTGTCTTGAACATGTTGAGGTAGTACTCCCGGGTGTGCGGCAAGTCCAGCAGGATCAGCGGCTCGTCGGCGAAGTCGAGCAGGCTGACCTTTTCGTTCGGAAAAGCGGCCCGCGGATGATCCGCCGCGACCAGCACATGCGGCGGGACCCGTTCAACCACCTGTCGCCCGAAGGCCTGGTCTACGCCGAGGTCATACATCAGGGCCAACTCGCAGACACCCTCCAACAGCGAATGACGCAGCGATTCCTGGTCGCCCTCGTGAAAGGTCACCTTGACGCGCGGATGGGCGGCTTCAAAGGCCTGCAGGATCACCGGCGCACGGAACGGCGCCAGCGGCGAGAAGATGCCGACGACCAGCTCTCCGGCCAGCGGCTCACCTTCTTCATGCACCGACTGGTACAGCAGGTCCGCCTCCTCAAGAAAGGCCTGGGACCCCAGAAGCAAACGACGCCCGGCCGGGGTCAGCCGCAGCCCTCGGCTGGGCAGCCGGGTGAACAGCTCAACCCCCATTTCGCGCTCGAGCTGGCCGATCGCGGAGGACAGCGTGGATTGCGTGACGTTGACGGCGAGCGCGGCGGCCGTCATGTTCTCGAGTTTCGCGACGACGCTGAAGTAGCGCAGCTGCACGAGCGTAAACGATTTACCCATGAATGCAATGATGCACGATTCCACTGGAGGTTCCCGCATGGAAGAACCCACCCGGGCCAAAACCGGCCCGATCCGCATCCGGCATTTCGAAACTGCCGGAACAAACAAAAAATCCCCGCGGTCCAGGGCGTTAGTGCCGCTAAATCACGGGGATTTCAATGGAGCCTCCTGCCGGATTCGAACCGGCGACCCTCGCTTTACAAGAGCGATGCTCTGGCCAACTGAGCTAAGGAGGCAAACAACCAAACACGTCATTACAACGCGAGTGCAGGATCAAGCGTAGCCGACAATCCCCCACAGGAAAAAACCGCTGGACATTCTCAGCACCGGCACCGAAAACAACGGCAGTGTTCCACGACATTTTCGATGCCGTGGAACCCTGCCCTTGGGACTGGCTGAAGTGCGGGTGTTACTTGTTGGCGGCGATGGCCGCGTTCACTGCGGCAACAAAGTCCGGTTCGGCATTCTGGTCCCAGGCCTTGGCCTGGATGAAGACGCTCGGGGTTCCACCGATGGCATCCACGCGGGCCGCAGCATCGGTGAACTTCACGAACGGGCGGAAGGTCCCCTCTTCGATGCAGCTGGTGACATCCGCGCCGTTGTCCTTGGCCATCTTGGCCAGGGCCTTGTTGTTCATTTCGCCCTGTGGGTAGTGGGCGAACAATGCCTTGGAGAACGGCAGGTAGGATGCCGGGGCAGCGTCTGCCACGCAGGCAAGCGCATTGGCCCCGCGCGAGGAGAAGTTGGTCGGCGAGCCAGCAGCAAGGTACGCCACGTTGCGGTATTCAACCTGGACGTCGCCGGCGGCAAGCCAGGTGCCGATCTGGTCGCCATACTGGGTCTCGAAGTCCGCACAGTGCACGCAGTTCACGTCCACATAAATCAGCAGGTTAACCGGCTTGCCCTTGGCCGCGGCTGTGGCATCGCGCGGGGCCGGCGCTGCGCCCTGAGCCGGGGCAGCACCGACCTTTGCCAGATCGACCGTGATGCCCGAGGTGTCGGCAACTGTCTTATCCGAAGTCAGCGTGATGCCGCCGGCAGCGTTGCCGCCCTTCGGGGCGTTGCCCGCATCGGCAACCTTGCCCGAGTTGTTCTGCAGGATGATGGCCACCACAAGGGCAACCACCGCAAGCACGGCAACAACAACACCAAGCTTGATGAACAGTGATTTACGCTTGTCAGCTGCTTCTTGTGCAATGCGCATCTGCTGCGCCTGCTCGCGTGCACTCGCGGTGCGCTCGGCCTTGCTCGGCCGCTGGCTATCGGATGCCATAGGTCAATCGTCCCTTACGTAGGTTTGGTACTCCCCCAACTTCACCAGTTTAGGGCACCGGCACGGCAGCACGCGGCGTCATAGAGTCGCTTACCTCCCGACGCTATCCTAGGCTCATGAACAGTTAGGCGTTCGCGAACCGGAGGATCATCATGATGGCCGATCAAGATCACGGACTACCACCAGCCACAGGGTCCCGGGGCTACGACTTCATTGTTGTTGCCAACCGCCTGCCGGTGGACAGGGTTGAAGGGATTGACGGGGAACTGTCGTGGCGACGCTCACCCGGCGGGCTGGTCACGGCCATTGCCCCGGTGATGCAGCAGTCGGAGGGGGCCTGGGTTGGCTGGCACGGAGCCACCAATGAAAACCTGACGCCGTTTGAGAACGACGGCATCCACCTCATCCCCGTCCCCCTGGTCGACGATGACCTGGAGGAGTACTACGAAGGTTTCTCGAATTCGACGCTCTGGCCGCTGTACCACGACGTCATCGTTCCCCCCGAGTTCCACCGCACCTGGTGGGACAGCTACAAGAAGGTGAACAAGCGTTTCGCGGAGGCCACCGCAGCGATAGCAAACACCGGCGCCACCGTCTGGGTCCAGGACTACCAATTGCAGCTGGTTCCGCAGATGTTACGCCAAGCCCGTCCGGACCTGCGCATCGGGTTCTTCAACCACATCCCGTTCCCCTCGCCCGGCATTTTTTCGCAGTTGCCCTGGCGCCGGCAGATCCTCGAGGGCTTGGCCGGAGCCGACCTCGTCGGATTCCAGCGCACCGCCGACGCCAGCAACTTCCTGCGCAGCATGCGCCGCTACACCAACCGGTCGGTCAAGGGAACCATGGCAATTCCGGCACCCGATTCCCTGGGAGGCTCGGCAACAAGCAACATTTGCCGGGCCGAGGCCCACCCCATTTCCATTGACACGGCCCAGGTTGCGACGCTCTCCCGGGATCCCGAAATCATTGCCCGCTCCAAACAAATCCGCCAGGAGCTTGGAAACCCGGAGACGGTCCTGCTCGGTGTGGACAGGCTCGACTACACCAAGGGGCTGCGCCACCGACTCAAGGCCTACGGCGAACTACTCGCCGACGGGGATTTGACCGTCGGGGAAGCCTGCTTGGTGCAGGTGGCAAGCCCCAGCCGGGAAAACGTTGAACGCTACGCCCAGCTCAAGGACCAGGTGGAATTGATGGTCGGATCGCTCAACGGCGAGCACGACACCATGGGCCATACAGCGGTGCGCTACCTCCACCACTCCTATCCGCTGCGGGAAATGATTGCCCTGTACCTTGCGGCAGACATCATGCTTGTCACGTCCCTGCGCGATGGCATGAACCTTGTGGCCAAGGAGTTCGTTGCAGCCCACACCGATGGGCGCGGCATGCTCGTGCTCTCCGAATTCACCGGGGCCGCGGACCAGCTCACCCAAGCGGTGCTGGTGAACCCGCACGACATCGACGGCATGAAATCCGGTATCCTGCGCGCAGTGCGCATGGACCCGTCCGAGGCCACCAAACGCATGCGGCGCATGCGTAAACACCTTCAGGAACATGATGTTTCCAAGTGGTCCGAAACATTCTTGACGGCCCTTGCCCTGCCGTTGCCCGTGGACACCCTCGTCTAACGTCCCCCATCCAGCTTGAACGGAAGCAGTAAAAACTCATGGGTCCAATGACTGCAGAACTCGCAGACGCCATCGAATCGCTTGCTGACACCCAGATCCTCTTGGTTGCCCTCGATTTTGACGGCACCATGGCACCGCTTGTCGACAAGCCCGGCGACGCCCGTTCGCTACCGGCTTCGGCAGAGCTTTTGGTAGAGCTGGCCGCACTCGAAAACACCGTCACTGCCTTGATTTCGGGGCGCGACCTGGCGTCGCTGCGTGCCGCGGCAAATCCCCCGGAACAGACCCTGCTGGTGGGCAGCCACGGCACCGAGCGTTGGGCCCCTGAGAGCTTCGGCATCGACGCCTCACATATCGACCTGAACGTTGAACAGGCAACAGCATTGGCCCATGCCACGGCGGTGTTGGAAAGAATCGTCGAGGGCCACTCCGGCACGAGCCTCGAATACAAACCGGCCTCCGTGGTGCTGCACGTGCGCCAGGCCCCCGCCGAGATGGGGACAAAGGCCATCCGCATAGCCCACGACAAGCTGGAAGACGTGAAGGGGCTCTGGTTGTTGGATGGCAAATCCGTCCTTGAAGCAACAGTGCTCTCGGGAACCAAGGGTGAAGGCCTGGATTGGCTACGCGAGGTGGCCGACGCTTCAACCGTGCTCTTTGCCGGGGACGACGTCACCGATGAGGACGCATTCGCGGTACTTCGCCCCGGGGACGTCGGGGTAAAAATTGGATCAGGTAATACAAGAGCACAATTCCGTCTTAATGGGCCCGGGGAATTGTCAATCCTTTTGAAAGCCGTCCTCGATATGAGAAGCTTGTGATTCCATTCACTACGGATCGTCGGGCACGTACCTGCCCGTGAAAGGATGCTTCACCATGGCATCAGTAACTTTTGACCAGGCTTCACGAATCTACCCAGGATCCACCAAGCCCAGCGTCGACAAGCTCTCACTGGAAATCGCAGACGGGGAATTCCTCGTTCTTGTGGGTCCCTCCGGTTGCGGTAAATCCACCTCGCTGCGCATGCTCGCAGGCCTGGAAGACGTCAACTCGGGCCGCATCCTCATTGGCGACCGCGACGTCACCAACGTCCCGCCCAAGGACCGCGACATCGCCATGGTTTTCCAGAACTACGCGCTGTACCCGCACATGACCGTGGGCGACAACATGGGCTTCGCACTGAAGATCGCCGGCGTTGACAAGGAAGAACGCGCACGCCGCGTCCAGGAAGCCGCAAAGCTGCTGGACCTCGAGGACTACCTTGACCGCAAGCCGAAGGCACTCTCCGGCGGCCAGCGCCAGCGCGTTGCCATGGGTCGCGCCATCGTGCGTAGCCCACAGGTCTTCCTCATGGATGAGCCGCTGTCCAACCTCGATGCCAAGCTGCGCGTGCAGACCCGTACGCAGATCGCCTCGCTGACCCGTCGCCTCGGTGTCACCACCGTGTACGTGACCCACGACCAGGTCGAGGCACTGACCATGGGCGACCGCGTTGCGGTCCTCAAGGACGGTCTGCTGCAGCAGGTCGGCACCCCGCGCGAGCTTTACGACCGCCCGCAGAACGTTTTCGTTGCAGGCTTCATCGGCTCCCCTGCCATGAACCTGCTGGAACTGCCGGCAGTCAACGGCGGCGTTGCCTTCGGCGGCACCGTGTACCCGGTTTCCAACGCAACCCTCGAGGCAGCCACCGGCAACTCGGTGACCTTGGGTGTCCGTCCGGAGGACCTCGACTTGGTTTCGGCCGGCGAAGGCCTGGCAGTGAACGTGGACGTCGTTGAGGAGCTCGGCGCCGACGCCTACGTCTACGGCCACACCCTCGTGGGCGGCACCGAATACCAGATGGTTGTCCGTGTCGATGGCCGTAGGCCTCCGCTCAAGGGCGAAGCCGTTCACGTACTGCCGAAGGTTGGCCACATCCACCTCTTCGACACCGCATCCGGCGAGCGCCTCGCGGATGTCAAGGCACCGGGCGCCCACGCGCAGCCAGTACCCAGCGAGGTCTAAGACCTCCGCACCCCCCCGGGGGCAGAGGTCCCGGCACAAGGTGGCATTGGCGGTCGCATTCAAGGAAAATGAATGCGGCCGCTTTTGGCATATCCGGCATTCTTATACGCGTTCTTGTACGGGAGCTTTCTCCCGCAGAGCGTCTTTTTCCACATGCACCCAAGCTTTTGAACAAGGGACGGTTTCCAACACCATGATCCGCCACACCGCCCAATGGCATGACGAGCCTACAAACTACGTCCAGTCCGGAAAACTTCCGCGCGACACCGAGACCGCGGCAAGCCCTGCCGTTGCCGGTTCACTGTCCATCACCTCCGCCACAGCCGACCCGGCACTGCTGGACCTGCCGTGGCAGATCCAACTTGAGGACTGGCCGGCGGACACCCTGGCCCCGCTGCCGCGCGGCATCTCCCGCCACGTGGTGCGCTTTGCAATGATGGGTGGCTCGGTGATCGCCATCAAGGAAACCGGCGAGCACGTGGCCCGGCACGAATACCATATGCTGCGCAAGCTGCGCCGGCTGGCAGCCCCCTGCGTGGAACCCGTCGCGGTGATCACCGGGCGCACTGACACCGAAGGCAACGACCTCGATCCGGTGCTTGTCACCCGGCACCTGAAATACTCGCTGCCCTACCGCGCACTGTTCTCACAGAAGTTGCGCCGCGACACCCTCACCCGGCTCATCGACGCGCAGGCGCTACTGCTGGTGCGCCTGCACCTGATCGGTTTCTATTGGGGAGATGTGTCGCTGTCCAACACGCTGTTCCGGCGCGACGCGGGTTCCTTTGCCGCCTACCTGGTGGATGCCGAAACCGGCGAGCTATACCCGGAGCTTTCCTCGGGCCAACGCGAATACGACCTTGAAATCGCCCGGGTGAACATTGCCGGGGAGCTCATGGACCTGATGGATGCGGGTCTCATCGAGGAAAAAGTTGATCCGGTCGCCACCAGCGAGCAGATCCTGCATGCCTACCGCGGGTTGTGGGCGGAACTGAACGACAAGGAATCCTTCGATCTCTCCGAGCGCTGGCGTGTCGATGAGCGGATCCGCCGGCTCAACGACCTGGGCTTCGACGTGGAGGAAATCAGCCTGAAGACCTCCCCCGACGGAGGCCAGCTGGTCATCCAGCCCAAGGTCGTTGACGCCGGGCACCACACCCGGCGCCTGTTACGGCTCACCGGCCTGGACGTTGAGGAAGGTCAAGCCCGGCGTCTGCTCAACGACATGGACGCCTACCGGGCCAAAAAGCACCCGGACCAGGACGAGGAACTCGCCGCCGCGCGTTGGGTCACCAATGTCTTTGACCGCATCACCGGTGCCATACCGCAGGAGTTCCACGGCAAACTTGAACCCGCGCAGATCGTCCATGAGGTGCTCGAACACCGTTGGTACATTTCCGAAGCCCGCGGTTCCAACGTCCCCATGGAGGAGGCAGTCGCCTCCTACGTCGAGGCGGTGTTGCGGCACCGCCGCGACGAGGCACGGCTGATGCTAGAACCCGACGAATCAGCTGAGTAGTCCCCGGCTTGGTGTTGATCCACCAGACCATGCGCTAAGGCCCTCCCGGGTGTGTACGAAAGTACACACTTGGGAGGGTTTTTCGCGTTTGACCAGCTCTTTCAAGGTTTTTCAGGTGGGGTCGCGATAGGTTGGAAATGTGGGATCGCACCCAGTTGCGGGGCGGGATTCCTGTTTTCCGGTGATGGCTTGATACGAACAAAGGACCCAAATGCTTCAATGGCTCGGACTGCGCGGCACGCACGACACCGATGAGATTCCCATGTGGGACGGGGCGCCGCAGAAGGCGAGGTGGATCTCGTTCGCCGTCTGGCTGCCCATCGCCGCCTTCATTTTTGTCCTGATGCAGTTCAGGCTTCCGGCCGATGACGGTTTCGGAGGCTTCTTGCCGATTTTTTCCGCGCTGGTCCTGTTTGCTGCGGGGATGTCCGTCACCGAACGCCACATGCTCAAGAACACCAAGCGGTAACGGCAGCTACCCGCCGGTTGCCACCGGGGCCAGGGCGTGGAACGCCGCGCCGGGCCCTGTTGCGGATACGCTCAGCGCTCCTGATCCTTCGAGCGTTATCAGCGTCTGCGCGCCAACGTGCAGCAACGGTCCGGTCGGATCCAGCACCATGGAGCCCCAACCCGTCGGGATGGCGGTTGCGGCAACCGGCCCGCGTGCCAGCACGCACAGCACCGACCCTTCCTGGTGTTCTCGTACATAGACCAGCAGGTCTCCCTCCGCGTGGAGCCAGCGCAGTGATCCGTCGACAAGTGCCCGGTGCCCGGTGCGCAGTGCCGCCAGGTCCGCATACAAACTGCGCAGGTCGGCACCCCACGTCTCGGGTGCATCCCACGGCATGGGGGTGCGAGAGTCCTCCCCGTTGAAGCCGGTGAGCCCGAATTCGTCCCCGGCAAAGACCAATGGGATTCCGGGAAAGGTGAACTGCGCACATGCTGCAAGGTGTTGGCCGCCGTCGATCATGTGGCTGGCAGCCCGCGCTGTGTCATGGGTGTCCAGGGCATTGGCGTTGGCCAGCCGCACGTCCCAGCTGAAGCCCGCAGCAAATTCACGATGTGTGGCCACGAAATCCGCTGCATCAATGCGTGCGGGTCCTTGTTGCGGCAGCCCAAAGAACCAGCCGAATGCCTCGGGGTCGACTTCCTTGGCCAGCCATTGCCACAGCGGGCGGGTGAAGTTCGTGTAACTGACGACCCCTTGCCAGCCGTCACCCGGTACATCGGGTGCCGCGTCGGAGGTGGATTCGGCCAGCAACATGGCCTCCGGGTTCACCTCCTGGATGCGGGCGCGCAACAACCTGGCGACCTCGTGGTTCAGGTCATCTGCCCCGAGCCGACCTGTCATGTTTCCCACGTCGATACGCCAACCATCCAGGTTGTAGGGGGCCTTGAGCCAACGGACCACCACGGCATCCTCGTTGAGCACGAAGCGCTCCCGCAAGGCTGCGGAATTCCAGTTCAGTTTGGGCAGCGAGGGAACCCCCAACCAGGCTTCGTAGTTGTTGTTGCCCTCGTCAAAGTAGTAGTACTCCCCTTCCGGGGATCCGGGTTTCTTGTAGGAATTTCTAAACCATTCGTGGCCGGACCCGGTGTGGTTGGTGGTCAAGTCCCCGACCACGCGCAGGCCCCTGGCGTGGGCGGCCCGAACCAAGGAGATCAAGGCCTCGTCGCCACCCAGGAGTGGATCGACGATGTCGAAGCTCGAGGCGTCGTAGCGGTGGTTGGAAGCCGCCGGGAAGACCGGGGTCAAGTACAGGACCGTGGCCCCCAGCGCCGTGAGGTGATCGAGCTTGGACTCGATTCCGGGCAGGTCCCCGCCGTAGAACTGCCTGCTGGTGTGTGCGCTGTTGCCCTGAACCGGGGTATCCCAGTCGCAGGCGACCATCCACTCCTGGTGTGCCTTGGGCGCACCGGAATTCGCGAACCTGTCGGAGAACACTTGGTACATGATCGATTCCTTGACCCAACCGGGCGTCGTGAAATCGGCGTGGACCCGGAAATCAAAGGCGTCGGGGACATCCCTGCGGTGCAGGCCGGTGGCGTTGAACCACCGGTATTCGGTGTGTCCGGTGGCAGCTGCGTAGGCAAGGTACCAGCGGTAGCGCTGCACCGGGTTGGTGATGTCCAGGGTTGCCGTGAACCAGTCGCCGGTTCCGTCCCCCGGCTCCGGGGTGGCCGGTTCCAGGTGCGGTTCTCCATCGCGCAGCGAACGCAGCCACACCGCATGGGGTGCACCCGCACCCGCCGGAACCCGCAGCCGCACCCGGACCCTGTCCCCGAGCTGCAGCACTGCAGGGGTTTGCGCGTACAGCGCCGACCCGTCGTGGTGCGGGGCGAGGGCCAATGAGGTGTCTGCTGCCAACATGTCTGCTCCGGGTTTGGGTGTTCGGGAGGCGGGGGTGGGATTGTTGCGGGCTTTTAGCCCTTGACGCCGCCGGCGGTCAGGCCGGAGGTGATGTAGCGCTGCAGGAAGAGGAACAGCGCCATGACCGGAATTGCCGCAAGCACGGCTCCGGCGGCAAAGACGCCCCAGTTCTCGCTGCGTTGCTGGGCCACATAGGAGTACAGGCCCACGGCGAGGGTCTGGGATTCGGGGTCGGTGAGCACCACCGAAGCGATCACGAATTCGGAGGAGATGCCGATGAACACCAGCAAACCAACGACCGCAAGGATCGGGGTGACCAGCGGCAGGATGATCTTGAAGAACACCTGCACGTGGCTGGCTCCGTCGATGCGCGCGGATTCGTCAAGCGAGGCCGGCACCGTGTTGAAGAACCCGTACATCAGGTAGGTGTTCACGCCCAGCGCTCCGCCCAGGTACACCATGATCAGGCCCAACTGGGAACCCAGCCCGATGGCCGGGATGATGTCGCCCAGGAAGTTCAACAGCAAGAAGATGGCCACCACCGTGAGCAGCTGCGGGAACATTTGCAGCAGCAACAGGGTCAACAGCCCAAAGCGGCGTCCCTTGAAGCGCATGCGGGAGAACGCGTAGGCGGCCAGCGCACCCAAGAACACTGTTGCCACGGAGGTGATGGTGCCAATGACCAGGGTGTTGACGAACCAGCGGCCAAAGGGCCGTTCCTGGTTGGCAAAGAGTTCCTCGAAGTTGCCGAACCCGATCTCGGTGAACAGGGTGCTGGCCCCGGCCATGGTTCCGGTGGGGTTCAGCGCCGCGGAGAGCACGTAGAGCAACGGGAAGATGGAGAAAGCGGTGGCGATGATGCCCACCACATGGCGCCAGCCCTTGGCCTTGAACCAGTGCCCGAATCCACGCTTGTTGACGCTTGGCGCGGCGGGCGTCAGGGACGTTGATGTTGTGGTTGAGGTGCTCATTAGTTCAGATCCTCCAGGGCCTTGGTCTTTTTGAAACTCAGGCCTGAAACGACGGCCACGATGATGAAGATCAAGATGGCCAGGGCGCTGGCCAGTCCGTAGTCGCGGCCGGTTCCGGTGCCGAAGGCGATCTTGTAAACCATCGTGATCAGGATGTCGGTGGAGCCGATGTCAAAGGTGGTGTCATCAAAGCGCGGTCCACCGCCGGTGAGCATGTAGATGACGTTGAAGTTGTTGAAGTTGAAGGCAAAGGACGAGATCAACAGCGGCGCCAGGGAGACCAGCAGCAGCGGCAGCTTGATGGCGGTGAAGATCTTCCAGACACTGGCACCGTCCATGCGGGCGGCCTCGTCGACTTCCTCGGGCAGCGACTGCAGTGCGCCGGTGCAGACCAGGAACATGTACGGGTAGCCCAGCCAGAGGTTCACGATCAGCACCGAAATCTTGGCCAACGTCGGGTCGGTGAGCCACGGGATATCGGCGCCGCCGAGGATTGCGTTGTTGATGAACCCGAATTCGGGGTTCAGCAGGCCGGACCAGACCAGGCCCGAGAGGAAGGCGGGGAAGGCGTAGGGCAGGATCATCAGGATCCGGTAGAACTTCTTGCCCTTCAGGTCGGCCTTGTTGAAGGTGATGGCCAGGAAGAGCCCGAGTGCGAAGGTGGTGGCCACGGACAGGATCGCAAAACCGAAGGTCCAGGCGATGACCTGGAGCAACGGGCCTTGCAGGTTGGGGTCGGTGAAGGCGCGCTTGAAGTTGTCCAAGCCCACGTTGACCTTCCACCCGGTGTTCAGCGCCGATCCGTCGGGGGCAACAAAGGAGCCTTGCCCGTTGTCCGAGTAAACGACGCCCGTCGTGGTGTCGGTGAAGGTGTCGGTTGCCGCGTCGTATTTCAGCTTGGGCGTGTAGACGTAGGAGGTTGAACCGTCGGCTGTCTTCAGCGCGCCGTCCTGCGGGTTCGCGCTGATGGGCACGCTCAGCGTGGTGATTGCTTGCTGGTGCTGCAGCAGGGTTGCGAAGTCCAGGCTGGTGTAGCCCTCAACGCCGGTGGCCGCTCCGCTGGGGCCGGTGCTCGAGGGTGTCACTGTTTCCAGCGGCAGGTCTGCTCCGCCGAGTTTCACGGTGCCATCGGGGTCGGTGACCAGCAGGAAGAAGGTTCCGTCCTTTTCCAGGACGGTGGTGGGGAACTGGGGCGAATCCGGGACGCGTTCGGAGGCCGAGAGCTGGATCGAGGCGATTGCGTCGGCCTTGGTGGAGTTGTGTCCGTCGCCGTAGTTGGTGAAGGCGATATAGGTGGAAAAACCCATCACGAAGACCTGGAAAACCAGCAGGAAGATCACGCCCGGAGCCAGGTATTTGGCCGGCAAACCGCCACGTCGCAGGTAGATCCAGTTGATGATGACCGTGGTGACCAGCGAGATGCCGAAGATCAGCCATTCGCCGGTAAGTATCAATTGGAAGAGCACGAACGCGGCAACCGCATCGACGATACCCAGCAAGATGATCTTGGCAAGGATCCCCACCAGGGAATCAGGGCCATGGGATTTCAGTTTGGGCGGCGTCTTGCGCCCGGGTGCCGAAGGTTGCACCTGTTCCTCGATTTCGACCATGGGTGGTTCCAACAACTTTCCGTGATGCGTCTTCCGCCAGCGGCGGCGGTGGGTGGTGCACCGCGGGGATGGAGCACGCCCTCAGGCGTACTTCATCCCCATGGTGTTTACTGATTTTTCGGGGCTTTACTTGCCGCCGGCAATCTTCTTTTCAACGTTTGCTACCATCTTGGTCCAGGCTGCTGCCGGGTCCGCTTCCTTGCCCTTGATCAGGTTCAGCTCGGTTGCTCCCCAGTCGGCCCAGACGGCATCCATGGCCGGAACTGCCGGCATGGGGACGCCGTCGGCTCCGATGTCACCGAAGGCCTTGACCACCGGATCGCTTGCTGCCTTATCGAAGGAGGCTTTCAAGGCCGGCGGACGTCCGCCGATCTTGAAGAGTTCGTCCTGGGCTTCTTCCTGCGAGAGGTAGTTGACCACGAATTCGTTGGCCGCCAGTGCGTTAGTGGACTTGGCGGAGATGAAGAAGCCGTTGACGCCGATGAACGGGCGTGCAGCTTCCGGACCTGTGGTCGGCAGCGCGTCAATGGCGAACTTGATGCCCTTCTTCTGGATGTCCGGGACATTCCATGGGCCCGTCAGGAAGTACGGGGATTCCCCGGCCAGGAACTTTTCCTTGGCGATGTCACCGGTGATGTTGGAGTTGAAGACCTTTTCACCCTTGTCACCGAGGTCGGCAAGCAGCTGTGCGAACTTCTGGCCACCCTCATTGCCCATGGTCAGCTTGCTTGCATCGTAGGAGCCGTCGGCGCTCTGTGCGAAGACCGGGGCACCGAGCGAGGTCTGGAACGGGTAGACGTGGTAGGGGTCGGCCTGCTTCGGGTCAAGGCCCACTAGGAACGGGAACTTGGCCTTGCCGGCGCTGACTGCCTTTTTGCCTTCGGCGACGACCTCGGTCAACGTGGTCTTGGCTTCGGGCGCCAGCGCGGTGTTGCGGATCAGCGCAACGTTTTCAATGGAGTAAGGCACAGCATAGGTCTGGCCGTCGTAGGTCACTGCCTTGATGGAGCTTTCGGCGAAGTCCTTGGCCTTGTCGCCGAGCTGAACCGGGGCGACCACACCGTTCTGGACGAGCTTGCCCAGCCAGTCGTGAGGGCCGACGAGCACGTCCGGGCCCTTGCCGGTCGGGGCCTGGGTGATGAAGTCATCGCGGACCGCTGCGAAGTCCTTAACCACCATCTTGACCTCGATGCCCTTTTCGGCCTTGAACTTTGCGGCAATGTCCTTCAGTGCCGGTGCACGCTCGGCATCGACCCACATGGTCAGCGTGGTGCTGCTGGCCGGCGCGCTGGAAGCGGCCGGCGCAGTAGGTGCGGCGCTGGTGGTTGCTGCGAGGGTCCCGCTGCCGCCGCAAGCCGTCAGGGCCAAGGCGGAGATTGCCCCAACCGCCCCCAGGGTGAAGCTTCGGCGCGTCAGTCGCGAACCGGGCTTGTTGCTTCCCATCATGATCAACCTCTTTCAAGTCTCGTGCTGCCCCCATTGGCCGCCTCGAGTGTTTCTGCCCGGCATTCCGGGAGGAAAAATTCGATCGGTATGGACTTCGGCGCTTACATCGTGAACTTAGTGTAAACGCTTCCACCATTGTCGTCTAGGTCAACAATAAAACTCAAAAAACGAACCGCCTGTCAGCCGGCACCAAATCGCGCGATGAATCATAAACCGCTAGCAAATCGGCATGTTTTGGTGAAGGAGGAATTTTCCGAATGCCAGGGCCGCCTGATGTAAAAAATGAAAACGTTTCCACTTTTGGGGTCGAATCGTTATGATTGAGCGCATGTCACAGATTCCCGAGCTCGCCGTGAACCAGCATTCAATCCCTGGCTACACCTTTGAGTCAGCCACTCATTCCCCGTCTTCGGGTGATGAATGGTGGCGCCGTTCGGTCATCTACCAGATTTATCCGCGGTCCTTCCGGGACACCACCGGAAATGGCATCGGGGACCTGCCCGGCATCACCCGGGAACTCCACCGCGTCGCTTCCCTGGGCATCGACGCCATCTGGCTTTCGCCGTTCTTCGCTTCGCCGCAGAAGGATGCCGGCTACGACGTTTCCGATTACCGTGCCGTGGACCCGCTTTTCGGCACCCTCGAGGACTTCGATAACATGATCACCGAGGCCGATCGCCTGGGTGTGAAAATCCTGGTGGACATCGTCCCCAACCATTGCTCCGATGAACACACCCTGTTCAAGGCGGCGCGTGCCGCCGCACCCGGTTCGGCCGCACGCAACATGTTCATCTTCCGCGATGGCCAGGGCGAAAACGGCCAGCTGCCCCCGAACAATTGGCAGTCCCACTTTGGCGGCTCCGCATGGACCCGCATCACCGAAGCCGACGGCACCGAAGGCCAGTACTACCTGCACCTCTTTGATTCCAGCCAACCCGACTTCAATTGGGACAACCCGGCAGTGGGCGACGAATTCGAATCGGTCCTGCGTTTTTGGCTCGACCGCGGCGCCGGCGGCTTCCGCGTGGACGTTGCGCACGCGCTGGTCAAGGAACCGGAGCTGCCGAACTGGGGAGGAACCGCCGACGGTGCCCCGACACCAGGGTTCCCGTTCTCCGAGGCGCCGATGTTCGGCCGCCCCGCAGTGCACGATGTTTACCGCCGCTGGCGCGCGGTCTGCGCCGAGTACGACGGAGAGCGCGTACTTTGCGCCGAGGCGAACGTCCACCCCATCGAGGCCATGGCCGACTGGGTGCGCCCCGATGAAATGCACCAGTCCTTCAATTTCCCCTTCCTGCACACGGGGTGGGACGCCGCGGCACTCAAGGCCATCATCACCCGATCGCTGCGGGCCTTCGACGCCGTCGGCGCACCCAGCACCTGGGTGCTCTCAAACCACGACGTGCCACGCCACGCCACCCGCCTCGGCGCCCCGGTTCCGGCACCCCGTCCCGGTGACGGGCTTGGCCCGGACGACAAACAACCAGACATGCAGCTCGGGCTCGCCCGCGCCAAGGCGGCAACGCTGATGATGCTTGGGTTGCCCGGCGGAGCCTACCTGTTCCAGGGCGAAGAACTTGGCCTGGGCGATAACACCCAGCTTCCGCACGAACTGCGCCAAGACCCAAGCTACGCACGCACCGGCGGCGAGCGGTTGGGCCGCGACGGCTGCCGCGTCCCGCTACCCTGGAGCACCGGCGGCGAATCATTGGGATTCAATGATTCGGGAGCCGGATGGCTGCCTCAGCCCGCCGGTTGGGCGGAGCTTTCCCGTGAGGCCCAGGAATCCGACCCCGATTCAACCCTTGCCTTCTACCGCGAAACCCTGGCCCTGCGCCGGGGCCGCGAACTTGGCCTAGGCAATCTAAACTGGCTAGTGAACGAGGCATACCCGGAGCTACTCGGTTTTGAGAATTCGGGGATCCTGGTGCTCATGAACCTTGGCAGGCTCCCCGTTCCACTGCCCACCGGCACGGTGTTGGTGGCTAGTTCGGCCACTGCCATCACCGTGGACAGCGATTCGGGAGTCCCGCTGCTTGCCCCGGATTCAACCGTTTGGGTGTCATTGGAAGGCTCAACCCCCACAGCTTGAGGGTTCGCAGAACGTTGCCGGCTCCCCCGGTGGCCCAAGCACGAAAGGAAGCAATCACGCACATGGCCAGCATCAAGGACGTAGCCCAACGCGCAGGCGTCTCCGTCGCCACCGTTTCCCGGGCGCTCTCGGGGAACGGCAAGGTCTCGGTGGCCTCCAAGCAGGCAGTCCAACAGGCCGCCAAGGAGCTGGACTACGTGCTGTCCTACAACGCTTCCTCGTTGGCCTCCGGGCGCAGCCGCAACATCGGCATCGTGATGCCAACGGTCTCACGCTGGTACTATTCAAACGTCCTGCAGGGCGCCACCCAGGAACTCAACGAACGTGGCTACGACCTCACGCTGTACAACACCAGCGGGGAGCAGCGGCACCGTGACGCGGTCTTCCAGGATCTGCTCATGCGCCAACGCCTTGATGCTGCCATCACCGTCACGCTCAAGCTCACGGCTCCTGAGCTGCACCAGCTGCGTGCCGTGAAAAAACCGTTGGTGGCGCTCGGGGGGCTGCTGCCCCAGGTGGACACCATCCGCGTTGACGACTTCAACATTGCGGCTTTGGCCACTGAACATCTGATCTCGTTGGGTCACCGGGACATCGGGTTCCTCGGCGGCACCGACGAATTCAACATCGACTTCAAGTTGCCCTCGGCCCGCCTGGACGGGTTCGAATACGCACTGGACCAGGCGGATATTCAGGTCAACCAGCAATGGCTGCTGGACGCCGACTTCACCATGACCCTGGCTTACCAGAAGGTCCGCTCAATGCTCTCGAATCCGCGCGGCCGGCCCACCGCCCTGCTGTGCGCCAGCGACGAGATGGCGTTCGGCGCCATTGTTGCCGCCCGCGACCTGGGGTTGAACGTCCCGCGAGACTTCTCGGTGGTCGGCATCGACGGCCATGAGCAGGGCGAACTCTTCGGGCTGACAACCATCGCCCAGCACCCCAAGGAACAGGGCGAAGCCGCCGTCACCCTGATCATGCAACTGCTCGGCGAGGAAGCCATGCCGCAGGGCAAGGCCCCCGAGTTCTTCCCCACCGAATTTGTGCTGCGGTCCTCCACCGCGCCGCCTGCCACGCCCTAGACGGCACTTTGGCGCGGTGCCGGGAAGCCTGCGCCCACGAGGGTTAGCATGTTCCCGCCCCGGCGGGGTGCATCTTCCCGGGCAGGCATCCCACATGGGAGGATGCAGTCATGACAGCCCCAGAGGACAATGGCTCCGGCCCCCAACAGAGGACTGCCGGCGCCACGGAGCGCGCGGCGTTTGCCCCCTTGGCAGTTCGGGATCCTGAGCGGCTGGCTTCCCCGGTGTTGGATCACCGGTTTCGTTCGTACGCGCCGGACCCTGTGCGCAGCGAACCACAGAAAGGTTTCAGACCATGACGCCATCCTCCATTGAGCCGGGGGTTTCCGGAACCAAGCAGGTTCCGGGCACCTCCCCCTACACGCTGGGCAAGGAACTGCATACTCCCTCCGACACTGGTCAGTGGTGGCGGCGGGCGGTGATCTACCAGATCTACCCGCGTTCCTTCAAGGATTCAACGGGCTCCGGCATGGGCGACCTTGCGGGCATCACCGCCGAACTACCCAAGATTGCGACCCTCGGCGTGGATGCCATTTGGCTCTCGCCATTCTTCGACTCCCCGCAACGCGATGCCGGCTACGACGTATCCGATTACCGTTCGGTGGATCCACTCTTCGGAACCCTCGATGACGCGCAAAACCTCATCGACACCGCCGCCGGCCACGGCATCAAGACCATCATCGACATCGTCCCCAACCACTGCTCCAACGAACACGCCTTGTTCAAGGCTGCGTTGGCCGCCGCACCCGGCTCCGCCGAGCGTGCCATGTTCCACTTTGCCGACGGGACCGGCGTTGGCGGGAACACCCCGCCGAACAACTGGTCTTCCCTGTTCGGCGGCCCCGGTTGGACCCGCATCACCGAATCCGATGGGTCCCCGGGCCAGTACTACTTCCACCTTTTTGACGCCACGCAACCGGACTTCAACTGGCGCAATCCCGCCGTGGAGGCAGAGTTCGAAGCCACCCTGCGATTCTGGCTGGATCGCGGCGCCGGAGGGTTCCGCATCGACGTCGCCCACGCGATGTTCAAGAAGGAAGGCATGCCCGATTGGCACGGCGCACCCGATGGCACCCCCACCCCGGGCTTCCCCTTCGCCGAAGCACCCATGTACGGCCAGCCCGAACTACACACGGTGTTTGCGCGCTGGCGGGAAATCTGCGAACAGTACCCGGGTGAACCAGTGCTCTGCTCAGAGGCCAACGCGCGCCCGCTGACCCGGCTGGCCGACTGGGTGGCACCCGGGCAAATGCACCAGTCCTTCAACTTCGATTACCTGCGCACGCTCTGGGATCGCGATGCCCTGGCCGCCGTCATCGGCGAGTCGCTGGCCGCGTTCGACACGGTCGGCGCGCCCACCACTTGGGTGCTGTCCAACCACGACGTCTCCCGCCATGCAACCCGCTTTGGGCTGGACGGGGTGGCGCTGGACCTGGGCGACGGCATTGGCCCGCGGGACCCGCAGCCAGATGAGGAACTGGGGCAGGCCCGGGCCCGGGCGGCAACATTGTTCATGCTTGGCCTGCCGGGCGGCGCCTACCTGTACCAGGGCGAGGAGCTCGGGCTGGGCGATCACACCACGCTGGAGGACCGGTACCGGCAGGACCCCGGTTTCTTGCGCACCAACGGGGCCAAGACCGGGCGTGATGGCTGCCGGATCCCGTTGCCGTGGGTGCACGATGCACCGGCAGCAGGGTTCTCCCCCACCGGGGAATCCTGGTTGCCGCAGCCCGCGGGCTGGGCAGGGTTCTCCCGCGACCTGCAGGAAGAGGATCCTGCCTCCACGCTGAACTTGTACCGCCGGGCGCTGGGACTGCGCAGCGAGCTGGGCTTGGGCCTGGGCTCGCTGGCGTTCTACACCAACCCGGCACTGCCTGAGGTGCTGGCGATCCGCAACGGGGACACGGTGAACGTGCTGAACCTTTCGGGTACTGCGGTTCCGCTGCCCCGCGGTGAGCTGCTGCTGTGTTCGGATGCCGCGGGAACCGCCGACGCGGCGGCAGGGTGGCTGGGGCCAAACTCCGCGGCCTGGTTACGCACCTTGGAGGCGGCCGGCGACGCGGCTGGCGACGAGGAAAACGTCTAGGGAGGTTCCCCCGGGATCTACCTGCTGCCGGTGCGCCCCTCGCGGGCCAGCAACCAGATCAGGTAGATCCCGCCGATGCTCACGGTCACCACGCCCACCGGCAGTTGGACCGGGGCAAAGAGCCGTTGGGCCGCCAAATCACTGGTCACCAGCAACAGCGCTCCCATGCAGGCAGCCGGGACCAGGCGCAGCCCGGCGCCCTGGTTCAGCCGCTTGGCCAGCTGCGGGGCCACCAGCGCCACGAAGGCGATGGGTCCGGCAATCGCGGTGGTTGCGGCGGTGAGCAGCACCGCCAACACGATCATCAGCAGCCGGGTCTTTTCCACCGGGACGCCCAGCGCGGTCGCCATGTCATCACCCATTTCCAGCATCTGCAAGCGGTTGCCGCCGGCCAGCGTCGCGGCCAGCACCGGGACGATCAGCAGTATCGCCGGAAGCACCGAGGACCAGTTCACCCCGTTGAGGGTGCCGGCTCCCCAGACCGCGGCGGCCATGGCCACCTCTATCTCGGCACGCAGCACCAGCCACTGGTTGAGCGCTGCCAGCATCGCGGAGACGCCGATGCCCACCAGGATCAGCCGGAAACCATGGGAACCGCGCCGCCAGGCCAGCAGGTAGACGGCAAACGCGGTGAGCAGTCCGCCGGCGAGCGCACCCAGCGAGGTGGCAACAAAGCTGCCGCCCACCAGCGTCAGCGCCAGCAGCGCTCCTGTATAGGCACCAGTGGAAAAACCGATCACATCGGGTGAGCCCAGCGGGTTGCGGGTCAACGACTGGAAAACCGCACCGGCAACACCCAGCGCTGCGCCGAAGACCAGCGCTGCGACAGCACGCGGGGTACGCCATTGCAGCACTATGGTGTTCTCCAGTCCCTCGCCGCCGCCGAGCAGCACCTTGAGGACCTGCCCGGGCCCCATCGGGTAGTCGCCGCCGCCGATCACCAGCAGGGCCACCAACAGCGCAAGTGCCGAAAGCACCAGGCACAGGGCCGCTTCGCGGCCCAGCCGGCGGGCGCGGCCCGGCCGCCCGGCCACCACGGTGTTGGTCTTGGCCGGCGCGCTCATACCGCCACCGGCTTCTTGCGGCGGGCCAGGATGATCAGCACCGGAGCCCCGACAAATGCGCAGACCACACCCGCCTCCAACTCCCCCGGAATGATGACCCGGCCCAGCACGTCGGCCAGCAACAAAATGATCGGCGCCAAGACAGCTGTAAATCCAAGCATCCAGCGGGCGTCGGGCCCGGAGAACCTGCGGGCCAGGTGCGGGGCCATCAGGCCCAGGAAGCCGATGGCGCCAACGGCAGCGGTGGCAGCGCCGGCCAGCACCGTGACCGCCAGCAGGATCAGCACCCGGGCCCGGCCCACCCTGTAGCCCAGTGCCTTGGCGGTGTCATCGCCCAGCGCCAGCGCGTTCAGCGAGCGCCCGGTGAATGCCGCGAGGACGAATCCTGCGGCCACGGCCAGGGCCAGCGGAAGCAGGATCTCGGGCGAACGGCCCTCCAGCGAGCCGACGGTCCAGGCACGCAGCTGGTCAAAGGCCGCCGGGTGCACCAGTGCCAGTGCGGTTCCGATACCGGAAAGCACGGCACCCAGGGCCACTCCGGCCAGCACCAGCCTGACCGGGTCGTTCGATCGCGCCCCGGCCATGCCCACCAGGTACACGGCGCCGGTGGCCAGTACGGCCCCGCCAAAGGCGAACCACACATACCCGGAGAAGCCGTTGATCCCGAAGGTGCCCACGGCAATCACGATCGCCAGCGAGGCGCCGGCGTTCACGCCCAGGATGCCGGGTTCGGCCAGGGCATTGCGGGTCATGGATTGAACCAGCGCCCCGGCAATACCCAGCGCGCTTCCGGCCAGGATTCCCAGCAGTGCACGCGGCACCCGGGACTCGCGGATGATCGCGTGGTCGGCCGAATCGTCGGGGTTCACCAGTGCGCCCAGCACCGTGGCCAGGTCAATCGGTTTGGACCCGACGGCCAGCGAGGCCAGCGCTAGGAGAACCAGCAGTACAAGGAAGCACAACAGCAATGAGGCGCGTTGCATGGTGGTGCCCGCGTTTTCCGGCGTTGCCCTGCCCGCACCTGGGTTTCCGGGCACCGTGGCTGTGCCAAGGGCCGCGTGGTTTCCGCGCTTGGTTTGGGTTTTTTCCGGGCTCTTCGGCTCGGTGGCGGGAGCTGCCACGCTATGTCTCCTTTGCTTCGAACCGTTCAACACTACCGCGTGCGCACCCGCCACCCGCGCTTGCGGAATTCACGCCTTAGGCGAGCACAAGATCAATAGGATACATTTGTGTAGTGAAATTGACTTCTTCCCTGACCCGGCCACGCCTCCGCGCGGCCCAGGCCACCGCCGCCCTTGTATTGCTTGCCCTGACCGCGGGATGTGGCGCCAGCGGCACCACCGACACCGCTGCAGGAAACTCCGACGTGGCAGTGGGCGGCGAACGCTTCTCCACCGCAGATGAAGCAACCGCCAAGTTCGGCTCCGACGCGGCCCCGGGCATCTTCCCGCGCACACTGACCCACGCCAACGGCGAGACCACGCTTGAGGCGAAGCCGCAGCGCGTCGTCGTGCTGGACACCGGCGAACTGGACGCGGTGCTTTCACTGGGCATCACCCCTGTAGGCATCCCCTCCACCGAGGGCGCCAACTCGATCCCCAGCTACCTGGCCGATGCCGTCAAGGACGCGAAGACCGTTGGCACCATCCAGGAACTGAACCTTGAGGCTGTCGCGGCCCTGAAGCCGGATTTGATCATCGGCTCCCAGCTGCGCGCCGACAAGCTCTACCCGCAGCTTTCACAGATCGCCCCGACGGTCTTCTCCATCCGCCCGGGCTTCCCGTGGAAGGAAAACTTCCGCCTGGCAGCTTCGGCACTCGGTGAGGAAACCAAGGCTGTCGAGGTGCTCAACGCCTACCAGGACAAGGCCACCGCATTGGGCAAGGAGGTACCGGGCGACCCGAAGATCTCGCTGCTGCGCTTCATGCCGGAAAAGACCCGCCTGTACGGCAACGCCTCGCTGATCGGCGTGATCCTCAAGGATGCCGGCATCTCGCGACCGGCCAACCAGGACATCGAGGACCTTGCCGTGGAGATCTCCGCGGAGAACCTTGCCGAGGCCGACTCGGACTGGATCTTCTACACCTCCTACGGCACCCCGGAGGCCACCGGCGAGAAGGCCGCGCTCGAGGGTCCGATCTGGAGCAAGTTGGGGGCCGTCAAGGCCGGGAATGTGCAGCGCGTGAACGACGACGTCTGGTTCCTGGGCCTGGGCCCAACCGGCGCCTCGATAGTGCTCGATGACCTGCGCACCTACCTGGTGAAATAACCCTCCCACCGCGCAAAAGACAGCTAACCGCGTGTGGGCCCCGGCAATTGCCGGGGCCCACACTTGGTTAAGGACGCAATCGTCGCGCCCCTGAATGGCTGGTTAAATGGGACGAGCCCCGCAAGAAACCTAAGTTCCCTGCGGGGCTCACATTGGTCGGGATAACAGGATTTGAACCTGCGACCTCGTCGTCCCGAACGACGCGCGCTACCAAGCTGCGCCATATCCCGATGATGTACCAACGAGAAAAAAGTTTACCCACTTTTCTCCACAACACCTAATCGAGGTCGTGTTGGCCGGATCACACGATGGCTTTGCCCGGGTTCAGAAGGCCCTGCGGGTCGAAAACAGCCTTGATTTTCCGCTGCAGTTCAATGACTTCGGCTGACTGTTCCCAGCCCAGCCATTCGCGCTTCACGGTGCCCACACCGTGCTCACCGGTGATGGTTCCGCCCACGGCAAGCGCCGCCCGCACGGATTCCTCCAGCGCCGCATCCAGGCGGCCCACCCCGGCGGGGCCGTCTGCGGGGTCCACCCAGAATGTCGGGTGCAGGTTGCCGTCCCCCGCATGGGCGACGATGCGCACCATCACGTTGTTGCGCCGGGCGATCTCATCGAGCGTGTGCATGTAGGCGACCATGGCAGAACGCGGGACCGCAACGTCTTCCCCCACCCGGTACTGGTCGTCCTGTCCATCGCCCCGGCTGGCCCTGCGCATCTCGATGAGCTTGACCGCTTCGCTGTCCTCCGCGGGGCTCACGCGGGCACCCAGGCCCTCCAGTGCGGAGCGCACGATGCCCGCTTCGATCTCTGCCCCGTGTCCGTCCGTGCGCACCAGCAACATGGCGCCGCCGCGGGCGCTGAAGTCGGATCCATACTGGGTGTCCAGCACGCGCAGGGTGCCAACGTCCAGGAGTTCCAGGATGGCGGGCTGGACCCGCACCCGGGCTATTGCCACTACCCCGGAGGCGGCCTGGGCGATGTCGGGGAACAGCGCGGCAATGGAGCAGGTCTTCTCGCTGAGGTAGCGCAGCCTGACGGTGATGGAAACGACGATTCCCAGGGTTCCCTCGGAGCCGACCAGCAGTGAGGTCAGGTCATAGCCGGCCACGCCCTTGAAGGTGTTGCGGCCGGTGGAGATGAGCGTGCCGTCGGCAAGCACCACGTCCAGTCCCAGCACCGAGTCGGTGGTGACCCCGTACTTGGCGCAGCGCAGACCGCCGGCATTGGTGGCAACATTGCCGCCAATGGTCGAGCGTTGGTAACTGGCCGGATCTGGCGCATACATCAGCCCGTGCTTGGCGACCGCATCATTGAGGTCCGAGTTGATGACCCCGGGTTCCACGACTGCGACCTCATCGTCGGCGCGGATCTCCAGGATCTTGTTCATCCGTTCAAGGGAGAGCACGATGCAGCGGGTGATGGAATGCGCACCGCCAGAGACGCCGGTACCGGCCCCGCGGGGCACAACGTTGACTCCGGCCGCTGAAGCCAGCCGCAAGGCCGCCTGGACGTCCTCGACGCGTTCGGCGTAGACAACCGCAATCGGCAGCATGATGCCGACAAGTTTGCCGAAGTCGTGGCTGTTGGCGGCCAGTACCCCGGGATCGGTTGACACCGAACCTGATCCAAGCTCCTGCACGAGGTTCTCTACCAGTGCTTCATCGCTATATGCCAGGCTCATGCCAGCCCCTATTCCCTATCGGTGGTACCTGAATATTTTCGGGGCACCGACACGTCCGCTCATGAAGAGATCAGCTCCGGGCTCCCATAAACCGAGCATAGTATGCAATAACCTCAGGCCAACGAGCGTAACGCTCATGTTGCGCCACCCCAGCAGCTCCTCGCGCCCAACCGCCGTGACGTATGGTCATCTCGGTTCCGGCGCCGGCATCGGAAAATTCGAATTCGAGTCTTGTCGGTGCCGCATTTTCCATGCCGAGTGTGAAGTCAAGGACGATGCGGACAGGTACCTCGAAGTCGACGATCGTTCCCCATAGGTGCTGCTGCCCCTCTTCCGATTCCTCGAGGAGCTGGCCGCCTGAAAACGAGACGTGGCTTCCGGGCCCGAAATGCGAATATACGTTTACCGGCCACCAGAGATTGATGTAGTCGGTGAAGCCTTCAAATGCTTGGTCCACTGGCACCGGGACCGCCACGGAGTGCGTGAGCTCCGGGAGCGGCACCGAATCCTTGAACTCGTCATCGGGCACTGCAGCGTGGGAAAAAAGTCCGTCCATGACTCAACACTAACGGCTGGGAGCGCCCCGGTGCAGGGACGGAAGTCCTTCGGGAACTAAGCTGGCGTCCCGCCGCGCATTCCCGGCCTGGCACAGAGCGGAACTTGCGGGTTAAACATCAGAACCCCCAAGCCATTGGCTTGGGGGTTCTGGGACAATTATGTCCGGCGGTGACCTACTCTCCCACACCCTCCCGAGTGCAGTACCATCGGCGCAGTGGGTCTTAGCTTCCGGGTTCGGTATGGGACCGGGCGTTTCCCCCACGCTATGACCGCCGTAACTCTTTTACCTTGCAATCCTTATTCAGGCTGCCGGTAGCTTTAGTGAGTCACAGCAATGCTGTGGTTCTTCAATAAGAAACTATACCCAATTTGCCGGGACTACGCGACCCGGAATGCCCGTTTCTTGCATGACCCTGCTCACATGCCACTTTTCAGAGTGCCTGATTCACCGCAAATCAAGGCAATTGTGCATTGATTTGCACACCTGAAGCGATTGGGCACCGTTCCATTTAGCACAAACCGGACTTTGGGACGCCCGGACTAGCCGGCACCAAACAGCCTCCCCCTATGGGTGATTCTAGGGTCAGAGTGCTGGGCGCCAGGGAAACCTGGTTAACGCAGAGTAGTGCCAGGGGTCGCGTGCGTGAGCGCGCGAACCCTGGCCCTACTGGTGGTTTAACGTCGGAACCCCCAAACCATGAATGGTTTGGGGGTTCCGGTAATGATGGTCCGGCGGTGACCTACTCTCCCACACCCTCCCGAGTGCAGTACCATCGGCGCAGTGGGTCTTAGCTTCCGGGTTCGGTATGGGACCGGGCGTTTCCCCCACGCTATGACCGCCGTAACTCTAGTACCAACCAATGACCCGGTTTTTCAGGGTCTTGGTGGTGAATCTAGGGGTTACAGAAATATAGTTCTGTGGTGATCCACCAACATCACACACCCAAAAAGGGGGGTGTAACAGTGGTGGTGGTTTCCTGAAATTCAACATTTGGGTTGTTGTTTCGGGACCGTATAGTGGACGCAGCGTTTCTTGCCAACACGCAACCCCGTGGGTTGGTGTGGTGTTTGTGGTTTAAGTTGTCGGCCTATTAGTACAGGTCAGCTTCACGAGTCTTTAGTCCTCGCTTCCACATCCTGCCTATCAACCCAGTGGTCTGGCTGGGG
>NZ_CZJT01000087.1 GCF_900010755.1 Paeniglutamicibacter antarcticus | reverse complement strand
GCTCCGTGCCACGAGGGGATGTCCCGGACGGCGCCGGGGACGCGCCCGGAGCGGGGTTCGCGGTGGTCCCCCGGGCGGCGGCAGGCCCGCCGGTGCCGCCCCGCACCTGGGATGCCGGCGCGCTCTGCTGGGCGCCGCCCGTGATGCGGGCCTCGTACCCGGCGCGGTGGACGGTGTCCACGATCTGCTCGTCGGAGACGTCTTGCGGGACCTTCACGGTCGCGGACTCCAGGGCCAGGTTCACCGCCGGGTCAACGCCGTCGATCTTGCGCAGCTTGCGCTCGATCCGGCCCACGCACGAGGCGCACGTCATGCCCGAGATCTCCAGCTCCAGCTCCCGCAGGGGTCCGTGGACCTCGCTGTCGAGGGTGTCGGTGGATGTGGTGGGGTCACTCAACGGTGTACCCCGCTTCCGTCACGGCCGCGGAGATCTCCTCCGGGCTCAGCTCGCGCTCGCTCGTGATGCTCACCGGGGACGTGCCGCCCGCGTGGAGGTCCACGTCCACGGACGTCACGCCGGGGATCTCGGACAGCTCCTCCGTCACGGAGGAGACGCAGTGGCCGCAGGTCATGCCGGAGACGTTGACGGTGGTCTTCATGGATTTCTCCTTCGAGTCGGTGGGCCCGATGCGGGCCCGGAAGTCTGAGGGGGAGTGCGTCAGCTCTTGACCAGGCGCGCGATCGCGGCGTTGGCCTCCGCGAGCTTCTCGTCCATCTCCGAGGTGTCCCCGGTGTCGTGGGCGTGCTCCACGGCGTGCTTGACGCAGTGGCCCAGGTGCTCCTCCATGAGCCCCAGGCTCACGGACTTCAGGGCGGACTGGATCGCGGAGATCTGGGTGAGGACATCGATGCAGTAGGTGTCCTCGTCGATCATCCGCTGGATCCCGCGAACCTGGCCCTCGATGCGCTTGAGGCGCCGGCCGTAGGAGGCCTTGTCCTGGGTGTAGCCGTGGGTGGGCGTGTCCTGGCTGCTCATGGCCTCCACGGTATACCCC
>NZ_CZJT01000086.1 GCF_900010755.1 Paeniglutamicibacter antarcticus | reverse complement strand
CGCCTGCATTCCTCTTTGGACCACCGCACTCCGGAGGAATTCGAGCGCATCTACTATGATGAAAATCCCGGCTCGTTACCCGACGCTGCCGCCCACAAAACGGCGGCATGATTTCCGGGACGGTTCAAACTTCAAAATCAAGCGACCCCAAAAAAACCAACAAAGCACCAGAAAACCCAAGGAAAATCCGATTTGCCTCGTGTGTAATGAGACAAACCACGAATGCTGTCTCACTACACCCGAGGCAACCGCGGAAAACCGGGGCTATCTGCCTCACCTGTAGTGAAAAAGGACAAATGGAGAACCTCCCCCGATGTCAGGTCTCATTACAGGTGAGGCAATCTCACTTCACCCGAAGCATTAGGTGTTTTCTCATTACGCTTGATGCCATGGGACCCCCGCGGAAGATGGCAGGATGGGGACATGACCCCATCCCAAGATTTCTCCCGCTTCGTTCGGCGTCCCCGGCCCATCAAGCCCCAGGCAGGCCAGGAGTCGGTGTGGGACTATCCCCGGCCGCCAAGGGTCGAGTCCAGGTCGGAACGGGTGATCGTTCGACTGGGCGGGCAGGTGATTGCCGACACCACCGATGCGGTGCGCGTCCTGGAGACTAGCCATCCCCCCGTCTACTACTTGCCATTGAACTCGTTCCCTGCCGGTGTTCTCGTCCCGGTGCAGGGCACCAGTTTCTGCGAATTCAAGGGAGAAGCTCATTACTTTGACGTCGTGGCCGGCGGAATCGTCGCTCCCCGTGCCGGGTGGACCTACCCTGAGCAAGTCTCTGGTTTCGAGATGCTCGGTACACGCGTGGCACTTTACCCGGGTCGCATGGAATCCTGCGAACTCAACGGCGAGCAGGTCGGCTTCCAGGAGGGTGACTTCTACGGTGGATGGATCACCCGGCGGATCGTTGGCCCGTTCAAGGGCGGCCCGGGAACTGGCAACTGGTGAGCGCGTTGCCCTGGTTCTCCGTCGAGACATGACCTTGGGTTTGCGACTGGTTAATCCATAGGTGGATCCGTTCGCGGGCAGGAACCTGCCGTTATCATCCAGGGTTGCTGCTTCACACGCTGCTGTGGCGCATTACGGGGCCTGGGAATTTTTGCTTGTAGCTATTCCACGGATCGGGCCGTTTGCAAACCACCAGGTCCTGGGACCCAAGCCATTTCACGCCGACTTCAACTGATGAGCAGATGGAATCACTCCTGCGGGTCCGGGCGGCGTCGGAGGGGGCCAGCCATTCAACGCCTCGCTGGCCGCGGGTGAACTTGGTGATCAGTCCAGGCTGGTCTTCCACCAAGATCATCTGGCCTTGCCACCCGATGACGGTTGCATGGACCAAACCCTTAAGACTATCGAACTCGACGCATGGCCGCCGGCCAATCTGGTAATCCTGTATCTTCCCGGGATCAGGAACAAAGGTCACTCTGCGGAAATCCTCTCACGTTCAACTGTCGTTGCGGCTGTAATCGTGAAGGCACCGGATTCAGCTTGAAGGATAATATCCACTGCGTCTGGTGTGGTCGGTCGGGCAAAGTCGTGGCTGGTGGTTCTTTGTACTTCCTAGACCCTTGGGAACATAAGCGGTGAGCAGCCAAACCGTCTTGTGGACTTTGTGGCTGCCGCCCAATTTATTCAGCGTCAGGCCTTGGCCCTCATGTGGAAACATTCCACACCACGCAGTGTTGCCCTCGCGAACGCGCATTTGGCAGTGCTATTCGAACCGAACTGCGCGGCTTTTCCTGGAATGCCCTCGCATAGGAAGGTTGCGAAGGTGCTCATCAGGACAACTCAATCGGAGATTTCGAGTGCAGGCCCAATGGTCGCCCAGGATTCACCCGCAAATACACGGGTTACCCCACGAAACCGGCCTACCCGTCGATGCATTCGCCGCTTACCTCGACTGAGTTGGCTCGGTGCCTTCGGTGGAGCTCGGGCGCGGCGCTTCTTCCTCCGTGAGGCCCTGCCCTGGAGCATCGGCTTTCTGCGGATGCAGCCGGAAAGTGGTAGCCAATCCCAAAAGCAGGACGCCTGCCGCAACCCATGCCGCAATTGATACACCGTTGGTCAAGGCAATTCGTGCCGCATCGGCTATCGCAGCGGTTTGCGGGTTCGCGGCGAGAGCTGCGATCGTTCCCCCGGAGCTGTGGGTCACCGTATCGACAGCTCCTTGCAATTGCGGATTCTGGGCAACCAAGGTATCAACTTGGGCCTGCGTGGAATTTTTGAGAGTGCTGAAAAGCGCGGTTCCCAAGATCGCAATTCCCAAAGCGGAACCAACCTGCCGGGCTGTCGACTGAGTTGAAGCAGCTTGCCCGGAAAATTGCACCGGGACGTCGGACAAAATGACTTGAGTCAACTGCGCCGTTGCAAAGCCCACGCCGATCCCGTAGAAGAACAAGATGACTGCGGTCAACCAGGTGGAGCTGTCCGGACGAATCAATAACGCAAGTGCCGCGACGGAAACGATCTCGAGGCTGACGCCGAGCTGCACGAGCCGGATGCCGGAAAGCGACTTAGACAATGGCTGCACCGAACCCGAAGCAACAAAAGATCCCAGGGCCAGGGGAACCAATGCTATTCCGGCTTCCAAGGCGCTGAGTCCCAGGACGTTCTGGAACCATAGCGGAAGTGAAAGAATCAACCCGAATTCACCCAGGCTGACCGTCAACGCAGTGATGTTGCCCCGGCCAAATGACGGTATCGAGAACAGGGAAATATCCAACAGCACACTTCGTGAAGCCTTCGCCCGCACCCGTTCCCACCGGATGAAGCTACCCAGGGCAATCAACGATACGACAAAAACTGCGGGAATCGGTGATATTCCTGCAAGGCTGAACGGTGCGGCATCCTCGGCCATCCACCATCCGTAGCTTCGACCTTCGATAAGCCCAAAGGCCAATGCCCCAAACCCGACGATCGAAAGCAGGGCTCCGAAGTAGTCATTGAGCTTTCCCGTTGATTGCTCTTGCGATTCCGCAACAAAACTCATGATTCCTGCGATGGCTAAAAGGCCGAGCGGAACGTTGATCAAGAACGCCCAGTTCCAACTGAAGGACGTCGTGAGCCAGCCACCGACGATCGGACCGATGGCGGCCATACCACCGATGGTTGACCCCCACACGGCAAAGGCGATGGTGCGGTCCTTACCACGGAAGTTCGCGTTCAATAGCGAAAGTGTGGTGGGCAGGATCATTGATCCGCCAACGCCCTGAACGGCACGGGCTCCGATAAGCAGTCCACCGGTCGGAGCCATGGCGCACAGCACTGAGCTGACCAAAAAAATAACCAAGCCGTAAACCAGCACCCGACGGCGCCCGATCCTGTCGGCCACCCGCCCCCAGACCAACAGCAAGGCAGCGAACACTAGTGTGTAGATTTCCTGGATCCATTGGACTTGTGTGCTGCTAAGTCCCAAATCGCCAATGATGGCAGGGACCGCCACCGACACGATGGTGCTGTCCATGATGATGAGCGCCACAGACAAGCTGATTGCAGCCAATCCGTACCACCGGAATTTCACGGATCTATCTTTGATTTCGTCCACGCTGCCAGATTACTCCGGATACCTCCATCGTGGAAATAGTTTGGCTATGGACTTGTCTCCCCGTTTTGGCAATACGCGGCCGCGGCCGGCTGTACTTCTGGGGCGTCCAAAGTGCGTCTCACCGGCACATTCTTTCCTCACCTTTAGAGTACGGCGTCAATTTTTCCGCTTCGGCTTCAGTCGCCCCGCACAGCGGTGACCGAGACCAACAAGTGGATGGATCCGGGCCGTTGTGGGACGGGCGCATGCGGGGGGGAACTGACATATTCGATTGATGCGATTGGTTGCCAGCCCCTTCTACATCGGAAGTGAACACGGAGCTACAATGATCCCCCCCGCGCTCTCCTGCTGCGCGTACTGGAGCCCAGATGGGCTGCTATCCGGCAACTCTGCTGGCACACTCGTAGAAACTGCCGGAACTTTAAGGGCACGTAGGGCAAGCGGATAAGAAAAGCCAGCGAGTGAATCAACACGCCGGCCTAGGTCAGCGGCAGCTAGCCTGCCGTCAACGGCCGGGTGTTGGCTTCCTGGGGAGTCGAATGGTGTCGAGTAATCCCGAGTTTGATTAGCCTGTTATCCAAGACTTTGGAGCCCCTCATCGCTAGGCGTTGCACACTGTCCAGTTGTCCGGTTTCACTTCACCTGAGGAATTAGGCGGTTTCGTTTCACTACACCCAAAGCACTCGAGTGTTTTCGGCTTACACTCAGTGCCACGCGACGCGCGCCGTTGGCATCCGATGTTTTCGAGGTGGCTGCCAAATCCACAACGACACCGACTTCACCGGCCAACCCAAGCATCGTGGGCTACGAATCAGCACCACGTCGAGTATGGTTCCTGTTACGAACGAGACCAGCAGTACCTTACAGAATCCTCATGTCGACTCAATGCGTGGTTAATGTCCAGCGCGCATTTATCTGGCCGGAACCGCGGAACCCTGCCGGGCCGCTCTGACCATGGAGGTACCCAGCGGCCGACCCGTGGATGCCTGGGGAGTCCAGGACTGAGGAACCGTTGTTCTTGCAACTTTTCCGCGAAAGGCGCTGTAACCAGGGATGTGCAATGCCAGAGCATCCCAAGAATCCCCGGTCAGGAGTGCAGGCTCGTGCCTTGAGCGAGAGGCAAAACGCCAGATGTGCCTCTCGGCTGCCGGCGATGTCCCCGAGCGCTCCCATGACTTGAACTATTCATGCCCACTCCCCCGAGGCAATCCGCCGTTGGCTCGGTGCGTGGTAACCAGAAAGCTCAGCTCTGGGCTCAGCCGTTCACCCACTTTTCACCGTAGTGTTCCTGAACCTGCGGCCCGTGGAAACCTTCAACACTCATGGTTGAGGCGTGAGGGTTGCCATCATTGCTGAATCGTTCCTTCCCGAGATGAACGGGGTTACTCATTCGCTGTTGAAAATCTTGCAGCATTTGGATGCGCGCGGGGACCAGGTCTTGGTCATCGCCCCATCAACGCTGGAGAACGCGCCTTCTACAGTGGAAGGCGCAGCTATCAGGCGGCTGCCGGCAGTTCCCCTCGCCGGTTACCGGAACATCCGGGTTGCCATTGGCGGGGTGGTGCGGGTGAAATCCATGTTGGCTGACTTCAATCCCGACGTCGTCCATTTGGCGTCCCCCTTTGTATTGGGCTGGCGTGCCGTCCGGGCCGCAGCGGCCCTGGATATTCCCGCCGTCGCGGTCTACCAAACCGACGTACCCGGATATGCGGCCCGATATGGCCTGCCATTCCTGGAAAATTGGGCTTGGCAGCGAGTGAAGCAGATCCACTGTGCAGCGACGAAAACACTCGTTCCCTCGAGCGACTCACTGCAAAAACTTCAGGCCCACGGCATTCCCAGGATGGAGTTGTGGCGCCGCGGCGTTGACACCGAGCGCTTCCATCCTGACAAACGAAGCGCAGAGTTCCGTGACGCGGTGGCGCCCCAAGGGCAAAAGATCATTGGCTATGTGGGTCGCTTGGCCCTCGAAAAGCAGGTGGAGGATCTAGCTGCCTTAGCCGGCATCCCCGACACCCGGCTGGTTGTCGTAGGCGATGGACCGCAGCGAGAGGTGCTCGAGTCGCTTCTTCCGAAGGCCCGCTTTACGGGGTTCCTGGCCGGTGACGAGCTGGCCACCGCTATGGCTTCATTTGACCTGTTCGTGCATCCGGGAGAACTCGAGACCTTTTGCCAAACCATCCAGGAAGCTATGGCCTCGGGGGTTCCTGTCGTTGCCACCGGCCGCGGCGGCCCCGTGGATCTGGTGGATTCCTCCCGCACGGGCTGGCTTTACGCACCGGGGAACCTGGAGCAGTTGCGTGCTTACGCCATTGATCTCATCGGTGACGATGCCAAACGGGCGGCCTTCGCAGCCGCTGCTTTCCAGCAGGTCCAAGGCCGCAGCTGGCACGTTGTTTGCGAGCAGCTGATGAACCTCTACGCTGAGGCCATCGCCGAGCACCCGCGGATTCGGCTTGCCCTGTGAAGAAGTATCTGAGAAGTCCCGGGACCGGCGCGGGCTGCCCCATCTATGGGTATGCGCTCACGGTGGCGTATATCGGCCGTGAAAACGTTGGCCTCGGCACGGATGCAGCTCGGAGCGCGCAGAGGACCCAAAGCGCGGTTGCCTTCTTTCCGGCTGGTCTGGCCCGCCCGTTTGAGGATGGGGGCGGATTTGCAATTCCTCGTGCCTTCGCTTGAGGCTCCGTTGCCGAACCCGAACTCACCAGCGTCACGGGCTGCCGGGGTGGCTTCCCATGCTTGATCATGTACCGGGCCGCTATGTTGCCCTAGGTGATTCCTTCTCGGAGGGAGTCGGGGATATAAGCAAGGCCCGTCCCAACGGCGTTCGGGGCTGGGCCGACAGGGTGGCCGAGGCCCTCGCGAGCGATTCTCCGGGCTGGGAATACGCGAACCTCGCCATTCGCAGCAAGAGAATCCGGCACATCATCGCTGAGCAGCTGGAGCCCGCCATCGCCATGGAACCAACGCTCATCACCCTTTACGCCGGCGGCAACGACGTTATGGACCTTGGGACGAAAATTGCCGACATCCTGGCCGAATACGAGTTCCTGGTCCGCCGGCTGGCGCAGACGGGTGCAACGCTGGTGCTTTTCACCGGTTACGACGTGGAGGTTTCGCCGATCTTGGGGCCCTTGCGCCGCAAGAACCATGCCTACAACGACGGCGTCCGTCTCGTCGCCGCGACGTACGGTGCCGTCCTGGTGGATTACGCCGACTTTGCCGCCTATGCGGATACCCGCATGTGGGGGCCTGATCGGCTGCATATGTCCAAGGCCGGGCACAAGTACATGGCCGCGCGGGTCCTTGATGTCCTTGAGGTGCCGCACGGCATCACGCATCGGGATAAGGGGACGGCACCGCGCGGCGTTTGGCGGCGGACTCGGGAACACCAGACATGGGTCACCGAGTGGGTGCTGCCCATGTTCGGGCGTAAACTCCGGGGCACCACGCTGGGTGACGCGCTGAGCCCCCGGTGGCCCGAGCCGGTACGGGTTCCTGCGAAGAAGGGTCTGAAGAAACTGACCCGATAAGTCGGTCCTTGAACGCTGTACACGTGCCGTTGGTGTCCTACCTGCGCTCTGCTCCAGTGGTCCCGGGCTTTCTTTAGAGGGGTCCGCCAATCGCGGTTCGGTCGCGCTCCGGTGAAGTTCGGCGCATCCTTGATTTGTCACATTCGGTCTAGTCAAGTGACGTTATCAATTCACCGGTAGGATTGTGCGCGACTCACTCACACCATGATTCCGGGGAAAACATGATCAGGAAATTCCTTACCTTCGCCGCGACCGCCACCTTGGCGGCCGGTTCGTTGGCCTTTGTTGCCGCACCGGTGCAAGCAGCCGCCCCGACCATCTACACCCAATGCACACTGGGCAACTACCCGTTCAACTCCGGCAAACTGACAAAAAATAACCTGAAAAAGGCAACGGCCATCAGCTGCAAGGATTTGGACGACCTGTCGGCGCTGAAGGGCGCCACCCAAATGACGGACCTGCTACTCTTCGGCGAGAAGAAGCTGAAGGTCGCTGGAACATCTCACCTTAAAAAGCTGCCGGTCAAGGGCCTGCACATCTACAGCCCCGTCAGCGATTCGAAGTACGCCTTCGCCAGTGACTTCCCGAAGCTCACCACGTTACGGACAGGACCAACGAAGGTCAGTAGTCTGTCCAACATCGCGAAGCTCAAGAACTTGAGCATGCTGGTTCTGTCGACTTCCAAGGAACTGTCGTTCTCAACGATGGGCAGCAAGAAAAAGCTGGAAACCGTCATATTCGACGGTTTGAGTTCAAAGGCCCATCTGAATTCCCTTGCAGCATTGCCCAAGCTGGTGTCGCTCTACATTCCTTGGGCCCCAGGGCAGTCGCTTACTCCGCTGAAATCGTCCAAGTCACTGGGCTATGTCGCAGTTCACCGCTATACCAAAAAGCAGCTGAAAAAGGGGCAGTCCTACAAGCCAGCCAATCCTTCCTCCAAGACATACGGAGCATTGCAGCCCGGATCCAGCATCGGATGGACGCTGCCAACCAAAACCTCCACGCCAATGACGTCGAACGGGACGGGGCTCGCCTGGTACCGAGCCAGCAAGGCCAGTACGATGGGCAGGATCACAATTGCCCAGACCTTGACCTATGAGGCCTACACTGCGGGCAAGATGAACTTCCACGCCCCGGTCGTCGCGGCGAAATCAGCCAAGGCGGGGGCCACAATCAAAGCCGTTGCCAATAAGAAGAACGCTTCTTCCTCCGGCTGGAACGGCAGCATCTCTTCGTGCAGCTACCAGTGGCAGCGCAACACCAAGGACATCAGCGGTGCCAAGGCAATGTCTTACAAGGTCACCGCGGCCGACAAGGGCAAGGTGCTGCGGCTCAAGACCACTTGCAACCCGGTCCTTGAAATGAAGCAGCTTTACGGATTTACCAGCAACACCAAGTACTCGGGTGCCGTCAAGGCCTCCAGCTAGGGTTCACCTCCCCCGCACAACCATTCAACGGGCGTTCCGACTCACACCGGAACGCCCGTTGAATGGTTTCGTGAGTCAAAAAGGTGCGAAGAGCTCGACGGGTGCCATGGGGCAAGCCTGCCGCTCGCTGGTACCGAACTGAGATTTTTTCTGGCGCTTTTGACGAGTTTTTTTGGCACCATCTTCTGGGGTTTACGATGGCGATTTGGGCTTGCCCGGCATTCCCGTGAAACCTTCGGGAATTGCTCGACGCGACCTGGGAGGTGGTGTGACTGAACTGTCCTCAATATCGACTCAAAGGGGCACGATTCCGCCAGCATTCTCGGACCGAATGCTGAGCCCGCTCCCCCGGGCTGAACTTCACGGGGTAAGGCGCAAGCTGCCATGCAACATGGTCTTTCAACGCACGGGATCTGGGCGGATTGCCACCCGGCACTTGTCCAGTGGGGCAACGGTCTTTGTCCGGGTGCCCCTGGGACCGCAACGGTGTTCCGGAGCCCGGAGTCGTTGACCCCCCCAAGGATTCGTGTGGCCAATGCGCTCACCGAACACCGCGCAAATCCCGAATTCGGTGAGGTGTGTTTCCCGATCATCGACTCGCCGGCCTACTGGCGGCATAACTGGCGAATCCTTCCTCATCTCGTGCGAAAACTTCTGGACGCCGTGGCGCACGCGGGCCCCTGAGTGCTTGTCCGCTGCAGTGCCGGGCGCGATCGCACGGGAATGATCAGCAAGCTGCTCCTGGGACACGCGGGGGTTTCCCCCGAAGACCTTGCACTGGACCATGCGCAATCTTCAGGCCATGGCCGGTGCAACGACCCATGCGTCAACGGCTGACCGCCAGACGCAGTGGACACCGGACTTCGTGCGGGAGTGGATTTGGGAGGCATTCCAGGTGGTGTCCGAAATTGCCGTGGAGACCGACCTGGTATTTGATTCCATCGGCCTGGGCCATGAAGCGCGCTCGCACCTACGTGTGTTGCTCACGCAGGAGTTGTTCACAGTCGGTTGAATCGACTCCCTGACCCGTGGTTTTAGTACCTGATCTATTTGAGCATGTCACTCATGATGGGTGCATTCTTGTCGTTCGCGGTCATGGGTTTAAGTCCCCAGGCGCTTTCGATGGTGTGCAGCAGGGAATAGTGAGTGTATGCCGTGGAAGATTTGTAGGCCTGCCGGGCTGCCGGACCGGCAAAGATCGTTGCGACGGTGTTGTCTTGGTTGTCATCGTCCTCATCCCACGTGATCACCAACAGGGATTTTTGCGTCGTGAAGGCAGGAGAGGCCAGGATCTGCTCGGCTTGATGCGACAACCAAGCATCGCCGGTCGCCACCGAGCAATCGTGCATGTCGTTGCATGCGTTGGGACTGATAAAGGAATAGTCGGGAAGACTTGAAGCTGTCTTCAGGTCCTTGCTGAGCTGGGTCAGGGGAACAACGTGCGCCCTGCACGAACTCTGGTCGTTGGTGACTCCGGGGTAGTACATGAACGGATTGTGCCGCACCCCGTAGGTACCGGAATTCCTATCAGTGCAAGGGGCCGGCATGCTTTCTGCATACATTTTCCATGTTCGCCCGGACTCCACGATCGCATCGGTGATGTTCGGGACGTTTGCCGTGCAGGCGCCACCGGGGTCGCAGTCGTCAGTGATGCCGGCAGTCGTGCCGCTGGTCAGGGCGAGGTAGTTGGGCAAGCTCGGGTGAGCCACCGCCTTGTAGTTGGTCGCCAGCGCGTTCTTGGCTGCCAATTGGTTGATATATGGGGCATCACTGTTGCCCAGGATGCCGGAGGCCGAATGGTTCTCCTCGACGATGATGACAACATGATCAATCCCGGTACTTTGGACACCAGTGGAGGGTCCGCTTGCCAGCCCGCTTGAGCTAGCCGCCGGTGGTGGCGGTGGTTGCCGGGTGGCAGCGGGGCTCAGCGATGAGCAACCGGCGATCAGCAGTGCCAGCGCGATTCCGGTCAAGATTGAAACAACGGATCCGGTCTTTCGGCTCATCACTCGATGCTAGCCGCAGCAGAAGCCTCGGGCTATGCGTGCCGGAAGTTATTCCCTGTGAAACCAAGTTACCTGGATATGGAACCGGCGCGTTGTACACCGCGGTGCCCTTGCCGTCTCGTCGGTGTTTGGCGCAATGGGGCACATGTCAGACGGGCGGCAGATCGCTGCGATGGGTGGGCTACCCAATGCCTGTCCTGGCCGCTCTTGATATTTCCACGGCGAAGGATGAGCGTTAGGTTGACTTCTGTACCGGAGCCGCCCACCGGGCTCCGGGATGAATGTTGAAGCCTAAGGAGCAAGCATGTGCCGGCTTTTTGGAATGCATGCCGGACGCACTCCGGCCAAGGCCTCGTTTTGGTTGCTGCAGGCGCCCAACAGCCTGTCGCTGCAAAGCCACAACGAACCCGACGGAACCGGTATTGGAGTATTCGACCGCGATGGGTCACCGGCAGTGAGCAAGCAACCCATCTCTGCGTGGCGCGACCGGGACTTTGCCATTGAGGCCAAGCACCTTCAAAGCACCACGTTTCTGGCGCACGTCAGGTTCGCCAGCACTGGTGGGCACACTATCGAAAATACACACCCTTTTTCCCAGGATGGTCGCCTTTTGGCGCACAACGGCGTACTCGGAGGCCTTGAGGCACTCGAGGACAGGCTGGCCGAGCTCGGGGTGCTGGAGTTGGTGCTCGGCCAGACCGACAGCGAGCGAATGTTTGCGTTGATCACTGCCGAGATCCGCGGGGCAGCAGGTGATGTTGCTGAGGGGCTGTCCAAGGCCCTGACCTGGATTGCCTAAAACATCCCGGTCTACAGCCTGAACCTGGTCCTCACCACTGCGACGGACCTGTGGGCCGTGCGGTATCCGGCGACACATCAACTCCATGTGCTTGAACGGCACGGAAGCCATGTGCACACCGATAATGCGCTGGTGGCACACAGTGACAGGATTCGGGCACACAGTACGGACTTGGCCACTAGGGGTGTGGTTATCGTGGCGACCGAGAGAATGAATTCGGATCCTGGATGGAGGCTCATGGAGCACGGTGAAGTGCTGCACGTTGATGCATCTCTCGCGATTAGTTCGACGTTTCCGCTGCCGCAGACCCCGGCCAAGCTGATGCAACTTACCGAACTTGACCCCATAGCGGCCGCATCCCAGCATCCCGAACAATATCGGGTTCAAACCAAACATGGGCAACCGGAGCCGGAGAGCTCGTGAACAGTGCAGTTTTCCCGGCTCCCAGGCACTGCGAATAGCCTGGGAGCCCCGAGCCAGTAGCCAGAAGCGGAACCGGCAACGGCTAAACCAGCAGAAGCGACAATAAGGCTTAATCATGGACTATGAACAATGGATGGGGGTTGCTGCCGGTGAATACGATCGGCTTCTTGCACTCCTGTGTGTCCTAGATGACACGGAATGGCCAACGATCACCGATTTCGACCCCTGGACCGTGAGAGACGTAGTCGCACACGTGATTGGTGGAGCTGAAGCAACTGCCTCATTCAAGGAGCAGCTGCGCCAGCAATCGAAAGGACTGATCCATCGCGACAAACGAGGGCTGCTGACCACGGTCAATGACAGGCAGATCTCCGAACGCGGCAATCTTTCCACCGCACAGCTCATCGCCGCGCTCGAGGATGCAGCGCGGCGTGGTGTGGAAAACAGGTCACGTATCCCCGCCCTGGTCCAAAGGATCAACCTTCCACTACCGGCCCCGGTGGGTTGGGAATCCTGGGGCTACCTCAACAGCAAGATCTACACGCGCGACACCTGGATGCACAGGATCGATATCTCACAGGCCACCGGACGAGCGCTTGAACTCTCCGCCGATGATGACGGGCTCATCGTGGCGGACCTCGTCAATGACTGGTCCAAGGGGAAAATGCCCGGGTTGATACTCACGGGTCAGGCCGGTGGCATTTTTGGTTCCGGCAATGGGCCCAGCTACGACGCCATCGATTTTGCTAGGGCCATCGCCGGGCGGGGAACCGTGGAGGGAATCACGCCGGATGCATCGTTGTTCTAGACCTGATCTCGCCACTGAACGCTTGGCGGAACCAACTCTTGTGCGCGGTGGCATGCCCGGTTCAGAACCGGGAAACGTCGCGTCTGATGATGGTTACTACCGCCGGTAGAATGGGTGCATGACCTCTCGTAAGATCTGGATCGCATACTTGGCGATCGACGTGGTCCTCGTCCTGCTCTTTGCCTTGAGCGGCCGCCGGTCCCATGAACACTCTTTGACATTTGTGGGGGTGCTGCAAACGGCCGGCCCGTTCCTGCTGGCATATGCGGCACTGACGTTGCTGTCCCGGCCCTGGGCCACACACTCACGCATTTGGCCCACCGGAATCCTGATTTGGATCGGAACCGTGGCCCTTGGCATGGCACTGCGGGTACTCTTCGGCGGCACCGCAGCAACGCCATTCATCGTCGTGGCAACCATTGTGCTTGGCGTTTTCCTGGTGGGGCGTCGTGTCATCACCACATTCCTTGCGCGCCGTACTGCGCGTTCCGTCAACTCCTAAACTAGGCTCGAGCCAAGTCTTCGGATAGTCAATTTTCATACCTGGAGGAAAAACGTGGTCACTGCATTTGTTATGATCCAAACCGCATCTGACAGCATCCCCGAATGCGCAGAAAAGATTTCAAACATCGAGGGCATTTCCGAGGTTTACTCGGTGGCAGGCGACTGGGACTTGATCGCGATTGCGCGCGTTCGCCATCACGAAGACCTCGCCGAGGTCATCGCCAACCGACTCTCAAAAATCCCGGGAATCAAGGGCACACAGACACATATAGCTTTCAGAGCATATTCCAGCCACGACTTGGATGCCGCGTTTTCGCTCGGCCTCGAGTAACCTCTCAATCGCAAAATACTGAACCATCCACTTGTGGGCGGGTTTTTGATCCGAAACGATCAAATGCCCGCCCACAAGGCGTTAATGCCGGTTACGCGGATCGGCGCTTGGTGCTTGCATGCTTCCCGAGCCTTCAGGGGTGTCACCGGAGGTCCGGGACGCACGATCTCGCGCCGGGGCCCATTCAGTGCCTACAAGGCCCCAGAAGCAGCCGTGGCGCGCCTCCTCCCGGTGGGAAGCGACGCGCCACGGTGTCAATCAAGCAGCGGGCTAGGCTGTTGCCTCGATCCAGGCAAGCAAGGCGCGCTTGGCAGCACCTGAATCGATGGCATCTTCGGCCTTGACCTTGGCGGCCAGTAGGCGCTGCTGCAGGTTGCCGTCGGCCACCGGATCCAGGGCGACAAGCCCGGCGGCTGCATTCAACACCACTGCATCTCGAATCGGGCCAGTGGCTCCGTCGAGGACATCCCGGACAACTTGGGCGTTGTATGTTGCGTCTCCCCCGCGCAGATCGTCCAGGGTGACGCGAGGCATCCCGATGTCCTGGGCATCGAAGAATGATTCGGTAACCAAACCATCTCGCACCTCCCACACCTTGTTGAGTGCCGTCGTGGTGAACTCGTCGAGTCCGTCCTCACCCCTGAAGACAAGAGCGCGAACACCGCGTGCTGCCAAGACTCCGGCCATCAGTGGTGCCATGCGAAGGTCGGAGCATCCGATGGCGGACGCGGTGGGCTGTGACGGGTTCGTCAGTGGGCCCATGAAGTTGAATGCTGTCGGGACCCCCAGCTCGCGCCGCGGCACCGCTGCGTTGCGCATGGAGGGGTGGAAGACCTGGGCAAAGCAGAAAGTGATGTTGGCGGCGTCAAGAACGTCCTCGAGCCTGTCGATCGGCATGTCCAGCCGGACTCCCAAGGCTTCAAGCACATCGGCGGATCCGGCAGATGAAGATGACGCCCGGTTTCCATGTTTAACGATCCTGGCTCCGGCTCCGGCACACACCAAAGAGGCCATTGTCGAAATGTTTACGGTGTTTTGTCTGTCACCCCCGGTCCCGACGATGTCTAGTCGGTCACCCTCCAGTGTGAGTGGTCTCGCATTGGCCAGCATGGCCTCCACCAAACCCGTAAGTTCGTCGACTGTTTCGCCCTTGGCACGGAGCGCGACAAGGAAACCAGCCACCTGGGAATCCGTGGCATTACCCGTCATCACCTCGCCCATGGCCCAGTACGCTTGGTCCCGATCCAGGTCGCCACCGGCGATCAGGCTCGAGAGAATAGTTGGCCATGTGGGGAACTTTTGTTGCGCTCGAATCGTTGACACGCCTCAAGGTTATCTACGAATTGTAGAAAGTCTGAAATGTTAATCCCGCGTGTTTCCGCGGTTATCGGCGTGAAGTGCCCAAAATTCCCGCCACGCGGGGGGCAATGCATTGGTGTCAGAGGCACTTTTATAGACATAATGGCTCTGTGACAACTGCGACTCATGCCCTAAATGCCCCGGCGCATCCTGCGCCGAACCGTCCCAACATGGTGTCGGTAGGAACTGTCGTCTGGCTTTCCAGCGAACTTATGTTCTTTGCCGCGCTTTTCGCCATGTACTTCACACTCCGTGCTGCATCGCCGGAAATGTGGGCGACCGAAACTGAGAAACTCAACGTTCCGTTCGCACTTATTAACACGATCATCTTGGTCTCGAGCTCATTCTCTTGCCAGTTGGGTGTCTTCCGCGCCGAGGATCTTAAGCCTCGCCGTACCGGTGGACTCTTCAACTTGAAGGAATGGGGAATGGTCGAATGGTTCGTCCTGACCTTCATCCTCGGTGCCATCTTTGTTTCCGTACAGGCTTTCGAGTACACCGAACTGGTGGCTCACGGCATTGCGTTGAACTCCAACGCGTACGGCTCGGTCTTCTACATGACCACCGGCTTCCACGGCTTGCACGTGGCCGGCGGCCTCATCGCCTTCTTGCTGATCATCGGACGTGCACTGATTGCACGTAAGTTCGGCCACTACGAAGCGACCGGTGCGATTGTTGTGTCTTACTACTGGCACTTCGTCGACGTCGTGTGGATTGCACTGTTCATCATCATCTACTTCCTGAAGTAGCGCACGTCAAAAGTTGCCTACTTTTCGGCAACTCCCAGTTCTAAGAAATAAGTGAGGAACCAGCAAGTGAAGGCTCTTTCGCAAAGGCGCCGCCATCCACTCGCCGCCGTCGCACTGCTATTGATGGGTTTGCTCATCACAGGAGGCCTGTATGTGGCAGCCGGCAGTGTCAACGAGGCCAAGGCAGCCACAGGATACACAGCCAGCGACATTGAACAAGGCAACAAGCTCTTTGTCGCCAACTGTGCAACCTGTCACGGTTTGAACGCCGAAGGATCCGTAGACGGTCCTTCGTTGATTGGTGTTGGCGCCGCTGCTGTCGACTTCCAGGTCGGAACCGGCCGTATGCCGATGCAGATGCAGGGGCCCCAGGCTCAGGCCAAGCCGGTGCAGTTCGATGACGAACAGATCTCCCAGCTCTCCGCTTTCGTGGCCAGCTTGGGTGCCGGACCATCCATCCCCTTGGAAGATGTGCTTGACACATCCCAGGGCAACTCCGCCGAGGGCGGTACCGTATTCCGCGTGAACTGCGCAATGTGTCACAATGCCGCCGCGGCGGGTGGCGCCCTGACGCGTGGAAAGTTCGCACCGGCACTTGCTGGTGTATCGGAAAAGCACATCTACGAGGCCATGGTCACCGGCCCGCAGAACATGCCTGTCTTCAATGACTCGAACATCACCCCTGAAGAGAAGCGCAACGTCATCACCTTCCTGAAGGAAATCGAATCCCAGGGTTCGCCCGGCGGCGCCAAGCTTGGCTCGTTGGGTCCGGTCTCTGAAGGTCTCTTCATCTGGACCTTTGGTTTGGGCATCATCATCGCCTTCACCATCTGGCTCACTTCGCGTCCTTCCTAAGGCCGCTGATGGCTAAGGCCATCGAAATCACTACGTACTAATGAATCTTGAGAAAAGGATGAGAGACAACATGGGCGACCATAGTCACGGCAGTCCGGACGATTCGGGCACCGTTGCTAAGGCTGGCGCGGGAAACCTGGATAAGTTCCAGGATCCCGGCCTTCCGCCGCATCGGAAGCGCTTGGCAGATACCGACCCGCATGCAGAGAAGCGAGCAGAGCGTCAGGTAGCGCTGCTGTTTATCATCTCCATCATCGGAACGCTGTCGTTCTTTATTGCTTACTTCGTTCTGGGACGTCCGGATAACATCTCGGAAATCCGCGTTCAGAACTCGATGCTCGGCCTTGGCACCACATTTGCAATGCTTGGCATTGGTATCGGGATTGTCCACTGGGCCAAGACCCTGATGCCGGACCACGAAATCTCCGAAATGCGCCACGAGATCCGCCCAGAAGCGGATCGCCAGGACGCAGAAGACATCATCAACACGGTGATTGAAGAGACCGGCATCAAGCGCCGTCCGCTGATTCGCAACACCCTCATCGGTGCAATTGCGTTGGCTCCGGTTCCGGCAGTCTTCATGTTCCGCGACCTCGAGGCCTCGGGCAAGACAGCCAACCAGCTGATTGAACAGCTTCGTCACACCATGTGGGACACCGGCGTTCGCCTCACCCGCGACCCGTCCGGAACCCCGATCAAGGCAGCAGATGTCCAGATCGGTTCGGCATTCCACGTCATTCCTGAAGGATTGAACGAAGCCGAAGACGTGCTGAACGAAAAGGCCAAGGCAGTTGTTCTGATGATGCGCCTGGATCCGACGAAGATGGATATCTCCGCCGGCCGCGAAGATTGGCACGTAGACGGCATTGTCGCCTACTCAAAGATCTGCACCCACGTGGGTTGCCCGGTTGCTCTGTACGAGCAGCAGACACACCACCTGCTGTGCCCGTGCCACCAGTCGACGTTCGACCTCACCCAGGAATGCAAGGTCATTTTTGGTCCTGCAGGCCGTCCGTTGCCGCAGCTGCCGATCACGGTTGACGCCGATGGTTTCCTCGTCGCTCGCAGCGACTTCCAGGAACCAGTTGGCCCGAGCTACTGGGAGCGTGGATAATCCATGAGCGCAACTACTGAGTACACCCCGAAGACCAAGACCGGTCGCATCGCCAACTTCGTTGACGAGCGCGTCGGCGGTTCGATGATGGTTAAGGAATTTGGTCGCAAGATCTTCCCTGACCACTGGTCGTTCATGTTCGGTGAAGTGGCGCTGTACACCTTCGTACTGCTGCTGATCTCCGGAACGTTCCTGACGTTCTTCTTCGACCCGTCGATGACCCACGTCATCTACGACGGTTCGTACAACCCGCTTAAGGGAATCGGCATGTCCGCCGCATACTCTTCGTCGCTGGATATCTCCTTCGACGTCCGCGGCGGCCTGTTCATGCGCCAGGTCCACCACTGGTCAGCACTGCTGTTCGTTGCGGCCGTTTCGGTGCACATGCTCCGCGTGTTCTTCACCGGTGCATTCCGCAAGCCGCGCGAACTGAACTGGGTTGTTGGCGGCGTGCTGCTCATCCTGGCGATGGCTGCAGGCTTCACCGGCTACTCGCTCCCCGATGATCTGCTCTCCGGCAACGGTCTGCGCATCATCGACGGCGTCATGAAGTCGATCCCGGTTGTCGGCACCTACATTTCGTACTTCCTCTTCGGAGGCGAGTTCCCGGGCGTCGCTGTGATCCCTCGCTTGTACTCGCTGCACATCATGATCGTGCCCGCCATCATCCTTCTGATGGTTGGCGTGCACCTGTTCATGGTTATCGTGCACAAGCACACCCAGTACCCCGGCCCGGGCCGCACCAACGACAACGTTGTTGGCTTCCCGGTCGGACCGGTATACGCAGCGAAGGCAGGCGGCTTCTTCTTCATCGTCTTCGGCATCGTTGCTTTCATCTCGGGCTTCTTCACCATCAACCCGATCTGGAACTACGGACCGTATGACCCGTCGCCGGTTTCCGCCGGTACCCAGCCTGACTGGTACATCGGTTTCGTTGACGGCGCGTTGCGTTTGATGCCAGGTACTCTTGGCAACTTCTCCTTCGAGTGGAACATTCCGCTCCCCTGGGGCGTCAACACCTTGCCGCTGAACGTCTTGCTTCCGGCATTGGTCCCGGCCGGCATCATCTTCACCTTGATGTTCACCTGGCCATGGATCGAACGCTGGATCACCAAGGACAACCGCGAACACCACCTGTTGGATCGCCCGCGAAACGCACCGTTCCGTACGGCTGTTGGCGTCTCAGGCGTCATCTTCTACTGTGTGATGTGGGCAGCTGCGTCCTCCGACTTGATCGCAACGCACTTCCATGTGTCGCTGAACGATGTGACGTACTGGTTGCGCACGCTGTTCATCATCGGCCCGATCATCGCGTTCTTCCTGACCCGCCGCATCGCATTGTCGCTGCAGCGCAAGGACCGCGAGATCGTGTTGCACGGTCGCGAATCGGGCATCATCGAAATGTCGCCGGAAGGCGGCTTCTCGGAGAAGCACGAGGATCTGGATGTGTACAAGCAGTACCACCTCGCAGTCTTCGAAGATCGCAAGGTCATTCCGGCCCAGCCGGATGCCGCCGGGCACATTTCGGCCAAGGAAAAGCGCCGTGGCGCACTCTCGAAGTTCTTCTTCGAGGATCGCGTTGCCCCTGTAACTCCTTCCGAGTTGGCAGAATCAAAGGCAGCACACGGACACGCAGAGATCGAAGGATCCGAACAGGATTCTATCGGTCACTAAGTTCCACCAGGAGCTAGTCCAACAGTGTGGGGCCCGTCGAAAGACGGGCCCCACACTGCTTTAAGTTGAAAGACAAGAGCGGGCCTTGCTGCCGGCGACCCCCTTCGGGGATCGGTTCAAGTAGCAACCCTGGATTCTGGCTGCTTATGCCAGTGCCCCTACGAGGCCCGCTACCGGAGGATTCACCAGATTCCAATGTCCGGGTACGCAGATGGCAGTTTTGTGCCCCTACGGACCTGCCGAAGGCCAATGAGTGGTTGGTGTTCTTTGGGAGAAGGAATCTGCGCAGACAAAATCTCGTGGCCCAGAGCGGACTGGCTTGGTCGCTGGCAGGAAGAAGTCCACCGATCCGGACGACGGCAACTGCCGGGCACCGGTGCAGCCCGGCAGGCCGGGATGCACCGTCCGAGAGCAATTCGCGTTCCGGAATATTCCGCCCACGAAGGCTCTGGGTATTCCTGCCTCACTCCCCCGCCGAACCGCGCTGATTGCCCCATGTGGTTCTGGAGTAGCCGCGCGGCGAGGCCACCCCGGCCATGGTTTGGCTGAAAAGGGTCGCCAGCTTCGGCGACGCCCGTATGCGGTTTCCGTAAAGCTGCCTCTCCACAAGAACAAGCTTGTCCAGTATCAGCCGCTGTTCAAGCCAGCCCGGTGGCTGAAATTCATGCTGGGCATTTGTCCTTGCCAGTTGTTATGAAGAGCGGCCCATGGGCGGCCAGGTACGTCCCCGTGTAGTACGTTTCCACATGCCGTTGAGAATCCGGCAGCGTACTTGCCCAGAGTGGTGGCCACGGGATAGGAGCCCTTGGACGCGGATCAAGGGTGTCCGGGTGCCAGGCCTCAGCGTTAGGGTCCAATGCTGCCATCCCCCGCTGTTGGGCAACTCCCAGGATGCAAATGTCCAGGCCATGTTGCCGCCGCCGGTCACCACCGCTAACCGTGTATTTCAGTGGCGTACGAAGCGCTGTGCTCTGCTCTGCGCGGTTGAGCGCTCCGAGAGTTCTCGCACTGCACGGCTCAGCACCCCGCTGGCATTCCTTCTAACGGCCGCTAACGCCTAGAGCTTGGTGTAGCTCGGTGAACGGCTTCCCTGACGCTGTAGCGGGACAAAGAGCTTGTATCGGTCGGAACGGTAGAGGGAAACCGAGTAATCAACCAGTTCATCGCCAACGAAGGCGTACCTGGTGATCTTCAAAAGTGGGAACCCGGCATCGACTTGCAGCAGATCAGCGTTCTCCGGGGTTGCCGCGGTGCTTTCAATCTGGTCTTCACCCCATTCCAAAACCAGGCCGTAGCGCTCATGGAGGGACTGGTAGAGGGAAATCGGCGGTGGATCCTTGAGGAAGCCCGGTACAAGTTCGCTGGGCATGAAGTTTTCATCCAAGCTCATGGGTTTGCCGTCTGCCAGGAGAAGCCTCCGGAATCGGATCACTGGTGTGCCCTCATCGAGCTGCATGTGGTTCGACAGGCTGCCCGAAGCCGGAACTTCATCGAAGCGCAGTACATGGGCATCTGGTACCATGCCTCTGCGGATCATTTCTTCACTGTAGGAGTTCAGCCGGACCTGCAGATCAACCTTGGGGTGCGCAACAAAGGTGCCGACGCCCACGACGCGCTTCAGAATCTGGTCCTCGACCAGAGAATCAATGGCTTGGCGCAGGGTCTTGCGTGCCACGCCCAAGATGGCCGCCAGTTCACGTTCGGGAGGCAGTCTGTAGCCGGGTTGGCAGACATTTTTGGCATGCGTGCGCAGGATCTCACGGATCTGCCGGTATTTGCCAACGGGTGAGCCTTCATCGATGGTGCCGTTGACCGGCGGCTGCGGCGCATAGGGTTTCACGTCTACTCCATTGGTTGGGCCCAGGAACTGCCTATATCAATTCTCGCCCATGGAAGCAGGGGTTAAACGCAAAGAGTCGGTGTTTCCCCCGAAAGGGAAACACCGACTCCTCAGTGCTTGCGGTTAGAACGCACCCGGATTAGTGGGCGTGGTCTCCGCGGCTGTATTCGTAAACCCAGCCAACCAGGCCGATGATCGTGATACCGACGCCGATGTACAGGACCCACCAGCCAAGTGCCAGACCGGCAAAGCCGGTTGCGGCGCCGAAGCCCAAGAACAGCGGCCACCAGCTCCACGGGGAGAACAGGCCGACGGTGCCGGCATTCTCGTGGATGTCGCCGTCAACACGGTCTTCGGGACGCGGGCCCACACGACGAGCGGTGTGCAACAGGTACCAGCCGACCATCATGGACAGACCTGACAGCATGAAAAGTGCAAGGAAGCCAACTGGCTCCTTCCAATCCACCATGATGCCGTAGACGATTCCTACCGGGGTGAAGAAGAAGATTCCACCCAAGAAGAGCCAAGATTCAACTTTCATCGTTACTTGTCCTTCTGGTCTGCCGGGCCGAAGATCTTGGCCACTGCATTGTCCGGGGTCGAGCGTGCGCTCAATTCCGGGTGGTGCAGGTCAAGAGCCGGACGCTCGGAGCGGATGCGCGGGATCGAGTGGAAGTTGTGGCGCGGCGGCGGGCAAGAAGTTGCCCATTCCAGCGATGCACCGAAGCCCCACGGATCATCCACGAGAACCTTCTTGCCCTTGCGGTGGGTGGTCCATACGTTCCAGAAGAACGGAATCATGGACATGCCCAGGATGAAGGAGAAGATGGTCGAGAACTGGTTCATTGTGGTGAAGCCATCTTCAGGCATGTAGTCGGCGTAACGACGCGGCATACCAATAACGCCCAACCAGTGCTGGATGAGGAAGGTGCCGTGGAAACCGATGAACAGTAGCCAGAAGTGGATCTTGCCAAGACGCTCGTTGAGCATCTTGCCGGTCCACTTCGGCCACCAGAAGTAGAATCCGGCGAACATAGCGAACACGACAGTGCCGAAGACCACGTAGTGGAAGTGCGCAACCACGAAGTAGGTATCCGAAACGTGGAAGTCCAACGGCGGAGCCGACAGGATAATACCGGTTAGGCCACCAAAGAGGAAGGTCACCATGAATCCGAGGCTCCAGAGCATCGGGGTTTCGAAGGTGATCGATCCGCGCCACATGGTGCCGATCCAGTTGAAGAACTTCACACCGGTTGGCACGGCGATCAGCATGGTCATGAAGCCGAAGAACGGAAGCATAACCGAGCCGGTGACGTACATGTGGTGCGCCCAAACCGCCACGGACAGAGCCGCAATGGAGATGGTCGCGAAGATCAGGCCCTTGTAGCCGAAGATCGGCTTGCGGCTGAAGACCGGGAAGATTTCAGACACGATGCCGAAGAACGGCAGCGCGATAATGTAAACCTCTGGGTGGCCGAAGAACCAGAACAGGTGCTGCCAGAGAACTGCGCCGCCCGCTTCCGGGTCGAACACGTGTGCCCCGAACCTTCGGTCTGCACCCAATGCGAACAGCGCGGCTGCCAGCGGTGGGAAGGCCATGAGGATCAAGATCGCGGTGATCAGGGTGTTCCAGGTGAAGATCGACATGCGCCACATGGTCATACCCGGTGCACGCAGGCAGATGATCGTGGTGATGAAGTTGACGGCGCCAAGGATGGTGCCGAAGCCCGACAGTGCCAGGCCGAAGACCCAAAGGTCACCGCCGACGCCTGGGCTGAAGGTGGTGTTCGACAGCGGTGCGTAAGCGAACCAACCGAAGGATGCTGCACCCTGCGGGGTCAAGTAGCCGGCAACCGCGATGGTCGAACCGAAAGCGAAGAACCAGAAGGCCAATGCGTTCAGACGTGGGAAAGCCACATCCGGGGCGCCGATCTGAAGCGGCATCATGACGTTTGCGAAGCCAGCGAAAAGCGGGGTTGCAAACATCAGCAGCATGATCGTGCCGTGCATCGTGAACAGCTGGTTGTACTGCTCCTTGGTCTGCAGGATCTGCATACCCGGTTCGAACAACTCGGCACGGATGACCAGAGCCATCACGCCACCGATGCAGAAGAACAAGAACGACATGATCAGGTACATGTACCCGATGGTCTTGTGGTCGGTGGAGGTGATCCAGTTGACGAAGATGCGTCCCTTGGAAACCGGCACCACGCGTGGTGCGAGGCTCTTGGCCTCGTCAGTTGCGTATTCGTAAGTAGTCACGATGGATTACTTCCCTTCCGCGGCGTGGGTGGCGGTCTGGTTGACCGTGCCAGGCTGGCGATCGTATTCCTTGCCCAAGTGGCCGTCCTTCATGGTGGCCAGCTGTGCCTGGAATTCGGCTTCCGAAACTACCTTGACGTTGAAGAGCATCTCCGAATGGTATTCACCACAAAGTTCTGCACATTTGCCGTCAAATTCGCCTTCAACCTGCGGGGTGAAGTACATGTGGTTGGTCTTGCCCGGGATCATATCCAGCTTGGCCAAGAACGCCGGCACCCAGAACGAGTGGATGACGTCGCGGCTGTTGAGCTGAAGCTCGACAGTCTTTCCAACCGGCAGGTACAACACTGGCAAGGTTTCACGGACGCCTGGCTTGCCGGTCAGGTGCGCCTGAACGGTAGCGTCGTACTTCTCTTCGCCCTTGTAGCTGTAGTTGTAGTCCCATGCCCACTGCTTGGCACGAATATCCACAACAAGCTCGGAATCAACCTTGGTGTTGATGGCCTTTTCGGTCTGGTCGGAGAACGTGAAGAACGTCAGGACCAGTACCAAAGGCACTGCTGTGTAGAAAATTTCGATTGGCAAGTTGTAGCTGAGCTGGCGCGGGTAGCCAGTGTCACCCTTGCGACGGCGGTAAGCAATGATGCACCAAAGCATCAAGCCCCACGTTAAAATACCAATGACAAGCGCAGCAATCCACGAGTTAACCCAGAGATCCTGAATCATACTGGTGTGGTTGGTGGTGTCACGTTCGACGTTTGGGAGCCAACCTCGCTGGACTTCCGCTGAACATCCCGTCAACAACAACGCGCCAGCGCCAGCAATAGCCAAGACTTTGGCTTTGCCTTTGCGGCGGCTGCTGGTTCGGTCTTGCGAACTCACAGACGGCCCTTCCTCTTTGTTGGTGCTGAATGAGTCTTCGACGCCCAGCGGCCGGACTCAAGTGAATCAACGCTGATGAGGTCGAAGAAAACCATAGTTTTACTACTTATCGTAGAGCTTACCCTCTCGGGCGCTGAAATGCCGACCAAAACACCGCCCACGCGAGAAGATGTCTCAACGCGTGAGCGGTGTATTTGGTTCCGGCTTAGTGGAAAGAATCTCCACAAGCACACGAGCCACCGGCGCTTGGGTTGTCGATGGTGAAGCCCTGCTTGGAGATGGTGTCTTCGAAGTCAATCGAAGCTCCGGCCAAGTACGGGACGCTCATCTTGTCGACAACAACTTCAACGCCGTCGTATACATTGACTGCGTCACCCTCGAGCAAGCGCTCGTCGAAGTAGAGCTGGTAGATCAGACCCGAGCATCCCCCTGGCTGAACGGCGACGCGCAACCGGAGATCGGTTCGGCCTTCCTGTTCAAGCAGTGAACGGACCTTGTCTGCAGCGACATCGGAGAGTTTAACCTCGTGGGTCGGCAACTCGGTTGCGTCTGCTGTGGTTTCGTTGGTTGCAGCTGTCATGCTTGATCCTCCATTTACTGCTCAACTTGGGCTACGCCTCAAGCGTCGCCCCTCATCTACTATCGTACGACGCGGGGGCACCGTTCGTCGCGACGGCTTACGTGCTCTTACAGCCCGTGGTTGTTCAATCGTGTCAGCAGCATCGCTTCGGCAAGAATTGCATGACGGAAATCACCCAAATGAAGCGACTCGTTGGCCGAATGCGCCCGGGAATCCGGGTCTTCCACTCCGGTGACCAGGATCTGGGCCTGCGGGAAGACCTCAAGCAGGTCGGAAATGAACGGAATGGACCCGCCAATGCCCGTTTCAACTGCTTCAACACCCCAAGCTTCACCCAAGGCCCACAAACTGGCCTGGGCAGCCGGTGCCGAGGTGTCAGTGGAGAAGGCCTGTCCGGATTCATCCGAATGGAAGGTGACCTGCGCGCCGCGCAGGTCCTGTGCCATGATGTGGGCCCGAACCGCCTCAACCGCTTCCTGCGGGTCCTGGCCTGGCGCCAAGCGCAGGCTCAGCTTGAATCGGGTCGAAGGAATCAGGGTGTTTGAGGAAATCGCAACGCTCGGGATGTCCATGCCGATGATCGAGAGTGCAGGTTTGTTCCACAGGCGGTCCGAGATCTTGCCGCTGCCAGCGAGCTGAACCGAATCAAGCACCGAGGAATCGGTGCGGAAGTCGGCTTCCGGGTATTCGACCTCCGCCGAATCGTGGGCAACCAGGCCCGCGATTGCCACGTTGCCCTCGGAGTCGTGGAAGGTGGAGATCAGGCGGGCGGCAATGGTTGGCGCATCGAGCACCGGCCCCCCGAACATGCCCGAGTGCACAGCATGGTCCAAAACGCGGATCTCAACCACTCCCCCGGCCATGCCGCGCAGCGATGTTGTCAGTGCCGGGACGCCAATCTTCCAGTTGCTGGAGTCGGCCACGACAATGACGTCGGCGGCCAGCCGGTCGCGGTGGGTCTCCAGGAAGTTGCGGAAGCTTGGGGAGCCTGCCTCTTCTTCACCCTCGAGGAAGAAGGTGACGCCGAGTCCGAACTCCTGAACCTTGGCCAGGACCGCGCGCAGGGCTGCGATGTGCACCATGATGCCGGCCTTGTCGTCTGCTGCACCGCGGCCGTAAAGGCGGCCATTGATTTCTGTGGCCTCAAAAGGTTTGGTGTTCCACAGTTCTTCATCGCCCGGTGGCTGCACATCGTGGTGGGCGTAGAGCAAGATCGTTGGCTTGCCATCGCGGGCCGGTCGGTTTGCCACGATGGCGGGTCCGCCCATGGCACCGGATTCGGTGGGCACCCGCAGGATGTCCACCTGTTCCATACCGGCATCGCGAACCAGCTGGGCCACGGCCTCGGCGCTTCGGTCCAGCTGCGCCGCGTCAAATGACTCCCAGGCGATGCCCGGGATTGCCACAAGATCGCTTAGCTCGGAGGCGATGCGCGGGAAATCTTCGTTGATGTGGTTGCGCAGTGCTTCGCGATCCACACCGAATGACGCCGAATCGGCGGTGTTCTTGGTAGTCATACGGGAAAGCCTACAACTGCACAGTGTTTTGGATGAGGGAGGCGTGCCGTGCGCGGGCTAGACTATACGGGTGTTTGGACGCAAGAAAGATGAGGCAGCTTCCGTAGAAGCGCCCACAGAGACCACAACGACCGACGGCAAGAAAAATGCCCCGACTCCCAAGCGTAAGGCTCAGCAGGCGAACAACCAGCGGCCGTTGGTACCCACCGACCGCAAGCTGGCTCGCGAAGCCGCGCGCACCCAGCGTGTTGAAGCGCAGAACCGCATGCGTTTGGCCAATGAAACCGGCGACGAGCGTTTCATGGCGCTGCGCGACCGTGGCGACCAGAAAAGGTTTGCCCGCGACTTCGTAGACCGCCGATTCATGATCGGCGAATACCTCATGTTTGCCGTGTTCGGCTTCTTGATCCTGTCGTTTGCCACGACCAGGAACGTGCAGCTGAGCATGATCATCACCTTTGCCCTCTGGATCCTGGTTGGTCTGGTGTTCGTTGACTCGTTCATCATGACTCGCGGATTGAAAAAGGGCTTGGTGGCCCGCTACGGTTCCGTGGAACGCGGTACCACCTGGTATGCAGTCATGCGTGGCATGCAGTTCCGCAAGATGCGCCTGCCCAAGCCCCAGGTACGCCGAGGCGAAGACCCGCGCTAAAACGCACGAGCGTTCAGTAATCCACACCTGGCGTGTGTTGCCCCTACGGGGTGCAACACACGCCTTCCTTATGACACGGGAAAACAAGAATGGCTGGTGCTGTTGACCGGAGATAAATCCGGGCAACAGCACCAGCCATTTGAGGCGCATAGCCCAATGCAGGAACTACTTCGTGAGGCTAACCCCGTTGGCAACTGCCTTGGCCAGCGTCTTGTTGATGCTGCGAGCCCACAGCGGGCCCTCATAGAGGAACGCCGTGTAACCCTGGACCAAGTCGGCACCTGCCTGCAGGCGTTCGATGACGTCTTCACCGGTGGTGATGCCGCCGACGGAGATGATCGCCATGCCGGCCGGCACCTTGGCGCGCAGCACCTTCAAGACTTCCAAGGAACGGGCCTTCAGCGGGGCGCCGCTCAGGCCGCCGGCGCCGATCTCGGCGACTTTGAAGGCATCGGAGGTCAGTCCCTCGCGGCCGATGGTGGTATTGGTGGCGATGATGCCATCGAGCTTCAGTTCCTGGGCGAGGGTTGCGACGTCCGCCAGGTCTTCATTGCTCAGGTCCGGGGCAATCTTCACCAGCAGCGGAACGTGGCGTCCAGCGACGCGGTTTGCCTCGGCACCCACGGCGCTAAGCAAGGGGCGCAACGATTCAACGCTTTGGAGCAGGCGCAGTCCCGGGGTGTTCGGGGAAGACACGTTGACCACCAGGTAGTCGGCGTGTGGTGCGAGCTCACGGGTGGAGATCAGGTAATCCTCGACGGCGTCCTCAAGCTCCACCACTTTGGTCTTGCCGATGTTGATGCCGATCACCGGGCGGTGCGCCCCGAAACGGCGGTTCAGCAGCAAACGTGCGGCACGGGTGCGTGGCGCAACCGCGTGGGCGCCGTCGTTGTTGAAGCCCATGCGGTTGATGACAGCTTTGTCCTCGATCAGGCGGAACAGGCGGGGCTGTTCATTGCCGGATTGGGGGGCTCCGGTGATGGTGCCTACCTCCACGTGCCCGAAGCCGATGTCTGCCAGGGCGCCAATGCCTGCGCCTTCCTTGTCGAATCCGGCGGCCAAGCCGAAGGGCGAGGGGAAATCAATGCCCATGACGGTGCGGCGCAACGCAGCATCCGGTGCACAGAGCTTGCGGGTGATGTTTGAGAGCCCCGCTTTCTCGGAAAGTCGAATGGCTTTAAAGGCAAGGTGGTGGGCCTTTTCCGGGTCCATGCCGGAAAACAACACACGGAAAATCGTGGGATAGATGCGCATGATCTCCAGTCTTCCCTCTGCGCTTGATCCAAACAACTTCAAGCCAGTTATGCTCATCACATGTCGCACACGTCTTCACAAACACCGGGGTCCACCGCCACCGGGGCATTCGACCCCACCGCCACCTGGCCCGACTACTGCGCATCCACCCGGCCGGGCCAGTGGTTGCCGGACATCCTCGGCGACGGCTTTAGCTATACGAGCCTCCCCATGGGCACCGATGAAGAAGGGGAACTGTGCGCGACGCTGGTTCGGTATGATCCCCTTGAACTCCCCCTCGCGCCCCCGCGCGGTCCCTCATGGTTCCGGCGAATCGCCGAGCAGCTTATGCCGTTGCGTGAGGATCTCGGAAGACACCGTGACGAGCGCAGGGCGCGCCAGAAAGTCACCAACGGATTCGTGCTCTCACTTCACGGCTGGAGCGACTATTTCTACAACACCGAGCTTGCCGAGTACTGGCACTCGCGCGGTTACTCCTTCTATGCCATTGATTTGCGCCGCTATGGGCGCAGCCTGCGCCCCCACCACCAGAACCCGGGGTTCACCGCCAAATTGGAGGAATACGATGCCGACCTCGCAGCGGCGTTGGCGACCATCCGGGGTTTGGAAGGCAATGATCTTCCTGGCATTTGCGTTGCCCACTCCACCGGTGGGCTGATTGCAAGCCTGTGGGTGAACCGGAACCCTGACGCTTTTGGCGCCTTGATCCTCAACAGCCCGTGGCTGGAAATGCAGGGAAGTTACCTGGTGCGCTATGCAACCCAAGGCGTACTTGAACCAATCGCCAGGGTGCGCCCGCGCGCCAAACTGCACCTGCCGGAATTCGACCACTATTGGCGGTCGCTCAGCAGGCTGGCCCACGGTTCCTGGGACCTGCATCCGCTGTGGCGGCCACAGGTGGCCTTCGCGCCCACGGCGGGTTGGATCACCGCAATCCTGGCAGGGCACAAGGAAGTGTCTCGTGGCCTCCACGTGAAAATCCCCATCCTGGTGCTCACCTCCCGGTCAACGCACCTGGGTACCAGCTTTGACGAGTCGATGCTGCATAACGACTCGGTCATTGAGGTCCAGGTGGTGCGGGAACGCAGCCTGGGTTTGGGGTCGGAAGTCACCAACGTGATCATCGATGGCTCGATGCATGATGTGTTCACGTCCCTGACGGGACCCCGTGCGGCGGCCTATGAAGGCATTGACCGTTGGGCCGCCGGCTACCTGCCCACACGGCCCCATGCCGGATAAGTGTCGCGGCGTGCTACTCCCCCGCGGTCTCAATCGAAGGTTCTCAGCAGGTGGGGTTGTGCAGGGGAAAAATCGGTTATGAATCTTGCGGAACCGGCTGGTCGTAGGTATCGCGCAGCCTCCGGGGCTGGTTGAAGGAAATCCGCAGCCTTTCGAAGTAGCCGAGCCCTGACAGAAGCGGGTGTTCCCGCCAGAGGATGGGCGCCGCGAGGATCGCACCGGCGAACACAGCGACCGCAAAAATATACGTGTTGGCGGGGTCCAACCCAGGGATCGGTACCGCGGAAACGACCAACGCGCTGGCGGCGAGCACGGTGAACGTCGCAACCAGCGGCAGCACCCGGATTTTGGGGATGTTTGCGTTTGCACACAAAAACCCGAAGGACAGCCCCGCCATGACCAGTATCAGATAGCTCACGGAAATCAGTCTAGCGATACATCTGTGCCTGTCAGCGCGTGGAAACGAAGAATTAGGCCCCGGTATCAGGTTTGTCGATGGCCCCGCCGTAGCGGCGGTCGCGGCTGGCGTATTCCTGAACCGCGGACCACAGCGTCGCACGGTTCACGTCGGGCCACAGGTCATCGATGAACACCATCTCCGCATATGCCGACTGCCACAGCATGAAGTTGGATGTGCGCTGTTCGCCGCTGGTGCGCATGAAAAGATCGACATCCGGCAGCTGCGGCTCATCCAGGTACTTGGCAACCGTCTTCTCACTGACCTGCGAAGGCTTCAAGCGACCTGCCTGGACCTCGGCGGCGATGGCCTGGACAGCATCGGCGATCTCCGCCCGGCCCCCGTAGTTCACGCACATGGTCAGCTGGCAGGTTTCGTTTCCGGCAGTCAGCTCCTCAGCTGCCTTCAGCTCGTTGATCACCGAACGCCACAGGCGCGGTTCGCGCCCGGCCCAGCGGATATTCACGCCCCAGGAGTTCAAGGTGTCACGCTGGCGGCGCAATACGTCGCGGGAGAATCCCATGAGGAAACGGACTTCCTCCGGGCTGCGCTTCCAGTTCTCGGTGGAAAAAGCGTAGACGGAGACATGCTTGATGCCCATTTCGATGGCACCTGCCATCACGTCAAGCAACGCGGCTTCCCCTGCCTTGTGCCCGTCGGTGCGTGGCAAGCCGCGTTGGTTGGCCCAGCGGCCGTTGCCGTCCATCACGATGGCCACATGCTGCGGAATAAATTCTGCCGGGATCTGCGGCATGGTGAAACCCGCCGGGTGGGGCGCGGGGCGGGTGGCTCCGGGTTTGCCCGTGATCTTGGTGGGTTTTGTCATCTTCTCTCCACAAGTTTGAGGGATTTAACTGCACGTTCAAGGTGCCATTGCAGATAGCTGGAAACTATGTTTCCGGCCTGGGTGCGCGCGGCGAGGTCACTGGCATTCACGATGCTCCAGTCCCCTACCAGCAGGGCGGCAAGCAATTCCATGGCCTGCGGGGAAGGTGAGAGCGAGCCGGCGGGACGGCAATCGTGGCAGACGGCGCCGCCGAGCGGGATGTTCACCGCATGGTGGGGTCCCACGGCGCCGCAGCGCACGCAATGGGTGAAACTTGGCGCCCAGCCGGCGGTGGAGAGCGCACGCAACAGGTAGGAATCCAGCACCGTGCCCGGTTCCAGGCCGCCGCGTGCCAAGGCGGCAATGGCGCCGTGTAACAAGCGGTATTGCGGGGCAACGGATTCGGCTTCCGAATCGGTGAGCCGTTCGGCCGTCTCCACCATGGCATAGGCAGCCGTGTAGGCAGCATAGTCGGCAACCAGCGCCTGCCCGTACGGGTGGATCAGCTGGGCCTGGGTGATGGTGTGCAGGGATTTGCCGATGACGATCTGCGCGTCGACCTCCATGAAGGGTTCAAGCGTTGCCCCCATTTTGGAACTGGTGCGGCGAACCCCCTTCGCTGCGGCGCGAATGACCCCGCGCTCGGGGCTCAGCAGCGTGATGATCCGGTCTGCCTCGCCGAGTTTTTGGGTGCGCAAAATGATTCCGCGCGTGCGGTAGCTCTTTGCGGCAAAACCAGATCGTGACACGTAAACCATCATCTCAAAGAAAACCGAAGGTCCGCTGCATCAACCCGATGCAGCGGACCTTCGGAACACCTACCCCCCTACACGGGGGTGGGGATTGCGTTACTTGCTGTCGCGGACCGCGCGGTTCACGGCGGAAATCACTGCCTTCAGCGAGGACATGGTGGTGTTGGTGTCAACGCCGACGCCCCAGAGCACTCGTTCGCCGACGGCGCACTCGACGTAGGCAGCAGCCGAGGCGTTGCCGCCCTCGGAGAGGGCATGCTCGGTGAAGTCAAGCACGCGCACGTCCACGCCCTCCGCGGAGAGGATGTTCACCAGCGCATTGATCGGGCCGTTGCCGGTGGCGCTGCGGCGGTGCGGGGTACCGTCGATGATCAGGGTGGTGGTCAGCTCGAAGCTGCCGTCCTCGGCGGTGTCCGCGGTCGCGGAGCCCAGCTTGAAACGGCCCCACGGTGCGTGGTCGGAGCCCTCGGTGACCGGCAGGTACTCGTCCTGGAAGACCGACCAGATTGCGGCGGACGAGATTTCCCCGCCCTCGCCATCGGTCTTGCGCTGGATGACGCCGGAGAATTCGATCTGTGCGCGGCGCGGCAGGTCCAACGAGTGTTCGCTCTTGAGCAGGTAGGCAACCCCGCCCTTGCCGGACTGCGAGTTCACGCGGATGACTGCCTCGTAGGAGCGGCCGATGTCCTTGGGGTCAATGGGCAGGTACGGGACAGCCCATTCGATCTCATCGACGGTCTTCCCGGCGGCTGCCGCGTCAACCTCCATGGATTCGAAGCCCTTCTTGATGGCGTCCTGGTGGGAACCGGAGAAGGCCGTGAAGACCAGGTCGCCGCCGTAGGGGGAACGCTCCGGGACCGGGAGCTGGTTGCAGTATTCGACGGTGCGGCGGATCTCGTCCATGTCGGAGAAGTCCAGCATCGGGTCGATGCCCTGGCCGAAGAGGTTCATGCCCAGGGTGACGAGGTCGACGTTGCCGGTGCGTTCGCCGTTGCCGAAGAGACAGCCCTCGATGCGGTCGGCGCCCGCCAGGTAGCCGAGCTCTGCGGCGGCAACGCCGGTGCCACGGTCGTTGTGCGGGTGCAGGGAGAGCACGATCGAGTCGCGGTTCACCAGGTTGCGGTGCATCCACTCGATGGAGTCGGCGTACACGTTCGGCGTGGCCATTTCCACGGTTGCCGGCAGGTTCAGGATCATCTTGTTTTCCGGGGAAGCCTCGAGGACCTCGGCCACGGCGTCGGAGATGCGCTGGGCGAATTCAAGTTCGGTCCCGGTGAAGGATTCCGGGGAGTATTCGTAGGTGATCTTGGTGCCGACCAGCTGCTCCTCGTACTTCTTGCACAGCCGCGCACCGGTCAACGCGATGTCCATGATGCCGTCCTGGTCCTGGTTGAAGACCACGCGGCGCTGAAGTACCGAAGTTGAGTTGTACAGGTGCACGATGGCCTGCTTGCAGCCCTCGAGGGATTCGTAGGTGCGCTCGATGAGGTGTTCGCGGGCCTGGGTGAGCACCTGGATGGTGACGTCGTCCGGGATGCCGCGCTCAACGAGCTGGCGCACGAAGTCGAAGTCGGTCTGCGAGGCGGACGGGAATCCAACCTCGATTTCCTTGAAACCCATCTTCACGAGCAGGTCAAACATCTTGTGCTTGCGCTCGGGGCTCATTGGGTCGATCAACGCCTGATTTCCATCACGGAGGTCAACCGCGCACCAGCGCGGGGCTGCGGTGATGTACTTATCCGGCCAGGTGCGGTCCGGCAGGGAGATGTTGATCTGGTCCTGGAACGGCACGTATTTGTGGATCGGCATTCCGGATGGCTTTTGCATGTTTTGCATTTCTTGGGGGCCTTTTCAAAGTGGGTGTGAAAGGGGGCCGGGACAAATTTGACTCCGCAGCGAGGGGTCGGCCTAAGGACGCTAGAGTCCTGTGTGGGTCTCGCCGCGGCGGCTTAGTAGTAGTAGTCCGAAATGCATGGCATAAACATAGCACCGTGATGGGACCGGATGTCATTTGTTGAACAATTGTGTCGCGTGGTGGACAACGACAGACGTCGGCGGCCGGCTTCGGGAGCATGTCCGGTCCAGGACCGGCTGGATCCGGGTGTCCTCGGGTCACCCGGATGCCGCCCTGCCAAGGGAGCCTGTGCCCGCGTGCGGGGCGAGGCAGGCGCCGGTTCAGATCCGGTCGGACAAGGTCTTGAACGGGAGTTCACGGCCGAGGATGTTCTGGGCTGCCCGGTGCCCCGAGCGCAGTGCGGCCGTCACGGTTGCAGGGTCCTCCCCCCAGGTGGCCTCGCCCGCGAGGTGCAGCACTCCGGCCACGGGCGTGGCGAGCAGGTCATGGTGCTCGGTTCTTGAGCCCGGGGTCATGTACGCGTACGAGCCGCGGGAGAAAGGATCGTCCTGCCAGTTCGTGACCAGTACGTGCTCCGGGGTTTCGACCAGTTCCCCATAGATGCCGCGCAGCGCCTGGAGCACCGACTCGGCGATGTGGCCATCGCTCCACCCCCGGGTTTCCAGGGCGCTTGGCCCGGCGGCGAAGGTGAGCAGGGTCGGCACCCCGTGCAGGTCAGTCAGGTCGTACCAGGAATGCCACCAGGTTCCGGCATCGCCCTGCTGCCGGATTGCATAGACATCGTGGTCCCAGAACTTCCGGGGAAAGCGCAGGAACACCTTTTCGAAGTTGTTCATCTCGAACCCCGCGATGGCGTCGGTGAGCGGTTCGGGCAGGGCGGGTGAGAACTCGAAGTCGCCGGACTTCAGGATCCCGATCGGCACCGTGACGATAACCTTGGCCGCGCTGAACCCGCCCTGTCCGCACATCACGCGCGCCCCGTCGGGCGACCATTGCACACGCGTGACAACATGATCGAGCCGAATGTCCAGGCCCTTGGCCAAATGCGCCGCAAGCTCGCCGAATCCCTCGGGAAAGACAACCTCATCGCCCTCCACCGAGTCGTCGTCGAGTCCGTGGGCATCGAGGTTCCCGGCTGAAACCCCGTACTGCTCTTCCGCGCGGTGGTACATGAACTCCCGCACGCGTGCGGCCCGGCTTGCCTCCCAGTCCAGCGCGGTAAGGGTTTCCTCGATGGCGTCCGCGTAGGAACTGCCCGGCACCGATACCCCTATGGTGGCAGCCAGGTGGCTGTCGAATTCCCGGATGTCTTCGCCGAACGCGTGGCTCGCTTCTTCACTCAGGCGTTCACCTGCTGGCCCGTAATAGGCGATGGGCCGGCTGTGCGATTGGTAGCTGCCGACAGTGAACTCGACACTTCGCATTCCGAAGGCATCCACCACCTGGGCCAGCGGGTTTCCGTCGATGCCGTGGATCCACGAGGCGCCACGGTCGGTGGTGAAGCCGTCGGCGTGCTCGGTCCAAGTGCGGCCGCCGATGCGATCGCGTGCCTCCAACACGAGAACACCCTGCCCGGCCTGTGCCAGCAGGCGTGCCGCGGTGAGTCCGGCCACGCCGGCGCCGACGACGATTGCATCAAAGGTCTCCATGCGGCCACTGTAACAACGGGTTCGGAAACACCACCAATTCGGCAGGGAAACACAACTGCCACCGGGCCCAGTTCACTCCCGGGCAGGCTCTGCCGGGTGGGAACAGCAAAAAGCGACCCCGGGCGGTGGGCCCGGGGTCGCTTGAACAATGTGGCGTCAAGCCGGGACTAGAAGCCCAGCTTGCCCAACTGCTTGGGATCGCGCTGCCATTCCTTGGCGATTTTCACGTGCAGGTCAAGGTACACGCGGGTGCCCAGAAGCGCCTCGATGCCCTTGCGCGAACGGGTCCCGACGTCGCGCAGGCGCGCCCCGCCCTTGCCGATGATGATTGCCTTCTGGCTGGAACGCTCCACGTATAGGTTCACGCGAACATCCAGCAGCGGGCTGTCCTCCGGGCGTCCCTCGCGGGGAATCATTTCCTCCACGACCACTGCCAACGAGTGCGGCAATTCGTCGCGCACGCCCTCCAAGGCAGCCTCGCGGATGAGCTCGGAAACCATTTTGGCCTCCGGCTCGTCGGTCAGCTCGCCGTCCGGGTACAGCGGCGGGGACAGCGGCATCTGCGCGGCGAGCACGTTGGCCACCTCGTTGACCTGGAAGTCCTTGGTCGCCGAAACCGGCACCACGGCGGCCCAGCCGCCCTCCCCCAGGGTGTCAACGCCAAGTTGCGCCACGGCCATGAGCTGCTGCATCAGGGCGGCCTTGTCAACAGTGTCGGCCTTGGTGACGATCGCGATAATCGGCTTCTTCTGCAGCTGCGCCAGCTGGGTGGCGATGAAGCGGTCGCCCGGGCCGATCTTCTCGTTGGCCGGCAGGCAGAAACCGATGGCGTCGACCTCGGAGAGCGTGTCCGCCACCAGGTCGTTCAGGCGCTGGCCCAGCAACGTGCGCGGGCGGTGCAGGCCCGGGGTGTCAACGAGGATCAGCTGTGCATCCGCGCGGTGCACGATGCCGCGGATCGTGTGCCGGGTGGTCTGCGGCTTCGAGGACGTGATGGCAACCTTCTGGCCCACCAGGGCGTTGGTCAGCGTCGACTTGCCGGCGTTCGGGCGTCCCACGAAGGAGGTGAAGCCGGAACGGAAGTCCTTGGGCCAACCGCCCTCGGGCATCAATGCGGGGGTTTGGGTGTTCCGGCTCATGCTTGCTCCTTGTGATGCGGTGCATCGTTCACGGCGGGTTGTTCGCCGGTTGTCGTGTGTACTTCCACCTTGCGCACCAGGATCTTCCCGATGCGGTTGCGTCGCCCGCTGAGCGAGACGACCTTCAATTCCATGCCATGGACCACTGCCTGGGAACCGAGCACCGGGACGGATCCCAGTTCCTTGCCCAACAGCCCGCCGACCGAGTCGACCTCGTCCTCGTCGATGTCGATGTCGAAAAGTTCGCCGAGCTCGTCGATCGAGGTGCGGGCGGTCACCGTGTAGCTGCCGTCGCCCATTTCCTCGATCTCGATGCGTTGGCGGTCGTACTCGTCATCGATTTCCCCGACGATTTCCTCGATGAGGTCCTCGAGGGTGACCAGCCCGGCGGTTCCGCCGTACTCGTCGATCACGATGGCCATGTGCGTTGTTTCGCGTTGCAGTTCCGGGAGCAGTTCGCCGACGAACTTGGATTCGGGCACGTACCGGGTGGGGCGGGCCAAATCCTCAACCAGGGCACTGCTGCCCGGTTCGCGGTGCAGCTTGTAGGCGACGTCCTTGAGGTAGATGATGCCGAAGATGTCATCGGCGTCTTCCCCGATGACCGGGACGCGTGAGCAGCCCGAGTTCAGGAACAATTCCATGGCCGCGTTGAGGCCCTCACCCTTTTCGATGGTGACCATCTCGGTGCGCGGCACCATCACGGAGCGGACGTAGGTGTCATCCAGGTCGATGACCGAGTTGATGATTTCCGCTGCCTCGTCCTCCAGCCCGTCGCCCTCAGAGGCCCTGTCGACCAAGTCGCGCAGGCGTTCCCGGGACAGGAAGCCCTCGTCCTCCGCCACCGCGTGCGGGGCGATCGCCTGCCCGATGCCCACCAGCCAGCCGGGGACCGGGCCGAGCACCAGGCGCAGGAACCTGATCAGCGGCGCGGTGCGGCGCACCACCGAATCGGCGTGGGTGCGTCCGTACCGGCGCGGGGAGACCCCGACCAGCACGAAGCTCACGGCTGCCATGGTGATGGTTGCCAGCAACCCGGCAATCCAGACGTTGTCGAAAACGTCGTGGTACAGGATGGCAACGGCAACCGCCGAAGCGGTTTCAAACCAAATGCGCCAAAAACGCACCGCGTGTGTGTGGCTAGTTGAGTCGGCAAGGATGCTGCTCAAGAACGTGGATGAGGATTCGTTGCGCAGTACTTCCGCCTGCTGCCGTGAAAGGTAGAGGTAGGCGGATTCGGCTGCGGTGAGGATTGCCGCGCAGATGAGGAACACCAGCGCGCAGAGCGCGAGAATAGTCGCGGTCACTAGTTCATCGTCTCCCGCGGTGCCGGGCGGCCCAGGAAGCCTTCGAGCAGCTGGCGCTGCAGGGTGAACATGATTTCTTTTTCCTCGGGTTCGGCATGGTCGAAGCCCAGGAGGTGCAACATGCCGTGGGTGGTCAGCAGCAGGATTTCGTCCTCAACACTGTGGCCTCCGGTGGCAGCCTGGGTGGTGGCGACCTGCGGGCAGATCACGATGTCCCCGAGCATGCCGGCCTCGGTGGGAGAACCCGGGCGTCCGGGGCGAAGTTCGTCCATGGGGAAGCTCATCACATCGGTGGGTCCCTCGATGTCCATCCATTCAACGTGCAGGGCACTCATGGGCTCCTCATCCATCAAGATGATTGAAACCTCGGTTTCCGGGTGCACGTTGAGTTCGGCCAGGATGGTACGTCCCAGTGCGCTGATCCGCTCGAGGTCTGCCTCGATCTCGGATTCGTTGTTGACCTCTACGCTCATGATGCGTTCTCCTGGTTGTCGGGCGTCTGCCCGGGGCTTTTGCCGTGTTGTTTGTGGTTCGCTGCGGAACGGCGTGCGCGGGCCGCCGAGCGGTTGAAATTGGGGTCCTGGCGGATCGTCCAGCGCTCGTAGGCGCTGACAATTGACCCGACCAAACGGTGGCGGACCACGTCGGAGGAATCGAGCTCGCAGAAGGCTATGTCATCGACGCCCTCAAGGATCTCGGTGACAACGCGCAGCCCGCTCTTGGTGCCGCCGGGCAAATCGACCTGCGTGATGTCGCCTGTCACCACGATCTTGGAGCCGAAGCCCAACCGGGTGAGGAACATTTTCATCTGTTCGGGCGTGGTGTTCTGCGCCTCGTCGAGGATGATGAACGCGTCATTGAGGGTGCGCCCGCGCATGTAAGCCAGCGGTGCCACCTCTATGGTGCCGGCGGCCAGCAGCCGCGGGATCGTATCCGGTTCCAGCATGTCGTGCAGCGCGTCGTAGAGCGGGCGCAGGTACGGGTCGATCTTGTCGGTGAGTGTGCCGGGCAAAAAACCAAGCTTTTCCCCGGCCTCCACGGCCGGACGGGTCAGGATGATGCGGCTGACCTCCTTGGCTTGGAGGGCGGCAACCGCCTTGGCCATGGCCAGGTAGGTCTTGCCGGTTCCGGCGGGTCCGATGCCGAAGACCACAGTGTTTTCGTCGATGGCATCGACGTAGGCTTTTTGGTTTGCGGTCTTGGGGCGGATGGCCTTGCCGCGCCCCGAAAGGATTTTCAGCCCCAGCACCGACTGGATGTTTCCGGCCCCGGAGCCCTCGAGCATGCGCACCAATTGTTCGATGGTCTGCGCTGAAATCCGGGTGCCGTTGGCGGCGAGGGTGCGTGCCTCGGTAATGACCCGCAGGGCCTTGTGCGCAGCTGTTGGTTCGCCGGTGACCCGCAAGTCGTTACCGCGTGCGTGGAGTTCAACTCCTGGGTAGGCGCCGTCGATGACTCGCAGGAGCTCATCGTGTGCGCCAAGGGTGGCAACCATTTGATCGGAACTGTCGAAGCTGACCAACGCATCGGTTTCCCGGGGTTGGCCTGTTTGGCTCATCTCTTGATCCATACGACTGTTGCCGCCTCCGCATTCTGTGTGGGCTACTGGCGCTTGCGGTCTTTCCGTGGCCATTGGTCCCTGCACGGCTTCCATCTTATCCTGTGGCCCCTTGGGCCGCACGATGAAAAACGGTAAAAACGTTGCGCTGTGTGGTGCGATACAGCACCGCGTGGCCTGCGGGTGCCGCGGCGGCGCGCCAGACCGTGGAACATATCAATCATGCAACAGTCCTAACAAAATCATGGTTTGAGACCCAATCCGACAGGAATTTATGTAAGGCTGGTGCCGGATTGTCGTCTCCCCCGGCGGTCCAATCCAACGATTTGCCCCTAATTTGTTTCAGAAAGCCACTCATTCCGATGTCCCGTTCCCGTCGTACTGTCCATTCCCGCATTGCGGTTCTGGCACCCACTGCGCTGCTTGGCGCCCTGGCCGCATGCGGACCGGGAAGCGGCGCCGAACAGTTCTCCATGCCGGCCTCAAATGCCGATATCCGCTCGTCGGCTTCTCCCTTGTCATCGGTCGAAATGGAACCCTTGAGCACCAGCCGAAGCGCACCGGTTTACTGGCTATCGGAGTCCGACGGCACCGTGAGCCTGTACCGGGAGTTTGTCAGCATCCCGGGCGCCGGGGATCCGATTGCGGCCTCGGTGCGCCACATGCTGTCAGCAAAGCCTCAGGATCCCGCGTACTTCAACCTGTGGCGCCCCAGCAAGTCAATCGGTGCCTCGGTCAGTGCCGAGAACGTGATCACGTTGGACCTGGAGAAGAAGGCGTTCGCCGCTTCCTTGGACCGTGGACTCGCCGAACGCTCGATTGCCCAGCTGGTCTACACGGCCACCGCGGCTGCCTCCAACGCAGGGATCCTGTCCGACGGAGTGGAACCGAGCGTCAAGATCCTGGTGGACGGTTCCAGTGATTTCATGGCCTTTGGGAAGATCCCGTTGGAGCAGGCCTTTACCCGTGAGGTGAAGCTTGCGGCTCCCCTTTGGATCATCGACCCGCTGTTCGGGTCGACGCAGGCCTCCGGCCACGTGGCCTTCCACGGCCTGACCGCATCATTTACCGGGGGCGAATACTGGAGCATCGCTCGCAAGGCCACCAAGAAGCATCCCGGCGTCGAGGGTGAAGTCATCGCGTCGGGACGGATCCACACCGGTGGCGATGCACTTGATTCCAACGAGTTCTCGTTCAGCTACATGCTGGACCCTGGCGAATATGTCTTCAGCGCCTGGGGTGTTGACAAGCCTTCCGGAATGAAGGTCGCCGTCGAGTCCAAGACCTTTACGGTGCAGGACTGAGAAAGTGCGCCGCTGAAGGCCCCCGGTGCACGGCAGTCGTCGCCCGAGCACTGCAAAAGCGAAACACCGCAAAATTGAAGCCACATTAAACACAAATGTGTTGAGGGGATCCGCATGCGGATCCCCTCAACACATTCCTTGAAACTTTCCTAAGGTTTTTGCCGCAGGACGGGTTTCCCCGAAACTGCCGGCGGCCGGTTTATAGCTGGTCCAGCAGGTGGCGAACCAACACCAAGGCCGCGGGCCCTGCTGTGGAAGCCCTCAGCACGTGATGGCCAAGCAAGGCCACGCGGGCACCGGCCTGGATGAACTTCTCCAGCTCCTGGTCCGAGATGCCGCCCTCGGGGCCGACAACCAGCAGCACCTCCGCGGGCGCGGATTCATTGCCAACCGTGGCCTGCAAGGAATCGGCTTTCCAGGTCTGCACCACCCGCGCCACCGAATCCGTGCTGCGTTCATGCAAGACCACCACCAGCACCGGGTGACCGGAAGCCGTGCGGGCGGCCATGTCCGCGGCCAACGCAGGGCTGGAAAGCATCGGCAAGACCTCGGGCAGGTACGTACGCCTTGACTGCTTCAGCGCGGCGAGCACCGTCGCTTCCCACTTGCCCAGGGCCTTGGCGGCCTTGGCCTCGTTCCAGCGCACGATGGCGCGGTCCGATTGCCAGGGTCGCACGGCATCGATGCCAAGTTCCACCGCGGACTCCACTGCCTGCAAGTCCCGGTCCCCCTTGGCAAGTGCCTGGACCAGGGTGATACGCACCGGGTTTGCTTCTTCGTGGTCAACCGCGGCCACGGTGGCTCGCAGCGAGGACTTGTCGGTGTCCAGCACCTCGACGCTGGCGCGCACCCCGGTGCCGTCGACAAGGTCGATGGTTTCCCCGGCGCGCACGCGCTTGACGTTCACCGCGTGGTGGGCCTCGGGCCCCTCAAGGGTGAGCACATCGCCCACCGTGGGCGTGCCCAGGGTGCCGCGTTCCATGAAGAAGCACTGGTTGCTCATGAGCCCAGGTTGCCCAGCTTGCCGCGCAGGCGGGAGAACATTCCGCCGCTGTTTTCCATGCGGCCCTCGGCGAATTCCTCGCCGCGTAGCTTGGCCAGCTGCTCCAGCAGTTCGCGCTGTGCCGCGTCGACCTTGGTGGGGGTCTCAACGTGCAGGTGCACGATGATGTCCCCGCGCTTGCCGCCGCGCAGGCGCGGAACGCCGTAGCCGGAAAGTCGCACCGTGTCACCGGATTGGGCGCCGGATTCAACCTCGATGGTCTGCGGCCCGTCGAAGGTTTCAAGCTTCAGATCGGCGCCGAGCGCAGCGGCGGTCATCGGGACGTTCATGCGTGCATGCAGGTCCACGCCCTCGCGTTCGAAGACCTTGTGGCGGCGTACTTCGATTTCCACGTAGAGGTCGCCGTTGGGGCCGCCGCCCGGGCCGGCCTCGCCCTGCCCTGCCAGGTGGATGCGGGTGCCGCTGGCAACGCCTGCGGGTACCTTGAGTTGCTTGGAGATGCGTTCGCGGATGCGGCCCTGGCCGCTGCAGTCGAGGCAGGGGTCCGGGATGGTGGTGCCGAAACCGCGGCAGGCGGCACAGGTCTCAACCGTCATCATCTGGCCCAGGAAGGAACGGACCGGGCGCTGGACCTGGCCGGCGCCGTGGCAGATGGAGCAGGTCACCGGCGAGGTGCCCGGGCGGCAGCAGCTGCCTTCACAGGTGGGACAGGTGACTGCGGTTTCCATATCCAGCGGGTACACGGTGCCGCCCACCGCGTCGTCCAAATCGATGGTCGCGGTGATCAGTGCGTCGCGGCCGCGCTGTACGCGTGAGGCCGGGCCTTGGGCTTGTCCGCCGCCGAAGAACTGCTCGAAGATGTCACCGAAGCCGCCGCCAAATCCGCCGCTGCCGCCGAATCCTTGCTGGCCGGTGCCGTTCTCATTACCTGTCGCGTCGTAGTTGGCGCGCTTGTCGGCGTCGGAGAGCACCTCGTAGGCGTGGGTGACCTGCTTGAACTGCTCGGAGGCGTCCTCACCCGGGTTGACGTCCGGGTGAAGCTTGCGGGCCAGCTTGCGGTAGGCCTTCTTGATTTCCTCGCTCGTGGCGTCCTGGTTGACGCCGAGGACTTCGTAATGGGTGCTCACAGTGCTCGCTGTGTCCTTTCGTACTTCAAGAAATTGATCATGAACCGGCGGTTAGCTGGCCAAAATGCGGGAAAGATACCTGGCGACGGCGCGCACTGCGGCCATCGAGGTGGGGTAATTCATGCGGGTGGGTCCCAGCACGCCGATCATCGATTGCTCGCCTGGCCCGTACCCTGTGGCAACCACCGAGGCTTCGGTCAGTGCACCGTACTGGTTTTCGGTTCCGATGCCGACGGCAATCCCGTGCGCATCTTGTTCCAGTTCAGAGAACAACTGAAGCAGTACAACTTGTTCCTCGAGGACCTCAAGAACCGGTGTGATGCTCAACGGGAAGTCACGGTTTGAGCGTGCAAGGTTGGCGGTGCCGGCCATGACCATGCGGTCAACCGTGTTGTTGCGGGCCAGTGTTGCTAGGGATTCTGCGACCGCCCGTGCTCCGGGCAACAGGCGCGGTTCCACCAGGTCGCTGGCCCCGCCGCAAAGCTTTGAGACATCGGCGATCGGCCGGTTGCCAAGGACCCCCAGGAACACTGCGCGCAGGCGCTGCAGATCCTCTTCGGTGGTTTCGGCGCCCAGCAGGATCACGCGTTGTTCAACCTTGCCGCTTGAAGCGATCAAGACCACCAGGGTTTGCCCGGCGCCCAGCCCCACCAATTCGATGTGCCGCACCGTCGCATGTGAATAGTGCGGAACCTGGATCAGGGCTACCTGCTGGGTAATGCTCGCCAGCAGCCTGACGGTGTTTTCCAGGACCTCGTTCAGGTCATGGGAGCCTTCGATCAACGCGGCAATGGCCCTGCGTTCGGCCACGGAGAGCGGTTTGATGTCGCCGATCTGGTCAACGAAGTGCCTGTAGCCCTTTTCGGTGGGGATCCGGCCCGAGGAGGTGTGTGGGGCAATAATGAACCCCTCTTCCTCAAGGGAAGCCATGTCGTTGCGGATCGTTGCCGCGGAGACGCCTAGATTGTGTCGTTCCAACAGGGCCCGCGAACCCACGGGTTCCTTGGACTGGACATAGTCGCCAACGATGGCCCTCAGGACTTCGAGCCTGCGTGGATCGGTCATGTTCCCCCCTCCTGAGCGCCAAATGGATATGCCGATGACGGGCCGGTGGTTCGTGGTGCGCGAATCTGCGACCTTTTAGCACTCGACACGTCCAAGTGCTAAGTCTAATACGTTCCGCAGGGTTGTTAGCATGGTTTGTTCCAAGACAGTGGTGCCGGGTTCACCACACCCGCAGCCACAGCAGGACGCGACCACCAGCACCGGAAAGTGAAACCATGACCAGTTACTCTTGGGGCGCCCAAGACATGAGTGCCCCCGCCCGCCGCCAGCTTCGCAAGGTCCCGCTGGCCCTGGGCCTGGTGCTCGAGGACGTTGAAAGCGGCTGGGTGGGTGAAGTCGTGCGCATGGAGAAATCCGGCGGTATGCGCATCATGGCCCTGGAAGACCGCGCCGGGCGCACCAAGTCCTTCCGTTCTGGATTCGGGTTCCTGCTTGAAGGCGAGCCGGTGGAAATCACTGAACCCGTTGCCGCACCGCCGGCGAAGCAAGGAACCGCACGCAGCGCGTCCGGATCCCGCGTGGTCACGGATCTGCGGGCCCGCACCGCGCGCGCCAGCCGCATCTGGGTTGAAGGCAAGCACGACGCCCAACTGGTGGAGAAGGTCTGGGGCCATGACCTGCGCGTCGAAGGCATCGTCGTCGAGCCGCTTCACGGCGTTGATGATTTGGCCTCGGCCATCCGGGAGTTCTCCCCCGGCCCGCAACGCAAACTTGGGATCCTGGTGGACCACCTGGTGTCAGGCACCAAGGAAGCAAAGATCGCCGCCGAAGCCATGCGGGTGCCCGGCGCCGCAGGCAACGTGCTGATTGTCGGGCACCCGTATGTGGATGTCTGGCAGGCGGTGCGCCCGACGGTGCTTGGAATCAAGGCCTGGCCGGTGGTGCCACGTGGCACCGACTGGAAAACCGGAATCCTGAAGGGGTTGGGCTGGCCCCATGCGGAACAGATTGATGTTGCCCAGGGATGGGAACGGATCCTGGGCCAAGTGCGCAGCTATGCAGACCTTGAGCCATCGCTGCTGGGCCGCGTGGAAGAGGTCATTGACTTCCTGACTGCCGGCGATGATCGCAGCTAGTGCCGGACACGCGCGGGAAAACCGCGGGCGAGTCGTGAGATTGCTCACCGCGAATCCACCTCAAGTGCCGGCCGAGTGACGTCGGATGGCACTATGGCGTGGACTTCGCGGCACTCAAGGCCAGGAACTCGGCAGGGTGCGGGAAATGGTTAATTGCCGGTGCGGGTTTGGCGATAAACTTACAGACGGTTTACCAATCATCGACGGAAAAGGGATCTGCCAGTGGTCAACGAGGCACGACAGCCAGCCGGTTCAGGCGAAAACCAGTCGAACCGATTCGAAGGTTCCTCGGATGCACCGCTTCCACTGACGCCCTCCGAAGACCGCCAGTGGGCAACCATCGCCCACTTTGGCGCCATTCTGGGCTGCATTCCCTCCGCGATTATCTACTACGTGTACCGCTCACGGGGCCCCTTCACCGCGCAGGAATCCAAGGAAGCGCTGAACTTCACGCTCCCGCTGACGGTCCTGGCCGTGGTGCTGCACCTTTTGTCGCTGATCCCGGGCATCGGCTGGGTCTTTGCCGTCCTTGTGGTGCTCGTCTGGCTTTTCCTGACCGTCAGCGGCATCAGGGCCGGCATCAATGCCAACAAGTCGCGCCCGTACCGGTACGCACTGAACCTGCGTCTTTTCAAGTAGGAACGCAACCACTGCAGGTTCAACTCAAGATTTCCGCCCCAGGGGGGTGCAGCGCCGAGACGGCGCTGCACCCCCCTGGGTGGTTAACGGGCACTTCGGCAACAGTGATGACGACTGTGGTGATGACGACTCCGGTGATGACGGAAGTGGCGATGTCGGCAGGCGTGTTCGAAGCTGGCGCCCGTTGAATCGCCGGTGGGCGGCCGATCCCCCGGTCGTGCGGCGATTCCCGAAGAACAGTTAACGTGAGAGGCGGCTGGGCCGGGGTTTTCCCGGGCCAGCCGCCTCACACGTATTCACATGCTTCTTGAACAGTACCTGTAACCAAGTACCCGGAAGCTAGAAGTCAAGCAGCCTGCGCAGCACTGCATCGGCCAACAGGCGGCCCTGCAAGGTCAGCACAACCTTCTTGGCGAACGCAGCCTCCGGGACCACCAAGCCATCGGCAATCAACCCGGCGATGGCCTTGCGGCCCTCCGGGTTCAAGGCGCCGGTGTCCATGCCGTCGACGATGCGCGTGAGCAACATGGCCTGTTCAAGGTAGCGAGCTTCCTCGTCAGGGGTTTCACGTCCCGCGGCGGGCGAGGTGCCCGCATCGATGCGCTGCTGGTAAGCAGCAGGGTGCTTGACGTTCCACCAACGCAACCCGCCCACGTGGGAGTGGGCCCCGGGGCCGGCGCCCCACCAGTCTCCCCCGCGCCAGTAGGCAAGATTGTGCAGGCAACGGGACTCTTCGTCCTTGGACCAGTTGCTGACCTCGTACCAGTTGTATCCGGCGGCGGCGAAAAGCTCGTCGGCAATCAGGTACTTGTCGGCGTGGTCGTCATCGTCGATGTTCGCGACCTCACCGCGGCGGATTTGCCCGGCAAGCCGGGTGCCCTCCTCGATGATCAACGCGTAGGCGGAGATGTGGTCGGGATCGTAGCTCAGAGCGGTGTTCACGCTGGTGCGCCAATCATCGATCGACTCCCCCGGCGTGCCGTAGATCAAGTCGACGCTCACCTGCAAGCCGGCATCCTTCGCCCATTGCACCGCCAGGCCAACCCGCTCGGGGTTGTGCGTGCGGTCAAGGGTCTTCAGCACGTGCGGAACCGCTGACTGCATGCCGATCGACACGCGGGTGAAACCGCCGTCGGCCAGCAGCTGCAACGACTCGGGGGTCACCGAATCCGGGTTCGCCTCGGTGGTGATTTCAGCACCGGGAGCCAGATCCCATTGGGTACGGATTTCACGCAACACGCGGACCAGGTCCTCGGCCGGCAGCAACGTGGGGGTTCCGCCACCAAAGAAGACAGTGGAAACCCCGCGCCGCGGCACCCCGGATTCCTCAAGTGCCTTCGCACCAAAGGCAAGCTCCGCGGAGACCGCCTCGGCGTAGGTGTCCTGGCTGGAACCCGAGCCGAGCTCGTGGGCCGTGTAGGTGTTGAAATCGCAGTATCCGCAGCGCACCGCGCAGAACGGAATGTGCACGTAGACCGAAAACGTCCGGTCCACGGCACCGTCGATGCAGGTCGCCGGAAGCAACCCGTTCGACGGTGCCAGATCCCCTAGGGGCAAAGCAGAAGGCATGCCTACTTCTTCTTGGGCTCGTCGGATGACAAGGCGACGATGAAGGCTTCCTGGGGAACCTCCACGCGGCCGACCATCTTCATGCGCTTCTTACCGGCCTTCTGCTTTTCCAGCAGCTTGCGCTTACGGGAAATATCGCCGCCGTAGCACTTGGCCAGGACGTCCTTGCGGATGGCGCGGATGGACTCGCGGGCAATGATGCGTGAACCGATGGCTGCCTGGATGGGCACCTCGAACTGCTGGCGACGAATCAGTTCGCGCAGCTTGGAAGTCATCATGGTTCCGTAGGCGTAGGCCTTGTCACGGTGGGTGACGGCGCTGAACGCATCGACCTGTTCGCCCTGGAGCAGGATGTCGACCTTGACCAGATCGGAGATCTGTTCGCCGTCGGCCTTCCAGTCCAGCGAGGCGTAGCCGCGGGTCTTGGATTTCAACACGTCGAAGAAGTCAAAGACGATCTCCGCCAGCGGAAGCCAGTAACGGATCTCCACGCGTTCCTCGGAGAGGTAGTCCATGCCTCGCATGACGCCTCGGCGTGACTGGCACAGCTCCATGATGGCTCCGACGAATTCGTGCGGTGCCAAGATGGTTGCGGCAACCATTGGTTCGTGGACTTCGAGGATCTTCCCGTCGGGGAACTCGCTTGGGTTGGTCACGGTACGCAGCTTCTTGTCATCGGTCATGACTTCGTAGACAACGTTAGGTGCGGTGGAGATCAAGTCCAGGTTGAACTCCGCCTCGAGGCGTTCGCGGGTGATTTCCAGGTGCAAAAGCCCCAGGAAACCGACGCGGAACCCGAAGCCCAGTGCCACGGAGGTCTCCGGGACGTAGGTCAGGGCTGCATCGTTGAGCTGGAGCTTGTCCAGCGCATCGCGCAGGGCCGGGTAATCCGAACCATCGATCGGGTACAGACCGGAGAACACCATCGGCTTCGGGTCCTGGTAACCGCCCAGGGACTTCTCCGCCGGCTTGGCGAAGTTGGTGACGGTGTCGCCGACCTTTGACTGGCGCACGTCCTTCACGCCGGTGATCAGGTAGCCGACCTCGCCGACGCCAAGGCCCTTGGAGGGAACCGGTTCCGGTGAGGAAACGCCGATTTCCAGCAGGTCGTAGGTGGTGCCGGTGGACATCATCTGGACCTTTTCGCGCGGCGAGATCTTGCCGTCAACCACGCGCACGTAGGTGACAACGCCACGGTAGGTGTCATAGACGGAGTCGAAGATCATGGCGCGTGCCGGGGCATTTGGGTCGCCGACAGGTGCCGGGAGGTCGCGAACAACCTTGTCCAGCAGGGCTTCGACGCCCATGCCGGTTTTACCTGAAACCTGGAGGATGTCCTCCGGGTCGCAGCCGATGAGCTTGGAGATTTCGGCAGCGTACTTCTCCGGCTGCGCCGAGGGAAGGTCGATCTTGTTGAGCACGGGAATGATCGTCATGTCATTCTCCATGGCCAAGTACAGGTTTGCCAGCGTCTGGGCTTCGATGCCCTGGGCAGCGTCAACCAGCAAGATGGCGCCTTCGCAGGCGGCCAGGGAACGCGAAACTTCATAGGTGAAGTCGACGTGGCCGGGGGTGTCGATCATGTTCAGCGCGTAGGACTCGCCATCGACCTCCCATGGCATGCGTACGGCCTGGGACTTGATGGTGATGCCGCGTTCGCGTTCAATATCCATCCGGTCCAGGTACTGGGCCTTCATATCGCGTGAGGAGACGACTCCGGTGAGCTGCAACATGCGGTCGGCCAGGGTCGACTTGCCGTGGTCGATGTGGGCGATGATGCAGAAGTTTCTGATGATCGCCGGATCTGTCGCGGCAGGCACCGGTGCGGTGCGGGCCATGGGTGACACGTAAGGGACCTCGCTAATAAGGGAGTGGAAAAGTAAGTTGGCTGCGAATTGCTTCGCAATGGCCATTCTCCCATGCCGCAGCGCTGGTGTCGCACACCGGGAACAGGGAGTTGCGCCTGATAGTTTGGCGGCATGAAGTTCAACGCCAACAAATTCTTCGGGTTTCTCGGGCAGGTCCTTGACGGGTTCCTGAAATCCCAGAACAACAACGACACTAAAACCGGCACCAAGCCACAGTCCCGGCCATCCAAGGCCCGCACGACGGGGCCCAAGCCTGCCGGTGCCACACGCGGCGCCCAGGGGCCGGTGCACTCCGAGCCGTCGGGGGTGCTCGGCTGGGAAAACGGCGACTATCCTGGCGATTTCCGCGGTGTCGTGAGGCCGGTATACAACCCTGTGGCCGACGGCCAACCGGATCCCGGGGAGATTGTCTGGGCATGGGTTCCCTATGAAGAGGACTACAGCCAGGGCAAGGACCGGCCGGTGCTGTTGATCGGCACCGAGGGAAACCACTTGCTCGCCCTTATGCTGACCTCCAAGGACCACAGCAATGCCGAGCGCACCGACAGGGATTACGTCGACATTGGAACCGGGCCTTGGGACAGACAGGGACGGCCCAGCGAGGTCAAGGTGGACCGGGTGATTCGCCTCAAACCTTCGGGCATCAGGCGCGAAGGGGCTGTTTTGAACAAGCAAGTCTTCGCGCGTGTTGCGGCGGCACTGGGCTCAAAGTAAGCCCTGTTCGTTCCTGGAAAACGCCTCCGGGGTGCGTGTTTGCGTGAAATAACGGATTTGCACGGCTGTGGAACTTGACCCGCATCACGTTCGGAAATACGCCAATGAATCGTGAGTTGGAAACGAACCTGCTAGTATTACTTCTTGTGTGTCCGCGCAGGTCGACGGGCACTTCTCCCGGGTCGCCATAGGTATCCCCACGCCGCTCAGTCGATGGCCCGGAAGATATCCCTCACCGACCATATAAGCGATGAGCAAGAGAGTTTAAAACAGTGGCAAATATCAAGTCCCAGAAGAAGCGCATTCTCACCAACGAGAAGGCACGCCAGCGTAACGCTGCAATCAAGTCCGAGCTGAAGACCGCAATCCGCGCAGTAAACACTGCCGTTGTGTCTGAGGACAAGGACGCAGCGAACACCGCACTGGTAACCGCTGGCCGCAAGATTGACAAGGCCGTCACCAAGGGTGTGCTGCACAAGAACAACGCAGCAAACCACAAGTCGGCCATCTCCAAGAAGGTTAACGCCCTCTAAGGATTGCTTCACTGCATGACTAGGTCCTCCTCCCGGCTGGGTGGAGGACCTAGTCGTTTAACGCGTCGTCGGGCCAAGTCGCTGACCACAGCCCGGCTGCGGAGCATCGACCCCGTTTCACATCCTGAATTCACTTTTGGACGCTGACATGCGCGTTTGATGAAGAGTGGAACGTGCACCCCGCCGTCGCCCGATGCGCGTCTTGACAGTGTTTTGTGAGACGTGGCATAGTTCCAACCATGAACCGGTCAGACAGCCGGACTGCTGGACCTCAGCGGATCGTCAGGCTAAGCGCGGCCGAGGCCGTCTTCAATTCCCTCCGCGAAGCCATCGAATCCGGTGCCCTACCTGTGGGCAGCAAACTCAATGCAGAGGCCGTACTTGCAACCCAGTACGCCGTTAGCCGGTCCGTGATCCGGGAAGCACTGCGATCCTCGGCGGCCCTTGGCCTCACCGAAACGAAAACGGGCAAGGGCACCTTCGTGATTGCCAACCGCGCCGGAGGTGACCTGTTGCTCGGAAGGTTCTCGGCACGCAGCCTCATGGAAGCCCGCCCCCACATCGAGGTGCCCGCCGCGGAGCTCGCAGCAACGCGTGCCACTCGTGAACAACTGGACGAGCTGAGTGGAATTTTGAAGGCCATGGAGGCCGAGGACGATCCCGAACTGTGGGTAGGACTCGATGCAAGTTTCCATGCCACCATCGCGGCCGCAAGCGGCAACGGGGTTTTTGAACGAGTTGTCAACGACATTCGTGAGGCAATGGTCAACCAATCGGAAACCATCAACTTGATCACGGGCCGCCGAGACCCCTCGAATGCCGAACATCGGGCGATCTTCGCGGCCATCGAACGAGGCGATGGGCTTGCCGCTGGCAGGGCCATGACAGAACACCTGGGCGCCGTCGATGACGCACTGACCCTGATCCTTGGAGCGGACAAAGAATGAACCTCACTGACTTTCCCGCCCACGCGCCACTCGCGGTGCAAACCCGGGGCGCCTTGGTCGAAAGCGTCCATTACGGTTCGCTTGTGGCCCTGGATGCGTCCGGATCCACAGTGCTCACCCGAGGGGAGCCCTCGGCGCGGATCTACCCGCGATCGGCACTGAAGCCCTTGTTTGCCGTTGCCATGGTGCGCGCCGGCCTCCGACTGCCCGCCGACCAGCTCGCACTTGCCGCGGCAAGCCACTCGGGAGCCGCAGCCCACCAAGACGCCGCGGCGAAAATCCTTGCCGATGCCGGGCTGGATCCCGCCGCGCTGCGCAACTCACTGGATGTCCCCTATGGGGCGGCCGAACGCCACGGCTGGACGATGGCTGGCCTCGGACCCACCCAATTGGCTCAGAACTGCTCCGGCAAACATGCCGCCATGCTCGCCACCTGCATGCTCCGCGGCTGGGACACCGCAGGCTACCTCGAACACTCGCATCCGCTGCCCACCCTGATTCGCGAGGTCGTCAGCGAACTGACCGGTGAAGCGATCACGACAACCAGCACCGACGGTTGCGGCACGGAGGTCTTTGCGCTCTCCCTCACCGGTATGGCACGGGCGTTCGGGCTTTTGGCCACGGCACCGGAAGGTACCGCCGAGTACGAGGTGGCAACCGCCATGCGTGCCCACCCTGAGATGGTCGCGGGCCAAGGTCGCGACGTCACTGAGTTGATGCGTGCGGTACCCGGTCTCCTGGCCAAGGACGGGTTTGAGGGCATCCAGCTCATCGCCCTGTCCGATGGCTCCAGCGTGGCATTGAAGATCGCCGACGGCGGGGACCGGGCCCGGATGCCGGCCGCGGTCCCCGCACTGCTGGCCCTCGGTATGGATCCGGCGACCCTGTCCCCCTTCAACGACCTTCCAGCACTCGGCGGCGGCCAGCAGGTCGGCGCGCTGACCGGCTGGCCCCTGGACTAGCCTCCAGCCCGCCCCCATCCTCTTTTGCGCTGGAGCGCGCCCAAAAATCAATCTCGCTCCCAAGAATCACCTCCCACGCACAGCCATCCTAGGAGAACCATGTCCGAAATCAGCACCCTGCCGGCCGCCCTTCCACATGCTGTACGCAGCGAACACGACCTGATTGGCGACCGGGACATCCCGGCCGAGGCCTACTGGGGAGTCCACACCCTGCGAGCCGTGGAAAACTTCCCGATCACCGGCCAACCGCTGTCCACCAACACCCACCTGGTCACCGCGTTGGCCATGGTCAAGCAGGCCGCCGCCCGGGCCAACCAGGAACTCGGCCTGCTCGATGCCACCCGCGCGGAGGCCATCATCACCGCCTGTCGTGAAATCATCGGCGGCAAATTCCACGACCAATTCGTGGTCGACGTGATTCAGGGCGGTGCCGGCACCTCCTCGAACATGAACGCCAATGAGGTCATCGCCAACCGCGCGCTGGAAATCATGGGGCACGCCAAGGGCGAATACCAGTTCCTTCACCCCAACGACCACGTGAACCTCAGCCAGTCGACCAACGACGTGTACCCGACCGCGGTGCGCGTTGCCACGATCTTCGGCGCCACCTCGCTGGTGGCGGCGATGGAACACCTCGGGGCGGCCTTTGCTGCCAAGGCCGTGGAATTCCGCACAGTGGTGAAGATGGGACGCACCCAGCTGCAGGACGCTGTTCCGATGACACTGGGCCAGGAATTCAACGCCTACGCCGTCACGCTCGGCGAGGATCGTGCCCGGCTGGCCGAATCCACGCTGCTCATCCACGAGATCAACCTCGGTGCCACCGCCATCGGCACCGAGTTGAACGCGCCGCGGGGCTACTCCACTCTGGCCTGCACGCACTTGGCAGCGATCTCCGGACTGAAACTGGAGACCGCCTTCGACCTGATCGAGGCCACCGCCGACGTCGGCGCCTTCGTCCACCTCTCCGGTGTGCTCAAGCGTGTGGCCGTCAAGCTCTCCAAGGTCTGCAACGACCTGCGGCTGCTCTCCTCCGGCCCGCGTGCCGGCTTCGGCGAAATCGACCTGCCGGCGGTGCAGTCAGGATCCTCGATCATGCCCGGCAAGGTCAACCCGGTGATCCCGGAGGTCGTGAACCAAGTGGCCTACGAGGTCATCGGCAACGACGTGACCATCACCATGGCCGCCGAATCCGGGCAGTTGCAGCTAAACGCCTTCGAACCGATCATCGTGCACAGCCTGACCAAGTCCATGCGCCATCTCGAAGCAGCGTGCATCACGCTGGCCGACAAGTGCATCATCGGCATCACCGCCCACGAGGACAAGCTGCGTGCCCAGGTGGAAAACTCCATCGGTCTGGTCACCGCGCTGACAGTCCAGCTCGGATACGCCGCCTCGACGAAGATCGCCCTGGAGGCGCTGGCCACCGGGCGCGGTGTGGCCGAACTGGTCCTCGAGCACGGGTTGCTCACCGAGCTGGAGCTCAACGAATTGTTGCGCCCCGAACGCCTGGCCAACCTCAGCGAATAAGCTCCCCCATTCGTTCCGTTCCCAGATATTGATCCCTTGAGCACGCCCAAGACACTCCCCCGAGAGGCTCCCGCACATGAACAGTGAAGTTCCAGAAATTCGCGCCACCCAGCCACCCAATGCCACTCGTTCCGCTCTGACGGCCGAAGACAAGGGCATGCACAAGGGCCTGAAACCGCGACAAATCCAGATGATCGCCATTGGCGGTGCCATTGGCACCGGGCTGTTCATGGGCGCCGGCGGGCGATTGGCCGGGGCCGGACCGGCCCTGATGTTCAGCTACGCGATCTGTGGGTTCTTCGCCTTCCTGATCCTGCGCGCACTGGGCGAGCTGGTGGTCCACCGCCCGTCCTCGGGATCCTTCGTCTCCTACGCCCGTGAGTTCTTCGGCGAAAAGGCGGCGTTTGTCACCGGCTGGCTGTACTGGCTCAACTGGGCGATGACGGCCATCGTGGACATCACCGCCATTGCGCTGTACATGAATTTCTTTGCCAAGTATGTGCCGTGGATCGGCGGGGTCCCGCAGTGGGTGTGGGCGCTGGCGGCGCTGCTGCTGGTACTTGGACTCAACCTGGTTTCGGTGAAGGTCTTTGGCGAGCTTGAGTTCTGGTTTGCGCTGATCAAGGTCGTCGCGCTGGTGGCGTTCCTGCTGGTGGGCACGTACTTCGTGATCTTCGGTACCCCGATCGAGGGGCACGAGGTCGGCTTCGCGCTCATTGCCGACAACGGCGGGTTCTTCCCCAACGGACTGCTTCCGGTGGTTGTTGTCATGCAGGGCGTGGTGTTCGCCTACGCTTCGATCGAGCTCATTGGCACCGCGGCCGGCGAAACGCAGAACCCGGAGAAGGTCATGCCGAAGGCCATCAACACGGTTATCATCCGCATCGCCGTCTTCTACGTCGGTTCCCTGGTGCTGCTTTCGCTGCTGCTGCCCTACTCCGCGTACAAGGCCGGCGAATCGCCGTTCGTGACATTCTTCGGATCCATCGGGGTTTCCGGCGTGGACTCGATCATGAACCTTGTGGTGCTCACAGCCGCCATGTCCTCGCTGAACGCGGGACTGTATTCAACCGGCCGGATCCTGCGCTCGATGGCTCTGGCGGGATCCGCACCGCGCTTCGCTGCCAAGCTCAACAGTCGCGGAGTTCCCTATGGCGGCATTGCCCTGACTGCCGCCGTGGCGGGCCTTGGCGTGGTGCTCAACGCAATTGTCCCGGCTGCGGCGTTCGAGATCGTGCTGAATATGGCGGCGCTAGGCATCATTGCCTCGTGGGCCATGATCGTGTTCTGCCAGCTGGCCCTGTTCCGCTTGGCCAAGCGCGGGGAAGCCGTACGTCCGGCATTCAGGATGATCGGTGCCCCGTACACCGGCTACCTGACCCTCGCGTTCCTGCTGGCTGTGATCGTGCTGATGGCCTTCGATTCACCGGTGGGTACCTGGACCGTTGCCTCGATCCTCGTGATCATCCCGCTGTTGATGATCGGCTGGTACCTCTCCCGGGGACGCATCCAGGCCATTGCCCAGGCGCGCGCCAACTCCGATGCGCAGCTTGAATTCACGATCGTCGGCTCCGGAATCGGCGACTCCAACTAGCCCGGATCCCTCCGGGTCATTGGCCCGGCACCCTCGCGATGGGCCGAACGCAGTGGCTATGGCCACCGTGTTCGGCCCATCGCGTTTTCTAGGCGACAGCTAATGGTATTTCTATCGTCGGGCGGCCAGCGCGATTTGGGTGACCGCCCGTTCGACCGCATACTCGGGGTCGCGCGAGGCGCCCTTGACCTGCGCGTCGGCCTCCGCAACCAAGCGGATGCACCGGGCCAGGTCATCGGCGTTCCAGAAGCGCGCTTGCTCCTGGGCCTGTTGCACCTGCCAAGGAGGCATCCCCAATTCGCTGGCCAACTGGCCTGAGGACTTCCTGGCACCGGCAACCTTGGCAACCTGGCGCAATTTCATCGCCAGCGTGGCAACGATCGGTACCGGATCGGTGCCCGTGGACAGCGCATGACGTAGCGTCGAAAGGGCAACATCGGCCCTGCCCATCATGGCTGCATCCGCTACCTTGAAACCCGTCGCTTCAACCCGGCCACCGTAATACTTGTCGACGGCGTCCTGGTCGACGGCACCGGTGGTGTCCTGCAGGAGCTGCGAACATGCGGCGGCAAGTTCGGACAGGTCGCTGCCCAAAGCGGCAACCAATGCCCTGGCACCCTCGGCGTTCAACCGGCGTTTGGCCGCCTTGAACTCCTGGGATACGAAGTCGATTTTCTCCGAGTCCTTCTTCAACGGCTGGCAATCAACAAGCACCGCGCCGGCGGCCTTGAGCGCATCGAGCAACTTTTTGCCGCGCACTCCCCCGCTGTGGTGAAGCACCAGGGTGGTGTCGGGCGCCGGGGACTTTGCATACTTCAGGGTGTCGTCCAAGAAGTCTTCGTTCATGTTGGCCAGGTTGCGGACCTCGATGAGTTTGGTTTCGCTAAAGAGCGAGGGGCTGGAGGCCAGCAACAGCTCGCCCTTCTCGTAGGCATTTGCCTCGAACCGGGTGACTTCGACCTCGCCTGCCGCACGCAAATCGGCCCTGACCTTCTCAAAGGAACGCGAAGCGAGCAGCTCTTCGGAGCCTTGGAGCAGGATAATATCCGCCGGAGAGACCTCTCGCCAGGAAATTCCGGCGCTCTTAGTTGTGCCTCGTGCCGCAGCCATGACCGAACCTTTACGTAGTGAATGAAGAACTCCATAAATACTATCCGCAAGACGCTTACAAGGGCCGACCGGAACAAGCTTCCCCTGCTCTATGGATCCGTGGTGGAAGTTTCCAGCACCGAGACGCTCAGCGTATTGTTCGCCCACCCGAGCACGATGGTGCCGCGTTCATCGGTGCGCAACGCCAACACCCCGGTTTCCTGCAATGCGTCGATAATCTTCGTACTTGGATGACCGTAGGTGTTCTCCTTCCCCACGCTGATCAGGGCCACCGACGGACGAACCACACCGATAATGTCAGTGCCTCCGTTGGCTGCCCCGTGGTGGGAAACCTTGAGAATATCCGCTGGTTTCACGGCACCGGAGGCAATCAACGGACCCATCCCGGTTTCCTGCATGTCCCCGGTGGCCAGCATCGAAATGCTCCTGTCGGTTCCCGGAATCCTGATTTCGAAGCGAATCACGAGCGATGCGTCGTTCTCATCAAACTTTGAATCGGTGCTGCCCGGAGCCAATACCGTCCAACTGATGTTCCCCGTGTTTCCGTGCGCACCGGTGGCCAGCTGTTGGCCACTGACTCCATTGACGGTGGGAGGTTTTGCCGGGTCATCAAGCACTGAATAGAACACTTGATGGACCTCGCGGTTTCGCCCGGCCCCGGCAATCCCTGCATCATGGTCGGCATGTTGGTGGGTGATGAAGATCGTGGCGATCTGCTTCACCCGCAACCGGGCCAGACACGCGTCAATGTCCGGAGGTTCCCTGCCGGTATCGAGCACGATGGCTCCGGCGTCACCTGCGTTGAGAACCAGCCCGTCTCCTTGACCAACATCGCAGGCGACCACCAACCATGAAACGGCAGGGGCAGGCACCAAGGCCGTCACCGGCAACGTAACTCCCAGGAGCAAGCCCACGGCCACACTTTGCACAGCAGCCGGGATCTTTGCATGCCACGTTCCCTGCTGCTGTGGCGAGTACCCCAGGGAAAAGAAAACGGCTACGAAAATCCCCCACGCCAATCCAATACCCAACATGCCTGCAGGCCACGGCCTCAACGCGCCCGGCAGACCTGCAACCCAAAGGCCAATCATTCCAACCAGCGTTGCAGGAATCCCGGCTGCCCAGATGAACAGCGTGCCCAGCGGGCCCCAAACCATCATCACCACGATGCCCGCCGTGCCCGTGATCGTAATCCAGGGAATCAAGGGGGCCACCAAAAGATTGGCAGGAACCGAGTACAAGGAAAACGTGGGACTCAGGCTGACCAATACCGGCAGGCAAGCGATTTGCGCCGCGACGGCGATCGCCGTTCCTTCGGCAAGGAAAGCCGGGAGTCGACGACTGAACAGCTCGGCAAGCCTGCGTCCAAGCAACACAATTCCGGTCGTTGCCAGTGCCGAGAGCTGGAATGCTGCCTCCCCCGCAAGATACGGGTCGATCGCCAGAAGGATCACCACTGCCAGGCAAAGCGCCGACAGGGCATTGCGGCCACGCGAGGAATGCACGGAAAACGCGGCGATAGAACCCATGACAGCTGCGCGCAGGACGCTGGGTTCGTACCCGACAAGCAGCACGAATCCCGCCAGGACGCCCAGCCCGAGCACCAAGGTCAGCATTCGAGGAGTGCCCACCAAACGAAGCATTGCAAAAGCTGCCCCCAGCACCATGGCACAATTTGCCCCGGAGACTGCGCTGAGGTGTGAAAGTCCAGAGGCTTTCATGGCATCTGTGAGTTCCTGGCTTTGGCCACCTCGCTCACCAAACACCATGCCCGGCAGCAGGGCGTTTCCCGGTTCCGGGAGGGCTTTGGCCTGCTGGAGGAATTTCTGCCGCATGGTTTCTGCTGGCCCCGGCGTTGCTGCTGCTTCGAGGTTCCGCAGCGGCGCTACTGCAGTGAGCCGGAATCGGCTGCGTTGCCCGGGCGGATTCGGTGAAATCCGGGCGAGAACTTCAACGCGGGAGCCGCGCGTGAGGGCAGGTCCGGTCGGCGCCAAGGATTGCGGGTACCCGAGGGTGGCAAGCACGTCGACCCGCTGCCAAGCATCCCCACGGCGCAACATTTCGGTGCTGGCTTCCACCCTGTAGGTTTTCTGCGGGTCCGCACCTTCGGAGAACTTATCGACGGCACTACCTGCCCGGGGCGTGGCATTGAGCTCCATCTGGAGGCGAACCACCATCGAACTCTCGGCTGCGGTGCGTAGAGGTTCGGGGACCGAGGTAGCTCCGGTCAACACCATTTGGGCTAACACGAGCCCCGCTGCCACACACAGGAGTGTCGGCGCGGCAAAGAGCGGAGTGCTTTCACCGCCGAAGTGGCCGTGACGGGGCCTGAGCAGAAACAGCACGCCTAGGGCTGCCAAGATCAGGGCGGTGATGGCGCCGAGTTGCTGGAGCTGCAATGGAAGCCGTACACCGAGCAATGCTGCTGCCCATGCGCCGATCAGTGACCAGAGTCCCCGAAGGTCCAACCGCAGCGGTTCATCCGCCAGAGGCTGCGGCTTGCGTTCCCGGTGGGCACTTGCCGCCACACGCTGCATCAAGGCACTGAACCGGGCCTTGGCTCCGGGTGCGGAATCCTGGCTCATTCGAAGCCGACCTTGGCGCGCAGCGTGGCCAGCAAAGACGGCCCGATTCCGCTTACGGCATCGAGTTCTCCGATGTTTTTGAACGGGCCATTGCTCTGCCGGAATTCGATGATGCGTTGGGCCAGGGCCGGTCCGATGCCAGGGAGTGTTTCAAGTTCAGTCCCGGTGGCGGTGTTGATGTTGAGTTTCCCGCCGGGGGTTACTCCCCCGATGCCACCGGTGGCCGTGGCGGCTTCCTGTCCAGGTGGAGGTTCCGGGGTCTGGATGCTCGCTTTATCGCCACGTCGTGGGATGCGGATTTGTTGTCCGTCGCTGATCTCGGCGGCAAGGTTGATGGATTCGGGCAACGCATCCTTGCTCAATCCACCTGCCTTTTTAACCGCGTCAAGGATTCGTGAGCCCAATCGCAACTCATAAACACCAGGGTTTTTGACGGCACCAATGACGTGGATCACCACGCTGGTTCCGCTGCCCGGAGGCGAACTGCCCGAACCTGCTGGTGCACTCACCGACGGCTGTGGGGAATCGGGAGCCGCCGGTGGCTCCGCCGTGGGAACCGGCACCTGGTTTGGTTCCTCGTCACCGTCTACCTGCACGGTTTCTACCTGTTGAGGGGCACCAAGGAGCGGATTAATGAAAATCGAGATGGAGATCCAGCACAATGCCCCAATCACCAGGACAATGACCGCCGATCTGCCCATGAGCAAACGTAAACGGCCCGGCGCCGGCGCCAAGTGAGAGTCGGCCTCACGTTCCGCCCAATCGTGTCTGCCCATGCACACAAGTCCAAGGCATCCGGGGGCGCGATGAACACCAGTGCCTACGCGTTGTGGAGAACCGTGCGCCCCCGGGCCAAACGAGGCGCCCCGGGGGCTGGGGCATCGTTGACACTCGGAGCGCCCGGTTCTAGCGTCAGGTGCAATGAACCGTGGCGGCCGAGCGCCGGCACACCGGTGGTCGAAGCCGGGTCAATACCTGAAATCTTGGAGGCAACCCCACATGACGTCAAAAGAGCGGGTGGTCCTGTGGGTGGCGATCCTTGCCTCGTTCGTGGCGTTCCTTGATGGGTCAATAGTGAACGTCGCCCTTCCGGCCATCGCCAGGGACCTCGGCGGGGGCCTGGCGGTCCAGCAGTGGGTGATCGATGGCTACCTGTTGACGCTGGGTTCGCTGATTCTCGTGGCGGGTGCGTTATCCGATATGTACGGCAGGGTCCGCGTGCTGCGGGTGGGGCTGGTACTGTTCGGGGCAGCCTCGCTCCTGTGCGCGGTGGCACCCTCGGGAGAAGTGCTGGTTGTTGCGCGACTGTTCCAGGGTGCTGCGGCGGCACTGCTGGTGCCAAGTTCCCTGGCCATGATCACTTCCACCTTTGCGGACGCGCCACGCGCCAGGGCCATCGGGTTGTGGACAGGATGGACCGGTACCGCATTCATCGCCGGCCCGGTGCTCGGCGGGGTGCTGGTGGACACGATTGGCTGGCGCTGGGTGTTCGGGATCAATGTGCTGCCGATCGCCGCGACCATGCTGCTATTGGGCCAGCTGCACGATCAACGGCGCCAAGTGCACGGTACCCGCGTCGATGTGCCAGGGGCAGTGCTTGCGGCCATCGGGCTGGCAGGAACGGTCTTTGCGCTGATCATGCAGGACGGCATGGGGTGGGAGAACCCGCTGGTGTTCATCCCCTTCATTGTGGGGCTGGTGTGCCTGGCCGGGTTCATCTGGTGGGAGTCCCGTGCCGCCAAACCGATGATGCCGCTGGGGCTCTTCCGCATCAGGAACTTCGGGATCGGCAACCTGGCGACGGCGGCCATCTACGCGGGAATCTCGCTGGGGCTGTTCATCGTCCCGATCTTCCTGCAGGAGGTCGCCGGGTACCCGGCGGTGGCCGCGGGCTTCGCCACCATCCCGCTGACCATCATGTCACTGTCGCTCTCAACGCTCTTTGGCACCCTGGCTGGAAAATACGGTCCACGGTGGTTCATGGCCGCCGGGCCCTTCCTGGGTGGCTGCGGATTCCTGCTGATGCTCAGCTCCACGCAGCCGCTGGACTATTGGTGGCAGCTGCTGCCCGGGGTGGTGGCCTTCGGGCTCGGCCTGGCGGTGACGGTGGCTCCGTTGACCGCGGCGGTGCTGGGGTCCATTGATGCGGCTTCAAGCGGCATCGGCTCAGCCATCAACAATGCCGTATCCCGCATTGCCGGGCTGGTGGCCATCGCCTCAACGGGTGCGATCGTCGGCGGGACCCTTGGCTATGCATCGTTCCACAGGGTGCTGCTGGTTTCGGCGGCGCTGATGATGGCCGGGGCGGTGATCTCCGCCCTGGGCATCCGCAACCCGGACGGTCCGGCGGCGGCCATTGCCCCCGAGGCCGCCGCCGCCTGCCACGACAAGGCAGCCAACGGAAGCCTCACGCCGTAACCGGGGGTTCCGATAACCTGGATTTCACGCAGCTGACGTGGCCGCCCCGAATGCTCGCAGGGTCACTCGGTCTCGCCGACCTGGACTTCCGGGGGTGCGCCGGCAGCCGGAATGTCGCCGCGTTTGGCCTTGGGCTCGCGGCGCACAGGGGCCGGCCGGGTCTTGGGTTCGGGTTTGGAGGCCACCGGCGGCGGTGGCGCCGTGCCACCGGAAATTGCCACAGCCAACACCCCGGCCCCGGTGTGGGCGCCGAGCACCGCGGGCACGGGAACGCTGAGCACCTCGGTGCTTGAAACACCCGAAAGTTCGTCGACAATTTCCCGGGCGGCAGCCTCGTTGCCGAAGTAGTGCACTGCCAGCTTGGCCTCAGGTCCTCGGACGGCGGCTTCTTCGCGGGCAATGGCCACCAGCCGGGCCAGGGTGCGGGCGTGGGACCTGATCTTTTCGGTGGCGACTATGTGCCCGTCGCAGACGCTGAGGATCGGCTTGACGTTCAGTAGCGTGCCGAGCATCGAGGCCACGGCGCCGATGCGCCCACCGCGGCGTAATTGTTCAAGGGACGGGACCGCGAAGTACACGTGGTTTTCCGCGGCCCGGCCGGCGAGCAGGGCGAGTTCCTCGACGCTTGCGCCGGCGTTGGCTGCCTCAAGCACGTCCATGACCGCGAAGCCCTCGGCCAGCGCCACGGTGAGTGAGTCGATGACGGTGACCGGGACCGGTGATTGCCGGGCGCCGAGCCGTGCTGCCTCAACGGTCCCGGACAGGGCGCCGGAGAGGTGGATGGAGATGATGTGCTTGCATCCGGCGCCGGCCAGCTCCTGGTAGGCGCGTAACATCTGGCCCGGCGCCGGGCGGGAGGTGCGCACCGATTGGCCCATGGCCAGGCCCAGTGCCAGCTCGGTGGGCACATCGTCGGTGCCCTCGGAGAAGATTTGCGTGTCGATCATCACCGGCATCGGAACCACCCGCAGGTAGCGGGAGTGCGCCTGGACCCAGTCGAGAGGAAGTGCCGCGGCGGAGTCGGTCACCACCCCGACGGGGACGAAATGGCGTCCGTGGTGGCCGGGGGCTTCCCCGGACGCCATCCGCTGACGCAACTTGCCCACCCAGTCGCCGGGGCGTTTCTGCCACGGCAAACGGGTGGGCAAGTCGTCAGGATCCATAATTGTAGGTTACAGCCTCCTAGGAGGCAGGTACCACGTTCACCAGCTTCGGGGCGCGCACAATCACCTTGGCGATGGTGGCTCCATCGAGGTAGCGGATGACTCCTTCATCGGCCAGGGCGAGGGCTTCGAGGTCCTCGGCGGTGATGTCCACCGGAACCTCGAGGCGTGCACGGACCTTGCCCTTGATCTGCACGACGGCGGTGATGGTGTCTTCCACCAGCAGTGCCGCCTCGACCTTTGGCCAGCCGGCATTGGCCACAGCTGGCTCGTGGCCCAGCGCCGCCCACATGTCCTCGGCCGTGTACGGGGCGAAGAGCGAAAGGATGATCGCGGTGGCCTCGGCGGCCTCGCGCACCGCGGGATCGCCCGCGCCGGCACCGGAGTCGATGGCCTTGCGGGTTGCGTTGACCAGCTCCATGGTCTTGGCGACGACCACGTTGAACTTGCCGCTTTCCAGCAGTGCGGTGGCCTCGTGGACCGTCTTGTGGGTGACGTGGCGCAGGGCCTTGTCTCCCTGTGCCGGGTCCACGCCGGGTTCGGAGGTGACATCCTGGGCCACGCGCCAGGCGCGGGCCAGGAACTTCTGCGAACCACCCGGGGAAACATCAGCCCAGTCAACATCGTCTTCCGGAGGGGAAGCGAAGATCATGGTCAGGCGCACCGCGTCAACGCCGAACTTGTCCAGCTGCTGGCCCAAATCCACGCCGTTGCCCAGCGACTTGCTCATGGCCTTGCCGCCGTTGAGTACCTGGCCCTGGTTCAACAGCGCGGAGAATGGCTCCTGCACATCGATCAAGCCCAGGTCGAAGATGACCTTGGTGAAGAAGCGCGAGTACAGCAGGTGCAAGATTGCGTGCTCAACCCCGCCCACGTACTGTCCCACCGGCATCCAGTCGCGTACAGCCTGCGGGTCAAACGGTCCCTCGGTGTAGTTCGGGGACACGAAGCGCAGGAAGTACCACGAGGAGTCCACGAAGGTGTCCATGGTGTCGGTGTCGCGCTTGGCCGGTGCCGCACACTTGGGGCACGGCACGTTGACCCAGTCGCTGGCCGCAGCCAACGGGGAGGTGCCCTTGGGGGCCAGGTCCTCGCCGCGCAGGTTATCGGGCAGGCGGACCGGCAGCTGGTCGTCGGGGACCGGGACCTCGCCGCAGTGCTCGCAGTGGATGATCGGGATCGGGGTGCCCCAGAAACGCTGGCGGGACAGCAGCCAGTCGCGCAGGCGGAAGTTCACGAACTTATCGCCCGTGCCGGCTTCCTTGACGATTTCGATGGCGCGGGCAATGCCCGCGGCCTTGGGCAGGCCGTCGAGCTCGCCGGAGTTCACCAGTGTTCCCTCGCCGGCTGCGGCAATGCCGGTTTCGGCGGGGTCCTCGGCGCCGGTGTCGACTACCACGCGCACCGGCAGCCCGAAGGCGCGGGCGAAGTCGAGGTCGCGTTGATCGTGTGCGGGTACCGCCATGATGGCGCCGGTGCCGTATTCGGCCAGCACGTAATCGGCTGCCCAGACCGGCAGCTTTTCGCCGTTGAGCGGGTTGATGGCGTAGCGGCCGGTGAAGACACCTGTCTTTTCACGCTCGGTGGCCTGGCGTTCAATCTCGGAAAGCGCCTTGACCTGCTCCTGGTAGGCCTCCAGGGCCTCGCGGTGCTCCTGCGTGACCAGCTGGTTGGCCAACTCGGCATCCGCGGCGACCACGAAGAACGTGGCGCCGTGCAGGGTGTCCGGGCGAGTGGTGAAGACCGTGGTCTTGTGTGCTTCCTGGGTGCCGGTGGCTTCGATGACGAAGTCCACGTGGGCGCCCTCGGAGCGGCCGATCCAGTTTTTCTGCATGGCCAGCACGCGCTCGGGCCAGTGGCCCTTGAGGTCATCCATGTCATCGAGCAGGCGATCTGCGTAGTCGGTGATCTTGAAGTACCACTGGTTCAGCGACTTCTTGGTGACCTGGGTGCCGCAGCGTTCGCAGGCGCCGTTGACTACCTGCTCGTTGGCCAGCACGGTCTGGTCGGTGGGGCACCAGTTCACCGGGTGGTTTTTGCGGTAGGCCAGGCCCTTGTCGTAGAAGCGGGTGAACAGCCACTGGGTCCAGCGGTAGTATTCCGGGTCTGAGGTGTGCAGGCGGCGGTCCCAGTCCGAGGACACCGCGTAGCGCTTGAAGCTGGCGGCCTGGGTTTCAATGTTTGCGTAGGTCCACTCGGCCGGGTGCGCGTTGCGCTTGATGGCAGCATTTTCCGCCGGCAGGCCGAAGGAGTCCCAGCCGATCGGGTGCATGACGTCGTAGCCCTGCTGGCGCCAGAAACGGGAGACCACATCGCCCATGGCGAAGGCCTCGGCGTGGCCCATGTGCAGGTCGCCGGAGGGGTACGGGAACATGTCCAACACGTAGCGGCGCTCCGCGCTGCCGTCGTCCTTGGGTGTGAAGACGCCTAGTTTCTCCCACACCGGGGCCCACTTGGCTTCCATTTCCTGGAAGCTGTAGGCCGCTGCTGTGGACTCGTGGTCCGCGATTTCGGTGCCGGTGGGCTCAGTGCTCACTATCGTGTTTCGCCTTCTTCATCATCGTGCGCGTATGTGGGAACGTTCCGGGTGTGCCGGGCCGTGTGCGACGGATCAAAAGCCCCCGTGACACACAAAAGCCCCTTGCATGCAAGGGGCGGCCGTATGGGGGTACTACCCATACGGCTAGGTTAGCAAAAGCTCAACGTTCATGTTTTGTATTCTACCCCAACCCCCGGGGTCTTGCCCCACGGTGTGGCGGGGGCAACCGGCGGCCACCCTCATGGAGTGCAACCATGTGGGTGGCCGTCGGCGACAGGGGTTCGGGTGCTTAGAGCACGTCCTCGTCGACCCAGTCAAAGGTGCGGGTGACGGCCTTCTTCCACAAACGCATCTGCCGTTCGCGTTCTGCGGTCTCCATCGTCGGTTCCCAACGCTTGTCCTCGGACCAGTTGGCCCGCAGCTCCCCGAGGTCGTTCCAGAACCCGACGGCCAGGCCCGCGGCGTAGGCAGCACCCAGCGCGGTGGTCTCGGTGACCTTCGGGCGGATGACCGGGACCCCCAGCAGGTCGGCCTGGAACTGCATGAGCGCATCGTTGGCGACCATGCCGCCATCGACCTTCAGCTCGGTCAGCGGCACGCGGGCGTCGGCGTTGACGGCATCGAGTACCTCGCGGGTCTGGAACGCGGTGGCCTCCAGGGCGGCACGGGCAATGTGGTTCTTGTTTGCATAGCGGGTCAACCCGACGATGGCACCGCGGGCATCGGCACGCCAATAGGGGGCAAAGAGGCCGGAGAATGCCGGGACGATGTAGACCCCGCCGTTATCAGACACACTGGCCGCGAGCGTCTCGACCTCCGCCGAGGTGGCGATCATGCCGATGTTATCGCGCAGCCACTGGATCAGGGATCCGGCCACGGCGATGGAGCCTTCCAGCGCATACACCGGCGCCGCGTCGCCGAGCTTGTAGCCAAGGGTGGTCAGCAGCCCGTTCTGCGAGCGGACGATTTCTGTCCCGGTGTTGAAGATCAGGAAGCAGCCGGTGCCGTAGGTGTTTTTTGCCTCGCCGGCGGCAAAGGCCGCCTGGCCGAAGGTTGCCGCCTGCTGGTCGCCCAGGATGCCGGCGATCGGGACCTCGCGCAAGAGCTGGGAGGAATGCACTTGCCCGTAGACCTCGGAGGAGGACTTGATCTCCGGCAGCATGGAGGCCGGCACGCCGAAGTCAGCAAGGATCTCCGGGTCCCAGGCCAGGGTTTCCAGGTCCATGAACAGCGTGCGGGAGGCGTTGGTGACATCGGTGATGTGCACGCCGCCGTCGGGGCCGCCGGTCAGGTTCCAGGTCACCCAGGAATCGGTGTTGCCAAAGAGCAGGTCCCCGGCCTCGGCCAGTTCGCGGGCGCCCTCAACGTTTTCCAGGATCCACTTGATCTTGGTGCCGGAGAAGTACGGGGCCAGCGGCAGGCCGACGCGTTGTTTGTATCGGTCGACTCCCCCGTGGGCCGCGAGTTCCTCCACGATGCCCTGGGTGCGGGTGTCCTGCCAGACGATGGCGTTGTAGACGGGCACTCCTGTGTGCCGGTTCCAGACAACCGTGGTTTCGCGCTGGTTGGTGATGCCCACGGCGGCGATGTCGTGGCGGGTCAGGTTTCCGCCGGCCAGGGCCACGGCGATGACCTCGCGGACATTGTTCCAGATTTCGGTGGCGTCGTGCTCAACCCAGCCTGCCTGCGGGAAGATCTGCTCGTGTTCTATCTGCCCGGTGGAAACCCTGTCACCTGCATGGTCGAAGACGATGGCACGGGAGCTGGTGGTTCCCTGGTCGATGGCGATGATGTACTTGGTCATGCTGGTGGGGGGTCCTCTCTGCGTCGAGCCGGCGGCTCGTTGACGGGGTGCCTGTTTCCCGGCCCTTCTTGGAGGGTACCGGGCGGGGACTGGATTTGCGTGCTGTGCTTCAATGCCGCGCTGGACCGCGTGTCGGGACGCACCCATCCCAGGGGTGCAAGGCAGTGCTGTTTCGTGTCCAATGCCCGTTGCGGGTCCCCCGGGTGGGGAACCGGATGGGTGGGGAACTGGTTTAGAACAAAGCTTGTTTAGAACAAGGCCATGGCACCGAGTCCCCCGGCGAGTCCACCCAGCAGTGGCCCGATGACCGGAACCCACGCGTAGGACCAGTCGCTGCCGCCCTTGTTCTTCAGGGGCAGCAGTGCGTGGACGATGCGCGGGCCCAGGTCGCGTGCCGGGTTGATGGCATACCCTGTGGGTCCGCCCAGTGAGGCGCCGATGCCGGTGACCAGCAGGGCCACGGCCAGCGGGCCCAGCCCATGCGGGGTCTGCCCGAAGCCCGCGATTACGAAGACCAGCACGAAGGTGCCGATGGCCTCGGTGAGCATGTTCCACCCGTAGGAGCGGATGGCGGGGCTGGTGGAGAAGACCGCCAGCTTCAGTGCCGGGTCTTTTTCGGTGTCAAAGTGCTGCTTGTAGGCCAGGTAGCACAGCGTCGATCCCGCCATCGCCCCGATCATTTGCGCACCAAAGTATGCCAGCGCCGCCAGCAGGGTCTTGGCAACCCCGGGGGCGAATTCGGAAATGTCGCCGTTGACCCAGATGCCGACGGTGACCGCGGGGTTAAGGTGCGCGCCGGAGGCCGCCGCGACCCATACGCCGGAAAACACAGCAAGGCCCCAGCCGAAGTTGATCATCAGGGTGCCGCCGCCAAGCCCCTTGGACCGTGCCAGCAGCACGTTGGCAACCACTCCACCGCCCATGAGCAGCAAAAGCATGGTGCCCAACAGCTCGGCGGTGAAAATGTTAAGTGTCACTGTAAAGATCTTTCATGGGGGCACGCTTCACGGAAGTGAATGTGGGGGTGCCTGGTGGTGCGTTACTGTGCGGAAGCGGGGCCCGGGTGCCCGGATGCCTGCCCGGGGCGCGTTTGCTGCCGCGTGGATGAACGCAGCACCAAACGCAGCACCGAACTCGGGGCCCTGGGGGCCGGGGGAACTGGCTAGGCGCTCGCCGTAGCGAAGCGCACTCCGTGCTCATGCTCCAGGACCCGGGTGCACTCGGTGACCTGGGCGGCAACGGCAGCTGCGTCCCAACCAAGGTGAACTGCCAGGAACTGGGCGCATTCGTGCATCAGTTCCACGGTCACCAGGCCGCGGAAGGCCAGCGAGGTGCGGCGGATGAACAGGTCAACCAGCGTGCCGATCTGCTCGTGCGTGGCCAGGTAGGCCAGTTCGGCGGCGGACAGCTCGTCGCTGTGCTCCAGCACCGCGTCGTTGGCGCCAATGGAGTCCAGCACGATGTCAGCACGGCTCCCGTAGCGTTCAAGCAGGATTTCCAGGCGGGCCCGTGAGGCCTTGCCGGAGCGCGCGTCCAACCAGGCATTACGTGCCCCGGTGGTCTCCGGGTAGTCCCTGCCGCCGCCGATGGCCACCCCGCGGGTGCTGCGGACCTCGGATACGCCAAGCTCGCCAAGCACCTTGCCGCCAAGGTTCTCCGCCAGCGCGCGGAACGTTGTCCACTTGCCGCCCACCAGCGAGAGCATCACCGCATCGTTTTCCAGGTCGCTGCGCTCCACACGGTAGTCGCGGGAGACGAAGCCGGGGGCCGTGTCATCGTGGCGCGGCAACGGGCGCACTCCGGAGAACTTGTAAACGATCTGTTCCTCGCTCACCGTGATGCGCGGGAAGACATGTCGAACCAATTCGAAGAAGTATTCGATTTCTTCGTCGGTGCAGCGTGCCGGGACGCTCATGTCAGCATCAATGTCGGTGGTTCCCACCAAAACACGGTCACCCATGGGGTAAATCAGCACGATGCGGCCATCGCTGTGTTCGAAGAAAATCTCCCGGCCGGCACAGGCAGCAAGCAGTTCCGGGTGGTCCAGCACTATGTGGCTTCCCTTGGTCCCGCCCATGAACCGGCTGGGGGTGCCGATGGCGGAGTTGGTCAGATCAACCCAGGCGCCCGTGGCATTCACGATGACCTGCGCGTCGAAGTCGAACTCGGTACCGGTGAGCTCATCGCGCAACCTGGCACCTGAGCCACCGTGCCCGATCAGCGAAACGTAGTTGCTGGCGCGAGCCTGCGGGTTTGCCTCGAGTCCGTCACGGAGCACATCAAGGGTCAAACGCTCGGGGTTGTGCACCGAGGCGTCAAAGTAGGTGGCCGTGTACTTCACGTCATCACGCAGCTGCGGCAACTCCGCCAGCGATGCCTTGGCGCCACGGAACTTGTGCCACGGGGTGTTGCGCCGGGAGGATCCTGCGCCGGCGAACACGTCGTACAGCACCAGGCCGGCCTTGATCAGCACCGCACCGCGCTCGGTGGGCTTGCCGTTCTTGTGGGTCAGGAAACGCATGGGGGCACTCAGGATCCCGGAAAAGGTCGAGAAGATCGGGATCGTTGTCTGCAGCGGCTTCACATAGTGCGGCGCGATCTCCAGCAACGAGTTCCGTTCCTGCACCGATTCGTGGACCAGGCGGAACTCACCGTTCTCCAGGTAGCGGATGCCACCGTGGATCATGTGCGACGAAGCCCCCGAGGCCCCCTGGCAGTAATCGCCACGTTCAACCAGGGCAACGTCGACTCCCTGCATGGCCAGGTAGCGGAACGTGGCAACACCGTTGATGCCGCCACCCACGACCAATACCTTGGCCCCCGGACGCTCGCGCAGGGATGCTAGTTGTGAACGGTGATCGGTTGCGGCTTCCACTGTGGGGCCCTTCCATGGTGCTTTAGTGCTTACGGGCTTTAGTGCGTGCATCAAAAATCAAGAACACCAGGGGCGATGGGCTCAGTCGTCCCCGGGGAAACCGGGAGCCACCAGACGCCAGCCAACCGGGCAACCATGGACACCGCTTCCCCGGTGGATCACCCGCACCCCCTGACAAGGGCTGGCATCGCACCGGATACGAGCTAGTCTGGTCAGTGCAGCACGCTCCCGTCAACCGAAATGCACATATGTGCACGAAAGGCCGTTTCGGCTAGTGAAACAGCACCCATCCACCGATGTTTCGACCCCAACCGGTGCCATAAATGTTCACCCGGGCATCTCCCACGGACCGGCCACCCCCGTGGTCCCCCGCGAACGCGATGCCCTGCGCGCGGCCCAGCTCTACTACCTGCAAGACCTCACCATGGAGAAGATCGCCAACGAGCTGCGCGTCTCACGCTCCACCGTCTCCCGACTGCTGGCCCACGCACGGCGCACGGGACTTGTAAACATCGAAATCAACGCGGTAGGTGACAAGACCCCGGTCCTGGTCAGGGAGCTCGAACGCACCTACGGGATACAAATCGTCGTGGTCCCCACCGATGGCTCACTGGGCGAACGCGAAATCCTTGACCGCGTCGCCTCACACGCAGCCCACGCACTGACAAGCCTCATCTCCTCCGGCATGACCGTCGGGGTCGCCTGGGGCTCCACCGTCCAGGCACTGTCCAACGCGCTGAACCGCAAACCAACCCACGACACAGTGATCGTCCAACTCAACGGGGCGGCAAACCCGCAAACCACCGGACTCACCTACGCCTCGGACATCCTGCAACGCTTCGGCGCGGCCTTCACCGCACGAGTCGAACAATTCCCGGTCCCCGCATTCTTCGACCGCGCCTCCACCCGCGAAGCCATGTGGCGCGAGGGCTCCGTCCAACGCGTGCTCAACATCCAGGAACGCATGGGCCTTGCAGTCTTCAGCCTCGGCGCCACCGCCTCCGCGGTCCCCTCCCAGGTCCACCGGGGCGGCTACCTCACCCCCGAGGAAGACCAAGCCCTGCGCGACCGCGGAGTCGTCGGGGACGTCGCCACCATGTTCTTCGACGCAAACGGCAACGACGAAGGCATCGAAATCAACGAACGCGCCACCGGACCCACCCTCGAATCCCTCCGCCGGGTCCCCCGACGCCTGTGCATAGTCTCCGGACGCGGAAAACTCACAGCCCTGCGCGCAGCGCTCGCCGGAGGACTGATCACCGACCTGGTGCTCGACGAGGGCACCGCCCTGGAACTGCTCAACTCACCCGCCTGACCGTTTCACGTGTTCTCCCCATGGCTGGGACCCACGCGCCTGGTCCCGCCGGCAGGAAGCCCGCGGCGCCTTGGGACATGTCTCGGGATGTGCTCGACTCCCACGGTGCCACTAGGCTGGATCCATGCCAGCCGAAGTTTTCACGCCACGACGCCCCAGCCTGCACAGCATCCATGAGGTGCGCGGTTCACAAGTACATTGCTGGACCTATCCGGCACAAACCACATGCCGCGGTGTGATCCTGGCCGTCCACGGTTTTCGCGGCGACCACCACGGTCTAATCCGGCTGGTCGAACAGCTGCCCGGTTACACGGTCATCGTCCCGGACCTGCCAGGGTTTGGCGTTTCAACGCCGTTCGCCGCGGTTGCCGGGCACCCCGCGCCCGGGCACAACGCCGAAGGCTACGCCGAGGTCATCAGCGCACTGCGCGCGGATCTCGCACTCGCCCAAGACACCATCTTGCTGGGGCACTCATTTGGCAGCATCGTCGCCGCCGGCTACCTGGCCAAGCACCCCGAAGATTTCGCTCAATTGGTGCTCATCAACCCGATTTGCGAGCCCGCCCTGGAGGGCAACCAGGCGTTGATGTCCCGCGCCGCAAGCCTCTACTACACCGCCGGGGCCGTATTGCCGGCCAAGCTCGGTGAAGGCTTGCTGCGCTCACGCCTCATCACGGACCTGACAAGCCTGGCCATGCTCAAATCCAAGGACCAGGCCATGCGCGCCTACGTCTTTGACCAGCATCGCCGCTACTTCTCCGGTTTCACCTCGCGGGCCACCCTGCGCGAGGCCTATGCGGCCTCAATCACGCAGACGGTGCGCGACGTTGCTGCGCGGGTCTCCCAACCAACCCTGCTGGTGGTAGGTGAGCGGGACGAGCTGGGTTCGATCACCGCGCAGCGCGCGCTGGAACGAGCCTTCCCCCGCGGGGTGATGCGGGTGATCCCTCAAGTTGGGCACTTGATCCACTACGAAAAGGCACCCGAAGCCGGCGCCCTGATCAACGACTTCCTGGTATCCGAACACCCGCGGGTTCCCAAATCTGTACCGCGCACGCTGCATGCCCCCGGAATATCCCCGGTCGAATAGTCCAGGTCGGAGGGTTGTGCCGATGGCTAGTGATCCGGTTGGAGGCACAGGAATCTGTCTTAATTGCCGGAAAGCTTCGTCCGGAACAGGCCAGAACAACTTCTATGGCTGCCAATGGATACGTCTCAAAGCACTGGCCAATGGCCCTGCTGGTGCCGGTACTTGTCCAGGCATCGATCGCCCAGGCCCAGTTCGAAACGTTCCATCCATCCCCCACCCAATGGGATCGGCAGAGCCGGTCTCGCACTCCACCAAGGATTGTGGCACGGGGATATCTCGCGATGGGACAGTTCCGACCCACGCACGGATGCCTATGCGCAGGTGGTCGGCAGTGCATGAGGTGATCGCATGACTGCAGCCTTTTGGATTTGTGCCTCAGTGACCGTCCTTAGTGCCCTTGTGAGTGCTGGATACCGGCCTTGGTACCAGCGGTACAGTGGTTGGCGCTAAGCGTGTGATCGTGGTCCTGGGCTACGGTTCATCAGGTTCCATCGTCTGCACACGGTGGGGCATCAGTGATCACTGGCTTTTGACGGATCAGGCGTTCGGGGCGAGGTGGCGGTAGAGCGTAGCGCGACTCCGCCCGACCAGGTGCGCCGCGTCTTCGGCGGTGCGTCACTTCGCACGTGCATCCTTCGCGATCGCTAAGGATGCACGCGATCACCGCCGGGTCCGAGAGCGGACGGCCGAAACGGGTGCCCTGTTGCCGGGCCGCGGCGATCCCGGTGGTGACGCGCTCAACGATCAACTCCCGCTCATACTCGGCCAACAAGGCCAAGAAGTTCAACATCATCCGACCTGTCGAGGTCGCCGGGTCGATCCCGTCCGAAATGGATCGGCCGTTCACGCCGCGTTCGCGCAGCAGGTTTACGGTGTTCAAGACATCGATCAGGGATCGGCCGAGCCGGTCGACCCGCCAGACCACCACCGTGTCCCCGGCCTCGGCGCATTCAAGGAGCTTCTTGATCCCGGGCCGCTCGATCGCGCGCCTGCTGCCGGAGGTGACGTCGGCGAACACGTCGCGCTTTTGCGCCCCGTCCTTGACCAGCGCGTCGAGCTGCAACTGCGCATCCTGGCTCGAGGTGCTCATCCGCGTGTATCTCAAATGTCTCATCCCGACGTTTTGGCTCAAAATCCCTCAGCGAAAACTGCGCGAGACGTTTTACGGTAAGACGATTTTTTGGAACAAAATGACTCCCGGGAATGAGCCGCCGCAGTGTCGTTTTCAAAAGCCGTCTGCACAGATTTCAGTACTCCTCTGCACGGCCCCGTTGTGACCGGAAGGGAACTTCCAGCGGGACACCTCAACAGGAATTCGTGAAGGTCTGGTGCTTCAGCTGCCGGGCTATTGCAACCATTACCGTGACACTAGACGCTGGCACGGGGTCGGAAGGTATCCAGAATACGGCGCAATATCTCGTCGTGCTGTTGGCGGTCGAATGCGTAGTGCAGGCCGGGGCCGTAAGCGTGGCCCGGCTTCCCGGGTGAGGCATCGTGAACCCTGAAGTCGCTCCAGTGAACGGTGCTGTCCGTGCGTTCAATATGGGTTGTGATGACTCCATCTGAGATCTCCAGGCTCTCGCCCACGAAGAGAGGGACCCGGCCTGGCAGCCCAGACCATGTCCCCTCGCCGAGCAGGAACCGAATTGTGTCCCTGCCCGTTTCCAAGTGGCTACCGGGCTCCGTCTGGACGACGGAGAAGTGCAGCCTGGTGGAAAATTCGCGAGTGTCCTTAGGGAGGCTTCCGCCTGTTGCTTGCAGGATCTGTGACAGCGGTCGTCCATCGAAGGTCCATTGCAGCCCCGATTTAGCGGGTGTCGGGGCTTTGCGTTGATCCTTGCGTGAGATCAGAGGCTCCAGTCCCAGACTGACTTGGTCCAGCGAGGCGGTGCTGCGCCAGAACGCGACGAATCCACGCCCCAGCGCCTTGGCCGTCCGGGATAGGGCATCCTCATATTCGGTACGGTCGAATACGAGGGTTCCGAGCCCTGGGATGGTGTCTTCGTCTTCGAAGAACTCCGCCTCGTTCTCATTGTCAGGGCAGTTGTCGTAGCGGAACTCGCTCCACACCACGCGGTCGGTCTCGACCTGGATCCGGGCACTGATCCCGCCACAACCCTCGTCGTAGCACTGGGGGCAGAAGTACAGCCAGACGCGTTCCGGGAAAAACGGTCCCGGCAGCTCGCCTTGGAGGCGACGGATCTGTTCCTCCAAGGCCCCGGAGAAAATACCGCGGCGCAACAAAGAAACCTCGCATTGCGGCCTGGCGGCATCCTCGAAAACCCTCGCCCGGAGGAAACGGCCATCCACTACGAGATCGAAGCCTCCTGTGGAATCTGGACGCAGGTCAAAATGGTTCATGGTGCACTCCCATGTTTTCCGTCCATTCCCAGTTCCGTCAAGCCCGTGCCGGGTCGGCCTGATCCCGCAAAAGTGCACTGTCGATCGTATTGGTACCAGTGTGCCATTCTGGACATCGAACCGCGTCACATGGGACGGCACAATGTCGGATGCCTAGCAAGGAAGTCCGTCTCTGTTTCAAACCACAGCCCGCCCGGGAGGGGAACCTCATGTGGAATAACGGGATGACCCGTCGGTGAACTTGTATCCGATGTGGAATTGTTGGATCAGGACGTGATCTACGAACTCATCCTTGATACTGTCTGAAAATTCGTCGGCTTCACGCCAGTTGTCGAAGACACCAAGCACGGTGTTGTCAGGGGTGGCATCCTGTTGGACGATCCATACGACTTTTTTCATTAGTATCCTTCTTAGCCGTTTCAAATCAGGGTAACGCAGACACCGATGAAGGGCAGTGGCTGTCGTTTTCCAAAGTCGACAGCACGGTCCGAAGTCCTCTGCACTGCGATCGGGTGTCCGCTAGCGGTCGGGGAACGGACAGCGAATATTGGTGAGCGAAGTCGTCCCACAACCGACCTTCTGTGGGACTGTCGCTTGCGATTTGGGGAACATCAAGACGGAAGTCCTCAGGATTAAGGACGCGATCCATCCTGCCGGGGGTGGTTTATCCGATGCCGTGCGTTGAGAATTGCCGAAACTGAGGACTTCAAAGTGTTCATCACGCTAGCGGATGGCTATTTGTAGACCTCGCGGCGGTGCGCCACTCGGACCACGGTCACGACGAGAATATTGTCGATAACGTCATAGAGCACCCGGTAGTCACCCAAGCGAATCCGCCAGGCATTAGTTTCACCGGCCAGTTTCTTGCACCCGGCAGGGCGGGGGTCCCGCTCAAGCTCGGCAATGCCAGACAGAATGCGCCGTCGGATACCCGGGTCAAGCTTTCTGAGTTCTTTGGCGGCCGCGGCTGTAAATTCAACGCGGTAAGAACTCACGCGTCTAGCTCAGCACGCAGCTCGTTCAGGCTGATACGCCCGCCGTCATCAACGGACTTGGCTGCTCGGTATTCGGCAACGTCCCGGAGCATTTCCAGTTGCTCCAGCAGCTCAAAATCCTCGGGTCCAATGAGTACAGCCGCTGGCTTGCCATTCTTAGTGATCTGCACTCGCTCATGTCCATAGCTGGCGCGGCCCACGGCATCGGCGAGACCATCGCGAAGTGCTCGAATCGTGACGGATGAGGTGATCGAGTTCATGCAATCATAGTAGCACTTGTGTACACATTTTACAAAGTAGGCTTTTCGTAGAAAATGGCCGCCATCGCGAGGTGCTGGTATTTCGCAAGGAACCTTCACCGGGCACATCTAATTAGCTCATTGCGCTGGAGAGACATTGCCAGCACATCGTCAACTAATTGCTCTGAAAATCTCTGCTGGTGAGGTCCGATTCCCGCCAGACGAACGCTACGAGACTTGATGTACTGAAGTAATGGATACAACAAATAGTCATAAAACTACCCTCTTTCGTTCCCTGCATGAGGCACACCAACCTCTTAGATTAAGCAACGCATGGGACGTCGCAAGCGCAAGGATCGCGGAGGTAGCCGGAGCAAAGGCCATCGCTACGACGAGTGCTGGCGTGGCATGGTCACTGGGGTCAGCGGATGGAAACAAACTTGATCGAGAACGAGCCGTGGATATCGTCACTAGGATCGTCAAGGCCGTAAAAGTGCCCGTCACCGCTGACATCGAGGGTGGCTACGCCGATTCGCCAGAGGGCGTTTCAGAGACGGTGACCGATGTTCTAAAGGCAGGAGCTGTCGGGATTAACATCGAGGACGGCAACTCCGCTCCGGAGCACTTCATTGAAAAAATCGCTGCGGCGAGGCGCGCAGCTAACCACCTCGGCGTCGATCTTTTCATCAATGCCCGAACCGATGTATTTCTTTCAGGGAACGGCTCAGAAGAACAGCAAATTGAGCAGGCGGTTAAGCGCGCTGGCCTCTATGTGAGCGCCGGCGCTGACGGAATCTTCGTACCAGGTGCAACAAATGAGGCTTCCATCGGTGCGCTCGTGGAAGGCATCTCTGTTCCTGTCAACGTCATGGTCGGACCAGGATCTATTGGCGTCACCGAACTCGGTAGGCTCGGAGTAGCACGCGTCAGCCTAGAATCTGGCGTAGCGCAGGCGGCCTACGCCATTGCGCAGCGCGCGGCAGTGGAGCTATTCACTGTCGGAACCTATGGCGGCGTCGCAGATGGCCTGGACTATGGAACACTAAACGATCTGTTCGCGCCTTCCCCAGCGCGTTAACCTACTAACCGACCAGGATGAGACTGTGAAGACTGAACAGCGTCAGGAACTGCCGCATGAAACCTATACCTTGTGTATTTTGGGGCATCCGATGTTCACGGAGCGCTATCGTGCGATCGACGCGCGCGACGTACGTTTCGATGGTCAGTTCTTCACGGCAGTTTCCTCCACTGGAATCTACTGCCGTCCATCATGTCCAGCGCGAACCCCCAAACCGGTGAACGTAACGTTCTACCCAACGTCAGCGGCGGCTCAAACCGCAGGGTTTCGGGCATGCAAGCGCTGTCTCCCAGAAGCGACGCCAGGAACTCCAGAATGGAATCTTCGGCATGATCTCGCGGGACGGGCAATGCGTCTTATTCTCGATGGAACGGTGGACCGTGAAGGAGTTGACGGGTTAGCTTCCCGCCTCGGCTACAGTGCCCGCCACATCCATCGAGTGTTAGTTTCTCAGCTCGGAGCTGGCCCTTTGTCGCTTGCCCGGGCACGTCGCGCCCAATCCGCCCGTACCCTACTTGTGGACAGCGACTTGGCATTTGCAGACGTCGCTTTTGCAGCAGGCTTTGGTTCGGTGCGGCAGTTCAATATCACCATTCAGGAAGTCTTCGCCTCGCGCCCGAACGAGCTGCGGGCTCGTTTCCGTAGACCAGTTCAGGCGGAAGGAGTGCGAGATGAGACGCCCGGCTCACCCACCTTGAGGGTGCGGCTAAATATTGACCTGCCAGTGCGACAGCCCTTCGATGCAGCGGGCGTTTTTCAATTCCTTGCAGCTCGTGCAGTTGACGGTGTGGAAGTTGCTGACCTTTCGGTTTCTGACCACTTGAGCTACGCCCGCACACTCTTGCTTCCAGGGGGACCCGGCGCTGTGGAAGTGACCGCTACTTACACAGACAAGTTGCAGTGGCGCGTCCGCGCCCGCCTTGAGCTAGCTACCCTTCCCGATGTCGCACCGGCAATTGCCCGCGTGCGACGCTTGCTCGACCTAGACGCAGATCCTGTCGCAGTCGACTCAGCTATGCGCCATGACCCGGAGCTGGCACTACTTGTCGAGCGCATCCCGGGAGTGCGAGTTCCTGGCGCGGTGGACCCGCATGAACTGGTAATACGCGCACTTGTTGGGCAACAAATTTCCGTCGCGGCGGCACGCACGAACCTCGGACGGCTTGCAGCACATTCCGGCTCGGCATACGTTTCAACCATCCCTGGCCTCACCCGGCTCTTCCCAACACCGGGCCAGATCATTTCAGCTATCCCCGAACCCGTTACCGATGAACCACTAGATCCGGATCGTCCGCTCCGGCTACCGGGACAGTCCATTCGTGCCCTATTAGCAATTTCTAGAGCCTTGAAGAACGGGGAGCTGACAGTCGATGTTGGAGTAGATGCCGACATACTTCGGGATCAATTGCTTAGTTGGCCCAGAATCGGTCAATGGACAGCCTCATACATTGCCATGCGCGTCCTGGGCGATCCGGATGCTTGGCTTTTTGGCGACGTCGCTCTCGTTGCGGGAGCGAAAAATACTGGGGTGCTCAAACCTGACATCCCGACGGCAAGCAGCCACCGGGCTTTGGCAGACAGGGCCACACAATGGTCACCCTGGCGTTCTTACGCGGCTATGCACCTATGGAAGGTCGCAACAAAAGCCTCCACACACTCAGATCATTCCAAAGCTCCATAGTCACAGTAAGCCGGTGGGCTAGCGGAACGCACCCCATCCTGACCTGATACAAAAGAAAATCCCGGATTCACAGGAAACCTGTCCGTCCCGCAAACGCTATCCGGTGAACCGTCCGGTGCCCGGGTGGGCGTGAAACGGAACGCTTGCGGGAGTCCACGCGGAGGGTCGAATCAGCAGTGATAGCTGGTGCTCATGTGAGCCGATCTATTTCGATTTCAGGAGCTTCGCGCCGTCGGGTCGCAGTTCACCGGTCGGGGAAACATGCCGATAATGGGCTTGCCGGGTGACACCCAGCTCTTCGCAGAGTGCGCTGAACTTCCTTGCCCGGTGTCCCATGGCGGCCATGGCCAGCCGGACCTTGGCCGGAGTCATCTTGTAGGTGCGGCCGCGGGCGTGGGCCGATGCCAGGCCGGCGCTAGTCGTGCTCCTGTTGTCGTAGCGATCACCGGCATCTTCGGCTCATCCTCAGTGCATGCCCGAATGCTCACGTCGTGACAGCGGGGACCTGGCACGCGCGAAAGGTAAGGGCCGAGTAAAAAAACCTTCACGGGAAGGTACCTTCGGCGGATCCCGCTCAGTTGGCAACCCCGTGTGGCCTGGTCTCATCGCGTGCGGTAAGACGTTGGCGGAGCCAACCCACGGCGGCATCGCCCTGTTGTTGCTGAAAAGCCCGCACCGTGGGAAGTCCCAGCGGGGCCGGGCGGCGGGCAATATCGATGAAGTAGGCGCCCAACCCGGAGAGGTAACCATCAATGTCGCTCTCCGGGGCCGCTGCAAAAGCCGGGTGCGACCGCAACAAGGACTCAACATCATGGTCCTGGTCAAACACGCGGACATTGACCAGTGCGGTAAGCGCGTCGAACCAACCCGACCCGATACTCGCCCACGGCCAATCCACCAAAATTGCCTCGTTGGCAGCGGTCATCAAGATATTGTCGGCCCGAATATCCATGTGGACCAACGAATCACCGGTCAAGGCCTTCACCCCGAGGGCTGCGAGTTGTTCCAAGCGGTCGAGGTTGGCAAGGACCCAGTGGTCGCATTTTCCCGGAGGATCACTCCGGACGCGGGTCCATCCCGCGAACTTGTCGGCGAGCTCCTGCTCGAGCTTTGGCAGGTGTTGCAGGGATTGAGGAAGCGGCGTCCGGGCAAGTGACAGCAGGGCATCCAGCACGGCGTTCAACTCGTCGGCATGCCAGGGAACGTGGGGATGCCGGCCCTCAACATCGATGAGGACAAGCGCAATCCAGTCGCCGTCGTCGTAGGTGCCGATGAGCGACGCCACAGGTAGCGAAGCGGGCAAGGCTGCGGTGATTGCCGCTTCTTTTCGGTGAATGCCTGGCGATGCTTCATTCAAGGCAGCGTTCACCGCCTTCACAAATGCGCGGCGGCCGGTGGTTGTGCGGACCCTGTCGGCAGTTCCGGGCGAGAGGCCTCCCTGTTGACCGATTGATTCCTCGACGGGGGCTCCCAGAATCCGTTCAACGCCAGCCCGAACATGGGCGGGCAAATCATCCCAGCCGATGCGGGTGCTCCACATCGTTCTCATGAATCCCATTCTTCCGCTCAAGCCCGGCGTTCACCGGCGACCAACACGCCGGGGCCACGGCAATCGGCCGGGCCAACGGAAACTCCAGTGGCCCCCGGGGTTGATGGCTGCCGCCCGGAAACCGGAGGCCGGGACAATCCGCAGCTAGAGAATGCCGTCCGGGTCAACACGAATCGCGAGGATCGGTTCCTTGGCAGCACTGAAACTTGCCCGCAGGGATCGAAGTTTCTTGGTCACTGCAGGTCCCTCTGCGTAGGAGTAGAAAAGCAGCCACCGATGTTCGGATTCATCCTCCAGCACCGGTCCGTGCATGCGAACCTCATCGCCGAAACCCAGCGCCGCGATGAACTTGTCGGCCGTGGCCGCGGGACCCTTGACCAGCGCGGTACGCACCGCCGGCGGGAGCTTGAGTTCTCGGCGTTCGGCAAGTTCGGCATCGGCGTAGGAACCTGCATCAAAGCGGATCAAGGCACGCGCGGGCTCGCTTGGCTCCCCCGCCAGCACCACGGTGCCGCCTCCGGGCATTCCCGGGGCGGCCTTTTGCCCGCGCGCCAGCTGCGCGGCGCCCATCCACCGGTTGAGCACCTCTTCGCCGGTGCGCAACGCCTCCCGGGAGAGCATCCGATCCCCGTCGAGCAGGAGCACCGCAGCATAACCGTTTTCGGCAATGGGTTCGGCGCCCGGGGTGGCGACAATCAGCGCCGGAACATCGGGCACCTGGTAAATGGGTTTGGCTCCGGTTGCCGCCACCACGTTCACGTTGGGGAATGCCCGGCCGAGTTCCTCCACGGTGCGATCGGCACCGATGCTAGCAGCACGCAAGCGCATGAAACCACACTCGGTGCACGACCAACCCGCTGCCGATTGCCCGCACCAGCCACAGGAGGGCGCCTCGCGGGAGTCCTTGAGTGCCAGCGGGCCCGTGCACGCCTGGCAGCGTGCGGAGGTCCTGCAGCGTTCGCAGCGCAGTGCTGGCATGAACCCGGTCCGGGCCACCTGGACCAGCACCGGCCCATGCTCCAACGCGCGCTTGGCCTCACGCCAAGCCGCCGCCGGGAGCCGTGCGGCATGCAGCATCGGGTCCCGGTTCTGCTCAAATTCGTCGCTCGCGGCGATCACGCGCGGGGCGTGGGCACGCAACAGGGAACGGTTGGCACGCAGCTCGACGGCCCAGTTGCTGCGGATCAGCCGTTGGGCTTCCGCGCTGCGTCCGGGCGCGGCAACCAGCATGCCGACCTTTTCCACCTCGCTGCGCAACAGCAGCACCTCGCGGGCGTGATGGTAAGGGGCGCGCGGTTCTGCATGCGAGGAATCTGCATCGTCCCAGATGATCGCCAGTCCCAGGTTCTTCACCGGGGCGAAGGCTGCATTGCGCGTGCCAACCACCAGACTGGCGGCTCCGCGGGCGGCCTTCAGGAAACTTCGGTAGCGCGGTGTTTGCCCGTCCTCGGCGCTGAGCCGCACATAGCCGTCGGTGCCGAGGCGCTCAGTGAGCAGTGTGCACAGCCGGTTCAGGTCCCGGGCGTCGGGAACAAGGATCAAGGCCCCGCGCCCGGATTCGAGGGCCGCCAGTGCCGCCTCGAGCAGCAGGGCGGGCCAATGGCCCGGGCGGTTGGGAACCGCACTGAGTACCGCGCGCGGTGAATTCCCAGCGGCAAGCTCCGCGGCAAAGTGGGCTCCGCCTTCGTACTCGGCCAGCAGCGGGCTGTGCAGGGCGTCGAGGGCAGGAGGGCCGCCAACACCCGAAATCGAGATTTGTTCGGCGTGCCCATCGGCAGCGGGCACATCGGTTGGTGCGTCATGGCCGCCCACCGGCGGTTCCAAGCCTTCGGGTGGGTCCCCCGGCGAAGCCCCGGATGAATCCCCCGATGGAACGGCCTCCTGCTCCATGAAGTCTTCTTTTTCAACCCTGGCCATGCGGGGCGGAACCGCCGCACGCAAAACATCCCAAAGGGTTCCCGCATAGCGTTCGGCCACGGCACGGGCCGTGGCCAACACCGGAGCACTAAGCACCACCTCGGGTGAAACCACCGTGCCCAAGGGCTGCAATTTCACGCCCGGTTCACCGTGCTCCAGCCGTTCGGTCAGGAAGCCAGCAAGCTCTTGCCCGCCAAAACGCACCTTTACCCGGACCCCGGGTTGCGCGGCATCATCCAGTTCCGCCGGCACCAGGTAATCAAAGGGCCTGTCCAGGTGCGGGATCGCCGAATCGATGACAACGCGCGCCACGGGCAGCTGCCCGGCCATGTGCGGGGTACCGGGCAGCGGGGAGCCCAGATCGAATCCTGCCAGCAATGACGGCTGAGTCGGGTCGTTCACGGTGCTGGCGCATTCCCTTCGCGGGTACTGAACTGAGGTGGGCACCGCTGAAAACAGCAAGGTGCTCATCAGCATTCTGGCATGTCTGGCCCACGGATGGGCAAATTGTGCGGGTCTGCCTCTCGGTGACCAAAAGGTTATCCGGGTCTGCACCGGAAGACGACATGGTCCCCGTGTCGCCGGCTGCCTGCCATGCGCCACGGGGACCACGTTTACCTCTAGGTATAGAACCACCGGATACCCGGCAACCGGAGCGCTTAGGCGCCGAAGTAAGCCTTCAACGCATCAACGCGGTCCAGGTTCTCCCAGGTGAAGTCGGCATCTTCGCGGCCGAAGTGGCCGTGTGCAGCGGTCTTCTGGTAGATCGGGCGCTTCAGGTCCAGGTCCTCGATGATGCCCAGCGGGCGCAGGTCGAAGATCTCGTTGATGGCCGCGGTGATGCGTACCGGGTCAACGCTCTCGGTGCCGAAGGTCTCCACGTACATGCCCACGGGGCGGGCCACGCCGATGGCGTAGGCAACCTGCACCTCGGCACGGCGTGCCAATCCCGCGGCCACCACGTTCTTGGCGACCCAGCGCATGGCGTACGCCGCCGAACGGTCGACCTTCGAGGGGTCCTTGCCGGAGAATGCGCCGCCGCCGTGGCGGGCAAATCCGCCATAGGTGTCAACGATGATCTTGCGGCCGGTCAGGCCCGCATCGCCCACCGGGCCACCGATGATGAACGGGCCGGAGGGGTTCAGGATGATGCGGGTCTTGGAGGTGTCCAGGGCCGTGTTGGCAAGCACCGGGTTCACCACGTGCTCCAGCAGGCCGTCCTTGAGGTCCTCAAGCGAGAACTCGGCGGCATGCTGGGAGGAAACGACGATGGTCTCCACGGAGACCGGGGTGTCGCCGTCGTAGCCGACGGTGACCTGGGTCTTGCCATCGGGGCGCAACAGGTCCAACAGGCCGTTCTTGCGGACCTGGGTGAGGCGCTCGGAGAGGCGGTGCGCCAGGTAGATCGGGGTCGGCATCAGCGTGTCGGTTTCATCCGAGGCGTAGCCGAACATCAGGCCCTGGTCGCCGGCGCCCTGCGCGTCACGCGGGTCAACTGCCGTGCCCTCGCGGACCTCAAGGGAGTTGAAGACGCCGTCGGAGATTTCCTGGGACTGTTGTCCGATGGAAACCGAAACGCCGCAGCGGGCGCCGTCAAAACCGTTGGCCGAGGAGTCGTAGCCGATGTCCAGGATGGTGCGGCGCACGATCTCCGGGATCTCGACGTAGCCGTTGGTGGTCACCTCGCCGGCGACATGCACCAGCCCGGTGGTGGTCAGCGTCTCCACGGCAACCCGGGAGTCGGGGTCCTGCGCCAACATGGCGTCGAGGATGGCATCGGAGATCTGGTCACAGATCTTGTCCGGGTGGCCCTCCGTAACCGATTCGGAGGTGAAGAGGCGCAGCTGCGGGGTTTCTAAAGTCACCTAGCCACTCTACCGTCAACTTGCCCCGCGGTCAGGTTCGCGAGTCGCCCCGGTGAAGGCAGTGTGACGCGGGGCAACGCCCAGTGTGACGAAGCGCGACGCCGGATGACGAATCACTGGCACCTGGTTTGTTGCATCCAGGGTGCCCGGGCGATGGGCCGCTCGCCCCACGGGTGCGTGTTTGCGTGGCTTTCCCGGCAGCGCTAAACGGCAAGTGCTGAAGCAACAGCGTCGATGATGGCGCGGGCCGCGTCGTCCTTGGAGCCGGTGGCATGCACGGGGGCCGACCCATCGGCGGAGAGAATGGTGATGGAATTCTCATCGGTTCCGAAGGTCAGGTTCTCCCCCACCTCGTTCACGACGAGCAATTCGCAGCCCTTGCGGGCAAGTTTTGCCGCCCCGTAGTCAAGGACGCTGTTTTCCGCGTCCCCGGTTTCCGCGGCGAATCCAACGATCATGGGCGGCAGGTCGCTTGCTGCACCTTCATGGGTGCGGTCCGCGACCAGCAGCGCCAGGATATCCGGGTTGCGCACCAGGGTGATGACCGGGTCAGCGTGCTCGTCGGACTTCTTGATTTTGGAGTCGACGTATTCGGCCGGCCGGAAGTCGGCAACAGCCGCACTCATGATCAGCACGTCGGCACCGCGGGCAGCCTGGTTCACGGCAACCTGCAGCTGGCGGGCGGTGGAGGCGGTGCTTAGCTCGACGCCTTCGGGTGCCGGCTGGTCCATGTGCGCCGCGATGAAGCGCACCCGCGCACCGGCGGCCATGGCTGCCTTGGCCAGCGCGATGCCCTGGCGGCCCGATGACCTGTTGCCCAGGTAACGCACCGGATCAAGTGGCTCACGGGTGCCGCCGGCGGAAATCGCCACGATTTTTCCGGCCAGCGGGAGTTCGGCGGATGCGGCGGATGCTTTCGGTGATCCGGGGCGCGCAGCCGATGAATCGGCAAGGTAGCCGGCGACGGCGGCGAAGATCTCCTCGGGCTCGGGCAAACGCCCGGCACCCGAATCCTTGCCGGTCAGCCTGCCCACGGCAGGTTCAATGATGGTGATGCCGCGTGAACGCAGCGTTGCGACGTTGGCGCGCGTGGCGGGGTGCTCCCACATTTCGGTGTGCATGGCCGGGGCCATCACCACGGGTGCGCCGGTGGCCAGCAGCGTGCCGGTGAGCAGGTCATTGGCCATGCCGGCAGCGGCACGGGCCAAGATATCTGCGGTTGCCGGGACCACCACCACCAAATCGGCCATTTGGCCCAGCCGCACGTGGTTCACCGTGTCGACTGCCTCGAAGACTCCGGTGCGCACCGGGTTGCCGCTCAGCGCCTCCCAGGTGGCCAGGCCAACGAACTTCAGCGACGCTTCGGTGGGGATCACGTCCACGTGGTGGCCCGCCTCTTTAAACAGCCGTAGCAGCAAAGCTGCCTTGTAGGAGGCGATCCCTGCGGATACACCAAGAACAATGCGCTTCACTGCTACCACCGATACTCTCGTTCGGAGCCGGCCGCTACCGGGCCCAGGCCCCTGTATTCAGAAGCCTGGGAAGGCCCGGGATACTTACTCTGCTACTTCTTCGATCTTCGTGACGTTCAGCAGGCCTTCGTTGATTTCGCGCAGGGCGATGGACAACGGCTTCTCGTTCAGGCGGGTGTCAACCAGCGGGCCGACGTACTCGAAGAGGCCCTCGTGCAGCTGGGCGTAGTAAGCGTTGATCTGGCGTGCGCGCTTGGCGGAGTTAATCACCAGTGCGTACTTCGAATCGGTGGTGGTCAGCAGCGAGTCGATGGACGGGCTGATGATGCCTTCAAGGTTCGTGGTCAACGAAGCCTCCAAATAACTAGTCGGTGGATCAGTCGGGGTTGCCGGCGGGGTTGCACGCAGTTAAGCGCGCAGGGATCCCATCGGCAAAAAATCTTCTACTGCTCGTGCGGGGTCAATCCCATGAGGGTGACCAGCTCGTTAGCCGCGCGTGAAATTTCGTCGTTGACGATGGTCACGTCAAATTCTGATTCGGCAGCAAGTTCCAGTTTAGCTGTTTCCAGCCGCCGCTGCTGCTCTTCGGGTGTTTCGGTGCCGCGTCCGACCAATCGGCGGACCAATTCGTCCCAGCTGGGAGGCGCCAGGAACACGAATTTGGCTTCAGGCAGGTTCGCCTTCACCTGGCGTGCACCCTGCAAATCAATCTCCAACAGCACGCGTTTGCCGGCGGCCACTGCCTCTTCGACCTTGGTGCGGATCGTGCCGTAGCTGTTCTGCCCGTGCACGACCGCCCATTCAAGCATTTCCCCGTCGTTGACCAGTTCCGCGAACTTGTCCTTGCCGACGAAGAAGTAGTGCACACCGTCTTCCTCACCTGGCCGCGGATCACGCGTGGTGGCGGAAACCGAGAGCCAAACCTCCGGGTAGTTGTCTCGAATGTAGGTCGAGACCGTCCCCTTGCCGACGGCCGTGGGGCCCGCAAGAACTGTGACCGAAGGATGGGCACTAAGCGTCATGGTGTGCTTCATTACTCTTTCGTTTTGGGAGGCGATTGCTGGAAATGATCCACCAACGCGATGCGCTGTTTGCGCCCCAGTCCGCGCAATCGCCGACTGGGTGAGATCCCTAGTCTATCGATAAGGGTGTGGGCGCGGATTTCACCGACACCAGGGACCGACTCCAAAAGGTCCATCACGCGCAGACGCCCGATGGCCTCGTCGTCAGGGACGAGTTCCAGGACCTCGGTGATGCTGAGCTTGCCGGCGCCAAATTGGTTCTTGATCTCGGCCCGGCGCGTGCGCGCAGCCAGCGCCTTTGCCCGTGCCCGGATACGATCCTCGTCTGAGAGTTCTCGCAATACCATGCTCTTGCCGCCATTCATCTGTAGGTTTCAGCACTAGGGCAGTGCGCCCTGAACCGAAGATAACCAAACTTAGCCCCCGATGCAATGGGTATTTGCGCAGTGGCTACCACAAACGCAAAAAACGAACAAAACCTCACTTCGTACGCAATTCACATTCGCAAGACCGTAAGCAAAATCATGATTTGACCGTCCAATCCGCGCCCACCTGCGAGGATTCAACTTTCCGGTGGAAATAAACCAGGCTGGGGCAAAATTGCGGAAAAAACCTTGAAATACCGGGCATGTCGCCAGCCTCGGCTATGCCATCTACAGCCGGTGTCATTTGCGCATAACCACCAGTCAATGAGCGGTATGTGTGACGCCAGTGAGCAAGGTCGCAGGGTGGCCTAGTGACTGATCTTAAGCTGGCAAATCACTGTGAAAATGAGTGCCGCCCTTGATTTGTCTTCCTTTGATCGGGTCTTCAGCCACCTGGATGAGTCCAAGGTCACGCCCTGGCCCTTCCCGGAGGTGATTCCGGGGGCAAACAGGACGGCGCACGCGTCGCATACCCTGCTATCCAGTGCACTGCGATATACACCTGGTGGCCTGTCTCCTCAGGTTAAAAGGGGTGTACTGGTAGGGACCGCTATTCAAGTGGTCTGTATTCATGCGGTGTCCCGGCTGTAGCCTGTTGATTGTGGGCCCCTGATGCGTAGCCAGCCCAGGGTGATCCGGCTTCGGCGGCGATCCTGGTGGTGCTGGTGTGGTGGTAGCCCAGTGCTTGGGCGAGGACAGGTGCCGGGATCTGGAGCGCAAGGTGTCGTATTGCGGAGGTTCGGCCGCGTTGGGGCGGGATGCCGAGTTTGCGCAGGAAACCGCGGAGGGTGACCGGGTGGAGGGGCTCTCCGGCGCGTTGTCCCGGGAACAGCCAGCAGGATCCGGGATTGGTTGCCGAATCCATATTGGGGCGGTTTGCCAGATAATCCTGCAGGATCCCGGCCAGCGGTTCGGGTACCGGCGTCGGCGGATCACCCAGACGGATGGTGGTGGTGTTGCCGTCGGTGATGATGTCACTGGTCGTGAGCCTCGCGATGCGCGTTACCGGCTGGGCATAGAGCAGGACCAGCAGCCCGGCGATTCTGGCTGGCAGCGGGATGCTCTCCTCGGTGAGGAGGCGCTGGACGGCGTTGATTCTGTGGTGTTGCCCCATGGGTGTCCGGGAGGCCGGCTGGTGGGAATGGATGATCAGGACGGGCATGGTGCCGCTCTTCATGCACCAGGTCAGGAATGCGTGGGATGGCCGGCGCGTGTAGTAGTTCTCGCTTTGCCAGGCGTCCAAGTCGGCTTGCCGGGTGTTGTTGAGGGCCTTGCCGCGGCGGTTGATCCAGGCTAGGAACGCCAGGGCCTGGATCTGTTGTTCGCGGGCCGTTTGGGTCGTTGAATTGCGAAGCGGTGCCATGGCCGCCGCGGCCCGGAGCTTGCGGAGTTGGTGCCAGGTGGCGAACCGGCGCAGCAGCCGGGCCTGCCCGAAATCTTCCACGGCGGCCAGATGGGTATCCAGCCACCGTTCGAAGAGCAGGAGTTGCCTGTCTTTGAGGGGCAGGACGCCGCTTTGCATGAGCAGGTCGCGCAAGTAGGCGGCGCTTCTCCAGTTGGGCAGTTGCTGGAACGCTTCGTGGGTCAGCTCGAGCCGGCCGGAGGCAAGATCCCTGAGCATGGCCAGGGGCTGGGGACTTTGGACCCAGCTCAGCCCCAGAGTTGGCCGTTGCATGGTCCGCAGCTGATCGAATAGCGGGATCAGGGGTGGGTGGATACGGCCGGTGCCGTCATCGAGCAGCGAGCTCAGCCGGTCCGTGAGGGTGCATCGTTCGCACAGTCTTCCACCGAGCAGTCGTCCCTCAAAGTGGCAACGGTCGCAGAAGAAATCTCGGGTGATTCCCGCGCAGTCCCGGCAGACCGGTGCCCCCGCGTTGTCCCGGCCCGGCAGCAGGCGCTCGGCATCGCAGCCGGGGCAGGGACCGTAGGTGCGGGTGGCCTTGTCCAGGCAGTTTCGGCAGATTGGTCCGTCCGACCAGTTCGCTGCCTTGGCGGCCTGCCTGCCGCAGCGGGCGCAGATGCGGACATGCCACCGCTCATACTTCTCGCGACTGTCGTAGGCCGGGCTCACGGTTCGGGGGTGATCCTGGCGCGCTTGGGCCGAATGCTGGCGGCAAGGTCCACAACCTCGGCGCCGGCTGTGGCCGTGCGGCGCGGAGTCACGGCCTCTGCCCTGGTGGCGATTAGCTCGGCGGGGGTCACTTCCAAGATGTCGCAGAGTGCGGCGAGGACCGGTAGCGAGAGTCGCTCGGGGATCTGGGTGACCAGCCGCCAGACCTGCACCGAGGATAGCTCGATGCCGCGCTGGAGCAGCAGTGGGGATAGGTCGGTGGCGGTGAAGATCCCGCGGGTGGCCATGACCTCCCGCAGCCTCCACTGGTAACTGACGTGGCGTTTCATTGTGGTTTCCTTTCAAGCTTCAGGGCAGCAGCAACGGCGGAGTCCAGGGCGCGGCGCAGCGTCCTGGTGCGGAAGTCGGAAGAGACACAGGTGTAGATCGAGGTGGTGGATGCGTGTTCGTGGCCGACCTGTTCCTGGACGAACCGCGCGTCCCAGCCATCCTCGATCAGGTGCGTGACGTAAGAGCGTCGAAAGGAATGGAAGTCCAGCCCCTGATCCAGGCCAAGGCTGTCCCGATAAGTCCCGAAGCGGGTGTTCATCTGGGTGAAGCCCACGCGTGCGGAGCGTTCCGAGGGCCATAACGCCCCGACCTTGGCCGTTGGGAACATCGGACGAACTTCTTCATTCCATTGCTGCAGGATCTCCGCTGACCAGTCGAAGACCGTCAGCACACTGCGGCGTTTGGGCGGGGAACCCTTGTTTGCCTTGCCGTGGCGGACGTAGAGGACGCCGTATTCCCCGAACTCAGACCCCTGGGGGTTGCGGCCAAAGTCCACAACGTCGAGCATTCGTGTCTCGTTGCGGCGCAGTCCGAAGGCATAGGCGGTCTTGAAGAGCATCGCGTCACGGAATGCCGGTAGCCAGCCCTTGCGTCCTTGCCCGCGCACCCGGCCGACCTGTTCATCGGCATGGTCGAAGAACGCCTGCAGTTCATCACGGGTGAAGGCTCGCTTGGTCGGTCCGGCCTCGGCTTCCTGAACATGCACGGCGGCGTTCCACTCGTGGATCACCTGGATCGGGTGGGTGCCGAATCGTTCCTGGCAGACGGTGGACCAGCCATAGCCGGGGTTGGTAACGAAGGCGCAGAAGGAACGGATGGTCCCCTGGTAGTTCCGTAACGTGGAGTGGCGTAGGTTCCGGACCGACCGCAGATCGCCCATCCACTCATCAACCATTTGCGGTGTCCAGGTCCACGGAAAGGCATCGGCGTGGTGGGTGAATGCCCGCACCGATTTCTCGCGGCCATCGATCGTGGAGAAAGCCAGGTTCCGCGCCAGCTGTTGGTTGCGCCAGCCATCCAGCATGGCGGTGAAGACTTGTTCCTCCGGCCGCAGCAGCGGCAGATTGCCGATCAGATGCAGGCCCGCCTCCCCGCGTTCGAAGCCGTTTCCGGCCATCAAAACCACCCCTTCGCCGCTTACATCAGGTGAATGTATCTTTCATCAGATGTAAATCGATTACAAGGGTTCACGTCAAAAGGATTTCCATGGCCCCGCGGGAACCAGTTCGGGATAGCTCACCTGGGAAAGCCCCCCATTGCTATGCGACCCTGACGTGGTCCAATAACGAAAGATCCCGAAATGTGCACATCAAACGCAGTAGAACATCAGATGAAATTGCGGCCAGAAGGCGAAAAGGTGAAATATCCGACGCTAATGAATGCGCCGGCCACTTTCCTGCCGGTGTCCATTTTTGACCAGCGTTTGGCCTTTGCTGACCGGCGTCCGGAATACTGGGACAGGGCGTGACGGTAGAGCTGTAGGCGGAAGCGAGTTTGCCGTATCGGTTGGCGACTGCACGACTTTGCGTCATGAGCGGCGAAGGCTTCACTGTGCATCAGCTCCATTTGGTCCGCACCGGACGTTCCAGGCAGTAGTCATGGCGCGGGATCGCTGCTCGATCAGCATTATTGATCTCCGCGGATGCATTGCGCGAGTCGGGCGCTGCGACTGGGCACGATACGCACCTGACTACACTGGCCGGCGACTGGCGGAATCCGCGGTGCCGTGTACCTCTCCCCGCCAGGGTACCTGCCGCCCTTTTAACGATCACGCGCCAATCTCTTTGGCCGGCATTTGGGCCGGCATTTGGGCCGGCATTCGCCGTCGAGGTCGTTGATCCGGACTCGCCCGGGGCTTTGAGTGTGAGACCGGTGAGTTGGAGAACCTGCTCATTTCGAATAGTCCTTTATGTTGGGGGAATCACTTGGCGTATGTGCCCCAGGAGGTGTGTGGCTGCCTCGGGTCTTAAGTAAGCTCGCAGCCGTCGCCACGGCAACCGTCGCTCCAATAAACAGCAGGGAGAACGAGATGGAGATCTCGGGGACCCACAGGAGCGGCTGCCCGCCGTTGATGAAGGGAAGTTCGTTCACGTGCAATGCGTGGAAGACGAGCTTGACGCCAATGAAGGCCAGGATGACAGCAAGGCCTTGGGACAGGTACACCAATCGCTCCAACAGGCCGCCAATGAGAAAGAACAGCTGGCGCAGCCCCATCAAGGCAAAGACATTTGCCGTAAAGACGATGTACGCCTCATTGGTGAGCCCGTAGATGGCAGGAATTGAGTCGACCGCGAAAATCAGGTCGACGAAACCAATGGCGATGATGGTCAGCAGCATCGGGGTGATGAAGCGCTTGCCACCCATCTTTACGACGAGCTTATCCTCGTGATATTCATCAGTCACAGGGAATCGGCGGCGCACCAAGCGCATCAAGCGGCCATCTGCCGGATCTGCCTCGTGGTTTGAGAACGCTTGTTTGTAAGCCAGGAAGAGCAGCAGTGCGCCAAAGAGGTAGAAGCTCCAGGACAGGTTTTCAATCAGGGCCGCTCCGAGCGCAATGAAAATACCACGCAAGACCAACGCGATAATGATGCCCACCATCAGCACCTTCTGCTGGTATATCCGCGGTACGGCAAACGCGCTCATGACCAGCAGGAAGACAAAGAGGTTATCGATCGACAGGGCCTTTTCGGTGAGGTACCCGGCGAAGTATTCGCTGCCATACGTCCATCCTGAGAAGACTCCGATACCGATGCCGAACAGCATTGCGAGGCTGATGTAGAACACCGACCATCGGGCGGATTCACCGATGGAAGGTTCGTGCGGTTTGCGCACATGGGCAAAGAACTCGTAAATGAAGAAGGCGATCGTCACAGCGATGGTGATGATCCAGATCAAGGGTGATACCTGCACGAGGGTACTCCTAGGGGTTGGCGTGGTTGCGGCGCCAAGGTCTCCTCCGCTCTGATCACCTCAGAACCGGTGGCCCGGGATGCACGAGTGCAAACGTATTGACGGACCAACCGCGGACGGGAGTACTCCCCTTGATGAAAAAACACTACCGCACCTTGAACCGACATCTGATGCTGAAAACCACAATCTCAGAATCTACACATCTTTTTCGCAGGTATTGCGGAGCTTTAACAGTGCAACCGGGCCCGACACCAGAGTCTGCGGGGAAACGCACCTACGAGACCGCTGCTCGTGAATCGGCGGGGTAGAAGTCCGGGACCTAACCTACAAATGGAAATAGGTGATCACGGGGTATGGGTAGCCATGGAACTGTGATTGCGCGATTTGCGCCAACCGCTGTGTCGCTGATTGGACCCCGATTCCAGGTGGATCCTTCCCTGCTCCAGTTGACGTTCGGGAATTGACTACCTGGCATGACCCCACCTTAGGGTCAATCCCAGGCATGAAATTCACTACGCGTGTGGCCTCGTCCGGTCGGACGAGGCCACACATTTCACACTATTTAGAAGGTGGACTATGAGGTTCTGGTGGCGTCTTGTACCTCTCCAACTAATTCCTCGATGATGTCCTCGAGGAAAAGCACACCCGTGGTGTTTCCTGCCTCGTCGAGAACGCGGGCCACATGCGACCCGATCTTGCGCATGGCTGCCAAGGCGTCTTCCAAATCGCTCACCCGTGAGACAGCTGTTAGTGGGCGGATTCGTTTGCCAGGAATTGCCTGGTCAAACTGCTCAGGCGTCGTCATGTCCAAGACGTCTTTGAGGTGGATGTATCCAACCGGGGCACCGCCGTCATCGGTGAGGATGTAGCGGGAGAATCCACGTTGAGCCACCGCCTGCTGGATCTGAGCGGGCGAAGCCTGGGTCGGAAGCAGCACCATTTCACTGATTGGCACCTCCACGTCGGCCACGGTCTTTGAGGTGAACTCGAACGCATTGGTGAGCGTTCCGCTGGCGTCACTGAGCATCCCATCTCGCGTGGATTGTTCCACGATGTTGGCCACCTCATCGAGTGTGTAGGCGCTTGTCGCTTCGTCCTTGGGCTCGACTTTGAAAAGACGCAAAATGGCATTTGCGATCCCGTTCAGGGTCCAGATCACGGGCTTGACGATGCGCGCCACCAAGACCAGAGGCGGGGCAAGAATCAGCGCGGCACGAGTCGGCACCGAGAACGAGATGTTCTTTGGAACCATCTCGCCAAGCACCACATGCAAGAACGTCACTACCAACAGTGCCGAGATGAAGGCGATAACTCCGATCGCTTCCCCCGACAGGGACGTGAATCCGAGCGGGATCTCCAAGAGATGGTGGATGGCCGGTTCGGAGACGTTCAGGATCACCAAGGAACACACTGTGATACCCAGCTGGCTGGTGGCCAGCATCAGGGTTGCGTGTTCCATGGCCCACAGAGTTGTTTTGGCGGCCTTGGACCCGGCCTCGGCTTTCGGCTCGATCTGCGAACGTCGAGCCGAAATCACCGCAAATTCCGCACCCACGAAGAACGCGTTGATGATCAGTAGTACGACGAGCCAGATAATTCCGGGGAGGATATCGTCCATGATCTATCGCTCCTTTGCCAGGTCGTCAGCGGATTCAGGGATTGTGTCGCCGGATAATTCCTCCGGCGTGAATTTCAGTCGTTCTAGGTGGTTTCCCACGACTCGTTCCACGCGAAGTGTTCCGTCCTTGATCCGGATCTCGTCACCCAGTTCGGGCATGCGGTCCAGTTCGTCGGTCACGAAACCGGCCAAAGTGTCATAGTCTTCTCCGTCGGGAACGTTGATGCCCGTCTGTTCACGTAGTTCGTCGGGTCGCAACGAGGCGTTAAAGGTTATCGACCGGCCCGCTCGGAGCACATCCACGCGTACTCGGTCGTGTTCATCTTCGAGCTCGCCCACGATTTCCTCGACAAGATCCTCGAGAGTGACGATGCCATCCGTACCACCATGTTCGTCGGTGACGATGGCAATTTGCAGGCCCTGTTGACGTAGAAGACCCAACAGCGAGTCGACGCCCATGGATTCGGGCACCCGCAATGGTTCGATCATCAAATGTGAGGCCCTGGTACTTTCCCGGTCCGCTAAGGGAACGGCGAAAGCCTGCTTGACATGGAGAACACCCACGATTTCGTCCCGGTCTCGGCCAATCACGGGGAAACGCGAATAACCGGTCTGAATTGAAGTTTCGACGATGTCATGTGCCGAATCTTCTATCTTTACGGTGCTCATCCGGACTCGTGGCGTCATCACGTCCGCAGCACTGCGCTCGGAAAAGCGCAAGGTGCGGTGCAAAAGTGTCGCATGGTCCGCATCCAACACTCCTTCGAGCGCCGAACGACGGACCAAAGAGCTGAGCTCTTCGGCACTGCGAGCACCCGAGAGTTCTTCCTTTGGTTCGATGCCGAAGGACCGAATGATTGAGTTCGCGGTGTTGTTGAACAGCAGAATGACCGGCTTGAAGACCGCCGTGAAAAGTGCCTGGAATGGGACAACGACCTTGGCGGTTGCCAACGGCAGCGCCAAGGCGAAGTTCTTCGGGACCAGTTCGCCGATGATCATCGAGAAGATGGTGGCCAGCAGGATACCAATGACAGCGCCCACGCCGGGGACCAGCCCTTCGCTCAGGCCGAGTTCCAGGAGAGGTTCGCGAAGCAAGGAGCTGATGGCCGGCTCGAACGTGTAGCCGGTGAGCAGGGTGGTGAGGGTAATGCCTAGTTGCGCGCTGGAAAGGTGCGTGGAGGTGATCTTCAGTGCTTTGATCGTTGGTTCAAGGCGTTTTTCGCCTCGCTCTTGGCGGGCTTCAAGTTCGTGGCGGTCGAGATTGACCAACGCGAATTCGGAGGCGACAAAGAAACCTGTTCCAACGGTGAGGATTAGACCGATACCGATCATGATCCATTCATACATTGAGGCGCCCCTCTCCGACTGCGACCGACGGTGCGGCAAGTGGAAGCAGAGGCTTGGGCATATGTGAAGGAGGGTCATCCATAGTGCTTACAAGCTTACGTTCTCGCCATAGACAAAACTCATCCGGAACGGGCTTGAATACTTCATAAAAGCTGAGAGTTTTCGAATTTATTTTCGAACAAGGGTCGCTAGCAGGGTCTCAGGTTCTCCCCTAATCGTTCTCGGCAACGATCCTTCGAGCAGCAGCGCTAAAGGGACTCAGGGCTAAATCTACTGACCGCGGCCATCGTCCTCTCGAGGACTGTCTACCTCGACCGCACCATCACCACCTTGAATCAAGAGCGTAACGCCAGTGACCCTGACCTGTTGCGGTTCCTCTCACGCCTGGGATGGAAACACATCAACCTCACCGGCGACTGCACCTGGCCACGCACCAACAAGATCAAACCGGGCAAATATAGGCTGCTACGGCGCTCGATGAAAATTGACGTCGGGTACTTCACTCTTTCACCCCAAAAAGAAATGTGCGTTTGGCTTGCCACCCCTTACGGAACGGAAAGCCAAACGCACATTCAATGTCTTGCGGCCTAGACCAACTGCCGGTTAGAGCAGCGAATCGCGGGTGCGCAGCGCGGCTTCAAGCAGCGCCTTGGCATCCGGTCCGGCCTTGAGGATGTCGCGGCTTGAGGTGCCAAGCACCTGCGGCCAAAACGCCCCGAAGGACGCCTTCATTTCGGCGCCGGTGGCACCCTGGGCGCCAAGGCCCGGAGCCAGGATCGGCGCTGCCGAGTCGGCCAGGTCGATGCCCAGCTCCTCCAACGCCGAACCCACGGTGGCGCCGATGACCAGGCCGGTGGAACCAAACGGCACACCCGGCAGGTTTTCGGCCTTGTTCTCGGCACCGACGGCGCCGATGATGCGTTTGGCAACCGACTGGTCGCCGCCCACATGCTGTACGTCCTTGCCCTCCGGGTTGGAGGTCAAACCGAGCACGAACACGCCGCGACCGGTGGCAGCTGCCAGGTCAAGGGCCGGGCGCAGCGACTCGTAGCCCAGGTACGGGCTCAGTGTCACGGCATCGGCAGCCAACGGGCTGCCCTCCCCCAACCACGCATCCGCGTAAGCGGCCATGGTTGATCCGATGTCCCCGCGCTTGGCGTCGGCAATTGACAACAGGTTCGCATCGGCGGATGCCGCGAGGGTTTCCTCAAGCACAGCAAGCCCGCGTGAACCGTGACGCTCGAAGAGTGCCACCTGGGGCTTCAGCGCGGCAACCTGGCCGGCCATGGCCTCAACCACGCGCAGCGAGAAGGAACGCAAGCCCTGCACGTCGTCGTTCAACCCCCAGGCGGCAAGCAGCCCTGGGTGCGGATCAATGCCCACGCACAGCGGACCGTGTGCGGCCATGGCCGAGGCCAGGCGCTGCCCGAAGGCGGCGCGCGCACCTGGCGTGGTGGTGCCGGTGGTGTTGGCGATGCTAGGCATCTGCAGCATCCCGTGCAGCGGTGGCCGCCTTCAGCGTGGCAGCGTGTTCCTGCAGCGAGGACACGGTCCACTCGAAGGAACGCATGGCGTCGATCGCCTGGATGGCAGCGCCGAATTCGGCGACGGTGGTGATGATCGGGGTGCCGACCGACACCGCAGCTGCGCGGATCTCGTAGCCATCCCCGCGTGCCTCGCCGCCCGAGGGGGTGTTCAGGATCATTGCGATCTCACCCTCGGTGATGAGGTCAACGATGTTGGACTCGCCCTCGGCCGATCCCTCACGGACCTTGCGGACCACGGTGGACGGGATGCCGTTGCGGCGCAGCACCTCGGCGGTGCCGCCGGTGGAGACGATCTCGAAGCCGATGTCTGCCAGGTGCTTGACCGGGATGACGATCGAGCGCTTGTCGCGGTTGGCCACCGAGACAAAGACCTTGCCGGAGGTCGGCAACGGGTTGTTCGCGGCAGCCTGCGACTTGGCGAAGGCCGTGTCGAAGTACTTGTCGATACCCATGACCTCGCCGGTGGAGCGCATTTCCGGGCCGAGCAGGGAGTCGACGACCTTGCCCTCCGGGGTGCGGAAGCGAGCGAAGGGAAGCACTGCTTCCTTCACCGATACCGGTGCGCCCTCGGGCAGGTTGGCGCCGTCGCCGGACTCCGGCAGGATGTGGTGCACGGAACGCAGGTGTGCGATCGACACGCCGACACCGATCAACGCCGCGGCCTTGGCCAGCTGCACGCCGGTGGCCTTGGAAGTGAACGGAACCGTGCGGGAGGCGCGCGGGTTGGCTTCGATGACGTAGAGGACGTCGGAGGCCAGTGCGAACTGGATGTTGATCAGGCCGCGCACGCCAACGCCCTCGGCGATGGCGCGGGTCGCGTGGACCACGCGGTCGCGTACGTCCTTGCCCAGGGTGATCGGGGGCAGCACGCAGGCGGAGTCGCCGGAGTGGATGCCGGCCTCTTCGATGTGCTCCATGATGCCGCCGACATACAGGTCCTTGCCGTCGAACAGCGCATCGACGTCGATCTCGATGGCGTCTTCCAGGAAGCGGTCAACGAGCACCGGGTGGTCCACGGTGATTTCGGTGGCGTTGGCGATGTAGCGGGACAGGTTTGCCTCGTCGTACACGATCTCCATGCCGCGGCCGCCCAAGACGTAGGACGGGCGCACCAGCACCGGGTAACCGATTTCGTCGGCGATCTTCTTGGCCTCGTCGAAGGACACCGCGGTGCCGTTCTTCGGGGCAATCAGCCCGCCGGCATCCAGCACACGCTGGAAGGCGCCGCGGTGCTCGGCCAGGTCGATGGCCTCCGGGGAGGTACCCAGGATCGGCACGCCGGCATCGGCAAGTTCCTGTGCGAGCTTCAGCGGGGTTTGCCCGCCCAGCTGCACGAAGACACCCAGCACGCCGCCGGTGGATTCCTCCGCGTGGATGACCTCCAGCACGTCCTCGAGCGTCAGCGGCTCGAAGTACAGGCGGGTTGAGACGTCGTAATCGGTGGAGACGGTTTCCGGGTTGCAGTTGACCATGACAGTCTCGTAGCCGGCCTTGCGCAGTGCCATGGTGGCGTGGACGCAGGAGTAGTCGAATTCGATGCCCTGGCCAATGCGGTTCGGACCCGAGCCCAGGATGATGACGCTCGGCTTTTCGTGCAGCGCAACCTCGGTCTCCTCGTCGTAGGAGGAGTAGTGGTACGGGGTGAAGGCCTCGAACTCGGCGGCGCAGGTGTCAACGGTCTTGAACACCGGGCGGATGCCCAACGCGTGGCGAATCCCGCGCACCACTGCCTCGGACTTGTTGGTCAGCTTGGCGATCTGCGCATCGGAGAAGCCGTGGCGCTTGGCCTCGCGCAGGACGTCCTCGCCCAGGTCCGGGTTGGAACGGATCATCTCGGCGGTCTCGTTGATCAGCACCAGCTGGTCAAGGTACCACGGGTCGATTGCGGTCTTCTCGAAGACTTGCTCGATGGACGCACCGCCCAGCAGGGCGCGCTGTACGTTGTACAGGCGGTCGGTGGAACCCTTGACGGAGTCCTCCAGCAGCTGCTCGATTTCGAAGTCCATCGGCTTGTTGAACTCGATCTCGGCACCCTTCTGCTCCAGGGAGCGCAGGGCCTTCTGCAGCGCCTCGGTGAAGTTGCGGCCGATGGCCATGGCCTCGCCGACTGACTTCATGGTGGTGGTCAGCGTGGCATCGGCGGCCGGGAACTTCTCGAACGCGAAGCGCGGAACCTTCACCACAACATAGTCAAGCGCCGGTTCGAAGGATGCCGGGGTCTTGAGCGTGATGTCGTTGGGGATCTCATCGAGGGTGTAACCCAGCGAGAGCTTGGTGGCGATCTTCGCGATGGCGAAGCCGGTGGCCTTGGAGGCCAGCGCCGAGGAACGTGAGACGCGCGGGTTCATTTCGATGACCACGATGCGCCCGGTGTCAGGCTCGATGGCGAACTGGATGTTGCAGCCGCCGGTGTCCACGCCGACCTCGCGGATGACCGCGATGGAGATGTCGCGCAGGCGCTGGTATTCGCGGTCGGTCAACGTCATGGCCGGGGCCACGGTAATCGAGTCGCCGGTGTGCACGCCCACCGGGTCGAAGTTCTCGATGGAGCAGATGACCACGACGTTATCGGCCTTGTCGCGCATCATTTCCAGCTCGTACTCCTTCCAGCCGAGGATCGACTCCTCCAGGAGCACCTCGGTGGTCGGCGAGTACTGCAGGCCCTGGCCGGCAATGCGGCGCAGGTCCTCGGCGTCGTACGCCATGCCCGAGCCCAGGCCGCCCATGGTGAAGGACGGGCGGACCACCACCGGGTAGTTCAGGATTTCGACGGCCTTGAAGGCCTCCTCCATGGTGTGCACGATGAAGGACTTGGCCGATTCGGCGCCGCAGCGCTCCACGACGCCCTTGAACTTCTCGCGGTCTTCGCCGAGTTCGATGGCTTCGATGTTCGCGCCGATCAGCTCGACGTTGTACTTTTCAAGCACACCTGCCTTGTCCAGGGCGATGGCGGTGTTCAACGCCGTCTGCCCGCCGAGGGTCGGCAGCAGGGCGTCAGGGCGTTCCTTGGCGATGATCTTTTCGACGACCTCGGGGGTGATCGGCTCGACGTAGGTGGCGTCGGCGAACTCCGGGTCCGTCATGATGGTTGCCGGGTTGGAGTTCACCAGGATGACCCGCAGGCCCTCTTCGCGCAGCACGCGCAGCGCCTGGGTTCCGGAGTAGTCGAATTCTGCTGCCTGGCCGATGACGATCGGGCCGGAGCCGATGACCAGGACTGACTTGAGGTCTTCGCGCTTGGGCATTTACTTCTCTTCCTGGGTGGAGGCGGTGGTGGAGTTCGAGGCTGCGGTGGCGGTGCCAGCTGCGCGCATGGTGTCGATGAAGCGGTCAAACAGGTGGCTTGCATCGTGCGGGCCGGAGGCTGCCTCCGGGTGGTACTGCACGGAGAACGCCGGGATGTCCAGGCAGTTCAAGCCCTCGACGACCTGGTCGTTGAGCGAGATGTGCGAGACCTCGACGCGGCCGAAGCGGTCCAGCGGGGCATTCGCTGCGCCCTCGCGTGGTGCATCGACGGCAAAGCCGTGGTTCTGGCTGGTGATTTCCACCTTGCCGGTGGCCTTGTCCAGCACCGGCTGGTTGATGCCGCGGTGGCCGTAGCGCAGCTTGTAGGTGCCGTAACCCAGGGCGCGGCCCAGGATCTGGTTGCCGAAGCAGATGCCGAAGTACGGGATCTTCGCGTCGAGCACCTGGCGGACCAGCTCTACCTGCACGTTGGCTGTGGCCGGGTCGCCCGGGCCGTTGGAGAAGAAGACGCCCTGGGCGCCGGTGGCCACCACGTCTTCAAAGGTGGCGTTGTACGGCAGCACGTGCACGCGCACGCCGCGCTCGGCAAAACGCTGCGGGGTCATCGCCTTGATGCCAAGGTCGATGGCTGCCACGGAGAGTTCAACCTCGCCGGTGAAGCCGTGGTCCGCCGGCTCCACGATGTAGGCCTCCTTGGTGGAGACCAGCTCGGAGAGGTTCAGGCCCTCCATCGACGGCTGTGCGTTCACCGCCGTCAGCAGCTCCTCGATGGGGGCTGCCGCGTCGGCACCGGAGAAGATGCCCGAGCGCATGGCGCCGCGTTCACGCAGGTGGCGGGTCAGCGCGCGCGTGTCGATCTGCTGGATGCCCACGACGGAGCCATTGATGAGTTCCTCATCGAGGGTGCGTTCGGAGCGCCAGTTCGACGGTCGGCGTGCCGCGTCGCGGACCACGTAGCCGGCGGCCCAGATACGGCTGGACTCGGCGTCCTCGTCGTTCACACCGGTGTTGCCGATGTGCGGGAAGGTCTGCACGATGATCTGCTTGGCGTAGGAGGGATCCGTGAGGGTCTCCTGGTAGCCGGACATGCCGGTGGAGAAGACTGCCTCACCGAAGGTGGTGCCGATGGCGCCGTAGCTGCGGCCGCGGAAAACCCGTCCGTCTTCGAGCACCAAGAGGGCTGGCTCGGTCCTGAGTACTGCTGTCACTGGTTTTCCTTATCCTCGGCGGGTGGTGTTTCTTGATCGTTCTCGGAGGTGCTGCCAGGTGTTTTACCTGGTGTGTTACTTGGTGTATTGCTGGATCCGGTGGTCCCGAGGGCGGCGATGCCCGCCAGGAGTACCGGCAATTCTTGGTGGTAGCGGGGGCGGAAGCCGGTGTCCACTGCCGTCTCCCCCAGTGCCCAGGTGATCACCAGCAGCCCGTCCTTTTCGACGAACTTGCCGGCCATGCCGGAGGCGCGGGTGACGGAAGTGATGGTGGCCGCCGGGATGAACACGTCGGAAGCGCCGTGGCGGGCCAGCAGCACGCCGTCGGCATGGATGAACAGCGTCGCGTTGGACCGGATGCCCAGCTGGTGGGCGGCGATGCGGTCAAGCCAGTCGCCGGCCCGGGTGGTGCTCACGTACTGCCCCTCGGAGGGCTCGGCGATCAACACCCCCGGGTTTTCCGGGGTGGCCGGCGGCGCGGCGATGTCAGACTGGCGGCGCAACCTGTTGCGCCAGCCCAGGGCGATCAGTGCCACCATGACGATGATGATCGCCAGGGTGACCAGGATGGCGGGGGTGTATTGGCCCATGGTTACTCGGCTCCCACGATCCGCGGGGTGGCCAGCGCGCCATCGAGCACCGTCGGGTGGCCGTGGAAGAACACCGTGGTGACCTTGCCCGGCAGTTCCAGTCCCTTGAACGGGGAGTTGCGGCCCTTGGTGGCCATCGCGGCCGGGTCAACGATCCAGCGGGCGTCGGCATCCACCAACGTGATGTTTGCCGGTTCCCCGGCTTCCAGCGCGCGGCCCTGGTCGGTGACGCGGCCGATGGCTGCAGGGGCGGTGGAGGTGACGCGTGCGAAGTCGGCCCAGGAGAACATCCCGGTGTCGATCATGGTGTGCTGTACCACCGAGAGCGCGGTTTCCAGGCCGGTCATGCCCATGGCGGCTGCCGCCCATTCGCATTCCTTCGCCTCGGAGGGGTGCGGTGCGTGGTCGGTGCCGATGATGTCGATGGTGCCGTCGGCCAGGCCTGCGCGCAGCGCCATGACATCGGCCTCGCGACGCAGCGGCGGGTTGACCTTGAAGACCGGGTCGTAGCTCTTGACCATTTCATCGGTCAGCAGCAGGTGGTGCGGGGTGACCTCGGCGGTGACGTTCACGCCGCGGGACTTGGCCCAGCGGATGATCTCCACCGAGCCGGCGGTGGAGACGTGGCAGATGTGCAGGCGCGAGCCCACGTGTTCGGCCAGCAGCACGTCGCGGGCGATGATCGATTCCTCGGCGACGGCCGGCCAGCCGGCCAGCCCCAGCACAGCGGAGACCTCGCCCTCGTTCATCTGGGCGCCCTCGGTGAGCCGCGGTTCCTGGGCGTGCTGGGCAACGACGCCGTCGAACGCCTTCACGTATTCCAGGGCCCGGCGCATGATCAACGGGTCAAAGACGCAGATGCCGTCATCGGAGAAGACGCGGACCGCCGCGCGCGAATCGGCCATGGCGCCGATCTCGGAGAGCTGGGTGCCCGCCAGGCCGACGGTGACGGCACCCACCGGGCGCACATCCACCCAGCCGGAGCGGCGGCCCAAGGACCAGACCTGCTCGACGACCCCTGCGGTGTCCGCCACCGGGTTGGAGTTGGCCATTGCATGCACGGAGGTGAAACCGCCCAGCGCGGCGGCGCGGGTGCCGGTCTCGACGGTTTCCGCGTCCTCGCGGCCCGGTTCACGCAGGTGGGTGTGCAGGTCCACCATGCCCGGCAGGGCGATCTGGCCGGCGGCTTCGATGACGGTGGCGCCGGCGGCGGCCGGGTGGGTTGCGGCCTCGGCACCGGTCGCGACAATCAGCCCGTCGTTGATCAACAGGTCGGTGGCTTCGGTGCCCAGCGGCTTGGCGCCGCGGATCAGGTAGGCGGTGTTGGTGGTGCTCATCGGTGACTCCCGTTTTCTGAGGTTCTTAGAGGCCGGAGGGACGCTGCTGGTCCCCCGATAGCAGTAGGTACAGGACGGCCATGCGGACCGCGACGCCGTTGGAAACCTGTTCCAGTACCGTCGACCGGGGCGAATCGGCGGCGGCCGAGGAGATTTCCAGGCCGCGGTTCATCGGGCCCGGGTGCATGATGATGGTTTCGGACTGGCCCTGGGCGTCCAGCGCCGCCAGCCGGGCGTCGTCGAAACCCCACAGGCGCGAGTACTCGCGGGTGTTCGGGAAGAAGGAGGCATGCATGCGTTCGCCCTGCACGCGCAGCATCATCACCGCGTCGATGCCGCCGGCCAGCGTGGCGTCAAGGTCGTAGCTGATGGTGCACGGCCAGACGTTGGAGCCGTGCGGCAACAGCGTCGGCGGGGCCACCATGGTGACCTCGGCGCCCAGGGTGCGCAGCAGCCAGAGGTTGGAGCGGGCCACCCGTGAGTGCAGGATGTCCCCGACGATGGCGACCTTCATGCCCGCCAGGTCGGTGCCCAGGGTGGAGGTTCCGTTCACGCGTGCCCAGTGGTTGCGCAGCGTGAACGCGTCAAGCAGCGCCTGGGTTGGATGTTCGTGGGTGCCGTCGCCGGCGTTGACCACCGGTGCGTCGATCCAGTCGGTGGCGGCCAGGCGGGCCGGGGCGCCGGAGGCGCCGTGCCGGATGACCACCGCGTCGGCGCCGATGGCCTGCAGGGTCTGCGCGGTGTCCTTGAGCGATTCGCCCTTGGAGACCGAGGAGCCCTTGGCGGAGAAGTTAATGACGTCCGCGCTCAAACGCTTGGCGGCTGCCTCGAAGGAGATCCGGGTGCGGGTTGAATCCTCGAAGAACAGGTTGACCACGGTGCGCCCGCGCAGCGCCGGGAGTTTCTTGACCTCGCGGGTGCCGACGGCGGCCATTTCCTCGGCGATGTCCAGGATCCGGATGGCGTCGGCGCGTGAAAGGTCAAGGGTGGAGAGCAGGTGTTTCATGCGGCATCCTCGATGATGACTTCGTTGTTGTCGACCCCGTCGACCTCGGCCACGTGGACCCGCACCTTTTCGGTGGTGGCGGTGGGGAGGTTCTTGCCGACGTGGTCCGCGCGGATTGGGAGTTCGCGGTGGCCGCGGTCCACCAGCACTGCCAGGCGCACGATGCGCGGGCGGCCCAAATCGGCGATGGCGTCCAGGGCGGCGCGGATGGTGCGGCCCGAGTAGAGCACGTCGTCAACCAGCACCACCACCTTGTCATCGATGCCGCCGGCCGGAAGCCGCGTGGGCAACGGGGTGCGGGCGGTTGAATGGCGCAGGTCATCGCGGTACATGGTGACATCGAGTTGGCCGACGATGGCGGCTGCGTCCAGGCCCGGTTCGGTGGCGGCGATGCGCTGCGCCAACCGCTGGGCCAGGGGGAATCCGCGGGAGGGAATGCCAAGTAAAACCAGGTCTTTGGTGCCCTTGTTCGCCTCGATGATTTCGTGGGCGATGCGGGTCAGTACGCGGTCGATGTCCTCGCTTGAGAGGACCGTCCGGGCAGTTTTTGGCGCTAAGTTCCGTGCCGCGTTGGCGTCGTTACTCATGATGCGGCCTCCTTCCCCGCCTCACTGGACGGAATTTAAAGGTTGCTGGCTCATTCGGGGGTGTTGCCGGGTGCTGCTGCATAGTGATTTACTGCTCAGTCAAAATTATCACAGCGTGCATGGCACGTAGTCTTTAGTGCATGAGCTTTACCTCACACCCCCTGCAGCCCTCGCCCGCACCGAACCCGCGCGACCCGTGGACCGGCGACATCGCACCCGTCACGGGCCTGCCTGCGGGCAGGCCCGCAGGCCGCGGCGGATTCGCGCCCAAGGTGCTGATGGCCATGGTCTTCTGCACCGTCCTGCTGGCAGGTGTTGGGCTGTTCCTGGCCGATATCTTCGGCCCCTCCACGGTTCTGTGGCTTGGGGCCCTGGCGATGGTCCCGCTGGCCTTGTGCCTGCTGGGACTGCGCTGGGTGGATCGCTGGGACCCGGAACCACGGACGATGTTGCTGCTCGCCCTGCTCTGGGGCGCCGGCGCCTCGGTGGCCGGCGCGCTGCTGGTGGGCGACACGTTCACCGAACTGTTCTTCAACCCGGCCGGCCGCCTGGACCTTGACGTCTTCGGCGCTGTCATCCAGGCCCCCGTGGTCGAGGAACTCGCCAAGGGCGCCGGGGTGCTGCTGGTGTTCTGGCTGAACCGGGCACACTTCGACGGGCCGATCGACGGCATCGTGTACGGGGGCATGGTGGGCGCGGGCTTCGCGTTCACCGAAAACATCCTCTACTTCGGCTCCAGCTATGCGCAGACCGGGGAACCCGGGGACCTGGCCTCGGTGTTCGTGCTGCGCGGGCTCTTCTCGCCCTTCGCACACGTCATGTTCACCGCGTGGACCGGATTCGCGTTGGGGTTGTGCGCGGTGCGCGGGAACCGGCGGCGTTGGCCGCTGTATTTGGCCATGGGCTTGCTGCCCGCAATGTTCGGCCACTTCCTGTGGAACGGCGGGGTAGGCATCTTCTTCGACTCGTTCCTGAGCTTCTACTTCCTGCTGCAGGTCCCGCTCTTTGTCGCATCCATTGTGGCGGTTCTCCTGCTGCAACGCGCCGAATTGCGGCTCACTGCCCAGCGGCTGGGCGAATACCAGCGTGCAGGTTGGTTCACCGCGGCCGAGGTTGCCATGTTTGCCACCCCCGCCGGCCGCAAGGCAGCCAAGCGGTGGGCCGCCGCCCATGGGCGCGGCGCCCTGATGAAACAATTCACGCGCACCGCCATGGAGCTGGCCGGGGTGCGCCAGCGCATTGCCGCAGGGCACGGTGACGGCCAGGATGCCGCCCGCGAACTGGCACTGCTGCACCAGTCCTACCGGCAACGCGCGCAAATGCTCGGCGGAAGCTAGCCGAAGAGCTGGCCAACCTTCGAAAGTGTCGTGATGACCCCGTAGAGCAACGGGACTCCAACCAGCGCCCAGCCGAAGATCACCCGGCCGGTGGCCATCGTGGTGGGCACATCGTACGGATCAACGTTTGCTACCCGGGATGCGGAATTCCCCGGTGCACCGTTGCCAGACGCGCCGGCACTGTCATCGTGAGAATGATCAGACATTTAGGCCTCCTGGGTGGCGCTGGCGAGGGCGGATTCGGGCTCGTGATACTTGGAAGCCACCGGCTTGATCATGGTGGTGGCGATGAAGCCAATGATCAGCAGCACCACCATGCTCAGCAGCACCGGCAGGTAATTGTGCGCGTTCATGGTGCCTGGCTTGCCCTGCGCATCGAGCAAACCGTTGACGATCAACGGTCCGGCGATACCTGCGGCAGACCAGGCGGTAAGCAACCGGCCGTGAATGGCGCCAACCTGGTAGGTGCCAAATAGATCCTTGAGGTAGGCCGGGGCCGTGGCGAAGGAACCGCCGTAGAAGCTGATAATCACCACCGCCATCGCCACAAAGAGCAGCATAGAGCTGCCGCCAAAGAATGCCAGGACGGTGTAGAAGAGTGCACCGACGCCCAGGTAAACCATGTAAATACGTTTGCGTCCGATGACATCGGAGGTGCTTGACCAGACAAAGCGGCCCGCCATGTTGCCGATCGAGAGCATCCCGACGAAGCCTGCGGCAACCGCAGCGTTGACTGCTGAATTACCATCTGCCCCGCGGAAGAAGTCCTGAATCATCGGGGATGCCTGTTCCAGGATGCCGATGCCGGCGGTGACGTTCACGAACAACGCGGCCCAGATAAGCCAGAAGGACCGGGTCTTGGTGGCATTTGCCGCCGAGACGTGAGCGGTGGTGACCATCGCATTGGACTTTGCAGATGAGGGGTTCCAGCCGCGTGGCTTCCAGCTTTCGGCGGGAACGCGGATGTTGGCCACCCCGTACATCATCACGGCGAAGTAAAGGATCCCGAGGGTGAGGAAGAGCTTGCCGACCGAGGAACCCGAGGCCACCCAATTGGCGCCATCGACTGCCGGGTCGAAGCCGTCGAAAAACTTCAGCAATGCCGTAGACATCGGCGAGGCAATTAAAGCGCCGCCACCGAAGCCCATGATCGCCATGCCGGTGGCCATGCCCGGGCGGTCAGGGAACCACTTCATCAGCGTGGAGACCGGGGAAATGTAGCCGATGCCCAGCCCGATGCCGCCAATGACGCCATAGCCTAGGTACACCAGCCAGAGCTGCGAGGTGAAAATCCCGGCGGCTCCCACCAGGAAGCCGACGCCCCAGAAGCTGGCAGCGACGAACATCGACTTGCGCGGACCGCTGCGTTCAACCCAGGTGCCCATGATCGCAGCGGAGAGTCCAAGCATCACTATCGCAATGGAGAAGATCACGCCGATGGCGGTTTGCGAGACCTCTAAGTGTCCGATGAGCGCGGATTTGTACACGCTGGTTGCATAGGCCTGGCCGATGCACAGGTGCACTGCCAGTGCTGCGGGTGGAATCAGCCAACGGTTGAAGCCCGGAGGGGCGATGGAGCGGGAGCGGTCAAGCCAATTCAACGGTTTCTCCTCTGGACGATCTGGGGGTCGATTTGCCTGCGAGTGATACCTGAAGCAATGGCCGGTGGAAGAAGAAACGTGTGGTCAAACCCGGCAACTGCAACACAAAAGCCCACTGTGCCACATCTGCGTCGGCCGTCATATCCCCCGAGGCAAAATTCTTTGGGGCTTGCCGGTGGCACCGCCTTGGCCCCGTGCGTGGCCCCGCTGCCGCCCCCGGGTGGTGAGATGACGCGCTGCATGCCGCGAGGGCAAAACAAAGCCGGCCGGTGTGGGGTCCAATCACGTGGACCCCACACCGGCCGGCTGGGAATGTTGCTGCAGGATTAGGCCAGCAGCGTCGGCTTCATCTGCTGGATGCGTCCGAGCAGCCCGTTGACGAACTCCGGGGACTCGTCGGTGGACAGCTCGCGCACCAGGGCGACGGCCTCTGCCACTGCGACGCCGTCGGGAACGTCGTCGTTGAACAACAGTTCCCAGGCGCCGATGCGCAGTGCTGTGCGGTCGACGGTCGGCATGCGCTCCAGGGTCCAGCCCTTGGAGTAGGAGGAGAGGATCTCATCGATCCGGTCCAGTTCCGCCATGACACCCTCGATGAGGGTGACTGTGTACTCGTTGATCGTGATGTCAGTTGCTTCACGACGCAAACGCATTGCGGCCATCGGCGAGACGTCTCGCTGTTCGGCTTCGAAAAGGATGTCAAGTGCCCTGCGGCGGGCCTTGGCGCGTGCGCTCACTAGGAGACACGCCCCAGGTAATCGCCGGTGCGGGTGTCGACCTTGACCTTGGTGTTCTGTTCGACGAACAACGGCACCTGGATCTCAACGCCGGTTTCCAGCGTGGCAGGCTTGGTGCCGGCCGAGGAGCGGTCGCCCTGCAGGCCGGGCTCGGTGTAGGTGATTTCCAGGACCACGGAGGCCGGGAGCTCGATGTACAGCGGAGCGCCCTCGTGCATGGCGATGGTGGCGTTCTGGTTTTCCAGCATGAAACCGGCCTGGTCGCCGACGACGGTGCCCGGAACGGTGATCTGGTCATAGTCCGTGAGGTCCATGAACACGTAGTCTTCGCCGTCCTGGTACAGGTACTGGTAGTCGCGGCGGTCAACGGTTGCGGTTTCGATCTTCGCACCGGCGTTGTAGGTCTTGTCGACTACCTTGCCGGTGAGCACGTTGCGCATCTTGGTGCGCACGAAGGCGCCACCCTTGCCCGGCTTCACGTGTTGGAAGTCGATGATGGTCCAGAGCTGGTTCTCAATCTTGAGGACCTGTCCGTTTTTAATGTCGGTGGTTGAAGCCACGATCTACTCTTTTCCCGTATGCGCCCGATGCCCGCCGGAACCCGTGAGGGTCCCGCGGCGGGCGGGGCCGTGAAATGGCGGCCGCCCGGGCGTGTTATCAAAAATCCAAGATCCAGTTTAGCGCAGGATTAAGCCCGACGCTGTATTTTCCTTGGTGATCTGCAGGACGCTGTGTCCGGCACAAAGGCTGTGGTGCTGGTGTGCGGCCTTGGCAGTGGCGCCGCACACCAGCAAACCGGAAGCGTTACTTCTGTGCGGCTTCGGTGGATGCGCTGGCGCCGTGTGACTCCGCGGCCAGCGGTGCCAAGGCCTTCAGGCGTCCTGCCAGTGCCTCGAGGCACTGGCGCGAGGAGTCAATGAGGCGCTGGTCGGCGCCCTCTGCGATGCGCAGGTCCATCGCCTTGCGGAAGCGGGTGGCCGCAGCACGCACGTCGCCGGATTCCGCATACGCCATGCCAAGGTGCTGCTGCAGCAGTGATTCGTGGGCGGTGCCGTTGAACTCGGTCAACAGCGCGCGCAGGCGGTTGGCCGCGCGCATCGGATCCCCCGAGGCGCGGGTCAACGAGGTGTCAAGCACGCGCATGGCGAAGTTCTGCGGTTCGGCGAAGCGGGTATCGGCGATGAGTTCGCCGGCGGCGCGCAACTGGCGGCGGGCCAGCAGCACCACTACCTGTTCCGCTGCATTGCCGCGGGCCATGGTCTGGTCCGCCAGGACCGGATCGGATATCGTCTGGCTCATCGTCTGCGGGTCAAAGCGCACCCCGGGGATCCCGGATTCGATGTTTGCCGTCGAAGCGCCGGAGGTGGTGGAGGCCGGAACCTGCAGCAGCGCCTGGGTGTGGGTCAGCGTTCCGGCCGCGGTGGCCGTCAAATCTTGCGTCATTTCCGTGGCGATCATTCGGCAATCTCCTGGTAGGCGGCGAAAAGCAGTGAGGTATCCGGCACGTCGAGGATGCGCGGGTTGCCGATCGAGTCAAGCACCACGAAGCGCAGCAGGTCCCCACGAGTCTTCTTGTCCCGGCGCATGCCATCAAGTAACGAGCTCCAGCGGTCCCCGCGGTAGGTGGTGGGCAGCCCGAGGGACTTCAGGATGGAGATGTGGCGGTCGGCCACCTCATCGGAGGTCTTGCCGACGGTGCGGCCCAGTTCCGCGGCGAAGGCCATGCCGATGGATACAGCAGCACCGTGGCGCATGTTGTAGCGTTCGGCCAGTTCGATGGCGTGGCCCAGGGTGTGGCCGTAATTCAGGAACTCACGCTGGCCGTCTTCGCGCAGGTCCGCCGAGACGACGCGCGCCTTGACGGCGATGGAGCGTTCAATGATTTCGCGCAGGCGTGCCGAACCGGCGGTGGTGGCATCTGCCGGATCCTCTTCGATGAGTTCCAGGATGCGCTCGTCGGCGATGAAGCCGCACTTCACTGCCTCGGCCATGCCGGTGACAAGTTCGTTCTTCGGCAGTGTGGCCAGCGAATCGAGGTCAACCAGCACGCCGGCCGGCGGGTGGAAGGCGCCGACGAGGTTCTTGCCCTCGGCGGTGTTGATGCCGGTCTTCCCGCCCACGGAGGCATCGACCATGCCCAACAGCGAGGTGGGGATGTGCACCACCTTTACGCCGCGCAGCCAGGTGGCCGCGACAAAGCCTGCAAGGTCGGTGACAGCTCCGCCGCCAACTGCGACGATCGCATCCGAGCGGGTGAAGTCGTTCTGGCCGAGCACCTGCCAGCAGAAGGCGGCAACCTGGATGTGCTTGCCCTCTTCGGCGTCGGGGATCTCGGCGGAGAATGCCGCGTAGCCGGCTGCCGTCAGGTCTTCCTTGACGGTGTCTCCGGTGGTGCGCAGGGCGCGGGGGTGGATGACCATGACGCGCTTGACGCGTTCGCCGAGGATGCCGGGTAGGCGTCCGAGTAGGCCGTTGCCGACGATGACGTCGTAGTTCTCGGCCGGGGCCGATCCGGTGACGTGGATCGTGGTGGGCGCGGGGTTCATCGTTGGTCCTCCAAGTGCTGCGTAGCGCGCAAACGCGGGTGCGAGATGCTGGTGTTTGCGCGTGAGTGAAAACGCGTCATCCGAAACAGGGTGACTATTGGCCGTTGATCCGGGGTGTTTTTCCGGGCTAACGGATTAAGCCTACGTGTTTGGGCACGCTAGATGGTGTTTGAGTGTCAGGCATCACGGTAGGCGGTGATGATTGCCTCCGCGATGTCGACGGGGTTTTGGGTGCGGGTGTCGATGCGCACGTCGGCGCATTGTTCGTAGAGGTGCGCACGTTGGGCGAAGATTTTTTCCCAGGCTTCAAGGGCAGTGGCTACCGGCGCCGCCGTGTTCGGCAAATTGCCGGTTGACGGGGTGCCGGTTGATGCGGCCGCCAGCAAGGGGCGGCCGGTGTCAGTGGCGATCCGCTGGGCAACGGTTTGCGCGTCAGTGAACAGGTAGACGGCAAAGCCCGTGGAAATCAACGCGCGGTTCTCCGGTGCCAGCACCGCTCCCCCGCCGGTGGCAACGACCACTGGTGTGCCATCGGCAGCCCGGGCGTTGGGGTCGGCCTTCGAGCCGGTGTTGGATACGGATTGCGCGGCCGCGTTTGCTGCGTTACGCAGCGCCTCGGTTTCGAAGCCGCGGAATGCGGCTTCGCCGCTGTGCGTGAAGATCTCCTGGATCGGGCCGTGCTCCTGGACCACGAGTGCGTCGGTGTCCAGGACGCGGCTGCCCAGCAACCTGGCCAGTTCGGCGCCAACTGCTGATTTGCCGCTGGCCATCGGCCCGATCAGGAAGATCGTTCGATTCATGGACGGCGGACCGAGTCCAGGGATTCGGGGATGGCGTCCAGGTAGTTCTCCAGGTTGCGCTTGACCTCGGACAACGAGTCGCCGCCGAACTTTTCGAGCATGGCCTGGGCCAAGACGAGTGCGACCATGGCCTCGGCGACGACGCCGGCGGCCGGGACCGCACACACATCGGAGCGCTGGTGGTGTGCGGTGGTCTCTTCACCGGTGGAGGTGTCGATGGTGCGCAGGGCGCGCGGCACGGTGGCGATGGGCTTCATGGCAGCGCGGACGCGCAGCACGTCGCCGATGCTCATGCCGCCCTCGATGCCGCCTGCCTTGTTGCCCGAGCGGTCGATGACGCCGTCCTCGCCACGCACGATCTCATCGTGCGCCGCCGAACCGCGCCGCGATGCTGTGAGGAAGCCATCGCCCACTTCAACGCCCTTGATGGCCTGGATACCCATGAGCGCACCGGCAAGGCGCGCATCGAGACGACGGTCCCAGTGCACGTAGGAGCCAAGGCCCGGGGGCAGGTTGTAGGCCAGCACCTCGACGATGCCGCCGAGGGTCTCACCCTCCTTGTGGGCCGCGTCGACCTCGGTGACCATGGCGGCCGAGGTGTCTGCATCGAAGCAGCGCAGCGGGTCGTTGTCCAGGGCCATGACGTCGGAGGCGCGCGGCAGGGCCGAACCCTCCGGGGATGCCACGGTGCCCACCGAGACCGTGTGGGAGACGAGCTCGACGCCCAGCTGGGCCAGGAAGTTCGCGGCCACGGACCCCAGGGCCACGCGGGCGGCGGTTTCACGTGCGGAGGCACGCTCGAGCACCGGGCGGGCATCGTCGAAACCGTACTTCTGCATGCCGGTGAAATCGGCATGTCCGGGGCGCGGGCGCGTCAACGGCGCATTGCGTGCCATCGAAGCCAGTTCCTCGGGATCGACCGTATCCGGGTTCATGACCTTGGACCACTTGGGCCATTCGGTGTTGCCCACCTCGATGGCCACCGGTCCGCCCTGGGTCAGTCCGTGGCGGACGCCGCCTATGAAGGAAACCTCGTCCTGCTCAAACTTCATCCGGGCGCCGCGGCCGTAGCCGAGCCGGCGGCGTGCCAAGGCATCGCGCACGTCCTGTGAAGAGATGGCAATGCCCGCGGGCAGTCCCTCGATAATTCCAACCAATGCGGGGCCGTGTGATTCGCCCGCCGTCAACCAACGCAACATGCTCTCCATCCTGCCATGTACCCGGGCTCCGATTAGGGCCTGGGCACGCCTACTGCGTCGCACATCACGTTTGTGACGCGCTCCCAGTCAGCATCTTGAATTCCTGAAAAAAGTTTGACCTGTTCCACGCCCTGGTGCACCAGCATGCTCAGCCCGGAGACCACTCGACCGCCGGCGGATTCCCACGCGGTGGCCAGCGCCGAGGGCCAAGGATCGTAGGCGACATCCAAGAGGACGGCGCCCGGCTTGAGTGCGACGGCGTTGCTTCCCGAATTCTCGGCGGCCACGCCGTCGAGCCCGAGAGCCTGCAGCAAGGAATCGGCGGCCCTGGCAGGCAGCGTGGAAATCACCGCGTCGTACCCAAAGATGCGCCCAGCCGCCTCGGTGTAGGGATGCACAGTGGCTTCGAGGCCGAGTGTTGCCGCAAGGTCCAGCGCATCCGCCGCCCGTGCCGGGTTGCGCACCAGCAGCTCGACGCGGCCGGCCCCCATCAGGGCGCAGGCCTCGAGCGCCGCCATGGCGGTGTTCCCGTTGCCGAGGATCGCCACCACGGGAGCGCCGCGGGCACCGGAGGTTTCCTGGGCACCTGCACCTTGGAGGTCAAGCGCGCGGACGATGCCGTCAACGTCGGTGTTCTCGGCCAGCAGCGTGACACCATGTTCGTCGCGGCGAACCATCACGGTGTTCAGCGCGCCCAGCCGGCGGACCCGCGGGGAGGGCGCGTCGATGAACGGGATCAGCGCGTCCTTCATCGGCATGGTCACCGAGACACCCACCCATCCCGGTTCGGTGCGCAACCGCCGGGCAAATGCTGCGGCCTGCTCCGGAAGCGTGTCGATGGCCGTGTAGCCGATCTCGAGGCCGAGCTCCCGGTAGGCGGTTGAATGCAACAACGGCGATCGCGAATGCTCGATGGGGTGGCCCAGTACCGCGGCGCGTGCCCCGGGCACCGGGTGGTCCGCCGGGGAGGGAACTCCCCCGGTCACTTGCAGACGTCCGTGTTTGCCGCGCACCACGAACGGAATTCGTTCTGGTTGACCTGGTGCTCACGGTAGGTCTTGGCGAACTTCGTGAGACCCGTATTGGTGTTCACGGTGACCCAGTAGTAGTAGTCGTTGACCTGCGGGTTTGCCGCTGCCTTGAGTGCCGAATCACCCGGGGAGCCAATAGGGGTTGGCGGCAGGCCCTTGTGGATGTATGAGTTGAACGGGTTGGACGCGTCGGCCTTTTCTTCCTTGGTGAAGTGCAGAGTGTAGCGGTCAAGCCCGTAGATCACCGTTGAATCGACCTGCAACAGGCCGACGGTTTCGGTGTTGTTCGGGTGCATGCGGTTTTCCAGGGCGCCGGCAACTGTTGCGTAGTCGTTGGGGCGGGCCTCGGCCTGCAGGATCGAGGCGACCTTCAACGCGCGGTACTGCTTGGCCGGGTCCGTGAGTCCCACATTGACCAGTGACTTCTGGGTGGCGTCGACCATCATCTGGATGATGGTCTTGGCGTCGGCATCAACCGGGAAACGGTATTCGCCCGGGTGCAGGTAGCCTTCGAGGTTCTTGGCACCGCTCTTGATGCCGAAGGTGGCCGGCTTGTTGGCCAGTGCCGTGAGGTCCTCCAGCGGCAGTCCCGATCCCTTGGAGATTTCCTCAAGCACCGCTGGCATGCGAGTGTTTTGCTTGATGGCCACGTAGCCGACCTTGTCGGTGCCCTCGCCGATGAGAATGGTTGCCGCATCAAGGGCCGGCATCTGGACGCGCAGGTCGTAGGTGCCCGGGTGGATTTCGCGGTTCTCGGTTTCCACGAGTTGGACCGCTTCGAGGAAGAGTTTGTCACTGGCGACGATGTCGTCGGCTTCCAGGGCGCGGCCAATCTGCTGGGGCCCCCACCCCGACTTGACCTCAAAGGCGATGGTTTCCCCGCCCGGTGCCGGGTAGTCGGCGGGATTCAGCTTGGCCATGACGCCCTGCAGGACCAGGACCACACCGAAGATCACTGCTGCGAAGCCAAGAACCACAATGGCCATCACTGCGTTGCGGCGGTGACGGCGGGCCTTGCGTTGAGCGGCAAATTCAGGTTGCGCGCCCGCCAGGAAGAGGTTCTCGCGTCCGGCCTCGTCGTGGTCGAGATGCTCAACGTATTCGCTTCCGGGTACTTCCGGGTGGTATGCGGTTCCCGGGTACTCGTGTTCGTGGTCCTGTGCGCCGGCGGGCTGGTGCGCAAACTCATCGTCGGAGGGAGCATGGTGGTCGGCATCTCCATCAACGGCGTTTTCGTGGGCCGCGGCCTCATCGGACGGGCCCGCGTTATACGCAGCCCCGTAGGCAAGAGGTGCCGGGGCCTCAAAATCAACGAAATCCTCCGGCTCGGGGTGCTGTCCGGCCCCGGATTCCGTCGGTGGCTCTCCGGCGGATGCCTGCCCAACCACGTCAGCGGTGGCGGGATTGGGTGCTGCTGGCTCAACGGGCTCGGGCTTTTCATGTGCCGAGGTGGCTTCAAGCAGGGTCCCGGAAGCATGGGCCGTCATGGCGCCGCGTGCCGAAATCGCTGCGGAGGCGCTACGCACCGAGCCGCTGCTTTCACCCCGGTGGGAGAGGATGTCATGGAAGCTCATGGCCTCGTGGTCGCGGGCGTTCCAACGTTTGGAAGATGCGGAGGACTTGGGCGTGTGGGTGAGCGACGGGGCCTTGCCCGGGTGTGGTGCGGTCGTTGGCGCTTGCACAGCCGGCGGCGCAACAGGAGCTGCCTCGGTGGCTTCGGGACTGGCCGGCGGCGTTTGAACAGGGTCAGCTGAGCGCTGGTCGGCACGTGCAGACGGGGTGAACGACAGCTCCGCTGCCGCTGAATCGGGGTTCGCGGCACTGCGGCCTGAGGCCCGTCGGGGTCCGGCGGCATTGGCGCGCAGGGTTTCGCGCACCCGTTCGGCTGCGGCGCGCTGGGCTTCGATCGCCTCGGACCGCGCACGCTGGGCCCCTTCGGTACTTGCCCGCTGGGCGGCGGCAACCGAGCGTACCCGCTGGGCCTGTGCTGCCAATTCGGCCTCACTGGGCGCAGCCGGTGGTTCCACAGCCGGCGCGGTCGGAGGTGCTGTTGGACCTGCCGCATCCACACCGGGTTCAGATCCCGTGGTGCTGATGTTTTGGGCTTCGACCCGCTCGCGGGCGGCTCTCGCGGCGCGACGAGGTGAAACTTCAGGTTCGTGGCGCGTGGAATCGAAGGACGATTCGTTAGTCATGCGGTGTTCTCCCTTGCCCTGGGGGCAACGTAGTAGCCGTGGGACGACGGAGGCCCACCTGTGTAGCTTTTAGCAATGTGACCTGATCTTACGTTACATATGACGTGTCAGGCAGATCATTTATGGATCGAATGCGAACGCGCCGCCGGTGATCAACAACGGAAATGTGTCTCTCAGAATACATCGTCAAGCCCGGAAAATCCCGGGGAAACCAGCAGCCCCGGGGCAAACTGACCGTGTCGACGCATTTCAAGCACCTGTTGGAGAATCTCCACCGCAGCCACCTGATCCACCACCGCACGATGCTTGCGCCCGTCCAATCCGGCATCACGCAGGGAGCGATGGGCGCTGACGGTGGTCAGCCTCTCATCGACAAGACGCACTTCAACCTGCTGGCGTGCCGCCACCAGCCGGTTAGTCAATTCGCCTGCATAATCTCGGGCCATCGCCGTTGACGCAGTCTCCCCGCCCGACAAGGAGCGGGGAAGGCCGACAAATATTTGTTTCACGTCGCGCTCGGCAGCGAGTTTGACCAGCACTGTCATATCGCTGTTCTTCTTGAGGTCACGCTTGAGCGTCTTCACCGGTGTGGCAAGCATGCCATCGGGATCCGACGCTGCGACGCCGACGCGGGCCATGCCCACGTCGACGCCCAGCATGACACCGCGGGTGGAATGCGCTGCAGAAGTTATGACAGGTCCTGGATCGACGCCGTCATGGCCTCAAGCGCTGCCGGGATCTGGGTCACGTCCTGGCCACCGCCCTGGGCTACATCGTCCTTGCCGCCGCCGCCGCCGCCAAGGATCTTGGCGGCGGTGCGCACCAGTGCACCAGCCTTGACGCCCTGGGCGCGGGCTGCATCGTTGGTGGCAACCAAGACCAGCGGGCGTCCGTTGGACGCGCCGGTCAGTGCGACAACCGAGGCTTCAGAGCCCAAGCGGTCACGCAGGTCAAGTGCCAGGGTGCGCAATGCCTCGGCCGAGGGAACCTCGCCGGCATCGTGCGCCAAGACACGTACGCCGTTGATGTCGCGGGCCTTGGACACCAAGGAACCTGCCTGGGCGGCCAACTGGGCGGTGCGCAGGCGTTCGAGTTCCTTTTCGGCGCTCTTGAGCTTCGCAACGGTGTCGGTGATGCGCTCGTTGAGCTGCGCCGAAGGCACCTTGAACATCGAGGAGAGTTCGGAGACCAGTGCGCGTTCGGCGGCACCGTGGCGGAATGCTTCCATGCCGACCAGTGCCTCCACGCGGCGGTTGCCCGAACCAACGGAGGCCTCACCCAGCAGCGTGAGGGAACCAATCTGCGCGGTGTTGCCCACGTGGGTGCCACCGCACAGCTCGCGGCTCCAGGCTCCGTTGATTTCCACCATGCGCACCGTGTTGCCGTACTTCTCACCGAACAGGCTCATGGCGCCTGCGGCGCGGGCCTCGGCGATCGGCATGACGTTGGTCAGTACCTGGTGGTTGTTAAGGATCGAGAGGTTGACCGCCTCTTCGATCTCGTTGCGGGCAGCTGCGGACAGTGCCTCCGACCAGGAGAAGTCAAAGCGCAGGTAGCCAGCCTTGTTGAAGGAACCTGACTGCAGGGCGTCCGGGCCAAGGATCTCGTGCAGGGCCGCGTGGACCAGGTGGGTTGCCGAGTGCGCCTGTTCGCCCGAGTGGCGGCGGTTGCGGTCGACCTCGGCCAGCACGGTGGCGTTCGATGGCAATTCGCCCTCGCGGACGATCGCCTGGTGCACGTTCAGTCCGCGGATCGGGGACTGAACATCGAGTACCTCAAGGACGAAGCCGTCGCCGGTGATGAGTCCAACGTCGCCGGCCTGGCCACCTGCCTCGGCGTAGAACGGGGTCTCATTCAGGACCAATTCGATCTGCTGGCCCTGCTCGGCAACCTCCACCAGTGCGCCGTTGTGCACGATGCCGCGCACAGTGGATTCGCTGGTGAGCTCGTCGTAACCGGTGAAGATGACATCGCCGCGCTCGTGCAGCTGGGTGAAGACCGTCAGGTCGGCGTGGCCTGCCTTTTTGGCCTTGGCATCCTTCTGGGCGCGCGTACGCTGTTCGTTCATCAGCGCACGGAACTGGGTCTCGTCAACCGCAAGTCCGGCTTCGGCGGCGATTTCCAGGGTCAGGTCGATCGGGAAACCAAAGGTGTCGTGCAGTGCGAAGGCGTCGGCACCGGAAAGTGCCTCGCCCTTGGCCTTGGAGGTGACAAGGGCCTCTTCAAGACGGGTGGTGCCGGAGGCGATGGTGCGCAGGAAGGCGCGCTCCTCGGCGTAGGCGATGCGGGAGATGCGTGCGAAGTCAGACTCGACAATCGGGTAGACGCCCTTCATGGCGTCGCGGGAAGCCGGCAGCAACTCGGGGAGCACTGCGGTTTCCACGCCCATCAGGCGCATGGCGCGCACCGCACGGCGGATCAGGCGGCGCAGCACGTAGCCGCGGCCCTCGTTGCCCGGGGAAACGCCGTCGGAGATCAACATCAGCGAGGAGCGGATGTGGTCGGCAACCATGCGCATGCGCACGTCGTTGGCGTGGTTCGGATCGTTGGGGTCTTCGGTGGACGAGTAGGTCTTGCCGGAGATTTCGGCTGCCTTGTCCAACACGGGACGGACCTGGTCGGTCTCGTACATGTTCTCGACACCCTGCAGGATCATGGCCAGGCGCTCGAGGCCCAGGCCGGTGTCGATGTTCTTCTTGGGCAGTTCGCCCAGGATTTCGAAGCTGTCCTTGCCGGTGCCCTCGCCACGCTGGTACTGCATGAACACGAGGTTCCAGATTTCGATGTAGCGGGTGTCGTCGGCCTCCGGGCCGCCCTCGATGCCGTACTCCGGGCCGCGGTCGTAGAAAATTTCCGAGCATGGGCCTGCGGGGCCCGGCTGGCCGGTGGACCAGTAGTTGTCCTCCATGCCCAGCTTCTGGATGCGTTCGGCGGGAACGCCGATCTTGTCGCGCCAGATCTCCAGAGCCTCGGTGTCTTCGTGGAAGACGGTGATCCACAGCTTCTCGGCGGGCAGGCCGAAGCCGCCGTCCTCCAGTGAGCTGGTCAGCAGCTCCCAGGCGTAGGAGATGGCGCCTTCCTTGAAGTAATCGCCGAAGGAGAAGTTGCCGGCCATCTGGAAGAAGGTGCCATGGCGAACCGTCTTGCCGACTTCTTCGATGTCACCGGTGCGGATGCATTTCTGCACCGAGGTGGCGCGGCTGAACGGCGGCTCTTCGCGGGCGGTCAAGTACGGGATGAACGGCACCATGCCGGCGACCGTGAACAACAGCGACGGGTCCGAGGAGACCAAGGAGGCGCTGGGAACCGCGGTGTGGCCCTTTGACTCAAAGTAGTCGACCCACCGGCGTGCAATTTCCTGCGATTTCATTGTTCCTCTTCGGTCCCTTCGTGCTTACGGGGTAATGCTTGCGTACGTTGGCGCTGGTGATCGGTTGATCCCGTGCGCGGCACTGCTTCTAAGTTTAGTGGTGGCCTTGGCCGGTTGTTTCATCCAAGCCCAGGGCCTGGCGTAATTCGGTTTCGCGTTCGTTCATTCCCTCGCGGAAAGCATCGGCGATTTCGTGAAGTGAATCGGTGAAGCGCCCAATGGTGCGGTTCAGCCCGTCGGGGCTCGCAAGTGATTTCGCTTCACCGATCTTGCGGGCGGTGAGGACTCCGACGCCGATTCCAATACCGACCCAGAATAGCTTTTTCATCTGCGCTTCTTCTTTCCGTGTTGAGTCCAAGCCCGTTGGCTCTGAGGGTCTCCCCCTTGCCAGGCCAGGACTCGATGTTCTTCTGCACTTGTGCCACCTGTGTGCAGTCGCGAGGTTCCGGAAATGGGTCTGGAACCGCTGCGTTCGATGGCGGATGCTTTAGCGGCTGCGGCGGCCCTTGCCGGTGGTCTTGACTCCCATGGCGGCCCTAACCCCCGAAGAGAACGCTGCGACTTTGATCAGCGGCTTGCCAACGGTTGCGGCGGCCAACGATGAGAGTGCACTGATGTTGGCTGAGGCGTCGGAAACGTTGTTGGTGATGCCCTCAACCTTCCGCAGCTGGTCATTGGTCGTGGCAACCGTGGTGGTGACCTCACTGAGCAACGGCGTGGTGCCATCGGAAACGTCGCGCACCGCTGCACGAAGCTCATCAAAGACCTTGCCGAGCTTCCAGATGGGAATTGCCAACAATGCCACAAGTACGGCAAAGACCCCCGCTGCAATGAGACCAGCGATATCCGACCCTGTCATGTGCTTTTCCTCTGCCGTTGGTGACGTGTGCCTTTCCACCTTACCGAATGGTGGCGGCAAGCACAGAACCGGAACATGCCCGGAATAGCACGAAGCCCGCGGCCAAGGCCACGGGCTTCGTGCTGCACTGCGTCATTCGGATGGGTGTGAACCCGTCGAATTTAGCGTGCGTAGTATTCGACCACGAGGTTCTCTTCGCAGGTTACAGGAACCTCAGAGCGCTTCGGGCGGCGAACAAGCTTGGCCTGAAGGGCTTCAAGCTTGACGTCCAGGTAAGCCGGGACGGCCGGAAGAACGTCGCGGTGAGCGCCTGCAGCGGCGATCTGGAACGGACCCATCTTTTCGCTACGCTCGTGAACGTGGATCAGCTGACCCTCGGACACGCGGAACGACGGACGGTCAACGCGTGCGCCGTTAACCAGGATGTGACGGTGCACAACCAGCTGACGGGCCTGGGCGATGGTGCGGGCGAAGCCTGCACGCAAAACCAGTGCGTCCAGACGCATTTCCAACAGCTCGACCAGGTTTTCACCGGTCTGGCCCTTGGTGCGCTTGGCTTCTTCGAAGGCACGGGTCATCTGTGCTTCGCGGATGCCGTACTGGGCGCGCAAACGCTGCTTTTCGCGCAAGCGTACTGCGTAATCGCTGTCCTGCTTCTTGCGGGCGCGGCCGTGCTGGCCCGGACCGTAGGGACGACGCTCCATGTACTTTTCAGCTTTAGGAGTCAGAGCAAGGCCGAGGGCTCGCGAGAGGCGAACCTTGCGGCGGGCACGAGTGTTGTTAGCCACGAGTGTCCTTTTCTTTTTAAGCGGCTGTTATCGAACTGGCCTCCATCGTGGAGAGTTGTGGGAAGCCGCTTCCCTATTCACTACAACCCGTATCCGCGCACCCCAGGAAACCGAAGTTCCATCGAATGCCCGCACAGGGCTTGCCAGCCAAAGATCAATCCTACCACCGTCGCCAAATCCTTCGGGCCTTGGCAGGTCGACCTGCTACTTTCTTCCGGCAGCCGGGCGTGGGAAGCGGTTACTTCTTGGCGCGGAATTTGGCGCGAATGATGGTCCTGATGCGCTCGAGGCGTTCACCAATGAGACGCTCGGCACCATTTGCCGTGGGCCTGTAGTAGTCGACTCCCTGCAGGTCATCGGGCGCGTACTGCTGCGTCGCAATCGAGTGCGGTGAATCGTGCGAGTAGATGTAGCCCTTGCCGTGGCCAAGCTGCTGGGCACCGGCATAGTGGGCGTCGCGCAGGTGCAGGGGAACACCGCGGCCACGGCCGGCGCGCACATCGGCGACCGCCTCGTTGATGCCGTTGTAAGCGGCATTGGATTTCGGCGCGGTGGCCACATGGACCACCGCGTGGCCCAGGATGATGCGGGCTTCGGGCATGCCGATGAGCTGGACTGCCTGGGCTGCGGCCACTGCTGTCTGCAACGCGGTGGGATCTGCCATGCCGATGTCTTCCGAGGCGCTGATCATGATGCGGCGGGCGATGAAGCGGGGGTCTTCGCCGGCCTCGAGCATTTTGGCCAGGTAATGCAGAGCGGCATCGACATCGGAGCCCCGCACCGACTTGATGAACGCGCTGATGATGTCGTAGTGCTGGTCCCCGGCCTTGTCGTAACGCTGGACCGCCGCGTCCATGGCACGTTCAGTGTGTTCGAGGGTGATGCGGATTCGGGCATCTTCCTGCCCGGGCCCTTCAGCTACAGTTTCTTCGGACCCAGCGGCTTCCGTTTGCTTTTCATCGCCGGCGGCCTTGTCATTTTCATCGTCGGTTGCGGGATCGGAATCCGATTCCTGCTCTGCTTCATTCTCCGTGGAGGAGACATTGGCAGGTGTGTTGGATTCGGTAGGTGGTTCCGTGTTGGTCGCTGCTTGGGCACTCCAGGCGACCCCTGCCGCGGCTTCAAGCGCAGTCAGCGCACGGCGTGCATCTCCCCCGGCCATGCGTACCAGGTGGTCGAGTGCTGGCGCGTCCATGACCAGCTCGTCGTTGAATCCGCGTGGATCTTCCAGGGCCCGGGTGATCAGCCCTGCGACATCGGATTCCTCGAGCGGACGCAGTGTGAGCAGCAAGGAGCGAGAGAGCAGCGGGGAGACCACGGAGAACGACGGGTTTTCGGTGGTTGCCGCGACAAGCACCACCCAGCGGTTCTCGACCCCCGGAAGCAATGCGTCCTGCTGGGCCTTGTTGAAGCGGTGGATTTCGTCCAGAAACAAGACCGTGGTGAACCCGCGTAGGTCGCGGTCTTCCAGGGCCTGGTCCATGACACGCCGAACGTCCTTTACCCCTGCGGTGATGGCACTGAGTTCAACAAAGCGACGACCCGGGGCACGCGCGATGACGTGGGCGATGGTGGTTTTGCCGGTTCCCGGGGGTCCCCACAGGATGATGCTTGAGGGGCCAGAGGGTCCGGGTCCATCCACGCCTGCAAGTTGGCGCAACGGGGAACCGGGTTTGAGCAGGTGCTGTTGGCCAACGAGTTCCTCGACCGAGCGGGGGCGCATGCGCACCGCCAAGGGTGCGCGCGGCCGCACATACTCTTTGTCGTTTTCCTCGTCGTCGTCCAAGGCACTGAGCAGATCGTTCACTCCCCCAGCCTAGTTCAGCTTGGAGGCTCGGGTTTCCCGGGCAGCTCCCTCAGCCTGCATATCCCTGGCTGTTGGGCTTGCCGGTTCGCGGCGAGGAATACGGGAGCGGGCGGGTTTGAGCGAGACGTTGGGCCATCTATGGAAAGTTCAAGGGCCGTTCAGTCGGTGAACAGCGGCGCGGTGTATCCGGCGGTGCGCAATTCCGGGTGCCAATAGAGGTTTCGCTCGGGATCCCCACGTGGTTGGCCCGCACGGCCCGTGCAGTAGGGAACACCATCGATCATCTTCAGGGTGATCAGTCCCGCATGCACCATGGTGTGGTGGTACTGGCAGAGGAGGGCGCCATTTTGGATGCTGGTTTCCCCGCCCTCAAGCCATGACGTGACGTGGTGTGCCTCTGAGGTTGCCGCTGACCTGTGGCAACCCGGCACGGTACAGCCGCGATCGCGCAGGGCAAGAGCCCGGCGTTGTGCCTTGTTGAAACCACGCGATTCTCGTCCCAGGTCCAACAGTTCGCCGTTGGTGCCAAGCACGGCCGGCAGCAGATCTGCGTTGCATGCCATGCGCCTGATGTTTGCTGCGGAGATTGGTCGACCATGGGCGGTGATTCCCGCATCGTCCAGTTGTCCCAGCAAGCTTTGGTAGCCGATGAGTACGCCGATCTTCACATGCATTCCGCCGGTTTCACTGACATCGGCACCCGAGAGCACGCCCGCACAGGCTGCTACGACTGCATCAAGTAGGAGCTGCGGCGGGGTGCGTGGATCTACTGTTGCCATCTCCACCAGGTCTTCGGGTGTTACATCTGGTGGAAGTCCGCAATCGAGTTCGCTGAGCGGCATCTGCTCCTGGGTGGTTCCGGGCGCCACCGCCCAGGCAGGTGCGGGAATGCCGACGGGCGAATACAGCGGGGTCCCGGGGTTTTGTGAATCTCCCACGTCAGCGATTGGCTGGGACTCTGAATCCGGGATCGGTGAATCAACGGGACGCGGAACAGGCGAACACGGAACCGGGGTTGGTGTGGTGGATCGAGAAGCTGGCGGCAGCTTTCCGGATCTGGGGTTGGTCCAGGCCTCCATGAAGGCACGGAGCACTTCGGAGTCCATGGGGTCGCAGCGCAGCATGAATACGTCGCTGCCGTCCTTGAAGCCCTGGTAGTACATGCCGCGTCTTGCCAGTATTTCTTGATCGGTGATCGGCGAACCGTTCTCTACCAAGAATGCTTCCCAATCCTTGAATGCCTTGCCGCAGTCCTTGGGTTCGCCGTGGCGTGCCTCGCGCACCAGGGATTCCTCAATGGCGGTGGTGAGGTTTTGCGCATCGGGCCGCGGGGCGATCCGTGGTTTCAGGCCCTCGAGCCGGTCTGCCAATTGTGCGAGGTTTCCGACATCGGCTGTCCCATCGGCGGCAGCAACGGCAAGCACCGGATAGAGCGGCATCTGCGGTGCTCGCGGATCCGCGGTGGGGGCAGGTGCCACAAGCAGCCTGGCTCCGGCTGCTCTGCGCTTGGTTTCGGCTACGGAAATATGCAGGTGGGCTTGGGCATAGGCGGCGGTAGTGCGGTGTGGCGCCATGCCCTTGCACCTGGTCGATGCCGGAACGCGTGCGCTGCCGTCGGCCAGCGAATATGGGTTGGCAACGAGACCATCGATCAGTTGGGCGGTTGCCGGGTCGAGCCTGTGAACCTCGGCGAGGTCTGCATCGTATACTGCCACGAATTGGCCAAAGGTGACGGTGCGATGGATTTGTTCGAGCAGACCCAGGACCGTGGCGCTTGCTGCCGCATCCGGGGATGCAGCCACTAACCTGGCCACGATACCGCGTAGGGCAAGCACTCCTGCGGCCAGGTCCTGGCACAGTTGGTCGACGGTGTCTTGCTCCGTCGGTGAGGTGCTTGCTTGCGTACTCATGCCAACCATGTTGCGCTTTTGGCCCGTTGAATTGGCAGAAAAATCCCAGCTGTGCGGGGAAGTCCACCATGTGCGGCACCTGTGCGGGCGTGTTCACGAGCGCCGGCGGAAGACCACCAAGGTGCAGGTGGGCGGCGGAAATCTGTAGAGTCGTGGAAGGTGCGCGGTGGACCGCCATTCCAAGACGGTACCGGGAACCACGGTAGTTTTGATCCAAGTCTTGACACTGCGCCGCAGGAAATCTTGAAGACGAAGGACATCATGAAGGCAGTTTTGCAGGTTGTATCGCGCGCATCCGTCGAGGTCGAGGGGGCCGTGGTCGGGGAAATCACCGAACCGGGTTTGCTGGTCCTGCTCGGGGTGACGCACGAGGATACCCCGGCACTGGCCGCGAAGCTTGCCGCCAAGGTGTGGCGCTTGCGCATGCTTGAGGGTGAGAAATCCTGTGAAGACCGCGGCGCCCCGCTGTTGGTGATCAGCCAGTTCACGCTTTACGGCGATGTGCGCAAGGGCCGTCGCCCGGGCTGGACGAAGGCAGCTCCTGGCGCCGTGAGTGAACCACTGTACGAGGAGTTCATGGCACAGTTGCGCGTCCTGGGCGCGCGGGTCGAGTCGGGTATCTTCGGCGCGATGATGGAAGTTTCCCTGGTGAATTCGGGTCCATACACACTCATCGTCGACACCGATGACCTGCCGGGCTAGCAGTTCTCCAAGACCGACAAAATGGCCTGTGCCGGCCAGCCGGATACCGGTTAGTCGTCGTCCTCTGTGTCTGCAACGGCCAGTGTCCGCGCATCGGATGCCCGGGTGCGGTTCAATTCGATGGTCGCAGCATTGATGCTTTTGGGCCGCCAGTCCCAGAGAACGCCGGCCAGAAGGCACAACCATATGACGCCGCGGATGATGAGCCATGCGGTGATGGGTTCCTCGAAGAATTCGGAGATCAGCATGATGCCGAAGAACAGCACCACAAGGCTGAAACTGGCTCGCCGCAGCACGATGCCCCGCTTGATCGGTGTCCGGGATCCCGGGACTAGCTGGGCTGTGAACCGCTCGACATTTCCAAATTCCTGGGCAGCAGTGCCCGGAGCACCGGAGATCCGTCGGTGCTCACGTGCTTCGAGCAAGGCGGTAGCTGCCTGCTTGCGGGAAAACAGGTAGCGCCCCCGCAGGAGGTTTTCCGCCTGGGTGAACCAGCGTTCGTCATCCCATGCGGTGTCATCGACCAGTGGCCGCGGCTTTGACAGGGGCACCTTGAAAGCGAATACCAGCAGTCCGAGACCGATCAGGGGCATGACCCAATTGGGTGGCCCCGGGATCGGCAGGTCATCAAGGGCTGCCACCAGGGCGATGGTTGCGATGAATCCGGCCAGGACCGCCGCCCAGATGGCGAGAGGGGCACGCATATGCCCCCGGGTACGCAGCAGCCAGGCCCACATGGAAACTCCGACCAGGACAAAGACCGCCGGAAAGATGATCATGGTCGGGCCTGTGAAGCTGGAGGTCGCCCATCCCTCGTCGAATCCCAGCCAGAGTCCCAGCACCACCAACAGGAATCCCAAACTTGAAAGAAGACCGGTGGCCAGGCCATTGCGGTCCCGAAAGGTCAGCGAGGACTCCACGACATCGGAGTGCGCACGCAGAGACTTGCCCTGTTTGCTTCCGTAGCGGAATGGTTCACCGAAGAGGTCGGTGGCTCTTTGCCCGCTTGCGGCCATGCTTTCTCGCACGAGAGCAAGTTGTCCGCTGATTGCCGAGTCCTGCGCGTCGGCAAAGACCATTGCATCGGCGGCGGTCTGTGCCCAATCGCGTTCGGCCTCGGGCCACTGCTCGATTTCCGCACTCCAGTCGGGTGCCTTTGAATTTTCGTGCTTCATGTTGTCCTCCATGCGCCAGGGTCTTGCCGAATCCGTTGTCATCGTTGTGCGGCTCAAATCAGTTCCGCAAGACCGCGTCCTTGAAGAAGAACCAGAGTTCACGCTGTGCGGCCAGATGGCCACGCCCGGCACCGGTCAAGGTGTAGACCTTGCGTCCTGGTGCCCCGTCACCGTCTTCCCAGATGCTGTCCAATAGCCCCGCAGCTTCAAGCTTGACCAGTGCCGGGTACAGCGTTGAGCCCTTGATCGGTGAAAAGCCGCGCGCCTCAAGTGCCTGGGCCAGCGCGTACCCGTGGTTCGGTTCACCTTCCAGTGCATCAAGCAGGCTCATCGGCAGCATCGCCCGTTGCCAGCTACCGGGGAATTTCTTGTCTTCGATCATGAGGTCCACTCCCCTGGGTAAAGGTGCTGCAGTGCTTCACGTACGCGAAGGCGCCACCGACACAATCGGCTGTTGGAGGGGTGCATTTCGTGGCCTCTCTTTGGTGGTGGGTATGCTTACCTGACGCACGCCGGACAAATCCGGACTAAGTCAAAAATTTATCTAGATAATAAATAGTACCAAGGATGTCCACATATTTATATGGTGGATTGTGGTGCAAGCCTGGATTCTTTGGCAGCTTGAGGTCGTGGGTGCGGCGAGACGGCAATGTTCGTGCAGTACCAGGCTGTGCTGCACCGTCCGTTCGTCACTTAGGATGCCGTACAACGAACTCAAAACGCTTCGGAACAGTTCCCGCTCCCCCGATTGCGTTGGCTCGAGCATCTCCGTTTACAGCTACCGACAATTCGATTTCACTCCGCATCACTCGGCTGCGTGGCCGAAGGCTAAAGCGGGCTGCATGCGGTGCCGTAACTTTTCCCATGCGGCATGCCAAGTGGTGGAACCTCGATGTGAACAAGCCTGGGCCGAAGGTGCCTCAGGTAGTTGTCAGTACCTGCCTGAAGCCAAGGAGGGTGCCTGTGTCACCAGGCAGCGAACGCGCTGACGTTCGTACGGCTGGCCCGCTCCCCCTTGAATCGGCATCGGTGATTCGCTGTCACCAACGATGTGGATAGTCATTTTGAAACGGCTCCTCGATCGGGGCATTCTTTGCTGGTGGGTATGCTTGCCTGGTGCGCACCGGACAAATAAGGACTAAGTCAAAAATTTATCTAGATAATAAATGAATCTAACGTTATCCACCTTCGTTGTTGATGCCTTATGTGAGGACCTGCACCAACCTGTCGGTCGCTGATGGCTCTCTATGTGCGATGGTTCCCCTTGGAGCACTCGGCATGGCTGCTGTGAATCCAGTTTTCCTGCCACATGCGTGGCGGTGTGCGCCACAATTGGGCTTTGCAGCGCACGCATGGCCTTGGAAACTCGCACATCGCGCTTGCTGAGGTTTCCGCTCGGTCACGTTAAACGCCGCGGGGCGGGGGAAGCGCGCAGATCCTGTGTGGATCTTTGTTCTCCTCCCCCGCCCCGCGGGTTCAAACTTTGTAGCTGATAACTACTGTGCCGAAGGCTACTTGTTCTCGCCCGGTTCGTTCGTTTCAGCCTTCTTGGCTTCCGGCTTCGCGTCGACGCCGGCTTCCTTGCGCTGCTGGGCGGTGATCGGTGCCGGAGCCGCGGTCAGCGGATCGAAGCCGCCGCCGGTCTTCGGGAACGCGATGACGTCGCGGATCGAGTCCGAACCGGTGAGCAGCTGCAGCACTCGGTCCCAGCCCAGGGCCATTCCTCCGTGGGGAGGAGCGCCGTACTTGAAGCCCTCAAGCAGGAAGCCGAACTTCTCCTGCGCTGCTTCCTCGTCGATGCCCATCATCTTGAACACACGCTGCTGCAGGTCAGCCTGGTGGATACGGATCGAGCCACCGCCGATTTCGTTGCCGTTGCAGACGATGTCGTAGGCGTAGGCCAATGCCGACTCAGGATCGGTGTCGAAGGTGTCCATGAATTCCGGCTTCGGGGACGTGAACGCGTGGTGCACCGCGGTCCAGGCGCCGGTGCCCACTGCCACGTCGCCCGAGGCAACCGCTGCTGCGGCAGGCTCGAACATCGGGGCGTCAACAACCCATACGAAGGCCCAGTCGCCTTCCTTGATCAAACCGGTGCGGTGGCCGATCTCAACACGTGCGGCACCGAGCAATGCACGGGCCTCGTTCTTGGAGCCTGCGGCGAAGAAGATGCAGTCACCCGGCTTGGCACCGGTGGCCTCTGCCAGACCCGCACGCTCAGTCTCGGTGAGGTTCTTGGCCACCGGGCCTGCGAGCTCGCCGTCTTCCTTGTACAGGACGTAGGCAAGGCCCTTGTGTCCGCGCTGCTTGGCAAATTCCTGCCAGCCATCCAGGGTGCGGCGCGGCTGGGAGGCGCCTCCCGGCATGACAACGGCACCGACGTGGGCTGCCTTGAAGACGCCGAACTCGGTGTCCTTGAAGAACTCGGTCATGTCGCTCAGCTCGAGGCCGAAGCGCAGGTCGGGCTTGTCCGAACCGTACTTGGCCATGGCCTCGTGGTAGGTGATGCGGGCGATCGGCGTCGGGATCTCGACGTCGATCAGCTTCCACAGGTCCTTGACCAGGGCTTCGCCGAGCTCGATGATGTCATCCTGCTCGACGAACGATGCTTCGATGTCCAGCTGGGTGAATTCCGGCTGGCGGTCCGCACGGAAATCCTCATCGCGGTAGCAACGGGCAATCTGGTAGTACTTTTCGAAGCCGCCAACCTGCAGCAGCTGCTTGAACAGCTGCGGGGACTGCGGAAGCGCGTACCAGGAACCCGGGGACAGGCGTGCCGGAACCACGAAGTCGCGGGCGCCTTCCGGGGTTGAGCGGGTCAGCGTCGGGGTTTCGATTTCGACATAGCCCTGATCGTGCAACAGGTTGCGGGCGATGCGGTTTGCCTCGGAGCGCAAGCGGATGTTGCGGTTCGGGGTCGGGCGGCGCAGGTCAAGGTAGCGGTGGCGCAGGCGCGCCTCTTCGCCGACCTCGACGTGCTCGTCGATCTGGAACGGCAACGGGGCAGCGGTGTTCAACACCACGACCGTCTCGGCGATGACCTCGATCTGCCCGGTGGCCAGCGCCGGGTTCTCGTTGCCCTCCGGGCGGCGTTCGACCGTGCCGGTGATCTGCAGGACGAATTCGTTGCGCAGCGGATTGAAGTCTGCCTCATCGCGCACCACGATCTGGGCGAAGCCGGAGGCGTCGCGCAAATCAAGGAAGGCGACACCGCCGTGGTCGCGGCGGCGGGCCACCCAACCGGTAAGGGTGACGGTTTCTCCGATGTTCTCGGCGTTCAAGGTGCCGAGCTGATGAGTGCGTAGCACTTCATTCCTTTCTACAAAGGTGGAAATTGCGCATGGTTCCCTGCCGAGCGGCGCGCCGGTGGCGCGGGATCAACTGGGTGCGGAAGGTGAAGAATCTATGTGCGAGTTTACCGGCACGCGGTCGTTGGCAACCACGGAACCGCCAAAGGTGTGTGTCGAGTCACGGTTGCCGGCCTTGGGCGGGGCCGGAAACCATGACTCAACAAGGTGTTGGCTAGGCCGAAGCCGGTGCAACCTGCGGAATGGCGACAAGGTTGGTCAGGTCTTCGGCGGCCGGGGTCCAGAGCGCCGGATCGGCAGCTTCCTGGGCGCCGGTGCGGATGTCCTTGACCTCGTGGGTGCCCTCGGCAGAGCTGAACCAGACGAACGGGATGCCGCGCTTGTCCGCGTACTTGATCTGCTTGCCGAACTTCTCCGCCTTGGCGGCAACCTCGCAGGCGATGCCGCGGGAACGCAGCGCCGCCGCGACGTCCTGGGCGTCGTTCCAGGAATCGTCGTTGGCCAGGGTGACGTACACGGCGCTGGGCACCGAGCGGGCGGCTGCCGCGGTGTTCTCGGCGAGCATGCGCGAGACCAAGCGGGTCACACCGATGGACAGGCCGACGCCCGGGTAGTTCTTCTTGCCGGTGGAGGCCAGGGACTCGTAGCGGCCGCCGGAGCAGATCGAGCCAAGGGACTCGTGACCCACCAAGACAGTTTCGTAGACGGTGCCGGTGTAGTAGTCCAGGCCGCGGGCGATGGAAAGGTCGGCGACCACCTTGCCCGGGGCGCGCAGCACTGCTGCCTCGATCACCTGGGTGAGTTCGTCCAGGCCTTCTTCCATCAGCGGGTGGGTGACGCCCAGCGCGCGCACCTGCTCAACGAAGGAGGTGTCTTGGGTGCAGATCTGCGCCAGGGACAGGGCAGCGGCTGCCTGTTCGCCGGTGGCGCCGAGTTCGGTCTTGAGCAGTTCGGCGACCTTTTCGGCGCCGATCTTCTCCAGCTTGTCAATGGAGCGCAACACGCCGGCGGTGTCCTGAAGGCCCAGGCCCAGGTAGAAGCCCTCGGCCAGCTTGCGGTTGTTCACGCGCAGGCGGAAGTCGCCGATCGGCAGTGCTGACAGCGCCTCGGCAATCACCAGTGCCAGTTCGACGTCGTAACGGAACGGCAGTTCGCCATCGCCCACCACGTCGATATCCGCTTGGGTGAACTCGCGGAAGCGGCCGTCCTGCGGGCGCTCGCCACGCCAGACCTTCTGCATCTGGTAGCGGCGGAACGGGAAGGCCAGGTGCCCGGCGTTTTCCACCACGTAGCGGGCAAAGGGCACCGTCAAATCGAAGTGCAGGGCCAACGCGTTCGGGTCGCTCTTGGCGGATTCCTCGGCTGCCAGGCGGGAGAGTCCGTAGACTTCCTTGTCGATTTCGCCCTTGCGCAGCAGCTGGCCGACGGTTTCCACGGCGCGGGTCTCGATGTTTGCGAACCCATGCAGCTCGAAGATCCGACGCAGCGTGTCCAGTACATGCTGCTCCACCGCACGCTCCTGCGGGAGCCATTCGGGGAAGCCGGATAGTGAGGCCTTGCGTGCCATGAAGTGGGTACTCCTTGAGTCGAATCGGGGGGGGTGCGGTCCATGCATGTATTGACCTGCCCTCAGGGACACTTGCCCTGTGGCTAGGATGCACGCCAATTAACAAGTCTAGTCGTGTCAAAGGTGCGCCGAGGGCGAAACCGCGTGTCCCTTTGTCTCATTTTTCGCCCAAAGTACCTGCGAACGGGTCAACGCGGGTAAAGTGGCGGTGACAGTTGAGTCCCGGCGCACATTCCGGGGCCGAACCTTAGCGAAAGAGTTTCAGCGGTGACCACCAGTCAGCAATCCGACGACAATCTCCAGCCAGCAGTAGTGGCCGAAGAGCAGCAGAACGAGGCAACCTCGGCGCAGGCCGAGGAGCAAGGCACCCCCGTGGCACCCGAAGCCCCGGTTGAGGTAGAAGCAACAGAGGCCAAGGCAACACCGGCAGCCCCGGTTCCGGCTCCGGCCCCCTCGGCAGTCCCACGTCCGGGCGCCAAGCCCGCCACGGCAAAGAAGACAGCTGCTGTCCAGGCTCCCCCGACGTTCACCACCCCTCTTGAGGAAGCAGCCAAGTTCGGCCGCGTTTCCGAAGACGGACACGTGTTCCTGCTCATCGACGGTGCCGAGCACCCGGTCGGCCAGTACCCGGATGCCACCGCCGAAGAAGCCCTCGCTTACTTCGTGCGCAAGCACGATGAGGTTGTCTCCGCCCTGATGCTCCTGGAGCAGCGTGTTGCCGCCAAGGCACCGAGCTCGGACATGAACAAGACCCTTGACCACCTGGCAGCCACCGTTGCCGAGCGCGCCATGGTCGGCGATGTTCCGGCCCTCGAGGCCCGCATCGAAACCGCGCGCGTTGCCGTGGCCGAGCTTGTCGCCACCGAACGCAAGGCCAACGAGGAGCTGCGTGCCACCGAGCTCGCGGCCCGCGAGGCCATCGTGAACGAGGCCGAGGAACTCGCTGCATTGGATCCGACAACGGTCCAGTGGAAGCAGGGCTCCAACCGCATGAACGACCTGTTCGATGCGTGGAAGAACGCCCAGAAATCCGGCATCCGTTTGGGCCGTGCGACCGAAGATTCCCTGTGGAAGCGCTTCCGCGGCGCCCGCACCACCTTCGACCGCCACCGCCGTGCATACTTCTCGCAGCTTGATGCGACCAACGCCGATGCCAAGCAGACCAAGGAATCCTTGATCGCACGCGCCGAGGAATTGGCGACCTCCACCGATTGGGGTGTCACCGCAGGTGAGTACCGCCGTCTGATGGACGAGTGGAAGTCCTCCAAGCGCGCTTCGCGCAAGGACGACGACGCACTGTGGGCACGCTTCCGCGCCGCCCAGGACGTCTTCTTCGAGGCCCGCCAGTCGGCAAATGCAGCCATCGACGAGGAATACGGTTCGAACCTGATCGTCAAGGAGGCGCTGCTGGTTGAGGCCAAGGCCCTGCTGCCGATCAAGGACCTGGCTTCCACCAAGAAGTCACTTGAGTCGATCCGCGACCGTTGGGAAGCAGCCGGCAAGGTTCCGCGCAACGACATGCAGCGCGTTGAATCCTCACTGCGCCAGGTCGAGGACGCTGTGCGCTCGGCAGAAGATGACCAGTGGCGTCGTTCCAACCCGGAGACCAAGGCCCGCTCGAACTCGATGCTGACCCAGCTCGAAGATGCGATCGCAGGCCTCGAAGAGGATCTGGCCAAGGCACAGGCCAAGGGCGTCGATTCCAAAATCAAGGCAGCCCAGGAAGCCCTGGACGCACGTCGCCTGTGGCTCGACACCCTGCAGAAGTCGGCTGCCGACTTCCAGTAGCGGTTTCCTTGGTGACCCGGTGAAACCGGGGCAACCAAGCAGCTAGCGACAAAGCGTGGTTCGCGAATCCTTGATGGATTTGCGGACCACGCTTTTCTTTTCCCGTTTTTCTTTTCCAGCAGATGCTTCTGTCGGCGCCCTCGGCAGTGGGGGCAGTTATCCACATTTTGTGCTTTTCGTTCCCCGGATGTTCACGAAGCTGTGAGAGTTGGGTGATGCAACCTTCACCAGCACTCACAACAGGCACCGAGGCAGGGCCACCACCGGCGGTACGCCTGGGAGGCAGGCCATCCACAGCGCTGGAACTGACCCGCCAGCTGGTGCTTGTCGATGAACCGTTCACGCTCAATGAACTCCAGGCCATGCGGCTGCGCGGGGTTTTACGCGAGGTACTCCCCGGCGCCTACGTATCCGCGGCCATCGAAGACACCTCAAGCACCCGCGCCAAGGTGGCCGCAGGCGTTGCCGGCGAATACCTGGGGACGGGCAGTGCCCTCTGTCGACGCACCGCGGCTTGGGTATACGGGTGTGCACCAATGCCCGGGGAAATTGAAATTGTTGTTCCCCGGTATCACCGGCCCTGCCCGCCGACGGCACGCATGATGTTGCGCATGAGCGAAGGCGTGATCGATGAGGAACAGATCTGCACGCTCGGCGGGGTCAACGTCACGTCCCCGCTACGCACAGCCATGGATGTGGCCTTCAACAGCGAACTGACGTTGGCCGTGGGTATTCTGCGCGCCATCAATGGCTCACCGCGGCTGGGCTGCGGCTACCAGAAAATGCTCGAGCGTGTCGAAGCCTCGGTGCGTAAACCCGGAAGGTTGCGCGCACTCGCGCTCATCCGGCGGCTCCTGGAAGAAGAACCGCCGGATGCTGCAAGGAATATTGAAGCCGCCTAACCAGGACCCCACCCTATGGCTTCACCGGGCCACGGGTTGAGGCCATGGGTTAGGAGCGGCGGTGCCCGCCGGTGGTGCGGTACACGTCGTAGACCCCGTCGATGCGGCGCACCGCGTTCAACACGTGGTTCAGGTACTTCGGGTCGCCCATCTCAAAAGCGAAACGTGAGAATGCCACGCGGTCACGGGAGGTGTTGACGCTTGCCGCCAGGATATTCACGTGGTTTTCGGACAGAATCCGGGTGACATCGGAGAGCAGCGACTTACGGTCCAGGGCCTCCACCTGGATTTCCACCAGGAACACGCTGGACTTGGTTGGGGCCCACTGCACCTGCACAATACGGTCCGGCTGCAGCTCAAGTTGTGTGAGGTTCACGCAGTCGGCACGGTGCACGGATACGCCTGCTCCGCGGGTCACGAAACCCTTAATGGGGTCCGGGGGCACCGGGGTGCAACAACGGGCAAGCTTTGCAAGCACCTCACCGGCACCCTGGACCACCACGCCTGCATCGGAATCCGCAAGACGGCCGGGCACCGCATAGATGGGGGTTTCTTCCAGCGCCGCTTCAACGGTGTTGTTCGCCCCGCCCACCATCGCCGTGAGGTGTTCGATGACGTTTTGTGCCGAGGTGTGTCCGTCACCGACAGCCGCATACAGCGCGGCGATGTCATGGTGGCGCAATTCCTGGGCCACGGCGGAGAGCACGTCGTGGGTCATCAGTTTCTGCAGGGGCAGGTTGTTTTTGCGCAGCGCCTTGGTGAGCTGCTCCTTGCCCTTTTCGATCGACTCTTCGCGGCGTTCCTTGGTGAACCACTGGCGGATCTTGTTCCGGGCCCGCGGGGACTTCACGAAGCCTACCCAGTCCTGGCTCGGACCGGCTCCCTCGGCCTTGGAGGTGAAGACCTCCACCAAGTCGCCGTGGTGCAGCTCAGAGTTCAGCGGCACCAATTTGCCGTTGACGCGTGCACCGATGGTGCGGTGGCCAACATCGGTGTGCACCGCGTAGGCGAAGTCCACCGGGGTGGAACCGGCGGGCAGGGACATGATCTGCCCCTTGGGTGTGAAAACAAAGACCTCTGCCGAATTGATTTCGTAGCGCAACGAGTCAAGGAATTCGTTCGAATCGCTGGTCTCGTTCTGCCAGTCCATGAGGCTGCGCAACCAGTCCATGTCCTGGCCACCTGGCTTGGCCTCGGCGGTATTGGTGCCGCCATGCTTGTACTGGAAGTGCGCCGCCACACCGTATTCGGCGTTCAAGTGCATTTCATGGGTACGGATCTGGATCTCTACAGGCTTGCCGCCGGGGCCGATGACGGTTGTATGCAGCGACTGGTACAGGTTGAACTTCGGCAGGGCAATGTAGTCCTTGAAGCGCCCGGGCAGCGGGGTCCAACGGGCATGCATGAGCCCGAGTGCCGCATAGCAGTCCTTGACCGAATCAACGAGCACCCGCACGCCCATCAGGTCATGGATGTCGTCGAAGTCTTTGCCGCGCACGATCATTTTCTGGTAGATCGAGTAGTAGTGCTTGGGCCGGCCGCTGATGGTGGCCTTGAGCCGCGCACCGTTAAGGTCTTCCTCGATGGCGCTGCGCACGGTACCCAGGTACTTCTCGCGTTCGGGGGTGCGCTCCCCCACCATGCGCACGATTTCCTCGTACACCTTTGGGTGCAGTGCGGCGAAGGAGAGGTCCTCCAGTTCCCACTTGACGGTGTTCATGCCCAGCCGGTGGGCCAGCGGGGCGAAAATTTCCAGGGTTTCGCGGGCCTTCTTGGCACTGGATTCCGGGGAGACGTAACGCCAGGTGCGGGCGTTGTGCAGGCGGTCGGCGAGCTTGATCAGCAGGACCCGGATGTCCTTGGACATCGCGATGACCATCTTGCGCACGGTTTCGGCCTGTGCTGTGTCACCAAATTTCACCTTGTCCAGCTTGGTGACGCCGTCCACGAGCTTGGCGATTTCCGCACCGAACTCACGGGTCAAGGCGTCCAAGGAGTATTCGGTGTCCTCGACCGTGTCGTGCAAAAGCGCGGCGGCGAGGATGGATCCGGTCATGCCCATTTCGGCAAGGATGGTGGCAACGGCCACCGGGTGGGTGATGTACGGATCCCCGCTCTTGCGTTTCTGGCCTTCATGGTGGTGTTCGGCCACTTCATAGGCCCGGATCAGCAAGTCGAGATCGGCCTTGGGGTTCTGGGCGCGCACCGTTCGCAAAAGCGGTTCGAGAGTCGGCGGTTGCGCGCTGGCACCACGTCCAGCCAAGCGGACCAGGCGGGAAATCGTTCCGCGCTTGGGTGGCGGACCCGGGGTTCCCGGCATCGTGACACTCTGGTTATCAACCATTGGGGCGTGTCTCCTCTCGTAAGGGTGCGATCCCCGGGTTTACCGGGGAAGCGCTCACTGCGACGATGCTATCCGCCATCTCCCGTAAACAGGATGAAAACCGGTGCACCAACGTCTCATGCAAGGTTATAGCACTTCGGCTTAATACAAGACGGCGGGGCCCCGGACGTTACGTCCGAAACCCCGCCGTGATGGGGGAAAAAGCGGTTAGGCGGCTTGGCGCGCCAATTCGATTTTCTTATTGTGGGCAACCACATCCGCATCATTGTGGCGCAGCCACGCGTAAAGCGGAGCCTGGACAAAGACCGTGGCCAGGGTGCCGACAATGATGCCGACGAACAGTGCCAGCGACAGGTCCTCCAACGTGCCGGCGCCCAAGAGGTAGGAGCCGATGAAGAGGATCGACGCCACTGGAAGAACTGCAACCACCGAGGTGTTGATCGAACGGACCAGGGTCTGGTTGATACCCAGGTTCACAAGTTCCTCGAAGTTGCGTTTGCGTTGTTCGGCGAAATCCGCAGTGTTTTCACGGATCTTATCGAACACCACCACTGTGTCGTACAGCGAGTAGCTCAGGATCGTCAGGAAGCCGATGATGGCCGACGGGGTGACTTCAAAGCCGGACAGGGAGTAGATGCCGGCGGTGATGACGACCACCGTGAGCAGTCCGATAATCGCTGCCAGCGACATCTTCCAGGTCCTGAAGTACAGGGCCATCAGCAGGGCCACCAACACCACGAACACGATCAAGCCGATGAGTGCCTGCTTGGAGACATCGGCGCCCCAGGTCGGTCCGACGAAGGTCGAGGTGACTTCCGCATCGGTAACCCCGTAGGCCTCGGCCAAGGCACCGGCGATCTGCAGGGTCTGGTCGGTGCTGAGCTTGTCCGTCTGGACACGAATGGTCTTCGGCGCAATGTTCGTCACGCTCGGGTGGTGTTCAGCGGCGATCGAAACCACTGCTTTTTGGCCGAGTGCAATGTCGGTGTTCTCCACGTTGGAAACCGTGAATTCGGATCCCCCACGGAAGTCGATGCCGAGGTTGAAGCCGCCCTTGACGACGGGCACCAGGATCGAGAGGATCACCAGCAGGCCGGCAATCGCGAACCACATTTTGCGCTTGCCGACGAACGGGTAGGACCGCTTCCCGGTGTAGAGCTCATTGCCCCATGTTGCGAGATTAGCCATTTGATGAATCCTTATCAACGCTGTCGTCGTGCTTGGTGTCCACGCCCTGTGCAGCAGACTGGCGTCGTTCTGCAATGGTCTGGCGGCGTTCTGCTTCCTTTGCCGCCGAAGCGTTCTTCTTTCCGCGGGCCACATCGGCCTCGGGGCTGAAGCTGCGGACCTTGCCAGCGCCCTGGTAAAGCGGTTTTACGCCGAGCAGTGACGGGTCAAGACCCGAGAAGCGGTGTCCTTCGCCGAAGAACTTGGTCTTGGCAAGGAGCTGCATGATCGGGTGCGTGAACAAGTACACGATAATGATGTCAATGATTGCCGTGAGGCCCAGGGTGAAAGCGAAGCCGCGGACGTTGCCCACTGCCACTACATACAGCACGACGGCGGCGAGGATGTTTACCGCCTTGGCAGCAAGGATGGTGCGCTTTGCACGCTTCCAACCCATTTCCACTGCCGAAGCCAACGGGCGTCCGTCGCGGAGTTCATCGCGGATTCGTTCGAAGTAGACGATGAACGAGTCGGCGATCAAACCAATGGCAACGATCAAACCGGCAACGCCGGCCAACGACAGCCGGTAGTTCATGCTCCAACCCAAAAGCACCAAGGCCAGGTACGTGAGCACGCCCGAAGCCAGCAGCGACACAATGGTGACTATGCCCAACAAGCGGTACTGGAAGATCGAGTAGATTCCCACGAGGATCAGGCCGATCAAGCCTGCGATCAAGCCACTCTTGAGCTGGTCAGCACCAAGGGTTGCGGAGATCTGTTGTTCGGACTGGATCTCAAAGCTGATCGGCAAGGCGCCGAACTTCAGTTGGTCGGCCAGCGCTTTTGCGGACTCCTCGGTGAAGTTACCCGAGATCTCAGCACGCCCGTCGCCAATCACGCTATTGGTGCGTGGAGCAGAAATCACGGTGCCGTCAAGCACGATCGCGAACTGGTTCTGCACACCGGGCATGCCCACCAGGCGCTGGGTGACGGTGGCGAACTGCTTCTTGCCCTCGTCGTTGAACACCAGGTTCACAACCCACTGGCCGGTCACCGCACCCTGCTGGCTGCGGCCCATGGTGGCCGAGGCGTCGGCGATGTTTGCACCGGGAACCTCCACCGGGCCCAAGATGTACTTGGCGCCCATGCTTGGATCGCAGGAAACCATCGGTTTGGCCGGGTCGTGCACGGTGTCGGCGCCCTTGCCCTCTTCGGACGGGCAGTCGAAGGCTTCGAATTCCTTGTACAGTTCCGGGGTAATCCAGTTGGTGTCCGAGGCGTTTTTCGGAGCTTCCGTCGGCTTGGGTATTTCCGCCTCAGGTGTCAGCTGGTCCTTCGGGGTCGCTGTGTAAGCACCATCGATAATGACCGGGCGGAACTCCATGTTGGCCGAAGCCTGGATCAGCTGGCGGGTGCGGGCATCGGGGACGCCCGGCATGGAGACCACGACGTTGCGACCTGATTGGGTCGTGATTTCGGCTTCCGAAACGCCCGAACCATCAACGCGCTGGCGGATGATTTCCACGGCCTGATCCAGTTGTTCCTGGGTCGCGGCGGCACCGCCGGCCACACGTGGCGCCAGGATCATCTGGGTGCCGCCCTCGAGGTCGAGGGCGAGTTTCGGGGCAAAAGTCGTCTGCTTGCCAATTACGCCACCAATAAGGACTAGCGCTGAGACAAGGAAGATAACGCCGAGCCACAGCAGGGATTTACGCGCCTGCTTGATCGGACCAGTAGTTGACATCGTGAGGCTTTCTGATTGGTGCGTCCGCTTAAAGTTGCGGGCGAAGACTCCGCGTAAAACCCGGGGCACTGGACCTGTTAATTGATTCCAGTGCCCCGGGCCGCTTGGTGAATGCCGGTGTTCGGGGATTGCTCACCCGAGGCCTCTGGCCTCGGTTATCCCCTGACACCGCTCACTGCTTTGGTGCTATTGCAAGAATTTAGGCCTTCGGGCCGTTGTCCTCGTTGTTGAGGCGACGAAGGGTTTCCTCCGGGGACTCGCTGGCTGCGGCTTCAGCGGAATCAACAGATTCTGCCGGGGTCAGCGAGGAGATGTCGTTCGGAACCTCTACTACCGGTGCTGCGGCTTCGGAGCCTACAACCTTGGCCACCGTCTGCGAGTGAACAGTAACGTTGCTGCCCGGGGAAACCTCGAGAACAATCTTGTTCTCTTCGGTATCGATGCTGACGATGCGACCGAAGAGGCCGAACTGGGTCATGACCTCGGCGCCCGGTGCCAGGTTCGAACGGATTTCCTCCTGGGCCTTGGCAGCCTTCTTACGTCCCCGCATCATCATGAAGATCAGCAGGCCGAAAGCGGCAAGCATGATCAGCATGGTGGGGTCGAATGCGGCTTTGCCGCCTGCGGCTTGGGCCAAAACGTAATCGGTCACGTGTAAATACCTGCTTCTAAGTCATAGTCATCGGCTTGCAGCATGAAGGTTTGCAGCCGGTGGGCATATTCATCCTATCCTGCGAAAACGAAGAAACTGTGACCAAGCCCAACATTTGCGCTGCAAGTATCCTATGAATTTCCGGCATGCGCCCGGCGTGCCAACGGTGCCAAGCAGGCTACGGCTCGTTGGTGTCTTCTTCTTCTTCGTACGCGACCTGGCCGGCAAACATGGCCTCGGCCGGCATGCGAAGCCCAAGGTGCGCCCATGCCGCAGGAGTGGCAATACGCCCACGCGGGGTTCGTCCCAGCAACCCCTCGCGTACCAAGTATGGTTCAGCGACAGTCTCCACTGTTTCGGTCTCTTCGCCGACCGCGATGGCAAGCGTCGAGAGCCCCACAGGTCCCCCGCCGAATTTCGTGCACAGGGCATGCAACACCGAACGGTCAAGACGGTCAAGTCCCCGCGCATCAACCTCATACATGTCAAGGGCGGCGGAGGCGGCACGGGCATCAATGTTTTCCAGCTTATTGACCAGAGCCCAGTCACGAACGCGACGCAGCAGGCGGTTGGCGATGCGGGGGGTGCCGCGGGAACGTGAAGCAATTTCGTAAAACGCCGCCGAATTGACCTTCAGCGAGAGCATCATGGCCGAGCGGCGCAGCACCAGTTCGAGTTCCTCGACGCTGTAGAACTCAAGGTGTCCGGTGAACCCGAAGCGGTCACGCAGCGGACCGGGAAGCAAGCCGGCACGCGTGGTGGCACCCACCAAGGTAAAGGGCGGCAATTCCAGCGGTATGGCTGTGGCACCTGCTCCCTTGCCGACAATGATGTCGACGCGGAAATCTTCCATGGCCATGTAGAGCATTTCCTCGGCCGGACGGCTCATCCTGTGGATTTCATCCAGGAAGAGCACTTCACCCTCGGTCAGCGAGGAAAGGATCGCCGCCAAATCGCCAGCATGCTGAATGGCCGGACCGGAGCTGATGCGCAACGGCGCATTCATTTCGGCGGCGATGATCATCGACAGCGTGGTCTTTCCCAGGCCGGGCGGGCCCGAGAGCAGCACGTGGTCTGCGGTGCGTTCGCGGATCTTGGAAGCCTCAAGTACCAGCGAGAGCTGCTGGCGGACCCGGGCCTGGCCCACGAAGTCGTCAAGGTTTTTCGGGCGCAGTGCTGCCTCGAGCACGCGTTCCTCGGGTTCAGATCCTGCGTCGGTCAGGGTGCCGGAATCACTCATTGTCCACTCCTAGATTCAGGCCCGTGTGCCACGGCCCAGGGAACGCAGCACAGCCCGAAGGATTTCCGGGACGCTGCCGTTGGCCGTGATGTCAGGATCGGACTTTGCAAGGGCTTCGAGTGCCTTGTTTGCGTCCCTGTCCGTCCATCCCAGGCCGGTAAGTGCCTCAATGACTTGCGGTTCCCAAGCGGGGGCGGCGGAAACACCGCCGGCAGTCACCACCCCGGTGGGGACGAGTTTGCCCGAAAGCTCGAGCACGATGCGCTCGGCGCCCTTGGGCCCGATGCCCGAAACCTTGGTGAAGGCCTTGGCATCCTTGGTGCTGGCCGCAACGCGAACATCCTCAGGGGTGTGCACGGCAAGGATTGCCAGACCGGTGCGCGGCCCGATGCCCGAAACACCGATCAGGATTTCGAACACTTCGCGTTCCTCGCCGCTGGCGAACCCGAAGAGGGTCATTGAATCCTCGCGGACCACCATTGAGGTGTGCACCAGGGCTTCCCGGCCGACATGCAGTGTTGAGAGTGTCTGCGGGGTTGCCTGGATCAGCATGCCGAAGCCGCCGACCTCGATGATTGCACTGTTCAGGTTTACCTGCGCGGGCATTCCCCTGAGCGTACTGATCATCTGGGCCGACCTCCATGGTTTGGGTTTGTCGACAACCAATGACGACAATACGAATATATCTACGAACAGCTTACAGCCTTGGCGGCTTGGTTCGTGGATTTGATCGCAGGCGGCCTTTGGGCCATATACGCAAAGTCACGCTGAATCCCCGGAAGGGGGATTCAGCGTGACTTGACGCTACGGGCCTTTGCTTCGGCGGCGATCCAGGCACGCTGCGCCGGGGTCAACCCTGAAGCCGTCCCGCGCGGCGAGGAAGCCGAGGCAGCCGCACCTGCAGCGCCAAACGCCGCGCCACGCCATCCATGGGTGATGGCAAGCGCCGCGGCATCGGCAGCATCGGCGGGCGAGGGTGGCTCATCAAGACGCAAGATCTTGGCGACCATTTTGCCCACTGCCTGCTTGTTGGCTTGGCCGGAACCCGTCACCGCGGCCTTGACTTCGGTGGGGGTGTGCAGGGCAACGGGGATATTGCGACGTGCCGCGGCAACAATCACCACGCCCGAGGCCTGCGCGGTACCCATCACCGTGCTGACGTTGAGCTGGCTGAAAACCCGCTCAAGTGCGACGACATCGGGTTTGTGCTGATCGAGCCACGCATCAATGCCATCGGCAATTGCCAGCAACCGCTGGTCAAGTGGCGTTCCCGCCTCGGTGCCGATGACTGTCACATCGATGAGCGTGGCACGCCTGTTGGGTTCGATGTCAACCACGGCCAGGCCGCAACGGGTCAGACCGGGATCGACACCAACCACTCGTAGAGCCAAGAGGGGTTAGGCCTCTTCGAGTTCTGCCATGACCTCGGCGCTGATGTCGGCGTTCGAGTAGACGTTCTGGACGTCGTCGAGCTCCTCAAGTGCCTCGGCAAGCTTCAGGAACTTGGCTGCCGCATCCGCGTCAAGCTGGACCTGCATCGAGGGAACGAATTCGATTTCATCGGTCTCGTACTCGATGCCGGCCTCTTCAAGGGCGGCAACAACTGCACGCAGGTCGGTCGGCTCGCAGTGGATCTCGAAGGAGTCACCGGCTTCCTTGACCTCGTCGGCACCTGCGTCGAGGACTGCCATGAGCACATCGTCTTCGCTCAGGCCGTTCTTCGGCAGGCTGATGACACCCTTGCGGGCGAACTGGTAGGCCACCGAACCCGGATCTGCCACGGAACCGCCGTTACGGGTGATGCCCAGGCGAACTTCGGAAGCCGCGCGGTTCTTGTTGTCAGTCAAGCACTCGATCAGCAGAGCCGATCCCTGCGGGCCGCGTGCTTCGTAAATGATCTCGGTGTAGTCAATGACTTCACCGGTCAGACCGGCGCCGCGCTTAACGGCACGGTCGATGTTTTCATTGGGAACCGAGGTCTTTTTGGCCTTGGAAACAGCAAGCTCGAGGGCCGGGTTACCGGCCATGTCGGCGCCGCCAGCACGTGCTGCGACCTCAATCTGCTTGATCAGCTTGGCGAACGCCTTGGCGCGCCTGCCGTCGAGGATTGCCTTCTTGTGTTTCGTGGTTGCCCATTTGGAGTGGCCGGACATGCTTACGCTTCTCCTCTGATCATGTGGATAAATAATTCGTGAATGCGGCGTTCGCCCGTCACCTCAGGGTGGAAGGACGTTGCCAGCAAATTTCCCGAACGTACTGCGACAATTCTATCCACTTGGACGCCATCCGCGTTTACCGGTGTGTTGGCCGCCGGAATCGAGGCCAATACGTCAACGGATTCACCAACGCTTTCAACCCACGGGGCACGGATGAACACAGCGCGCACGGGCCTGGTGGGTTGGTCTGGGTCCTGGCTGGCCAGGGATTCGAGGCCGCGCACCTGCATGTCGACCTCAAAGGAGTCGACCTGGCGTCCGAACGCATTGCGGCGCACCACCATGTCAATGCCGCCAAAGCTTTGCTGGGGCTCGCCCTTGAGGTTGCTGGTCGGATCCGCAATGGTGTTAGCCAGCATGATCATGCCGGCACACGAACCGTAAACGGGGAACCCATTGGCGATTTTTTCCTTCAGCGCATCGGCCACGCCATACATACGCGAGAGCTTGTCGATGACCGTCGATTCACCGCCTGGGATCACCAGACCCTCGAGGTTCGCCAGTTCCTTGGGTGTTTTCACCGGAATGGCCTCGGCACCCAGGGCATCGAGTGCTTGGAGATGTTCACGCACGTCGCCCTGCAGGGCGAGCACTCCTATTCGGGACACGGGTGTCGCTTTCTGGTTGTCATTTCATACCCCGCCTTGCTTGGCTGCGCGGCGGACAGCCAAGCCTAAACCCGCGAGGGCGACCATTCCACGTTGATGACACTTCGCGTCGGCACTCGCGCAGGCACTAGGGGTATCGGATCTTCCAGAGTATGGCGCCGTCATTTCCGGCACCCAAGGAATTGACGGTTGTGCTGGTGCGTTCCAGGGATGCGGCATCTCCGGGTTTGTCCGTGCAGTACTCCCCCGCGGAGGCAGGCAGCGCGCACCAGCGCAGCGGTGCTTCGGCCATGATGTGCGGAACCCAGCGCAGTACCCCAGGTGCCCATCCGGATTCGGTGCGGACGAATTGCATGTTCACGGTGATTCCCTCGCGATTCAAAACAGTCTTGGTCGCGTGTTTGGCCACCGAATTTCCCAGTCCGTAAACGATCCAGGTGTTTGCGTGCTTTTCAATGGGAAGCACCGAGTGCGTGTGGTGCGAGTAAATGAAGTCGAATGCCCCGCTCTCGGCCAACGCGCGATAGAGCTTCTTCTGCTCGGCGGTCGGCTTGTCCGTGTATTCGGCACCGGCATGCAGCGCTGCCATCACGATGTCGGCCCCTGCCGCCCGCGCGGCCTTGGCCCGCTCCACCAGCGAGGCCCTGTCAATGTCATCGACCCGCCAAGGTGCATCCTCGGACATGCCGTTAAGTGAATAGGTGCCGGCAATGACTGCCACCTTGGCGCTGCCCACCTGGGTAATGAGCGGCTTTTTGGCCTCCACCGCACTGCGGTAGGAACCGGTGGAGACCATTCCTGCGGCATCGAGCGCATCGAGGGTGCGCAGCACGCCCTTGACCCCTGCATCCATGGAGTGGTTGCTGGCGGTGGTACACCCGTCGTAACCCACCGCCTTGAGCGCCGGGACAATTTCCTGGGGAACCGTGAACATCGGGTAGCCCTGGTATGGACCGCCCTGGGGCGCGAGCGGGGTTTCCAGGTTGCATAACGACAGGTCTGCCTGCGCCAGGTAAGGCGCAATGCCGCCAAGGATGGGTTCGAAATCGAACGTCCCGGACCCGTCCTTTGTCGCTTGCTCCCACAGGGCAGGGTGCAAAAGGATGTCCCCGGCAACTGCAACGTTGATGCATTCAACCCCGGGACATGAAGCATCCGGTGACGGGACCGATGTCGTTTCAGGGCCCCTCGTATCACTGCTTGAGTTCGAAGCGTCCCGTGTTGGGACCGGTACGGGCGTCTGCGCCGGCGTTGATTCCGGAGAAACTGACGTGCTCGACGCCTCCTGCCCCATCGTCGAAGGGCCGTCGGTGCAGGCGCCCAATGCCAAGGACAGCGCCAGCACCGGAAACAAAGCAAGGGGTTTTCGGGAGCGGACCAAAGCCGATTGACGATCATGCATGGGTAGAAGCCTAACCTCGTTGGGTGCCAAACGGCGCGGGAAACGCACGGGTGCCCGGGCATGTGACAGGCTTAAGCCCATGCCCAATCCGTTGTTTCAGCCAAGCACCCTGCCGTTTGAATTCCCCGATTTTCCTGCCATCACCGCAGCGCATTACCTGCAGGCGGCAGAGGCCGGGGTTGCAAAGCACCTCGAAGAACTCAGTAGCATCGCACACAATACGGATGCGCCCTCGTTCGAGAACACCTTTGTGGCCCTTGAACGCAGTGGCCAGCTACTGCGCCGGAGCATCATGGCATATTGGACGGTCTTCTCCGCCCACGGAACCGATGATCTGCGGGAAATCGACCCGAAGATCCAGTCACTGAATTCCAGCCACATGGATGCAATCCACCTGGATAAGGAACTTTTCGATCGCCTGGCATCCTTCGATGCCAAGGAGCTCACGGGTGAAGACGCCCGCCTTGTCTCCGAAACGCTGCGTACCTTCCGTGCCGCCGGAGCCGAACTCAGCGAGGAAAAGAAGGTGAGCCTGCGTGAGCTGAACGGTCGGATCACCGACCTGTCATCCGAGTACTCGCGCAAACTGCTCGGCGCCATGAACGAGGCGGCGCCCCACTTTGAGACGGCGGAAGAACTTGCCGGACTCACTGAAGGTGAGCTAGCCGCCGCCGCGGATGCAGCACGCGAAGCCGGGCATACCTCGGGGTACCTGCTGACCCTAGTCTTGCCCACCGGCCAGCCATTGCTTGCACGTCTTGAAAACAGCGATTCACGTCGCCGCCTTTTCACCGCTTCGCTGACGCGTGGGCAAGAGGGCGAGAACCGGACCCTTGATATCGCAGCGCAGATGGCGGGGTTGCGTGCAACCCGCGCCGAGTTGCTAGGTCATGGAACCCACGCCGAGGCAGTCCTTGAGGAAGCCACCGCCCCGTCCCTTGCCGCGGTACGCGAACGCCTGGCCGAGCTGGTTCCCCCGGCCGTGGCAAACGCCCGCGCCGAAGCCGAAGAGCTTGCAAAGATTTCCGGTGCCGCCATCCAACCGTGGGACTGGGCCTATTATTCTGCAGCCGTCGCCAAGGAACGCTACACCCTTGACCGCGGTGCCCTGCGCGAATACTTCGAACTTGATGCTGTGCTGACCCGCGGTGTTTTCACTGCCGCACAAAAGCTCTACGGGCTGACCTTCAAGGAACGCACGGACCTGCCCCTTTACCACCCGGATGTTCGCATCTGGAATGTTTTCAACGAGGACGGCAGCGCACTGGGCCTGTTCCTGGGCGACTTCTTTGCCCGCCCCACCAAGTCCGGCGGGGCCTGGATGAATTCAATCCGCGAATCGGTCTCGCTCTTTGGAGAGCGCCCGGTGGTTACCAACACCCTGAACATCCCCAAGCCTTCGGCAGGGGAACCGGCATTGGTGAGCCTTGATGAGGTCAATACGCTCTTCCATGAGTTCGGGCATGCATTGCATGGATTGTTCTCCAGCGGCGTCTACCCGTCGCTGGCCGGCACCTCGGTGCCACGGGACTTCGTCGAATATCCCTCACAGGTCAATGAAATGTGGGCACTGCACCAGGAGATCCTGCCAAACTATGCGGCACACCACCGAACCGGCGAAGCATTCCCGGCCGGAACCGCGAAAAAGTTGGAGGCGGCTGCCCTCTGGGGAGAAGGATTCGCCACCACCGAATACCTCACGGCCGCGGTGCTCGACCTGGCCTGGCATTCGCTGCACGCGGGTGAAATTGTGGCGGACCCGGATGCCTTCGAGGACCGCGTCTTGCGTGAAGCCGGGTTGATTCCCGGTCTTGTCCCCTCGCGGTACCGCACCGGGTACTTCAAGCATATTTTCGACGGCGGATATTCTGCCGGTTACTACTCGTACATTTGGTCCGAAGTCCTGGACGCCGACACCGGTGAATGGTTCACCGAAAACGGCGGCTTGCTCCGGGCCAATGGTGATCATTTCCGCAAGGAACTGCTCTCCCGGGGCAACACCCGTGACCCCTTGGAATCCTACGAAGCATTCCGCGGCCGTGCCGCTCGCATCGAACCGTTGCTGGTCCGCCGTGGATTGGCCAAGGGCTAAGGCACATGACAACCATCAGCTTTGCCCAAAAGACCCTGACCCATTGGCATGAAGCCATGGCGACGGCCACGGGCGGCAAGATCTTCACAACCCATGGTTGTTCGTGGGCCTGGCAACCGGCACGTGCGCGGCTCGTTCTGCTGTTTCCGCGTCATGCCCAGGAAGCCGGCATCAGGCCGGGACTTGCCGAGGGAAACCGTTTGGGTGCCAGGCGCGTTGAGGCATGGGTTAATTCCGGAGCCCCGGCAAACGCGTTGGAAGCCGCTGGCTTTAGCGACGCCTCACAGATCAGTTGGCATGCAGGTGAATTGCTGAGTCCGGCCGAACTCTGGGAGGGCCGTGTGCGCCTGGGTTCCGACATCCCGGAGGCCTCGGGCGCAGACGCCAAGGAATTGCAGGTTGCAAATCTATGGCGTGACCCTTCCCGTGCAGGGCTGAGTGCCGGTCACCCTGCCCTGCGCCGCGTTGAGCAGGCAACGGCACGGACCCTTGAGGGGGATTTGGTGGGTCGCGTTTTTGCCCAGCAGGCACTCGGCGGCCAGCTGGCTATCCACGGCATTGCAGTTAGCGCCGAGCACCGCCGCCATGGTGTGGGTTCGGCCCTGTTGCACGGCTTGGCCCGTGGCATGGTCAACCCGCTGGGGCTCGAAGAGAAGTCGCACATCGAGCTGATTGCCGCGGCCTCCCCAACCTCTGCCGAATTCTTTGAGGCCAACGGGATGCGCTTGCTCGGGCGCGGCCGGCACATGGTGCTTCGCTAAAGACCGGAAAACCAAGGCCTTGAAGGGGTGGCTAACGTGAGTTCATCGAAGCGTCCGATCTGGTGGGTTACCGGTTACGCAGTTTTGGGATTCGTTTTCTGCCGATACGTTTTGGATACAACGCAGTCAGTATCTCTGATTTTCGCGTTATCGTTTGGTTCCATGGGGTACGTTTTCGCCCCCGGACAGAAAACCGTCACGAAACCGCCGGCAATCGGCCCGGCGCCGGGCAACTGACTGCCCCTGACAAGAATGGCCCGAGCCGAAACCGGCTCTGTCCCTCAAGCGTTACCTGGGGGGAACGGCAAATGCCCGGTTCCGCCCGACAGTCCAGAAGGACTGTCGGGCGGAACCGGGCATCGGTGTTTATGTGGGACCCCGAAGGGATCCTGTGTTACCAGCCGCGTTCTGCGAGCCGGTGCGGTGCCGGGATATCGGCGACGTTGATGCCGACCATGGCTTCGCCCAAACCGCGGGAGATCTTTGCGAGCTCGTCCGGGTCATTGAAGAAGGTGGTTGCCTTGACCACTGCTGCTGCACGTTGGGCCGGGTTACCGGACTTGAAGATGCCCGAGCCGACAAACACGCCGTCCGCGCCCAGCTGCATCATCATCGCGGCGTCGGCCGGGGTTGCGATGCCGCCGGCGGTGAAGAGCACGACCGGGAGCTTGCCGGTGGCGGCAACTTCCTTGACCAGTTCGTACGGGGCCTGCAGTTCCTTGGCGGCAACGTACAGCTCATCCTTCGGCAGGGCCGCAAGCTTGGCGATTTCCGAACGGATCTTGCGCATGTGGCCGGTGGCGTTTGAAACATCGCCGGTTCCGGCTTCGCCCTTGGATCGGATCATGGCAGCACCCTCGTTGATGCGGCGCAAGGCCTCACCGAGGTTGGTTGCCCCGCAGACGAAGGGAACCTTGAAGTTCCACTTGTCGATGTGGTGTTCGTAGTCGGCCGGCGAAAGGACCTCGGACTCGTCAACGTAGTCGACACCGAGGGACTGCAGGATCTGCGCCTCAACAAAGTGGCCGATACGGGCCTTTGCCATGACCGGGATGGACACGGCGGCAATGATGCCGTCAATCATGTCCGGGTCGCTGGCACGTGACACGCCGCCCTGGGCGCGAATATCGGCCGGGACGCGCTCGAGGGCCATGACGGCAACGGCACCGGCATCTTCGGCGATGCGGGCCTGTTCGGCAGTGACAACATCCATGATGACGCCGCCCTTGAGCATATCGGCCATCCCGCGCTTGACGCGATCGCTTCCGATGGTGGTTGCCGGGGTTGAGACGCCTTCGTTTTCAGACACCTTGAGTTCCTTTCAATAAGGTGAGCAGTATGGGAATCATCGTAGGACCGTACGTAACAAAGGCCTCAGGTATGTCGTCACAATCCAAATCCAGTAGATAAGTCTCCTATATTTTTGAATCGCTCCGAGTCTTGCAGAGGAGCCTCTGACGACAGCCCCAAACAGCACCACCCGGCTCGCGCCTATACCGCCAGCAGGTTCCAGCCTCAGCCCTTGGGGTGGCGTTGTGCTTTTTCGGAAGGACGCTATCCGAAGGGCAGAATGCAGTTTTGGAGGCGCACGAACCGGAGCACCGGGAAGGACGTTGTTTCAACATCCAATCCGGCGCCCGGGGCAGATGGCTTCGGGCAGACCTTGCCGGGAAAAGCCGATCCTCGCCGATGCCCCGGGCTCAGCGCACCAGCAGCAACCCGGTCCCATAGGCCGCGCACGCCCACAACACGCTGCTAAACGTTCCGAGAATGAACTGCTCGGCCGCTGCGTGTTGCTTAAGTTCGGCAAAGCGGCCCAACCCCTTGACCGCGAGCACCACGGCCAACCCTTCGGGCCAAGTCGCCCACAGGGTCGAGGCAATGGCCACCCGCTCCAAGATCCCGATCCACATGCCACCGCGCAGCAGGCTTTTATCCGCCACTTTCTCCGGCCGGGCACCCTTGTTGCGCTTGGGCTTGCGTGCAGCGAGGCCGAAAACCGCCTCGGTCACCGGTCCCCCGCCGACGGCCGCCGCCACGACACTGAGCACCACAATCAAACCCTGCGGAGCGAAAGCTGGAAGTTCGCCAGGCAGGGCAATCGCCGCAATGAGTGCCGCAATTGCCAGGAGCACGGTTAGCACCGCCGCGGAACCCGGGAGTCCAAACCACTTGGATGACCCCGGGCCAAGGAAGTACCGAGGCACCGCAATCACGGGTATCAGCACCAATGCCGCCAGCGAATACCAAATCATCTATTTCCCGCTTTCCATACCACGCGCGTAATCATCAAGCGCACGAGCCGCGAAACCTGTGAGTTTCCGCGTCTCATGCCACAGTCCCGAGGCCAATCGCTGTGACACTGCTTGCTGTGAAACCCCGAGCTTTGCCGCAACTTCCTGCTGCGAAAGCCCCTCTGCCACCAGTTTGCCTGCTTCCGCCGACGATTCCGTTCGTCGCACTTCGAGCAGTGCGATCAGCTGCAATTCTGCCTCAATGCGGCCGGGTTCGGCCCCAGGACCGGATACGGCAAGGGAGCCGCTGGAATTCTTTGCCCTGTCGACGGCGTCACGGGCATATTCGAAGGCCGCTCCGCGCCCTGCCCGGGTTTGCGCGGGCAATGGCAGCTCCACGATTCCGACCCCGATTCCGACGCTCCAGCCTCGCGTTGCCGACAGTTCCAGGGCGATTTCCACCGCAACCATACCGTCGTCGAGCACACCCTGAATTTCGTCGCCGGCCGTTCTTTCAAACGGACGTAGGATTTGGTAATTGCCGGCCAACCACTGCAGCAGGGCATCGACCCTGTCCGGGTTTGTCCGGGATTTTCGCTGGTCCACCGTCATGACGATCATAGAACAAGGGTACAGGCTTGTGAATAGACTTACAAGGAAATGGGCTTGTAGGTATAAATACAAGTTTTGAACCTTGTGCAGAATTTGTTTTGGCTCGTTCGGATGGAAAACCTCAGTGCTGCTTCCCTGAAGGCTCCCGGGCGGACAGGGATAACACCGCCTGGGAACATGGGAATGGCCGCCAAACATTCCGCTCGACGGCCAACCCACGATCTCTATTTATTGAATTATCGGTGACGCCGCACCCTACTCGATTTCGAGCCAGCCAGCAGCGAGATCCTCGCGGATGTCACCCAGCGTGGCGGGGATCGCCTTGGTTTGGGCGATGATCGGGAAGAAGTTCCCGTCCCCCGCCCAGCGCGGCACCACATGCTGGTGAAGGTGCGCGGCGATGCCGGCTCCCCCGGTGACGCCCTGGTTCATGCCCAGGTTGAAACCGGTGGGACGCGAAACATGACGCAGCACCCGCATCGATTTCTGCGCGAGCGCAGCCATCTCCGCGGTTTCTTCCTCCGTGATGTCGGTGTAATCCGGCACGTGGCGGTAGGGGCAGATCAGGATGTGGCCCGGGTTGTATGGGAAGAGGTTCAGGATCACGTACGCGGTCTTGCCGCGGTGCAGGATCAGTGAATCCTCGTCGCTACGGGTCGGCCCAACACAGAACGGGCAGGATTCCTCGCCCTTGACCTGACCTTGGCCTGCCTTGATGTAGGCCATCCGGTAGGGAGTCCACAGGCGTTGGAAGGAATCCGGCACCCCGGCGATTTCAAAATCGTCGGTGATGGATTCATCTTGCTGATACTGCATGCCCATGGACTCCTTTTCCGGTGGCTAAATGCTGCAACTGGTCGGAGACTAGTTGCTGTTATCGCGGGTCTTGATGGCGGTGAGGATGCGTTCCACAGCCTCGTCCACAGGAACCTGGTTGTCCTGGCTGCCATCACGGAAACGGAAGGACACGGCATTTGCCTCCGCGTCTTCGCCGCCGGCAATGAGCACAAACGGGATTTTGTCCTTGGATGCGGTGCGGATCTTCTTCGGGAAGCGATCCGAGGAGTCGTCCAATTCCACACGTACGCCCTGCGCCTTGAGCTTGGCAACAACCTCACCGAGGTAGTCGTTGAAGGCTTCGGCAACCGGAATGGCACGGACCTGAACCGGGGAGAGCCAGGCCGGGAAGGCACCTGCATAGTGCTCTGTGAGCACGCCCAGGAAGCGCTCGATCGAGCCGAACTTCGCCGCGTGGATCATCACCGGTTCTTGGCGGGTTCCATCTGCAGCCTGGTATTCAAGGCCGAATCGAGCCGGCTGGTTGAAGTCATACTGCACGGTACCCATCTGCCAGGTACGGCCAATGGCGTCCTTGGCCTGAACGGAGATCTTCGGGCCGTAGAACGCAGCTCCACCCGGGTCGGCAACCAATTCGACGCCGGACTCGGTGGCCACGCGTTCGAGCACGGCGGTGGCCTCTGCCCACTGCTCATCGCTACCAATGAACTTATCGCTCTCGTCACGGGTCGAGAGCTCTAGGTAGAAGTCATCCATGCCAAAGTCGCGCAGCAGCGAGAGCATGAAGTTCAGCAGGTGCTCGACCTCGGCCGGGGCCTGTTCCTTGGTGACGTATGAGTGTGAATCATCCTGGGCAAAACCACGCACGCGGGTCAGTCCGTGGACAACGCCGGACTTCTCATAGCGGTACACGTGGCCGAATTCGAACAGGCGCAACGGCAGCTCGCGGTAGGAACGACCGCGGCCACGGAAGATCAGGTTGTGCATCGGGCAGTTCATGGCCTTCAGGCGGTATTCCTGACCCGGCTTGGTGATGTTGCCATCTTCGTCGCGTTCCTCGTCAATGTGCAGCGCGGGGAACATGGTGTCGGCGTAGTACGGCAGGTGCCCGGAGGTGTGGAAGAGGCCATCCTTGGAGATGTGCGGGGTGCCCACGTACTGGAAGCCTTCTTCGATGTGGCGATCGCGCACGTAGTCTTCCATCTCGCGCTTGATCACACCACCCTTGGGGTGGAAGACCGGCAGGCCGGAGCCCAGCTCGTCGGGGAAGGAGAACAAATCCAGTTCCGCACCGAGCTTGCGGTGGTCGCGGCGCTCTGCCTCGGCGATGCGCTCCTGGTATGCCTTGAGGGCTTCCTTGGTCGGCCAGGCCGTGCCGTAGATACGCTGCAGCTGCTTGTTCTTTTCGCTACCCAGCCAGTAGGCGGCCGAGGTACGGGTCAGGGCAAAAGCGTTGGAGATCAGCTTGGTGTTCGGCAGGTGCGGACCACGGCAGAGGTCGCACCAGACGATGTCGCCGGACTTGCGGTCGACATTGTCGTAGATGGTGATCTCGCCGGCACCGACCTCGACGTTGACGCCCTCGCCCGCAGAGTCGGCGGTGCTTGCCTTGTTCAGCAGCTCGAGCTTGTACGGCTCGTTGGCCATGGCCTCGCGGGCTTCGTCCTCGGTCACGACCCGGCGGGCGAATTTCTGGTTCTGGTTGACGATCTTGAGCATCATCTTCTCAAGGGTCTTCAGGTCTTCGGGAGTGAACGGCTCGGCGACATCAAAATCGAAGTAGAAACCGTCGGTGATGTACGGGCCAATACCAAGCTTGGCATCGGGGCGCAGCTGCTGTACGGCCTGAGCCATGACGTGTGCGGTGGAGTGGCGCAGGACTTCGAGGCCGGCGGGCGAGTCGATGGCGACACGCTCAACGATGGTTCCTGCCTCAAGGGGGCGGGAAAGATCGCGCAGCACGCCATCGACGTGCATCACCACGACGTCGCGCTCATCGAAGTACAGCTCGGCGCCGGTGGTGCCGGCATTCACCTCGCGCTGTTCCCCATCGACGTTCAGTGTAATTTGCTCAAGCACTACGGCTCCTCGTTTCGTTGTCCGGCTTCATAGCTTGTGGCATACGATGACCACAGCCAGCCAACATCCAGCTTAACGGAACCCTCAGGTGGCCAGCGAATCGGCGCGCACGCCGGCACGGCAAGAGCACCACCCGGACAACTCTGCGCTTTCGAAGAGCGCTGGGATCTCCACTTTCACCTCATTGAGGACCTATTACCCGGAGAAATGCGACGTTTTGAACGCTGGCTATTCCCCATGGGCACTATTGAGGTACGGGTCGGGCGTTAACCTTGGACACCATGTCCACTATCCAAGGTTGTGGCCATAACCTTGGATAAGAAGTTGACTGTCCAAGGTTAAAGAGAATCAAATGACGGTTCCATGGCCATCCCACGGTTCAGAACTACTTTCTTGGAAGCCAGCAGACAGGGCCCCACAGAAGATCGCATGTTCACAAATTTCACTGCGAGCACCCCCGAACATTGCAGAAGAAATCTGGGTTCCTGATTCTGAACTTTCGACGTTGTGCGAACAAGCAGTCGTGGCAATTACCCGCCTTGATGCCACCGCCGGAATGCTCTTGGCACCATTGACCGGATTCTTGCTACGCCACGAGGCCCAATCATCGTCAAAGATCGAATTCGTTGAAGCACCTCAAATCGATATGGCACGGGCAACACTTGGCATCAGGGCCAGCGATAACGCCAAAATCAACGATTGCAGCCGCAGCCGCAATTGAGAACTTGATCCAGTCCTCCGAAACCCGAAATCCGGCGGGTGCCGCTGCCATTGCAGCAGCCCACGCGATTCTCGTGAAGGATGACCCATACGAAACACGCTATGACGGCAAAATCCGGGATATACAGATCTGGATTAAGGGGTCAGATTATTCCC
>NZ_CZJT01000085.1 GCF_900010755.1 Paeniglutamicibacter antarcticus | reverse complement strand
GTGGTCGGACATGTCAAAACAAAGACACCTTGCGGGTCAGATCCTGTTTGAGCCACGACCACGGAATGGACGGCTGGCTCCTACTCTGCCAGCTGATCCCAGACCAGCCAGTTCAAGACTCACAGATTCTGTTCTTCATGGCACAAAAGTGGCTGGTAGCAGGCCTGACTGAAGGAGCTGTGAAGGGTTGAGCACAACACTTGAGAAAGCGCCCAAGCAATCGTTGATCGTTCGCCGTGGGCAAGGTTCGGATCAACAGCCAAAGCCGAAACGGTACCTGAGTGATAGGGCCCTGGCCTACCTGCTGATATCGCCGGCATTGATTCTTATTCTGGTTTTCGCTGTGTACCCATTTATTGTTGCCGTCATCAACAGCTTCAACATGGTTGACATCAACACCGGTATGAAAACGCCCGTTGGACTGGAAAACTATGTTGCCATCTTTGCCGACGCCAATACCCGGGACTCGTTCTTCAGGAGTATCAGTTGGACAACCTCGAACATGATTCTGCAGGTTGTTTTGGGCGTTGCCGTGGCAATGCTGCTGAACGTGAACCTCAAGGGCCAACGTATCGCCCGAGTCTTGGTGCTGATCCCATACATGGTTCCGGCCATCGTGGCTGCACTGGTCTTTAGATTCATGTTCAATGACGTCACAGGCGTCGTGAACTTTGTCCTGATGAAAATTGGATTCATCGATCAGCCGCTCAACTGGCTTTCCGATCCAGCGATGATGATGCCGACGTTGGTCGCCGTCAATGTATGGAAATACTCTCCGTTCTTCATCATCGTCGTCCTTGCCAGGCTGCAGTCGATTCCGAAGGATCTTTTCGAAGCGGTATCCATCGATGGTGGCGGCTGGTGGCACCGTTTCACGGCGGTAACGCTGCCCTCAATCATTCCCGTGGTGCTTGCCGGCATGCTCTTGCGCACCATCTGGACGGCGTATGACTTTGACGTCCCATACCTGCTTTCAAATGGAGGCGGTCCGTCTGGCTCCGCGGTCACCGTGCCGCTTCAAATCAGGGCACTGGCATTTGACCAGCAGCAGTTGGGGCAAGCCTCCGCATTGGCTGTTTGTACGGCAATCTTGTTGACCGGAGCTGCTTACTTCTACCTCCGGGGCTACCGCAAGAGTGAAAAGGCATCGGAATGACCGAATCTGATGCAGCTACTATCCGCATAGCAATTGTGGGTGCGGGCCCACGAGGAATCTCGGTGCTGGAACGGCTCTCCGCAAACGCTGCGTTGGCACAGGGTGCATCAACCAGCATCACTCTCTTTGATCCCTTCGAACCCGGTGGGGGGCGGGTGTGGGCCAGCGCGCAACCGCAACATTTGCTGATGAATACCCTGTGCGCCGACGCCACACACTTCACCGATCGTTCGGTTCAGTGCGACGGTCCGATTGCCGAAGGCCCAAATCTCTACGAATGGGCCCAAATGGTAGCCAACGGGACCATAAAAACCGTGGACGCTGGCATCCTTGCCGAATCAAGCCGGATGGAACCCCACAGCCATCCGTCGCGAAAGATCCTGGGACACTACCTGGAATGGTGCTTCGGCAAGGACCTCGAGCAACTGCCTGAGAACTTTACCGTGGCATTCAAACAATGCGAAGTGACTGGTCTTCATCGCGCCGGCGCCGGAACCATGGTGGAAACCGAATCCGAAACCCTCGAATTTGACGTTGTCATTCTTGCCACCGGGCACACGGATTCGCTGCCCAGTAAACAGGAATCAGCGAATCGTGCTTTCGCGGCGGATCATGGCCTCTATTACGGTTTGCCATCCAACCCGATTAGCCAGGACTTGAGCGGTATCCAACCTGGATCGGTCATCGCGGTGCGCGGACTGGGCATGAACTTCTTTGACTACGTCTCACTTCTCACCGAAGGCCGAGGCGGCCGCTTTGTGGAAGGAGCGGATGGGTCGCTGACCTATCTGGCATCCGGGCAGGAGCCAATCCTTCTGGCGGGGTCACGCCGTGGAGTTCCATACCGGGCCAAGGGCGTCTTTGACCAGATGACACCACAGTTTGCAACCCGCTATCTGACAGCGGCGATCGTTGACGACCTCGCGTCTCTGGAGCGTCAGCTCAATTTCACGGACGACCTGTGGCCGCTTGCTGTCAAGGACGCCGCGTACACCTATTACAGGGTTCTTCTCGAGCAGCACCCGGAGCGTTTTGCCGGTACGTTCCAGGACATCGTCGATGGCCTGGACGGTTTCGACTGGGGGAGCCCTGAGTTGGAGTCGGTCTTGGCGGAGGCGGTGCCGGACGAGCGGCATCGGATTGACTTCGACGCCATGGACAAACCGCTGACCGGGAAAACCTTTGGCACCTATGACGACTTCCTTGACTGGTGGAAAACCGACTTGGCTGAGGACTACGCAGAAGCGACCGACGGATTCCAAAGCGCCACCAAGTGTGCGGCGGTCGCCATTGGTGCAGCGAGAGGCGCCATTCGCAGGTTGGCACGGTACGGAGGCTTCACGGGAGACTCCTATGCCAAGGATGTGCAGGGATGGATGCGCGGCTTTGCAGGTTCGGTCGCCAGCGGTCCGCCGGCACGGCGCATCAACGAGCTCAAGGCCCTCGTTGAGGCCGAAATTATCTGCCCGCTGGGCCCCGACATGGTTATTGAAAGAACGAACGGGTATTTCAAGGCCTCCTCGCCTGCGATTCCGGGCATGGTCCATGAATGCGTTGGATTGCTCGAAGCCCATCTACCTGGCAACCACGCAAGTCGAAGCAGTTCATCGCTGCTTCGCCGAATCGTTGAAGATGGGACCGGACGGCTTTTCCACATCCCGAACCCGGGCCAAGAACCTTACATATCCGGGGCACTCGAGGTAGGGCAGGAACCGTATACCCTGATCGCCGCCGACGGAACCTCGCAGGACGGAATCTATGTGGTGGGAGTTCCGCTGGAATCCATCCACTGGGGCACGCAACTAGGGCCCTTGGCACACACCAATTCCCGATTCCTGCGTGACAACGACGCCGTGGCTCGCGCCGCACTCAACTTCGGAAGGACGAACATTGCTACATTGGAAAGCGCCCAGCACGCTTAGAAGTGAAGTTGCGAGGCTGACGAGTGTTTCCCTCGGAGCGGCATTCGGCGAATCGAAAACGGTGCAGGAAGCGCTGACTTCAATTTCGGTCGCCGACCGACTCCGAATTGCCATCTGCGTTGCCCCATATTGCGGTGACCCGAGACTTGCGGATGAACTGGGCAGTGAGCTGGACGCGACCGCCGGAAACGGCAGCTACGCTGCGATCGTTGACGAATCCGCGTGGGAGAACACCTTTGGTGCGCGCCAGATCTCACTTTTTGAGCATGCGATCGAGATGGCAGTGGATCCGACGTCAACCGGGGAAACTGCAATCATTGCACTGCGCGAGGCAGGCCATAGCGAGGCAACGATTGTGGCTGCAAGCCAAGTCACTTCGTTTGTCGCATACTTTGGCAGGCTTCGCAGGGCCAGCGAGTTGCTGAATGCAAGTGAAGCGAAGGTGGTGCCACAGTTGATTCCCTATTCAGAAACCGGCGAGCATAAGTTCGGGCATCCCCGGCAGGAATACCCGTTGATGGATTGGCGTGGATTTGTCGTTGGTATGCCAGCCATCTCCGAAGACATGCGTACGGATCAGGCCAAGGGGGCCTCGGACTACTACTCTGTGCTCAGGCACGAGGAAGGATTCCTGGGCGTTCGTACGGAGCTATACGACACGATTATGACTGGGGATGGGCAGCTGGAACGCGCCGAACGTGAGTTCGTTGCCCTGGCCACCAGCTTGGAGACTGGCTGCGAATTCTGTGCCACGGTCCATGGCCGTCGGCACTTCTTCCTTTCTAAGGACACGGTTTCCAGCCCGCGGCTCAAGCATCTTGGTATTCCAGGGCTCGAGTCATCACGTGAGCGTGCACTTGCGGGATTCGCCAGCGCCATGGCAACCTCACCGTCCTCGGTTGAAGCGGGCCACGTGGAAGCGTTGAGGCAGCATGGGTTGGATGACGGGCAGATTTTGGATGCTGCGGCCGTCTCGGCGATGTTCAGCTGGGCCAACCGGCTCATGTTGACGTTGGGCGAAGGGGTCTCGCACAACTAGGACAATTCGCCACGTGGCATTGACGGATTAGTTGCGCTGGCGTTCGGATTGGTCCCAGCAGACGTGCTCGATCGCGCGCGGGATTGATGCGGTCGACGAACCATAGACGCTTCCGATCATTCGTGAGCTCATCTCCGGCGTGCGGCGGTTCGATGAGATCCGCGCATCGGTCGATGCCTCGGACAAGATCCTGGCCAATCGGCCGCGACAACTCGTCGAGGGAGGTTTGGCCACGCGCACTCCCTACGGAAACGCCTCACCTGGAAAATATAAAGAAATGCCCATGGGCCTCTTCATCTCGGCCGATGCTGTCCGCCCGCTAAATCACCTCGACGGTATCGGCGAGCTGCGCAGCCAGCAGGCGAACCGCGGAACTGTCCTCCCCGTGCGGCAAGGCGAGAACGAGGTGGCCCTGCGGATGCCCCTGAACCGGGGTGATATTTGAAGCCACCAGACGCAAAGGTTCTCCGGAGGCCGAGCGCAACGTCTCGCCAATCCTGGACACGTCAACGGCGCGCGTTCCGTCAAAACGGAGGATCAGATGTTCGCCCTGCCGGGAATCCTCGATGTGAAGACCGGCTGCGGGCCGGATAGCTGCGAGGCTCCGCGCAATCTCTCGCGGCGAGCTTCGCCTGAAGGACTCCAACAGGCTCACCGTCGTGGCGTGCTCGGGATTGCTGAAAACCTGCCACACCGGACCATGCTCAACAACTTTTCCACCGTCGATCACGGCCACTTGATCGCAGATCTCCTGGATCACGCCCATCTCATGGGTGATCAGCAAGATGGTGACTCCGCGTTCACGGTTGATGGTGCGCATCAAATCGAGGATCGAACGCGTGGTCTCAGGGTCCAGGGCGCTGGTGGCCTCGTCGGAGAGCAGGATTTCCGGTTCCTGGACCAGCGCACGGGCAATACCCACACGCTGCTTTTGCCCACCGGAGAGCTGCGCGGGATAGGCCGAGGCCCGGTGTTCCAAACCCACAAGTTCCAATAACTCGGCAACCCGCTGGTCGGCGATTGCCTCGTCCACGCCGGCCAGCAGCAACGGCAGGCGCACGTTCTCCCACACGGTCTTGGAAGACATGAGGGAGAAGTGTTGGAACACCATGCCGATGCGGCGGCGGACATCCCGTAGGGCATTTCCCTGTACCTGTGTGATGTCCTCGCCGTCCAGCAGGATGCGGCCCGAGGTGGGGCGTTCCAGCAGGTTCACGGTGCGCAGCAGGGTGGACTTGCCCGCGCCCGAGCGTCCAATGACCCCGGTGATTTGGCCGGCCGGCAATTCCAGGGAGATGTCCGTGAGCGCATGGACCGGGGCGGCACCGGAACGCTTCTTGACCGGATAGACCTTGCTGATGGACTCAAAGACAACGCTTCCGCGTGCCTGCGAGGTTTCCGGGGGAGTCAGCAGTGCCATCTTAGAAGCCCAGCGAGATGTCGCCGTTGTACTTGTCCAAGATGAACTGGCGGGTCTGCTCGGAGTTCAAGGCCTCGCCGAGCTTGACGATGCGCGGGTCGTCCTTCAGTTCCGGGCGGGTGACCAGGTATTCGGCGTACTTGGGGTTGGCCTTGTCGGTGAAGATCGCGGTGTTGACGTCGATGCCTGCATCGAGGGCGTAGTTTGCGAAGACGAAGGCTACATCGACCTGGTCAATGGAACGGGCCAGCTGGGCGCCTTCGAGTTCCTTGATGTCCAGCTTGCGCGGGTTGTCGGCGATGTCCTTCACGCTGGACTGCGAATCCCCTGGGGTTTTGAGCGTGATGAGCTTTTGTTCTTCCAGCAGGACCAACGCGCGTCCTGCGTTGACCGGATCATTCGGGATCGCAATGGTTGATCCCTCGGTGACCTCGCTCAAGGACTTGAACTTGCTGGAGTATGCACCGAAGGGTTCAATATGCACGGCCACGGTCGGCACCAGGTCGCCGCCGGTTTCCTTGTTGAAGTTATCCAGGAACGGGAGGTACTGGTAGTAGTTCGCATCCAAGGCCCCGGATGCCAACTGCGCGTTGGGCTGGATGAAGTCCTGGAATACCTTGATATCCAAATCGATGCCCTGCGCGGCCAGGGTCGGCTTGAGCTGCTCGAGGATCTCCGCATGCGGCACCGGCGTGGCCCCCACCACGAGCGTCTGCCGCGTCGATTCAGGGCTGGCAACCAACTTGGGTACGGCGAAAGCTGCGGCGGCACCGACAACCACCAACCCCGCTACAACCGCACCGATGACGGTTTTGCGCTTCTTGGCCGCGGCTCGCTTGGCCGAAGCCTCGGCGGCTAGGCGTTGGGCAGAGGTGGGGGAATTCTCAGGCATGGGAGCTTCCTTAGGAGTATGACGCGAGATTTGTGAATCCCATCGGACCAGAACCTGCACATCGTTCGGAAGTTCATGAACATGTGACGACATCATGACGGTCCGTCTGGGCGCTTTACCGTCACGGGAGGTCACAAAAGGGGGATTTGTGACACCGTTTTTCCTTGTGCGACCTTGCAATCCCGAGTGTTACCAGGCGGATGCTGAGCTGTGTCGGGAAAAGGGAAGATTTCAAACGGAAGATTGTATGAGCACCACGTCGTAGAAGGTCAACTCCCCATGAACGCGCCATCCGCCATCCATACCGCCCGCACACTGGCGAGCGAGGCCGAAGCCCTTGAAGTCGCTGCCGATCTCGCCGCGCAGTTCGCGGCCTTCGGAGCCCTGATCGATGAAGAGGCAACGATTCCTTCCGAGATCGTGGATAAGTTCTCCGCCAGCGGACTCTGGGCGGTGACCGTGCCGCACGAATTCGGCGGTCTGGGTGCCACAACGTCCACCTTGGTGGAGATCATTGCGCGTATCTCCGCGGCCGAACCCTCGGTGGGGCAGATCCCGCAGAACCATTTTTGCCTGGTGGAGGACGTTCGCCTCTCCGGGACCCCGGAACAGCAGGCCTTCTTCTTCGACCTCGCGCTGTCCGGAGCCCGCTTCGCCAACGCCTTTTCCGAGGCCGGCGGAAAGACCGCAGCGGAAATCTCCACCCGCATCGAAATGACGGCATCCGGTGACTACCTGGTCAACGGACGCAAGTTCTACGCCACGGGAACCGCCTACGCACACTGGATCCCGGTGCTTGCCGCCGATCCCGACGGCAAGGAACTACTCGCCTTCGTTCCGCGCGATGCCCAAGGGTTGCACGTGGTGGGGGACTGGGACGCCTTCGGGCAACGGGCCACCGCCTCCGGTTCGGTGGTGCTCACCGACCTCAGGGTTCCCGCGGACCGCGTCTTCCCGATGTACCGCGAATATGAGAACCCCACGATTGCCGGCCCGCTGGCACAGATCACCACCGCGGCCATCGACCTGGGCATCGCCCGAGGCGCCTTTGCCGCAACCCTCGACGCCGTGCGTGCCTCACGTCCGTGGATCGATTCCGGGGTGGACTCGGCCACCCAGGACCCGTTGACGCTCAGCGAACTGGGTCGCTTGGATATTGATATCCATGCGGCCGACGCACTGCTGCAGCGTGCTGCAGCCAGCGTGGATGCTGCCAAGGCGGAGCAAAGCGCAGCAAGCGTCGCCGCGGCATCCGTGGCCGTCGCCCGGGCCAAGGTCCTGACCACGGAGGTGGCCCTCGCTGCGGCCTCCAAGCTCAACGAGCTCGGCGGTGCCCGCTCGGTGGTGGGCGGAAAGCGCCTGGACCGATTCTGGCGCAACGCCCGGGTGCACACCCTGCACGATCCGGTGCGCTGGAAGTTCCCGCTGGTCGGCAACTACGTGCTCAACGGCGTACTGCCGGCCCGTCACTCCTGGAACTAAGCGCACCATGGACCTCGTAAAAAACCGCGATGAACTCATTCTTAATGCGTTCACCATGAATACCCCCAACCACCTCTCCCCGGGACAATGGCGGCATCCGCGCGATGAGTCGCGCCGCTACCTGGACCTGGACTACTGGGCCGAGCTGGCTCAGACCGCCGAGGCGGGTTTCCTTGATGCAGTGTTCCTCGCCGATGTGCTTGGCGTCTATGACGTTTATGGCGGTTCCTCCGCTGCAGCATTGACCGGCGGCATCCAGATGCCGGTCAACGATCCCATGGCCTTGGTGCCGGTCATGGCCGCAGCCACCCAACACCTGGGATTCGGTGTCACCGCCTCGGTCTCCTTTGAGCACCCATTCCCCTTTGCCCGGCGCATGTCCACCCTTGATCATCTGACCCAGGGGCGGATCGGCTGGAACGTGGTGACAAGTTACCTGTCTTCCGGTGCCCTGAACCTGGGGTTGGAAGGGCAAGAGGCCCACGGGCGCCGGTATGACATTGCCGAAGAATACCTCGAGGTTTGTTACAAGCTCTGGGAAACCAGCTGGGATGATGACGCGCTGGCCCTCGACGCACGTGGTGGCACCTACGTTGATCCATCCAAGGTTCGAGACATTGCCCATCGCGGGGAGTTCTTCAACGTGCCCGGGATGCACCTCTCCGAGCCATCTGCCCAGCGGACTCCATACATCTTCCAGGCCGGGGCCTCTCCGCGCGGCCTGAAGTTCGCCGCGCGCCATGCCGAATCGGTGTTTGTGGCAGCCCCCAGCAAGCGGGTTTTGGGCAAGCAAGTGCGCGCCCTGCGCGAGGCCGTCTCTGCTGCCGGACGCGACACCTCGAAGGTCTCGGTGCTCAACCAGCAACTGGTGATCGTCGGGGAAACCGACGCCCAGGCAAAGGCCATGCTCGATTCCTACCTGGACGTGGCAGATCCCACCGGTGCTTTGGTACTGATGTCGGGATGGACCGGAATCGACTTTGCGGCGCTGGACCCGGACGAGGTACTCACCTTTCAGGAATCCAATGCGCTCTCCTCGGTGGTCTCGGCCTTTACCGAGGCGGATCCGGAACGCGAATGGACCGTGCGGGAGATCGCCGAATACGCCAAGCTTGGCGGGGACGGACCCGTCATCTGGGGTTCGCCCGAGAAGGTCGCCGATGAACTTGAAGCCTGGGTCGAGGAAACGGGTGTGGACGGTTTCAACCTTGCCGCCGCGGCCGTACCTGAAACCTTCGCCAACATTTCCCACCTCTTGGTTCCCGAGCTCCAAAAACGGGGCCGCTTCAAGAAGGAATACCGCGCGGGTTCCCTGCGCGAAAAGCTCGGCGGGGCCTGCGCCCGTGTCGATCCGTCCCATGCGGCGGGCCTGATCCGCGACGCAGCCGGGTCGGTGCGCCATGGATAAGCTCATGCCCAACGTCAGCTGGCCGGAAATATTTCAGGCGTTACTGGACACCGTCATCATGGTCGGAGGTGCGTTCATCTTCACGGTGCTTCTGGCCCTGCCGTTGGGGGTGCTCATGTACCTGACCGCGAGCGGGAACCTGCACTCGAACGCCTGGCTCTACCGGGTCATGTCCTTGGTCATCAACATCATCCGCTCCGTCCCGTTCATCATCTTGCTGATCACCGTGTTGCCGCTGACGGCGTTGCTGACCGGCACCACACTGGGAGTCAGGGGAGCGCTGCCTCCCATGGTGATTGCCGCGGTTCCCTTCCTGGCACGCTTGGTGGAAATCGCCCTGCGCGAGGTGGACAAGGGGCTGATTGAATCCGGTCAGGCCATGGCCGCCACCACGTGGCAGTGCATTCGGCACATACTGCTGCCCGAGGCACGCCCCGCCTTGATTGCCGCGGCCACGGTCACTGCCATCGCGCTGATCGACTACACCGCGATGGCCGGTGTTGTGGGCGGTGGCGGGCTTGGAGACCTGGCCGTTCGCTATGGTTACCAGCGCTTCCAAACCGACGTCATGGTGGTCACAGTGATACTGCTGATCTTGATTGTGCAACTGATCCAGTTCGCGGGTGACAAGGTGGTGCTGCACTACACGCGGCGGCGCTAGGCATCAATCCGGGGGTTCAGCCAGATCCGCCTGTGCTGATCCGTTTGCGGTTAGCTGCCCGGAACTGGGTCCGTGTGGCGAAGGTTAGACGCTGAGACAGAAGTTCACATCAATAATGCTTGAAGATTCAACCAAGTTATGTATCGTTTGATGTGAGAACCAGCAGCGTGCTCACCCCTCCCACGCTCAAAGGAAACGATCCCCAATGACCACCACACTGCGCGATGTATGCTCGACCGGCTGGATAACCAACGAAACTCCCGACGCGGTAGTGCTCTTCTTCCACGGCTTCGGTTCCAACGAACAGGACCTCAGCGGCCTGGCTCCGGCGCTCGGCTTGGATCTTCCATGGGCCTCGCTGCGCGCTCCGCTTGAGCTCGGCAACGGTAGGGCCGCGTGGTTCGAGATCGCCACACCCGGCGCCCCGGATGCGGCTCCGGTTCAGGAAGCCACCGCGGCCATCTGGGCCTGGATCGAAGAAAACGTCGATCCGGCCACCCGCATCATTCCCGTCGGATTCTCGCAGGGCGGGCTCATGGCCAGCCAGCTGCTGCGCACCCGCCCCGAGCGAGTCATCGCCCCGGTGATTCTGGGCGGATTTGTCCTGGGAGCAACCCAGCCGGGCGACGAGGTTCTGCGCGAAAATCTTCCAGCGGTATTCTGGGGGCGTGGCGCGGTGGACCGGGTCATTGCTCCGGTTGCGATCACCCGCACCACCGAATTTTTGCCGACCCACTCCACGCTGATCGAGAAGGTCTACCCGGGTCTGGCTCACGGCATCAACGCCGCCGAGCTCGACGACGTGCGCGACTTCATCACCGCTCAGCTCGGCGCCGAGGTGGCGGCCGGTGCATGAATGCCGCCAACCCGTTCGAGATCGGCATCTTTACCTTTGGTGAGCTGACCCGCAACGCCGAGGGTCAAGCGATGGACGCCGCAACGCGTATGCGCGATATCCTCGAATGGGCGCGGGTGGCCGACGAGGCCGGCCTAGATGTTTTTGGTGTGGGGGAGCGCCACCGCGAGGACTTCGCCGTTTCCTCCCCGCCGGTCGTGCTGGCTGCCGCTGCAGTACAGACCAAGAACATCCGGCTGACCAGCACCGTCCCGTGCTTTCCAGTGCCGACCCGGTACGCGTCTTCGAGGACTTTGCGACGCTGGATCTGATCAGTGGAGGTCGGGCCGAAATCACCGCCGGACGTGGTGCCTATATGGATCTTTCCCGTTCTTCGGCTAGGACCTGTAGCGTTACGACAAGTATTTCGATGACCGGCCTGAGCTGCTGCTGAAGATCCGCGACGAAAATCCAGTCACCTGGCATGGAAGCACCCGTGCGCCACTGCATGAGGCCAGTGTTTTCCCGCGCCCGGTGCAGAAATCGCTGCCGATCTGGGCCGCCGTGGGCGGAACCCCTGCCTCCGCGGTGCGTGCTGGAAAATTAGGAATGCCGCTCTACCTGGCAATCCTCGGGGACCCACCGCGCTTCGCGCCGCTGGCCGAACTCTATCGTCGCTCCGCGGCGGCAGCCGGTCGGGAAACCGGACAAATCGGGGTGACCTTGCACTTCTACGTCGCAGAAACCTCGCAGGGAGCAAGAAACACGTTCTTCCCGCATTACAGGTCCTACATCGGGCAGAACATGCCGCGCGCCGGTAGGTTGGATCGGCACTCCTCCGAGGCCTGGACCAGCCCGAGGGGTGCACTCTTCGCCGGCAGCCCGGCGGAAATCGTGCAGAAGATCCTCTGGGAGCACGAAATCCTCGGCCACACTCGCTTCCTGGCCCAGGTGGGCTTGGGCGGATTATCGCAGGCACAGACGCTGCGCTCCATCGAGTTGCTGCCCACCGAAGTGTTGCCCGCGGTCCGGGCTGCGCTGAAAAACTAGCGGCAAGATGAAAGAAGCTGGCCAGCGATGTCGCTTTGAACTGCTCCCCGATTCCCCACCTTTAGCTGGTGACTGCTGTTATGGTGCTTCCACCGGATCCGCATCGCCGATGCGACCTTCTGCGCTTGCGTCCAGCACGCGTGCAACGAAGGCGCTGAATTCGCTCATGTAATGGCCGAGGAAATCCGCCGTCCCGCTGTCTGAAACAGTGCTCTCCGCATCAAAGATCTCTGGCTTGAAGGCGATGTAACCTTCGGGAGAGTTCAGCTGCGGGGCGTCCAAGAAGCTGAGCACGCTGCGCATGGAAGACTGCATAACAACCGGGCCGATGGCTCCCGGGAAAGCTCCGATGATGCCGGTGGGTTTGCGGGCGAAGGAATTGGTGTCTCAAGGACGTAATCCCCAGTCGATGGCGTTTTTCAGTACGCCGGGGATGGAACGGTTATCTTCGGGGGAGATGATCAGCTAACCGTCCGAAGCTTCGACGGCCGTCTTGAATGCCGTGCCCTCCGGAGGGTAGCTGGCGTCAAAATCATAGTTGTACAACGGGAGATCCTTGATGGAGATCTCGGTACCTTGAAGGTTATCCGGAGCCGGCTTGATCAGCGCCTGCGAAAGCGTGCGATTGATGGACTGGAAAGATAGCGAACCGACGATGAAACCAATGTTGTAGTTAGTCATGCGGACGTTCCAACCCGGGAACTCCGGTGCCGTCCGTGGCGCTGGGCTTAATTTTTTGAGAACCCGCAACCCGCACAAGTGGAGGTTTCCTCAGGTTGACTTGTCCAAAAGCGCCCAGTTCTTCAGCGAAATCGCCAAGCAATCCAGCCGGTCGAATCGGAGGTGCGAAATGCGGCTTCCGGAAAGTCAGTCGAGAAAAGTTTGGGCTGCGGCACCGGCCAGATGCCGTAGGGTTGAATGCAGGTGCGCCGGGAAGTCTGGTCGGCAATGTCAATTGTCGAGCCACATTAAGGACCCCAACATATGGGCACTCATCCACAAATCACGCGACCCTTGATCGGGCACGGCAGCTACCTGGAAGCCCTGCGAATCGGGGAGATCCTCCGCAAGGAAACCATCGGCGGGGCCCTGCTCGTCGTCGCTGCGGTCATAGCACTCGTGTGGGCCAACTCGCCGGCCTCCGAAAGCTATTTCGCCCTGCGCGACCTCAAGATCGGCTATGAACCCTGGCACCTGGAACTGAGCCTGGGGGCGTGGGCGGCCGACGGCCTGTTGGCAGTCTTCTTCTTTCTGGTCGGCCTTGAACTCAAACGGGAAATCGTCGCAGGGGACCTGCGCCAGATCAGCAAGGCCATCGTCCCGGTCGCCGCGGCGGTGGGCGGCGTGGTCGTTCCGGCCCTAATTTATGCGGCCATCAACTGGGGAAATCCCGAGACCAGCGCCGGCTGGGCCATTCCCACCGCCACCGACATCGCCTTCGCAGTGGCGGTGCTGGCAGTCATCGGCTCGCACCTTCCCACGCCGCTGCGTATCTTCCTGCTAACCCTGGCCGTGGTCGATGACCTCATGGCGATCACCATCATCGCTCTCTTCTATACCAGCGAGATCAACACCACCGCCCTGCTGCTCACCCTCATCCCGCTGGCGCTCTATGCCTTCCTGGCACAGAAGTACCGGCGCTTTTTCGGACTGAACCCCTCGGCCGCGTGGTTCATCCTGCTGCCCATCGGCTTCGCCGCCTGGGCGCTGCTCCACGCCTCGGGCATCCACGCCACGGTCGCCGGCGTGGCCCTAGCCTTCACGATCCCGGTCCTGCACAGCACCAAGCACGGCAAGCACGCCGAGGGACCGGGGCTGGCCGAGGTCTTCGAGCACCGCTTCCGCCCGCTCTCGGCGGGTTTCGCCGTTCCCGTCTTCGCATTCTTCTCCGCCGGCGTTGCCGTGGGCGGCTTCCAGGGACTGGGCTCGGCACTGACCGACCCCGTCGCCATCGGCATCATCGCGGCCCTCGTGGTCGGAAAGCCGATCGGGATCCTGGCGGCAACGTGGATCACCGCCACGTTCACCAAGGCATCGCTTGACCCGGCGCTCAAGTGGGTTGACCTGCTCGGCGTCAGCCTGCTGGCCGGCATCGGCTTCACCGTCTCGTTGCTGGTCGGGGAACTGAGCTTCGGACTGGGCAGCACGTCCAACGATCACGCGAAGGTCGCCATCCTGGCCGCCTCCATCCTGGCCGCCGTACTCGCCTCCCTCCTGCTGGGCAGCCGGAACCGGCAGTATCGGAAGCTGCGGGCCGAGGAACTCATCGACGCCAATGCCGACGGCATCCCAGACGTGTATCAGGAAGGGAAGTAGGTTCACCGTGTTTTCGGACGTGATCATGGAACAACGCACCACCAAGGACACGCGGGAAAAGGTCAAGGTGCCAGCCCCGGCGGCCCGCGTTTTTTGGGGCGATGGACTGGACTGGGCGAACCTGCTCCCGCGTCCCTGGGCAGGAGTCGAATGGTGGAACGGATACGAACTGGGCAGCTGGCCGGATGTCGTGTTTGCCCTGGCAGACTACCAAGACCCCACGGGCGCACTGCACGGGTACTGCACCTACATCGAAGGCGAAGTGACGCCCAGATGGTATCGCTCGGCGGAATCGCGTGACCTGGCCGTGAGCGAGGAAGCGATCAAATTCTGGGCCAGCGGACAAGCCGAGGGTCAACCCCGGCACTGAATCCCTGCGTGTACCGGCCCCGCGCGGCATGGCTCGGGGCCGGGGCCAGCGATGCGGCTAATCCTCTGGGAATCCTCCAGGCTTCCGAGCCGCCCTGTCTTTCGGGCTTCCGCGGTGTCGATGTCGGGCCTCATAGCTCTCAAAGACCTCGGACGAGGTCGGCCCCGCATGGCCGAACTTTCCGCGCAAAACCTCCGCCAGGTCGTCCAGGGCCGCGTGGAGCATGCGGCCGGCGAACTGCAGGTCGGTGTTGCGGCTGTCCACGGCCTCCGTAGCCAGCTGGTGGGCATAGGCGAGAGCCGGCGGGAGGAAACCCCGGTGCTTTGCTTCGTTGAAGTAGTAGCTTTCATTGAATGCCATCAAGTCGATGCTGACCGCGGAGATATTCCTGGCCAGTGACTCTAAGAGGGCAGCGGCATGCCCGGGATCCAGGGCCGCGAATCCTCGAGTGCCGGCCGCCTCCCGGAACAGGTTCAGGTCGTGGGCCAATGACCTTCGGCGGCTCAGAGCTGGGTAGGTCTGCAGGATCCAGGACACCGTTGCCGTGAGCAGACCGAAACCCGTCACGGATTCGGCGGCCACGACGAACCGCAACCAGGGCGAGGCCGGAACAATTTCACCGTAGCCGACTGTCGAGAGACTGACCATCGAGACATAGATGGCTTCGCTGAGGTCTCCGGCCTGTGGCACGCCGTCTGCGTAGATGAATCCGTGGGGCATATGCGGCAGGTAGATCAGCGCCCACCCCATGATGGAGAGGAACGCCCAGGTTCCAATCACGGCCGCCATGCCCACCGGCGCAGCCATGGGGGACACCCGTCCGCGCAGTCGCCGGGAAAGCAGCCAGAGTCCGCGTATGATTCCCTTGCACAGCGGTCCCACGCCGTGCGGGTACAGGAGGGTGTGAAAGACGTCGGTCACCGTCAGCAGAATCAGTCCTGCCCCGGTGACCGTTCCCACGATGTCAGCGAAGTCCATGTCTCAGCATACGGTCCGGGGGACGTCGCGGCCTGACCGGTTCCCCCTCGTCTTTCCCGTGACGTCCCTACCCCTGCCGTCAGGTCGCGTCTAGCGATCAGGAAGGCGGCAAGCCCGGCTCCGAGCAAGGCGATGGCACCCATCATCCAGGTCCCCACGGGGGTGAAGGGCTCCAACGGCATCGCGGCGGAATGCCGGAAGGGACTCAAATCCTGCGGCCACACGGGCAACCGGCACAGCTCGCCGAACTGGCCCCGGACCAGACCGACCGCCAGCATGCACCCATCCCGCCGGAATGCTGAACCGGGGGACAACGGCGAAGAGCAAGACGGTTACGGAAACGAAGACGATGGCCGCCGCCGATCCGGTGTCCACGGGCACCGCCACCGTGGACCATAGGCAGCACGGATCCAAGGTCTGCGGCGTCGATATCAAACTCCAGGACGTCGCCTCGTTGGTGGATGTTCAGCACGCCGGGCAGCTTCAGCATCCGGGCAGCATCGCCGGCGCCTTCAATCCTGAAGTGGGTGTGCTTCAGGTGCCTCAAGTCGTCCAGGGTCCCCGTTTCGACCGCCGGCCGGAGCGGATGATCGTCACCCGGTTGCACAGTTGCTTGACCTCGCTGAGAAGGTGGCTGGAGAGCAGGATCGTCGCACCCTCGGAAGCAACCCCGCCGGATATGGCGCCGGAAGACGGAATCCATCAGTGGATCCAGGCCGGCACGTGGCTCGTCCAGCAGATAGAGGCGCGCGGGGCACGCAAGCGCCGCGATCAGCGAGGCCTTCTGTCGATTGCCCTTCCCGGAGAAAGAGTCGAGCCGTCCTGATTGGCGACATTCTAGTGTCCCAGGTTGACTGAACATCCTGTTTCGGATCAGGTGTTTGGGCATGCTGTTCGGACCGTTACACGACTCCACTGGCTCCGAGCAAGGTACCGACGAGATAGGTGGCTGCAAGGGCGAGCGCCCCGCCCACCACCAGACGAACGGCGGCAATGCGCTTGGAGCTTCCTCCGATGTAGGCGCTGAGCATCCCCGCCAGACCTAGGGCAACCAGGACAGCAACAAACGTCACTGGTACTCGCAAACCCGCAGGTGGCAACATGATGGCCAGCATCGGCAAGATGGCACCCACAACAAAGGCGGCCGCTGAGGCATAAGCGGCATGCCACGGATTGACAACTTCGGCTTGATCTATGTTCAGCTCCGCCGAGAGGTGGGCTGCCAGAGCGTCATGCTCGGTCAGTTCCTCGGCCACCAGTGCCGCGGTGCCCCGGCTCAGGCCCTTGGCTTCGTAGAGTCCGGCCAGCTCAGCTAGCTCGGCTTCGGGGTCTTCGGATAGTTCCCGACGTTCCTTCTCGATTAATGCGTGCTGGCTGTCGCGCTGACTGCTCACAGAGACGTACTCTCCCAGAGCCATGGAAATCGCACCGCCGACGACGGCGGCCATGCCTGCCACGAGGATCGGGGCTGGATCGTTGGTGACTCCGGCGACGCCGACGACCGTCGCTGCGACGGAAACTATTCCGTCGTTGGCGCCGAGTACTCCAGCGCGTAGCCAATTCAGGCGCTCAGCGAAGTTCGCATCGTGTGGCTCATGAGGGTGGGCGCTCGTTTTGTCAGTCATGGGATCAGCTAACCATGCCGGGGCCCCCGCAACCAGCATGGATAGCCAAACCGAAGCACGCCGCGCTAGCGTGGCTAGCCTTCTCGATGGGGTCAGCGGCGCTGGCGTGATTCTGTGCTCCCCGTGAGCTCGGAGTGGCTAACACACCAGCGGGGTGCAAAGCCCTATTTCGAGATCAACGTTTGTCGAAACGCGCCATGCCGAGAGGCGGCCGTGGAGTGGTGTGTTCTCTGCTCAACAAGGTGGTTCACCCTCGGAAATTTGGGAGTGACACGATGGAAAGTGCCGGAATGGCGAACCCCGTCCAGTGTGGAGGCGAATTTGTGCTGCGTTGGTGTGAGAGCGATTGTGAACTTGGTAGGAATGACAATGCGTCATGGCTACCGCCACACGATGGCGAAGGCCGGCCGTGCGGCAGTAGCCAGAGCGGCAGCGGACCATATACTTCAGATTATGGCTGAAAAACACAGCGTACTGGTGGTGGAGGATGACGGGGCACTTGCCTCCATGTTGGAAGACCTCCTCGAAGGGGAGGGCTACGACGTTGTGGTGGCCCGTGATGGCCAACGTGCCCTGCACCAGGGGCTCACCCGCCATTTCGATGTCATGGTTATGGATCGAGGCCTTCCGGTGATTGAAGGGCTCGACGTGGTGGAGCGTTTGCGTTCGAAGGGGATCTCCACCCCGGTGCTTATTCTCTCGGCACTGGGCAACCCCGCGGACCGTGTGGAGGGCTTGGACCGGGGAGCCGAGGACTATATGAGCAAGCCGTTCGACCTTGACGAATTGCTGGCCCGCATCAGATCCCTGATCAGGCGCCACCCCGACACCTCGGCCATGCTTCGCATACCAGGCGGGATGCTTGACATCGGTAGCCGGACAGCGAAGGTCGACGGCGCCGGACGGGTAGCACTCTCCGAAAGGGAATGCGAATTCCTGGAGCACCTTGCCCGCCGGCCCCAGCAGGTCTTCACCAGGGCAGGGCTCTTGGAATCGATCTTCGCCGATGCGGACGAGGGCGGCGTAGTCGACACCTACGTGCACTACCTACGCAAAAAATTGGGCCGTTCCTGTATTCGGACGGTGCGGGGACTGGGATACACGCTGGGGCCACTGGCGTGAACACGCGCGATGTGGCCGAGCTCCGGCGCGCGACAATCCGCTTGTCCGTGCAATTCACGGCCCTGACGGTGCTTTTGTTGGTCCTCATGGGCGCCCTGCTGTATTCCATCGTTGCGGCCAGCACCACCGAATCCACCAACAAAGCATTGAAGGATGCGACCCGGATCGATTCGCCCCGCGATGCACCCTTGGGAGTTTTCGTATCCTTCCTGGACGACGACAGGGCCATCAGCTCACAAGCCATGCCACAGGGGCTTCCCGACACCTCCGCGATGGCCCGAGTCGCAGCCACCGGAGTGGAAGAACGTGAAAGCCTCTCCACCGGGGACAGAACCTACCTGGTACTGACGACGTTTGACAAAGACCGGGTTGTCCAGGCGGCAGTGGACACCCACGAGAGTCGCGAGGCACTGTCGCGGGTGGTGTGGGCCACGGCTGTTGCCGTTGCTGTGGCTGCGGTGCTGGCTGTCGCGTCGTCGGCATGGATGGCCCGGCGTGCCATGCTCCCCTTGGCCGAAAGCTTAGCGCTGCAGAGACGCTTTGTTGCAGACGCCAGCCATGAGCTTCGGACGCCGCTGACGTTGCTAAGCACCCGAGCCCAACTGCTGCGCCGGAAGCTTTCTGGCACGGAGACAGATTTGTCCCGCGAAGCGGTCTCCACCGAGGTATCGCACCTTGTCGAAGACTCGAAGCTGCTCACCGGCATACTGGACGACTTGCTCATCTCAGCCGACCCCCGCGAAACCACAGCGCAAACGGCAGTCGATCTGGTCGCCATTGCAGCTACCGCCGTGGAATCTGCGTTACCGCATGCATCCCAAAGCAATATCCGTCTTCATCTGGAGGATTTTGCCGGTTCCGTCACCGTGCTAGGTTCGCCCGTGGCACTCCAGCGCATCGTTACCTCGCTAATCTCAAATGCTTTGGACCACGCCCGGACGACGGTAGGCGTCACTATCGAAACCCGGGGCAGCGACGCCCGCATCGTCGTTTCCGACGACGGACCAGGGTTTGTTCCCGGAACTGAAAAGCGGGCCTTTGAGCGGTTTGCCTCGGCACGCTCAGGCTCCACCGCCCCGGACACCACGCGCCACTATGGACTCGGATTGGCGTTGGCCGCGGAGGTCGCGGCTCAGCACCACGGCACCATCGTGATCGAATCCACCCAACCCGGCGGCGGTGCTGCAATAGCCGTTATTCTTCCCCTGGCTAGGAACCGCTAAGGAAGTCGAGTCCCGTCTAAGAAACCGCAAAGAATTCGTGTGGATGATGAAGAGGAGTAGTTCACCGGCAGCCAACGGACAGGAACAGGTCATGGCCACTCGAATCAGCGGAAAGCAGACGGCGGCACGCATCACGGCAGTCGTCGCGGTGGGTAGTTTTGCGGTGGCGGGTCTCGGATTTGTTGCTCTGGAGCATGCGCCGACGAGCGATGCCGCCACCACCACGACAGCCAGCCCCAGCGAGAATGACGATTCGTCGCAGACTTCGGGCACCAGCCAGAATGACGATTCGTCGCAGACTTCGGGCACCAGCCAGAATGACGATTCGGCGTCGAGCCCCAGCGCGACGACGACTCCCAGAACCAGCCAGAAGAGTAACTCGTCGCAGAGCCCTCAAGTCAAAAAGACCGTCGTTCGCCAAAAGGCCAACTCCACGACGAGCCCCGTCAGTCCGGGCAACGGCGGTTCCACCAGCGGCAAATCGTCGGGGTCCTGAGATGGATGCCACTTCTTCTTGGTCCGTATGGGGACTTGAGGCCTCCATTGCGGTCCAGAATCCTGCCTTGATCGCCGAGGCAGAGCGCCTGGTGCGTGGGGTCGTTGCGCAGGTGGATGACGCGTGCAGCCGCTTCCGGCCGGATTCGGAGTTGATGCGCCTGCAGCCGGAGCTTGCCGCAGGGGTGGACGTCAGTCCCCTGCTGGCCGCATTGGTTCAAAGCGCCCTTGAGGCCGCGCTCTGGACCGACGGCGACGTGGATCCCACGCTCGGCAAAGACCTTGTAGCCCTTGGCTACGACCGCGACATTGCGCGGGTGCGACTCGACCCCGCCGGTGCCATCACCACGGTCTCCCTGCCGCAACGCCGGACGCCGGGCTGGCGGCTGGTGGACCTGAAAGGACAAACCTTGACGGTTCCCCGGAACCTGCAGCTGGATCTGGGTGCCACTGCCAAGGCCGTCGCCGCCGACCGTGCCGCGTCCCTGGTCTTCGACGAACTTGGCTGCGGGATCTTGGTCTCCCTCGGTGGGGACATCGCAACCGCCGGGCCCGCGCCGGAGGGTGGCTGGCAGGTGCTGGTGCAAGACCTGCCCACGGACCCCTGGCAACAAGTCACCCTGGGTGCGGGGCAGGCCATGGCGACCTCGAGCACCCAAAAGCGCCGCTGGAAGCACGACAGCCACGACATGCACCACATCTTGGACCCCAGATGTGGGCTTCCGGCAGAACCCGTCTGGTGCTCCGTCACCGTGGCCGCACCCTCCTGTTTGCTCGCCAATGCCTACAGCACCGCCGGCATCGTGCGGGGCTTCGCGGCCGTCTCATGGTTTGAGCATGAGGGAATTACCGCTCGCCTGATGGACCAGCAGGGCAGGACCGTCGCCACCGGCGGCTGGCCCAGGGAAAACGACGTGATGATGGGGGCGGATTTACATGGATAGCGCGCTTTGGGCCCTGGGCCGGATCAGCGGGGTCATCTCCATGGCGCTCTTGACCGCCACGGTTTTGTTGGGCATCGTGAACCGTGCGGGCCGGCCGTTGCCGGCCGTACCGAGGTTCTCCGTGGCGTTGATCCACCGCAGCATCTCGTTGTTGGCCACGTTGTTCCTGCTGATGCACATCGGCTCGCTGATGCTGGACTCGTATGCGAAACTCAACCTGGTCGACGTGTTTGTTCCCTTTCTGGGTTCCTTCAAGCCGTTCTGGCAGGGACTCGGAACCGTGGCGTTTGACCTGCTCGCGGCTGTGGTGCTCACCGGGCTGCTGCGCCACCGGCTGGGCCAGCGGATATTTCGCGCCGTCCACTGGTTCGCCTACGCGATGTGGCCCATCGCCCTAGCGCACTCCATCGGCAACGGAACTAACGGAACCGAAAAGTGGTACCTGGCCCTGGCCGCAGGAGCAATCGTCGCAGTGGGCGCAGCCTTGTGGTGGCGTCTGTCCTCGAACTTCCTGGAAAATGCCAAAGCCCGACAAAGGAGCCTGTTATGACACCCCTGACCACCCAGCTGCCCGTGACGACCCAAAACATCGGCCCTGCGGGGATCAACAGGCTTTTCTCCGCTGGGTCCAACGCAACGCTGGCCGACCACGAGCGGGCATACGGTCTACTTCCGGCGCACGGCATCGAGGTGAACTTCATCGACGTGCTGGAACAATCCGGCCTGACCGGTCGGGGCGGGGCGGCCTTCGCTTCGTGGCGCAAGGTCGCCGCCGCGGGGCAGAGCCGCCGTGGGATGTTGCTGCAAGGTAGGCCGGTGGTCATCGCCAACGGCGCCGAGGGGGAACCGCTGAGCTTCAAGGACAAGACGCTCCTGCTCCACGCGCCGCACCTGGTGCTCGACGGACTCCTGGTGGCGGCCCGCGCCGTGTCCGCCTCGTCGCTCTACATCTACACCACGGCCGCGGCCATGCCCGCCATGGAAGCAGCCATCGCCGAGCGCCACGAGGCCCGCCGCATCCAAGTCATTGAGGCTCCGGAAACCTTCATCTCCGGCCAGGCCAGCGCGGTAGTCAACGCAATAGGAGGCGGCAAGGCGTTGCCAATGGACAACCGCCGCCGACTCAGCGAATCGGGTCTCAAGGGGCGGCCGACGCTCGTGCTGAACGTCGAGACTCTCGCCCACATGGCGCTCATCGCCCGCTACGGAGCCCAATGGTTCCGCTCGGTTGGCTCTGACCGGGACCCCGGAACACGGCTGGTTTCCGTTACCGGCTGGGGCGCCGAGCAAGTCCTCGAAATAGAGGGCGACGCCGGACTCGGGTCCGTCTTGGCCCATGCAGGTGTTGACTCCAATGCGGTGCAGGCGGTCCTGGTGGGCGGCTACCACGGGCGCTGGGTAAAGCCGCTGGACTACCGGTTGACGCCGTCGGGCACGGCGGGCCAAACCGTCCGCCCTGGCGCTGGCGTCCTCCATGTGCTTTCCACCGGGCAATGCGGGCTGGAGGCCACAGCCTGGATCGTTGAGTACCTGGCGGGGCAATCCGCCAAGCAATGCGGCCCTTGCATGTTCGGCCTGCCGGCCATGGCCAAGGTCCTAGCTGCGATTTCCCGTGGTGACCAAGATCCGCAACTTATCGGAGAACTGCAACGGCTGGGCAGCCTGGTCGGCGGCAGGGGTGCCTGCCACCACCCGGACGGGACCCTGCAACTGATCCACAGCGCCTTGGAAGTGTTCTCCGAGGATATCGGTGCACATCTAACCGGCAAATGCACACGCTTGAACGGGAGCACAGCATGAACGAAACACTCCACATCAATTGGACACGGTGTGATGGTCGTGGGCTGTGCACGGAGCTATTACCCGCGGTCCTGGAGCGCGACGACTGGGGGTATCCCGTGATCAGGCACCCCAGGAACGGCGACGGTTCGAACGTGAGTATCGGGCCCGACGATGCAGAGGCCGCCAGGGATGCTGAGAAGCTGTGTCCCAAGCTTGCTCTGGGCCTGCATGCCTGAGCGAAAATCCAACGGTTTAGCAGCTATGGATTCCTCATACTTCCCGGCGCCGGGGGGGGCAGTAACCCGTGATGCACGGGTGTTTGGGGCCGTCGGAAAAATGGTCTTGGCCGTTCTCACCGTCTTCGGGGCCACGGAGTTCCTGACCCGCTGGTGGCGGGTCCGTTTGGGGTAGGCGCGTTCTTGACCCGTGGCGGCGCGCTTGGCGATGGTCACCGAGGCGACCTGGTCCCGGTTTCCCTCGAGGCAGATGAGAGCAGGCAGTGGATATAGCAGGGTTCACTGCCAGGGCTTTCTTACGGTTTTCTTGGCCGACAACCATTCTCTAATGGGTAGTGGCAAGCCTGGCCTTTAGCCGGGTATCGGCACAACGCTCACATCCGAAGAGCCCCTATTTCCCTGAAATTTCCTTCAACGCCGCCCGAAGGCGGGCATCGGCTTCATCGGCGACCTCGCGCGTCGCGTCGCTCCGGCTGAGCTGGACCATAGTTTGCGGGTCGATGGTCTCGACGGTGGTTTCAGCTGCATTGGGAGCGCGACGTACAACGACGTTGCACGGAAGCAGCGCGCCCAGCTGCGGTTCGGCAGTGATGCCACGCTGGGCCAACTGCGGGTTGCAAGCACCAAGGATAATGTAGTCGCCCAGGGAGTCCCCGGCTTCCTGACCCAGCTTCTGAGTGAAGGTCGACCTCACATCGATCTCCGTCAGGACCCCAAAGCCCTGGGCGGCAAGGGCGCCGCGCGTCCGTTCGACGGCGTCTTCCCATGATAGTGGGACGGTGATGGCGTGGGTGTAAGTCATGGTGGTTCTCCTGAGATCGTGATGCTGCCTTGTACCGTGGCACGTTGCGCGGTCCGTGGCGGCAGCGGCGCTTGGCTCTCGAGCCATGCTACGTGCTGGCGCGACGAGGCGGAAGCGTTGCGGAAGCTTCCCCGGCGCGAACCGGTGGCTGGGCAGCGGTGGCCCGCAAACCCAAGACCGGGTGGGGCCGGGCGGCAATAAGGTTCATGCTCGAACGCCTAGCGTGGTTTTGCGCGTACAGCTAAGCTCCCGGTGGCTGCAAGGCGCCGCTGGTCGCGGGCTGGCAGGCTACGATTACGTCGCAATGCCCGAGACGGTCGATGACTTACGCAGCGGGCATGCGGGGATGGTCAACCAGCACAGCGCCGCCAGCACAGCGACGAGACCGGCACCGAGTCCCACCACGAGGTTTACAGGGGAAGGCAGCTCCTGTACAAGAACAAAGATGCCCATGAGGAGAACGAAGATGCCAAATCCCCGGCGCAGGGCGGTCTCCGGGATACGGCCGGCGAGACTGGCGCCCAGGAGGGAACCGATGATTGCCGCGGCGCTCACCCCTCCGGTGAGTGCCCAATCAAGGTCCAACGACGTTAAATGTCCGGTGAAACCGGCCAAGGAATTCATCGTTATCACCAGCAGCGACGTGCCGACCGCGGCGGTCATCGGCAATCCGCCCAGCAGCACCAGTGCCGGGACGATCAGGAACCCTCCGCCCGCGCCCACCAGACCGGTCAGCAGGCCAACCGCCATGCCAGTCGCCAGCGTCTTGGCCATTGGGAGCTCGCCGCGGGCCGCTGCCCCGGGGCGTTCGCGGCGTCCTCGAATCATGGCTGCCGAGGTGGCAAGCATCATGATGGCGAAGGCGATCATGAGTACCTTGCCGGGAATCAGGTTTCCGGCCAAACCCCCGACAAAGGCTCCGACCATGCCCGCGACGCCGAAGAGTAGCCCGGTGCGCCATTTCACACGTTTTTTGCGAGCATGGGTCACCACGCTGACCAGTGAGGTCACTCCCACCACGAACAGGGAGGTAGTGATAGCTTCCTTCGGGTCCAGCCCCGCAACATAGGTGAGGATCGGGACGGTGAGGATGGACCCGCCCCCGCCGAGCAGGCCGAGCGAGAGCCCGATCAGCACCGAAAGTAGGAGGGCTAGGACGAGGGTGAGGGTCATGGATCAGTTCCTTGTTTGGGCAGGAGTGTGCGTGCGGTCAGGGCTGCCGGGAGAGCGATCGGTTAGACGGGCAGGCCAGCGCGTTGCCAGGCGCTCATCCCCCCGGCCATGGTGTCGGCGGTGAAGCCAGCATCTGTCAGAGCGTCTGCGACGCGGGAGCTTCGGTTGCCACTACGGCAGACGACGATGACCGGGCGGGTCCTGTCCAGCTCGTCCAGTCGGGCACCCAGCTCGCCCATGGGGATGTGGAGAGCGCCGGGGATCATGCCCTCGACGACTTCAAAGTCTTCGCGGACGTCGAGGATCTGGTCCTCGGCACGTCGCTGGTCGGTGTCGGTGATCGTTATTTCTGGCATGGTTGCTCCTTTGGAGGTAGTACAAGGTGGGTGGGTTTCCCGGTCAGGGTGCAGCAGGTGCCGGGAAACCGGAAAGGAAAAGCTGGCCGTGGGCCAACCGGGGTTGAGGCGCTAGATCTTCTTGGCCGGAAGCTGAGCCATGATCGATGCGCGGGTCGGTTCGTTTCCGGTCTTGTTCCACGGCATCACCGACAGGGCCTTGCCCATGGCGCAGGTGTTGGTGGCAGCCGAGAAGGTCAGACCAGCACCGATGGCACCGGCGACGGTGCGCAGCTGTGGGGACAGGAATTTGCCTCCGACCAGTCCCGCGACGACGAGGGAACCGGCGGCCATCCGCACCTGGCGTTCCAATGCCCAGCGCTTGGACCCTTCAACCGTCTGACCTCCGGCCTGTTGGTAGGCAGGGACGCCGCCGGACAACACATGGGCGTTATCGAATCCGACCCCCACAAGGTTCGCCTTGGCCTCGGTGGCGCGCACTCCGGACTGGCAGACCAGCACCACCTTGGTGTCGAGCTTGGCCGCGAGTTCTTCCGTGTGTTCGGCCAGCAGTGGCAGCGGAACGTTGTAGGAGCCCTTGATGTGTAAGCTTTCGAATTCGGCGGCGGAACGCACATCGAGGATCACGACGTCGGCTCCGGTGGTCAGCCAGTCCTTGAGCTCTGCGGGGCTGGTGTTGTGTGGGGTTTTGTTCATGGCGGTGAGGCCCTTTCTGCCGGGCGCGACGCTCGGCAGGTCCCGCATCCGCAACGGAGGGTGCGGGACCAGTACTACGTAAAATTTGCGGTGGAGGAGGGGGGGCAGTGCAGAACTTAGGCGTTCTGTGTTTGCTTCCAGTGGGCCCACCCGGCGTAGCTGCCCTCGAGTTCAACAACATTGAACCCGGCGCGGCGCAGCGCGGAGGCAGCCACGGAGTTGCGTACCCCGGACTGGCAGTAGCTCACGATCACGTCGTCGGACGGAAGCGTATCCGTGTGCCAGAGCACCCGTCCTGCATTGAGCTGGATGGAGTCGGGGATGCGCCCGGCGGTGTGCTCGGTCTTGTTGCGCACGTCCAGCACCAGCGCGGTGTCGAACCCTTCGAGGTCCGCCGGGGAAATCGTGCGGGGCACAGAGACCGGTAGACCCGCGAGCGACGTGATGTACCCGGCGACGTTCTCGAGACCTACGCGCACCAGATGGTCCCATATCTCCGTGGCCGTTTCGCTGTCCGGTGCCAGTAGCACCAGTGGACGAGCGTCGGTTTCGGGGTCCACGGCCCACGCACCGTAGCTTGCTGCCTTGGTGCCGGCGGGAATGTTCAGGGCACCCGCCACGGTGCCTTGGTGAACCTGCGAGTGGTGGCGGGTGTCGACAACGCCGATTTCATCAGCGGCCAGAGCCGCCGCGACGTCTTCGGTGGTCAGCTCGGTCAGTGGTGCGCGTTCACCCATGATGGCCGGGCCCTGGCGGTTTTCGCGTTTCATGCGGCCGAAGTAGGCGTGGGCGTCGGGCTGCCCGTCGAGCAGTGCCTCGACGAAGCCCGCCTCGTCGTTCGATTCCAGGTAGGGGCCCCACCAGGCGAAGTTGCGCTCGTAGCCAACGGTGGAGGACGGGATCGCGCCCAGTGCCTTGCCACAGGCGCTGCCGGCGCCGTGCCCCGGGTAGACCTGCACGTAATCGGGCAGGGTGAGGAACTTGTTCTTCAGCGAGACAAATAGGTCGTGTGCCCCGGCAAAGCGAGTGTCGGTGCCGCCGGCGGCCTCGTCAAGCAGATCTGGGCGGCCGAGGTCGCCGGAGAAGACGAAATCGCCCGAGAGCAGGAAGCCGGGATCTTTGCTAAAGGCACCATCAGTAATGAGGAAAGAGAGGTGTTCGGGCGTATGCCCGGGGGTGTGCAGTGCCTTGACGGTGATGTTGCCCAGGGTGATGGTGCTTTGGTCGAAAAGTCGCTCGGCCTCGAATCCGTACTGCCAGTCCGTGCCGCCTTCGCCCGAGACGTAGATGGCCGCGTCGGTGGCGGCGGCGAGTTCGCGGGTGCCGGAGAGGTAGTCGGCGTGGATGTGGGTCTCGGTGACGGCCACGATCTTCATGCCGTTTTTCGCGGCAAGGTTCTTGTATACCTGAATGTCACGTCGGGCGTCCACCACGATGGCCTCGCCCTTGGCCTGGCAGCCGATGAGGTAGCTGGCCTGTGCAAGGTCCTCGTCATAGATGCGTTCGAGAAGCATGGTCTCTCCTTTGGTTGCGTGAATCGTCGACGATACCCCGTGGGGTATCTGCCTCTCCTCAAACAATAATACCCCTGGGGGTATCGGTCAAGTTGCTCATCTCCCGGCCCCAATGTCGCCCGGCTCACAGAAAAGCGGCGGTCGGCACCGGCGTGAACGGTGCCGACCGCCGCTGAGCCCGGAGCGGCTAGGCTTGGCGGCCGAAGAGCCGCGCGAAGAATCCGCCACCCTCGCGGGGCTCCTTCGGAGCGCTGGGATCGCACGTGCAGCGTTCGCTCCGTGGTACGTGGGCCGTGACCTGCTTGACATGCTGGCCGCATCCGGCCCAGGTGGTTTTCTGGCACTTGCGGCATTTGGTGGCGCGGCACATGTGGTAATTCCTTCGGTTTGGGGTTATCGCAGGGGGTGATAACCCTCCGCATTCGAGTATTGCACATACCCTAGGGGGTATCGAAAATTGCTATTTTCGAGTTTCTTGGAAACCCCCTGGGGTATACAATGGAGGAAACTACCACGCAAGGAGGAGTTCGTCATGGAACTTGAAGCGGAAACCATGAAACCCGCAATCAATAGACTCAAGCGCGCTCAGGGGCAGCTTAATGCGGTGATTCGCATGCTTGAGGAGGGCAGCGACTGCCGCGCGGTGGTCACTCAGCTTTCAGCAGCCTCCAAGGCCATCGACCGCGCCGGGTTCTCCATTATCGCCACCGGACTGGAGCAGTGCCTCAAGAGTGAGGACTCCTCGACCGATCGCGCCGAGATGGAAAAACTCTTCCTTTCACTGGCCTAGTCTCAACCCACACCACGATCGCTTCCGCCCGGCTGTTGACCACCGGGCGCTGGCGGTCCGTGCGCGCTAACGTGCGATCCGGGCAGCGCGGCAATGCCCCCTGTCGACTAGATGATTGATTCCAAGGGGTGACAGTGCGGGCAGGGGTGCCCAGAATCGAGGTGTAATAACCAACATTCGAACCTGGAGAGTTCTGATGGACAACGACCTGGACACCCTTGCAACAGCACTGTACGCCTCGACGGATGACTTTTTGAAGGCCCATCCGGAGGTTGCCCCGTGGCGGCCGGCGGTCGGTTTGCAGCCGCGGATCACCGACGCCGAGTTGGTCACCGTGGCCGTGATGCAGGCCCTGCTGGGGTTCACCTCCGAGCGTCGCTGGCTCCGTCATGCGCGGGTTGACCTGTGCGAATGGTTCCCCTATTTGCCCGAGCAGTCGGGGTACAACAAGCGTTTGCGGCATTTGGGCGGGACCCTGCAGGCGGTGATCGCGCACCTGGGCCGGGACACCGGTCTGTGGGCCGACGGCATCTGGGTCGCCGATTCCACTCCCGTCGAATGCGGACGCTCCCGCGAAACGGTCCACCGTTCGGATCTGGCGGGGTTCGCCGAGACCGGATACTGCGCCTCGCACTCACGCTGGTTCTGGGGCCTGCGGCTGCACCTGCTGTGCACCCTCGCCGGGCTGCCGGTGGGCTTCGCATTGACCGGGGCGAAGGCCGATGAGCGCACGGTCCTGCTCGGGATCCTGGACTCGATGCCCGCACCCCTTGGGGCCGGGCAGGTGATCCTGGCAGACAGGAACTATTACGGCAAGGTCTTTGAACAGGACCTTGCCGAGGCCGGCATCGTCTTGGTCCGCCCGACCCGGCAGGGCGAGCGACGACGGCCCGGCAATGCATTCCTAAAGCCATTGAGGCAGGTTATCGAATCAATCAACGACACCCTCAAGGGCCAACTGGACCTCGAGGCCCACGGCGGACGCACCCTTGCCGGGGTCACCGTGAGGATGCTTCAACGCATCCTCGCGATGACCGCGGCAATCTGGCACAACCAAAACATTGGTGCCCAGCCCCTGCGTTCGCTGACCGCCTACGACCACTAACCCTTGGAATCAATCATCTAGGGAGTGTTCCTCTGGCACCAAGTGGGCCGTCACGATGAGCGTTGATGCTCATTAATTGGTTGCCAGCGCACTGGGCGAGAGCAAGAAACGATGGTGTTTCATTTGACACTGCACAAACGCGCCAACGAACACTACGGACCTCAGCCAGTAGGGTGCCATGAGTTCCTGGTCGTTTAGTGCGTTGAGCTTCGCAAACAAACCTGCGCGGCCCAAGCCCTAAGACAATGCTTCGACCGCACACAGAAATGCCAAGATCCCTGAAATACGGGGACCCTGGCGTTTCTGTCGAGCCAAACATCAGCCCAAATTAGGCGGTGGCCGAGGCAATTTGAATGGCGTTCCAGGACGCGCAGAGTGGTGACACGTGATCGTTGACGAAGGCCACATGTGCGGGATCCTCGATGTAGGCGCGCCATGACTGCTCATCGGCGAATTCTGCAATGATGGCAACGTCGGAATTTCCCGGGTTGAGACCGAGATCAGATCCCGACTTGAACGAGGCGACACCCTCGATCTGCGAGGGGAGTGCCGCCATGGCGGTGCCGAACGAGGCACGCTGTTCGGCCGTGGTCTGTTCGGTGAAGGTCATGCTCCATACGTGGGTAATCATGGTGGTTCCTTTGTTCGTGAGGGTTTTTGGTTTTACCTGTGAAAAATCTGGTGACGGCAAATCGGGACGACGTACGGTGTCCGGGCCCAGACTGGCTGCCATTTTTTCGGATACGACCCTACCCCCTGGGGAAATACCGTGGAGCTTGTGAGCTACCTGTCGTCACAGTCCTATGAGGCAGGAACGCACCTGCGTCGTTGGCGCCCTTCAAAAGCTTCCGACCGCGCCAAACAGCAAGGTTAGGCAACCTGCCCCCGGATGCGCTCAGCACGGGAGGGCTGTCTTGAGCCTGTTGTGGCCATCGGCATGCTTTGTCTATTCAAGTTCAAGCCGAGTTGGCGGGAATTCAGCGGTTTCTACAAACACCGGCTTGATGACGGCAGCGCTCATATCGGACGGCAGTGCCGCACTTGTTGTGGCGGCGCTGCTGGCGGCCGGTGGTACACAGATCTAGTGGAATGTTCCCTAAACATCCGGCAATCGGCAGTCCGAAATCATGTTGATCGGCGAATTGCGGGCTTCGAAAGCCGACGGATCGTCAATCACGGACCAGCAACGCAATGTACCACTGGTCCGCCGGGGTCCAGCCAATTGGAGCACCTCTGCCACAGGGGTCATAGCCCCAACCTTCACTTAAGATCATCGCGCATAATCTCCGGTAGGAATCCGAGCTCGTCCAATTGGCGGAAGATAAACGGCGTGAGTGTTCCAGGGGACATGACCAGTCTGTAGGTGCGTTTTCCTTCGGAGAGCGGCTCGATGAGACGGCCTCCTCAATGAGGCGTCGTATGAATTGGCTCCGTGCAACAGGTGTCCCGGTGAACGCCCCGGACAGGTCTGAGGCCTTGATTAACGTCTTGTTTGCAATGACGTTAAGTGCGGCTTCTACCTGCAGACCGCATGGTGGCTGTCCATCCTGCCCGGCATGGCCATCGTGGTCACCGCGATTGCCGCCAACATGCTCGCCGCTTGGCTGCGCATCGCCACGAATCCAGCGCAGCGGTGGCGCCTGACGCTTGACAAGCCAGCGAAGAAAGCTCAGAAGCCAGTGTCCAAGGAGGCAAAGTAATGATGGAAGTACTTGAACCCCGAGGGCGGGACAAAGCAACGACCGAAGCGGTCCGGGCTGTCAACCGATTCGACGTCGATATCAGGACTCCCAAGGGCACGGTTCGTGTGGTCGGGAACGTCAGTTTTCCGCCTAGCAGAGCCAAACGCTGGCACTCTTGGGCGAATCCGGTTGCGGAAAATTCATGACTGCCAAGGCCATCTCCGGGCTTTTGTATCCAGTGGCCTCCGTGGTCGGTGGCAGCGTGGAATTGGAGGGTCAGAACTTAAATTCCATGAACCAGCGCCAGCGCCGTGCCATCGCCGGACCGGGACTGGGCATTGTCTTCCAGGACGCGCTGACCGCATTGAACCCCGTCTACACGGTCGGGGCGCAACTGGGGGAGGCCTTTAGGATCCACCGTGGGATGAACAAGAAGCAGGCCCGCCTCGAGGCCCTTGAACTGATGGGCAGGGTTGGCATCTCCGAACTGGAATTGCGGGTTTCGGCCTATCCGCACCAGTTATCAAGCGGCATTGCCCGCGCCCTGGCGCTGGATCTGCTAATTCTTGATGAAACGGTCTCCGCACTGAATCTCTTGGTGTAGGCGTAGGTGCTGAACCTGCTCAACGAGCTGCTGCAGCAGCTGGGTGTCAGCTACATCTTCCTCGCCCACGACCTCTCGGAGGTGCGGCATGTATCGGACCGGGTCGCGTTGGGATGGATTATTGAAACCGGTGTCACCGAGGAAGTCGTTGACTGGCCTTTGCACTCGTATATTGCGGCATTGATGTCTGCTTCGGCAAAGCTGGACCCGGCGATGCGTCCGGCGAAGCGGATCGTGCTGCAGGGTGAATTGCCCTCCCCCTTGGATCCGCCCAGCGGGTGCAGGTTCCGCACCCGCTGCTGGGCTGTTGGTGGCGGGGTCTGTGCCCAGCAGCGTCAGCATTGTGAGCCGTGAATCATCCAAACCGAGGGCCAGGGCCTCAAATCGGCGTCTCAGCGCCCGCAGCTGCGCCCCGCCGGGCCCCAAGCGGCTCAGCTTCATCGAGACGCTGCCGCCAAAGCTGATGATCTTCACCAGTGTTGTAGCGCCAAGTGCAAAAGCGATGCTGATCAGCCAGAACAGGAGGGTGGAATCCACATCGGTTTCCGCCATTGCGTTGCGCTGCAGACCGCGGACCATTGAGTCGAATAGTGACTTCGAAGTACGAAGATTATGGAACATCAGTCGTGCGAACAGCCAACGAAATTAGCGCGCCCAGGCGAGGCAGGCACCGGCTTTTTGCAGAAAAACGGCTGGGCTCTCTCCGTGAGGGAGGGCCCAGCCGGAGGAACAAATTACTTCTTGCCAACCTTGGAGAACAGGGCGCGCACCGCGGCCTGCACGCCGGTGCTCAGCGTCGGTTCGATGACCGGGGCGAAGAAGGGCGAGTGGTTTGCCGGCGGGTGGCCGGCGGCCAGGGTTTCGGCGGAGTTGCCGCCGAAGAACCAGAACACACTCGGAACGCCGATCGCCGCTGCAAGAGCACCGAAGTCCTCGCTGCCCATCACCGGGGTACCGGGCAAAACCCGCTCCTCACCGAACTCGGCACGGAATTCCTCGGCCAGCTTCTCGGTCTCCGCCGGGTCATTAAACAGTGGCGGGAAGTTGGAGATGTCTTCGATGAGCGGCTCCGGAGCGCCCGAGGCCTCCGCCTCGGCGGCGATGATGCGCCGGATAGAGGAGAGCACGATCTCGCGCACCGCAGGTTCGAAGGTACGCACGTTGATGGTGAACACCGCGCGGTCCGGGATGACGTTTTCCTTGAGCCCGGCATGGAAGGAACCGATGGTCACCACGGCGGCGGACTGCGGAGCCACCTGGCGCGAGACGATGGTCTGCAGGCGCAGCACCATCGAGGCACCGAGCACGATCGGATCGATGGAGTGCTCGGGCATGGAGCCGTGCGAACCCTGCCCAAAGACCGTGACCTTGAACGAGTCGGCGGTGGTCATCGCCGCGCCGGCCATCAACGTTACGGTGCCGGTGAGTCCGTTCATCACGTGCTGGCCGAACATGATCTCCGGCTTCGGAGCCTTGTCCCACAAACCGTCCTCAACCATGGCGCGGGCACCTGCTGCGGTTTCCTCCCCGGGTTGCAACACAAAAACAATGGTGCCGGCCCAGGCGTCCTTGGCCCCGGCATAAAGCTCTGCGGTCTTCAGTGCGGTGGACATGTGGGTGTCATGGCCACAAGCGTGCATCGTGGGGACTTCGGTGCCGTCTTCCAGGACGCCGGTGGCGGTGCTGGCGTAGTCCAGCCCAGTGTCTTCGAGGACCGGCAGTCCGTCGGTGTCGGCGCGTATGCCGATGACCGGGCCATCGCCGTTACGCAGCACGCCCACCACTCCGGTTCCGCCACAGCGGAACACCTCCAGCCCCAGCGCTTCAAGCCGCTGGGCCAGGTAGTCAGCGGTCTTGTGCTCTTGCATGGACAGCTCGGGATTCGCGTGCAGGTACTTGTAGGTTTCAATCAATTCCGCTGCCGAGTCTGCGCTCATGGTCAGGGACTGGAGGTTGGCGGTGCTGGTCATGGGGTGTTGTTTCCTTAACTCTTCGGTGGCGGTGGCACCGGCGGGTGCTCCCGCCTGCTGATGCCGTGTTGCTGCCTAGCGCTGCAAGCGGGGCCCGGGGCAAGGTGAGTGGTTAGTACACCGGGCCCTCGGGAATGGCTTCTTCGTCTACATTTTTCGCGGCACCGAAGGCCTTGCGATCACGCAGGACCCAGGCGAGCACCGCGGTGGCGATCACTGCCACGGCGGTGGCGAACAGGTTCATGCCGGGAATGAGCGGAACCAGTACGAAGATCACGATCAAGGAGACGGCAAGTGCGATCACCGCCGATCGCGGGGCCTTCTGGCTCACGATGGCCTGAACGATCACGGCGCCCAGGACGGTGGGAAGGATGTAGAACTGGACGGTCTGCACGATGTCGGTCGGGATCACGCTGACCAGCCAGGTGCCCAGCAGTCCTACGAAGATGAACAGCGAGGTCAGGTGGACGGCTGCGGCACCACAGATGGCGGCGACCGCAGCAAGTTCACCCTTACGGGTACCCGGCTTCACCCCGATGGTCGCCTGCGCGATCATGGCCGCGGGCAGCAGCTTGTTGGCGATGTTGCCGATCATGAACGCCTGGTACATCGAGGACGCGCCAAGGATCGGGAAGTAGGTCAGTGGCTCCACAATCCAGATGACGCCGAAGACCGCTGCCAGTGCGGCGAAGGCGGTCAGGACTGAGGAGACCTCAATGTCCAACCCCGAAAAGAAGACCAAATAGGCAGGGGCGGCCAAGGAAAGGAACAGGCCAATGATCATGGTGATCCGGCCCCAACGGGAGGTGGTTTTGTCGAAGGCGCTCAGCGCCTGGTGCATTTCTGTTGTTTTGCTCATCATGTGCTCCTGGAAGTCTCGGCGGCGCTAAAGGCGGGTTGCTGCGTAGGTGATGGCCAAGGCAAGAATGATGGCGATACCCAGTGCCCATTCCTTGATCCACGGCTTGTTCACGCGTTTGGCGATGACCATCAGGATGGTCATGATCGCCGCGGAGGAGAGGAAAGCGACCACGTGTATCCATGATTTGGGCAGTTCTGCGATGCCCAACACCATGAATGCGGCAATCATTGCCGCTCCGGGGACGACCATCATGATGGCGGGGTTGACCTTACGCAGCGCCGAGTCGCCGCGCTTGAGCAGCGGGGTCAGGACCAGAGTGGCGATCATCCACATGGCTCCACCCAGGCTCATCGCGGCCAGGGCCAGACCAAAGACAGCCTGGGTATAGGTGGGGCCGCCGAGCTCGGCGCCCGCGGTTTTTGCGGCGATGGCAGCGGCGGCCGTTTCGTAGGAGACCGATCCGATCAATCCGATGCGCACCAGCACCGCGGGGGTGCCGAAGATCGTCAACAGGGCGATGGCGACCATGACCACGGCTAGCGAGGGCCCCAGCGCCGAGACAGCGCCGGCGCGGAAACTGGTCTTAATTTCATCCTGCGTCATGCCTATGTGGGGTGCGGCAGTCTTGGCTGCCTTCATGTAAATAACGCTCTGGACGATGATGACCAGAAAAACGCCAATCGCGCAGGCCCAGAGGACCGGTGAGTTTGCGATAGCGAGGATATCTGTGGAGTTGGAATCCGCCGCGGCGGGCAACAAGGCCGGGATATTCATGGGAAATTTCTATCGTTCATCGAGGGAATCAAGTAGGGAGCGAGGACCTTGGATGATGCCGGTCGCTACCGTGCCCGCTCTGTTCCTGTACCTGAAAGATAAACCGTTGCGCAGGGGCAACGGCGTGCTTCGTCGGTGAGCCGCACAAAAACGACCGCTCTCCAGAGTTTCCTTGCGTAGCTGTCCTTGGTACCTGAGAGATTGCGGGTGCTTGCCCCTTCGGTGCCCGATTGATGTTCGGGGCTCTCCAGCTACGCGTGATCGGAAGACTATTTAGTTTTTAAGTTCGCGGATTCGGGACCGCTCACTCGATACGATAATTGACGTGGGTCACATTCGCCATTTTGTGTCAGCCGACCGAACATTCGTGAATTTGTATTTCAGATGGGGCTCACGAGGCACTATGTGGCCCGTGCCCGGTGCTCCTAGCCAGGGCGGACCGCCGAGACGTGGCAGAGAATTTGTTCCAACCAAGAAAGCCAAGGTTCCTGAGAATTCAGGGACTTTGGCTTCCTGTTCCTATCTAAACCATTGGTGAAGGAGATCTCATGGTGTGGTGAATGCAGCGAATCACCTTGATCGGCTGGCTGTGGGGCGACGATCTTTGCTCCGAAATAACGAACTCGGCAGACCCCTGACCGTACGGCATTGAAACTAATGCCCCACCGGGTTCACGTCGCCGATGTGTCCCTCTGCCTTTGAATCCAGCACACGCTGGATGAAGGCTGCGTACTCCTCCATGTAGTGGACCAGGAATTCGGCAGTTGAAGGATCGTGGACGTTGCCCTCTTGGTCAAAGACCGAGGGCTTGAAGTTGATGTAAACCTCGGGGGAGTTCAGCTGCGGTGCATCGAGGAAGCTGAGCACGCTGCGCATTGAGGACTGCATGACAGCTGTGCCGATGGCGCCGACCGAGGCGCCGACGATCCCGCTTGGCTTGCGGGCAAACGAGTTAGTTCCCCACGGGCGCGAGCCCCAGTCGATCGCGTTCTTCAATGCGCCCGGAATGGAGCGGTTGTACTCGGGGGAAATGAACAGCAAACCATCCGAGGCTTCAACGGCCTTCTTCAAGGCCAACCCCTCGGGCGGATAGTTGGCGTCGTAGTCGTAGCTGTACAAAGGGAGATCCTTGATAGAGATCTCGGTGAAGGTCAGGCTTTCGGGCGCCAAATTGATCAGTGCCTTGGAAAGGGTGCGGTTGATGGAGCCTGCGGCCAATGACCCAACGAAGTAACCAATGTTGTAGGTAGACATGAGGCTAGTTCAGCACTCGACCGGCACATATTCCATAGTTTTTTGCAGGGTATTTGGAGAGTGCACGGCCCGACACCCTGCAAAGTGAACACACGGAAACCGACCGCAACGCAGGTGCCTGACCCTGCAGCCGCGGCCCATGGTTTTCGCATGGGCGTTTTCAGTAAGTGGCACCCTGGTCTCCCGCGATTACTGCTTCCTTGAGCTCCGGCACCGGATAGTCACAGGGGGCCGTGTCATTCCAGATTTTTGCCGGGTATTTTTCCCGCAGCTGTGGAGCCAGCTCGCCAAAGAACAGGTCCAGCGAGTCCCGGCGTTGGGTTTCGGTCAGTCCCGGGCTCTCGATGCCCAGGGCCAACACGTCGTGCCCGAATGCCTCGTGGTAGCGCCCGACCTTGTCCAGCACCTCCTCCGGGCTGCCTATGAGCGCAGGGCCGTTGTCTATCACGTCGTCGACATCGGTGAACGGTGTTTGGTTGCGCTTGGCGCCGGGGGAGTGGAGGAACTTTTGGTAAATCGGACGGTAGGCGTTGCGTGCTTCCTGGGAAGCGCGCGCAACAAACAGCCCGCCGGAGCAACTCGTACTTCTCACGGTTCCGTTCCCGCTGGTCTTCGAGTTCGTAGCCGAAGAGGGCATTTTGCACCGGGTCGTTGCCCTTCCTGGTGATCGTTGTATCGCCCCGCCGCAACTGCTCGTTTTCGTCAAGTTTCACGGCCACGGAGTCGCCCTCCAGGAACCACAGGCCCGGGGCTCCGGAGGGCCGCGTCGGTTCATCGGCCAGCCAGTGCAGGTCTGTGACTGCCAGAAAACCATGAGTTGCGGCCAAGGCGCGTAGACGTTCCTGGTGCCAGGAGGTCCACTGCGCGGCTTAGGCGGCATCTACAGTATCGGTGGTGACGATTGGCTGGGCTGACATGCGGTCCTCGTTTCCGCCACGCATGAACCCCGCTGTTCCGTGGCTACGTTTGCCCTGGCAATGCAGGCTGGTTCCGCCAACATAGGAGTCGTTTGCCCGTTCCTCCAAGCAGCTGGACACACGAAGTCACCGAGCTATAGATGCAGTCATTTATGACTGTGTTTGCAACGTTTTGGCAGCCTTTACTGCCTGTGATTACCGTTTTTACCCCAGATTGATACCGCAACCAGCCCCGAAATTCAGTGACCGGCAGGGGAAAGCCATGCCCCTGTCCCTGATGCTTCATGGATAAGGTGAGACGCTACTCTGCTGTTTCATCCGCGGCAGCATCGAGATCTTCAATGGCGTCAATATCGACAAGCCACCGTGTAATGACCTTTGCCATGGCCGCGTCCTTGAACTCAAACCAGGCTTGGCGCTCATCCGGGTAGTCTCCAAGCGCATCTTTGAAATGACGGAAGGGCCTGCTGCGGATCAACGCCTGCTCAAGGACGGTCCGAGCCCGCCCCTCGGGAAGTGACACCGCGAAGTCCTCCATGTGCTGGTACGACTCGTAGGATTCGAGATGTGCGATGACCTCATACTTTTCATTTTCAAGCTCTTCGGGATCGACTTCGGCTTCGTCATCGTCGAAGCCCGTGGTGACAACTTCCCCGGTCTCCACGTTGAGGTAATAGCTAAGTCCCATGGAACCGTCGTCTTGCATGGCGGTGGCGATCATGTCCAGATCCAGGTCTTCGATTTTTAGCATCGTGCGTCCTTGTCTTCGGAAGGTCGGTGTTTCGACAAGCCTTGCGTTTGATGGTGGATCAGGCAAGCGACGGATGGTTCCGGGCGAACGCTGCTGTTGAATTATTTGGTTCCTGCGCGAAAATCGATGCGCATGACCACGCGTCTCAGCGTCGGGTGGGCGACCTCGGTGAATCCTGCATCGGCGAAGATACTGCGGCTGCCCACGAACAGTTCGCCCCAGGTGATTTCCTTTCCCGGCTCGGTGAGCATCGGGTAGCCCTCCAGTGCTCGTGCCCCGCGCTCCCGTGCAAACGGGACTGCTGCTTTGGCCATGGCCCGGCTGACGCCGAGTTTCCGGAAACCCTTGCGAACCACAAAGCACATGACCGTCCAGACTTCGTCGTCGGTTGTGTCTTCCTCCCGACCGGTCCACGGGACCCTGGTGCGAAGTAGCCTTGCATATGCGGTACGGGGCTCAACCGCACACCAGCCGACGGGCTCTTCGCCTATGTAGGCGATTAATCCACTGGTCGACTTAGATCTCGGGTTATCGCAGTGCGTTTGTTCGCGGAGCCGGGCGGGGAACTCATCGGAAGGGGTGTAGGTGAATTCCTTGTCGCGGAGCTTGGGCCACTGGCAGTAGCAGGTGCCGGGGTCCCCCCGGGTGCCGAACACCTCCGGGATCTCATCCCAAGTGGCCTTGTTTGCCGGCACGACAGTGATTTCCGGAAGGCCAGTGGTTTGCTGGGTGTCGTTCATTCTTTTCTCCCGCCCCGTTTGCGTCTACGGCCTGGCAGTTAAGGCCGTTCGGGAACGAGACTGCCATCGGGAGGTGTGCGCGTCAACGGTTCGTATCAGTCATTTGCCCGTGTTTGTGGTGCCGCGGGTGGCTTGGGTTTGGGCCATCTTTGAAGACGCAGGCTCCAGGAAGCTCACTAGTTTTTCCAAGACGGCAGCAGTGTCCTTCAGCTGGCATTCCCACAGGGCCAAGGACTCCCAGCCCAGGTTTCGAAGTGTTGCCAGGTTGCGTTGGTCCCGAGCGCGTGTGGCTGTCCGCTTGGTATCCCAAAACTCGGCATGGGTTCGCGGCGCGTGTTGCCCCTCCGGGCAATCGTGGAGATGCCAAAAGCAGCCATTGACGAAAATGACTTCCCTGCGACTGGAGAAAACCACATCCGGTCTTCCAGGTAACTTTCCTCCGGCAAATGTCACATCGGGATGCTTCCGGCGCAGTTCATTTATGGTTTTGAGCGAAACATGGCCTTGCAGCCGGTACCGATAGCTGGCTGCATGCAGGAGCCGGCGGACCAGAAGCTCGGGTTTGGTGTCCTTGCCGTGGATCTTCGCCATGAGTTTCGAGCGCTGCTCGACCGACATGCTGTCCATGCTTCGATAGTGCACCCGTCGGGCGCGCAAGGTGCATCTTGCCGATTAACGCGTCGAGGGGGAGGTGGGCAAAATACCCAACATACCCTCGACGTGGTGCAAATTTTGATACAAACAATGCTACGAAGCGCGTCCGATAAATGGAACGGCACCTGTCTGTGACGTGGCCAGCACCGCAACGCCGTAGCGTGGCAACGTCAAGAAACCATCAGGGATGCCTTCGCGCGACAGGTCAACTGCATCCTGCGGGACCGCAACCGGCAAAGGTGCTGTTCCGCGGTTCAGCACGAACGTGTAGTCGGTGTCCTCGCTGCAGCAGGTGACCACCTCGAGGGTGGTGTCCGGAATGTCGCGTGCCGGAAGGCCATCGGCTGGCCTACTGGGACACCCGGATCGAGGGCTGGACCCTCGAGCCGGGCACCTACGAGGTCTCGGCTGCCTCCTCGAGCCGCGATATCCGCCTGAGCGCGGACATCGAGCTGGCCGGAGACGTGCTCCCGGTGGCGATCAACTCCGAAACCACACTGAGCGAACTGATGGCCGACCCGATTGGCGGCGCCATCATGGCACAGTTCGCCGGCGACGCGCTCTCCGGGATCACCGGCGGCTCGAGCGACGACGAATCCTCGGCGATGATGACCTCGATGCTCGGCTCCATGCCCATCGGGCGCCTGCTGAACTTCCCGGGTTCCCCGATGACCCAGGAGGGCCTTGACCATCTGATCGGCGCCATTCACGGTGCACGCGCCGCGGCCGCCGCGGGCGTTTCGATGCAGCAATAACGCCCGGCATACGAACAACGGGTCCCGCGCGAGATGCGCGGGGCCCGTTGTCGTGTGACCGGGAGCGGACGTGACGGTTCAGCTCGGAGGGTCCGCTGTGGGAGATTCCCGGGGGTTAATCCGTGGCTTGCTCCGGCCGGATGCCGACGCGGACATCTGCACCGGTCTTTGCCACCTCGAGCGCCTTGTCGAGCTCGTGCAGGAAGTACCCGGGACCCACCAGATCCGCGAAGGGCATCGTGTTCCAGTGTGCAGAGATGAAATCCACCGCGGTGCGCAGGTCATCGGCCGTGTAGTTGTGCACGCCGGTGATCGATTTCAGCCCCCTCACGATGGCCTCGGGATCGATCCCGACCTCCGGTCCGGGCGATACGCTTCCCACCAGCACCGCGATCCCGCCGATGCCCAGCACGGCAATGGCGGACTTGACGGCCGCCGGGGCGCCGGAAGCCTCGAAGGCAGCCGCCGGTGCGGCCAGGTTCGCCGAATCCAGTGCGTCCCCGAGCTTGCCGGCCAGCGGATCAAGGGCCAGCACAGCCCCGAATTTCAGGGCCATGGCGCGGCGTTCCGCGGCGGGATCAAGCACCACCACCTTCGCTCCGGCAGTGACAGCCATGGCGATGATGCTCAGGCCCACCATGCCGGCTCCGGAGACCAGCACCGTGGCCCCGGCGATCGAATGATGTCTGGTGGTCGCGCGCAGGGCCGCGGCGGCGGTAGCGGTGGCGCATGAAACCGGGGCCAGGATGGCGGCGGGAATCTCCTCGGGAACCTTGGTGATCCCGGAGCCCGCTTTCACGTGCACGTGGGTGGCAAAGCCGCCGTTGAGCTCCCAGCCCCGGCCAATGCGCTCATGCCCGTACTTCAGGATCTTCTGGCACTTCTGCGGAAGGCCGCGGGAGCACATCTGGCACTGTCCGCAGCTGACTGTGACCGTCCAGACGACCCGGTCTCCGACAGCCAGGGCGGTGCCGTCGTGCAGCACGGCCTCCGGGGTCGCGGCGACCACGCGGCCCACCTGCTCGTGGCCCAGCACCAGGGGAGGAGCGGCGCTTCGGTGGCCCGAGGTCGTGTGGATGTCGGATCCGCAGATCGTCGCGTATTCGACCTCCACGAGGGCGTCGCCCTCATGGAAATGGATCTGCGGAACGGCGACGGTTTCGTGCGGGAGGCCCGGTCCCTTCCACGCCATGGCAATGGGTGTGGGGGTGAACCTAAGTGGTGATGGCATGGGTTTCCTGGCCTCGGGGGTAGGTGGCGAACGGTGGGGAGTGGAATCGTCGTGGCGACGGGGAGGTACCTAGCGCAAGACCTTGCGCACCCACATGGCCAAACCCTCGACGGCGAGCACCGTCACCAGGATCATCAACACAATCGAGGTGACCAGCTGGTAGTTTGAGCCCTGGCCGGCATTGAGCAGGTAGTAGCCGATGCCGCCGCCGCCGACGATGCCCAGGATGGTCGCGGCACGGATGTTGGTGTCCAGCAGGTAGAAGCTGTGCCCGATGATGGCGCGGGCGCCCTGCGGCAACGTGGATGCCGTGTATGTCTGCAGGCGGGTGGCCCCGGTGGCTGTCAGTGCCTTCTGCGGCCCGGTCTGCACCTCCTCAAGGGAATCGGCGATCAGCTTGCCCAGCAAACCCACGCCGCCGAAGGCCAGGGCGATGATGCCGGCTTGGCTGCCCAGCCCGGTGACGACGATCAGCATGATGGCCAGGATGACCTCCGGGACGCCGCGGATGATCACCAGCGCCAGCCGGGATCCGGTGCGCACCGCATTGGTGGGGGCCACGTTGCGTGCGGCGAAGGAACCCAGCAGCAGCGAGAACACCAGCGACAGGATCACCGCGGCCAGCGCGATGGCCAGCGTCTTGCCCATGGCCGAGGCCATGGTTGCGAAGTCGTAGGAACCGAAGTTCGGCGGCCAGAACTGGACCATGATGGCCGGAAGCTTGGGCCAGACTTCGATCAGGTCCATCCACTTGATGTCGCAGACCCACACGCCGGCCGCGGCCACGGCCACGGCGCCCCAACCCCAGATGAGGTTGCGTATCCGGGCCGGTGTCCACGGCCGGGCCGAGTTGGCGGTCAGCGGGGTGGCAGCACGGGCGGCCCGGCGGGCCGCGGCGCGCTTTGAAGTGCGCCCGGCAGCGGAGGTGTGTCCCAGCAGCACCTTGCGGATGGCGCCGGAGACCAGTTCCATGGCCACGCAGAGGATGAACATGACAATCGCGATGCCCATACCCAGCGAGTAGTTCAGCGACTTGAACGCATGGGACATGTCCTGCCCCAGGCCCACGACGCCCACATAGCCCAGGATGACCGAGCCGCGGAGGTTGATGTCGTTGCGGTGCAGCACCGTGGCGATCCACGAGGGCAGCACCTGCGGCAGCACGCCGCCGACGAATTCCTGGGTCTTGGAGCCGCCCGCGGCCCTGATGGCCAGCCGCGGCCCCTCGTCGATCTGCTCGATGGCATCGGCGAAGAGCTTGGAGATCATGCCGATCGAGTGCAGGCCGATGGCCAGGATGCCCGGCAGCGCGCCAAGCGAGAAGACCAGGATGAACACCATCGCGAAGACGACGTCGGGGATGGCGCGGGTGAAGACGGTGATGAAGCGGCCCGCGGCCTGGAACCCGCGGCCCGGGGTGGTGTTGGCGGCGGCAAGGTAGGCCACCGGCACGGACAGCACCGCTGCCAACAGCGTGCCGGTCAGCACCAGGCCCAGGGTGAGGACCGTGAGTTCGAGCAGTTCGGCCATGGGCGGGAACTTGACGGTGCCCACGCGGGCCAGGAAGCGCTCGGCGTTGGCGATGCTGCCGAGCATGTTGGCCAGGGAGATCTCGGCCTTGGCCAACGAATAGATGGAGACGCCCGCGATGGCCAGCAGGGTCAGCACCACCGCGGTGCGCTCGGGAGTGGGCCGCGGCAGGGCCCCGGGCTTGGCCTTCAGCGCAAGGCCGGGCGCCGCGGGCGGCCGGGTGGGAATCTTGGTGTCGAGGCTCATGAGTTGGCGGCCCCGCTATAGGCCAGGGCCGCCGCGCGCTGAGGTTCGGCAACGGCGGTGGCCGGTGCCGCGCTGGCCGCCGAGTGGCCTTGCGTGTCCACGGCGACCTTTCCGTAAATCTCCATGACCTCGGCGCGGCCCAGGCCGGCGGTCGGCGTATCGAGCACCACGGCGCCCTCGCGCAGCCCGATGATCCTATCGGCCCAGGACAGGGCCAGGTCCACCTGGTGTAGCGAGCACAGGACCGTGAGGTTGCGTTCGCGGGCGATCTCGCGGATCAGCGACATGACAATCCTGCTTGATTCCGGATCCAGCGAGGCGACGGGTTCGTCAGCCAGCAGAATCTCCGGTTCCTGCATCAGGGCGCGGGCGATCGCCACGCGTTGCTGCTGCCCACCGGAGAGCGTGTCGGCGCGCTCGTAGGCGAGCTCCAGCAGGCCGACCTGATCGAGGGTTTCCAGTGCCTTCACGCGCAGCCGGCGCGGGTAGGTTGCCAAGCCCAGGCGCGGTCCGCGAAGCGTGGACAGCGCACCGGTCAGCACGTTTTCCAGTGCCGAGAGGGATGGAACAAGTTCGAACTGCTGGAAGACAAAGCCCACCTTGGCGCGCAGCTTGCGCATCTGGCTGCCCGAGAGCGTGGTGAGGTCCTGGTCCAGGACGTTCAGCGTGCCACTGGTGGGGGTTTCCAACCCGTCCACGTGGCGCAGGAAGGTCGACTTCCCGGAACCGGACAGGCCCAACAACACCACCATTTCGCCCGGTTCAATGGCGAGGTCCACGCCCTTGAGTGCGGCCTTGTCGCCGAAGACCTTGACCACGTTCGTGGCCCTGATTGCATGTCCAGAGAACTTGTTCACCTGTTCCATCCCTTCGATCTACGTGGTTGTTACTGGCACTGCGAGGCGTTGGTGCTCTTGCAGATGTCGCGGATGGTGTTGTAGTAGGCGTCGTCCACCGGCTTGGTCTCGAAGAAGACCGCCTTGAAGCCCTCTGAGTCGGCGCCCTTGATGCCGGCGGCGGCGATTTCGTCGATGGTCAGGTCCTTCATGAGCCCGGCAACCTCGGTGCGCAGTTCCCCGGGGAGGTTGTCGGAGACCACGATGGGGGCACCCGGAACCATGGTCTGGCCGATGACCTTGACCTTGTCGCTCTTCTCCACTTCGCTGTCCTCGGCGAAGCCTGCCTCGCATTCCTTGCCCTCGCCGACCTTGGTCACCGAAACATCGTGCTTGCCGGCGAAGACCTTCTCGATGTCGGAATCGACGTTGATGCCTGCCTGGCCCAGGTTGTAGGACGGGAAGAGGTAGCCGGAGGTCGAGGACGGATCCACGAAGCAGACCTTCTTGCCCTTCATGTCGGCGATGGTCTTGATCTCGCTGTCCACCGGCACGATGGCCTGCGAGAAGTAGCCAGGTTCCTGGCCCTCCGAGGTGACGATCGAGGAGACCGGGGTGAGCTTGGCGCCGTTGTTGGTGGCTGTCACGTAGGTGAAGCCGGAGAAGGACGCGACGTCGATCTTGCCGGCGATGGAGGCCTCGATGAGCGCTGCGTAGTCGGTGGACTCGTGGTATTCGACGGCCTTGCCGGTTTCCTTGGCCAGGTAGTCCATCAGCGGCTGGTAGTTGGTTTCGGTGTCAACCGAGTCGGGGACCACGCCGAACACCAGGGTGCCGGCGTCCTTGGCGAAGCCGGCCGCGGCTTCCGGGGTCTGGGCATTGGAGGGGGCCGTTGCCGAGCAAGCGGCGAGGGATGCCGTGGCAATCAGTGCGAGGGCGAGGGCCGAGATCTTGGTGCGAGTAGACACGGTGCTGGTTCCTTCAGGAGTCATCATCTTGTGTACACAGGAGTCTGTGCCGAGGGTCGACGATATGCACCGAGTTCAACCAGCACCCCGCAAACCGGTGAACTGCCGGTGAATGGATCCTGCACGTCTGGAGTTGGCCATCGAGCGCGCGGTGGGCCTTTGACCTGCGGTGGTACGTGGAATTGCGGCGCGCCGGGGGTGCTCTTGGCCATCGGGAGTCGGGGCCTTGGAGAACCGGGCGGACGCGGCGGTGGCATCCGCGCGAACTTGACCAGACAAGTTGTGGGCCGTGGCCGGCGAGCCAACCTCATCGACCGCCTCATCGACCGTAACCGGGCCATCACTGCGGGGCCATCACCTCAGGCACTGCTGGTGGCCCTGTGATGGGAAGCCATTGCCATGCGCGCTTGCAAGCTGGGTGAGGACTGGTACCTGGTGTTGACCACCGACCTCGGTCACCGTGACGAGGGAGGGCACGGCGGGTCCGGTTCACTGGAACGAGCCTCATGTGTTGCAGCCACCAGATTCGGCGGAGCACTTGACCACTGGCCCAAGGCCCTCGCGCCGGCGGAGCTTGCGCCCCTGCGATTACGGTGTCGCCGTGGCTAGATTCCTGACCATCTAGGCTTGCTCGGCACCGCGAGGCAACCGAGAAAGCGGCTCCCGGGATATTCCCGGGGGCCGCTTTCGCGTGGGGTCAATAGGCGATGTGGCGCTTTCCGTGGATCGTGGGCAGGTCTTCCGGGAGGCCGGAAATTCGTCCGAGAGAACTATTGCGCAGTCAGTACTCGGTGCTACTATGTACTGGTAGTCAACATTACTGAGTAGCTAGAGGAGTTGTCCGGTGGGCAAGCAAATGACGGAGATGCTCAAGGGCACGTTGGAAGGCATTGTCCTGGCAATCTTGGCGGGGGAGCCCGCCTACGGCTACGACATCACCGCGCGACTGCGCGACCAGGGATTCTCCGAGATCGCCGAAGGCACCGTGTACGCGCTGCTGGTGCGCATCGAAAAGAACGGCCTGGTCGAAGTGGAAAAGGTTGCCTCCGAAAAGGGCCCGCCGCGCAAGGTGTATTCATTGAACGCCAAGGGTCGGGACTACCTCGACGAATTCTGGAAAACCTGGAGCTTCCTCTCCGAACGCCTCGGTCAGCTCCAACAAGAAGGGAAATGAAGATGGTCAAGGGATGGATCGAACAGGTCACCGGATCGTTCGAACAGAAGAAGCAGTACAAGACCTACAAGGCGCGCTCCGCGCAGCTGCCGGAAAATTACCGCACCGCCATCGAGGCGTTCGACCGCTACCTCATGTACTTCGGGTCGATCAGCAAGGGCGACGTCCTGGTCACGATGCTTGAGGACCTGCTGGACATGTTCGAGCAGGCAGTCGCCAACGAAACCCCGATTCGCTCGCTCGTGGGGGAGAACCCCGTGGAGTTCATCGAGGATTTCTTGACTAATTACTCCGAGGGTCAGTGGATCAGCAAGGAGCGCAACCGGCTAATCCGCAGCATCGACAGCGCCGCCGGCGAAAACAACTGACTCAACAAGCGGCAACCGATGCAAGCACCTTCAAGAACGGAAAAACACATGAAAACCAACCAGGTCCCAGGGCCTGCGATCCACGTGCAGGGCCTGGAAAAATCATACAAAAAGCTAGAGGTACTACGCGGCGTGGACTTCGAGGTGGCACCCGGAAGCATCTTCGCGCTGCTCGGTTCCAACGGTGCCGGCAAGACCACGGTCGTGCGGATCCTCTCCACGCTCTTGGCACCCGATGCCGGCACCGCGCACGTGAACGGATTCGACGTCGCCACACAATCCGCACAGGTGCGCGCATCGATCAGCCTCACCGGGCAGTTCGCCGCGGTGGACGAAGTCCTCACCGGGCGGGAAAACCTCGTCCTGGTGGCCAAACTGCGCCACCTCAAGGACTCCGGGACGATCGCCGACGAACTGCTCGAGCGGTTCTCGCTCACAGACGCGGCGGCCCGCAAGGTCTCCGAATACTCCGGTGGCATGCGCCGCCGCCTCGATATAGCCATGAGCCTGATCGGGGACCCGCGGATCATCTTCCTGGATGAACCCACCACGGGGCTTGACCCGCAGGCGCGCCTCGAAGTGTGGCGGATGGTTAAGGAACTTGCCGCGAACGGCACCACGGTGCTGCTCACCACGCAGTACCTGGACGAGGCTGAACAGCTTGCCGACCGGGTGGCAATCCTGAACGAAGGCAAGATCATCGTCAACGGAACCCTGGCCGAACTCAAGGCCATGCTCCCGCCGGCCAAGGTCGAATACGTCGAAAAGCAGCCGACCCTCGAGGACGTGTTCTTCGCCCTCATCGGCGCGAACAAGTAAGGAAAGACCATGAGCCAGCATTTCTTAAGCGACACCTCGGTGCTGCTGGGCCGCTCCCTGCGCCACATTTCGCGCAGCATGGACACCATCATCACCACCGCGATCATGCCGATCGCCTTCATGCTCCTGTTCGTCTTTGTCTTCGGCGGGGCGATCAACACGGGGACCGATTCGTACGTGAACTACCTGTTGCCGGGCATCCTGCTCATCACCATCGCCTCGGGCATTTCCTACACCGCCTACCGGCTGTTCCTTGACCTGAAGGGCGGGATCTTCGAACGCTTCCAGTCCATGCCGATCGCCCGCTCGTCGGTGCTGTGGGCGCACGTGTTGACCTCACTGGTGGCCAACCTGGTTTCGCTGGTGGTGGTGGTGCTCATGGCACTGTTGATGGGGTTCCGCTCCGGGGCCGGGGTGGTCCAATGGTTGGGCGTCGCCGGACTCCTGGTCCTGTTCACCCTCGCACTGACCTGGCTGGCGGTCATTGCCGGCCTGTCGGCCAAGACCGTTGACGGTGCGAGCGCGTTTTCCTACCCGCTGATCTTCCTGCCCTTCATCAGCTCGGCCTTTGTGCCCACCGAGACCATGCCGGCCCCGGTCCGCGCCTTTGCCGAGAACCAGCCGGTGACATCCATCGTCAACTCGATCCGCGACCTGTTGAACCAGCAGCAGGTTGGCTCCGACCTCTGGATTGCGATTGCCTGGTGCGTAGGCATCCTCGTGGTCGCGTACTTCTTCGCGATGGCTGCATACCGGCGCAAGATTTCGTAACCAAAGCCGCTGCGACCTCCCCTTAGGTGTTTGTGCGCCGAGGGCGGGGTCGCTCTTTTGTCTGGCCTGCTTCCGCGCGAGAAGATGCCCGCTTTTGACACTCCCAGTGTGTTGCGGAATACTATGAAATCGATTCCATGGAATCGATTTCATAGATTAAGCAAAGGGGCTTTTTCACCATGAATGCTGTCACCATCAAGGACGTCGCCCGGATTGCCGGGGTGTCACCGGCGACTGCTTCGCGCGTGCTCTCGGGAAATCCCGCGACCTCGCCGGAGGCCCGCGCCAGGGTCGAAGCTGCAGTCGAGGAATTGGGGTTCTTGCCCAATGCCCAGGCCCGATCGCTGAGATCGACCAAGACGGATTCCATTGCGCTACTGATTTCCGATGTGCGTAACCCCTATTTCTCCGATCTTGCCCACGCTGTGGAACAGCACGCCCGTGCCGCCGGTTTGATGACGTTCATCGGCAATGCCAACGAAGACTCTGCGCAGCAGGACGACTTCCTGGCCACCATGCTCTCGCGCCGCGTCGACGGAATGATCGTGGTCCCGCAGGGGCTCGGCGAACAGGCGGGCACCGCAACGTCGATGATGCGCCGGATCGTTGATAGTGAGATCCCGATGGTGTTCGTGGACCGGACCCTGCATGACATCGCCGTCCCCAACATCACCGCGCAGAGCCGCGAAGCCCTCAACGAAGCAATCGCCGCACTTAAGTCCAACGGACACCGACGCATTGCCTTCATCGGCGGACCCAAGCACGCTTCCACTGCCCTCGAACGCCACCGGGCCTTCGACGCGGCCCTTGAGGCCAACGGCCTGCCAACGGATGCGGCCCTGCACTTTGCCGGCGACTTCCGCACGGCATCCGGTGCCGATGGCGCCCGCTGGTTCCTGGCCCACCCGTTGGCACCCAGCGCGGTGATCATTGCCGATGCGCCCATGGCCATCGGCGCACTGAAAGTTTGGCGTGAACTTCGCGCAAAGGTCGGGACTGATTTCTCGGTGGTTGCGTTCGACGAGGTTGACGCGCTGTTGATGCATGATCCTCCCATCGCCACCATCAGCCACAACCTCGAAGCCATGGGCCGCGCAGCGGTCCAGGCATTGCTGGCTGTGATCAGACAAGAAGAAGCTGACCCGCTGGAACTTGTCAGCAGCTTTACCCTGCGGCCCTCGGTCGCAACCGCACCGCCAGAAAATGCTGTCCACACGGAAGGTACCCGCCCATGAGCAACGAACCGCTGCTGGTCCTTGACAAGGTCTGCAAGTCATTCGGTCGCATCCAAGTGATCAACAACGTCACCGTTGAGGTGCACGCAGGCAAGGTTTCGGTCCTGTTGGGTGAAAACGGTGCCGGCAAATCGACCCTGATCAAAATGATTGCCGGGGTGCACCCGCCCGATGGCGGACGCATCTTGCTCGATGGCGAGCAAGTGAAAATCCCGGACACCAAGGCTTCCGAAGCCCTGGGTATCGCGACCATCCACCAGGAACTGAACCTGGTGCCAAGCATGACCATCGCCGAAAACATCACCCTGGGCCGGGTTCCGCGCCGCTTCGGGATCATCAACCGCAAGGAGATGCGCCGCATCGCCTGCGCGGCGCTGGATTTGATTGGCCTGCAGCTTCACGTGGACACCAAGGTGTCCGAGTTGGGCCTGGCCCAGCAGCAGCTGGTCGAAATTGCCAAGGCACTTTCACTCGATGCCCGCGTGCTGATCCTTGACGAGCCCACCGCGGCGCTGACCACCGCCGAAATCCACCAGCTCTTCGAGGTGGTGCGCGGCCTCAAGGCCAAGGGCGTCGGCATGGTCTTCATCAGCCACCACCTCGACGAGATCGCCGAAATCGGCGACTTCGTCAACGTGTTGCGCGACGGCCAGTTCATTGCCACGGTCCCGGCCGACACCGACGAAAACGAACTTGTCCGTCTCATGGTGGGACGCGAAATCGACGAGCAATTCCCGCGCGTGCGCAGCGAAGTGGCGGACACCGCCCTGCTGAGCGTCAAGGGACTTGGCACTTCAATGCTCTCGGACATCAACTTCGAGGTCCGCCCCGGCGAGGTCGTTGCCCTGGCAGGGCTCATGGGCGCCGGACGCACCGAATTGATCCGCTGCATCGCAGGGGCCGACGCCTACCAAACCGGCTCGGTCAGCGTCGCCGGTTCCCGGTTGGCCGGCAACGACGTTGCCGCCGCCACCCGCGCCGGAATCGGGCACGTGCCCGAGGACCGCAAGACCCAAGGATTGGTGCTCGACGCCTCGGTGGCCGAGAACATCGGGTTTGCCACCATGGCATCCACCTCCAGGTTCGGCCTGGTGGATCAGAAGGGCCAGCGCGAACGCGCCGAAAACGTCGCCGAACGCCTGCGCATCCGCATGGGATCGATCGACCAGCCGATCCGTTCGCTCTCCGGCGGCAACCAGCAAAAGGCCGTCTTTGGCCGCTGGTTCACCGCCGGATCCAAGGTCCTGCTCCTGGATGAACCAACCCGTGGCGTCGACGTCGGGGCGAAGGTTGAAATCTACGAGCTGATCAATGAGATCACCTCCTCCGGGGGCTGTGTGTTGATGGCCTCCAGCGAACTGCCCGAAGTCCTGGGCATGTCCGACCGCGTCCTGGTGATGAGCCAGGGCCGCATTGCCGGCGAACTGGAAACCGGCGAAGCAACGCAAGACGCCATCATGCAATTGGCAGTGAGTAATGTGCACCGTGAAAACGAAGTAGGAAACAACTAATGAGCAGCGTAGCCACCACACAAAAGAGCTTTGATTTCAAGGCCTTCCTGGCCAATAACGGCGCACTGGTGGGACTGGTGGTCCTCTGCCTGGCCCTCTTCATCGCCACCCCGCGCTTCCTGACCGGCCCGAACCTGATGAACATCGGCATCCAGGTCTCCACCATTGCGGTGATGGCCTTCGGATTGACCTTCGTGATCGTCGCTGCAGGCATCGACCTCTCCGTCGGCTCTGTCGCGGCACTCTCGGCCATGGTGTCCTCCTACTGGGTGACCACCTCCGGGCTGCCCGACGGTTTCAGCATCGTGATCGGCCTGCTGGTCGGTGCCGCCTGCGGTTGGGTCACCGGTGCCATGAGCGCCTTCGGCAAGCTGCCGACGTTCATCGCCTCACTGGCGATGCTCACCATCGTGCGCGGATTGACTCTTGTCATCTCCGACGGACGCCCGATCGCCACCGGCGATTCGGTCTCCTTCCTCGGCTCCGACCTTGGCGTGATCCCGGTGCCGATCATCGTGCTGGTGCTCTCGGCCCTCGTGGCAGGCTTCGTGCTGAACTACACGGTCATCGGCAAGAACGCCTTTGCGGTGGGTGGCAACACCGAGGCCGCACGCCTCTCCGGCATCCCGGTCAAGCGCGTACTGGTCACGGTCTTCGTCATCTCCGGCATCTTCTCCGCACTTTCCGGCATGATCCTGGCCGGCCGCCTGGATTCGGCCCAGCCGACCCTGGCCTCCGGCTACGAGCTGGACGCCATCGCCGCGGTGGTCATCGGCGGTGCCTCACTCTCCGGCGGTGTCGGCCGCATCTCCGGCACCCTGATCGGCGCCCTGGTTCTTGCCGTGATTCGCAACGGCCTGAACCTGCTGGCAGTCAGCGCCTTCTGGCAGCAGGTGGTCATCGGCCTGGTCATCGCGATTGCCGTTGGCTTCGATGTCTTCCGCCGCAAGAACGTCCGCCACTAAGGCTTTCCTGCTTTTCCGTCCCCCCTCAGCTCTTCAGCACCACATAGTTCAAAGGAGAACACCCTCATGAAGAACATCGCTCGCAAGTCAGCAGCACTGTCCCTGGGCCTGGCCCTCGTCCTGGCAGCCACAGGTTGCAACCGTGGCGAGCCGGCCGCAGACGGAGGCAAGGTCACCCTGGCCATCTCCACGCTGAACAACCCCTTCTTCGTTGACCTGCGTGACGGCGCCAAGGACGAAGCCGCCAAGGCAGGCCTGGAATTGACGGTCGTCGACGCCCAGAACGACTCCGCCACCCAGGCCAACCAGCTGGCCACCGCCGCCACCGACGGCTCCAAGGGCGTCATCATCAACGCCGTTGATTCGGATGCTGCCACCGCAGCCTTGGCACCCGTAGGTGCCGCGAACCTGCCGATCATCGCCGTTGACCGTTCGGTGGGCGAGACCAAGATCGCCTCGTTCGTGGCCAGCGACAACGTTGCCGGTGGCGAGCAGGCAGCCAAGGCCCTGGCCGAGAAGCTGGGCGGCAAGGGCGAAATCATCATCCTTGAGGGCGTCCCCGGCGCTTCCTCCACCAACGAACGCGGCGAGGGCTTCACCAAGGGCCTGGCAGCATTCCCCGACATCAAGGTGGTCTCCTCGCAGCCGGCCAACTACGACCGTGCCAAGGCACTTGACGTTGCCACCAACCTGCTCCAGGGCAACCCGGATGTTGCCGGCGTGCTGTCCATGAACGACGAAATGGCCCTCGGTGCTATCCAGGCATTGGGTGACAAGGCCGGCAAGTCCGTTTCGGTCGTCGGTTTCGACGGCACCGAGGACGGCTTCACGGCCGTGGAAAAGGGCACCCTGCTGGCCACCATCGCGCAGAACCCGGCAGAGCTGGGCCGCCAGTCGGTGCAGATCATGAACAACGTGCTCCAGGGCAAAAACGTTGAAGCAACGGTTGCCGTGGCAGTGAACACCGTGAACGCCGAAAACGTCAGCGAATTCACCAAGTAAAACCGCCGGGGGACTCCCCCCGGGAGACTGTTGGCGCCGCATGAAGGAAAAGAACATGAAGCAGAACGTGCAAGTAACCATCGTAGGATCCAGCAATGTGGATATCACCGCACTGATGAACCGCCTGCCGGGTCCGGGCGAGACCGTGCTTGCCGATTCCTACCAACTGACTCCCGGGGGCAAGGGTGCCAACCAGGCGCTGGCCGCGGCCTTGGCCGGAGCCACCACCGAATTTATCGGCGCCGTTGGCTCCGACAGCCACGCACCCATCGCCCTGGGCCAGCTGGTCGAGGCCGGCGTCTTAGTTGACCGCGTGCTGCACGGCGAAGGTGCAACCGGTGTTGCCATCATCAGCGTCGACTCGCACGCCGAGAACAGCATTGCAGTGATTTCCGGGGCCAACTCCGCCATGGACGCCGCTGCAGTTGAGTCGGTCGGCGAGCTGTCGGGGGTGCTGGTGCTGCAGGGCGAAATCCCTGCCTCCGGCATCCGTGCGTCCATGGACAGGGCCGCCGAACGCATCGTGTTGAACCTGGCCCCGGTCATCGAGTTGGACCGCGAATACCTGCTCAAGGCAAACCCGCTGGTGGCCAACGAGCACGAGGCTGCCATGATTTTGGCGCAACTCGAGGGCAGCGACTCGCTGAGCACGGCATCCGAGTCCGAGATGGCCCGGGAGCTGTGTGCCCGCGGGCTGGAATCCGTGGTCATCACCCTGGGCGGCGAAGGCTGCCTGGTCGCCCAGCGCGGCCAGGATGGCTCCGTGGATGTGCACACCCTGCCGGCCGTCAAGGTCACAGCGGTTGACACCACGGGTGCCGGCGATGCCTTTACCGGTGCGCTGGCCGCTCGGTTGGCGCAGGGTGACTCGTTGCTGGTTGCTGCTGAATTCGCCGGACGCTTTGCCGCGTTGAGCGTGCAGCAGCACGGGGCCCAGGCCTCCTACCCGCGCTCGCTGGAAAACCTTTAAGCCTCTCTGATCTCGAAAGTCCAGGACACACGTGCTGAAAACCGATCTTCTCAACGCCCCGCTCTTGGGTGCGCTGGCCACCCTGGGCCACACCGACACGGTGGTGATTGCCGATTGCGGGCTGCCGATTCCTTCGGGGCCCACGGTCATCGACCTGGCCCTGACCCGTGGCCTGCTCAGCTTCGAACAGGTGCTTGAGGCCCTCACCCGGAACCTCAGCATCGAGACCAGTACGCTGGCCACCGAAGCCCGGGGCGGTTCGGTGGAGGAATTGTGCGTGAAGCACGGCCTGGAGTCCGGGTTCATCCCGCACGAGGAATTCAAGAAGCGGCTGCCTGCAGCGAAAGTCATTGTGCGCACCGGTGAAGTAACACCCTACGCAAACGTGATCCTGCACTGCGGGGTCGACTTCTAACCTCAGTATTACCCTCGGTTCATTCGAGGCATGGGCACCGAATCTTCTCGTTTTCGAACGGCTGGTACGGTGCCCATTGCTGTTGCTGTTGCTTGCCGCCCGGCGAAGGTCTAGGCGCGTACCGAGGAGAAGCAGTGCTCGACCGGCATCCAGGGAGGTGCTTGATCTTCAGGTGTACTCTGCGAAAATATCATCAAGTAACTTGATCAAGTTGGTTGTATGATTTAGCAATGACTTCCGAAAGCACCCCGGATCCCGAACTTGTCATCGAAACGCTCGAGGTATTGCGCCCCCTGTTGGCGAGAATGCGGGCCGAACGCACCCTTTCGCCGGGCAAGGTGGGCATCCTTCACCATCTTGCGCAGCACGGCCATGCGACTAGCGCCGAACTGGCGTCGGCCGTGCGGATCAGTCCACAAGCCATCTCGCTTTCAACACGTGAATTGGAGGAACGGGAGTTCATTGAACGTGTTCCCGATGCCGAGGACCGCCGGCGCAGCTGGATCGTGCTGACCGAAACCGGACGAACACGGCTGGAACAAGAAGCCCGGACCGGAGAACGCTGGATGGCCCAGGCCATCACCGGAAAGCTCTCGGACGCCGAGCGCGAACTCCTCAAATCCGCCATCCCCGTGCTGAAAAAACTTGGAACGGAGGAACCCCGTGGCTGAAACCCGTTCCGCCATGGTGCCGGCGTTGATCTACGCGGCACTGTCCACGGCAATTGTCAGTTCGCTTGGCATGTTGTTGGTGCCCTCGATTTCCCAGGAGATGGGGGTTCCGGTCAGCACCGCGCAGTGGATGCTGACACTGAACCTTCTGGCCGGCGCGATTGCCACCCCGGTGATGGGGCGGCTTAGCGACGGCCCGCACAAGAAGAAGCTGCTGCTGGTTTCCCTGGTGATCATTCTTGCCGGATCGATCATCGCCGCACTGGCACCGAACTTCACGGTGTTCCTCATCGGGCGGACCCTGCAGGGGCTGACCTACGGAATCGTCGCCGTGACCATCTCGCTGGCACGCCGATACGTCCAGGAATCCAAGGCCCAGGGGGCGATCTCCAGCCTCTCCGTCACGGTGGCCACCGGCATCGGCATCGGTTACCCGCTGACGGGAATCATTGCCGGGCTGACCGGATTCAGGTGGGCCTTCTGGTTTGCCGCGTTGTTCGTGCTCAGCGCCATCGTCGTTGTCATCAAGGTGATTCCCAACGGCCCCGATGAACATGCGGTGAGTACGCCCTTCGACACCCTGGGTGCAACCCTGCTGGCCTTCGGGTTGGGTTCCTTGTTGCTGGGGATCAGTGAAGGACCGCATTGGGGCTGGGGTTCGCCTCTCACCTTTGGCGTGCTGCTCGCCGCGGTGATCCTGTTGGCACTGTGGGTCCGCGTTGAATTGCGCAGCGATCACCCGCTGATCAACCTGCATGTCTTCAGGAAGGGCGAGGTGCTGCTGGCCAACCTCACGGCCATCGGGCTCGGCGCGGCGATGTACATTGGCCTCTCGCTGGCAAGCCTGGTTGCCCAGGCGCCGGCAAGCACCGAATACGGCCTGGCGCTCCCGGTGTTCTGGGCAGGTTTTGTGATGTTCCCGCTCTCGGTTGGCAGTTTTACAGCAAACAGGTTGGTCCGCCGTCGAGGAGGCGGTGTTTCGCTGGCGGCACTGCTGCCCATCGGTGCTGCGGTCATGGCGGCCGCCGGAACCCTGCTGTGGCTTGCCCACTCCGAACTCTGGCAAATCCTGGTTGGGATGCTGCTCTTTGGTCTGGGTATGGGTGCCGCCTATGCGGCCATGCCAGCCCTGATTGCACGCAGCGTGGCCAGCGCGGAACTGGGCAGCTCGGTCAGCTTCAACCAGGTCTTGCGCACCGTGGGCAGCTCCTTTGGAACCGCCATCTCCGGTGCCTTGATTGCCGCGCATACCGGCGCAGACCACCACGCAGACGCCACCGGAATCAACCTGGCATTCGAGGTTGGGGCGATGCTCTGCCTGGCGGTGTTCCTGGGGCTGGTCATCAATGGTCTTGTCACCCGATTCCGCTCGGCCACGTAGCCACTTCCGTTGAGAAACGTAGCCACGGCTCCGGGTTTCGGAGGGTCGCCGGGCAAGCGAGTCCGTTGGGAGCACGCCGAGATGAAGTGTCAACCTGACGTTCCCGGTGCTCATGTCCAACCCCGATAGCTGCTCGATCCTGGTCAGCCGTTGATACAAGGTCGTGCGGTGAACATGGAGTGCTGCCGCGGTGGCCTGGATGTCTCCGGCCAAATCGAGAATGGCCGCCCGGGCCGCCGATAGCCGGGTCCAGCTGGACTCTCCACGCCGGGTTTGGAAACCGACTGACTGCCGGTTGCCCGCTCTCTACGTTCAGAGTCCTCTCTGGTGGGCCCGCGACGCTCCGTTGCTGTGTGCGAGGTCAGTTTGCGACGCGCACCGTGATCCCGGTACCCCACGGATCCTGGGTCCTCAGGGTGCCTTTGCCGAGTTCGTGCGGGATCTTCTGTGCAGTCAAACGGTCGGCGATGGCATCCAGTTGGGCGTCGTCGGCCACGTGGATGGCGACGGTGCGCAGGCCAAGGGTGTCGGGGCGTTTGCCGGCTCCCGCCGAGGACCAGGTGTTGACGGCCAGATGGTGGTGGTAGCCATTGGCCGCCAGGAAGATGGCACCCTGCGAGCGGGCGGTCACGGCGAATCCTAGGCCGTCCCCGTAGAAGTCCTCGGCTTGCTGCAGGTCGCCGCCGCGCAGGTGGACGTGTCCCATGGACACGTTTTTGGCGAGGGCATCCGGGGTTCGGTTTCCCAGGTGCGTCGCGATGTAGGCGTTCGGGTCAAGTGCTGCCGACCCCATGGTCACCAGTCCGTCGTTCCATTCCCACGTGTTTTCAGGGGTATCGGCATAGAGCTCGACACCGTTTCCCTCGGGGTCGGAGAAGTAGAATGCATGGCTGACCTTGTGGTCACTTGAGCCCTGGAACAAATCCGGTGCGAGGGTCGCTGTGCGCAGCACGGAAGAAGCCAGCTCGGTCGCATCCGGGAACAGGAATGCTGAGTGGTAGAGCCCGGCCTGGGTGAAGTCATCCTGCGCGGCATCGGGGGAACCGGTGGCGATCAGGCGGAAAAGCGCGGTGCCCTCGATGCCCAGGACCACGTCATCCTCGTCGCTGCTAATGGTGCTCAGGCCAACCCCCTCGGTGTAGAAGCGGTGAAGTCCCTGAAGATCCGCCGTCACCAATTCGACCGGCCCCATCCGCAAGCCTGGACCCAGGGCGCTGGGTGAGGGGCCGTTGCCGGCTGCGGTGTTTGTGCCGCAGGCTGCGAGCACGAAGGCAAGGGCAGCGAGGATCGCGGTGATTGCCCACCGCGTGGGTCGAATACGGTTGGCACTGCGCGCTGAGATGTTGTCCATGATGAGGGTTCCCGTCGGAATCGGCAAGAATTAAAGTTGATACTTCAACTAAATTCTAACCTATGGGCGGGTGGGCATGCCCGCACACTGGTTCTGCTCCCCGCGCCCCGCACTTGCCTGCTGTCGTGCGTGGGAGTTAGCTTCGGTGCCCATGCATGGCGAAATTTCCGTCGAATGGGCCATGGATTTGGTGTCCAGTGCCTTAGGCGATGGCCGACCAAGGCCGCGCGGGTTTCGCGGCGGCGCTTGGACCGCGTGCGCAGCAGCAATAGGATGGCCGCGATCGCCAAGAGGACCACCAGGATGGAGTAGCCGAAGACGACGTTCTGCAGTCCGGAGCCCGGAATCATCAGGCCGGCCACCAGCGTCGGAACACCGAAGGCCATGTAGCTCACGAGATAGACAGAGGACAGCGTGCCGCCGCGTTGCCTGGGTGGAAGCAGCTCAAACACAGAGCGCAAGCCACCCTGGAATCCGGCACCGAACCCGACGCCGCCGATGACGCTGGCGACAAAGAACAGCCATGCGCTTTCCAAGGCCACAGCGGCGGCAATGGCGCCAACGCCCAGGACGAGTGCCACGGCTCCGGCCGCCATGACCTTTTCGGCAGCGATCCTGAAGGTCAGCAGGCCCGTCAGTGCTCCGGTTCCCGTCAGCGCGAAGATCGCCAACGCACCCATTGCGGGGGACTGGATGTGCAATAGTGTCTTGCTGACAGTGGGTCCAATGCCGAGATAGAGGCCGACTAAGGCCCAGCTTGCGCACAGGGCACCGACCGCCACGAAGAATCGTTCACGCACCTCTTGCGGAATCATGAGGGAAGGCACCAGTGAGCGCAAGGCGCCGGGGCGGCGCGGGTGCTTCTCCTTGAGCGCGCAGGCGGCCAGGCAGGCAAGCAGCAGTGGAATGAGGATCACCAAGTAGGGTGTCTGGAACGGCCTAGGGAAGTACTGGACCAGGACTCCGCTGAGAACTGCGCCGAGGCCCAGGGATGCCGGAGGCAGTGCGCCGTTGATCATGGCCACCTTGGCATGTTTCCACGCGGGGGAGTAGTCCAGCAGAGCCGCACCCAGGGTCCCGAAGCCGAGCCCCGAAGCCACGCCCTGCAGGATGCGGGCTATGACAAGGTGGCTGAAACCGTCAGCCATGGCCATGACAAACATCGATGCCGCGGCGCACAGCAGGGCAACGACAGCCACGGGCCGCCTGCCGATGTGGTCCGATAGAGCGCCGGTGGTCAGCAGGGTGATGACCAGGCCCAGGATGTACGCGGCAAAGACGCTGCTGATCATCAGCGGAGTCAGCCCCCACTGTTCGGCATAGAGCGGAAAGAGCGGGGAGGGGACTCCCGAATGGGCTGCCAGGAGTGCGAGTCCCACCGCGGCAATGATGAACCCGCGGCGATCCGCGGTGTAAGCCGGCGCTGCCTGGGGTCGGTTGTTGGTTTCGGTTGCGCTGTCGTGCTGCGCCACGGGTCGGCCTTTCATTTGTTGGTGAGCAGTCCGCTGATGGAGAGCTCGATGGTTTTGCGAATGGTTGCTTCGTCCAATGCGGAGGAATCGCGCATGAGGCGGAAGACCGCGGCGCCGAAAACCACGTCCATGGCAACGTTGATATCGAGGTCCTCCGCGATTACTCCAGCTTCGATGGCTCGTGTGAACAGCGGGAGCATGGTTTCGCGGCGGGGGCCCAGGTAGTACTCCTGGAAGTAGGCGGCACCGCTGGGTTCCATGGAACAAGCTGCCAAGAGCTGGAAAAACACCCGTCCGCCTCCGGTGCTGTGGAAAGTCAGTGAAGAGACGGCGCAATCAACCAGGTCCTCCAGGGGATCTGAGCCGTCGGGGATTTGCAGGGCTTCGGTGGCGGTGCGCCCAAAAGCCTCGGCAACAATCGCATTCTTGCTGGGCCAATGCTTGTAGATGGTTGCGGTGCTGACGCCGGACCGGTTGGCGAGTCGCTCGATGGTGACACCCGCAAAGCCCGCCTCGCGCAACAGTTCATTGGTGGCGTCAAGGACCAGTTGGTGGGTTTTCTGGCTTCTGGGACGCGTGCTGACGTGCCAAATTCCCTCGCTCAAGTCGCAGCTCCTAAAGTAAAGTGACACTTTACTTTAGCATTCGAGATGAAGCGCCACTTGGAATCCGAGGGTGATGCGAGGCACCCGCCGCGGAAGGGCACAGGCAAGCTGACTGGACCGAAATCGTTGATTACCAGCGGGGAATTTGTTCTTACGAGGTGTTGGCCCAGGCTGCGGACCCCCGGTTAAAGGTTTGAGCACCGGCCGGGAAAGACTCGGGGGAGAGGACTTTCCTAGCCGGTGCTCGCATCACTCGCACCTTCAAGAGGTAACAACGACTCTAGGACGCGAAGCTATGGAAGTTATATGCAACACCATGGAGCTGGGTGGGAACGCGATGCGCAAAGGTTTTCCGTCATCGTGCGCCAAGCCGTTGGGGTGGCCGGTGAGGGCTTGGCGCCACGTGCATCGAGTTTTGAAAGCCGTTCTTTCGATCCATGGATTTCGGGTTGGATTCGTACGTACAATGTGAGTACAAGAGAGGTGGTATGCCATGGAAACAAGGCCCCAGAAGACACAGAGGATCAATTTACGGGCGACTGCAAGCCAAGAAGAGGCCATTCGACGTGCGGCCGAATCGACCCATAGGTCGGTCACTGACTTTGTCTTGGAAGCAGCAATAATTGAAGCTGACCGGGTCATGGCAGACCGCAGCCGATTTGTCCTTAGCGAAGCGCAATTCTTGGAATTTGAGCGGTTGCTCGATCAGGAGTTGCCCTCGAATTCAAAGTTGGCAAGCCTTGCCAAGCGCCCAAGTCCATTCAAGGCATAGACCGTGGATCGAGCTGGATTTCAGGTTCCCCGACGGCTTAAAGGGGACGACGATCGGACCTCATTTTCAAGCGGAGCCCCAGAACTAGATACCTGGTTCCAGCGCTTCGCCCTTGAAAACCAACGTGCGAATCGAGCCGTCACTTACGTTGTAACTGATGGACAATCGGTCATTGGCTATTACTCAATTGTTGTCTCGACGGTGGAAAAAACCGAGGCACCGGCAAAGTTTGGTAAACCGTCGGACCCAAGGCTGATACCTTGCATCTTGCTGGCACGGTTGGCGGTTTCGCAGCAACATCAAGGGTTGGGACTCGGTGCAGGATTGTTCAAGGATGCTTTGGAACGCTCGGCGGTCTTGAGTGAATCGGTGGCAGCGCAAGCGATGCTGATTCATGCAAGGGATACGGTCGCCAAGTCCTTCTACGAAAAATTGGCTGAGTGTTTTGAGCTGCCGGGCAATCCCCTGCACCTGATGATTCCCATGAAATGGATCCGTACCAGTTTTCTTCCGTAATCCGCTGGAAGTTGGCGGTCTCCAATTAACTTCGAGCCGCCGGTCAGGTGGCTTCTCCAAATGACCGGCAACTCCCGGGTTTCGGCATCAGCGGCGGTGGATCGACTTGTAGCTCAGGTACGCGGCCAAGCCCTCGGGGCCGTATTCGGTGCCCAACCCGGAGTCATTCCGCCCGCCGAAGGGTGCAGCATGGTTTGAAGCAAAGAAATTGATGCCAACGCTTCCGGTGTCCATGCGCTCGGCCGCTGCCTGCGCGGCATCAATGTCGGCACCGAAGACCAAGCCGCCCAAGCCAAACTCGGTGTTGTTGGCCAACGCGATGCCCTCATCGATCCCGTCGTAGCGCAGGATCGACACCACGGGTCCGAAGATTTCCTCCCGGGAAATCCGCATCCCTGGCAGCACATCCGCAAACACCGTCGGGGCAATGAAGTAGCCGGCGTCCAGGTCACCGCCCAGCTGGGCCTTGTGCCCGCCGGTGGTGGCACGGGCACCCTCGGCCCGGCCCGACTCGATGTACTCGAGCACCGTCCGGTACTGGCTGGCAGTGGCCGAGGGGCCAAAGACCGTGGCGGGATCCAGCGGGTCACCCTGGGGCGCTGCGGCAATCGTGCTTGTCACCAGGTCCACGACCTCGTCGTAGCGCTGTGCCGGGGCCAGGATACGCGTGGAAATGTAGCAGGTCTGCCCGGTGTTGCGCATGCAGGAACGAATCAGGTTGCTCCCCATGGAATCCAGGTCCGCATCCGGAAGCACCAACGCGCTGGACTTGCCTCCCAATTCGAGGGTCACCGGACGCAGCAGTTCCCCGCAGGCAGCAGCGATCTTGCGTCCCACCGGCGTGGAACCGGTAAAGGCCACCTTGTTGACCAGCGGGTGCTTGACCAGCGCATCGCCCAGGCGACCGGACCCTGTGACCAGGTTGGCGACACCTACCGGAACACCGGCGGCGGCCAGCGCGTCCATGATGATCCTGAATGACAAGGGAGTGGGGGAGGCCGGCTTCATCACCACGGTGCACCCGGCCAGCAAGGCGGGAGCCAGCTTGATGACCATCAGGTTGACCGGGAAGTTCCACGGGGCAATCAACCCGCACACACCCACAGGGTCCCGGCGCACCAGGGATTCGCCGGCGCCGTTGGGGAAGGGGCGGACGTCCTCGGATTCCAGCAGCGGGGCCAGCGAGGCAAAGTAGCGGAAGATGGATGCGGCGTTGGCTGCCGCACCCTTGGTCTCGGAGACCGGTGAACCGTTTTCCAGCGTGTTGGTCAGTGACAGTTCGGTGGCGCGGGCCTCGACCTGCTCGGCTATGCGCAGCAGCACGGCTGCGCGTTCGGAAGGAGCCAGCCGGGGCCATGGCCCGGTGTCGAAGGCAGCCCGTGCCGCGTGCACGGCCTTCTCGAGGTCCTCGGTGGTGCCGTCGGCTACCGAACCCCAGGCCAACCCGGTGGCCGGATCGGTGACGTCGTTGCGGGCTCCGCCGGTGGAGGCAACCCAGCCGCCGTCGATGAAGTGGTTGCCAACGTGGCGGTAGGGAAGGGCGAGCGCCTCGCGAGCGGCCGCGGCACCGAGCTGCTGTTGCGTGCTCATCGCAGCACCGCCGTCTGCAGCAGGGCGCGGGAGCGGTCCAGGTCGGTGGTTGCCATGGCTACGGCGGCGGCGGTGATCAGCTCGGGGACGATCTCGGTTTCCAGCCTGTCGGTGTAGTGAGCCGGATTCTGCGAGAACCACCCAGCGGCCAGCGCTATGCCGGCGCGGTCAAAACGCCAGAGCCGGTCGGCGTCGCGCATCAGCGCATCCTCCAGGGAGTAGGCCACCGGGCGGGTATCGTGCCCGTCGATGATGGTGCAGACAGCCTCGATGAATGCTGGCTCGTAACCCAGCGGGGGCAGCACGCGGCGGGCCACGTCGCAACCCAGGCGTTCGTGCTCAAAGCGGATGCCTGCCTTGCGCCAATCCCCGCGGAAACCCTCTGAGATGATCTTGGTTTCATCCACGTGCGCCCATCCGGTGTCGTGCAACAGGGTGGAGACCAGCACCAGCTCGCGGTTAGCCTCGGGGTAGGCGTCGCACAGGCGGCGGGCGAAGGCCAAGGAGATCGGCAGGTGGATGTCGTTGCCGCGGGCCCGGGTTTCGGGCACCACCGCGGCCCAGAGCGGGAGCAGGTCCGCCTCGATGCCCGGGGTCAGGCAAATCGGGCTGGTGTCAACGGGCCCGGCAGCGGGGATGGGGCGTTGCGGGTAGGCCGCGGCGAAGGCGGCTCCGGGGTCGGTGTCGGTGAAGGTGTTCATGGCGCGTGCGGCTCCTTGTGTCAGGGAAGAAGGAAGAGGGGAGTGCGGCTAGGCAATGAGGGTCTTGAGCATGGTGGCCGTGTCTGCTGCGGCCACCGGGTCGATGGATTTGCCAGCGGCCAGGGCCTGCTTGACGGCCATGAAATCCAGCGGGGCGTTCACTGCGTCGGCGGCGATGATGCGCCCGGCGCGGTAGTAGAGGACCGTGAACTTCCCCTTGCCGGAGTCTCGGCGGATGAGGGTGGAATCGAAGCCGGTGGACAGCCCGGCTATCTGCAGTTTCATGTCAGCCTGGTTGGACCAGAACCACGGGATGCCTGCATATTCCTCGCTGCGTCCCATGAGCGAATAGGCGGCGACCTTGGCGTGCTCGATGGCGTTGTTCACCGATTCGAGGCGGATGCGCTCGCCGGTCGGCGCGCCGGGAACTGGGTTGGGCATGTTGGCCACGTCACCGACGACGATGGTGGTCCCATCGGAGGCGACTGCGCCGGCGTCCACCACGATGCCGTTGTTGACTTCCAACCCCAGGGCCTCGCCGAGCTCGGTGTTGGGGATGACCCCTATGCCGACCAGCACAATCTGGGCCGGGAGCAGCGACCCGTCTTCCAGCAGCACGCCATTCAGTGCGCCGTCTCCATCATCCAGGATTTCCTTGATGCGGGCCCCGATGCGGATATCCAGGCCACGCTTGCGGTGTTCGGCCAGGAAGTATTCGCTGGTTTCCTCGCCCACGGCCCTGCCCACCAGGCGCGGTCCGTATTCGAGCACCGTGACGTGCTTGCCCATGGCAGCCAGCGAACTGGCGGCCTCCAACCCGATGAATCCGCCGCCGACCACCACCACGTCGGTGGTAGTGGGGGCCAGTTCCTTCAAGCGCAGCGCATCATCAGCGTTGCGCAGGTAAACCACCCCGTCCAATTCGGCCCCCGGTGCCTCGAGCAATCGCGGCCGGGCTCCGACCGTCAGGGCCAGGCGCGTGTAGTGGTAGGCGGTGCCGGAGGTACCGTGGGCGGTTCCGCTGCCGTCGGCGTTGGAGTCCAGGGACGCAATCCGCTCGCCCTTGACCAGGGTGATGTTGTGTTCGATCCAGTAGTCGTTGGTGCGGAAGATCAGCGATTCGCTGCCGACCTTGTCTTGCAAAAATTCCTTGGATAGGGCCGGGCGCTGGTAGGGGCGGTGGTCCTCGTCGCCCAGCAGCGTGATGTGTTCGGTGTACCCCAGAGCCCGCAAGGAAATGGCAAGTTGCACCCCGGATTGGGAAGCGCCGATGATCAGCAGCCCGGTGGCGGTCCCCGGTTCCGGGGCGTCGGCTCCGGCACGGGAGGGGATGGTGGTGGTTTCCATGTCCTAGACCTGTGTTTCCGGGGTGGTGACATGCAGGTCCTGGCCCTCGGCCAGGCGGATCTGGCAGGACAGCCGGGAATTATCCTCGCGGTCCACTGCGGTGCCGTAAAGCATCTCGTCTTCCATCTCTCCCATGGGTTCCAGGGTCGGTAGGTCGGCCTCGGAGACGAAGACGTGGCAGGTGGCGCAGGAGAGCGAACCGCCGCATTCGGCGACGATGGCGGTGACGCCGCTGCGGACGGCGGTCTCCATGACCGAGTCCCCGGTGTTGGCGTTGATGGTGGTGGTGGCACCGGCTGCATCGGTGAAATGGACTGTAGGCATAGTGATCGATCGACCTTTCTAGATGAACTGGCGGCCACCGTCGACGACGAGCGTCTGACCGGTGATGAAGGAGGAATCGGGGCCGGCGAGGAAGAGCGCGGCGCCCACGATGTCTTCGGGTTGGCTGGCCCGCTTGAGCGCGCCGCGGTCAACCCCGTAGCTTTCGGCGTTCTCCATCAGCCCGAAGCTTGCCTCGGTGAGCGTGAATCCCGGGGCAATGGTGTTCACTGTGATCTCGCGCCGGCCCAGTTCCTTGGCCATGACCCGGCTCAGGGCAATGACCCCGCCCTTGGAAGCCACATAGTGGGCCCACTGCTCGGACCCGGAGTAGACGGTGGCCGAGGCCAGGTTAATGATGCGCGAGCCGGAACCCAGGTGCGGGCTCAGGGCCCGGGCCATCATCCAGGGGCCCTTGAGGTTTACCGCCATGACCCGGTCCCATTCATCGACATCGATGTCCTCGAAGGGCGAGCGGGTGACGGTGGCGTAGATGGCTGCGTTGTTGATCAGCACCTGGATGCGCCCGCCGGCGAAACCTGCAACCCGGGCCGCCAGCGCCTCGGTGGAGGCGGGGCTGGTGACATCGACGGTGAAGGCTTCACCGCGGCCGCCGGCTTCCCGGACCAGTTCGACGGTCTGCGCGGTGCCGGCCGGATCGATGTCCGCGGCGGCGACCGCGTAGCCGCGTGCTGCGAAACCGAGGGCGAAGGCCCGTCCGAGGCCTCCGGCGGCGCCGGTGACCAACACCGTGCCCGGCGGGGTGTGTGCTTCGGTGCTCATGTTCTGTACCGGGGGCCTTTCACTGGGGCGAATGATGTGGGGTTAAGAGGGGAAGGGTATAGGGGGAAAAGGATGTGCGTAGGTGGTGGGCGGGGCCTTGGGGGGTGCCCCGCCCACCGTCGGATGTCTGGAACCGGTATGGGGGCGGTCCCTAGACGTGTGAGTGGGAATGCGCCCCGGGGCCGGTGACCACGGGAGCCTCCTCGAGGATTTCGACGGTGCCCTTGGTGCCGTCCACGCGCAGCATCTGGCCGGTGCGGATGGTGGTGGAGGCGCTGCCGGTTCCGGTGACCGCCGGCAAACCGTACTCGCGGCAGACGATGGCCGCGTGGCTCATCATCCCGCCGATGTCAGTGACCGTGGCCTTGATCTTGCCGAAGATCGGGCCCCAGGACGGGGCAGTGATCGGGGCGACCAGGATCTCGCCGGCCTGCACCTCCGAGAGGTCATCGGCGTGCATGACCACGCGGGCCGGGCCCTCGACCAGGCCGGGGGAGGCAGCCATGCCCTTGAGCACGCCGGTTTCTCCCTCGTCGTCCCCGGCCAGCCACTGTTGGACCTGTTCGGTGGTGATGCCCCACAGCATCCGGGTGAACGGCTCGGTGATGACTTCCGGCGGGGTGTTCAGCGCCGGTGCCGGGCGGGCGGTCTTCAGCGCATCGACGATGCCGCGGCGGCGTTCGATCTCCTGCGGCCAGACAACGTTGCCGATCGGCGCGCCGGCGCCGACGCCCCAGGAGGTGACCAGGTCAAAGAGCACGTCGCGGACCTCGTTGCGGCCCAGGTAGAGCATGTCCTCGGGTTCGTTCCACAGGCCCTGGGCATGGAGCATGCGAGAGAGTTCGCGTACCTTGCGCCAGAACACGCCCATGGTCCAGTGCTCAATGTAGAAGTTGTGGTTTTCCACGTACGGGTAGGCGGTGGCGGCCAAGGTGCGCTTGGCGTCGAAGATCTCGCGGACTTCCGGATCCAATAGGTCCCGGTACTCGGAAACGATGCGGTCCTTCTCCTGGATCAACTTGTCGGTGGGGCGCATGATGTTAGCCCCGCCCTGCAGGCGGTGGATGTAGTCGGCGATGAAGCCCAGCGGGATCTCCTGGTGCTCGATCCAGTACTTGTCATGCCCGTAGAAGCCGTTGCCGATGGTGAAGTTGAACCACGGGTCCTTGGCTTCCTCCCAACGTGCCAGCCAGCGCTCGCCGGAGGGGGCAGCAGCGATGGCCGCCAGAGTTGCGGCGGGGTTATCGGTGTCGGAGAAGGCACCGGTGATCCCCAGCTCCACCGCCAGCTTGGCCAGGTCCTTGAGCTCGTCGTCGGGACGGAAGAGTTCCATGTCAACGCCCTGGACCATGGTGGCAATCGATTGGTCGGGCATGTTCGGGAAGACTTCCTTGCAGAAGTTGAAGAAATCCAGGTAGGCAATGTAGCCCAGGTTCAGGAACTCGAAGTGGTACTGCCAGTTCTGGTAACAGAGCTGGATCAACCGGTCGTAGTTTTCCAGTAGCACCTCCGAGCCGTCCTTGGCCTTGCCGGAGAGGATGTCAGCCATCGGCACCTGCTGTGGCAGTGCCTCAAAGGTGAGGGTCTCCATTTCGGCGATGGTGCCCTTGACCTTCACGTGCCACTGTTCCAGGAGGGTATCCCAGTTGGCGAAGTAGTGGCCGATGCGTGCCTCGAAGTCCGGGACACGGGCGGCAATCTGTTCGCTGGGCACCGGCAGCGGGGACATGTAGAGATAGCCGAGGTGGATGCGGAAGTCGATGCCGTTGGCGTTGGGGATCATCAGGTGGCGGGCGTTGTACTGGCCCAGGCACTTGACGGCGAATTCCCCGCCAATGGTTTCAAAAGGCTTGAAGACGGTGGGCCAGTGCTGCGAATCGCAGAACCAGAACTTCTCATCTTCCTCGGCCTTCAGCGCGTCCTGGAAGACCAAGTAGTACGGGTAGAGCTCCTCCCAGCCTTCGGCGCCCGGGGGGACCTGGAGATCGGAAGGCTTGGGAAAGGATTTCATGCTCATGGTGGTGGATGCCTTTCAAAAGATGCTGCTGCGGAGTGGAGGAAAGCGGGGAACAGTGGGGGCAACGCTAGGATGCTGTGTTCAACAACGAGGAGGTGATCGAGGAGAAGTTGAAGCCCGAGCCCAGCCCAAGGGAGGAAGCGTAGCCGCCGCCGGCCGGCTTCACGGCGGCCTTGGACGAGTGCACGGTCTCCGGGCGGGACTGGAGCAGAAGCAGGTTTCCACCTGTGGGCAAATCTGCATCCAGCGCCCACTCGATGTCCTGCGGGCAGCCGTAGTGCTTCTCGGCACGCTTGGCCAGCTGGGCCACCAGGGCCAGATCCGCGTCTGACAGGCAGCGCACCGCGCGGCGTTCGTCGCTGACCTCCACCTCAACCAGTGAGTTGGTGGCAGGATCCGGGATGAGCTCGGCGTGCTTGGCCCCGATATGTTCGGTGATGATGGCCAGGGTGACCTTGTCCAACTGGATGTTGTCCGGGGTGACGGTTCCCGAGACGACCATTTCCCCGACCCCGTAGGAGGCGTCGATGGTGATCTTGGAGCGGTCCCCGTTGGTGGGATCCAGGGTCATGGCCACGCCGGAAGCTGCGGAGTTGACCATCTTCTGCACGACCACCGCCATGGACAGGCCCTCGTCGGGAATGTTGTTTTTCAGCCGGTACAAGATGGCCCGGGAGGTGTAGAGCGACGCCCAGCAGGCGCGGATGTGTTCGGTGACCGAGGCGTAGCCGTTGAGCCAGAGGTAAGTGTCCTGCTGCCCGGCAAAGGAGGCATCGGGCAGGTCCTCCGCGGTGGCCGAGGAACGCACCGCCAGCGGCACCTCCTGGGCGAAGTTTGCCTGCAATGAGGCGTAGGCGTCCTTGGTGACCTCGCGCAAGGCGTCGGGTACCGGGCGCTGGGTGATCATCAGGCGGATCGTTGCGCTGGCTGCGTCCACTGCCTTGACGTCCTCGGGGTCGAGGCCGGCGAGTATGGCGTTGATTTCGGCAGTGATGCCGCCTTCCATGAAGGCGTTGAACGCAGCGGTGGTGACGACGAATCCGGGAGGCACCGGCATTCCGGCAGCGGTCATGGTGACCAGCGAGGCGCCCTTCCCGCCGAGGTTTTCCAGCTTCGGTGCGGCGCCGCCGTCGAAGAATTCGATGAAGTCGTTGTTGCTCATGCCTGGGATTCCTTCCAGCTCACGTTGACGTATTCGGGGACGCGGAAGGACAGGTTTTTGCGGAACTCGATGCCTTCCCCGTCGATCAGCTCCAGGCCAGGGATCCTGGAGGCAAGTTCCTCCAGAGCGATCTTGGCCTGCAGTTTGGCGAGCATGTTGCCCAGGCAGTAGTGGATGCCGAAGCCGAAGGAGAGATGCTCGCGGGCGTTTGGCCGGGCGATGTCGAAGGCCTCGGGGTCTTCGAACCGGTTTTCGTCGCGGTTGGCCGCACCCATCAGCAGCAGCAGCTCGGCGCCCTCGGGGATTTTGACCCCGGCGACCTCGGTGTCCTTCAGGGCCTTGCGGCGCCAGCCGACGATGGAACCTGCATAGCGCAGCACCTCGTCGATGGCCGCGGGGATGGACTTGGGGTTTTCCACCACCTGATCCCAGGCCTCTTGGTGCGCCAGCAGTACCCGCACGCAATTGGAGATCAGCGTGGTGGTGGTTTCGTGGCCGGCGAAAAGCAGTGAGTAGAGCAGTGAGGCGATCTCGTGGTCGGTGATTTCCGCGCCGTCGGACTGGGCCTTGACGAGGTCGGCGGTGAGGTTGTCCCCGCCGTGCTCGTGGGCGTGGGCCACCAGGCGCAAGCACTCGGCCCAGTACTCCACGAGGTTGTGGGCATGCGGGATCTGTTCCTCGTCGCTCAAATCTCCCCAGGTCATGGCCGCCCGGGAGTCGCTCCAACGCTTGTAGGTGTCAACCTGGGCGGTGTCGGCGCCGATGAGGGTGAGGATGGTGATGGTCGGGATGGCGTAGGCCAGGTCCTTGACGATGTCTCCAGTGCCGGACTCGCGGGCCAGCATGGCCTGAATCGAGTCAATGACATTGGCGCGGATGGATGGCTCGAGGGCCTTGAAGCGGCGCGGGGTGAAGGCCTTCTGCGCGATAGCCCGGATCCGGGTGTGCTCCGGCGGGCGGCGGGCCGAGAGCCCCGAGTAGGTGGTGAAGCCGCCGTCGTTCATAATCCGGGTGGCCTGCGGGCCGCGCTTGCGCACCGGGGCCTGGGCGTTTTCCGAGGAGAAGGTTTCCCAGTCCTCGAAGACGGCCTTGACGTCGTCGTAGCGGGTGACAACATAGAGGCCGACGCGTTCGTCGAACATCACTGGTTGTTCGTTGCGGAGGTTCGTGTAGGAGGGAAACGGGTTTTCCATGGTGAACGGTTCATAGCCGTGGTGGTCGGCCGGTGCCGTGGCACCGTGACCCATGGGGCATACCCCGGCTGCAACGTTGCTGCTGGACATGGAACTGACTCCTTGAGAGAAGAAGATCGGGGTTGTGCCGCCCGATTGAGGGCTGCGCAACATTCATTGCCTCAAGTGTTACCCACGACACACGCAAACGGTGCGGGATATTTCCCACTCAGTGGAAAGCAGTTCAGGGCGTGGGGTCGGTGGGAGGCAGCGGTGCGCCTCCGGTGACGCTTCCCAACAGGGTTTCCAACGGGATGTGTGCCGTGGCGGCCTCGATGCGCTGGGAAATTCCCTTGAGCACTGGCAGGTGCCGGGTCATGGTGCCGGCGTTGGCGGAGGAGACCACGAGCGCGATCGAACAGCCGAGGTGACCGGTGTGGAAGACTGGCACGGCAATGGAACACGAACCGAGGATGACTTCTTCCTGGGTCGTGGCGTAGCCCTGTTCCCGCACACGGGCCAGTTCGGCGCGCAGGCGCGTCGGATTGACGTGGGTGTGCCCGGTGACAGTGGCCAGCGGGTGGCCGAGATAGGCATCGGTGACCCAGCCCTCGGAGTATGCCAGAATCACCTTGCCCACCGCGGTGGCATGCAGCGGCAACCGGCCGCCGACCCGCGAGGCACGCGGAACCCGCTTGGAGCCGTAGACCCGATCGATGTACAGGGCCATGTTGCCGTCCCGCACGGCGAGCTGGCTGGTTTCCCCGGTCAGGGAAAACAGGTCCTGGACGAAGGGGCGGGCTGTGTCGCGCAGTTGGCGCCCAGCATTCTGGGCGATGGCCCACAGCCGCAATCCAAGTTGGATCCCGCCGTTGGGTCCGCGGCTGAGCATGCCCCATTCGACCAGCTCGCCCACCAGACGATGGGTGGTGCTCAGCGGCACGCCCGAGGCCTCGGCGATTTCGGTCAAGCTGAGTGCCCGGCGCGATGTTTCAAAGACTTCCATGATGGCAAGGACCTTGGAGGTCACGGTGCTTCCCGGCACTCGGTTTCCACCGGCCATCCTTGGGGCCCCTTTCCGTTGGCTGCACGTATCCGCCGTGCACCCTTGAGTGTAGGCGAGCATCGGCGGTGGAAGCTGAGCGGAGATGGAATCGGGGGCAGTGTTTTCAGGCGCCCGGGTGCAGTTCCAGGCTGCGGGGCCAAAGGTTTGCCTGTTCCAGCGCGATCAACCCACGGGCCATGACGGTGGCTTCGGGCGTGAAGAGTTTTCCAAGAACCCGCGAGGCGCACAGGCGCAGGGCCTGTCCGCGATGCAGCCCGAACCAGTCCATGACGGTGTCGAGTCCATGTGGGGTCAGCCGCCAAAGCTTGTCGGCGTCCTTGACGATTTCGTCACTGGGGTTCAGCGCGTGGGTGCGGGAATCGTGCCCGTCGATGATTGCCGCGACTTGCTCGATGACCAGGGGATCCACGCCGAGTGATTCAAGGATCTCCGTGGACAGGCGGGCACCTTCATGCTCGTGCTGCAGGACCAGGTCCGGACGGCCCCCGCCGGGGGCGATGGCGGAGAGCACCAGGCCCGGTTCGACTTGGGACCAGCCAATGTCATGCAACATCATGGCCGGAAGCACCACTTCAGGATCTGCCTGTGGACGTTCATCGAGCAGCGCGGCGGCCAGGGACAGGGAGAAGAGAGTGTGGGCATCGTTGTCGCGCACGGCCAGCAGGGGCCGGGCCCGTTCCCATATTTCACCCAGAAGCGGATGGGTTTCGAAAAGGTCGGGCATCGCCGGCGGGATGTGCTCGGAGGTGTCTAGGCCGAAGTGGTTGGCCTGCGGATGCACTTTGATCATGGGCACATACTTGCACCTGCTGTTTTGATTCCCAAGAGGCGATTTCCGGTCAGTGGAAGACGCTATTCGTGGCCCGCAGGCGGGAACGGTGCGTTCCCAGGCGATTGCGACTCCAGCTCAAGCGGGTCCAACTGAAAGTGCTCCGTTTAAACCCGTTTAAAGAAGTGAGCACCGGCCGGGAAAGACTCGGGGGAGAGGACTTTCCTAGCCGGTGCTCGCATCACTCGCACCTTCAAGAGGTAGTAATGACTCTAGGACGCAATTCTATGGATTTGATGTGTCTGGCCATGATGCCACGTGTGAAAACCGCCCGGGAGTGCCGAGCTGATCCGGTCGTTGCGATCAGTTGGCCTCGCGCATGGCCTCGAGCAGCAGCTGGGCACGCCCGGCCACATCCGTGTCGCGCACAGCCAACACCGAGACCAGGTACTCGAGACGCTCTATTTGCCTCAGGTAATCGGCTCCAAGCCGTTGGTTCAACGGACGGGAAGCGAGTTCCTCGGCCATGCGCCAGGCCAGGGCCAGCGCACTTTCAAAGAGCCGCTGGTCGGCATCCGCCGCCTGCGGAAGCGCGCCCTGCTCGGCCATGAGCACCGCGTTGAGCCGCGAATCATCCAGCCCGATGGCCAGTGCCTCGAGGTCCGTGCGCGCCGTGCGCAACCTGGCGGAGCCCTTGCCAAAGCGGCCCAGGCGCATGGACATGCTGCCGCCGTAGCGCAGGACCTGGTAGCCGATAAACAGGAGCAGCCCGAAGGCCGGGAACAGGAACCAGAACAAGGCATCCACCGGGAAACCGGGTTTGCTGTGGCTGTTCTCCTGCAGTCCCTTTGACAGCCCCATCAGTGCATAAACCACTGCTTCCTCGGGATTGTCGTCGAGCTGGAACCTGTTGGCGGTCCAATCGAATCGCTTCAGCCAGGTAGTTTCGCCGGAATACACCTCCCCGGTCATCCGCACCGGGACCGTGGTGTTTCCGTCGTCGAAGAACCACACGGGAACCAGCGCCTGTCCGGGCGGCAATTCACCGGTCACCGGATCAACCAGGTCTGGGTACTGGGCCTTGATGTTCCACATGGCCTCCACCAACACTTGTGGGTCGAAGCGGATGCTCGCGAACTGGTCGTCGGGGTCCCAATTCTTCGTAATCACCCGGGGATCTCGGCTGATCCCCAGTTCGTCCTCCGCATCCCGGGGCACCACGGTGACCTGGAGGTCCACGGTGAAATTGTCCTGGAAGTCGCGGCGGATTTTCTCCACGTCGAATTTGCTGCTGTCCGGAACGAAGCGCAGCGCCTGCAATCGCTTCTCTCCCGCCATCAGGGTTTCGGACCCTTGCTCGATGACAACGATGACGATTGCGCTCAGGAAGGCCGCGACCAGCACCATGGCGATGCCGCCAAGCACCTTGGCTCCCCGGTGGATGCCCTTTCCCAGTGCCGGATTCACCGGAGGCTTGTGGCGCTCGGGCTGCGGCGCGTCATCGAATTCCGGGAGTCTTCCGAACGCTTCGCGAGCCATCGCATTGGCGGTATCCAGTGCATTCAGGGACTGCCACGAACCCTGCGGGTTCAGTCCAAGGCTGGCTCGCAACACGCTCAGGTCCTCGGCGGGACGCGGGTCCACGGCCGGCCTGTGCGGCAGCATGCGGCGCAACTTCCGCGAGATCGCGTGGGCCTGTCGCTTGAGCCCGCGCTCGGCACGATCCCAGGTGCGCACCGCATGATCGGAGCTTCCGGTTTCACCGGTGCTTGCGGCCAGCAGCGCGTCCAGGCCGGATTCCAGGTCGGCGATGAGCACCGGATCGATGGTTCCCCCGGGTGCCGCGCGCAGGCGCACCAGCAGCTCCCGGGTGGCAAAGGACAACGGCGCGGCTAAACGCTGGAAGGTGGATTCGCCACCGCCGAAGCGGCCGATGACCGCACTGGCGCCCATCACCGCGTCGGCCGATGCGGCCAGGCGCGAGACGCTGGATTCGAACCGTTCGAGTCGCTTGGCCGTCGGTTGCGTCATCCCGCTGGCGCGCTCGTAGAGGGCAGCGGCGACCTTTTGCTCGGTGCGCGCCAGTTCCAGCGATGTCGTGTGCACCTTGTTCCAGGAGGCGGTGAAACCGGCCGGGCGTTGTTCCGGGTCGATGGCAAGGTAGGTGACCTCGAGGGCCTCGAGTTCCAGGACCACGCCGGCCAATCGGCGTTGGGCCGCCGTGAGTCGGCGGAAGCGGGCCTCCCAGCGGGACCGGCGGCGCAACGCCTTCGCGAGGGTGAACGCGGTGAGCAGCAGGCCCAGGGCCGTGCCCATGATCCACGGCAGAGGCGAGCGAGAAGGCCCGTCGTCGATTTGCCGGGCGGCTTCCTGTGCCGCGGCAACCACGGCAAGCGGCCCGTGGCCAAGCCCGACGTTTACCTGGTAGGCGTCGTGAATGTCTTGGCCCGCGGTAAGATCCCGGGCGGGATCCTTGAAATGGGGGCGAACCGCCACCTTGCCGCTGGCCTGGGCCCGACGTATCGCCTCGGTGGTGTCATCCTCCGTGGCACGTTCCGCGAGTTGGGTGCTCAGTAGGATATCGGTATCGGGAGCGAGGTTCCCTTGCTGTTCCTCGAGGCTCAGCATTCGGTCGGTGACCCTGAGTGTGAGTGGTTCCCAGGAAGCGACGGGCCTCTCCAGCGCGGCTTGCACGGTTTCCTGCGAAATGTTCCACGGCTGTTGGCCCTCGATGATGATCCGGACCTCGGAGGAGGGCTGCGCGGTGACGGCCACGAGGCCGGTGATCCCGAAAACCAGGGTGGCGGTCCCCACCAGGATTGGAAGCCAGGGGAGGCCGAAGTTCGGCTTGGTGCGGGCGCGTTTCAGCTGCGTGGAATTTCTGCTCATCGACTCGTTCGTCTGGTTTTGGGGGCTTTCGGGGGAACAACCCACCAATTCTAACGACAGTAGATTAACTCTCTGGCCGTGGAATTCGTGCCCGATGCGGAGGCGGGAAACAGCCGGGTCTTAAGGCCGAACCGGCAACGATGGCGCGGAATCCGATGTTCTCTGGTGGGAGCCGGCATCGCCGACGGGCCCACTGTCTGCCTGTCTGCCAGCTGCGGGGGATCCGTCAGGGTACCGCCCCTGGGTCATCGGTTCCCTGCGTTGGCGGGCCTAGTGGTGGGCGAACTCGAAGGAGTGCTTCCTGCCCAGTAGCACCATCGAGAGCACCACGCCGATCACCGCGAACATGCAAGTCATCCACCAGGTCGACGACCAGCCACCGGTGCTCATCGCCAGCCAGGCGACGATCATGGGCCCGGTGAAGTTTCCGATATTAAAGATCTGCTGCATCAAGCCCATGGCGGCAGGTGCGGAGCCGCCGGCCGGCGCCAGGTCAACCGCCATGCGGGTCATCGTCGCCGGAACCATCGCGCCGGAGAAGGAGAACAGCCCGACGCAGGCAACCTGCCAGGCCAGGCCGCCGGAAACCTGGGACCAGTCAACGGCGAAGGTCAGCGTGCTGGTGGCAGCCATCAGGGTGAAGGAAGCAATCAGCATGAGTCGTGCCGGTGCACCGCGCTGCAAAAGAAGCCCGGTGATGATCGCCCCGACCGCGTTGAGCCCGCCGACAAACGCGGAGATGATGCCCGGGGTGGTGCCGGTCAGCCCGCTCTGCCCGTATACCGTTGGCAGGAATCCGACCACCGCCATCCACTGGATGGTGTAGCAACCAAAGACCACGCCGGCGATCCATACGCGGGAGGAACGTGCGGTGATGGCAATGCGCCCGGCAGCCGCGCGTGCCCCGGAACTGCCCGCCGGATCATCGGACGGCACAAAGCGCAGTACAAAGGGGATCGGCACCAGTGACACAACAACCATGACCCACCACAGCGCCTGCCAGGAGGCTACCTGCAGGAAAAACGCGCTGGCAATCAAACCCAGGAACGTCGCCGTGCCCTGGTAGGCGCTCCAGCAGCCCACGGCAAGATTCACCTTGCGCAGCGGGGCGAAACGCCGGATCAACCCGGGGCCAACCACCGTTGCGACGATGAATCCGATGCCCTCGATGGCCCGCGAGGCCAGCAGCATGCCGGCACCTCCGGCCAACGCACCGAGTGCGGAGCCCAGGCTCAGGAACCCTAACCCCACCAGCAGGGTCCTGCGTTCGCCGATGACCTCGGCCAGCAACGACACCGCCAAGCCGCCGGCCATGCCGGCCACCTGGACGATGCCCAGCAGCAAGCCGGCGGCAAAGAGCGAGAGTCCCAGGTCTTCCTGGATCCGCGGCAGCGCGGCCGGCAGTTTCCAGATGTGCAGGGCCGCGGTGATGCCGGCGATGACCACGACGATCCAAGCGGCGTTGCTTTGCCGGGTCTGCAGTGCGGGGAGTTGGTTTGTTGCCACGTGTGGTCCTTTGTTGATCAACTCCAACGGATTCTTCCATGCTGGACACCACAACAGTGAACATGTTTCGTGCCCGGCCCGTGGTGGGTCGGCTCAGCGGAACCGCGTGCATGCCCCCTCTCATTGCGGATCAGGCATGCCCTCGGGGTAATCCCCATTGAGACCTGTGCCCACCGCGGGGCAGGGTCAACAGCGGGCATCTTGAGCATTTTCGGCATGCTCAAGAAAACCGTCAGGCAACCGCAACAACAGCGCCGGGAACATTTCCCCAAGCTTGGGCGAACGTTTCCCCGGCACCGGCCCGGGTCTTGAGCTGGAGCCTACATAGTGTTTCTTGTGCCGGTCGCTGGGGTTGGTGCCAAAGAATTACAAGGGGCAAGACGATGAACAAGATGACCAAGGGTGCACTGGCAACCGGCGTAGGCGTGGCATTGCTGTTGGGCGGCGGCGGAACACTGGCCGTGTGGAACACCTCGGCCGAAGCCGCAGCCGGCACCATTGCCTCCGGTGACCTGAGCATGCAGGCCGGCGCCGGCACCTGGACCAATGCGGCGGGCACCAAGGTAAAGCTCGCTGACTACCGCATCGTCCCGGGCGACGCACTGACCTTCAGCCAGCCGGTGACCGTGGCCTTGGACGGCGACTTGATGCGTGCCTCGTTGAGCGTGACCGACAAGCTCACCTCCTCCGCCGCCTACCTGAGCGTCGGACAGACCACCCTCACCAATGCTGCAGGAACCGTGGTGGCAAATCCCCTGAACAAGGATTCTGACGGAATATACACGGCATCCGTGACCGTGACGTTCCCGGAGTCCACCACCGGAACCGTAGGCACCAAGGCGACGAACGACTTGGGCAAGATCGGCTTCAAGCTTGAGCAGATTGCCCCGTCCAAGTAGTACCGCCCGGGGGCCTCGCCCCCGATGATCCATCGGAGAAGTGCTTCATGAAGCGGATGCTCAAAATGGCGGGCTTGGTCCTGGCCGCCACGGTTCTGGGGCTTCTCACGGTTCAAGGCACACTGGCCTTGTGGAACACCACCGAACATTCCGCAGCCCAGGGCCTGACCACGGCGGAATTCGCCGTATCCGTGAAGTCCGGTGAGGGGACAACGCAGTACCTCACCGAGGTAGACGGCGTCGTGACACTCGCCGGACAGAACAACCTCCTGCCCGGTGAAACCAGGACCACCGCCATTCGCTTGGGCAACGCCACAGAGGCCGGCAGCGGAACCTTCCGCACCAGGATCACAGTGGGAACCCCGGTTGCCTCCGGGGCGCTGAAGAACCACTTGACGCTGAGCATCGCCAAGGCCTCTGGCGGGGACTGCAGCAGGACCACGCAGGACTCCACTGCCGACCTCGCGCAGGAACAATCGGCACTGTTCTGCCTGCGAACCACGCTTTCGGCAACGGCGCCGGCGTCCCTGTCCGGAAGCAAAGGCACAGTTTCGGTGCCGCTTAGTTCCGCGCAGCTCTAAGACATCAAACAAGCCTCATCGAACGACGAGCACCGCAACACACCAGGAAACGAAAGAAACAAACACCATGGCACAACACAAGAAACCCAGCACGGACGGAACCTCGCCGTTTCGCATCGCGGGACGAGCGCTCAGCTTCTGCGCGCTGGTCATCACGGCGCTGGCTGCCATCGTTCTGATCGTGGTGCCGATGGCAAGCGGATCGCAGTCATACTCGGTGTTGACCAACTCCATGAAGCCGAACTACGGTCCCGGCACCTTCCTGGTGGTCAAGCCAACAGCCTTTGACTCCCTGAAGGTCGGCGACGTGATCACTTACCAGATTGAATCCGGGCGTCCGGACGTCATCACCCACCGGATCCTTTCGGTGGGCGCTGACCAGGAGGGGAACCGCACGGTGCTCACCAAGGGCGATAACAACGACCTTGCCGATGAGAACCCGGTGACCGAGGTGCAGGTGCGCGGCAAGCTGTTCTACGCGGTGCCATATGCCGGGGTCGTCGCCAACTGGTTGGGTAACCAAGACCGGGGCGCCTTCGGCAAGGTGCTGGCCGTGGGGTTCATTCTCTACGGCGCCATAACGATGGCCAGTGGTTTGCGCAAGCGCCGGGTGAACGCGTCCGGCTCACCGAAAACCTCTGTCTCCAAGGCGGTCCTCTCGGACAACGTTCAGGTGCCGGCATGAGCGGCCGCCACACGGCTGGCCGCCACATGGCCGGCCACCCAAAGGCCCAGCGAGTCGGTGGCCTGCGACTGGCTGCGGTCGTCTACATCGCCATAGTGCTCGCCGGGTTGGGTGCCAGCGGCGCGCATGCGCTGTGGAAACTCTCCGGGTCGGCCACCAGCACGGTGGCAGCCGGAACCTGGGCCCCACAAAGCATCGATGCGGACAACGTGAAATGCGCCCGCCAGGACGGAGGCCTGCTTGGCACCGCATATACGGATCTAACGCTTGAATGGCCGTCAGTTGACGCGGATTATTACGAGGTTTCCCTCACCGGAAACGGCATGAACCTCAAGGAGACCACGAACAAGCCGAGCCAGGTATTCCGTTTGCCCAAGCCGGGTCTCTTCGGGACCAACAAGTACGTTGTGGTCATTACGCCGCTGGTAGGCAGCGGTGATGCAGCCCGTGCCGGGCAGAGCGCAAACATCGGCGCCAGCATCAACTTTTCCCTCTTGACGAGCGTCAAATGCTCGCCGGCCAAGTAACAGCGCTCCCGACGGGTCGGCCGTGCGGCACTCGAAAGCAAGCCAGTTCAAACGCAACGACGCCCGGCCGTAAGGCCGGGCGTCGTTTTGCCGTCAGTCTGCCTGAACGAATCTAGTGCTGCTCAAAACTAGTTCTGTTCAAACGCCGGAGTCTCATACCCCGGAGTCTCGAACTGCGGGTCAATCACCGCAACGGGCGCGGAAACCTCAGCTGCAGGCTTCTCTCCGCCGAGCAGGCCGGTGAGCATTTCGCCAAGATCCACGCCGGAGCCTGCCTTGAGCATTGCAAGGCCCTCGGTGACAATCCGGTTCGCCTGCTTGACGGCATCCGAGGCGCCGTCGGAGCTGATCACCGTGTAGTTGTCGATGCCGGATACTGCATCCGAGCTGGCCTTGACGATCTCCGGCAGCGCGTTGATCGCCAGGAACGCCAGGGAAGACTGGGTGTGTCCGGTCAGTGCCGTGGCCTTCGCATCCTCGGCGGCAGCGGTGGCCGCACCGATGGCCGCGATGGACGCACCCTCGGCCTCGCCGCGCAGGCGCACGGCGTCGGCTTCGGCCTTGGCGTTGTATTCAACTGCCGTGGCCGCGGCCTTGGCGTTGAGCTCCACCGCGGTGGCCTGGCCCTCGGCGCGGAACACCTCGGCGTTCTTCGAAGCTTCTGCCTCAACCGTCTGGGCGGCAGCGCGGGCCTGCGCATCGGCGATCGATGCACGCTTGGCACCGTCGGCCTCAATGGCCTTGGACTCCGAGCGCGCGGTCGCGTTGAAGACGTCGGCATCGCGCTTGGCCTGGGCCTCGGTGCGAAGCTTGTAGGCCTGCGCGTCGGCGGGCTTGTGCACCTCGATGTCAAGGCGTTCCTGCTCCACCAGGGCCTTTTCGGCCAGCGCCTTGCGCTCGAGTTCTGCAACCAGGACGTCCTGCTCGGCCTTGGCCAGTTCATGGGCGGAGCTGGCGATGGCAGCCGCACGGTCTTCTTCGGCCTTGAACTCTGACTTCTTGATCGCAAGGTCACGCGCCAGGGCCGCGGTGGCGCCTTCCTGTTCAATGCGGGCAGCCTCCGATTCCTGGAAGGCCTTGGACGTGGCGACGCGGGCTTCGCGCTTGGCGCGCTCCAGGCCCGGCTTGCCGACCTCTTCAAGGTAGTCGATGACGGTCGGCATGTTGTCCGGGCCGATGACTGTACGGGACGGGGTGCTGACCGAGGAGATGTTGAACGCGTCGATCTGGATGCCCTGCTCGGCGAACTGGGTGACAGCCGATTCCAGGGACTGGTCCTGGAATTCCTTGCGGTTGTTGTTCGCGTCCTCGACGGACATCGCCGAAACAATGCCGCGCAGCACGCCCTCGGCGGACTTGGTCACCGAGGCGTTCAGGTCTTCCTTCGAGTGGGTGAGGAAGCGCTGGACGGCCTTGCTCATGCCCTCGACGGAATCGTCGAACTTGAAGTTCAGGCTGGCCGTGACCGAGGTGGTGATGAAGTTCTTGTCCACGCCTTCAACCGCAAGCTCCACCTGGCGCTGCTCGAGGGACATGATGTACTTCTGGTGAATGACCGGCAGGAACAGCACGATGCCCTTGGTGAAGATTTGCACCTGCCCCTTGGATCCCTTGCCGGCGCGGATGACCGCCTGGTTGGGGGCCACCGTGACCAATCGGGTGGTGGCGTACCAAATGAGGGCTACGAGGACGGCGATGATTGCTATGACGGCGACGACCGTTCCATTTACTGCAAAGTCCATGGGTTAAACTCCGTTCAGTTCAGAGGTGGATGCGACCCTGAGGCGCCCTTCAACAACTGCCACAACGGCAATGGGTGTGCCCTGCTCTATCGGGCTGTTTGAAAAGGCGAGGCGCTGGTTGATTTCATCTGGGTGGTTCAGTTGAACCTTCCCAATGGTGTGGTTGATGTCTGTGGTGGCGACGCCCAGCAGTCCGATGACTTCGTGGGGCTGTGCGTCGGAAATGCTGGCCATCTTCCGGGCCAGCAGGGCCACTCCGACGATGGCGATGGCGCCCAGGAGGGAGCCCGCGAGGTAGGCCAGCAACAGTGGACCGTCGTTGAGCAGTACCACCGCACCCGCGGCGCCGAAGAGAGTTGCCGCCGCACCGACGGCAGTGGTGGAAAAGATCCCCTCGAAGAAGTCGAATATCTCCCCCAGGGTCATGGACAAGATCAAGAGCAGGAGGCCAGTGCCTCCGATCACCGCAAATGCGAGCATGGCATCTCTTTCAGTCGAATGGAGTAACCCCCAGCCTACGGGGCGCAGCGGCAGGGAACGGGATTCGACATCCCCCTTGGCCGCATCCATATCAAATCGTTGCCATGCCCCAATCTGCGCCGGTCGCCCCCAAAAAACGCCAAGTCAGGCAACGGTGTTCAGGGAGATAACCGTCGATGTCCTGGCCCGTGCGGACATGCGTTATCCGTCGAGTGCAGGCTTGGATGGAAACCCCTGGACAGCCGGCAGGTCCCCGTACCAACCCAACCCCTCGGCGTCGTACCTCAGGTGGTCCGCGGCCGAGCCCAGCGGCTCGGCAATGGAAAAGTTCGCCAAGTCCCAGCCGGCCACCGCCGGCTTTTCACGGTTCAAGGAATCCTCGGTGTGAACGACTCCCACCTTCGGCCCCCACGGGGAGGTGTAGATGATTGCGAGATATCCATCGGTTACCCACGCATCGTGGACCGTCACTTCGTCCCACGAGGTAGGCCCGCCGTCGCGCAGCGGAAGCAAACACGCAAGCAGCACCTCCTCAAGGTAGGTGCGCGTGGCAGTGGCCTCCAGCTCGTCGATCAGCTGTTCGTGCCTGGAACTCAACATGGGACCCAGCCTAGCCCGCGATGGCACGGCGATTAGCCTGATTGAGCAGCTGAAACCCGGCCAGCGGGAGTCCTCGAATGGACCCTCGGATGTCTCCTGGAGCTTGCTCCAAAAACCTTCCTGCCCGGCGGGTTAAACCCCTGCGGACAGGACTAGACTGGCCACGGTTCGAACCGAATCGAGGCAGTCCTCATGGGCACCAATGAACCATCAGCATTCCGCAGGGCACGGCGCGCAACATTGACCGGGACCCTGGCGTTGGCCTTGCTGGCAGGGGTTTCACCGATGGGACCTCCGCTGGCACAGGCCGGCTCGGGCGTCGGCACGATCCCTGCAGTCACGGCCCAGTCGACAGCGACTGTTCGGCCCACTGCCGCTACTTCCACGCCGACCCCGGCGCAGGCACTGGCCAAGATGACCATCGAGCAACGAGTCGGCCAGGTGCTGATGATGGGGGTTCCCTCAACTGGCGCCAGCAAAACCGACCTGTCGATCCTCACCACCTACAAGATCGGCAACGTCTTCCTCAAGGGCCGCAACTATTCAGGCCTCACCTCAGCCAAGGCGGTCATCGCGAAGATCAACGCAACAGCCGGTTCCTCAAGCACCGGCGGCCAGAAGCGCTTCATCGCCACCGACCAAGAGGGCGGTTACGTCCAGGTGCTCCAGGGCCCCGGATTCTCTGTCATGCCCACCGCGCTGAAGCAGGGCACCTGGTCAACCTCCACCATCAAGGCGTACGCCACCACCTGGGCCAAGCAACTCAAGGCCGCCGGCGTGAACGTGAATCTTGCACCGGTGGCAGACACCGTCCCGTCCGCGGCCTTTGCCCCCCACAATTCGCCGATAGGTTATTGGCACCGCGAGTTCGGCTACACCTCAACCCATGTGCTCAACGACGTTGCCGCGTTCACCGCCGGCATGCGGGCCGGGGGAGTGGCGCCGGTGGTCAAGCATTTCCCGGGACTGGGCAGGGTCACCCGCAACACCGACACTTCCTCGAACGTGAAAGACACCATCACCCCGCGCAACAGCGCCTATATCAGGCCGTTCGCCAATGCCATCAAAACTGGCACCCGCTGGGTCATGGTCTCCAACGCCTATTACACCAAGATCGACGCGTCGCACATCGGACCGTTTTCCTCGACCATCATGAAGTCGATGCTGCGCGGGGACCTCAAATTCACCGGCGTCGTGATCTCCGATGACATGTGTACGGCGGTTCAGCTCTCCCCCTGGAATTACGCCACGCGGGCCAAGAACTTCTTCAACGCAGGCGGCACCATGATGCTGTGCGTCAAGTCCTCGGCCATCCCCACCATCGCGAAGGCGCTGGTCGCCCAGGCCAAGTCCAGCCCCGCCTTCATGTCCAAGATCAACGCCGCGGCGCTCGAGGTGCTCCAAACCCGCGCCGGCAAATAAACCGACCCATTCATCACAATCCTCGCCGGACACGGCGAGCATCCTCGAGGAGCCCGGCCTGCCAGGTTCAGCGTGCCGGGACTGACCCTGCCGCAGGCAGTCGCCCAAGAACCACTGTGTGCCTCTGGAAACGCACGGCCAAGATGCCGCGGCAGGGCTGTCTTGCCTTACCGCGGCACCTGCTCAAAGTGCGCAACAAACATGTCCGGCCTCACCAGCACCACAGAGCCTTCTGGCAGCAGGTGCTTGGGGGACGCCGGGAACAGGTGGCAGGCCACCGCGTGTTCGGTGGCCAACTCGCGGGCCCTGGCCGCGGCGCTGCTACCGTATCCGTGTACCTGCCATGACGCCTCGTTGAGCACCTCAAAATTATCCGGGTACTCGCCGCTGCGGAATGGCACCCAGGGCAGGCGGCGTCCCAATACATTTCCGCGTCGCCTCGACTTGGTGAAACCCCGTGCCAAGGCAGCCCTGTCGTGGGCATGCTCGCTCATCCAGTAGTGAATGCGGATCTGTGACAGGTAGCCAAAGAACCGCCGCCCCGCAGGCAGCCTGCCGATCAACCGGATGAGCATCGGCCACGCGGCGGGCATCACGCGGGTGCGCAGCGTCCTGGCCAGCCACGTGTTGGCAGTGATCGCGGCAAACACCCTGTCGGTGCTCTGCACCAGACGCACGGCCACCGGTCGACGTTCGGCCTCATAACGCTGCAGGTAATGCTCGGGCATCGTCCCGTCGAGCACATCCTTGATCTTGCAGACCAAGTTGTGCGCATCCTGCAACCCTGTGTTCATGCCCTGAGCGCCGACCGGCGAATGGATATGCGCAGCATCCCCTGTCAGGAACACCCGGCCCCGGCCGAAGGCCTCGGCTACCCGGTGGTGCACCCGGTACGTCGCAAACCACTGCGCATCGGTGTAAAGAACCCCAAACTCCCGGCGCAGGATTGTGCGGGCCTGCGCTTCTTGGGCACCGGCGGCGGTCTTTGTCGCAGGACTTGTCCCATGGGGCAGGGTGGTGTCTGAGGTCGTGCCCGCGTCTTCGGGTTCACGCATGACTCCCAGCAGCCGGCGGCGTTCCCCGCCCGAGCCATCGTCACCCATCGGGAACCCGAGCATGAAATTATCCTCGGCAAAACGCAGGTTGATGCCCGAGTCCATGCCCGAGACCCCGTTGGCATCCAAGACGTAGAACATCTGGTCGTCAGTCGCACCGTCAAAGTTGATGCCCAGGGATTCGCGTACCGGGGACGACGCACCGTCGGCGGCAATGACGAAGCGCGCCGAAAACTCCATCGGCCCGTCCTGCGTCGCGCACCGAACCCGCACTCGTTTCCCGTCATCTTCCAAGGACTCAAAGGAATGGTTCCAGAGCACCTTGTGCCCGGCCGCATTCAGCGATTCGGCGAGGATTTCCTCGTTGGCGCTCTGCTCAAGCATGGTCAGCCCCGAGTACTTGGTTTGCGCGTATCCAAGGCGGTTCAGCTTGATGCTCTTCAGGCTTTTTGCTCCGATGCCGGGCCGCAGTTCGCCGGTGGGCACCGCCCGCTTCAACACTTCGCTATCCAGCCCCAGCTGCCGGTAGATCTCCATGCTGCGCGCTTGCACTGCCAACGCACGCGATTCGCGGGTGGGCCCGGCCTTTGCATCAATAACACGCGCATCAATGCCAAACTTTTGCAACCAAGCTCCGGCCATCAGCCCCGTGGGACCCGCGCCTATGACCAATACGTCCGTGTGCAGGTGAGTGGAATCCATGGTTCTCACGCTACGCCCGAAAGCTGAGCAAATCACCGATGAGTACTAGTTTGTCTGGATTAGAGGAACGTGGCTGACTAAAGGTGCGCCTTCATCCGGGCATAAGCATCAAGTGCGGCCACCCGGGATTCCTTCAGATCCACCACTGGCTCGCCCGGAGACAACGGCGCAAAACGAGTCACGTACGAGCCCTGCGGATCAAACTTTTTGGCCTGCAAGAGGGGATTAAATATCCGGAAATACGGGGAGGCATCCGCACCGCATCCCGCAACCCACTGCCAATTGGCGGGGTTGGCCGCGGCATCCGCATCAACCAGGGTGTCCCAGAACCATTGCTCACCCATGCGCCAGTGAATTCCCAGATTCTTGACCAACAGGCTGGCTGTAACCATCCGCACCCGGTTGTGCATCCAGCCGGTTTCCCAAAGCTGCTTCATGCCCGCATCAACCAGCGCGAACCCCGTTTCTCCACGGCACCAACTGGCGAAATGCTCTGCGGCAAGTCCCTGAGGATCGCCATCGTCCGAGGCATTTGCGCTGCCCCGGGGCCAGCTCCAATCAAAGGAATCAAACTCCGGGCGCAAGTTTCTGGTACTCAAATCCGGTTGTTGGTAGAGCAGATTCCAGCAGAAATCACGCCACGCCAACTGTCTCATGATGGCCCGAGCTCCCTGTGCGGCGTCGGGACGCCGAGTGGTCAATGCCCCCATCGCCTCCCATACTTGCACCGGGCTCAGATGCCCCCAACGCAGTGCCGGGGACAAACGTGAGGTGCCATCGAGATCCGGACGGTCCCGCCCCTGCTCATAGCCGCCCGCTATGTCCTCAAGTACGTCGTGCAACCTTGCCCATGCTGGCTCTTCTCCCGGTGTCCAGGCCGCGGCCAAACCGGCGGACCAGTCCGGAGTGCTGGGCAATAGCTCCCAGCCGGTGAGTTCATCACCGGAAAGATCAGTCAAGTCCCGTGGATTCCGGGCGCTGGGTGCCGGTAGTGCCGGACGCAGTTCAATCCTTTGCAGAGCGTTGAAGAAGGGCGTGAAAACCCGGAATGGCCGGCCGTCCTGGGTTTGCGGAATCCATGGTTCGTGCAGCAGCACGCCGGAGAAGCTCTCCGCATGCGCCCCCGCTTCGAGCAGAGATTCCTTCACCCGGGCATCTACCGCACGTTCGCCACCGCCATAGCGGCGATTCCAGAACACCGAAATCTTTGCGGGCTCAATTCCAAGCTCCGTGGCGATCTCCGCCACCGCCGTTGGCACCAGCGCTGCCGCTGGCCCACGGCGCAACACCAGTGGCACCCCGAGCTCCGCTAAAGACCCCCGGAGAGCTTCCAACCCGTGATGCAGCCACCAGCGAGCCGCCCCGCCCAGTGGACGGATGCCCGAAGATTCCTCATCCAGAACGTAGAGCGCCACGGTAATGGTGGCCGGATCAGCCATGGCCCGGAACAAGGCCGGATGATCGGCCACGCGTAAATCATCCCGGAACCACACAATGTTTACGGATGCATTTACGGCGGGGTCACGCTTCATTTTTCATTCCTCGTCATCTCTTTGTGAACTCTGCGCTGGAGGCTACCTGCCGAGCACATACCAAATCAGCACCATGGTGATGAAGAATCCGCTGACATAGTTCAGCCAGAGGAAACGCACCCAGCCCGCATGGGCACGTTCGGATTCCTCATCACGCAGGTTGGCGAAAGGCACCACGTTGATCAGGTACGGCAATGCCAAGATTCCGGCCAGGGGCCCCGGCCAATCCGTGAATAGCAGCAGCGCCCCACCCACAAGGTATGCGGCGGCGGCAAACCGCACCGTCCACCGAGCACCGAGCACCGTGCCGATCGATCCCAGCGAGGCTGCCCGGTCGGGAACGATATCCTGCACCGAGCCGAAGGCGTGCGAGGCCATGCCCCAGAGGAAAAATGCCGCCATGATGGCCAGCAGTTGACCATCAAAGCTGCCACCGGCCAGTACCACCCCGTAGATGGCAGGGGAGACAAAATGTGTACTGGAGGTCAGCGAATCAACAAACGGGCGTTCCTTGAAACGCAGATGGGGTGCGCTGTAGGCGACGAGCGCGAACATCGAAACCAGCAGCACAAGATTCGCTTGCCACGTACCGACGATTCCCAACACCAGCAGGAACGGCACACAGGACACGGCGCAGGCGATCAAGATGCCGCGGTGCCGACTTCGGTCGACCACCGCGCCCTCGGCTCCGCCTTTGCGCGGGTTGAGAAGATCCGATTCATAGTCAAAGACGTCATTGATCCCGTACATGGCCAAGTTGTAGGGAATTAAGAAGAAGATCGTTCCCAGCACAAAGATCCAGTCGATGCGCCCAATACACAGGAAATATGCAGCGGCAAAGGGGTAAGCGGTGTTCACCCAGGAAATCGGTCGGGATGTCATGAATAGTTCGCGCATCAGAGGCCGCTACCGTCCTTTCGTCGAGGAACCAGGAGTTACCCCGGGCCGGGAACCTGGTTCAGTTGCCTCGGGTGGAAGAACTCCACCCGCCAGCCACCAGAGCGCCGGTGCGAAGAGCACCACGCACACCGGATAGGTGAAGTCCTCCAGCGGGGCCAACCCGAGGTGGATTCCCAAGAGGGTTTGGCTTCCGTAGTCAAAAAGGCCGGAGGCGATCATGACATTGTCGAAAATCGCGGTGAGTAACAGGATCACCACGAGGGCGATGCTAAGTGTGGGAAGGACCGTGCGTAAACGGATTCGCCGTACGCGCAGGGCGACGATAAACAGTGCCAGTGAGCCCGCCATGAAGTAGAGGGAAAGCAGTGCAAAGCTCATGTGTTGTCCCTCGCATCTTGGATGTTGTTGAGGTTCTCTTCGAGTCGTTTGCCTCGGTGCGCACGCCAGCTGGAGATACCGTTGATCAAGATCATCGTCTGATAGCAGAGGAAGAAGAGGAAGAAAACTTCCTCGAGGGGTAACTGAGGGGCGATCATCATCCCGGTCATCAGCGGCGATTCGCGGTGCAGGAAGATCGCTTGGTCGATGGCTATCACGTCCCAGAGCAGGAAGATCCCCGTGCCAATCAGCAGTGAGGCCAACGCCGGAAGTGGGCGGGCGAAGACGAACAGTTTGAACTTGGCATCAAGCGCTCCCATGCAGCAGATCAGTGCAAGCAGAATCAGAAGATAGGTCACCGGGCATCCAGCTTTCCGGAACGTGCGGGATCTGCGGTTCCTCCTGGGAAGCGGTGTGCCGAGCGGGTGTTTTTCTCCAGCACCTGCGGGTGGGCCAGGTCAAAGGGCCCGGCGTCCTTGATTCCGTTCACCGCCTTGGCGATGATCTCGGCGCTGATCAGGCACATGGGGATGCCGATGCCTGGTCGCACCGAACTTCCCGCGTAGTACAGCCCCTGAACCTTGGAACTGTGGTTTGAGGGGCGGAAGAATGCGCTTTGGCCCAGTGTATGAGCCAAGCCCAGAGCCCCGCCCTGCCATGCGTTGACGTTGTTCACGAAATCGGCCGGGCCAAAGCTCTGACGCACCACCACCCGTTCGCGCAGGTCCTCAATGCCCGACCATCTGGCCAGCTGATCGAGTGCTGCATCCGCCACGGCCTCCACCGCGGGGCTGCCGGTTCCATCAGCGCCCCCGGTACCCCATTGCGGCAGTGCCGGTGAGGGAACCAGGATGAAGAGATTTTCGTGATCTGCCGGGGCAACCGAAGGATCGGTGGAGCTAGGCATGCAGACGTACATGCTGGTTTCCGGTAACAAGTTTTCCCCTCGAAGGATCCGCCCGAAGTTATCATCCCAGTCCTTGGTGAATAGCAGGTTGTGGTGGCTGAGGTCGGGGAGTTTTCCACTAACGCCCAGGCAGAGTAGCACCGCACTAGGGCCCGGGTCCCGACGCTTCCAGCTGGCGGGTGAGGACGACCGCAACCGTTCGGGTAGTAGTTCGGTTTCCAGATGGTGCAGGTCGGCGGCGCCAATGACAACGTCCGCTTCCAGGCGATGTTCGGTTCCCGGCACGGAATCTGGACCAGTCCAACGCACAGCATCCACGCTGTTGGTGCGGGCGATGTTCACTGTGTCGATGCCGGTGACGCGGGCCTCGGTGTTGATCTTGACGCCCGCGGCCACACAGATTTCGGTCATCGAATCCACCAACCTGGCGAATCCGCCCATTGGGTACTTCACGCCCTGCGTGAGGTCCAGGTGGCTCATCAGGTGGTAGAGCGCTGGGGTGTGCTTGGGACTTGAGCCCAGGAACACCGCGGGGTAGCCCAAGATCTGGCGTAGGCGCGGATCGGTGAACCGCTTGGCCACGTATGAATCCAACGATCCGGTGAGTAGCGGTGCCAATTGGGGCAGCATCCCCAACAACTTGGGGTTCAGGAAGCTTTTGACCGAGGAAAATCCGTCGTAGAGGAAATGGCCGAGGGCCAGCGTGTAGCTTTCCTGGGCCGTGCGGAGGTAATCACGCAAGGCCGCTCCGGCGCCGGGTTGCAGGGATTCAAAGGCGGCCTCGGCTCCTACCCCGGTGGGCATATCCAGCGGGGTTTCCTCGTCCTCAAACCAGGTCCGGTAACCAATGTGAAGGTCCACGAGGTCAAGCTCTTGTTTGGTGGAGGTTCCCATAAGCTCGAACCAGTGTTCAATGACCTCCGGCATGAGGTACCAGGAAGGGCCCGTGTCGAAGCTGAAACCCTCGCGTTCAAGGCGTCCGGCGCGTCCGCCGAGATTTTTCTGCTTTTCCAGCAGGGTGACCCGGTGGCCGGAAGCCGCCAGTAGCCCTGCGGTGGCCAGACCCGAGAATCCTCCTCCGATGACCACCACCTGCTGGTTACCCTGGATCTTCGGGGTGTTTTTCATGCTCTTCACTTTCATACCGGATTTTTTGCGGTTAAGGGTTTGCTGTGCCGGCCAAGCGTTGAGCGCAGGGCGATGATGGCTTTGCGCCGGGTGGGCACCGAGATGCGGCGGGCCATGAGCTCGGCAGCGCTGGTGCGTTGAAGCTGCTGGTTCAATTCGCTGAAGAGTCCGTGAGCCATTGACACTGCTTGTGCGGCCCGCGGCGGAAGGTACTTTATTCCCCGTGCCGCGGCATCGAGGTCATCATTGATCTCGGCGACCAGCGCATTCTTGTGTGCGTCGGAGAATGCTGCAGGATCAAGCCCCGGGAAATAGCTGCGGCCCAGCTCGTTGGTATCTGCGGCTAGGTCTCGCAGGAAATTAACCTTTTGGAAGGCTGCGCCCAGTCGACGGGCAGAAGCCTCGATTTCTTCGTCGTGGCCACGGGGTGCGTTGGGGCTTGAACGAAAAACACGAAGGCACATGAGACCCACAACCTCCGCCGATCCGTAGATGTAGCCCTCGAGTGTTGCGGCGTCGTGTGTGGCGACGTTTAGATCGCTGCGCATGGAGGCGAAGAATGGTCGGGTCAGCGAGGTGTCGATACCTTGGCTGCGCGCCGTGCAGGCGAAGGCATGGACGATCAAGTTGGTGCTGTAGCCGGTGAGTATCGCTGCCTCGGTTTCCTCTTCAAGCCTGTTCAGTGCCGAGGCGATGGCTGGTGCGTCGAGTCCGGCCTCGAAGGCAACCCCGTCGACCACCTCATCGGCCAGCCGGACCAGCGCATAGATGTTGGAAATGTGAATCCGAGACTCGCGATCCAGTATGCGGCAGGCCAGCGCGAAGGATGTTGAGTATTGTTCGATGATCACGCGGGCACTTGAACTCGCCGCAGCCGAGTAGCGCTGCAGCGCGGTGATGCTGCCTGGCTTCGTGCCCGAGCTGGCTTTTCCCGAGATATCGTGGCTCATGGGTTATGCGCCTCGGTTCAGAATGAGCGTGGCAAAGCTTTCGAGTTCGGCACTGACATGTTCTGGAATGCGTAACCCGTGGGAAGCCGTGGTGGCGCCAACGCAAAGTTCCTCGGCCAACTGGCGGGCGAAAGTTTCGGCTCCCGTGGCTTCCAGTGCCGCGCGCAGCGCCGGCAGATCAACATGCTGGTCGCGGAAGATTGCAAATCTTTCGGTGAATCCGGGGGTGGCCGCGGCCACCGCTGTCAGGATGGTGCTTTTACCTTCGCGCAGGTCGGAATCGACGGACTTTCCGGTCTGGGCGGGGTCTCCAAAAGTGCCGAGCACATCATCGATGAGTTGGTAGGCGACGCCGAGTTGGCTGCCGATGTCGGCCAGCGCGGCAGCTTGCTGTGGTTCTGCACCTGCCAACAAGGCTCCGGTGTGCAGCGGGACCCGGAAGGAATAGGATGCCGTCTTGAGTTCTTCCATGCGCAGTACCTCCTGCACTTTTGCCGGCGTCCGGTCCAGCGAGAAAAGTAGGTCTTCAAGCTCTCCGGCTCCGGCATTGTGGATGGCCAGGTGAAAGTAATGCTCGATGGCCGCTGCCTGCGGGTGTGCCTCGGCAGCTCGCATGGCCAGCTTGATGGAGGCTGCCAGGAGAAGGTCCCCGGCAATGATCGCCGCCGAGTGTCCCGCGTGTTCGGCATCGGCCAGTGATTCTCCAGCTGTGAGCGCCTCGTCGCGGTAGAGCGCCGACAACGTGGGGCGACCGCGCCGGGCAAAATCGCGATCGATCACATCATCATGCATGAGCAACGATGCGTGAAGCAGCTCGAAGGCGCAGCCAAGGGTCACGGCACGATCGATGCCGGGATTCGTTTCAGCGGTATCCGATGGTGAGTGCATATTGAACGCTTCATAGCCCAGCATGACCAAGCGTGGCCGGGTGAGCTTGCCTCCGGCCAGCGAGGTTCCGATTCGGGACCACAGCGTCTGTGTTGCCGGCGAGTAATCGCTGGCCAGCTGTCGGTAGCTTTCGATGACTGCGGCGAGCTCGTCGCGAACGCGTACCTCGAATGTGGCACTAATTTGCGTGACCGTTTCCTCGTCGGTGGGCGCGGAGGTCCGTGTTGGCAGTCTCATGAGCGTTCATTCCGTTTCTTGATGGGGGACAGCTGCAGCGTTTCCAGGTGGGTTTGCATAGCGTCGAGGATGTTTTCCAAGTAGGTGACCACTGCCTGCTGCTGGTCAGGGTCCAAGCGGTTGATACTGCGCTCGGCATCGGTAAATAGCGGCCGCAAGGCACCAATCGTCTCGGCGACGGCAGCTGGGCTGGGGTATATCAGGATGCTTCGTCGATCGCTGGGGTGCGGCCTGCGAAGGACATGGCCTCGTTCGCTCATGCGGTCGATCACTGCGGTGGTCGCCGCGGTGGAGATATGCAATCTTCCGGCAAGTCCACTGGGCGTCATTGACTCGTTGAGTATCAAGTGTTGCAGTGCTTGGAAATCTGTTTCGTTGATTTTCAGGTGGCGGCACATTGAATGCTCAAGTCCGTCGTTGAGCATCAGAACGGCGTGCAGGAGTTTTGAGGCTGAGTGCAATTCGGATGTTTCTTCCGAGGGAATTCTCATCACTGATACCTCAAAGGGTTGATTGCTAGCTTGTCTAGCTACATCATGGGTTAACGAGTTAGTGTTTGTCGAGTAGACACAGCATTTTTTGAAAAGAATTTTCGGAGACACGATCGAAGGAGAACCACCGATGCAAAATCCCGAGAAAGCATCACTGAGCGCGCGCGTCATCTGCGCAGCAGCAGTGCTCCTTGCGGCGTTTGGAGCCTTTGTAGGCAGCGGCGTGCTCGGAGGAACACCCATCGCCGAGGCTGCGGATGGCCGACTAAGTGCCGATGCAACCCTGTTGGCTCCTGGAACCGGGGCCTTCGCAATTTGGAGTTTTATCTATACGGCGCTGTGTGTCTACGCCATCTGGCAGCTGACCCCCGCGGCGAGCGTGAGCCAAACACAACGAAAGCTCCGTCCATTGGCGGCTGCATCCGCAATCTTGAACGCACTATGGATTGGCTCCGTACAACTAGGTTGGCTCGGAATCAGCGTGCTGGTGATCCTGATCCTGCTGGCAGTACTGAGCCGGATGTTCATGCTCATGCGGCCACGCATCGAAAACGCTGCAGAACGTTGGATCACAGCGGTGACCTTTGGCCCCTACCTTGGCTGGGTCAGCGTGGCGACAGTCGCGAACATTGCCGCTTGGCTGGCCTCCCTGGGGATCGGTGAAGACGCGGCGTGGACTACGCCGTTGGCAGCCGTCCTCGTCGTGGTCGCAGCGTTGATTGGGGCCGCGACGGTTCTGTACTCGCGCGGTCGGCTTGGCGTGGCAATGGCCATGACGTGGGGAATCGCCTGGATCGGCGTTGGGCGAAGCGATGGAGGCCTGCTCTCCGCACCGGTGTCCGCAACGGCTTTCGTCGCGGCCGGGGCACTGTTCATCTTTTCGGTGGTGGCCACAGCCATGTGGAGTTCTCGCAGGACGTCCAAGGAGCGGGTGTTGGCATGAGCGTTATCGCGGTCACCGGAGCAACCGGCTACATCGGCGGCAGATTGGTACCTGTGCTCTTGGAGCAAGGGCATCAAGTTCGAGTGCTGACTCGCCGGAAGAACGCGTTGAGGGACGTTCCCTGGAAAGGGAAAGTTTCGATCATCGAGGGGGACCTCACCGACCCGAGGGCTGCAGCGGAACTGTGCCGAGGTGCCGAGGTGCTGTATTACCTGGTGCATTCAATGGGTGGGGCGGCGAATTTCGCACCTATGGAGGAGCGCTGCGCCAACACCATTATTCAGGCGGCGAAGGCCGAGGGTGTGGGACGGCTGATCTACCTTTCGGGGTTGCACCCGGACGGTGAATTGAGCCGGCATCTCTCCTCGCGGGTCAAAGTCGGAGAGATCCTTGCTTCAAGTGGAATTCCAACCATCAACCTGCAAGCGGGGCTGATCATTGGTTCCGGATCTGCAAGCTTCGAGATGGTCAGGCACCTCACGGATGTTTTGCCGGTGATGCCTGCTCCACGCTGGGTACTAAACCGCGTGCAGCCGATAGCGGTGCGCGATGCCTTGCACTACCTCAGCCAAAGCGCGTTGCTGCCGCCGGAGGTTGTTGGAGCCTATGACATCGGAGGTCCCGAAGCGCATAGCTACGGCGACATGATGAGAATTTATGCCGATGCTGCTGGCATTCGACGCCCGGTCATCCTGCCATTGCCGGTGTTGACGCCCTGGCTTGCCGCGCAGTGGGTCAACCTTGTCACGCCGATTCCCCGCTCATTGGCGATTCCGCTGGTTGAGTCGCTGCAGCACGATTGCGTGATGCGCAATCGGGTGATTGACGAAATAATCGAGCGTCCCGAGGGCGGGTTGACCGGCTATCGGCGATCGGTGGAGCTTGCGTTGGCCAAGATGCGCGATGACACCGTGGAAACCAGTTGGACTACCGCGCACGCCCTCGAAGCCCCGGCCGAACCACTGCCCTCCGATCCGCAGTGGGCAGGGCACACTGTGTTTACAGACCTTAGGGAACGGGATTCCTCGGCGACGCCCGCGGCACTGTTCAAGGTCATTCAAGGCATTGGTGGAGACACCGGCTACTACTCGTTACCCGGTGCATGGGCTTTGCGTGGGGTGATGGACAAACTGGCCGGGGGAGTGGGCCTGCGGCGCGGACGGCGGAGCCGGGAGAACCTTGCCCTGGGTGATGCCGTGGACTGGTGGCGTGTGGAAGAGTTGGTTCCCGATAGATTGCTCCGGCTGCGCGCCGAAATGCGGGTGCCCGGACGAGCTTGGCTTGAGCTTTCGGTGGAACCCACCCCAACAGGTAGTCGCTACAGGCAGCGGGCGGTGTTCTTCCCCGAAGGGTTGGCCGGCCGGCTTTACTGGTTATCGATTCTGCCGTTTCACGGGATTATTTTCTCCTCGATGGCAAAACGCATCACCCGTGCGGCCGAAGCGCTGAAAGTCTAAGCTTCCGAAGCGCTACTCGCATCAGTACTATTGCTGCTGTCCTCTAGATCGCTGGCCGTCTCGGCCAGGAACCGGATCACCACTTCGCGTTCGGCGGGGCTCAGACGTTGTGCCGCACCGAATCGTGAGGCATGGTGGCGTCCTACCTGTTCGCGGGCAGCAAGATGGGTTTCGCGTGTCACTGTGATGCACAGCGAACGGCGATCTGTGGGGTGTGGAGCGCGCACCACATGTCCACCATTTTCTAGACGGTCAATCAGCTTGGTCACCGAGGCTGTGGTGATCTTCAGGTGTTTGGCCAGCATGCTGGGGGTCACCGCAGTCTGCGTGTGCTGTGCCGAAATGAGGAATCGGATCGCCCTCATGTCGGTTTCGTTCAGCTTCATGTAGTCCTGGGAAGCCCGTGAGATCTTGCGTTCCACGGCACGTAGGTGGCCCATCTCAGCCATGATGCGATCGATTTGGTCCAACGCTGCAGCGTCCAGACCTGTGCGATCGATGAGCTCACCCTTGGGGTCGCTCGATGCGAGACTAAACATGGTTGGACGGGGTTCCCGTTCCATGACTTTCCTTTTTCTGATGTGAAGCCACAATTCGTGCCACCTCATGATACTGCGCCATCGACAGTGAAACCGCTTCGAGCATGCAAGCGTTGGACGCTCCGACGACACCCGACTGGCATCGAGTCGCATGAAGTCAGGTTCCTCAATGTGCATCGGAGTTGGATCTTGGGCCAACGCAGGGGTGCAGAATGCGGGCCGAGGATCTGCCGGATGTTTGGCGGATCGCGGCAGCGGGTTGGGGCGAGGGTTGGGGCGAGGGGTGGGAGCGAGATCGCCTTAGTGCTGTTGAGTGCCCTCGTAGCGCAGTTGGCCGCCCGCGATGAAGCAGGTTCCCGAGCGCAGCCGCACAGGCCCAGCGCGCGAGTCGCCCAGGGGTGCCCAAACTCACCGCCCACGAACGGGACAAGCGTGGGAGAATGGAACCGATGACTTCCGCCGAAAATACCCCAGCACCCGAGCACGCCCGCAGCCGCACCTCAGAGGCCGTTGCCGCGCGCGCTGACCGCGACGAAAAGCATGAGGACACCCTCAAGCGCCACGCAGACGAGCGTGCAGCCCGTGCCGCCGCTCAGGGTGCGCAGCAAATGCGCATTTCCGAGTCGCGCGCTAAGGCCGAGGGTCGTGCGCAGGTGCGCCCGACCGCCGAAGGCTGGAAGCAGGCCATGGGCGACGACGGCCGCCCGCAGCTGCAGTTCACGGCCAAGGCCCGCGTCAGCCAGCCGCCGACGCACCTTGCCGACATGACGCTTGCCGAGCGTGCCGAGAAGCTTAAGGAACTGGGCCTTCCGGGCTTCCGTGCCAAGCAGCTCTCGGTTCACTACTTCCAGCACTTCACCACCGATCCCGAGTTGATGAGCGACCTTCCCAAGGACCGCCGCGCCGAGATCGCCGAGGTCATGTTCCCCAAGCTGCTCACCGAAGTGAAGCGGCTTGCCACGGACGATGGCAAGACCATCAAGTTCCTGTGGCGCCTCTTTGACGGCTCGCTGGTCGAGTCCGTGCTGATGCGATACAGCAACCGCATCACCCTGTGCGTTTCCAGCCAGTGCGGTTGCGGCATGAACTGCCCGTTCTGCGCCACCGGCCAGGCGGGCCTGACCCGCAACATGTCCACCGCGGAGATCCTGGACCAGATCGTCCAGGCCAACCGCGTGATCGCAGAGGGCGGACTGGGCGGCCAGAAGCACCCGGAAGAGCGCGTGGGCAACATCGTGTTCATGGGCATGGGCGAGCCCCTGGCCAACTACAAGCGCGTCATGAATGCCGTGCACCGCATGGCCGCCGAGGCTCCCGAAGGCCTGGGCATGAGCGCCCGCGGCATCACGGTTTCCACCGTGGGCCTGGTCCCGGCGATCAACAAGCTTTCCGAGGAGAACATCCCGGTCACCTTCGCGCTTTCGCTGCACGCACCCGATGACGAGCTGCGCGACGAGATGATCCCGGTGAACTCCCGCTGGAAGGTTGACGAGGCGCTCGACGCCGCGTTCAACTACTACGTGAAGACCGGACGCCGCGTTTCGATCGAATACGCGCTGATCAAGGACATGAACGACCACGGCTGGCGCGCGGACCTGTTGGCCCGCAAGCTCAACGCCCGCGGCCGCGGCTGGGTCCACGTGAACCCGATCCCGCTGAACCCGACCCCGGGTTCGGTCTGGACCGCCTCGGAACCCGACGTCACCGCCGAGTTCATCGACCGCCTCGAATCCGCGGGCGTGCCCACCACGCTGCGCGACACCCGCGGCAAGGAAATCGACGGCGCCTGCGGCCAACTGGCAGCAGCCGAGTAGTCACCCCCCCCGCTCAATCGGCGCGGACTTTTTTCGAGAAGGGTTTCACTTGTCTTTATCTGATCCGTTCTTTCTGGACAAGTCCGACGCCGAGAGCTGGAAGGCGCTGAACGCCTTCTCACTGAAGGTCAAGGCCGCCGGTACTGCCGCCGGCCTTGACTTCGGCCTTATTGAACTGCTGAATGTACGCATTTCGCAGATCAATGGCTGCGCCTTCTGCCTTGACATGCATGTGCGTCAGGCGCTCGAAGCGGGGGAGAGCACCCAGCGCATTGCAGTGCTTTCCAGCTGGCGCGAAACCACGCTCTTTTCCGACCTTGAATCCGCTGCGCTTTCAGTCGCCGAAGCGGCAACAACGTTGCCTGACTCCGAAACCCGTGTTGCCGAGCTTGCCGCCTCACGCTTGGTGCTTTCCGACGAGCAGTTCTCTGCTGTGCAGTGGATAGCCATCGCCATGAACGCCTTCAACCGCGTATCGATCCTTTCCCAGCACCCGGTGCGGGCGCGCAAAAACTGAGTCTCGCTAGGTGTCTTGGTGCCTAGGCTTCGGCATGAGGCTTGGCCGCAGGCATTGCATTGAGGCTCCTTTCGGGCATGTGAGCGGCGGCGTTTGCCGGCATCTAGCTGCTGCCGACCAACGGCTCGCAAATCGCCGCGGCGAACTTCGACACCTCCGGTTCCACCAAGCTCTACGACCACTCGTTCTTCGTGCCCACCCTGATCCTCACGGTGACCACTATTGTGCCGGGTGCAATTTTGGGTCTCATCCTCGGATAGCACCGCACGCACCGAGTGGGGGGTCGGCTTCCCATCTGCCGTCAACTGCGGATGGAAAACCGGCCCTTTGCGCATTAAACTTCCTGCGCGGCGAACCACCCACGGTATTCGTTCCAGCTCGCCTTGCAATGCCGTGCGAGCGTCGCTGTCCAAGCGGTGTCTTCGGCCGGCCATCCGGTGCCGGGTTGCTGCAACTCCGCCGTGGCGACCGGGCCCAACAAATACTCGCGCAGGAACTCCGCCTGCACGGCACCCAGCTGGACGCTCCCGGATCCCGAGGCCAGCGTAAACGTCGAATCTGTCAGGTTGCGGAAGCGTTCCCCGGAGGCGATGATCTCCTGGCTGCCCAGATACGGGGAGTTTAGCGCGACGTCCTGCGGGAGATCCACATCAAACCCGGTCCGGTGGCAGTCGGCAAGCACCCGTAAAACGGCCCCGTCCATGGTGATGGCCTCATCCCCGCGCTTGTTGCCCTGTGCATCGCCGCGGTTTGAGAGTGCGACGACGCCCGGCAGCCTGTCGGCAGGTGCCCGCAGCACGTTCACGGCGCCATCGCGGGTCGTCGTGTGGTTCATGGTGTCGTGGAAGGACAGCGTGGTGACCTGGGCCCGGCCGCCGTTCTTCACGCGTTCGGCGGCGGCGGCAACCATCGAGGCGCGGATGGAATTCCTCGTCGATTCGTACACGCCCAGGCCGCGCTCGGCGACCGATTCGAAGGCACGCACCATGGCGTTGAGTTCGGCGTCGCTATCCGGCACCCGCAGCAGCGGGAAGAAGGAAAATGTCACCGGGCGAATAGTGTCCACGCCGGTCAGATCCACTTTGTTCCAGGTACCGGCGGCGCGCACCCGGGCAAAGGCCTCGCGCAACTGCGCGCCCAGATCGGCCGGACGGGCACGGTTGGGGTCGCGCAGCAGGCGCGGATGCGGGTTCTGAACGTAGATGATGCGCGGGTCAATCTGGGCCCAGGCGCGCACGACGGGACCGGTGGTGCGGTCCGAGTAATCGAATTGCAGCCGGTGGGTGAACTCGGGGGCCAAGAATTCGGCCAGCTCTGCTGGCACCGCGTCGCCCGAATGCGGGCAGGAAACCAGCACGTCTGCCTCGGCCATCGCCTGTTCAAGGGTCCTGGTGCCCTGGTCCTTGAAGAACGTGATCTCACCGGGGGTGAAGGTTTTCCCGAGGGGAATGAGCACCGGTGCGCCGGGAGCTGCGGAGGCTGGCTGTTCGGACTGCGACATGTGTGATCTCCTCGTATCCAGGCAGCGCCCCCAAGCAGGGAGCCGGTGCGGCGAGTTACTTCCCCCGGTGTGCTTCAACGTGCCGTGTTATGATGCGAAACTACTTCTCAGCTCTGGGGTGAGCCTATCGGCAGGGGTGCGCCCGGGGATAGTAAAACGGCAAAATTTCCCGTGGGACCACTTGCAAGTGGAGAACGCGCGGCCGCTGCACAGCGATTGCGCTTCCAACAGCGGCACGCCGAACACTCAGGAGAAGCTGGAAGAATGGACCGCTGTCGCGCCTTTGGCGCTGCGCGCAGTTCGGCAGCAGCTTCGCATGACCCCCCAACGAGTGCCCACGGAGGAAACCAACAGATGAACCAGCCAGCCCGGCAGGGTCCCGCGGATCAACCCGGCGTCATGGCCCGGTACGCTCCCGAGAGCGTTTACCTCCTCGGCGCCGGGCGGGCGATCCTCCTGCAACTTGCCATGCCGCAGGTCGGGCACGGGGTGGCACGCCATTCGAACTTCGCGGCCAACCCGCTGGGGCGCCTGCACGGAACCCTGAGCTACATTTATGCGCTGAGCAACGGCACCGATGAACACCGGGCCAAGGCCCGGTCTGCGGTGGCCCGGGCCCACTCCCCGGTGCGTGCCCCCGCCGCGCCGGATGGCACCCACCCCGCCTACTCGGCCAGGGACCCGCGACTGCAACTCTGGGTTGCCGCCACCTTGTATGACTCGGCCATGCAAATCCACGACGCGGTTCTCCCGGCGCTCAGTGACACGGATGCCGACCAGCTGTATCGCGACTATGCGTTGCTGGGCACCGAATTGGGCATGCCCGCCGAATTCTGGCCCGCGGACCGGGCGGCCTTCGCAGAGTACTGGGAATCCACCTGCGCCCGGTTGCAAGTCGACGCCCCGGTGCGCGAGGTCGCCCACCAACTGCTCGCCGCAGAATCCGCACCGTACTGGATGCGCGCACTGATGCCCCTGGCCCGGCTCATGACCATGGGCCTGTTGGGGGAGCAACTGCGCATGCTGTATGGATTTGGCTGGAGTCACAAGCAGCAGCGCCGCATGGACGGGGTGATGCGCTGCGCACGGGTTGCCGTGCGCATCTTGCCCCGCCGTATTCGGCATTTCCCGATGCGTTATTACCTGCGCCAACTTGACCGCTGCTGACTGGCGAGCTGGCCAACTGGCCACCCGAAGGGTGCCGGTTGGCCATAAATCGACAGGAAAAGTCTAGAGTTCACCCGAAGCCCCGAACCACGCGTATACCTAGACCTTTCCCTGTTAGGTTTTGGAATATGCCCCGGAAATCCGGGCGCAATGAACGGAGGCTTCCCAGAAGCCCACGTCGCACGGGTGACGTCGTAGAGGGGATTGACCATGGTTGAACAGCAAAAACAACGTAAGGTCCGCGCAATTCTTGCCGGCGGACTGGTTCTTGGCGTCGGGGCGGTGCTGACCATGGCAGCCTGGAACGGCTCGGAATTTGCCACCGGAAACTTCAAGACCGGTGCGTTCGCCTTGGAAGGCAAGAACCCGCTGGATCCCAATTTCTCTTCACACCCAAGTGCGGATTCGGCGGCGCAATTGAGTTTCTCCGTAGAAACCACCAACATGAGCCCCGGCGACAAGGTGACCGCGCCATTTGCCGTGCGCTTGACGGATGCAACGACCTTTGACGGCAGCGCCATCATCAACACCGCCGTTGCAACGTCTGTGGCAGGGCTGACGCAGCGGGTGTACACGTCTGCTGCGGCGACCTGCTCGGGGACTGCTGTGCAAGAAATTGTCGGGTCACAGGCGCTGGCAACCGCCACGGGATCCACCAGTTTCGAATTGACAAGCCGCGGGCCGGGAACTCCTGGTGACACAGTCAATCTCTGCTTTGAAATCACCGCTGGTTCTTCCTTGGACCAAAGCGGAACGTCGACTGCTGTTTGGGAAATCGCAGGCACGCAAAAGACTGCTCCCTAATCCATGGCGGGGAAGCGGGCCAAACCAACTGGTCGGAGGAACAGTTCCACCGGGCGAAAGATCGCTGCCTTGCTGGCGGGCGGATTGGTGCTGGGGATCGGTGCTGCCTCCACGATGGCGGCCTGGACTCATTCGCAGTACGCCAGTGCGACTTTCACCTCGGGAATCTTCAAGCTTGAGAGTCGAACCAATGGGAAGGCCTGGCAGGACAACCCCGAATCTTCGCCTGTCGGGCTAACGATGGACGTATCCAGCCTCACTCCTGGTGATTCCGGCATCGCTTACCTCGACATCCGGACCACCTCGCTTTCAACTCTGGGTGGAAACACCGTATTGCAGGCTGCCACTAAATCGGCAGGCAGCAATGCGGACCTTGTTAATGAACTTCAGGTCCGGGCGAAGGCGCTTCCCAGCGGTACCACCTGCAATGCGACAAATATTTCCGACGCCGTATTTGCCGAAGCCCTGGCCGCCCCGGTCGTTGGCGGTACGCAACAGCTGAATTCCGCCGGCACCAACGACATCCGCTACTGCATGCAAATTCGGATGAAAGCCAATGCTAACCCGGTTATCCAGGGCAAGAGCGCCACTCTCACATGGAACGTCATCGGAACGAGCCGTACGTGAGCAGTCTGAAGTCAAGGCGCGTGAGTGCTTCGGAGCCCAGTGCCAGAATCAATTCGCAAGTCCGCGGCTTATTCAAGATCCTCGGAGATCTGCTCCTATGGTTGGCTGCGATCGGCGGTGCATTGTGCATCGCCCTGGTGGTTCTCGCCCAGGTATTCAGCATTTCACTGATCATGTTCAAGACCGGATCCATGTCACCCACCATTCCGGCCGGATCAGTTGCACTGGTTCGTGAGATTTCGGCGGGCGAGGTGTCGATTGGCGATGTCATTACGGTGGACCGTCCCGGGGATCTGCCGGTGACCCATCGTGTCACGGCCATTGAACCGGGAACCAACGGCCAGTGGAGCATCTCCATGAAGGGCGATGCCAACGAGCGTCCCGACCCGCTGCCCTATGAAGTGGCAAACGTTCGCCAAACCCTCGGACACGTGCCGGGGCTGGCTCCTGTCATCGTGGCCATGGGTTCGCCGTGGGTACTGGGCTGCTTGACGCTTGGCGCGGCAACGCTGGTGACCTGGGCATTCTGGCCGCGTCGCCACGGCCGGCATGCGATTTCATGAAGCTGTCTTGGGTAGTGCGGGCGGCCGCCTTGGGAGCCAGCGCCATGCTCATCGGTGCTGCGACGGTATCACAGGGATTCGAGGAGACGACGGCAGCTTGGACGGTTGATCAGGCCGCTTCCGCCAACCCGTCTGCCCGCACGATTGCAGAGCCCTCGGGAATTGCGTGCGCAACTACCCATCCCATCTTGAATGGGCAAGTCGCGACGATCTCGTGGGGAACCGTGGCGTCCATCAACGGATCAAAGGTTTCATACAAAATTGTCGGCAAACCCAATCAGCCAGCCGCGGAATGGGCCTTGATCACGGAAATTACCACGACAACGCATGCGTTCAACGCCGGATTGCTTGGAGGTTTGCTCGACGGTCTCGTCGCATTGCTTTTTGGCACTGGAAACGAGGGGTTGGTTGGTGTCGTAGCTGTTCATGATTTCGCAGGAAACAGATGGGAATCGCAGCCGCAGATACGAACCAAGATTGGCAAGACCAGGGATGGGCTTTTTGCGGGCTTCAAATGTGCTTGAGGTTGCTCCGCTTAAACAGGAACGGCCCGAAAAACTAACCGGGCCGTTCCTGGGACTTCGTGACTACTTGCAGGTGCAGCGATCGGCAACCGCAACATCGCCGAGCGCATCTTCAATGTGCTCGCCGCAGCCTTCCCAGGTTGGCTTGGTGCATGCTTCGCAGGTGACCTTCTTGCACATGTGGTGACTCCTTGTTGATGAAAAGTAATATCCACTCGGAATAATACCCCGCCGGGTATGGTTGAGCCATGTGTGGGTGCACGCGCCATCCAACTCCACATCTCCCGAAGGGATGAAGCTCCATGGCTTCCGTTGAACTGAATGCAGCAAACTTCGAATCGATCATCTCGACCCCCGGCACGGTGATTGTGGATTTCTGGGCAGCCTGGAGCGGTCCCTGCCGCCAGTTCGCCCCGGTGTTCGAGGCGTCCAGCGAGAAGCACGCTGAGATCGTCTTCGGCAAGATCGATACGGAAGCCGAGCAGCAGCTTGCCGCCGCCGCAAACATCACCTCCATCCCCACCCTGATGGCCTTCCGTGACGGCATCCTGGTCTTCTCGCAGCCCGGCGCACTGCCGGGCGAAGCACTCGAAGACCTGATCGGCCAGATCGAGGGCCTGGACATGGAATCCATCAAGAAGGACATCGCCGAGCGCGCCGACGCCTGATTTTTGAACGTTTCTTGAACGATGGGCCTTGCTCCACGGTGGAGGGGGGCTCATGCCCACGTGGCTCCGACCGTAACCCGGCCGGGGCCACGGCTGTTTTCCGCACCACCTGTGACAGGCTGGAAGCTATCGAAGGTTGGAGACAACCTGCGTGGAAACTACCTGTGGAAACAACGCGTGGAGGAACGATGCAGCGCAATCTCAAGGTCGCCGAGCGGGCCAAGGTGCCTGCGTTCGAAGTCATGAGCATTCTTGACCGCGTGGCGCAGCTGCGTGCGGCGGGCCGCAATGTGGTTTCGCTCTGTGCCGGAGAACCCGGCGACGGCGCACCCTCGGCGGTTTCCCGGCGTGCCGCACAGATCCATGCCGAGGGAACCCCGCTGACCTACACACCGGCCCTCGGCATCCGAGAATTGCGCCAGGCCATCGCAGGACACTACAAACGCTGGTACAACATTGAGGTGCCGGCCGCAAATGTCGCGGTTACCACCGGTAGCTCCGGGGCCTTCATGCTGCTATTCCTCGCGGCGTTCAATGCGGGGGACAAGGTGGCCCTGGCCAGGCCCGGCTACCCGGCGTACGCGAACATCCTGCGCACCCTGGGCATCGACGTGGTTGAACTCGCCGCCGGGCCGGAATCCCGTTACCAGCCGAGCGTTGAATTGCTGGAGGCAGCCTGGGAAAAGCACGGGCACCTCGATGGGTTGGTGCTTGCCTCACCGGCGAACCCGACGGGCACCATGGTCTCCGGAAGCGAGCTGGATGACCTTGCCATATGGTGCCGCGAGCGCGGGGTCAGGCTGGTCAGTGACGAGATCTACCACGGCATCGACTACCCGGAACCAGGTGCCCAAACCCGCCGTTCGGTGAGTTCCTGGGAGCTGGATGCCGACACCGTGGTGATTTCCAGCTTTTCAAAGTACTGGGGCATGACCGGTTGGCGGCTGGGTTGGGCGCTGGTTCCCGATGACCTGCTGCCCACCGTCGATGCGCTGGCCGGCAACGTTGCGCTGTGCCCGCCGGCCCCGGCACAGTATGCTGCGCTGGCCGCCTTCGGCGAGGATTCCTACCGCGAGGCCGAGGCCCGGGTCGCCGAGTTCTCCGGGGCGCGGGCCACGCTGTTGGCTGCCTTGCCGCGGCTGGGCTGGGGCGAATGCGCGCCCGCCGACGGGGCCTTCTACCTTTACGCGGACCTGGGGGAAAAGCTTGGCTCGTTTGCCGATTCGAGCCAGTACTGTGCCGCACTGCTGGAGGCGCAGGGCGTGGCGATCGTGCCGGGCGTCGACTTCGATGCTGTCGACGGCGGACGGCGGGTTCGTTTGAGTTTCGCCGCGGGACTCGGCCAGGTCACCGAGGCCATCGAGCGGATCGTGCGCTTCCAAAACGGGCACTCAGTCAGCGCATAGCGGGGGGTTCCCGGCGCATCCGGAGGGCGAGGGCAGGGGACTGCTCCGCACCGTGTTGTCGCTGAAACCGAAGCCGTAGCAGGTATCCACACCCCGGAGGATTCCCTGCCTGCGGGGGTTGGTCCGGCAGCAGTCTTGGGGCAAAACGCTTCAAGGAGGACGCGATGGAACAGTACCCGGCGCAGGAACTCGATGACGCACTGAAGATGGTGCGGATGCTGCTGCCCTGGCCCCATGAATGCCTGGCCTGCTACGTCTGCCGCATGCTTGCCCACGGGTGCAGCGGGCTGAAGTGGTCAAAAGCGTACAGGGACCTGCGTGCCCCGCGTGCCACTGCCATGGAACGCAAATTCCCCGAGCTGGGCGGCACTTGCGATTGCGAGGTGATGGCCAACGTCTTCCATCCCAACGAGGCGTTGTGGGAACACGATCAGCACGGCGATCTCGACGGGACCTGCGCCCCGAGTTGCCTCACTGTACGCCTGGGCACGATTCAGCCGTGCGGACTGTGGCTGATGCGTGGTGGAATCCAGTGGGGTGGCGGGGTTTACCGCGGTGCGCGGAAGGTGTCGTAAGCCGCGGGCGGGCAGGTCCTTGCTCCGGTCGCGGGCGGGAGGTTCCCGTGGATTCTCGAAGCTTCTGAAACCCAAGTTCAAAAAGTGTTGCCTAGGTCACAAAGTTAAACTAGAGTCTAGTTTCAGTTCTTGATATGACAGCTAGACGACGAACCGCCCGCAGGGGACCGGAAACCGTCCGTGACAATGGAGTGATTAGATGCCGCTTTCCCTCACCGAAGAGCACGCCGACCTGGCTGCCGCGGTTTCCGAGTTCGCCGAACGGTTCGCCGACATCCTTGTCACCCGCGAAGAGCTCAAGGCATACGGCGCCGGAGGAAGGCCCGCCCACTGGGGCGAGCTGGTGAACAACGGCCTGCATGCACTACACATCGGCGAGGAGCGCGGGGGACAGGGTGGAAACATCATCGACACCGCCATCGTCGTGGAAGAATTTGGCCGCCGGATGGTCCCCGGGCCCTACGTTTCCACGGTGCTGGCCAGCGCCGCAGTGGCCGGTGCGACCGAATGCAAGGCCTCAACGGCTGGACTCGATCTCTTTGCCGCCGGCGCCACGGGCGCACTGGTCTTCTCGCCCTCGACCCTCACCGCCGTGGCCACCGCCGGCGGCTGGTCGCTGAGCGGCAGCACCCCGGTGGCGTCGCTGCTCTCAGCCGAACAGCTGGTCATCGGGTTCACCTGCGAGGCAGTCACCCGCTTTGCACTGGTTGACGTGGAAAGCACGGGCCTGAAACGAATCGCAGCGACCAGCTCGGATTTGACCCGCGACGCCGGAACGCTGGTGCTCGACGGACTGCTGATCGAGGCCGAGACGATCCTCGAGGGACTGGGCGAACGATACGTGGAAACCCTGCGTGCGGGCCTGCTCGCCGCCGAGGCCTCCGGCATCATGCGCTGGGCAGTGGATGCCTCCACTGACTATGCCAAGCTCCGCGAACAGTTCGGCGCCCCGATCGGTTCCTTCCAGGCCATCAAGCACAAGTGCGCCAACCTGCTCATTGCCGCCGAGCTTGGCACCGCCGCGGCCTGGTCCGCGCTGGTGGCCCTGGAACAGGACGAAGACCAGCAGATCCTGGCCGCGGGCTCCGCCATTGAAGCAGCCGTTGTCCCATCCATCGAAGCGGTCACAGAGGCCGTGACCATCTTCGGCGGTATCGGCTTCACCTGGGAACACGACGCACACCTGTACTGGCGCCGGGCCATCACCCTCGCCGCACAGGTGGGACCCCGCGGCGAGATCGCCGCCGAGCTGGGCAAGGTGGCGCTTAACCAGGACCGCCGCATCGATATCGAACTCCCTGATGAAGACCCGGCATTCCGCGAGCGCATCGGCACGCTGCTTGACCAGGCAGCAGCACTGGAGAATGAACACGACGGCGGACGCTGGTACTCCCGCGGCTCCCGCCGCAGCTTCCTGGCCGAAAACGGCTTGGCGGCACCCCACTGGTCAACCCCCTACGGCCTCGCCGCCTCCCCGGCCGAGCAGGTGGTCATCGCGCAGGAATACGCCCGCCGCAACATCCTTCAGCCTTCCTCGGTCATTGGCGAGTGGGCCATGCCCACCATCCTCGCCTTCGGCAGCGAAGCGATCAAGGAACAGTTTGCGCTTCCGACGCTGCGCGGAGAACTCATCTGGTGCCAGCTCTTCTCCGAACCCGGTGCCGGATCCGATCTTGCCGGCCTGTCCACCCGGGCCATCAGGGTCGAGGGCGGCTGGGAGCTTCGCGGACAAAAGGTCTGGACCTCCGGCGCCCACGAGGCGGACTGGGGAATCTGCCTGGCCCGCACCGATGCCGACGTGCCCAAGCACAAGGGCCTGAGCTACTTCCTCGTTGACATGCGCAGCGCCGGAGTGGACATCCGCCCGCTCATGCAGTCCACCGGGGACGCCGAATTCAACGAGGTGTTCCTCGACTCGGTGTTCGTTCCCGATGCCTACCTGCTCGGCGAGCCCGGACAGGGCTGGCGGATCACCGCCACCACCCTGCAAAACGAGCGCACCCAGATTTCCAACGGGGTTTCCGCGGGAACCGAGGACGGGTTGCGGGCGTTGATCCGCGAGAACGGCCACGCCGGAGACGAGCGGGATGCATTCGCCGCCCTCGGGACGATCGTTGCCACCAGTTCCGCGATCGGTGCACTGAACCTGCGCGAAACCCTGCGCCAGCTCAACGGCCTGCAGCCCGGTGTCGGTTCCTCGCTGGCCAAGGTCGCCCACGCCCGGCTCACCCGGGAGGCAGCCTCCGCGGCACTGGCCCTGGCCGGCCCCGCGGCACTCTTCGCCGACGCCCCGGGCGACCCGGTCACCGGGCAGCTTGCCGTGCCGCAGGTGCTCATCGGCGGAGGCACCGTCGAAATTCAGCTCAACGTCATTGCCGAACGCATCCTCGGGCTGCCCCGCGGTTAGTCCGCCCCCGCAACATCGGCTTGATCCCGCCAAGAATTCAGTACGCTAAGTTTCACCGAAAGGAACCCTTTTCGCATGACAACGTTGACGAGCGAGACCACAACCTTGCAGAACCTGGATGCGGCCCGGCTGCGCGAACTCCTTGAACCACGCTCCGTGGTGATCATCGGAGCCAACACCAACTTGGTCTGGTCGCACTTCACCCACAGCAACCTACTGGCCGGCGGCTTCGACGGAGAGCTTTACCTGGTGAACCGGCGCGGCGATCAATGCCACGGACAGGCCTCCTTCACCTGCATCGCCGACCTGCCGGAGGCTCCGGACCTGGCCATCGTACTCACCGGCACCAACTCGCTGGAAACCATCTTGGAGGAGGCCCGCGTCAAGGGCATCCGCAACCTCATCCTGCTGGCCTCCGGCCTGGGCGAAGCCGGGGCCGAAGGCGAAGCCCTGCAGGCCAAGCTGGTCCAACGGGCCCGCGAAGCCGGCCAGCTGATCCTCGGCCCCAACAACCTGGGCTTCATCAACGCCCACGCAAAGGTCGCGGCCTTCAGCCACATGACCCAGATGCCGATGATCACCGGAGGCGTGGGCGTGGCCAGCCAGTCCGGCGCCTTGGCCATCTACCTGCTGCCCTACATGGCCTCGCGCGGCGTGGGCTGCTCGATGGCCGTGACCGTGGGCAACGAGGCCATGGTGTCGGCCATCGACGTGATGGGCCTCCTCGTCGAGGACGAGAACACCAAGGTCATTGCCGCCTACCTCGAGCAGATTTCCGATCCCGCGCAATTCCTTGCGGTGGCCGCACGGGCCCGCGAGGTCGGCAAGCCGATCGTCATCTTCAAGGCCGGCCGCGGCGAAGCCTCCGCCCGGGTGGCCGCCGCGCACACCGGTTCGCTGGTGGGAGACGACAAGGTGATCGACGCCGCCTGCAAACAGTTCGGCATCATCCGCGTCGACAACATCGAGGACCTAGTGGCGACCGCCGGGATCATCGAATCCTACGGCGCCCTGCCGGGCAACCGCATGGGAGTGGTGACGGGTTCCGGCGCCATGTGCGCACTGGTGGCTGACAAAGCCGAAGCGATGGGCCTTGAGCTGCCGACCCCGTCGGAGGTCACTGTGCGTTCCCTGCACGAGGCCGGGCTGCCCTCGTTCTCCACGGTGAACAACCCCATGGACACCACCGGCTACATCTCGGTGGACCCAACCATCATGACCAAGGCCAACCAGTGTTTCATCGACGATGAGAACTACGACTTTATCGTCGTCAACGGTTCCTGGCCGGCCAACCAAGCCATGGTTGACATGTCGCGGCTGACCCAGGACGAACTGATGCGCCAGCTTCGGTCCACGGCCAAACCCGTCATCGCCATGAGCTTCCTGCCCACCGAGGTCACCGAATTTGGCCGAGCATACGCCGCCGAGCACGGTTTCCCGCACGCCTCGGACTCCTTCGACCGCGGCATTCCCGCCGTGGCCCGCAGCGCCTGGTGGGGCAAACGCACCGCCGAACTCGCCACCGACGCTGCGGTCCCCGCGGCCCCGGTGATTGCCAAGCCGGAAGGCGCCGAGAGCTGGACCGAAATCCAGACCGGCGAGTTCCTGCGCTCCCACGGAGTACCCTACGTGCCGGCGGCCATTGCCACCTCGGCGGCCCAAGCCGTGGCCGCGGCCGAGGAGATGGGCTACCCGGTGGTCCTGAAGATCGCCTCGGAGGACATCGCCCACAAGACCGAGGTCGGCGGGGTGCGCCTGATGCTGCGCGACGCCGACGCAGTGTCAGAGGCCTACGACTTCATCCGCACCTCGGTGGCCACCCTGGCCCCGGAGGCCCGCATCCAGGGCGTCGCGGTGTCCCCGATGCGCCCCGCGGGCAACGAATTACTCGTCGGCGTGGTCAGGGACCCGCAGTGGGGACTGGTCCTGGCCGTGGGCTTCGGCGGCGTCATGGTCGAGATCCTCAAGGACTCGGCACTGCGGCTGCTGCCGGTGGGCCCGGCGGAGATCCGCCGGATGCTGGACTCGCTCAAGGGCATCGACCTGCTCACCGGATTCCGCGGCTCCGAGGCCACCGACCTCGATGAACTCGCCGAGGTCATCTTCAAGATCTCCCAGGTGGCCGTCGGCCTCGGGGAGGAACTGGAGGAACTCGAAATCAACCCGCTGCGGGTTGCCGGGAACCAGATCGAGGCGCTTGACGCGCTGGTCCGCTGGAAGGGCCAGTCATGAAGTCCCCACAACGTTCCTTGTCCGGACGCTGGTGGTAGCGTTGGAATTCCACCAGATCAATAGCCAGGAGGCGAACGATGCCCGGACAACTCTCTGGCGAGACCCTCGAGCTTCCCGCGTACCAGCGGGTGCGCCGGCAACGCATCCTGGATGCGGCCAAGTCGCTCCTGAAGGTCAACGACTACGAATCGATCCAGATCCGCGACGTGGCGGCGGAAGCGAACGTGGCGCTGGGAACCCTCTACCGCTATTTCTCGTCCAAGGAGCACCTCTACGCCTACGTGGTGCACGACTGGGCGGTTCCCTTCGGGGACTCCGACCGGTCCTGGGCCGAGGGCCTGAATGCCATCGAACGGGTACGCCAACTCCTGGGCATGGCGTTGGTGGCGTTCGAGAAACAACCGAACTTCTACAAGGCCATCATCGTGCTGCGCTCCACCTCGGATCCGGAGGTCTCGATCCTCATGCACCGGCTCGGCGAGGTCCTGGAGGGTCCTTTGCGCGAGGAATTCTCGATGCTGGGGTCTCAGGAGGCCGAGGACATCACCGTCATGGTGTGGTGCGTGTTGATGGACCTGGTGGCCCGCTTGGCCGCCGGGGACAAGACCATGGACGAGGCCCATCGGGTCGCGGACAGGTTTGTGCGCATGATCGGGCTGCGGATGCAGGAATTCGCCGCGGGCGTTTCCTAGCGCCAGGCGCGGGGGCGATCTCATGAGCGCCCACGAACTTGACCACCTGGCCATCGCGGTACCGTCCTGGGCTCCGGCCGGGGAACTACTGCACTGTGAGCTCGGGGCCCGCTGGGCCAGCGGCTTCACGATGCCCGTCTTCAGCCCCTGCCAACTGGCACTGGCCGATGACATGCGGATCGAACTCCTGGAGCCGGGCACCGCACCGGACTCCTTCATCGAACGTTTCCTGCAGGAAAACGACGGGAACGCCGCGCCCCACCACATCACCTTCAAGGTCCATGACATCCACGCGGCCATTGCCGGCGCGCGGTTCGCGGGGATCGAACCGATTCTGGTGAACCTCGAACACCCGCAGTGGCAGGAAGCGTTCCTGCACCCGCGGGACACCGGTCTGGGCTTCCTGGCCCAAATGGTCTGCGCCCCGCAGAGCGTCGAGGAACTCACCGGCGGCGGTGGACCGTGGAACTCACAGCGCCCCTGGGCGGAGGGCACCGGCGAACCGGCGGCGCTGCGGGTGATCCTGGGGCACGTTGAAAACCTTCAGCGCGCCCGCGAGGTGCTGGTGAAGGTGCTGGGCGCCACCGAATTCCCTCTCGCGGGGGCCGGAGCCGGGTTCAGCTGGGACGCGGGCGCCGACCTGGTGTTGTACGAGGTTCCCGCGGGCACTCCAGGCACTGACACTCGGGGCACCGGCATCCGGGCCATCGGTGTCGCGGAACCGGGAGCCGGGCAGGACCCCGGTGCCTACCTTTCCGATATCCGCGAGGTGCTCGAGGGCGGTGCACTGCATCCGGAGTTGGGGCTGCGGATCGCTCCGTTGAGGGTCAACGCCATGGCCGCCGACGGTTTCGTCGCGGACGGGTAAACCCCGGACTTCCCAGTCGGCAGCCGCCGCATACAGCAGGAAAAATCAGAAAAAACAACACAGCCCTGGTTTCGTGCACCCAAAAACGGGTCCAGAAGCCGGGAACCACGACCACAGAACGAGGAGCACACCCCCATGGGACTTCGAGGAGAAGCCGCAATCCTTGGCTATTTCGAATTGCCGCCACAGCGCAAGCTTGCCCGCGAGAAGACCTTCAACCTGGAGCAGTGGGCACGGTTGTCCAAGGCCGCGCTCGATGATGCTGGCCTGGATGCCACCGACGTGAACGGCATCGTCACCCCGCTGATCGGCGAGGCGGACATGTTCGTCCCGTCCACCATCACCGAATACCTGGGTATCGACGCGAACTTCGCCGAAATCGTGGATCTCGGCGGTGCCGGATCCGCCGCGGCCATCTGGCGTGCTGCAGCGGCCGTTGAACTGGGCCTGTGCGACGCGGTCCTGGTGACGTTCCCGGGCACCCACGACGTTCCGACTCACGAGCGCCGCCCGTTTGAGATGAACGACAAGATGTACTTCGGCGCCTCCTCGAACGCCTACGGTTCCCCGCAGGCCGAGTTTGAGATCCCCTACGGAAACCTCGGGCAGAACGGCCCCTACGGGCAGATCGCCAAGCGCTACGGATACGAGTTCGGCTACGACGAACACGCGATGGCCAAGATCGCCGTGGACCAGCGCACCAATGCCTGCGCCACCCCCGACGCGGTCTTCCACGGCCAGCCGATCAGCATCGAGGACGTGCTCGCTTCCCCCCTGATCGCCGATCCCCTGCACATGCTGGAGATCGTCATGCCGTGCCAGGGCGGCGCCGCGGTGGTCATCGGCAACAAGAACATGGCAGCGAAATCCAAGAACCGGCCGGTGTGGATCAAGGGCTTCGGCGAGCGCGTTCCCTACAAGACACCCACCTACGCGAAGGACCTGATGTCCTCGCCGATGATCCACGCGGCGGACCAGGCGTTCTCCATGGCCGGGATCGGGCGTGAGGACGTTGACATGGTCTCAATTTACGACTGCTACTCGATCACCGTGCTGATGAGCTTGGAGGACGCGGGCTTCGCCGAAAAGGGCAAGGGCATGCAGTTCGTCAACGAGCACGACTTGACCTACCGCGGGGACTTCCCGATGAACACCGCCGGCGGGCAGCTGTCCTTCGGCCAGGCCGGAATCGCCGGCGGCATGCACCACGTGATCGACGGGGCCCGGCAGATCATGGGCCGCGCCGGGGAAGCCCAGGTCACCGACTGCAACAGGGCCTTCGTGACCGGCAACGGCGGCATCATGAGCGAACAAACAGCACTGATCTTCGAAGGCGAATAGGAGAATCCCCGCCATGAGCACCGCATACACCCCACCGGTCCTGACCCGTCCGCTGCCGGTCCCCACCCCGCTGACCAAGCCGTTCTGGGACGCGCTGGCCGAGCACAAGGTCCGCATCCAGTACTCGCCCTCGCTGGGCGAGTACATCTTCTACCCGCGCCCGCTGGCCCCGCGCACCTTGGCGGATGACCTTCAATGGCGCGAGATCTCCGGCGCCGGAACGCTGTACACCTACACCGTGGCCACCCGCCCGCCGTCCGCGCACTTCGCCAACGAGGGCACCCTGGTGCTCGCGATTGTGCAGTGGGACGAGGGCCCGAAGTTCTCCACCGAACTTGTCAACGTGGACCCCGCGGACATCCGCGTGGGCATGCGGGTCGCCCCGGTCTTCTGCGACTACCCCGAAGCGGACATCACCATGCTGCGCTACGAACCGGAGAACTAAGATGACAACCACCACCGAAACCCTGCCTCCAGCATTCGTGTTGCCGCAGGTCACCCTTCGCATCGGAGCAGAGTCCCGCAGCAGCGGGGCGGGCACCCATGAGCACGTGAATCCGGCCACCGGTCAAGTTGACGCGCTGGTTCCCCTCGCCGGTCCCGCCGAGGTGGATGAGGCAGTGCGGATTGCGCATGCAGCCTTCGCGCTCTGGCGTGCTACCCCGGCCACCGAGCGTTCCAAGGCCTTGCTGAAATTGGCGACGCTGGTGGAGGAACACGCGGGGGAGTTCATAGCACTTGGTGCAGCAGATAACGGGCTGGCCAGCGCCACCGCCCAGGCAACTGTCACGGCCGCCGCGGAATGGATCCGCTACTACGGCGGCTGGGCCGACAAGCTTCCGCTGGGCCGCATCACCTCGGTGGTCGGCGCCGGCGGCAACTTCGGCCACACCCTGCGCCAGCCCTACGGGGTGATTGGTGCGATCATCACCTGGAACGCCCCGTTGATGTCCTTGGCGATGAAGGTACCTGCCGCGCTGGCTGCAGGCAACACGATGGTGGTAAAACCCAGTGAGCTGACACCGTTCTCTGCCATGCTCTTTGCCGATCTGGTCCGCGAGGCGGGCATCCCCGACGGGGTCTTCAACGTGATCCCCGGTGGCCCCGATGCCGGGGCGGCGCTGGTTGAGCATCCCTTGGTCAAGAAGGTCAGCTTCACCGGGGGTCCGGACACCGCACGGAAAATCACTGCTTCCTGCGCCAAGACCTTCAAGCCGGTCTTGCTCGAACTCGGCGGAAAGTCGGCGAACCTGGTGTTCGCCGATGCAGACCTTGACGCCGCGGCGATGCACTCGACGTTCATGTCCTTCGGGATCATGAGCGGGCAGGCCTGCGCACTGCCAACCCGGCTTCTGGTCCAGGACTCGATTTATGACGAATTCGTGGCCAAGATCGGCGCGATTGCTTCATCGTTCAAGGTCGGGAACCCGCTGGAACCCGACACCATCTGCGGCCCGGTCATCAACCAGGCAGCGGTGGACCGCATCGAGTCGATGGTGGCACGCGCCCAGGAACAGGGAGCGCGTCTGGTCACCGGCGGGGCCCGCCTCGGGGGCGAGCTAGCGGAGGGCTTCTACTACCCGCCCACCGTACTGGCAGACGTGGACCCGGGCAGCGAGCTGGCCCAGCAGGAAGTCTTCGGCCCGGTGCTGGCGATCCTGCGATTCACTGATGAGGCGGAAGCCATCGCCTTGGCCAACAACACCGAGTACGGGCTCTCCGGTTACATCTGGACCTCTGACTCACGCCGTTCAATCCGGCTTGTCGAAGCCTTGGAAACCGGGGAGGTAGTTGTCAACGGGGCACCAAATGCCGTGGCGGAACGCCCCTTTGGCGGCATCGGGCATTCCGGGAACGGAAACGAGGGCGGGCTGGAGGGACTCGAGGAGTTCTTCTGGACCAAGTCCGTCGCCTATTCAAACGGCTAAGGTTTTTCCCGCCATGCAGTTGGCGGTTTCTTGACCCCTCGGATTGAGGGGATGTGTCAACCCCCGTGGAGGGGGCGCCTGCCGGGCGCCGCCTCCACGGGGGAGTGGGGCCGCACTGCAAGTCCGGGGCGCCACCGCTACAAAGATTGTCAGTCCCACCGCCGGCAGGCATTCCCGCCCCACGGCGTCATTGCATTCTTTTCACAGCACAGAAAGGCTGGACATCAATGTCCGCACCAGCCGGCCGCAAGGCCACCATGACCGGGCTGCTCAAGCGCCCCGGGTTCGGCGTCATCGTTTCGGTCCTGATCCTGGCGGAAATCGTTTCGGCGTTTGAGCTGTCCATGATGTACGTGACCCTGCCGACCCTGATCAAGGATTTCCAGGTCGACGCAAATACCGTCGCCTGGGTGGTAACCGCCTACCTGCTGGTCTCGGCCTCCGCCGGGGTCATGGGCGGGCGCTTCGGTGACATGTACGGCCGGCGCAAGGTCATGGTGGTGGTCCTGGTCATTGCCGGCATCGGTTCGGTGGTGTCGCTGCTCGGCGGCACGCTGGGCATGATCATCCTGGGCCGCGCCATCCAGGGCGTTGCCGGAGCCGTCATGGGCCTGGCCTTTGGCCTGGCACGCGAACACCTTGACGAGGAACGCATTCCGGTGGGCGTCTCGATGATCGGGGCCTCAGCGCTGATTGCCGGTGCCGGTGGCGCCTTCATCGCGGGCTTCATGATCGATGTTTACTCCTGGCACGGAATCTTCGCCTTCGCCGCGGTGCTCGCGGGACTCGCGGCCCTCGCGGTCTTCTTCTTCATTCCGCGTGACACCGTCACGGCAAGCAAAGAGAAGCTGGACTACCTGGGATCGCTGTTGCTGCCGATCGCCGTGAGCGCCATCCTGCTGGGACTCTCCAGCAGCTCCAAAACGGGGTTTGCCTCGATGCAGTTCATCGGTTTGATCGGCTCCGGAATCCTGGTCGCCCTGGTCTGGGTGTGGTGGGAACTGCGCGTCGAGTCCCCGATCGTGAACCTGCGGATGTTCAAAAACAGGCAGATCGCCCTGGTCATGACGGCAACGATCCTTGCGGCCGTCGGCCCGATCGGCGGCATGGCGGTGCCCTCGCAGATGGTGCTGCAGTACCCCACCAGCGTCGGGTTCGGGCTTGGGTTCACCGCCACTGCCGCCGGTATCTTCAGCTGCGTGACGGCACTGCTTGGCTACTTCTTCTCGCCGTTGGGCGGGAAGCTGGCACACCGCTACGGCGCGCGTTCGGTGTTCACCGCCGGCTTGGTGCTGATGACCATGGTCATCCCGATCATGCTGTTCACCATCGGAAACGTTGCCATGTTCGTCGTCGCCATGAGCCTGAACGGCATCGGCATCTCGCTGACCTACGGCGCACTGCCCAACGTGTTGATCGAGGCCGTGCCGCAGAGCCACACCTCGGAAACCGCCGGCACCAACACCATGGTCCGCAACGTGGGACAGTCCACGGCAACCGCCATCGGCGCCTACATCCTGGCCAGCCACCAGGATCCGGCCACCACCATGGTGGCCCAGTCCGGTGTGGCGACGGCCTTCGTCTTCGTCTTCGTCTTCGGGGCGCTCTCAGTAGTGGTGGCGTTGATGCTCAAGCGCAATCCGGTGCCGTGGGTTCCGGAAACCGTCGAAGAGAGCAACGCGCGGCGTGCCCGTCCGGCCAAGCTGTCGGCGGCGGTCGGTAGCTGACGAGTTCGCCATGCGGGGACCTGCAGCAGGGTCCCGCTTCGTGCATGAGGCTTTCCAGGTAACCCGGGGCATGTCCCCCGGGTTGCCGGGGAAGCCTCTTGCCGTTGCCGGGAGACGCGGGCCGGCGTGGCGTGCCGGGATGGGTCCGAACGGTTTTTGGAAGCCTGGGCGAAAACCCTAGACAGAAACTAGAATCTCGTTATAGTCTTTAGGTAACAAGTGATCCGCACCACAATGTTGGCTTGCTGTCGGAATGCGAGGGCGCAGCCCACACGAAGGGGACCAGGAATGGCAATTCACGTGCACAACGTCGGAAAGAAGAACGAGGGGAGCCCGTATTCCTGGGATTCCAAGGATGCACTGCTCTATGCGCTCAGCGTCGGGGCCGGAGCCCTCGACCCGGCCAGGAACCTTTCCTTCACCACCGAAAATTCCCGCGGCATCGAGCAGCGGGTGCTGCCGACCTTTGCAGTTGTCCTGGGCGGGGCGGATGGCTCGATGGAGGAACTTGGCGATTTCAAGCTTTCGCAGATCCTCCACGGCGGGCAGGGCATCACCTTGCACCGGACGCTGCCGGCCTCCGGCACCGTCATCCCCGTCAGCTACATGAGCGCCGTGCATGACAAGGGACGCAACGCCATCATCAAACTGACCACCGACCTGCTCGATGCCACCACCCGGGAGCCGATGGCCAGCACCATCACCTCGATGGTCATCCGCGGCGAAGGCGGCTTCGGAGGCGACGCGGGCCCCGGAGAAACCTGGGCCACCCCGGAGAACGCGCCGGATGCTGTCATCACCCAGCGCACCACGCGCGACCAGGCCTTGCTCTACCGTCTCAACGGGGACCGGAACCCCCTGCATTCGGATCCGTCACTGGCGAAGCTGGTCGGCTTCGAGCACCCGATCCTGCACGGGCTGTGCACCATGGGCTTCGCCGCCCGCGCGGTGCTGGAGAACGTGGCCGATGCCGACCCCGAGGCCTTCGGTTCCTTCGACGTCCGCTTCTCCGCACCCGTCATCCCGGGCGACGAGCTGGAAACCAGCATCTGGAAGACCGAAAACGGTGCCATCTTCCAGGTGCGCGTGGGGGAGAGCGTCGTCCTGGATCGCGGAACCTTCACCTTGCGCGGAACTCCGCGACAAGACACCACCCAAGACACCACCCAAGATGCCGTCAAAAACCTGGCAGCAGCAACGGCCTAGCGCCCACCCCGATCACGGAAGGAAGAACCCATGAAGATTGCAGTGCTGATCAAACAGGTGCCTGACACCGAAGAAGACCGCCACCTTGCACCGAACGGCTCCGTGGACCGTTCCGCAAGTGAACGCGTCGCCGATGAAATCACCGAACGCGCGCTCGAAGTCGCGCTGAAGGAAAAGGATGCAGACAAGACCGTCGAAATCGTTGCCGTCACCATGGGTCCGGCAGGCGCCACCGAGGCCCTGCGCAAGGCGCTGTCCATGGGCGCCGACTCGGCCATCCACATCGTCGATGATGCACTGGCCGGTTCCGATGCCCTGACCACGGCCAAGGCGCTGGGCGCCGGGCTCAAGGGAGTCAACGCAGACGTCATCATCGCCGGCAACGAATCCACCGACGGCCGCGGCGGAGTGGTGCCGGCGATGCTCGCCGAACTGCTGGGCCTGCCGTTCCTGGGCCCGCTGAACAGCGTCGAATTCACCGGTTCCTCGGCGCGCGGGCAGCGCCAAGGCGTGGAGTGCACCCAAGACCTGGCTGCGTCCCTGCCCGCGGTGCTGTCCATCACCGAACGCACCGGCGAGGCCCGCTTCCCCAAGTTCAAGGGCATCATGACCGCCAAACGCAAGCCGGTGGTCCTCTATAAGGCGGCAGATCTTGGCCTGGGCGGCATCAGCCACGCGGATGGCAACCTGGTGCTTGCCTCCAGCAAGCGGCCGGCGCGCGGTGCCGGCACCAAGATCGTTGACGACGGCAATGCCGCGGTACATCTAGCCGACTACCTCAGCAACGAAAACCTGATCTGAAGGGAATGCACCTCATGAGCAATATTCTTGTCAACATTGAACTGAATGCCAGCGGAAAGCCGCGTTCCAACGCCGCACACCTGTTGCGGATTGCTTCGGACCTCGGTGAACCCGTGGCCGTGGTGGCCGCGGCCCCGGGCAACAGCGCCGAACTCGTTGCCGAACTCGGCGCCCTGGGCGCGCGCAAGATCTTCATCGGCGAAACGGCGACCGCCGCCGGCCATGTTGCCGCGGGCTCCATCTCGGCCCTCGCCGAGGCCATCTCCGTCTTCACTCCCATCGCCGTGTTGGCCTCCAACGGCGCCGATGCCCGCGAAACGCTGGGCCGGCTCGCCGTACGCACCTCAAGCCCCGTAATTCTCGAGGCGCACGAGCTGAAGCTGGACGGTGGGAAGATCATTGCCACGCACTCGGTGTTTGGCGGTAACTACAGCACCGAATCCGGCATCGGCTCTGGCATTGCGCTGATCACCGTGGCCTCAAGCGGTGCCGAGGCGCTCGCCCCGGTCACGGCACCCGAGGCAAGCGTCGTCCAGCTCCAGGTGGCCACCGGCGGCGAAGCCGTCATCGAGGCAACCCACGCCGCCGCCTCCAACTCGGCCCGTCCGGATTTGCGGTCAGCCAGGATCGTCGTGTCCGGGGGCCGCGGGCTGGCCTCAAAGGAGAACTTCGTGCTCGTGGAGGAACTCGCGGACGCACTGGGTGCGGGGCTTGGAGCTTCGCGCGCTGCCGTCGACGCCGGGTACATCCCGCAGAGCCACCAAGTGGGTCAGACCGGTGTCAGCGTCTCGCCGGACCTCTACCTTGCGGTGGGTATTTCCGGTGCCATCCAACACCGTGCGGGCATGCAGACCGCCAAGCGCATCGTGGCCATCAACAAGGACGAAGACGCACCGATCTTCGATGTTGCTGACTTCGGCATCGTCGGGGACCTGTTCACCATCCTGCCGCAGCTCAAGGTAGCCATCGCTGAACGCAGCGGCGTCGGCGCCGGCGTCTAGGCGAAGAGGGGGAATCTGAGATGTCGTTGCTGACCAAACCAAAACCCGGTGCCACCGGAGAGCGGGCCAAATGGGTGGGGCTGGCCAAATTGATGGTCCTGGCAGTTCTCGCGCTTGCCGCGATCGTGCTCTTGGCCAAGTGGGCGCGCGGGCTCGAACCGGTGCAGGAATTCCTGCTTGCCTACCCCGGCCACAGCGAACTTCCGGAAGGTGCCCCGGTGGGGTTGCCGGCCTGGCTTGGATGGCAGCACTTCCTGAACGCCTTCTTCCTGCTGCTGATCATCCGCTCCGGCTGGCTGGTCCGGACCACTGCCCGGCCCAAGGCCTACTGGACCCGGAAGAACTCCGGCCTGTTCAAGACCAAGCAGAAGCCGTCCAAGATCAGCCTGGAACTCTGGTTCCACCTCAGCCTGGACGTGCTCTGGCTACTGAACGGGTTGGTGTTCATGGTGCTGCTCTTTGCCACCGGCGGTTGGATGCGCATCGTGCCCACCAGCTGGGACATCTTCCCCAATGCGCTGAGTGCTTCCCTGCAATACGCCTCGTTGAATTGGCCGATCGAGCACGGGTGGGTCAACTACAACGCACTGCAGGCCCTCGCCTACTTCACGATTGTGTTCATCGCCGCGCCGCTGGCGGCGATCACCGGGGTGCGGATGAGCCCTGCGTGGCCCAAGGGCCACGCAGCCCTGGATAAGTTCTACCCGATGGAACTTGCCCGGAAGGTCCACTTCCCGGTGATGCTCTTCTTCACGGGGTTTGTCATCATGCATGTGGCGCTGGTGCTGTGCACCGGGGCGCTGCGGAACCTGAACCATATGTTTGCGGCGCGCGACGACGCAGGCTGGTTGGGCTTTGGGATTTTCGCGGTGTCGGTTGCGGTGATGGTCGCGGCATGGTTCCTGGCCAAGCCGGTGTTCCTGCGGTCCATCGCGGGCCTGATGGGCAAGGTATCGAAATAAGCTGAAACCAAAAGCGGGGCCGGGGTTCCTGCGAGTGCGAAGATGAGCAACCGCACGAGCCCCTGCCCCGCTTGTTGTGTTCATGGAGGGTCCCGCAGCGGCAAGGAACCAGATGGACTCGCCAAGAAAAGCTGCTAGCTGTTACTGCCCTTGAGGGTGCCGGTGACCTTTGAATAGTCGGCATTGGCGATCATGCACACTACCGCGCGGTCTCCGTCGGACCAGCTTCCCTGGGTGGGTTCCATGGTGGTGTAGTCGAGATCCGAGTCCTCGTAAGGACGTCCAACGAAGGTTTCGAAGACGGGGTCGCAGGTGGCGAGGACCTGCTCTTCCATGTCTTCGTCCGAAGCAGGGTATTGATCGCCTTCGAGATTGAACTCGTGGAAAACCTCCAGCTCGTGGGGTTCCGAACAGGGCACCACCCGGACACTGGTGATGTTGCCGTCGCCGGGGTCGTTCAGGCAATCGCCAAGCTTGACGGAAAATGCGTCGGCTTGGGCTTCCTTTTCGATGGCACCTGCCTCGTTGCGTTTGGCCTCCGGCGCCGGAAGCTTGGAACAGCCCACCAGCAGCGTGACGGCTGCAGCTACGGCAAAAACGGTCTTTACGGCTCGGTTCATGGTTGCGTCCCCCGTGGATGCGTGAATGTTTGAATTATCGTATCCGCAGGCGACAAACTTGGGGCGATTGCACATGATTTACGCCCCCACCTGCTTAAAGTCCCTGTCTGGCACGGGCCCGCGGTGCTGGCTTTATGGCACCAAGATTTTCGGCCGGGGACACAGCCGCCGCGACCTGGGAACTTGCCATCGGCGGATAGCCGCCGGAGACTGTCTGGCTAGTCTTCTTCGGGGTGCTTGATCTTCAGGTGCTCGCCCGGGATGCGGTCGCGGTCGTAGGTGATCTCCGAGTAGCCGTGCGGGGTCGGCTTGCCGTCCTCACCCATGTTCACAAAGATGATCTTTTCAATGGTGAGGATCGACTGGCGGGTGATCATGTTGCGCACTTCGGCGCGCATGGTCAGCGACGTGCGGCCGAAAGCCGTTGCCGTCAGGCCCATTTCAATCAGATCGCCCTGCCGTGCCGAGGAAACGAAGTTGATTTCCGACATGTACTTGGTGACCGCAAAGCCGTTGCCCAACTGGACGATCGCGTAGATTGCCGCTTCCTCATCGATCCAGCGCAACAGCGAACCGCCAAAGAGCGTGCCATTCGCGTTGAGGTCTTCGGGGCGGACCCATTTGCGGGTGTGGAATGTAATATCGCCTGCAGTCATGCGTCGATTCTATGGGCCAGGCGGGCCCGGCGACGATGCCGGCGTGTCCGAAGCGTGGCCGTGAAGTGGCAGATGTGTGTGATGATGCGGGATTTTGGTTAGCCCAGGTGGTCCATGGCCTCGCACGGGTTGGCGCCCGGTTGGGCTTGGTGCACCGACATCGAAAGCTTGCCCAACAGGCCAGCAAGCTGCGTGGTTTCGCCGGCGTCGAGCCCGCCCAGCAGTGTTTGTTCCGCGTCGGATACGCGTTTTTCCAGCTTTTCCAACATCGCCAGGCCCTTTTCCGTGGCGACGATCTTGCGCGCGCGGCGGTCGGTGGGGGCCGGGACGCGCTCGACGAGCTCCGCGGTGACGAGGTCATCGATCAGGTAGGTCAACACGGTTCGGTCAATGCCCAGGTGGGCGCCGAGGGCCTGCTGGTTGGCCGGGTCGTGGTGGATGACCGTCGAGAGCATCTGGTAGCCGCGCACCGAACAAGGCATTTCCTCGACGGCCTGCGCAAAGAGTGTTTGGTGGCCGCGCAGGATCATGCCCAGGTGCCAGGCGAGATCGCCGGGGATGAAGCCGGGAAGTGGCTTGTCCAAGGAGAGCGGGGTGCGTGTTGTAGTGGCCATGACATCCATCATAGCCGAAAGCATGGTGTTGCACAGATATTCTGTTTGGAATATAGTCTGTAGCACAGCATATATTTCTGGAAAGAAGGAACGATGGACATCGGCGCACAAGAGCACGTGGCAACACGGGGGACCATCGGCATTTTGGGTGCGGGCCGCGTGGGCACCGCCATCGCCCGGCTGGCGGTTGCCGCCGGCTACCGGGTCAAGATCGCCACCTCCAAGCCGGCGGCCGACAATGCGTTGATCATCGAGATCGTCACACCCGGAGCCGAAGCAGTGGACGCGCCGGAGGCAGCCGACTCGGACCTGGTGGTCGTGGCCGTCCCGCTGCACAAGTACAAGGGCGTCGGCGCCGACATGCTCGCCGGAAAGGTTGTCATCGACGCGATGAACTACTGGTCCGTGACCGACGGGGACATCGCAGACTTCGAGGCCGATGACCGCTCCTCCTCCGAGGTTGTCGCGGCCCACCTCTCCGCCTCCCGCGTGGTGAAGTCCTTCAACCACATCGGCTACCACGAGATGGAACCGGACTCCGCGCCGACCGGCACCGCGGACCGCCGTGCGCTGGCCTTGGCAGGCGACGACACGGACGCCAAGGAACAGGTTGCTGCGTTCATCGACGCGCTCGGCTTCGACGTCGTGGACGCCGGGGACCTGGCGGCGGGCCGGAACTACGAGCCCGGGACCGAGGTCTTCAACGGCCGCTTCAACGCCGGCGAACTTTCAACGAAGCTGCGCGGCAGCCTCGTCTCCGCCTAAAACGCACACCCCCATACACTTCCTGACCGAAAGAGAGAGCACCACATGGAAATCGGCGCCTACAGCTTTGGCGATTCACAACGCAACGCGGACGGCTCGCTGCGCTCGACCACAGAGGCGGTGCAGAACCTGTTCGCGGCCATCAAGCACGCCGACGCGGCAGGCCTCGACTACTTCGGCGTGGGCGAGCACCACACCACCACCATGCCCGCGTCCTCGCCCGGCGCCATGATTGCGGCCGCGGCCGCGGCCACCACGCGGATCAAGCTCGGCAGCGCCGCAAGCATCATCGGCACCGACGACCCGGTGCGCATCTTCCAGCAGTTCGCCACCGCAGATGTCATCTCCGGTGGCGGGCGCGTGGAAATCACCGCGGGCCGCGGCTCCTCCGTGGAGACCTTCCCGCTCTTCGGGCACAGCCTCGAGGAATACGACGACCTCTACGCCCAGAAGCTCGATTTGCTGATGACCATCAACAACTCCGAGACCGAAAACGTCACCTGGTCCGGCACCGTGCGCCCGGCGCTGGACAACTTGGCCGTGGTGCCGCGCCCGGCCTCCGGGAAGCTGCCGATCTGGCTGGCCACCGGCGGCAATGCAAGTTCCTCGGCCCGCGCCGGGCAGCTGGGCCTGCCGGTGTCCTACGGCATCATCGGCGGTGCCCCGCACCGCTTTGCCCCGCTGGCCGAGCTCTACCGACGCTCCGGTGCCGCAGCAGGGCACGTCCCGGAATCCCTGAAGGTCTCGGTTGGCGCACTGGGATTCGTGGCACCGACCAAGAAGGAAGCCCTGGAGCGCTTCTACCCGGGATGGCACAACCTGAACGTGGAAATGGGCCGCCTGCGCGGTTGGCCGGCTCCGGACAAGCGCGCCTACTTGGCGCAGGCCGATGCCCCGGGTGCCTACTACGTGGGCTCGCCGGACGAGGTCGCCGAGCGCATCGTGCACCTGCACGGCTACCTGGGGCATATGCGCCACTTCCTGCAGATGGACATCGGAGGCATCCCGCAGGAGCAGCTGCTCGAATCGATCACGCTGCTGGCCACCGAGGTCAAGCCACGCGTCGAACGCCTGCTCGCGGCCAAGTAACAACGCTGCTGCCGGAATTATCACGGGGCCGCCGAACCACATGGTTCGGCGGCCCCGTTCTGGTTTGGCCCGACGGTGACCGGGGCGAAGAGCTGGTGCGGATCAGCTCTTGTCAACGGCGCGGCGCAGTGCCACGGTTGAGGTGATCGCATACTTCACCTGGAGGGCACCGTGGGCAACCACCACCATGAGGACGAGCGGTACAGCAAGCTGTACAGCAGGGCCCCGCATGGGGAAATCCCCAGCGATGAGCGGGTGCGGGACGCGCTTGAAGTCGGCGGCCGTGCCGGGGAACCCGACACCCTGGACTCGGGTTCCGTGACCGTGCCCCGGGCGAGCGCCCGCAAGCTTACGGTGCTGAACAACCTGACCCTTGATGGCGTCATGCAGGGCCCGGGCCGCAGGGACGAGGACACCCGACACGGATTCGGGGAGGGGGGCTGGGCGCAGGCCTACGCCGATGTGGTGCTGGGCGAATACCTCGGCAGTGGCATGGGGAGCATCCACGAACTCGTGCTGGGCCGGCGCACCTGGGAAGACTTCGCGGCGTTCTGGCCCACCCAGGAAGACAACCCGTTCTCCGCACTGCTCGGCACGCTGACCAAACACGTGGCCTCACGCACCCTGCACGATCCGCTGGCCTGGGCGAACTCCAGGTTGCTGCCCGGCGACGCGGTCCAGGCCGTTGCCGAACTCCTGGCGCTGCCTGGACCAGACCTATTGTGCATGGGCAGTGGGAAGCTGCTGCACGGGCTGATGGGTGCCGGGCTGGTTGACGAGTACACGTTGCTGATCCACCCGTTGGTGCTGGGCCGAGGGGAACGGATGTTTGCCGAAGGGCTGCCGCGCACCGAGTTCAAGCTGGTCGAGGCCATCACCACGACCACCGGCGTGATCATCGCCGTCTACCGGCCGGATCGTTGAGCTGCGGGTTGCCCCGACGCCAACAGCAGATGCCAGCGGCAGTCGTCCATCGACGATGCCAACCGACGGCCCCCGTGGCCTGCGCAACACAGGCCCGGATTTCCCGAAGTGCGGCCCAGGGTGGGAGCTGCGAGGTACCCCACGAACAGTGAGAGCGCCCCATGGCCAGCGTTGTTTCCGTCCGCCACCTCTTTGGTCCCGGCCTCTGCAACCACTACCCTGAGGCCACCGTGGCGCTCTGCCTGCCACGGTTTGGGCACCTGGACCCCGCCTTCATCGCCCGGATGGACCTTACCTGTGCCGGGTCGCGCACGCTGTGGGGAACCGAATACACCCGCACCCTGCCGTTGAGCGCCACCGGGCCGTTGGCCCCGGGCCGCCAAGGCGCCGGTGTGATTCCCCGACGGGCAAACACACCGGCGCATCGCCCTGACACCGCGCGGGCGGACACGTCGCGGGCGGTGCCTACTTCTTGAAGGCCACCTGGTCCACGGTCCAGAAGGCGCTGTTGGTACCGGTGTAGCGGAAGGAGACCTTGGCGTGCTTTGCCTTCTTGGGGACTTCGAACGTGAGGGTTTCCACCCCGTTGAAGTTCTTGTCGTAGGACTTCACCAAGACAGGTTCCCCGCCGTCGAAGCTGACGAACACCTCGCCGCTCTGCGGTCCGTCGATGCGGTAATTCGAGGCGAAGGACAGCGTCGCACTCTTGCCGCCGCGAACCTTGTAGGCCGGGCTGATCAACGTCGAATCGAACTGTCCGGCCGCGTGTGCCTTGTCGTCCCATTCATCCGAGTCGGCCACGGCAAAGACGTTGCGGTTGTGCACGCTGGTTTCCCGGCCCTGGTTCAAGTCGGTGTTTGTCCAGAACTCGTCCGTGGCAAAGGACCAGCCGCGCCATTCGGTCACCCCGCCGGCGGGCATCGCCGAGTTGTCGATGCTCCAGCCGTTCGGGGCAGTGTTGGTCCACCCCGTGGTTGTCGCGCCGGGCTTGGTCTCATCGACGCCGGTCAACAGGTGCGGGCGCAGCGAATCGAAGTCGTCGGCCTTGATCGAGCCGATCGCATGGCCGTCCAGCTGCCAATCGTCCTCGAGGCGCACGCCCTGGTGCTTGAGGACCGTCGGAGCGATGTCCGAGATCTTCACGTCGTGCCGCACCGATCCGGACTCGATGCCCTTGCCCTGGGCGATCACGAACGTCGCGCGTTCCCCGGTGCTGCTGCCGCCGTGCCCGCCGCCGGGGGTGTGCCCGTGGTCGGCGGTCACCACGACCAGCCAGTTTTCGCTCTTCTTGGTCTTGCGCTCGTTCACGGCCGCCAGGATCTGCCCGATCTGCGCATCGGCCGTAGCGTGGGCCGTGGCGTAGGCGGCCGAGGAGCTTCCGCTGCTGTGTCCGGCACCGTCGATCTCGTCCAGGTGCACGAAGGTGCTGTCCGGGTTGCCGTTCTTCAGGTAGTCAACGGTCTTGGCGGTGGTGCCCGCGTCGTTCCCGCCGCTCAGACGCAGGTCGGCCTTTTCCCCGAAGACCTTCTGCGGGATCGGCGACCAGGTGCCGACCACCAAGGTCGAGCTCTGGGCGCGCGCGGTTTCCAGGCGGGTGAGATAGTCCGGGTATTGGGCGTAGTTCGGGTTGGCGAACGAGTTGTCCGGGACCTTGTGCTTGTCCGGCCAGACGCCCGTGGCGATCGTCGACCAGCCGGCACCCGAAACTGTGGGCGCCATCGGGTTTGCGTACAGGTTCGACTTCGCGAGCATGCCGTTCTTGACCAATGCGGCCAGGTTCGGGGTGTTCTTCTCGTTGATCTGTGCCGCGGAGGCGCCGTCAAGGCCGATGACGAGCGTCTTTTGCTTCTGTACGCCCGAGGGCAGTCCGTTGTAGGTGGGGGTGGATTTCTTGGCGGCAGTGGACACCTGCGGTGCCGTTGGCATGGCATGGGCCGCCGTGGGGACGACGACGGCCAGAGCCAATACTGTCGCCGCTACCGACGTGCGGATGCGTGGTGATGAAGACACGGGTTTCTCCTGAAGTGATCTTTGGTGGGCGTCGAATTCGGGTCATTCCGAATGACCTTGACCATCTTCTCCAGCAGGTCGGGGGCGAATCAATGAAACCGCGCACTTGTTCAGACAGCGACGGCAAACGTTCACCCGGCGTCCATTTAGCGCCCGGAGTCCACCTGGAGTTTCCCTTAACTACAGCGGAAATCCGGAGCCTGCTTGTGCAGACAAGAAGTCTTCCGGCGGCGGTTCCGCTTACTGTGACGGTGCGCTGGAAATTGGCCCGGATACCCCCTTGCGCATGGCTTGTCCACGGGCGTAACCTACAACCAAATGGTTGTACATGAACTTAGCGAACTCGAGATCGACCGCATCTTCCAGGCCATGGCGGATGCTACCCGGCGCGACATCATCAAGCAGGCGATGCTGCGGGAGCAGTCGGTCTCGGAACTGGCGAAGCGCTACCGGATGAGTTTCGCGGCCGTGCAAAAGCACGTCGCGGTGCTGGAAAGGGCCTCGTTGATCACCAAGGAAAAGCGCGGAAGGGAGCAGCTCGTGCACGGTAACCCGGCGATGCTGCACCGCGCGGCGCAGCTGCTTGATGCCTACGAGGACATCTGGCGGCAGCGAGCCAATCGAATCGGTGAACTCCTCTCCGAACCGTCCCAAGGAATGGAATCATGACCGTCATCAGCACGCACAAGGACACCGAAAACCTCACGCTCACCTTCGTCGCAGAATTCGCGGCAGATGTACAGCGCGTCTGGCGCATCTGGGAAGACCCGCGCCAGCTCGAACGCTGGTGGGGCCCACCGACCTGGCCGGCCACCTTTGTCCGGCACGACTTCGTGCCGGGTGGCGAATCCCGCTACTACATGACCGGCCCGGAGGGCGAGAAGGCCGGCGGATGGTGGAAGACCACCACGATCCAGGCGCCCAACACCCTTGAGTTCGACGACGGCTTTGCCGGTGACGATGGCGAACCCAGCGGGTTCCTCGGCACCACGCATTGCACCGTGGCGCTCGAGGCCGACGGAGACATCACTCGGATGACCACCACCAGTTCGTTCGAGAGCCTCGAACAGCTTGAAGAGATGGTCAAGATGGGAATGCAAGAGGGCATGCGCGAGGCGATGGGTCAGATCGATGCGGTGCTGGCCTCGTAGGAGGGGCTTAGGCACGCCAACCGCCGGTAGCGGGTGCCGGGTGTGGGGCTTGGGGTTTTCGACCCGGCTACTTCAGGACCCTTGCCGCGACGCAAGTCGCAGCTCGACGGGTGGGCATCTTCTCCGCATTGACCAGGACTGGATTGCCGAAGGCTTCCTGCCGGGCTCAATGCCGCTGCATGCGTTTCTCATCCTTAAGATGCAGATGAAGACCGCGTTGGCGTGTTCGAATGAAGCATGAAAGCTTCTGGTAAGGCAGCGTTTGTGACGCTGGGACTTCTGCTGACGCTCGCAGGATCCGCGGGTGGCGTCGTGATGTTTTTGCAGCCGTGGCGGAGCTGTCCGGAGATCGATGACAGTTCCGCGGGTTGCCCCTCCACCCCGGGCGATCTGGCCCTGCTTGGCCTCGCCATTGCCGTGCTGCTCGCGGGGGTGGCGTTCTTGGTCATGTCCACGAAGCGGGAGCGGATTCCGCTCGATGCGGCGGGCTCCTTTGGAAGGCTCGACTAGCATCCGGCAGGCGGTTTCCACGGTCATGGGGCGAGTGCACCAGCCCTCGGCCGCCGGTGGCCGTCAACGGTGCTTCATTCGGCATTGTGTGCCACCCGGCGAACCAGCCGGATCTTCACCTCGGGTCTTGGGTCCACCTTGATGTCATGATCCCGCCTTGCAAAACCTATCGTTTAACGATAGGTTTTGGTCGTTGTTCGACACGAGGAGACCCCATGGGAAACATGACAATTCACGCACTGCGCACGGTGCTGGCGCTTGCGCTTGCCGGGACTCTTTTTGTGCAGATCGTGATGGTCCCGCTGCTGGCCGCGGACCTGGCGGAGTTCGGGCCGGGCATCGATGCGGTGCGCATCCCCGTCATCGTCATGGCGATCCTGGGGATCGTGGCAGTGCAGGTGGTGATCGTCTGCGTGTGGCGCCTGGCGACCATGGTGCGCCGGGGCACCGTGTTTTCGACGGCGGCCTTCCGCTACGTGGATGTGGTGATCGGGGCGGTCACCGCCGCGGCACTGCTGCTCTTCGGGCTGGGGGTGGTGCTGGCGCCCGGCGAGGATGTGGCCCCCGGGGTCGTGCTGCTCATTGGGGGAGCCGGCCTGTTGGTCGCCGGGATGGCACTGGTGGTCCTGGTGATGCGCAAGCTGTTGGGCCAGGCCACGGGCATGGCCTCCGAACTCGAAGAGGTGATCTGATGCCGATCGTCGTAGACATCGACCTCATGCTTGCCAAGCGCAAGATGTCCGTCGGCGCGCTCGCCGAGAGCATCGGCATCACCCCCGCCAATCTGGCGGTGCTTAAGAACGGGCGGGCGAAGGCCGTGCGATTCACGACCCTCGAGGCCCTGTGCGCGGTGCTCGACTGCCAGCCGGGGGACCTGCTGCGTTGGGAAGCCGAAGAGCTGAGCGGGTAAGCAGCTAAGGTGCCGAGGGGAAGATCCCCGGGCGGGCGGAAACCAGGGACCGGCGCGGCGATCGTTGCGGACGCACGCGGAAAACATTAACACCTCACATGGATGACCTCCGCCCACCAAATGTCATACGGTGGGTGGATGCGAGGCATGTTGCACAGGGGACCGGGCCGGGTGGCCGCATTCGACCGATTCCTGGTCCGTGCCGTCTCGCGCCAGCCCTCCGGCCCGCAGGACACGTTCTTCAGTGCCCTCTCCGCCTCGGCCACCAACGGCAAGCTCTGGTTCGCCGTTGCCGGCGGATTCGCGCTGGTCCCCGGCACATCGCGCCGTGCCGCGGTGCACGGGCTGCTGGCACTGGGAACGGCCTCGGCGCTGACCAACCTGGTCTTCAAGACGCTGCTCCCACGGGCGAGGCCGCTGCCCGCGGATCTGCCGGTCTTCCGGTTCGTGCATCCGCAACCCACCAGCTCGTCCTTGCCCTCGGGGCATTCGGCCTCCGCTGCGGCCTTCGCCCTGGGGGCCGGAATGGTGTCCCCGAGGCTCGGCGCTGCGCTTGCGCCAGTGGCCGCCGCCGTGGCCTATTCCAGGGTCCACACGGGTGCCCATTGGCCCTCGGACGTGGTCTTTGGCACCGCGATCGGTGCCGGGGCGGCGCTGCTGACGCGCAACTGGTGGCCGGAACGCCAAACGGCCCCGCCGGTGTCCCGCACCATGGTCGAGGCGCCCGCCCTGCAGGGTGGTGCGGGGCTGGGCATCGCCGTGAACACCCTGGGTGGCTCATATTCCGCCGGGACCATCGAGCTGCTGCGCGAGAGCTTCCCCGACGCGCACATCGTGGAAATCGAGGAAGGCTCCGACGTTGCCGCAGCGATCCGCGAGATCGCCGACGGGCCCGGAACCATCGCCCTGGGCGTGTGGGGCGGGGACGGCACGGTGGGCACCGCGGCGGCCATCGCCATCGAGCGCTCGCTGCCACTGCTGGTGTTGCCCGGGGGCACGCTCAACCACTTTGCCCGCGACGCCGGTGCGCACAACCTTGCCGCGGGTGTATCGGCAGCCTCCGCGGGGTCCGCGGTATCCTCCGACCTGGGACACGTCAGCGTGGTGCGCGGTCTGGCGGAGGCGGGCGAAACCCTCGAGCTGGCAATGCTCAACACCGCAAGCATCGGGGTCTATCCGAACCTGGTGCGCCGCCGAGAACGGCTCCAGGGATCGCTCGGCAAACCCTTGGCGGGGCTCGTGGCTGGCCTGCGCACCTTCGCCGTCGACTCGCCCACCACCCTGAAGATCGACGGGGTGGTGCACAAGGTGTGGATCGTGTACTTGGGCAGGGGGCGCTACTACCCGCGGGACATGGCTCCGCTGGCCCGGCCCGTGCTCGATGACGGCCAGCTGGATGTCCGCATGCTCGGTGCGGACAAGTCCTTTGACAGGCTGCGGCTGCTCTGGGCGGTGCTCACCGGCACGGTTTCCACCACCAAGGTCACCCACCTGAGGGAGGCGACCCGGGTTGTCTTCGAGGCGGTCGACGGGCCGCTGGTGCTGGCCGTGGACGGCGAGCCGCTGACCGGTGTCAGGTCCGCGGAGTTCACCGTGTTGCGCGGGAAACTGCGCGTCTATTCCCCGCAGCGGGACGGAATTTCCTAGCGGCGGGATGCGGCCCGGCGGACGCGTCGATCGTCCGACGCCCGGCTGAGCCGGGACTGGAGCAGCAACAACCGGGGCACGACCAGGTAAACCGCCAACGGGACCACCACGAGGGTGAGCACCAGGGCACGCAGCACGGGATGCCACTGCTGGGTGAACGGGCCCATGGCGGTCATCCCGATGGCGACCATCGGGAAGATGGCGCACCAGGTGATCACGGCGCGCACGTGCACGGAGGCTACCCCCGGGCTCCGCTGCTGGTGCGAGTCGGTTTCATCGGCGGCAAGTGCTTTGCCCGCATGCTCCATGTGTTCTCCAAACGAAGGGTTTCTCCACGGCCTGGGTGGGCCCGGGATGGTGTGGCGTGGTGTCGGGTGGTCGGTGTCCACCGTGGTGTCAGGGATCCCGGCCGGGCTAGGGGTATGCCGAGGTGTCCGGGGTGTCCGTGGTGTGTGGCGCGGCGAGCGCGCGGATCCTGTCGCTGGTCGGGGTGCCCGCCACCGGCGCATACATCACCAGGTGCAGGTCCGGTGCGTCCGAGGGGACCAGCCGGTGCTGCTCAAAGACCAGCTCTCCGGCCATCGGGTGCAGGAAGATCCGCTGGCGAGAGGCAAAGCGTTCAACGCCGCGGTCGGCCCAGAGCTTGGCGAACTGCGGGTTGGCCTCGCCCAGCCGCTTGACCAGCGCGGTGTGGGCCACCGATCCTAGCCGCGCCCCCGCCTCGGCACGGAATTCGGCAACAAAGTGCCGCGAGGTTTCTTCCCAGTCGGGCAGCATCTCGCGCAGGTGCGGGTCGGTGAAGATCAACCACAACAGGTTCCGCTCCGCCGGGTCCACCGTGGCGATGCGTGCGTAAAGTCCGGCATAGGCACGGTTCCAGCCGGCAATGCCCCAATCGGGGGCCACCGCGAAGGCCGGGAAATAGAAGGTGTCAAGCAGCCGCTGCAGGTGGCCGGGCGCCTGCTCGATGGTGATGGCCTCGGTGGCCGGGGTCGGGGTGTAGCCGCTCATGGCCAGCAGGTATGAGGTCTCCGCACTGGTCAGCGACAGCACGCGTGCAATGGATTCGAGCACCTGGCGTGAGGGGTTGATGTCCCGGCCCTGTTCAAGCCAGGTGTACCAGGTGACGCTCACCGCCGCGAAGGAAGCGATCTCCTCCCGGCGCAGGCCCAGCGTGCGGGTGCGGCCGATCGGCGGCAAGCCAAGTTCGGCACGGACCAGGTTGCCGCGCCGATCGCGCAGGAACTGCCCCAATTCCCGTCTGCGTTCATCGTTCATTGGTCTAAATCTATCACTGCCACTACTAGTATTAGCACCGTCTTCCACCCCCTCCCCATTGCTGGTTGACTAGTGACATGCCTGAATTACGTTCACGAACAGTCACCCACGGCCGCAACATGGTCGGCGCCCGCGCATTGCTCCGCGCCGCAGGAGTCAAGGGCTCCGACTTCGGAAAGCCGATCATCGCCGTCGCGAACAGCTTCACCGAATTCGTTCCCGGCCACACCCACCTGCAGCCGGTGGGCCGCATCGTCTCCGATGCCATCATCGAAGCCGGCGGAATCCCGCGCGAATTCAACACGATTGCCGTGGATGACGGGATCGCCATGGGACATGGCGGCATGCTGTACTCGCTGCCCAGCCGCGATTTGATCGCCGACTCGGTTGAGTACATGGTCAACGCCCACTGCGCCGATGCGCTGATCTGCATCTCCAACTGCGACAAGATCACCCCCGGGATGATGATGGCAGCCATGCGGCTGAACATCCCCACGGTGTTTGTCTCCGGTGGCCCCATGGAGGGCGGCACCGCCATCCTGGTCGATGGAACCGTGCGCAAGCGCTTGAATTTGATTTCCGCCATTGCCGATGCGGTCAACGATTCGGTGTCCGACGAGGACCTGCTGAGCATCGAGGAAGCCGCGTGCCCCACCTGCGGTTCGTGTTCCGGCATGTTCACCGCTAACTCGATGAACTGCCTCACCGAGGCCATGGGCCTCGCGCTGCCGGGCAACGGCACCACGCTGGCCACCCACACGGCCCGCAAGGAACTGTACGAAGATGCCGGACGCGCCATCGTGGACATCACCAAGTCCTACTACTTCGATGACGACGAGTCCGTCCTGCCGCGCGCCATCGCCGGCCGCGCGGCCTTCGAGAACGCCATGACCATGGACATCGCCATGGGCGGTTCCTCCAACACCATCCTGCACCTGTTGGCCGCGGCCCAGGAAGCGGAGCTGGACTTCACGCTCGATGACATCGACGCAATCTCCCGCCGGACCCCGTGCCTGACCAAGGTGGCCCCCAACGGCGAGTACCTGGTGGAGGATGTCCACCGTGCCGGCGGCATCCCGGCCATCCTGGGCGAGCTGGACCGCGGCGGCATGCTGCGCCACGACGTCCGCTCCGTGCACGGCCCCGATTTGCGCTCCTGGCTCGATGACTGGGACATCCGCGGCGGCAAGGCCACCGAGACCGCCATCGAGCTGTTCCACGCGGCTCCCGGCTGCGTGCGCTCCGCCGAGGCATTCTCCCAGTCCGAGCGCTGGGACACCCTGGATCTGGACGCCAAGAACGGCTGCATCCACTCGCTGGAACACGCCCACTCGGTGGAGGGCGGCCTGGCCGTGCTGCGCGGCAACATCTCCGTTGACGGCTGTGTTGTCAAGACCGCGGGCGTGGACGAGTCGATCTTCACGTTCACCGGCCCCGCGGTGGTCTTTGAATCCCAGGACGACGCGGTCACCGCAATCCTGAGCAAGGAAATCGTTGCCGGCGACGTCGTGGTGATCCGCTATGAGGGTCCGCGCGGCGGACCCGGCATGCAGGAAATGCTCTACCCGACCTCGTTCCTCAAGGGCCTGGGCCTGGGCGCCAAATGCGCGCTGATCACCGACGGGCGCTTCTCCGGCGGCACCTCAGGGCTCTCGATCGGCCACGTTTCGCCCGAGGCCGCCGCCGGCGGGGCCATCGCGCTGGTTCAAAACGGGGACACCATCTCCATCGACATCCCCTCGCGCTCCATCAGCCTGGAGGTCAGTGACGAGGAGCTGGACCGCCGCCGCGAGCTGCTGGAATCCACCATCGGCTACCAGCCGCGGGACCGCGACCGCGTGGTCTCCCCGGCGCTGCGTGCCTACGCTGCCTTCGCGCTTTCGGCCGACAAGGGCGCGGTGCGGCACGTGCCGATGACGCCGCCGCCGCTGATGACGCGGCCGGTGGCAGCACAGCCGGAAAACGCGCTCGCGTAAGCAGGCATCACCTGTGAACGAAACGCCGCGCTGGTTTGGGATCCCACCCAAACCGGCGCGGCGTTTTGCGTCAGTTTTTGGCTTGTCAGATCTTTCCCCGGCCGGCTCCGAACTACCTGTGTAAACGCTGCTCGAACGCCCCACCCATCGCCATCGTGGCAGAGTCGGCGTACCGTTGAATCAGTGTCGGGGGTTGCCTCAGCCCCGGATAAGAATCGGCAGCAGGAACACAGTTCGGGATCGATGGCCATGAAACCCGCAGCACTTAAAAAATGGATACCGGCAGTGGTGGCACCGGCGCTCATCGCGACATTCGTCGTGGGAGCCACGCTCTCCGCCAACGCACAGGTGCGCCTGGAGCCCAAGACCCCGCAGCAGTTGCTGGAGATGATCCAGGGTTCCAAGGTCACCGACTTCTCCGGGAACGTGCGGGCCACCGTCGATATCGGCATCCCGCAATTGCCGGGCATGGACTCGGCGGCGCCGCTGAGCCCGCACGGCAGTGAAGCGCCCGATGCCTCGGGCGGCTCCGGCGACGGCGCACCGGGTGCCGCCGACCTGACGTCGATGTTGTCGATGGTTTCGGGCACCCACGAGGCGCGCGTGTATGTGGATGGCCCGGACAAGGTCAGGCTGCAGGTCATGAACGGCATGGACGAACGCGACGTGATCCGCAACGGCAGCACGCTGTGGCACTACGACTCCTCCAGCAATACAGTTGACAAGGCCACGCTGCCAAGTGCCGCGGAGCTGGGCAAACTGAAGGAGCACAACACCAAGGTGTCGGATGTGAGCGCGGTGCCGATGACCCCGGGCGAACTTGCCGATCAGTTCCTGGCAGCCATCGACCCGAGCACCACGCTCAACGTCACGGACTCGGTGCGCATTGCCGGCCGCGATGCCTACACCCTTGAGCTTCTTCCGCGCACCGGGGACACCTTGGTGGCAGGCGTGGCCATCGGCGTGGATGCCGCCACCGGTGCCCCGCTGAGTGTCACGGTCAACGCTGTGGGCCAGGGCGATCCGGCGCTATTGCTGGCCTTCACCTCGTTCTCCACCGACACCCCGGATGCCGCGCGGTTCAACTTCACCCCGCCGGCCGGGGCCACCATCCGTGAGCACCAGGTGCCGGTGCCGCCGGCAGCCGGCGTCAAGGACGGAACGCACGAAAAGCCGCTTTCCCACGGGAAGAACGCAGCCCCGAGCATCACCGGCACCGGCTGGGAATCGGTGGCACTGTTCTCCGCGGACCAGGTGCCCCGCGACCTGCTGGATTCGGCGCTCCTGAAGCAACTGGCGACGCCGGTGACCGGCGGGCGGTTGCTGCACACCTCGTTGGTCAACGTGCTGGTCACCGCCGACGGGCGCGTGGCCATCGGTTCGGTTCCGGAGGCCCGGCTGGCGGCCGTGGCTAAGGTCGAATGAGCGCCCCGCCGCTTGATGCGGCACTTGCCATCGAAACCCACGGACTGGGCAAGGATTTCGGCAAGCGCCGGGCCGTAATTAACCTTGACCTGGCGGTGCCGCACGGCTCGGTCTTCGGGTTCCTTGGCCCCAACGGGTCTGGCAAAACCACCACCATCCGCATGCTGCTGGGCCTGGCCACCCCGAGCTCCGGAAGCATCAAAGTGCTCTCCGAAGCCATGCCTGCAGCAGCCGGGCGCGTGTTGCCGCGCGTGGGCGCATTGGTGGAGGGACCCGCGTTTTATCCGTTCCTGAGCGGGCACTCCAACCTGGTGCGGATGGACAGCGCCGATGCCACCTCCAACCCCGTGACCCGCACCCGCCGGGTGGACGCCGCGCTGGATAAAGTTGGACTTGGAAAAGCGGCAAGGCTTGCTGTGCACGCGTACTCGCTGGGCATGAAGCAGCGCCTGGGCATCGCCAACGCGCTGTTGAACGAGCGCAAGTTGCTGGTGCTTGATGAACCGACCAACGGGCTTGACCCGCAGGGCACCCGCGAGGTCCGCCACCTGATCGGGACGCTGGCCGGGCAGGGGACCACCGTCTTTGTCTCCAGCCACCTGCTCAGTGAAATAGAGCAGATGTGCACCCACGTGGCGGTGATGAGTGCCGGGAACCTGCTGGCCCAGGGGACACTGGGGGAGCTGCGCGCCGGCGGGAGCGCCAGGCTCATCCTGCGCACCCCGGACGTTGCCCAGGCCGCGGAGGTGCTGGCTGCGTTGGGGCTTGAAACCAAACAGGGACGGATCATCACCGGGGATGACCCGGTGCTGCGGGCAGCGCTGGGTCCACAGGCGCCGGCCGCCGAAGACCTGGCCAGGGCGCTGGTGCTGGCAGGGGTGCGGGTGCGCGGTTTCACCGTCGAACAGGCAAGCCTTGAGGAACGCTTCGTGGAACTGACCGGGGAGGGGTTCGACCTTGCCCAATAGCGCGCTATTGCGCAACGAACTTGCCTTGCTGTTCAGGCGCCGGCGCACCTGGGCGATGTTCCTGGCCCTGGGGGCGGTGCCGATCCTGATTGCCATAGCGGTGCGGGTGACCTCCGGGCCACCGTCCGGCCGCGGGCCGGCGTTCCTTGACCGGGTGGCGGGCAACGGCATGTTTGTGGCGATCACCGGGCTGCTGGTCTGCATCCCGCTGTTCCTGCCGCTGACCGTGGCGGTGGTTGCCGGGGACACGATCGCCGGAGAGGCCGGGGCCGGGACGCTGCGCTACCTGCTGGCCGCACCTGTCTCGCGCCCGCGCCTGCTGCTGGTCAAATACGCTGTGGCTGCCGTCTTCTGCTTGGCAGCAACGTTGGTGGTTGCCGTGTGCGGGGTGCTGATTGGGCTGGCCTTGTTCCCGGTGGGGCCGGTGGTGCTGCTCTCCGGGGACACCATTTCCCCTGCCGGTTCGCTGCTGCGCGTCGGGCTGATCGCCATCTACACGGCACTGTCCCTGTTGGGGTTGGCTGCCATCGGGCTGTTCATTTCGACGCTGACCGACGTGCCGGTCGGTGCCATGGCCGCCACCGCGGTGCTGGCGGTGACGGCGCAGATCCTGGGCCAGCTGCCGCAATTGGACTGGCTGCACCCGTGGCTGTTCACCAACCAATGGCTGGGCTTTGCCGACCTGCTGCGCGAACCGATCCTGTGGTCATCATTTGGCCAAAATGCGCTGCTGCAAGGCGGCTACATCCTGGTGTTCGGCGCGTTGGCCCACGGCAGGTTTATCAGCAAGGACATCCTGTCCTGAGCTGTCGCAGGGTTTGGGGGGACGATGCGCCGCGGACCGCGGCGCATCGTCGCTACCTGCGGGGCTTCTTGGACAGGCCCGGGCGCACCGGCACAAACTCGACAACCTTGTTGCGGGCCAGCGGCTTGCCCTTGTTGCGGTCAAAACCCTTCGCATCCAGGTCGTTGGCCAGGCGGTAGGCTGCATTGGCCTCGGCACGCAGCTCGTTCAGGCGCTTGCCGGCGAACACTTCCTCGGTGCCGTCGGTGAAGACGACGTTGACGGAAACGCCTGCCGGGTAGATGGTGCGCATGCGGATGTTGCCGTCGGTGTCCTGCTGGATGTTGATCATGTGGTGTTCGCCTTCGTCAGTGTGGGAGGTACAGTCTTTCGCATTTTCCCCACTTTCACATCCGCGGCTCCGCAGCGGGGGGCCGCGGGTCCACCTGCGTGGCCCGCGGCACCCCCTTTGCGGTGTCAGGAACCGATGAGCGCCGCGGCGGCCCGTTCCCCGATCATGACCGAGGGAGCATTGGTGTTTCCGGTGGGAACCGTCGGCATGATCGAGGCGTCTGCGATGCGGATGCCGGTGAGGCCGTGAACCCGGAACGTGCCCGGGTCAACGACCGCGAGATCGTCAATGCCCATCTTGCAGGTGCCAACCTGGTGGTGGTAGGTCACCACCGAATCGCGTACGTACTGTTCCAGGTCAGCATCCGCGACCTCGGGTCCGGGATAGATTTCCTGTGGTTCCCAGCCGGCCAGTGCTTGGGTGCGACCGATTTCACGGCACTGGCGCACCGATGCCACCAGTGCGTCGACATCGGCCTGCTCGGCCAAGGCCCCGAGGTCGATGCGGATCGGATCCCCCTCGTTCGGGCCGCTCAGCGTGATTTCCCCGCGGCTCTTCGGACGGACCAAACCGCCGAGCATGGAAAACGCATTGTCGGGTCCTGTCATTTCGCCGGGGCCGTAGTCCTGCGAGTACATGGGCACCGAGAAGAACAGCGGCTGAGTGTCGGCCACTGGAAGTTCGGGGCGGCTCTTGGCGAAGAAGTGCACCTCGGCCGGGGCAACCTCCCCCATGGGAACCGGCTTGGCGCTGGTGGTGAAGATGACCGGGGAGAGCAGGTGGTCCTGCAAGTTCTTTCCGACGCCGGGCAGATGGTGCACCGGCTCGATGCCAGCGGCGCGTAGTTCGCCGGCAGGGCCGATGCCAGAACGCAGCAACAGCTCGGGGGAGTTGATGGCGCCGGCAGCCAGAACCGTTTCCCCGGCCCGCAGGCTCTTGCGCTCGCCTTCGTGATCGAATTCGACGCCCACCACGTGTCCGTCTTTAACGAGGAGACGCCGCACATGGGCGCCGGTGAGAAGCATCAGGTTCGGATGTTCCGCGACCGGTTTGAGGTAGGCGTGCCAGGTGTTGAAGCGTTTCCCGTCGCGGACGTTGAGCTGCATCCTTGAAACGCCCTCGACGCTGCCTGAGTTGTAGTCCTCATTCAGCGGAATCCCGGTCTCCACCGCACCGGCCAGCATGTCTTCCTGGAGGGGGTTGCGTGCAAAGTCCTGCACGACGTCGAGTAATCCTGCATCGCCGCGTGTGGGGGAGGCGCCGCCGTCAAAGTTTTCGATGGACTTGTAGACGGGCAGGACATCGTCCCAGCCCCATCCTGCGCAGCCTTCTTTTTCCCAGGTTTCGTAATCCCAGCGGTCCCCGCGCACCCAAATGGTGGCGTTCAATGCATGGGATCCGCCCATGACCTTGCCGCGAGGCAGGTGGATCCGGCGTCCGGAAGCCCCCGCCTGTTCGGTGGTGTAGTAGTCCCAATCCTGTTCGCTGTGCCAGAGCATGCCCAGGGTGTAGAGCTGGGCGATGTTCGGGTTGGTGTCCTGGTCGCCTGCTTCTAGGACTCCCACGCGCTTTCCGGCGTCGAGCAGGCGGCGGGCGATGACGTTTCCGGCCGAGCCGGCACCAATGACAAGGTAATCGAGTTCCATGATGGTTTCCTTTTCTGCCTAGTAGCTGATGACCTGGGGCTGGCCCAGGTGCTTGAGGCCTTCTGCGCCGAATTCGAGCCCGTAACCCGATTGCTTGGCACCGCCGAACGGGACGCGGGGATCTACAGCGCCGTGCTTGTTGATCCACACCGTGCCGGCCTGGATGCGGGCGGCAACCTCGCGTGCGGCGTCCTTGTCGCTGGCCCAGACCGAGGCACCGAGGCCGACCTCGAGCCCGTTGGCCATCTCGATGGCCTCATCAAGGTTCGAGTACTTGATGATCGGCAGTGCCGGGCCGAATTGCTCCTGGGCAACCAGTGGATTCCCGTTGTCGATGTCGGCGACAAGCGTTGTCGGGTAGAAGAAGCCGGGCTGCCCGGCTTCCGGGTTGCCGCCCAGCAGGATGCGGGCGCCCGCATCCTTGGCCTGCTGTACCAGCGAGGCAACGATGTCGAACTGGGCCCTGTTTTGCAGTGGGCCCAGCACGTTGTTTTCGTCCAGTCCCACACCCATGGGCATCTGGCTGGCGACCTCGACCAGCGCGTCGCATACGGAATCGTAGATGTCCTCATGGACGTAGAGTCGCTTCAGTGCCGCGCAGGTCTGTCCCGTGTTGATGAACGCGCCCCAGAAGAGGTCCATGGCCAGGGCCTTCGGATCGGCATCGGGCAGGACGATGCCGGCATCGTTGCCGCCGAGTTCAAGGGTGATGCGCTTGACGGTGTCTGCGCTGGAACGAATGATGGCCTTGCCGGTGGCGGTGGAACCGGTGAACATGATCTTGTCGATTTGCGCATGGGAGGAGAGCGCCTCGCCGACATCCCGTCCGCCGGAAACCACGTGCAACACGTTCTCCGGCAAAGTGGAGTTGATGACATGGGCCAGGGCCAGCACCGAGAGTGGGGTGTATTCGGAGGGCTTGAGCACCACGGTGTTGCCCATGCGCAGGGCCGGGGCCAGCTGCCAGACCGAGATCATCATGGGCCAGTTCCACGGGCCGATGGCGCCCACGACGCCCAGCGGGCGGTAGTGCAGTTCGGCCTTTCCGCCTTCGTCGTCCACCAGCACCTCGGGCTCCAGCTCGAAGCTGGCCGTCGCGCGCAGCCATGCTGCGCATGCGCCTACCTCGAAGCGGGCGTTGGGCCCGTTAAGCGGCTTGCCCTGTTCCCGGGAGAGGAGTACGGCCAGGGCTTCCGCATTGGCTTCGATGGCGTCGGCGGCGTTGTTCAATGCCTGGTTGCGCGCCCCGTGGCCAAGGGTGGCCCAGGCTGGCTGCGCCGCGCGGGCGGCGGTGACGGCGGAGTCGAGATCGGAGACCGTGTGTTCCGGTGCCCGCCGGCTGAGGGTTCGATGGCGGACAGCAGATCGCCGGCGGTGGCGAAAATTGTGGCTTCGGTGCTCATGCGTGGGCGCTCCTTGAAGTGAGGATGGGTCGGTGGTGACGACCCGAACGGTTCTCATCTCAAGTGTGTCGCGCGCCACACGTTGGTGGCTTGGCTTTCCCCGTATGCTTCTTGACGGTTAGCGCCCCGACGCGCAGCGGTGGTGCGCGTCAGCGCGGTAGCGGGGCCGGATTTCGCCGGTATTGGCTGGGTGACAGCCCATAGGCCGCACGGAAGACCCTGCTGAAGTGGGCGCCGTCGGCCAGCCCCCAACGGGCTCCGATCTCTCCCACCGAAACGTGGTCGCAGAGTGGATCGGCCAGGTCCCTGCGGCATTGTTCCATGCGGCGTTCACGGATCCACCCGGCCACGGTAAGCCCAGATGCGGAGAAAATCTTCTGCAAGGTGCGGGTGGCGATATGGTGTGCTTTCGCAATGGCATCTGGCCCCAGCATCGGGTCGGCAAGATTCGCCTCGATATGGTGCTGGATTCGGCGCAGCATGCGCGCGTAATTGTCTGTGTTCTGGTCCGGTTGCGAGTAGATTTCATCGGCCAACATGGTGGAAAGCAAGTCAACGATATTCAATGCAAGCCGGTGGCCGATCGGGCTTCTGAGCTCCGGTAGTTGTGTGGCAATGCTTGCCACGAAGGGTGCAACGGATTCTGCCAAGCGGTTGCCCTTGCCCATGCGCACTGCGGTGAGCTCGGAAACGTCATCGACAGAAAGCCCGAGCAGGTGCTGAGGGAACATGAGCACCAGGGTTTCGAAGTCCTCCTCGAAGGTCAGTGAGTAGGGGCGTTGGGTGTCATAAATCGCCACATCGCCGGGGTGCAGGACAGCTTCCCTGCCGTCTTGCAGGAGCAGGCCGTGCCCCGAGAGCTGAAGGCTTAACTTGTAGTGGCCGATCCCGCCACGGGAAATAAGCTCCGGGGAACGGGACACAGTTTGGGCTCCGGCTTCCAAGCGCATGATACCGACATCGTGCAACTGCCTGCCGCTGAGCCGCCCACTGAAGGGGCCGGATTTGACGGGTTCTGCTTCCAATGGCACAAACGTATTAGAGATCAATTTTTTCCAGGCGGGAAACGAATCGGCCTGCTGAACCTGATACATGAGAGTCCTTCCTTGGCGCACTTCCCTGTAGCCTACGCCACATCCGCAACCGATAGTGGGAGTAGGAAGGGGGGCGGGAATCAGCCGTGCAATGTCCTGTAGGCGTCCGCCGCGGCGGGGTGCAGGGGGATGCCCGCGGTGTTGATCAGCGATTCCTGGCTCAAGAACTGGACGCCGACGCTCGAGCGTGGAATGAGTTCCTCGGGGTGGCCCACCAGGAGCTCCACGGTTCGCCGCACCGTCCGTTCGTCAAGATCCATCCGGCACAAAAGCAGGTTGGCCACGCCGATGGTCAACACCGCGGGCATGCCCACGTAGCTTCCCGCAGGGATCAGCACCCTGTCGTAGAAAGCCCCGTAGCGCGCCCGAAGACCGGGCAGCAGGTCCGAAAGGTCAAGCAGCGCCAGCCCGAGTTCTTGGTGCGCCGCGGCAATCGCGGCGGTGGGCACGCCACCGGACCAGAACATGGCGTCCACCGACCCGTTCCGCAGGGCGGCAAGCCCGTCGTTGAGCCCAAGGTTCCTCACGGTGATAGTTTTCAGGGAGGCGGGGGAACGCCCGGAAGCAGGAGTGAGCCCGGCAGCCTCGATGAGCCGCGGGGTGATCAGCGAGGTGCCGGAACCGGGTTGGCCAACCGCCACCGTCCGCCCGGCCAGTTCGGCGAATGACCGAATGCCGCTGTCTTTCCGCACCACGGCGTGGACGTAGTTTTCGTACACCTTTCCCAGGGCGACGACCTGCCCGGGATCTGCGTCGGGGGCCGTTGCCTGCCGGGCCGCGGCGTCGGCCAGCGCAACGGCAAAGTCGACCCGGCCGGCTCGCAGGAGTTCCAGGTTGTCCAGACTGCCGCCGGTTTCTTCCACCACCGCCCGTTCGGCAACCCCGTGGCGCTCGAGCGTTGCCGCCAACAAGGTAGAAAACTCAAGATAGAAGCCACCGGGTTCCCCGCCGGCCACGGTGAGCAGGCCGGGACGGGCCTCGGCGGTGCAGGCACCGAGGCCCGGGGCCATGATTCCGGCTACGGCCGCAGCAAGCCCTGCCCTGAGCACTCCGCGTCTGGAGAGCCCCTGGGAGCTAACATTCGGTGTGCTCATGGCCTTGTCCCCGGCCTTGGAACCATGCCCTCGACGGGGAATTCCAGGCGCGCGCTCAAGCCGTGCGGCAGGCGTTCACCCAGGACCAAGTGGCCGCCGTTGGCTTCCGCGAGCTTCTGGACGATGGTCATTCCCATGCCGCTGCCGCGAATTCCCGTGTGGCCCGGTGCCCGCCAGAACCGCGTGGTTGCGGCGGCCAGTTGTTCCGGTGAAAGCCCGGGGCCGTGGTCGGCTACTTCGATGACCGTGCGTCGGGGCCCTGCGTGGACGGAAGCCGTGATGATGGCGCCATCGGCGTACTTGATGGCGTTGGTGAGCAGCTCACCGATCATTTGAGCCAGCTCGGTGGGGTGGCAGGAGATCTCCACCGCAGGGTCCTCGGCGGCGGCCAGGACGATGGTGGAACCGGCGTGTTGCGCGGCGGGCTGAGCACGCTCCACTTCTTCCTGCAACACGGCGAAGGGACTGGCCTGTGGCGCTTGCGACGCGTTCGGTGAATTGAGCGCTTCGCGGGTCGAACCCTCAACGGCCCGGTGTTCGGCCACGGCAAGCCGGAGCACCCCGTCCAGGATTTCTTCCACGCGTTCAAGTTCCGCCAGCACTCCCGCGCCCGCCACACGTTCGCGCTCGCGGTCCAGTTCCAGCAGCAGCAAGTCGATCCGCAGCCGCAGCGCGCCGACTGGATTGCGCAATTGGTGCGAGGCATCGGCGATGAGCTGGCGCTGTGATTCGAGGCTCTCGCTGACCGCCTCCGCCATGGTGGTGAACGAGCGGCTCAACTCGCGCAGTTCCGGCGGCCCGTCCTCGGGCAGCCTGGCGGTTCGGCCCGTGTCCTTCAGTTCCGTCACGGCCTCGTTCAACCGGTGCACCGGACGCAGCACCCAACCGGTGACGCGCGCGGCACCCAGCAGCAGCAATGCCGCAAACGCGGCCGCGGCCAGGCCAACGACCAGCCATTTGTACAGCAGCTTCTGCCGTGCAGCATCCAGGTTGACCTCGAGGACCACCTCACCCAGGACCTGGTTGGCGCTGCCTATGGAGCGGGAGATGACTTCGGTGCCGCTGCCAAACGGCGTGACCGGAGCAAGTGCTGCATTGCCCAGGTTGATGCTGGCCCGTGCGAGGGCATCCTTGACGTCTCTCCGGTTCTCATCCAACACGCCCGAACGCAGAGTTTCCTGCTGCAACCGAACCAGTATTCCCTCGCCGTAGAGCCCCGAGTAGGTGTCCATTTCGCGCTGCAACACGGCGCTGTCCCCGTCGATCGCGGCGTCGTAGGCCACCGAGGCGATCCTGTTCAGCGACGCGACGCGGTTGATCTGCAGTTCCTGGGTCAGCTCGCGGCTGCTCGAGGACAGGATCACGTTGGAGATGACAAGGACCAGGAGCAGTGAAAGCACGCTCAGAACGCCAAGCACACGCGCTTTCACCGCGAGTCGGCTTCGACCCGGTACCCGACGCCGCGGACATTGACGATGAAGCCCGGCAACTTGAGCTTTGAACGCAAGCCAGTCAGGTGGACATCGAGGGACCTGGACGTGGCAAGGAACGCGTCTCCCCAGAGCTCGTCGAGGATTTGCTCCCGGGTAACCACGGAGCCCGCATGCCTGGTCAGGAGCGCGAGTAGATCAAACTCGGTGGCAGTCAATGGCAGCACGCGTTCGGCAACGGTCGCCACCCTGCGGTCCAGGTCTATGTCCAGGTCACCCACGCGTAGCAGGGAATCCTGGCGTGCTTCGAGCAGCCTCGTGCGTCTGGTGACTGCCTCGATCCGGGCGAGTAATTCAACTAACTTGACCGGCTTGACCAGGTAGTCATCCGCGCCGGAGCGCAGCCCCATAACGACGCTGCGTTCGTCGTCGCGTGCGGTGAGGATCAGGATGGGGCATTGGGTCACTTGGCGAAGCTTGCGCAGCACCTCGAGCCCGTCCATGTCCGGAAGCCCCAAATCCAGCAGGATTACCTCGAAGTCGCGGTGCCGCAGCAGGGCGTCGCTGCCGCGCGACACCCGTTGGGCACCGTGGCCGGTGGACCTCACGGCCGCGGTGAGTGCTGCGGCCATGGAGTCGTCATCCTCAACGATGAGTACGTCCATGGCAGGGTTCCTCGCGTCGTTGGTGGTGTCGGCAAAAGTCGTTGTTTGCGGGTCGGTCGATGCGACCGCTGCCCGTCTTGGAGGGTACCATTTTTGCGCGTTTTCCGCCCTCACCGGGTTCCGGCGCGGTGGTGGCCGGGTTCCGAATAGTGGACTGCAACAGTGGCGCTGTCACGCACGCTGGCAGACGGCACATCGAATGCTGGGCTACATTTCCGCCAGCGCGATCACTATTTTCGGGGGCGGGGGCGGAGAAACGGGAGACTGGTATGCCTACTGTTTGACGACATCCAACCTGGCACCGCATCGCCGAGTGCAAACGCATCGCGCCATGATGCGATCAACATTCAACTGATCCCCGAGAACGGGAAACAATTTTTTCTTGTGGTACCCGAGAGTCGTGGACGAACCACCGGCTACCTCGCGGTGTTGGGACAACCGTTCTTTGCCCCCTGCCTTAACGCAGGGATGCGCCCCGCCTGTGAAAGGCGGGGCGCATCCATGAATGGTTTTACTTGTCGCGCAGGTCCTTGGCAGCGTCCTTGACGTCCTCGCCCACCTGCTTTGCCTTGGCGGCGGCCTGGTCCTTGTGGCCTTCAGCCTTCAAGTCGTGGTTGTTCGTGGCTTCACCCACGCCTTCCTTGACCTTGCCCGCTACCTCTTGAGCCTTGTTGCTGATCTTATCTCCGAGTCCCATATGGTTTCCTTTCGACGATCTTGCTTACAAGCTCTACGCTATGTTCTGATTCTGAGTGAAACCTGTGAAAGGCTCGCCAAGCTAATTACTTTTGAGTAGTCGCCCATGGCAAGGAGAACTACATGACAGCGCTTGAAGGTCACATGGCTTTGGCATTCGTGGGACTGGGAGCCATAACTTTGATAGCCGCAGCGTGGGGTCGGCACCTGGCTCGGCGCTTCGATCGGAGCGCAGCCAAACTCGAAGTAACGAGCGAGACGGCTATCGAAAGTTCGAAAGCGGATACCTCCCCCCGCACGTGACGTCATCCCATTAGATGATCCTCACGCGGTGCCGATCATCTGTTGTGGCGCTTCCGTCAAACGCGCTCTCGCGGGTTGGAGTCGGAAACCATGCAGTTATTTGGTCCCGACGCGGAGTCGCACAAGGAGCACGCTGACCTGATTTTCGATGCGGAAATCCGCCTGGTGCTGGTCATAGCCCGGAGCTAGCACCTTTTAGTTGTAGTGGCGGTACGCCAGTAGGAACGTGGACTTTGGTTCGTTCAAAGGGGCGACGCGGACCTGAGCGTTGTGCTTGCCAATCCGGAGCTCAAATCTGATGTGCTCGAAGCCGTAAAGCCCACCGAAGGCGCCATCTTTCAGGTACAGGATCGATGCGTGCTGATGATCTGCCTGCGCGACAATGCGCAGGATTGAGGCGGCCGGCTCTCCATTCCCGGCCCTCGAGGGCGGTTGCCGGATTGGAATTCACACGGTTTCCTTTTTTGGGGAAATGGAGGGCAGCCTGGGCATTGAACTGGCGGTTTCTTGTTTGCGAGTTCAAGCTCCCTCGGTAGGATCAGAAGTTCCTACCCCCGCGCCAACAGCGCACCGAGCAAGGGAGAGTACCTTTGGGACACATCAACTACGGCGGTTCCTATCACACGCTTCAAGCAGACCTGCTCGCAGAGGTCAAGCAAATGGTGGTCGAGGCCCTCGAAAAGGATGAGCTGCTCGCACTCGAGCTCACCGACAATAGCGGACACGCATCCCACTTGATGATCACCAGGGGTGTACCCATTAGCTTCCACGACTGGGACGGCCCCGGGCTCAACCACCTGGCCGAATAGTACGCAGAAAAAAGTAGCGGCGTCCCTTGTGCTTGGGACGCCTCTACTGCGCGATCGAATGATGTCTGGGCCACGTGGAAGCAGCGGTCGAGCAAACTCCTCAACGAACGGCCGCAGGTGTAAGCGGAACGGGCAGAAATGAATGCCGAACGGGGGCTGCTGGATCTGCCTGAGCACGTCGGGAAGGCGTTCTGCCATGAATTCGAAAGACCGCAGATGCACCCGCCCATTCGCGGGTATGCGCGACAAATCCGCGGGCGGGTGTTGATGCCTGCGGTGCTCACACAGCTACTGCCTCGTCGCCAAAGCAGGGGACTAAAACTTCGTCTTGGGTCTCCCGATGCTAATGGAACCGTTCACGCATCAGACGACAGCGTTGCGGCGGCGATTGGTCCAGGTCGTGGCCATGCGCGGGCAGCCCGCAGCTGGTTCGGCACACGAGTGCTTCATTCACTGGGCACTGCGCGGACGCCCCCTCGTCCCCAGCGTCCGTGCTCGAACAATTGCCGTGTTTCCGGGGGTCCTTGGAATCCTCGCGGAGGCACCGCGTGAGAAAGGCCGATGTATTCCGGGTTGAATACTTAAGGAAGTGTTAGGAATCCCAAATCACGTTGGTTGTGCCGTGTCTCACGATTACCTTGGTGGAGGACCTCGGCTATTTTGGGGGCCGCCAACGTAGAGGAGGAACCCCCATGAGCAATGCCGCCGTGGATCAAACCAACAAGACACCGAAGCCCAAGTCCGGAACCAAGGACGCTTCATCCGCCAGCGAGGCTGCAGCAACCCGCAAGGCCGTGAGTAACATCCTTAAGGGCTCGGCCGGAAACCTCGTGGAGTGGTTCGACCTCTACGTCTATACGGTGTTTGCGGCATATTTCCAGTCGCACTTCTTCAACGCCACCAATGAGCTGCAGGCAGGTCTCGAGGCAATGGCTGTCTTCGCCACCTCGTTCCTGATGCGCCCGGTTGGCGCCTGGTTCTTCGGCCGATACGCGGACAGGCACGGTCGCAAGGCCGCGCTGACGCTGTCCGTGACGATGATGTCTGCCGGGTCCTTCGCGATTGCGTTGTTGCCGACGCAGGAAGCCATTGGCATGTGGGCCATGGTCCTGCTGGTCTTCGTGCGCCTGTTGCAGGGCTTCTCCGTGGGCGGCGAGTACGGCACCAGCGCCACGTACATGTCCGAGGCCGCGACGTCCAAGCGCCGCGGGTTCTTCTCGTCCTTCCAGTACGTGACCCTGATCGGCGGCCAGATGCTGGCACTGCTGGTGCTGGTCATCTTGCAGAACACCATGAGTCACGAAACGCTCGTCGCCTGGGGCTGGCGCATTCCGTTCGCCATCGGCGGCGTTGCAGCACTTGTAGTTCTGTGGCTGCGCCGCAGCATGGAGGAAACCGTCTCCGCCGAACAGGTTGCCGCGGCGAACAAGCCCGGCGTTGCCGGCGAAGCCCAGCCGGGCACCATGAAGCTGCTGTTCACCCAGTACTGGAAGCCGTTGCTGGTCTGCATTGGCATCACCCTGGGCGGCACCGTTGCCTTCTATACGTACACCAACTTCATCCTGAAGTTCATGAACGATACCTCGGGTATCCCGAAGACCGAGACCTCGGTCATCAACTTCTGGGCACTGTTCATTTTCATGCTGCTGCAGCCGGTCTACGGCATCATCTCCGACAAGGTCGGGCGCAAGCCGCTGCTGCTGTGGTTCGGCATCACCGGTGTGCTGTTCACCTGGCCGCTGCTCTCGCTGCTCTCCGGAACCCAGAACCCGATCTTCGCGTTCCTGCTCATGCTCGGCGGCCTGCTGATTGTCGGCGGCTACACGTCGATCAACGCACTGGTGAAGGCCGAACTGTTCCCGGCCTCCATCCGCGCACTGGGTGTGGGCCTGGGCTACGCGATTGCCAACTCGCTCTTCGGCGGCACCGTCCCGCTGCTCGGCGCGGCCTTCCAGAAGGCCGATCGAATCGACCTGTTCTTCACCTACGTTACGGTGGCGATCTTCATCTCGCTGCTGGTCTACATCTTCGCGCTGAAGAACAAAAAGACCACGCACCTGGACAACGAACAGGGCCATGCCTGGAACGCCAAGAAGTAGGAAGATGACAAGAAGGAACTCGTCGAGGCCTAGCCCGCTCGTTGGCAGGGGTCCATTCCGTAGAAGAAGCCGCCTGCGTTCACTATTTCCAAAGTGAACGCGGGCGGCTTCTTCGTGTCCGGTGGTGGCCATCTTCAAGGTCGGACGCATCGTTGGCTTCGCGGCAAGGGCAAGGGCAACCTCACCGGGCCTGACTGGTGCAAGCCCGCCCGCCATCGCACACCACACTTTATTTAAGCTATTGCTTATATAAGTGGAAGTTGTACGATGAGATCGTGCATGCATTTGAAGTCTTAGGCGATCCGACTCGGCGCCGCATCCTCCAGCTACTGGCTGACGGAGAGCAAAGCTCCGGGGCCATAGCCGGGCGCATCCGAGACGAGTTTGGAATCTCCCAGCCAGCTGTCTCGCAACACCTGAGGGTGCTGCGAGACAGCGGTTTCGCCTCCGTCAGGGCCGTTGGAACCCGAAGGCTTTACGCAGTGTCTTCCGAGCCGCTACGCGAGATCGATACCTGGCTCGAGGACTTCAGGCATTTCTGGGACCAGCCATTGGATGCGCTGGAAACCGAAATCGCCCGCGGAAAACGAGAACGGCGCCTGGCCGCGTCACCCACAGACGACCCAGCAACCCCACCCAAGGAGTAGTTATGATCGACATCGCAAAGCAGATCGGCGCCATCAACCGGTCGGTTTCCCGCCGGACGCTGGAAGACGGGAGCGAAACCGTTTCGGTCCTGGCTCACCGCAGCTACAAGTCCGATCCCGCGGACCTCTGGGATGCCTTGACCAATCCCGAGCGCATCCCGCGCTGGTTCCTTCCGATCAGTGGGGAATTCCATGAAGGCGGCAACTTCCAGCTGGAGGGCAACGCCGGCGGCCGGATTCTGGAATGCTCGCCACCGTCCCGCCTGAAGGTCACCTTTGGTGGCGAGGCCAGCCTCGTCGAGCTGCGTCTTGCTGCCGGCGAGCCCGGCACAACGTCCCTGGAGCTGGAGCACACCGTCCCATTGGCCATGGCGCAAAGCGGTGCCGGTGCCTTGTGGGTGGGTCCCGGCTGGGACGGAATGTTCCTGGCGCTGGGGTTGTTTGTGGACGGAATAGTGTCCGAGGATCCGGCCGCCGCGGCATTCTCACCCGAAGCCCTGGCCTTTTCCGAGCGTTCGGTTCGGGCTTGGGCCGATACCGTGCGCGAATCGGGCACGGCCACGGCCGAACAACTCGAAGAGGCACTGGCCATTTCCTTGTCGCAGTTCGCGCCCGGAACCGAAGGCCCTGAATCAGCCGAAGTTCCCGGTTCCAACGCTTAACTACATGGACCCGGTCGCGGGAACCGTCAGGCCTTGCCGAACAGGCGAGGCCTGACGGTTCCCGCGGTGCCGGCCCTAGCCGTTGAAGGTCAGCGGGTGCGGTCCGGTGCGTCCGTCATGCTCGAGCGCATCGATGGCAGTCATTTCCTCGGCGCTGAGCTCGAACGCGAACACGTCGAAGTTCGAGGCCATGCGCGAGGCCGTGACGGACTTGGGGATCACCACGTTGCCGCCCTGCAGGTGCCAGCGAATGACAACCTGTGCCGGGGTCACCGAGTGCGCGGCGGCAGCGGCGAGAACCGCGGGTTCGGTCAGCGCGGCGCCCTGCGCCAGCGGGCTCCACGCCTCGGTGGCGATGCCATGGGCCAGGTTCACCGAGGCGGTTTCGCGGTTTTGCAGCAACGGGTGAAGCTCGATTTGGTTCACTGCGGGAACGGTTCCGTCCAGTGCGACGATGCGTTCAAGCTGTTCCGGGGCGAAGTTTGAGACGCCGATCGCGCGGGTCAAGCCCTCGGCTTGCAGCTCCTCGAGCACCTGCCACGATTCGAGGTATGCGTCGGTGTCGGTGCCGGGCCAGTGGATGAGGTAGAGGTCAACGTGGTCGAGTCCAAGCTTTTCGAGGCTGGTGAGCAGGGGCGCGCGGGTTTTTTCGCGACCCATGTCAGCCAGCCACAGCTTGGTGGTGACAAAGAGTTCCTCGCGGGGGATGCCTGATTCGGCTAGGGCGCGGCCGACGCCGGCCTCGTTTCCGTAGATCGCGGCGGTGTCGATGCTGCGGTACCCGGTTTCCAGGGCCGTGGCGACGGCGGCGGTGGTTTCCTCATCGCCTACCTGGAAGACCCCGAAGCCGAGCTGCGGCATGGTGATTCCGTTGTTGAGCGTGACGGTGGGGACGGTGGTTGATGCGGTATTCATTTTCGGGTTCCTCTGTTGATTCGATGTGGGGGAGTGCGTGGGTGGTTACTGCACCGAGACGGGAGAAAGCTCCGGTGCCTGGTTCTTTGCGTATTCGCCGCCGCGCACCCGGACCGCAACGAGCAGCACCAGCAACCCGGCGACGGTGATTGCCGCACCGGCCCACAATGGTGAGGTGTAGCCAAGCCCCGCGGCAATGGTCAGCCCGCCGACCCATGCGCCGAAGGCGTTGCCGATATTGAAGGCAGCGATGTTGGCGCCCGAGGCGAGGGTCGGTGCGTGTGCCGCGTGGTTCATGATGCGCATTTGCATCCCCGGCACCGTGGCAAACCCGACACCGCCCATGAGCACCAGGGCCAGGATGGCGGCGATCTGGTTCTGTGCCGTGAGCGCGAAGCCGACCAGCACCACCGTGAGCACCACCAGCAAGGTGATGAGCGTCTTGGGCAGGTTCTTGTCCGCGGCACGGCCGCCCAGGATGTTGCCGGCGAAAAGCCCGACGCCGAAGAGGATCAACAGCCACGGCACGGTACTCGGGGCGAATCCGCCAACTCCGGTGAGCGTGAAGGCGATGTAGGTGAAGGCGCCGAACATGCCGCCGTAGCCAAGGATCGTCACGAACATCGACAGCCAGACCTGAGGGCTGCGGAAGATCGAGAATTCGGCAAAGACGCCTGCGGGGGAGGAACGGGCCAGGTTGCCCGGCACCAGCAGCATGATCCCGATCAACGCGATGACGCCGATGGCAGTGATCGCCCAGAACGTGGCGCGCCATCCGGCGGCCTGGCCAAGCATCGTGCCAAACGGTACGCCGAGTACGTTGGCGATGGTGAGTCCGGCGAACATGAAGGCGATGGCTCCGGCACGCTTGGTGACCGGGACCAGGTCGGCCGCGACGACCGAGCCGATGCCGAAGAATGCGCCGTGGCACAGGGCCGCAATGATGCGCCCGAGCATGACCAGCTCATAGCTTGGCCCGGTGGCCGAGAGCAGGTTGCCGATGATGAACAACACCATCAGGAAGAGCAGGGACTTCTTGCGGTCATACCTGCCAAGTACGGCCGTGAAGATGATGGCGCCGATGGCGACGGCGAGGGCATAGCCTGAAATGAGGTAGCCGGCGACGGTCTCGGTCACACCGAAGTCGGCGGCAATCTCGGGCAGCAAGCCCATGATGACGAATTCGGTCAGACCGATGCCGAAGCCGCCAAGGGCGAGGGCATAAAGAGCAACTGGCATGAAAACCTTCTGTGTGAATCTCAGATGAGGATGCAGCTGCGTACCGGCCGGATACTTTCGTTGCGTGTGCAACTACTGCGTAAGCAATGATTGCACGCGCGGTATATCGGCGCAAGGTGGTAGTCTGTGGCGTAGAGAACAAAGGGGATTTCACTCATGGGAATCAAGGACGACGCGGTACAGGTTCGAGCGCAGGGCTGGCGCACGCTTGCCGCACTGCACAACCTCATCGAGGGGGACCTCGAGCGAGCACTGCAGGCCAAGCATGGGCTGTCGGTGGTTGAATTCACGGTGCTGGACGCCCTGGGTCGGCAGGATGGCTGGCACATGCGCATGGCGCAGCTGGCCCGTGCCGCGGCCCTTTCCAGCAGCGCCATCACCCGGCTGGTCACGCGGCTCGAGGGCCGCGGCCTGCTCACCCGCATCCTGTGCATGGATGACCGGCGGGGCATCTACACCGAGCTCACACCGGCAGGTGAAAAGCTGCTTAACGAAGCGCACCCAACCCATGACACCGTGCTCCGCGAGGCACTGGAAAACGCAGCCCGGGTGCCCGAGCTCCAGGAGCTGGTCACGGCCATCGCGCCCAACGGCGAAGCCAGCTAGATAACTGCTGGATCGCGGTCGGGCCAGGGACTGCCCGCCCTTCCCGGCCAACTCCATGACCTTTCATGTTCCTGTGTGTCCGGCGGATGACGCCCGGTGACGTCCCGCGACGGGAACCCGCTGGGTTTCACGCCCGTGGTTCAGCTTCATGTCCACGCGTTTCGCTCCGTGAACCGCCAGGTGCGCGAACCCCTGGCCGGTTCCTAGGCTCAAGTCATTGAACCGATGAGAACCTGCGAAGGGGCACCCCACCATGAGCGCTACAACCCTTGACACCCGATCGTTGCCACGCACCCCCTGGAGCGGGCACGCCGACCCAGAGGAACTCGAGCACTGGGACACCGTGGCACGTTCGGTGGCCGATGCGCTTGCCGTGGACGCGTTGGCCCGCGACACCGCAAACCAGGACCCGTTCACCGAGGCCGCGCTGCTGCGCGAATCCGGGTTGCTGAACCTGTTGGTCCCCCTTGAACACGGTGGTCGGGGCGGACACTGGGAGTCTGCATTCGCCGCCGTGCGTACCATCGCCTCGGCCGACGGATCGATCGCCCAGCTGCTGGCCTACCACTACGCCAACCAGTCAAGCATCGCCTTTTACGCGGACCCCGCTGACCAAGGGGGATGGTTCGCTCGCAGTGCCGCCGAAGGCTGGCTCTGGGGCGACTCGGTGAACCCCGTGGACCCGGATTTGTCCCTCGTCTCCGTGGACGGCGGCTACCGGCTCAACGGACTCAAGCGCTTCTCCACAGGTTCCTCCGTGGGCGACGTGATTGTCGTCAACGCCGCGGTGTCGGGCGGGGAAAAAGACGGCAAGGTGATCGCCTTCGTGCTAGAGCGCGGACGAAGTGGCCTGGAGCTGCTGGGGGACTGGGATCACCTGGGCCAGCGGCTCTCCGCTTCCGGGTCGGTGAAGTACAACAACGTGTTGGTGGAACATCAGGACGTGCTGGGCGAGATCACACCGGATCCCATCGTGACGCTGCTGACTCCGGGGTTGCAGCTGGCCTTCGGGAACTTCTACCTGGGCCTTGCCGAGGGCGCGCTGGCGCAGGGGCGCGGGATCCTGCTGGAGCGCAGGAACTCCTGGTTCCTTTCCGGGGTTGACACCTACGCCCAGGACCCCGTCTTCCAGCGCGCCATCGGGGAACTGAAGGCGCGCACCGCCGCCGTGGCAGCGCTCGCCGAGAAGCTGAACCGCCGCTTCGACGCAGTCGTGGGCCGCTCCGGCGCCTTGACCGCCGAGGCGCGCGGGGAGATCGCCGTGGCCATCGCCGAACTCAAGGTCGTGGCCACCGAGGTGGGCCTGGAAGTGGCCAACCGTATTTACGAGGTCACGGGTTCCAGCTCCACCAAGAACGACGTGGGCCTCGACTTGTTCTGGCGCAACGTGCGCACGCACTCGCTGCACGACCCGGTCGACTACAAAAAGATCGAGGTCGGTGCGTACTACCTGCACGGCACCAACGCCCCGCTCTCGCTTTACACCTAGAAACCCTTTTCTTCCCCCAACCTTTCCTGGAGGACATCCCCCCATGAGCACTTTGACACTCTCCGGCACCCGACTGGCGGAACTCTCAGCACGCTTCGCCCCGCTGTTCACAAACATCGCCGCGGGCGCCGCGGAACGCGACGCCACCCGCACCCTGGCCCGCGAACAAATCAAGGACCTTGCCGCCGCGGGCTTCGGTGCGCTGCGCGTCCCGGAGTCCCACGGCGGATCCGGTGCCACGCTGCCCGAGCTCTTCACGCTGCTGACCGGTCTGGCAGCCGCCGACCCCAACATCGCCCAGGCACTGCGCGGGCATTTCGCCTTCGTCGAGGACCAGCTAGTCGCACCGGAGGGTCCGGGGCGCGATCAATGGCTGCGCCGCTTTGCCACGGGCGAACTGGTCGGCAACTCCTGGACCGAGATCGGTTCCGTGGCCCTGGGCGAAGTAAACACCAAGGTGGTGCCCGACGGGAAGGGCGGCTTCGCTGTGAACGGCCGGAAGTACTACTCCACCGGCAGCATCTTCGCGGACTGGATCGACACCTACGCCGAACGCACCGACACCGGCCAACGCGTCATCGCCGTGGTCAAGGCCCACCAAGAAGGTGTGGAACTGGCAGATGACTGGGACGGCTTCGGGCAGCGCACTACCGGCACGGGCACCACGACGTTCACCGGAGCGGCGGTGGCGGCGGAGCACTTGATCGACTTCGACACCCGCTTCAAGTACCAGAGCGCGTTCTACCAGGGCGTGCTGCTGGCGGTGCTGGCCGGCAGCGCCGCTGCGGCCGAACGCGATTTCGCCGCCGAACTGGCAGTCCGCTCGCGGACCTTCAGCCACGGGGCCGCAGAGTCGGCCAACGAGGACCCGCAGCTGCTGCAGGTCATTGGCGAGGTCTCGGCCATCGGGTTTGCCGCGGCAGCCACCGTCGATTCGGCGGCCAGGGCCCTGCAGGAAGCCTACGAGGCGGCCCTGGCCCTGCGCGCCGGGACCATCGACCTGGACGCCGAGGAAGCCGCCAACGATGCGGCGGAACTGGCCACCGCACAGGCCCAGGTGGTGCTGACCCCGCTGGTGGTCAACGGGATCTCGCACGCCTTCGATGCCTTGGCGGCCTCGGCGACCAGCGTTTCCAAGAACCTAGACCGGCACTGGCGCAACGCCCGCACCGCAGGGAACCACAACCCTTGGGTGTTCAAGGCGCGGGTGATCGGCGCGCACTCGGTGCACGGACGGGCGCTGCCGCGCATCTGGGCCATCGGCTCCTCGACAGGGCCCAAGAGCAGCAAATAACCACGGGCCGGGAAGGGCAACCAACGCAAACAGGCTGTCGTTTTTCGAAGTCGCCTGTATTGAGATTCCCGAATTTAGGGGCGAGTGCAGCCGACTTCGGATACATGGTTTGTTAGGAGTCATCTGCACCAAACCGCAATACGGTCCACAGGCCTCTTCACTGTGATTGCGCGTCCGTAAGCCGGACCTTCAGCGGGGCAACGTGCACGGGCCAGTGGGCAAGGGCTAGCCACCGCCATCATTCACACGTTGACGCTGTTAAGAAGGGTATGGGGCTGGCTAGTGATGAATACAGATTTATCGCTAGCCAGCCCCATAGGGTGTTGCTTTACTACTGTGGCCGTCTCAAGCTGTCCTACGGCCCGGTACTGCTGGTACTACCGGTGTTGCTGGTCATGCTTTACTGCTGTGGTCGTCTCAAGCTGTCCGACGACCACGCCCTCCGGGTACTGCGAGTACTGCTTTACTACTAGTCCTGCTGTGGCCGTCTCAAGCTGTCCGACGGCCGGGTACTGCTTTACTGCTGGTACTTCTTTATTGCCGGGGTTGCTGGTTCTGCTGTATTGCTGTGGTCATCTCAAGCTGTCCGACGACCACGCCCTCCGGCTACTGCTGGTACTTCTTTTCCTGCTTATATTTCTTTACTGCGGTGGCCGTCTCAAACTGTCCGACGGCTCGGTACTGCTGTGCGGGGTTCCCCCAAAGGAAGCAACTGCACCTTCCTCAATCGGGGGAGGTAAATCGTCGTTCTCCCCGCATGCCAAAAAATATAGTAGTGCTTCCTGAGAAAATCAAGTCCTCAAATCTCCCGGGGTCTGCGCGAAGAGTTGGATGCCAAGCAACCGAGATCGCTGGCATAAAGGACGGTACGGTCGGGCTGCCCAGGGTGACCTAGTAGCAGCGGCCCATTGCGTGTTTCCGTTCCGTTACTACCAAGAACCCATTCTTTGCTGCCGAAATCGGCGCAGTCCCGTATGGGGCTTGTCCGAATTGTCACTTGTGAGCGTCTCTCAAGTCGGCCCGACTCCGGCACGTCGAATTACCCAGCCCAACGGTGGATGCGATATCGATTGTGCTGTCCGCAAGCGGAACCGTGACCGGGCGCTGCCAGTTGGGCACGAGTCAGAGCAATGCATCAATGGTTCCGAAGAAGGCCGAGATAAGGAAGCACACAGCACCTATAAAAGACCCCACTCCAGAACGGTGTAGGACGCAAACATTCTTGCGACACGGTTGCGAGGTAGTGCCTTACCGCTACGGCGGGCCGCTTCAGCGTGGGCCGGCTGTTCCTTCTTGCAGGAGTAGAAAAGAACCGCCGCTAGTCCAATAAAAACGACCCACGTCATGACCACGTCCAATGCTTATGTCCCTTTCGTTGGATTGGTAAATCATCACGATGCGATCATCATCCTGCAGTACATACCCAGTGCCATTTTCGCAGGTGAGTGTGATGGTTGGTCCAAAGCTGTGTTTCGCAACGCTAGACGTCGCATTTCCAACCCAAGGATTCGCAGAGCACCCCCATGCCCGCAGGCGGAACGTCCTGCGGGACACTCATCGGTGTACATTCAGGTAAGTCTGCATTGGTCGGAGTTAGTGCCGCCGGGGTGTCCACCCTGATGGCAGCATGCCAGTGATCTTTCCACGTTCAGAATCTGCCTCCGCTGACCACCCTTGAACTACCGGTGCTTCATCGAAGGCACCCCGTGCCATGCGCAGGCCAAGATCTGGGTGACTCATCCCAGGTGCACCACCGCGACGCGTCGAGGCCCTCACGCTCCACGGCTTGTCAGCAAAACCTCCCCCACGGAAGACCCGGTAATCGTCGTAGCGGGCTGGATCGAGTAGATCCCAGCACCATTCCCAGACGTTGCCAAGAGTGTCGTGGAGTCCGAAGGCATTGGGTTGTTTTTCACCAACTTCTTTCGGGCTCTCTAGCTTGTCATTCGCTGTCCACCCAATGGCATCAAGGGAGCCGTAGTGTGGCCCCACTGTGCCGGCGCGGCATGCATATTCCCATTCGGCTTCAGTGGGCAGCCGGTACCCGGAGGCGTTTGTCTGCCAAATCACTTCGCCTGCCTCGAATATGTAGGCAGGTGAAAGGCTTTCGTTCATTGACGCTTCATTGCAAAACTTGATGGCTTCCAACCAATTGATATCTACCAGCGGTGCTTGGGTGCCCGTTTCGCTATTACCCATGAGTTGCGCATATTGAGCCAAGGTGACGGGCATGACCCCAATCTCGAATGGTTCCAGATGGACGGTCCAACGGCGTTTTCGTCGTGCGTCGTGCAACTCCACTTGTCCGGCTGGTAGCGGACGAAGGTCAAAGGTAGACATTCCACAATGCTCCCATGACGGCTCTTCCATGACGGTCCTGGTCAGGTAGGAATGGGTGGGCCCGGGCATCCGCACGGTGAACTTTGAGACCCACATGTTCTTCATGCAGATGCAGCAGAACGCCCACGGTGACTGGGAGATCAGTTCGCCGATGTGCCAGGAGTTACCTGGGCAATTCATGGGAGTAATAAGGGCGGGTGCCCTTGGGGAGGGCTGCTACTGCCAGGGGAAGAAATTGCCTAACAGACGCGGAGGCTATGCCTTAAAGTGCCAATTATGCCCGCCAGCGAACGATCAGCCAGCGGGCCGTGAGAAGTATTGCGGACATTGCCAGGGCCCACATGGCGATTTGGCCATCGGAAGGGGCAAGGAATGCGGTCAGGAGCGGATGCTCGGCCGTGGCGGTGGGGCTAAAGATCCACGTAACATCCTGAGAACGCACCCCGGCTCCGGTGGAATGGCGCTCTCCACCGATTGCACGAGCGAACCCCGGTCGCAGGAGTGCATTGAGTAGAACACACAGTGCAATCGGTCCGACCAAGCACAGCAAAAACACTGCATCCTTGCGGTGAAAGGGACGGCTTTCATTCATCAGGCTGCCCCCGGCTACTTTCTCAACAATGGAATCCCGCATCAGAATACGTTACCTTCCAGCTGAAGTTTCCGAAGACCACTGCATGGGGTCTCCCGAGTCTTCCGGACTCCGTCAGAGCGCGCCCGTCAGCGGAACGCTCTGCTGTGACAGCAAAGCAGCATTGACGGTCAGCGGAGGCCTCGCGCTAGGCCAGTGTGTAGTTGTCGAGCCCTTCATGGCCGGTTTCCAGCTTGAAGCCGCGGCGGGTGAGCAGCTTGGCGGAGGCGGCGTTGGCCGGGTCCACGCGGGCGATGAGTTTCCGGGTCCCGTAGACCTCGGGAATCGTGACCAGTGCGCCATCGACCATGGCTCCGGCGATGCCTCGGCCCCAGTCATCCGGCGAGACCCAATACCCGATCTCGACGCCGCTTTCCTTGCGGGTGGAAACGACGATGCCGACAGGTTCGTTGGCCTCCGTGGCCAGGAACCAGCGGGAGGCCCCGACGTCGTTGAGTGGTTCTTGCTGGAGGGCTGCGTGAACGCGGGCTTGGATGGTTTGTTGGTTCCAGGGCTGGCCGTCGCCGATGGAGCGGGTCACCCGTTCGTCGGTTGCCATGCCAGCGAAGAATTCAGTGTCTGCCTCGTGAAATGGGCGCAGAGTGATCAAGGGAGTGCTCGGCATGGGGACCTTTCAAATTTGGGAGTCTTAGCCAACTTATCAAGGGCACTGCGCTGTCCTGAATCTGCACGTCAGCGCACCCTAAACGTGCCGTCACGATGCGCCAGCTGGGGAAGTCTATTGAGACATTGATACGGACCTCCGTCCATCAATCGTCGTTGTTGAAGCTACGGGGCGCGAAATGTCTCGAAAAGTCGTGGCACGGTGGACCTAGTCGTGGGCACCCAGGTGAGCCAAGTCTTCGTCATCGGGGTCCGAGTAGTTGACCTCGAGGGCCGCGGGCTCGGCCACGGCGAACGCCAAGAGCTTCTTGAGCGCGGCGGGAACCTTCAGGTGGGTGTCTCGCTCAAACATCCCTTCGGTGACCATCGGGTCCACCGCGAGCTCCGTCAAGAGCCCTTCGTCCAATTCGGCGCGTTCAAACGTCGCAAAGGCCTCGGCAACCTGCCCGGATTCGATTCCCTCGCCCAGGTCCTCGAGCAGTTCCGCCTGCACGTCCTCGAATTGTTCGTCGCAGCCTCAGCGGCCCGGGTGTCCTCGCTTGGCCTTGGCGGCTGGCGATTTCTTTTCTTGGACACGAGCGCTCGCCATCGGATCGAAACAGGGGAGGTGGGACTTTCAATCACATGACAACAGGCCTGTGCCGGATCACCGGCGCGGATCTCGGCAGCCCGGAGACCAAGACGAAAGTTTTGGGTATGGACGAGATTTTTTTGAAGGCGAAGTGCCGGCCAAGTCAGGGGGCGCCGTAACAAGGAATTCGGCGCCCGCCCTCAACCGTCAACCTGTGGCTTTTTGGTTACTCGGTTGCCGCCGATTCGGAATCGTTTGAGCCGCCATCTTCGGGTCCTACGTAGCCCGGCTCTTCATCCCTCGGGTCCTCATACACCACCGGAATCTCGAGTTCCGCGCCAACAACGGAGGCCACGGGCTTGAGCAAGGCCCGGGGCACCGTGTAGCTTTCACCGATGTCGATCAGGCCCTCATCATTCAACCGTTCCAGGACCAGCTGGGCCGCCGCATAGGGTGCGGCCACTGTTGGATCCGACTCTTGGCCAAAGCGAGTGAGGTCTTCCACGAGGAAGCCAAGCTCGCTGCAAGAATCAAAGAGCAGTTCGGCGACCAGATCATAGGGGAGCCCCTGGTCCCGTCCGGCATCGATGAACCGCGAGGTTGCAAAGCGTTCGTAGATGCTCCGTGCGAAGTCTTGCAGCAACATGATCAGTTCATCGGTGCGCTGCGGGTCGGTGAAGATTGCCACCGAGTTGTACAGCGACGCGGACTTTGAGTTCAGTTCGATCACGCCGATCGCGATCAGCGCTTCCCAGTAGATATCAAGACGGGGAACATCCTGGGCGCGCGTCGCCCGGTGGGGTTCCCCGGCCGGCAGCGGCAGTGTGGACGGACTCGAGCTCACGCCCACTGCCTTGACGCCCAGGCTGGCCGCGGCGCCCTCGATATCTTGGCGGGTCAGCATTCCGTTGGCGGTGACTTTGCGTTTCTCGCCGAACCATTCCATGAACGAGTGAACGCGGCCCGCGAAGGGCAGTGCCGTCAAGGCTTCCAGTGCCTGCTGTTTGCTGAGGGCCGGGACAACGATTTCCTCGTCGTCCACCGTGGAATCCTCCTCGAGACCGAGCAAGTTTTCAAGCAGCGCCCTGGCTTGGGAGAACTCGAGGTCGTTGCCGCTCCATAGGCCCGCGTCGTCGAGGAAAAGCACGTAAATCAAGAGGGTGTAGAGCAGCTGCGCGGTGGCATCTTCACCCAGGAGTTCCAGGCTCACGCGCAGGGTGGAAGAGAATGCGGGTTCGCGCAGGACCGTCAAGCCACCGGTGGCATCCAACTGCTTGTAGGCGGTCATGAATGCGCCGAGCGTGGGCAGCGGGTCGCCGATGTCCTCGGGCATGTGGTTTTCGCTCATCCACCGGGTGAAGATCGGGAAGAGCGTGTCCTCGTGAGGGTTGCTGCGCACGCGGTATGCGTCGATGGAGACGATGTTCTGGTTGCTGGCCGCGCGTGCCGGGTGCCCTTGTTTTGTCTTCTTGCTTGTGGCCTTGGATTTCTTGGGGGACACCGGGACTCCTGGTACTTGTCGAAAAATCGGGATTGGGTGAAGCCGAATGGGGGATGGGGGTGCCTCCGCGGTACAGCGGAAACGTCAGCATCCCGCCCAGATGATACGTGGGCGGGATGCTGGGTGATGGCTGGGCGGGAGGGTGCCTAGGCCAGTGAGAGGAAGAGCTTTTCCAGATCGGCCCGGTCCGCGGCCGAGCTTTCGCCGGCGAGGCACTGTTCCATGCCCGTGGCAATGATGGAGAATCCAGCCCGGTCGATGGCCTTGGACGCAGCGGAGAGCTGGGTGATGACGTCGCGGCAGTCGCTGCCTTCTTCGAGCATGCGAATCACCGCATTGAGCTGGCCCTGGGCTCGTTTGAGGCGGTTGATGGCAGGTTTCATGTCGTCAGTGTCAAGCTGCACCGCGGGTTCCTCCTGAGGGGGGTAGTTTCCCCTAAGTCTATACCCCAGGGGGTTTCCGCGCAGGGTTTCCGTCCGAGCTGCAGACCGGCGGTTTTATACCCCCGGGGGTATGTGCGATACTCGAAAGGAACGCGGGGCTGATCGCTGGCCCCATCTACCATTTCAGACTCGAGGAGTACCTACATGTGCCGTGCCGTCAAATGCCGTCAATGCCACAAGACCACCTGGGCCGGCTGCGGCCAGCACATCAAAGCGGTCATGGCGCACGTGCCGCGCGGTGAGCAGTGCTCGTGCGACCCGAACGCGCCGAAGAAGCCAAGCGCCGGAGGCTTCTTCGCCCGCCTCCTCGGACGCTAGTTCCGCAACGATCCCGCTATCGATCGGGTAGCCCGCTCAACGCCCGGCGGATCCGTTTCAGGAAACCTCATGGGTTGCCCATGACAACTGTCATGGGCAAGCCGTGAGCTTTTGCTCTTCTGCACGGGGCCCAAACGCCGAAGACTGTAAGCATGAGTGAAAAAACCGTACACCGGAGGTCGGCTGCCCCGGCCACCAGACCGGAAACCAGTGGCAAGGCCTTGGAACTGCGAGGTGTGCGCAAGACCTTCCACACCGCGCAGGGACCGTTTGAGGCAGTGGCCGGAATCGACCTGAGCGTCGGCACCGGGGAAATCGTTGCCTTCCTGGGCCCCAACGGCGCGGGAAAGACCACCAGCATCGACATGATGCTCGGGCTGACCGCGCCGACCTCCGGAACCGTCTCGGTCTTTGGAAAGAGCCCGCGCGCAGCCGTTGAGGCCGGGGAAATCTCGGCAGTGCTGCAGACCGGCGGATTGCTGCGGGACCTCACGGTGCGAGAAACCGTCACCGCCATCGCCGCGCTGCACGGAGCCAAGGACCGCATCGAAGAAGTCATGGAACGGACGAACCTCGGTGCCCTGGCCCGCCGCAAGGTCTCCAAATGCTCGGGCGGCGAGCAACAAAGGCTGAAGTTCGCACTCGCGCTGCTGCCGGACCCGCGCCTGTTGATCCTCGACGAGCCAACCGCCGGCATGGATGTCTCCGCACGCCACGGATTCTGGGAGACCATGCGCGAGGACGCGCTCCAGGGACGGACCGTCCTGTTCGCCACCCACTATCTGGAGGAGGCGCAGGACTTCGCCGAACGCACGGTGCTGATTGGTTCCGGACGAATCCTTGCCGACGGACCCACCACCGAACTGCGCGGCATGACAGGAGGGCGCACCGTCGGTGCAACGCTTCCCGCGGACCTCGCCATCGAACCCGCACTTGCCGCACTGAAATCCCTGCCCCGGGTCACCTCGGTGCAGATCCAGGGGAACCGGGTTTCAGTCACCGGCCCGGAATCGGATGCGGCGGCGATGATGCTGCTCACCGAACTCGGCGCCGCGGACCTGGAAATCACCACACCCACCCTTGAAACGGCCTTCATGGCACTGACGGAGGAACACTGATGAACGCCACCTATGTACGCATAGAACTGTTCCGCCAATCCAGGGACATCGGGAACATCATGTTCATGGTGTTCATGCCCGTGGTCATGTACGTGCTGTTCGGGAACATGTTCGGCGGCGGGGGAGCGGATGCCGGAAACGGGAACGTGAAGTTCTACATCATGGCCTCGATGGCCGCCTACGGTGCCGCCGTGGCCACCACGTCGATCGCCGGAACCGCGGCCACCGAATCCATGCTGGGCTGGGGCAGGCAAATCGCGCTGACCCCGATGAAACCCGCGGGGTTTGTGGCCTCCAAGGTTTCCGTGGCGATGATCGTTGCCGCGGTCAGCGCCGCCGCCGTGTACATCATCGGGATCGCCACCGGTGCCCAGGCCGATGCGCCGTGGGTCTGGTGGTCAAGCTACCTGATCATCGTGTTGGGGGCCGGGATCTTCGCGCTGTACGGGATGGGGGTGGGCTTGAGCTTCAAGTCGGAGACCGCCATTGGCGTGGCCAGCAGCGGCATGGTGTTCTTTGCCTTCTTCGGAAACGTGTTCCTGCCGCTCAGCGGCACCCTGCTGGAGATCGCACGGTTCACCCCCATGTACGGGTATGCGGGGTTGGCGCGCTACCCGTTGATGGAGGGCGCCATGGCCAATGGCCGCGACAGCACCGACTCGTTGTGGATGCTTGTCGCTAACCTTGTGGCATGGACTCTGATCTTCGCGGGACTGGCGCTCTGGGCGGTGCGCCGCACCCGGGCGCGTCAATGACCGGTGAACGCACGGACGCCGACTCGTTTTGGCCACGGTACGGATGGCTGCTGGCCGCCGTGTGGGTGGTCTTTCTGGCGTTCCCTGTAGTCAGCATCGCCGAGTCGGGGCTGGCGGTGCCCGCGCAGGTGACCGGCTACCTGCTGGTTGCCGCGTTTGCCGCCGTGTACCTGGGGGCCTTCCATGCCTTTTCCTCCGAGCTCGGGGTCAGCGCCACCGGGCATCGCCGGTCCCGGGTCCCGTTTGCCCTGCTGCTGCTGATCGCCGCCGCGTCCGTGCCGATCCTCGGGCGCGATGCCGTCAGCTTTGGGCCGTTCATCATCAGTTATGCGGCCTACCTGCTCTCGACGCGTACCATGTGGATCGCCAACGTGGTGGTCCTGTCCATCACTGTTGCCGTGGTGGTTCCCGGCAACAAGATCAGCAACTACATTTTCCTGCTCGGGCTCATTGGCGCGATGATCGTCGTCAACGCGGTGAACACGGCCCTGATCCGGCACAGCATCTCGGCCGACCAGCTGCGCATGGATTACGCGCTGCTTGAAGCCCAGGACCGCATGGCACGGGACGTACATGATGTGCTGGGCCATTCGCTGACGGCCGTGGGGCTGAAAGCTGAGCTGGCCGAACGACTGCTTGACTCGGATCCGGAGGCGGCCCGCGCCGAACTTGTCCACATCAGGCTGCTGACAGCCGAGGCCCTTGAATCGATCAGGGCCACCGTGGGAGGACTGCGCAGCACCACGTTGGCCGAGGAACTGGCAACCATGCGCGCGGCGCTCGACGATGCGCACATCAAAACGGTGCTGGTGGGCAACCCGCAAACCCTGGACCCCATGCGCTCGACCGCGCTGTCCTGGATCCTGCGCGAGGCCGTCACCAACGTCCTTCGTCACGCACACGCCACCACCTGCTGGATCCGGCTCACCGATTCCTCGTTGAGCATTGACGACGACGGGGACTCGCTCGGTGCCAGCCGCCCGGGGCACGGCATCCGCGGCATGCGGGAACGCGCCAGGCTGGCCGGTGCCGACTGCGGGGTGGGGCCTTCCGAATTCGGCGGAACCCGGGTGGCGGTGCACTGGGCATGAACCAGGGAACCAACCCCGCAGGATTGCCCATCCGTGTGCTGCTCGCCGATGACCAGGCCATGGTGCGCGGGGCCCTTGCCGCGCTCCTGAACCTGGAACCGGACATCGAGGTGGTGGCCCAAGCCGGGGACGGGCGTGATGTGGTGGCGCTCGCCGTGGCACACCGGGTGCAGGTGGCGCTGCTGGATATCCAGATGCCGCACGTGGACGGACTGGAGGCAGCGGCCCGGCTGCGCACCGGGTTCCCCGCGTGCAAGGTGTTGATGGTGACGACTTTTGACCGGCCCGGCTACCTGCGCGCCGCCTTTGATGCGGGGGCCAGCGGATTCCTGGTCAAAGACACCCCGTCCTCCGAACTCGCGGCCGCGGTGCGCCGGGTGCATGCTGGCGGCCGCGTCGTGGATCCCTCACTGGCCGCGCAATCGCTGATGGGCGGAAGCAACCCGCTGACCGATCGCGAGTGCGAGGTGCTTTCCCGCGCGCAATCGGGTGCGCCCATCGCCCAGATTGCCGCGGCCCTGCACCTGAGCGTCGGGACCGTGCGCAACCACCTATCCAGCGCCATCGGCAAGACCGGCGCCGCCAACCGGATCGAAGCCGCGCATGCGGCCCACGAGCAGGGCTGGATCTAGGCGTTGATCCGGTAGCCGCGCTTGACGACCGTGGAGATCAGCCGCGGGTCCGGCAAGGCCCGCCGAAGCCTGCTCAACGCCATGTCCAGGGCATGGTCCGAGGAACCGTCCGGCAACAGCGAAACCAAACGGGCCCGGGACACCACCCGCCCGCGAGCGCTCAACAGCGACCTGAAGAGCTTGAGCTGGATGGCGCTGAGTTCGCGGTCCTGTCCATTGAAGAGCACGGTGTCCCCGCGCAGCTCACAGGACCCCAGGACGGTTTGGCAGCTGATCGATCCGCTGGCGCTCAGGTGCTCCACCAAGATGCGGATCATCGCCCCCAGCCGGTGCCGTTCGGGAACCAGCGGCTCGATCCCGACCTCCCGCAGCAGGGCGGCCGTCACCGGTCCCACTGTCACCGAACACACGTTGAACTGCAGGGCCTCCAAGAGATCCGGGTAGCAACCCTGTTCCTCCGCAGCGGCGAACAGCGCGCGGACCGCCGGCGCACTGGTGAAGGTGATGGCATCAATGGCCCCGGAGCACAGTGCCCTCAGCAGCTGGGTGACCCGGTCCGCGTCCTCCGGAGGTCCCCAGCGATAGGGGCTGACCCGGATGACTGCCCTGGCCCCGGCATCAAGCAGGGCCAAGGTTGTCCGATCCTCGCCGATTCCGTGCTGCTGCAACACCACCGCCTGGCCGGCGATCCTTGGTGCCACCTCGGAAACCAGGGTGGAGATCAGCTCGTCGCTGCTCATGCCGTCTGCCTCGAAGCCCAGCGCCCGCACGGCACCCAGGGCCTTGGGACCGCGCACATGGATCGATGCGGCATGCAGGACCTGGCTCAGCTCCTCGCCCAATCCCGCGGCGTCCGCCGTCTCAAACCAGCGGCGAAATCCGTAGGCGGTGCTGACCAAAACGAACTCGGGTCGCAACGCGAGGACCTGCCGGGTGTGTTGAAGCAGATCCGCATCATGAACCAGCGGCGCCATGCGCAACGTCGGGGCGTGCTGGACCTGCGCACCACGGCGCTGCAAGGCCTCGATGAGTTCGGCCGATCGCCGTTCCGAAGTGACGGCGATCCGGAACCCGGACAGCGGGGAGGCTTCACGGATGACTGACTCCCGCTCGGCGACGCTCATCGGGCCACCGCCGGAACCAGGGACTGCAGTTCAATGTCCCGATCTCCCAGGGCCGCGACCCCGCCGATCACGATGATCGCGGGGATCATCCGGTAGGTTGATCCGTCGCCGACGCCGCTGGCGGTGAAGAGCGCCAGGAAGAGCACCAAGAAGAGCGCGAGGAAGTGCCAGAAGTTGGCGTTCGCGAGTGTCAGCACCAGTCCGACGGTCACCGTGGCCATGAGGCTGTGGGCGCCGAAGGTGATCCTTGCGCCGCCGAACCGGTCGGCCAGTTTTCCGCCGAATGGCCGGGCCAGGGAACCGACCAGGGGGCCGAGGAAGGCCAGGGAGATTGTGGCCGTGCCCAGCTGGAAGGATGAGTATCCGGTGAAGGTGTCGGCGATGAGTTTCGGGAACACCGCCGAGAACCGGATGAAGGATCCGAAGGTGCCGATGTACAGGGATGCGATGATCCGCAAGTGCTTTTCCTTCAGGCAGGCCAGCGCGCCACGCACGTCCGAGCGGGCGTTGCTCAGGTTGTGCATGTTGCGCCGGGCGCCGAATGCCGCGAGCAGGATCAAGGGGATCCAGATGATGCCCGCCATCGGCAACTGCAACGAGCCGGCGGCGAAGACGGTAATGGCGATCGGCACCAGCAGTTGGGCCACCGCGGCGCCCAGGTTGCCGCCCGCGGCGTTCAGCCCCAGGGCCCAGCCCTTCTGCGAGGCCGGGTAGAAGTAGGTGATGTTGGCCATCGAGGAGGCGAAGTTGCCGCCGCCGAACCCTGCGAGTCCGGCCAGGGTCAGCATGACCCAGAATGGGGTGCTGGTGTCGGATACGGCAAGCGCCAGGCCGCCGGCAGGGATCAGCAGCAACAGGGCGGAGACAACGGTCCAGTTCCGGCCCCCGAAGCGGGCGACCATGAAGGTGTAGGGAATCCGCAGGGTTGCGCCGACGAGGCTGGGCATCGAAATCAACCAGAAGAGCTGGGTGGTGCTGTACTCGAATCCCGCCTTCGGCAGGTAGACCGCGACGATTGCGAAAAGCTGCCATACGACGAAGCCCAGGAACTCCGCGAAAATTGACCAGCGAAGGTTGGTTCCGGCGGTGGAGCGGCCGATGTTGTTCCAGAATTCGGGGTTCTCAGCGTCCCAATTGCCGACCCAGCGGCCCTTGTTCATCACCAGGGAATTCGTGGGAGCTGTGGCGGTGCCGATCGTTTGCGGTTCGGACTCTAGCTGGGTGCTCAAGGCGCATCGTTCCCTTTCACTCATGGTTGATGCTGTTGAGCATTCCAGAGCGGGATTTCACCGAGGCGCAGTTGCTGTTGCGCCAAGGGTAAATGGAAATCACGATCACAATACAACATGGGAGACCTCGGAAACCTGTTGGAAATGCACGCGGCAGTTCCACACCGGAGATCGCTGGCCGGCCGGCCCCAGCAGGCTTCGTCGTGGAACTGCAGTGCCGGACGGATGCGCTCCTGAATGAACCACCTTGGCGTCGTGGAATCCAGGAAACCGGCCTAGTTAGGAGGCAATACTGTCCAAGGTTTCCCGCGCGGAAAAGTTCAACGGAATATGTCTAAAAATTCATTGCCTAGCACCAGCACCGGACATAGACTCGCCATCGGGGCAGAGCCCCACTCACGGAACGGAAAACTCATGCCCAAGCCAGATATAACCGCAGGATCGCCATGCTGGATCGACCTGATGACCGCCGATCCCCAGCGCTCGATGGACTTCTATTCCGCGTTGTTCGGATGGACGTACGAGGTTGGTGACCAGGAGAAGTATGGCGGTTACACCACGGCGTTCAAGGACGGGCAGTCCGTTGCCGGACTCATGAAGAACGACGGCCAGTCCGGGTATCCGGACATCTGGTCGACTTACCTGCGCGTGGATGACATCGACGCGACGGTGGAGGCCGCAACCGCCAGCGGAGGCGCAGTGTTCATGCCGCCGATGGAAGTTCCGGAGCAGGGCAAGATGGCGATGATCGGCGATCCGGGCGGGGCAAGTCTCGGGCTCTGGGAATTCGGCGGCCACACCGGCTATCAGCTGGTCGCCGAGTCCGGGGCCCCTGCCTGGCACGAGCTCTTTACCCGTGATTTCGCGTCCGCCGTGAAATTCTATCTGGATGTGTTCGGCTGGGACATGAACGTCGTCGGTGACAGTGACGAATTCCGCTACTCGACCCTTGGCGCGAATGAAGAGGCCAAGGCCGGAATCATGGATGCCAGTTCATTCCTCCCAGCCGGGGTTCCAGCCAATTGGCACGTCTACTTTGCCGTTGAGGACGCAGATGCCGCCATCGAAAAGGCTCTGGCCCATGGGGGAACCGTGATCCAGCCCGCCGAGGACACTCCGTTCGGCCGCAACGCGGCACTCACCGATGCGACCGGCGCCCCGTTCTGGATCACCCAGGAGATCAATCAGGGCTAGCCGCACGACGGTTGGCCGATGTCCTGTATAGGCGCAGGCAACCACCTGTAGTCGCCGCTGTGTGGGAAAAAGGATCGCCCCGACCTTGTGGTCGGGGCGATCCTTAGTTGCATCAGGAAGCGGAATGATCCGCCGCAAACTACTTCTTCAGGTGGTCAACCAGCTGCGAAGCGATGCCGTTGTAGGTGCCCGGGGTCAGTGCCAGCAGGCGTGCCTGGGCATCTGCGGACAAGCCAAGACCGGAAACGAATTCCTGCATGCGGGCCGCGTCGACGCGCTGGCCGCGGGTCAGGTCCTTCAGGCGCTCGTACGGGTTTTCCATGCCTTCGACCCCTGCGATGGCCTCGGCGCGCATGACCATCTGGATGGCCTCGCCGAGCACCTCCCAGTTGTGGTCAAGATCGTCGGCAAGAACTGCTTCGGCAACGTCGAGGCGGTCAAGGCCCTTGGCGACGTTGGAGATCGCCAGCAGCGAGTGGCCAAAGGCGGTGCCGATGTTGCGCTGCGAGGAGGAATCGGTGAGGTCGCGCTGCCAGCGGCTGGTCACCAGGGTGGCGCCCAGGGTGTCGAGCAGGCCGTTGGAGATTTCCAGGTTCGCCTCGGCGTTCTCGAAGCGGATCGGGTTGACCTTGTGCGGCATGGTCGAGGAACCTGTGGCACCGGCAACCGGGATCTGCGCGAAGTAGCCGATGGAGATGTAGCTCCATACATCGGTGCACAGGTTGTGCAGCACGCGGTTGAAGCGGGCCATGTCCGCGTACAGCTCAGCCTGCCAGTCGTGGGATTCGATCTGGGTGGTCAGCGGGTTCCAGGTCAAGCCCAGGCCCTCGACGAAGTTGCGCGAGACTTCCTGCCAGTCGGCGGACGGAACCGAAGCGTAGTGGGCGGCGTAGGTGCCGGTGGCACCGTTGATCTTGCCCAGGAACTCGGTCTTCTCGATGCGGTCCAGCTGGCGGGTCAGGCGCCAGGCCATGACTGCCATTTCCTTGCCCAAGGTGGTCGGGGTTGCCGGCTGGCCGTGGGTGCGCGAGAGCATCGGCACGTTGCGGGATTCTTCTGCCATGGTGGTGATCTGCGCAACCAGGGTGCGTGCAGCCGGAAGCCAAACGTTCAACACTGCATCCCTGACGCCCAGGGCGTAGGAGAGGTTGTTGATGTCCTCGGAGGTGCAACCGAAGTGCACCAGTGCGGTCAAATCTGCGATGCCGATGGCCTCGAGGCGGCGGCCGATGTAGTACTCGACGGCCTTCACATCGTGAACCGTGACGGCTTCGATTTCGGCAAGCTCGTTGACCGAGGCGGCGTTGAATTCGGTGACGATGGCGCGCAACGCTGCACGCTGGTCATCGGTCAGCGGGGAGGTGCCCGGAAGCACCGAGTTGTCGGTCAGGTGGATCAGCCACTCAACTTCAACGTGGACGCGGTCGCGGTTCAGTGCCGCTTCGGAGAGGTGGTCGACCAATGGGGCGACTGCTGCACGGTAACGACCGTCCAGGGCACCAAGGGCGAGGGGTTCGGATGCAAGTGAAATGCGCGCGGAATCAGCCATGGTGCCCATTCTTTCATGTTTTGCCTCACTACGGCCGGGTCAGTGACGCCGCCCACTTCCATTGCATGTTTTGCCGGGGGGCGTTGTTATCCACACTGCGTAGGTCCCCCGGAGTGGGGGCGGCTGCTTCTTCTACCGTTGCAGGGATCCAGTACTTGGGTTTGAGGCCGTTTGCTCGTGAGTGCAACGTGTAACGAGGGCCCAACGGATGACGCAACGTAAGGGGGCGAATCAACATGTTGGAGGCAATCGCCGATGAAATGCTGACCCGGGTGGTGGCCACGCAGGCGGCAGTGTATCGAGCCAGGGAACAACTGGACCGGGTACTGAACCTGGAGTGGGAATCCCCGGCGGGACGGGCGTTCAGGGACCGCGCCGCGGAGCTGGCGGGCAAGGTCGCCGACCTTGACGCTCGGCTGGAAGCGGCCCGCGGGGAAATCTGGGGTGCCCGCTCCGACTTGGCCGAGCTTGAGGCCTCGATCCTTTCGGGGGTGGCGATGCTCAGCACAGCGACGCTGCCCGGGCTGCTGCCCCCGGGTTTGCTGGGTGGGAACGGAATCCTGGGCAGGGACTGAGACAGCCATGGGATATGAAAGCCGCGGGGGACTTGACGGTATTGAATTCAGTTTTGAGGAACTTGAGCGAAGCGCCTCGATGCTGGGTGCCGCCGGTCTGGAGCTGCTGGAGGGCTCAGGGAACCTTGCCCGTTCCCCCGAGCTGCCGGCGACGTTACTGGTGTTGGGCACCGCATCGCAGCGATACAGGTTGCTCTGGGTTGCGGGGGAGATCCTCGGGCTTGCGGCAATCTGCTCGGCGCGTGCTGCGGAAGCCGGGAGCTTGTCCTTGAAGGTGGCTGCCTCCCGCAGGGTTTATGAGCAGGCCGAGTCCATGGCGGTCCAAGCAATCAACAGCGTGCGTGGCGGGCTGTTGCCCTTGTTGCTGATGCGGGACCTCGTCACCAACAGGGCCCGTCCACGGACCGACACCATGGAGGACCTCATCAACCAGCTGCCGGAATTCCTGGGCACCATGATTCCGGGGAAGCTGAACCCGCCGGGCTTGCTGCGGGACCGGGAGCACGGAGGGCTTTTTGACACGACTGTCGCTGACCGCTTGTACCCGGTATTGGCGGACGGGTTGGGCAAGTTTGGCCTCATTGACATGGGCTCCGTCCAGCTCGCATCACTCAACGGCGAGCGCACGATCAACCGTCAGGGAAGTTTGGAGACCTTGGTGGAATTGCAAGAAATTGCCGAACGTGAACCGCCCGGCAGCGTCCTGGTGAGCACCGTCAAAGGCACTGGTGCCCCGGTGCACATCGTGACGATTCCCGGTACGCAGTCTGCCGCGCTGCGGGCTGAGGGCCACGGCACGGATATTGCCGGGCCGCTTCCCGAGGGGTTGAATGCGGTGAACCCCTGGGATACCGCAGGGATTGCCGAGGGCATGGGATTCGGATCCCAACAAGTATCGGTGGCCGTGTCGGAGGCCCTGGCGCAAGCCGGAGCAAGGCCCGGCGATGCGGTGGTGTTCAGCGGCTACAGCCAGGGCGGGATCCATGCCGCAAATTTGGCGGGTGATACCAGGATCAGTGAAACCTACGATGTTGCCTACGTGCTGACTCTCGGTTCACCGGTGGCTCTGGCAGCGGTGCCGAGAACCACCAAGGCGCTTCACCTGGAGGACCGTCAAGACATGGTTCCGGGAACCGACGGGTCTAAGAATCCCGAAGGGCGGAACAGGGTCACAGTCTATTTCGATGGGCCGGATCCATCCCTGAAGCTGTCGAACGACGGGTTCGGGCAGGCCCACAAGCTCGAGAACTACCGGGATCATGTACAAGAACTCAAGGGTGCAACCAGTGCAGGCATCGTTGATTCAACAGGGCAACTGAGCGCACTTTTGGCAGGATCCGGCAGCCTGCGTGTGCGTTCTTACCAATTGCGGCGAAACGTGGCGGCCAAGCCGGCGCCGAAGCCTCCAGCCACATGGAGGCCTGCAAGGAAACCCGGTTCGCGGATTCCTCCTGTTACCTCCGGTTGGGGGTGAGCCAGCCGATGACCACCGAGACCAGCGAAATGATCAGGGAAGCGATGATGGCATCCCAGAAGAAGTCATTCACGTGCAGGCCGAATGACATATGACTGGTGATCCACGAGGTCAGCATCAGCATTCCGGCATTGATGACCACCGCAAAAAGCCCCAGCGTCAGGCAGGTGATGGGCAGCGACAAGAAGCTGATGATCGGTCGGACAAACGCATTGACCACGCCGAAAATCAGGCCGACGGTCAGGTACGACAGCACAATGCCAAGGGTCGGGTCTTCCACGGGAGCCGGGGTGACAACGATGCCGGGGACAACCCAAGCGGCAGCGGCCAAGCCCAAGGCATTGATAATCACTCTGATGAGAAACGCAATCATGGCCCAATAATCGCATACGTTTATGACGGCGACCTGCGTACGCGCGCACTTCCCAGTGCCTTCCCAGCTGCCCATTGGATAAGCTGTGACCATGACCACGCAAAACCCCGCACCCCACGATTCGCTCCAGCCCCGCACCATCATCGGTCGGATGCCGAAGTATGCGGCCGGGAAACCGCCAAAAGAAGTGCCGGGGCTTACAGCGTTTAAGCTTTCCTCGAATGAGAATCCGCTACCGCCGATCCCGGCGGTGCTTGACGCGATCCGCGCGCAGGCTGCGATCAACCGTTACCCGGACCCGCTGTCGACAAAGCTGCGCAACGCCCTGTCCGCATTCCTCGATGTGCCGGCCGACGATATCGTAACCGGAGCCGGTTCGCTCGGCGCGTTGACCCAGATCCTTGCCACCTTTGCGGGCCAGGATGACGATGGCGTGCAGGACGAGGTGATCTTCGCGTGGCGTTCCTTCGAGGCCTACCCGATCGTGGTGCAGACCGCTGGTGCGCTGCCGGTTGAGGTGCCGCTGTTGGCCGATGGTCGCCATGACCTCGATGCCATGGCCGAAGCCGTCAACGAGCGCACCTCGGTGATCCTGCTGTGCACCCCGAACAACCCGACCGGGCCTATCCTGACCCAGTCAGAGGTTGAGGACTTCATCGCGAAGGTTCCCTCGAATGTTCTGATCGTCGTTGACGAGGCCTACCAGGAATTCGTGCGCGACGAGAACGCCGTTGACGGAATCAAGGTTTACCGCGAGCACACAAACGTCGTGGTGCTGCGGACCTTTTCCAAGGCCCATGGGCTGGCAAACCTGCGTGTCGGTTATTCGGTTGCCCACCCGGAAGTCACCGACTACCTTCGTGTCGGCGCCACGATGTTCGCAGTGTCCTCGCTCGCCGAGGATGCCGCGGTGGCTTCCCTGGCCAATTTCGACCAGGTTGTGGAAAGGGTACAAAAGATTGTCGACGAACGTACCCGCGTTGTGGCCGCATTGAAGGATGCCGGGTGGAACATTCTGCAGGCCGAGGGAAACTTTGTTTGGCTGCCGCTGGGCGAGAAGACCGCCGGGTTCTTGGCGCTTGCGGAGGAACACGCGCTCTCGGCGCGTGGTTTTGCCGGTGAGGGTGTGCGTGTGAGCATTGGTGAAGTCGAGGCAAACACCCGCTTTATCGAGCTTTGTCGGAACTATCCAAAAGGTTCTTGACTTTCCTAGGGTGAATAAGTCGTAATGAGCTGCTGTTCACCGATAGGCTTGAAGTAAATAGAAGCCGCTATATGCCCCATGCGGAATGCATTCCAAATGGGGCATATTTCTTTGATGTTAGGACCCTCGGTATGACCCAAACCGTGCACGAGCCTTCGGACGAATCGCTGATCCAGCTTTTGACCCCAGAGGGCGAACGTCGCTCACATGCCGAGTTCGACAGCTACATCCAAGACGTGGATGCGGAAATGCTGCGCGGCTTCTACCGCGACATGGCATTGACCCGCCGCTTCGACCAGGAGGCGACAGCCCTGCAGCGCCAGGGACAGTTGGCCCTGTGGGTCCCGCTACGCGGACAGGAAGCAGCCCAGATCGGCTCCGGCCGGGCCACCCGGCCGAACGACTACATCTTCCCCACCTACCGTGAACACGGTGTGGCGCTGACCCGCAACGTCGACTTCCCGCAGATGCTTCGCATCTTCCGCGGCATCTCGAACGGCGGCTGGGATCCCCGGGAAAACAACTTCCACATGTACACGATGGTGCTCGCAGCCCAGATGCCGCACGCCACCGGATACGCGATGGGCGTCCAGCGCGACCAGGCCGGTTGGTCGGCCGAGCGCCTGGAAAAGGACGGCACAGCAGTTGTCGCCTACTTCGGTGATGGTTCCTCCACCGAGGGCGAAGTCCACGAATCAATGGTCTTCGCAGCCAGCTTCAACGCACCTGTGGTCTTCTTCTGCCAAAACAACCAGTGGGCCATCTCCGTTCCGTTCCACGTGCAGTCAAAGGTCCCGCTGGCCGACCGCGCAGCGGGCTACGGGTTCCCCGGAATCCGTGTTGACGGCAACGATGTCATCGCCGTTTTGGCAGTCACCCGTTGGGCGCTTGACCGCGCCCGCCGCGGCGAAGGCCCGGCACTCATTGAGGCAGTCACCTACCGCATGAGTGCACACACCACCGCCGACGATCCGACCAAGTACCGCATGAACGCCGATGAGGAAGCCTGGGTCGGCCGCGATCCGATGACCCGACTCGAGAAGCACCTGCGCGATCACAACCTTGCAGACGAGGCGTTCTTCGAACAGGTCATCGCCGACGGCCATGAAATGGCCACCCGCGTCCGCGAGGAAGCCATGGCCTTCCCCGAACCGGAACTGGCGCAGTCCTTCGCCAACGTGTACGCCGAGGCGCACCCGCTGATCCAGGAGGAGCTCAAATGGCACCTGGAATATGAAGCCGGATTCGCAGAGACCACCGAGGAAGGGGCCACCCGATGAGCACCACCACCATGACCCTGGCCAAGGCCATCACCGCAGGACTCGACAGGGTCCTGGCCGAAAACCCCAAGTCGTTGCTGATTGGCGAGGATATTGGACGCCTTGGCGGTGTCTACCGCGTCACCGACGGGCTGATCGACACATACGGTGCCGACCGCGTGATCGACTCCCCGCTGGGTGAGGCCGGCATTATCGGCACCTGCATCGGCATGGCCATCCGCGGCTACTCGCCGATCGCCGAGATCCAGTTCGACGGCTTTGTTTTCCCTGCCTTCAACCAGATCACCACGCAGCTTGCCAAAATGCGTGCCCGTTCCGAGGGCCGCTTCGGCGCCCCGGTGGTCATCCGCATCCCGTATGGCGGAGGCATTGGCTCCATCGAGCACCACTCAGAATCCCCGGAGGCGCTCTTCGCCCACACCGCGGGCCTGCGCATCATGGCACCGTCCAACGCACACGACGCCTACTGGATGATCCAGCAGGCAGCCGCCTGCCAGGATCCGGTGATCTTCTTCGAACCCAAGCGCCGCTACTGGCTCAAGGGCGAGGTTGACACGGAAAACCCGGCACCCGACGCGTTCAAGGCACAGGTCATCCGCCCCGGCGAAGACGCAACCATCGTCACCTACGGCCCGCTGGTCCCCGTCGCACTTGCCGCTGCGGAAGCAGCGCGTGAGGACGGGCGGTCCATCGAGGTCATCGACCTGCGCTCGGTATCGCCGATCGACTTCGATACCGTCACCGAATCGGTGGAGAAGACCGGACGGCTCATCGTCACCCACGAGGCCCCGACCTTCGGTGGCATCGGCGGCGAGATTGCCGCGCGCATCACCGAACGTGCCTTCCTCTCCTTGGAAGCCCCGGTCATCCGCGTGGGCGGATTCCACATGCCCTACCCGGTGGCCAAGGTCGAGGAACAGTACCTGCCGGACATCGACAAGGTACTCGAAGCACTCGACCGTTCCTTCGCCTACTAGGCCGCACCCACTACCTAATCCGGTGCGTTTGCGCGTGCCAAAGCCCCCATCAACGTTCCTCCAAGGAGACAAAAGATGAGCACCTTTAATCTTCCCGACGTCGGCGAAGGCCTCACCGAGGCCGAAATCGTCAGCTGGAAAGTCAAGCCAGGGGACACCGTGGCCATCAACCAGGTCTTTGCCGAGATAGAAACCGCAAAGTCCCTGGTGGAACTGCCGAGCCCTTACGCCGGTGTGGTGCGCGAACTGCACGCGGCAGAGGGCGAAACCCTCGCCGTCGGTGCACCCTTGTTTACCGTCGACGAGGCCGGCAGCCAGCCCGAGCCGCTGACCAACGTGCCGGCCGTTGCCGACATTGCCGAGGCCGACACCCCGGTGGCCTCCGAGGAGCCCGGGCCGCTGGTAGGCTCCGGCCCGAAGGCCGATGCCGTGAAGCGCCGTGCCCGCGTATCGCGTCCCGCTTCGGCCGTCCGTCCGGCACCGGTTGCCGCGGCCGCACCAAGCACTCCTGCCGCCCTGGCGGACACCATCTCCCGCCGCGCCACCGAAATCGGTGCCGCAGGAACCCGCCTCACCGCGGCCGCCAAACCTGCAGTTGCTGCGCTCGTGAACCGGGTGCTGGCCAAACCTCCGGTTCGCAAGGTCGCCAAGGAACTGGGCATCGATTTGACCGAGGTCATCGGGACCGGTGGGCAAGGCGAAATCACCCGCGAGGATGTGCTCTCCTACAAGGCGCAACGCGAAGCCGAACGCGATGCGGCCCCCACGTTCTGGTCGCCGAAGGGCGTGGAGCTGGACCACCGCATCATCCGCACCCCGGTGCGCGGAGTGCGCAAGGCAACCGCCAAGGCCATGGTCGATTCCGCATTCACGGCCCCGCACGTGTCGATCTTCGTCGACGTTGATGCTTCCCGCACCATGGAATACGTGGCGCGGCTGAAGAAGAGCCGCGACTTCGAGGGCATCAAGGTCTCCCCGCTGCTGGTGCTGGCCAAGGCAGTCATCTGGGCTGCGGCCCGGAACCCTTCCGTCAACGCCTCCTGGGTGGAGACGGAAAACGGCGCGGAGATCCAGGTCAAGCACTTCATGAACCTGGGCATTGCCGCGGCCACCCCGCGCGGGCTGATGGTCCCGAACATCAAGGAAGCCCAGGACCTGTCCATGCGCGAGCTGGCCATCGCCCTGAACGACCTGGCCGAAACCGCCCGTGCCGGCAAGACCAGCCCGGCGGACATGACCGGCGGCACGCTGACCGTGACGAACATCGGCGTGTTGGGCATCGACACCGGAACCCCGATCATTAACCCGGGCGAGGTCGCGATCGTCGCCTTCGGCACCATTCGCCAGAAGCCGTGGGTTGTTGACGGCGTGGTGGTCCCGCGCTGGATCACCACCCTGGGCGGTTCCTTCGACCACCGTGTGGTTGATGGGGATCTGTCGGCCCGCTTCATGGCGGACGTCGCCTCCATCATGCAGGAGCCTGCGCTGCTGCTTGACTGATGTGGGATGTTGATCCAACAGATCTTGGATCACCACAGCGGATCGGGGACATCGGTCGTTAGCACGGTTTCACCAGGGGCACTTGCTTCAGGAGAACTAAATGCAATGCACAGATGACCATCCGGTCCGCTTTTCCATGCGTGGATACCCCCGTGGGCCATTGCTGGGGCGGTGGTGGCCGCCGCAGTGCTGGCAGGCTGTGCGGCACCCCCCCGTCGTGGAAACCCCTGAGTACCAACAACTGCGCACCCTGCACACAAGAGCTGTCCGGCCACCTTCGACTCTTGCACAAGAGTCGAAGGTGGCCGGACATTTATGTGGACCGCGGAATGCAGATCCAGGGTGCGCATCAGCGCCGCTGGCTGAACCTAGCGGACCAGGTGCCAGCTACGTAGCTGCTGCTTGACTGCAGGATAGTAACCCTCAACGTATCCGGTGGTCGTTGGATGCAGGTTGAACGGGTCGAGGGGGTTGGCCGCGTTGAAGTAAATCCACGAGTTGCGCGCCCCGATGCCATGGTGGTTGAAGGCCCTGGTGACCGAGACGTACTTGGCATGGGTGCCATACGTTGCCGTACGGATTGCGGCGTTGAGCATGTCGCCAAGCTTATTGAGTTGGGCTGCGTGCTCGGCGGTGATCAGTTGTTGGTTCCACGTGGAAACGGTGAAGAGCCGCGGGTAGCCAAGAACCATGATCTTGCCCTTGGTCAGCTGGTCAACGGTGCTCAAGGTCTGATGGGCCGAGGCTGCAACGTACGGGATGGCCAGTTTGCCCAGCGCCAATGCCTGATCGCAGGCGGCATCGGTGCCGAGTGTGCTGCAGGAGAAGACCAATCCGCGGATATCGAGGTCGTTGGCTCCCAACGTGAGGGTGACGAGCTCTGCCTGTGCCAATTGCGGGGCCACGAATGCCGCCATGCCGGCGATATCGGTGGTGGTGGCGCCGGCGCAGGCAACATTTGCCGTGAGGTTGATGCCCCTCAGGGCGTCGACCTTGGTGACGTGTGAGGCCCCGGTGCCCTGCAGGCATCCGGGGATTGCTGTTTCGGTGGGCATTCCGGAGCCGTAGCCTGCGGAGTATGAATCACCGAGGTTGACGTAGTCGACGGTGCGCTGGTGCGTGTTCTTGGCCGTGAGCGATGCGCTCGTTGCTGCGGATGCCGGGGCAATGCCGGCGAGCAACAGGCAGAATGCGGCTGCGGCCGTGCCGAAGACGGTGACGATGCGGAACTTCTTGGTGCGAGCCATGGGAAAGTCTCCTATCCATGAAACCGGTGGACGGTATTCCGTTCACCGTGGGAAGCCGGTCATCCGGGGCCGGTACTCGGTGGGCGGGCAACCAGACAAGGGCATGCGCCGCGTGGTTCTCCCCCCTGGGAACCAATCGTCGGCCCACAAACCTGTGACGGATCGAGTCGGCGCAATTTCCCGTGGCTCCGGTCTAGCGGATGCACACATCACGCACATTCTAGGACCGTGCGACCCCGGATAAAAGTCTTGGCTGACTATTGCCTGCTGCCTGTGGCTACGATTGAGGGGGGGATAAACGATGCCTGACGATTCAAAGGATGCCAATGCCACAGCTGTATATCAAGATCTGCGGTCTGCGCACCTCCGAGTCGGTGGCCGCGGCCGTTGAATCCGGAGCCAATGCCGTCGGGTTCGTCTTTGCCCCTCGAAGCCCGCGCATCATCGACCCGCAGTCGGCAGCCGTGCTGGCAGCCCTGGTGCCGCAGCACATCGAGACAGTTGGCGTTTTCCGCAACCAACCGCTGGACACCGTGATTCAGGTGGCCACAGCCGCCAAGGTGAGCACAGTCCAGCTACATGGCGATGAATCGCATGAAGACATCATGGTCCTGCGCTCAGCCGGGTTCAGGACCTTGCGTGCCTTCACGGTTGATGCCTACGAGGCGCTGGGTGCCGAGGAACGTGGGCCCTGGGAATCGGAGCGCATCCTCATCGATGCGGTTGAGCCCGGCGCCGGGGTCACCTTCGATGCCTCGAACGTGTTGGCCGCACCGCCAGCTGGCATGTGGCTACTGGCCGGTGGATTGAACCCCGGCAACGTCGCAGGACTCGTCAGGACACTGAACCCCAGCGGGGTTGATGTTTCAAGTGGCGTCGAATCCAGTCGCGGCGTCAAGGACTGCGGGCTGATTGCAGATTTCATCGAGGCGGCGCGTTCGGCCGAATGACCCGCTCAGTCCGGTGAACGGTACCGGGTCAGCTGAAAATGTACGAGACAGCGGCCGTGAACGACTTGACCTCATAGCTGTTCACCGCCGGGACAACCGCCGGGGCGTGGTCTTCAAGGAAGCGCCGCAGGTGCCACATGGCCCATCCCAGCCGGTCGGCAGGCAATACAGCTAGCGGGACAGTGACCACAAGATGCGTGGCCACCGGGGCTCCTGCCGGGGTGTGATCGGTGATGGTGGCTGTCACGCTGCCGATGGAGATGGTTTCGGAAGCTGCTGCGGTGCGCATTTCTGGTTCCTTTCAGATCCTGCGGCTTGTGGTTGGAGGTCGGCTATCCGACCGGTTTCGATGGGGTCTGGCTATGGTTCTAGGATCCCGCCGCACCCCGACACTTTGCGCCCGGATTCGGCGGAATGGGTACAAGTCTCGTCCTGCGTATCTGATGTTCGTGGCAGCCAGGGTTTTGGATTGCGTGCAGGTGCGAGGTTAACCTCGTACGCCTGCATTCTTGCTGCGGTTTCGCCACGGCGGCAGGTTTGCCGTCGGATCGGTGGCAAGGTCAATCACCGGGCCAAGGACTGGAGAAGCCGTGCGCTCACTCGCCGGTGACGAGCTCCGGTGACGCGCTGAGCAGGGCCTTGGTATAGGGATGCTGCGGGTTGCTGAATACCGGCTCGGTGGCCCCGGATTCCACGACGACCCCGCCCTGCATGACCAACACGTGATCGCTCATGTGCCTGATCACCGACAGGTCGTGCGAAATGAACAAGTAGGAAAGCCCCAGCTCCCGTTGCAGTTCATCGAGCAGGTCGAGCACCTGGGCCTGGATCGACACATCGAGTGCAGAAACCGGCTCATCGCAGATCAACACGCGAGGGTTCGGGGCCAAGGCCCTGGCGATGGCAAGTCGCTGGCGTTGCCCGCCGGAGAGCGTCTCCGGATTGCGTGTGGCCAAGGTTTGCTCCAGCCCGACAAGCCCGAGCAGTTCGGCGATCCTGCCGCTGTACGCCCGCGGGTTGCGGGTGGCACCGGAGCTCAGCGCATCGGCAAGCAGCTTGCCCACGCTCATGCGCGGGTCAAAGGAAGAGAGCGGGTCCTGGTAGATGGCGCCGAGCAGCGGGCGGTTCGGGCGCCGGCCGGATTCCGGTAGTTTGCTCCAGGGTTTCCCGAAGAGTTCAACCGATCCGCTGTCGGGGGCCAGCAAGCCCAAGACCATGCGTGCGGTAGTGGTCTTTCCGGAGCCCGATTCACCGACTACACCCAAGGTGTGCCCGGGAAGCAGCTGGAACCCGACGTTGGAGACCGCTGCGAAGTCGGCTCGGCCCCGTGCCTTAAAGGTCTTGGCCAGGGAGCTGGCGGTGAGCACCGGTGCGGTGGCAGAAACTGCTGCCTTGGCAGGGGCGGGAGTCCTCACCGGGCCGGGGGAGAGCCTGGTGTGGCGTGGTTTGCCCGCGGGAATCGCACGCAGCAGACGCCTGGTGTACTCGTGTTCCGGATCGGCCAGGACCCGTTGGGCGGGCCCGGATTCCACCACGCGTCCGTGCTGCATGACGGCAATGGTGTCAGCGACCCTGGATACTGCCGCCAAATCGTGGCTGATCATCAGCATCGCCGAACCCTGCCGGCGCAGCTCGCCCAGCAGGTCGAGCACCTGCGCGGCAATCGTTGCATCAAGTGCCGTGGTGGGTTCATCGGCAATGACTAGTCCCGGGTCCAGCGCAATGGCCGAGGCGATCAGTGCACGTTGGCGCATGCCCCCGGAAAGTTCCCCGGATAGCTGGCCGGCACGCAACACCGGGTCATCGAGTCCGACGGCCTCCAGCAGTTCCAACACGCGGCCGGCGCGCTGGGAGGGGGACAACGTGGTGTGCAGGCGCAGCGTGTCGTCGATTTCCCGGCCGATTTTGCGCAGCGGATCAAGCGAAGTCAAGGCGTCCTGCAGGATGAAACCGACGTCCTTGCCGCGCAGCTTGCGCCAGGCGCGCTGGCCCAGCGAGCGCACATCGCGTCCGGATATCACCATGGTGTCGGCCCGAACCGTTGAACGGGCACCGGCCAACCCGATCAGTGCGCGGGCCGTCACCGACTTGCCCGACCCGGATTCACCGACCAGCGCCAGGCAGCTGCCGGGTTCCAGGCGCAGCGAGACGTCGCGGACCACATGGTGGGCACCGAAGAAGACATTGAGGTTGGCGACCTCAAATGCTGGTCGTGCCGGTTCGGTCATTTTTCGCCTCCCTGGTTCAGTGCACGGGACAGCACGGTGGCCGCGGCGGCCACGAGCACGATCGCCAAGCCCGGGAAGAACGTCATCCACCAGGCCAAGGACAGGTAAGTGCGTCCTGCCGAGAGCATGGCGCCCCATTCGGGGGCCGGCGGCGGGGCGCCGAGTCCCAGGAAACTCAGGGACGCGGCCCAGACCACTGCCTGGCCCAGGCCCAGGGTCCCGAGCACCGCGATGGGTGCCAGTGCGTTGGGCAACAGGTGCGTGAACAGGATCTTGGCGCGGCTGCGTCCGAGTACCGTAGCGGCCTCCACCATGGGGGATTCGCGCAGCGCCACGAGTTGCCCGCGGATCAACCGGGCATATCCGGGCGCGGTGGTCAGCCCGACGGCAACCACCGTGGTGCCCACGCCGGGTCCGGCCAGCGCAATGAACACCAGCGCCAGCAACAGGCCGGGCAGCGCAAAGAGCACCTCGAGGATGCGGCCGACCCCGGCATCGAGCCAGCGTCCGCCGAACCCGGCGACGGTTCCCAGGACCAGGGCAAGGCCCAGACCGATGGCGGTGGCCGCGGCGCCGATCAACAGCGAGGGACGGGCGCCGTAAATGATGCGGGAGTAGATATCGCGCCCGGATTCATCGGTGCCCAGCAGGTGGCCGGGCCCCGGTGGGGAGAACGCATCGACCGGGTTGATGGCCAGCGGGTCAAAGGGTGCAAGCCAGGAGGGGACGATGGTGGCGAGCGCAAAGAAGCCGAGCACCAGCACCGGGAACGCCAGCCGAAGCCAACGCGTCAACGCCCCCGTAGGGGTCCGGGGGGTACTTGGCTGCAGAGTCGCCGGTGGATGCACTCCGGGGACCGGGTTTTCCGGCGAAATGCCGTGTTCAGTGATGCTCATGACGCCCCGGTCCTCATGCTGTACCAATCCTTGGGTCTGCGAGGCGTTCGGCAACATCGGAGAACGCCATGATCACCACGTACGTGGCGGCCGAAAGCAGTGCCACGCCGGTGACCATGGGGATGTCGCGGGCGGTGACCGCCGATAGCAAGCTGCGGCCCAGCCCGGGGCGGGCGAAGATCGATTCGACCACCACGGCCCCGGAGAGCAGCGAGCCGAACGCCCAGCCGGAGAGCGCGATGCCGGGCAGCGCCGCATGGCGCAGTGCATGGCGCAACAGCACCCCGTTCTCGCTTTCGCCGCGCGCCCGGGCAGAGAGTGCAAAGGATGAAGTGTGCGCGTCGAGCATCGAATCGCGCATGACCTGACCCAGGAAACCGGCCAGCGGCAGGGCCAGCGTGGCCACGGGAAGCACCAGCCCGGCGGGGGTTTGCGTGCTCACCGGCGGCAGCCAGCCCAGCGTGGTGGAAAAGAGCATGATCAGCACGCTGGCCAGCCAGAAGTGCGGCACCGCTGCCGAAATGATTTCCAGGCCCGAGGCCAACGCCCGGCCCACGGCGCCGCTGCGGATTGACGCGGTGGCCACGGCCAAGGCCAGTACCCAGGCCACCAACAGCGCGAGCACCGCGAGGGTGAGCGTGGGCGGCACCAGTTCTCGGAGCACCTCCGCCACCGGAATCTTCAACGAATACGAGGTGCCCAAATCCCCGGTAGCCAACCGCCAGAGCTGGCTAAAGTACTGCACTGCCAGTGGCTGGTCCAACCCGTAATCGGCGCGCGCCTGGGCCAGCGCCTCGGCGGAAGCCTGCGAACCGGGTCCGCCCATGATGGCCTGCGCGGGATCGCCCGGGATCATCCGGATTCCGAAGAAGATGGCCGTGGCCACCGCCCACAGCACAAAGACCCCGCCGCCGATTTTGCCCAGCACCCAGTAGACCGCTTTCAGCGGTCTGTCGGTGCTCCGTGGCGGAGCTGTCTTGGGTGTCATCGGCGGCGGGGTCAAGGCAAGTGGCTAGTCGGTGGCCCGTCCGGTTACTTGGACAGCCAGGTGTCGAAGAAGATCGGCGAGGCGACAGCGGTGGTCGCGCCGATGCCCTGGGTCTTGGCCGAGTACAGGAAGTGGTTCTGCTGGTCGTAGAGCGGCAACAGGTAGTAGCCCTCGAGCACCAGCTTCTGTGCCTTCGCGTACAGGTCCTTGCGCTGTGCCTCGTCCTTGGTGGAGCCGGCGGTGTCCAGCAGTTTGTCCAGTTCTGGGTTCTTGACCTGCGACAGATTGGCGAAGTAGCCCGACGGGGCCGGGATGGTGGAATCCGAGTGGAAGAGGACGCTCAGCACGCTCGGGCCGACCTTGGTGTACGGGGCAGAGACCAAGTTGTAGTCATGGGCAAAGAGCGCCCCGTACCAGCTGGAAAGGTCCAGCAGGTTGAGCTTGATTTCGATGCCGGACTCCTTGGCGGTGGCCTGCAGCTGTTCGAAGAGCGACTGCTCGGCGGGCACCGACTGGCTGGTGCTCACCGGGAAAGTCAGCGAGAGTCGCTTGCCGTCCTTGGTGCGGTAGCCCTCGGCGTCACGCTGCGTGTAACCGGCGGCGTCGAGCAGTTCGCCGGCCTTGGCCGGATCGTAGCCGAAGAGCGACTCGTCCGAGTAGCCCAGCGGTTCGACGCTGGAAAGCGGGGAGTAGGAGCGCGGGGCGGTGCCGAAGAACAGCGAATCGATGCCGGCATTCACGTTGACCGCGCGGACGAAGGCCTCGCGCACGCGGACGTCGTCGAACGGTGCCTTGGAGGAGTTCATTTCGATGCGGTTGGAGGCGCCGGGGCGCGGGGCATCAAGGTGCTTGATGGCATCGTTCTTGGCGGCGGCGGCGATGGTGTCCGGCTGCGCGTTGTCGATGATGTTGACCTCGCCTGCCTGCAACGCTGCGTAGCGGGTTGCGGCCTCGGGGATGAAGCGCCAGGTGATGCCATCCAGGTAGGCGGGCCCCTCGTGGCCGGCCGCTGCGACGGGACGCACGTAGTTCTCGTTGCGCACCAGGTTCACCGCGTCCTGCTTTTTCCAGCTTGCGACCTTGAACGGGCCGGTGCCCACCGGAGCCGCACAGTTATCTGCCTGGCTGCGCTTCAGCGCGGTGGGAGACTCGATAGCCACCCACGGCATGGAGAAGGACTCGAGCAACGAGTTATCCGGGGTGCTGAGCGTGAGTTCCAGGGTGGAGGCGTCGACTGCCTTCATGTCCTTGATCTTGCCCAGGGCGAGGTAACCGGTGGAGGAAGCGGTCTTCGGGTCCAATAGGTGCTTGAAGTTGGCGATCACGGCCGTGGCATCAAGCGCGGTGCCGTCGGTGAACTTGATGCCCTCGCGGATCTTCACGGTGCGGGTCAGTCCGTCCTCGGAGACGGTGGAATCGGAGGCCAGCCATGGGATGAGCTCTCCGGAAGCATCCTTGGTGTAGAGGGTCTCGAGGTACTGCGAGGACACAAGTGCCTGTGGGTAGTTGCCGCCCACGTGCGGGTCCAGGCAGCTGGGTTCGGCGTCGCCGGAGGCGTACACCAGGGTTCCTCCGGAGACCGGGGTTCCGGCGTCATTGCCGGCTCCCGGGCCCGGGGCAGGGGTGGAGGAGCAGCCTGCCAAGATAAGGGCGGCGGCCAGCATGGCGCTTGTGGTGAGAACGCGGGGTGCCAGGGTGCGGGCGTGAATCATGGAACTACTTCCTGCAAACCGATGAGGGTGCGAATAAGGCGGGTGCACGCGGGCATGGCAAACAGGCCGGTAGCACCGCCTTACACACTAGTCCAGAGCCATGGCCCCTGAGCAGGGGTGTGTGGGTGAGATCATAGGCCTCATGGGATGGTGGCTGCATCAGAGTTGCGCTTGCCGCTGTGACGAGTCGATCCGAAGTGTCAGGCATCGAATAGGGTGGGGCTCGTCGATCTGGCGAACCCCACCCAGCCTGCTAGGGGCCTTAGTGCGTAGGCTACAAGGAAATCCCGAAGACCAAGGGAATCAATGTGTAGATCGCGAATACAATCAGGACCATGGCAATGCCGTTGAGCCACATACCTGCCTTAACCATCTGGCGTATAGTCACTTCGCCCGAGCCGAACGCGACGGCATTTGACGGGGTTGCTACTGGCAGCATGAATGCCGAGCAAACAGCGAGCGTCATCACGACGGTCATGAGAACCGGGTCCATGCCGATGCCTACGGCTACCGAACCCATGATCGGGAAGAACGCCGCGGCAGTTGCCGTATTGCTCGTTAGTTCGGTGAGCCCTAACCCTACGACGGCAGCGACGATGAGGATTACAATCGGCGGGACACCTTGAAGCCCGCCAACTTGATCACCGATCCACCCTGAAAGCCCGGTTGCGGTAAACATCGAAGACAGGCTGAGGCCACCCCCGAAGAGCAGCAACAGGCCCCAGGGAATATCCCGAGCAGCAGACCACGACAGCAATGCCGGGGCGGAAATCCCAGGAGCTTGGCGCGCGGAGGGAACTATGAAACACGCGATCGCTGCGGCTATAGCCACCTGGGTGTCGGAAATGGAGCTCAGGAATGGCAGGGCTTTTGCGACTGGAGCCAAATCTGCAATGAACGGCACCGCAACCCAGAAAAAGATAGCCGTCAGGAAGATGTACCCAACACGGCGTTCGGCCGTGGACATCTGGCCTAGCTTTTGAAGTTCGCTCTTGATCATTTGGCCGCCGCCGGGAATTTCGGTCAGCTGGGTGCGGAAGACCAATTTTGTTAGGACAACCCAAGCGACAATCAGCATGACGACGGCGAAGGGGACGCCCACGAGCATCCACTGGCCGAAGGGCATATCGAAGTTTTGTTCCTTGCCTAGGTATGCCTTCATCAGTGCCATGGGTGGCTGGCCAATGAGTGTTGCCATCGAACCAATAGTTACCCCGTATGCGATGCCCAGCATCATGGATGCGGAAAACTTGGTGTCAACGGCCTTTGGGTCGATGTTGCGCACCAACTGCAAAATCGACACCCCAATGGGAACCATGATCACGGCTGTAGCCGTATTCGATACCCAAGCCGAAATGAATGCCGAAGCTAGCATCAGGCCGAAAACAATTTGGCTGGGCTTTGTTCCAACCGCGCGAATGGTCAAGAGGGCTACCCTGCGATGCAGATCGCTGCGTTCCGTGGCTAGACCGAGGACCACACCGCCCAGTACCAAGAAAACAACCGGATCAGCGTAAGGTGCAGCAACCTTGGCCATGGTGTCCATGCCAAACAGCGGGAACAACACCAGCGGGAGCAAGGATGTGACAGGAATGGGGATTGCTTCGGTCATCCACCAAATTGCCATGAGCAGGGCGCAGCCAGCCACGGCGCGACCCTCGAATGAGAGCGAAGTCGGCAGAAGGAGGGCCGTCGCCAGGCCAGCCAAGGGTCCGCCAAAAAGTGCCCACAAGTTGCGTGTGTTCACGTTCTCGGATGAGTTTTTTGATCCGGATGGCGGCGCGGTTTCGCGCATTGGGGGTGGCGGCAAGGTTAGTTCTTTGGACGGCACGACGAGTCAACTCACTTGCTTGTAGGGGAGTGTCTTGGAACACCTTATTCGGTATGACTCTTATTCAGAAGTATAAATATTTGCTTCATTGAGAGGGAAAAGGTCTGAATTGATCTACGCCTGACGAATTGGAAGATTTTCGCCGCAAGTCTGGACAGTCTCCCCGCCTGCGGCACTCGGGCGTTCGATCCTTGTGTCCCATTGAGACGTGAAAGATCTCAATTGGTCGATAAAAGATATTTCCCATAAGTAATCTTTACGTCCTAATCTGGGCTGGGGTGCACATTCGTGCCCGCTGACCGGAGGGTGGATGACGTGGAAGTGCGTCAGATGCGTTACTTCATTGCGGTGGCCGAGGAAAAACACTTTGGCCGTGCGGCCGAACGGCTGCATATGGCCCAGCCTCCGCTGTCCCAGCAGATCAAGCAGCTCGAGGAGCAACTGGGCACCCAGCTGTTGGTGCGCAACACCCGCAAGGTCGACCTCACGGCCGCCGGGGAATTGCTGTTGGCCCGAGCCCGGCTGTTGCTGGCCGAGGTTGAAAAGCTTGAGCAGGACGTCAGGCTCGTGGGCCAGGGAGCAAGCGGAGTGCTGCGGGTCGCCTTCTCCGGCACCGCGACCTATCGTCTGATGCCCACGATCGTGCAGGCTGCCCGACGCAATATGCCAGGCTTGCGCCTGAGCGTGCAGGGCGAAATGCTCACCCCGGAAATGGAAATCGCACTGGAGGAACAGCGCGTGGATGTCGCCGTGCTGCGCCCGCCGATTCGCTCGAACCAGTTGAGCCTGAAATTCCTGGAAAAAGACGAGCTCGTGGTGGCTCTGCCCGAGGATCACGAGCTGGCCTCGCGCGGCTTGTTGGATCTCGCAGACCTTGCCGAGGAGCCCTTCATTACCTATCGGATGAACTCGGCGGTCAGCAATATCTCCACCGAGGCCTGCCAGCGTGCAGGCTTCAGCCCGCACATCGTGCAGGAAACCCAGGAAACCTCCACGCTGCTTTCCTTCGTTGCCTCCGGGATGGGTGTGGCACTAGTGCCAACCGCCCGGCAGATGTTCGCCCTGCAGGGCATCGTTTTCCGCCAGTTGCGTGATGCGCCGGAGGTTGACCTCGCCGTCGCCTGGAAGACCGGCAGTGAAACCGCACTGCTCACAAAGTTCTTGGACCTCTTTGAAGCTCCAACCCCCACGGAAGGAACCCCGGCGTGAAGATCCAACGCATCGAAGCAATCCCCTATTCGATTCCCTATACCCACCCGCTCAAGTTCGCCAGCGGTCAGGTCACCGACGCCGAGCACGTGCTGGTGCGCATCTATTCCGACGAGGGGCTAGTCGGGGAGGCCGATGCGCCGCCGCGCCCCTTCACCTACGGAGAAACCCAGGACTCGATCATCAGCATTGTTGAAAAGGTCTTCGCTCCGCAATTGATCGGCCTCGATCCACTGGACCGCGGCAAAGTCCACGAGGTGCTGAACCGGACCATCCACAACCAAGTTGCCAAGGGTGCCGTCGACATCGCCCTGTGGGACCTGCTTGGCAAGGCGCTTGGCACTCCGGTGCACAAGCTGCTGGGCGGCTACACCGACTCGATGCGGGTCTCCCACATGCTTGGCTTCCGCCCCGCCCAGGAACTGCTGGACGAAGCGCTGCGCTTCGGTGAGGAGTACGGGATCACCACCTTCAAGCTCAAGGTCGGGCGCCGCCCGCTGGCCCTGGATATTGAGGCATGTCACGTATTACGTGCCGGGCTCGGCAAGGATGTTGAGATCTATCTCGACGCCAACCGCGGCTGGACCGCCAATGAGGCACTTGAGGTGCTGCGCCGCACCGAGGGCCTGGGGCTGACCAAGCTCGAGGAACCCTGTGACGCCAAGGAAACCATGAGCCGCCGCCGCCTCGTGGAAAAATCCCCGCTACCCATTGTGGGCGACGAGTCGGTCCCCACGGCCGGGGATGTCTCGCGCGAATTGCTCGCCGGGGGATCGAATGCAATCTGCATCAAGACCGCACGCAGTGGATTCACCGAAGCCCAACAGATCCTGGGCCTGTGCACCGGGCTGGGCGTGGATGTCACCATGGGCAACCAGATCGACACCCAGGTCGGCTCGCTGGCCACTGTCACCTTCGGCGCCGCCCACGAAGCCACCACACGTAGCGCCGGGGAACTTTCAAACTTCCTGGACATGGCGGACGACCTGCTGGCCGAGCCCATCCGGATCAGCGGGGGCCGGATCTCCGTGCGCAACGTACCGGGCGTCGGTGCGGGCATCGACGAAGCCAAGCTCGCCCGTTACCGCCAGAACTAGCACTGCCCAACCGCTTTAAATCCAGGAGAAGACATGATATTCCTCGCCCGCATGGACGTAACATTCCCGGCCCACCTGACCGAGTCACAGGTCGCCGATTTCCAGGTCCGCGAACAGCAGTACTCGGGAGACCTGCAGCGCAGCGGCAAAATGGCAGGCATCTGGCGCATCGTTGGTGAATACGCCAACCACTCGCTGTTCGACGTCGAGTCGAATGACGAGCTGCATCAGATCCTCAGCGGTTTCCCGATGTACCCGTATATGAAGATCAAGGTCACGCCGCTGGCCAAGCACCCGAACTCGATTCGCTAATACCAAGGTCGCTTTCGCACGCCACACGGTCCGTGGCACCTGGGCACGCTTCAATACGTGCCCGGGTGCCGCGGACCGTTTTCATTGGCGGGTGTGCCGGATTCAGGCGTGCCGGAGTCGGGCATGGCGCATGGCTGGAGTGGATCCCGGCCTCAGTAGGGGGTGCCGGGCAGCGGTGGTGCGGTGGAGGTATAGGTAGCCCCGACCGGGGTGGTGATCTCGATGGTGTGCCGCCCGCCGCTGTCTACGACGCGCTCGTCCCAACCGGACTGTTCCTTGGTCTGGTTGCAGCTTGCACACCTGCCGGCCGAATTGGCCTCGCTGGTCGGACCGCCGCGGCTGTGTTGGACCACATGGTCGAAGTGCTTGATGGGCGCGTTGCACCATGGCGTGCGGCAGTACCTGTCGCGGATGCTGATCAGGTCCTTGAGGGCGGTGGGAAATTGGCGGGACCTGGAATCCATGGCCACCAGCACCCCGCTGTCCGGGTGGGTGTAGATCCTCTTGAGGGATACCAGCCCCCGGTGGCGTTCCCTGTCCTGGGGATCCCGTCCGGTGACCACCATCCTGGCCCAAGTGGACGGAACGGTGCCGTAGCCGACCAGATGGGCCGGTTCGCTGGAGCCCTGGAAGAGGGTGCGGTCGCTCATGACCAGGTAGAGGATGGCCTTCACGCCCTCGCCCGGCTTCCTCCCTGTGACCCGGTCCACCAACACGTCCGCCCGGATCTGGGCCAGGGTCCGAGGGTCTCCGGCCTTCTTGATCTGCGCGGCGGCCTCGTCCAGGGCCTGGCGCACGGCCAGCCCGTCGTCGACTGACATCAACCCGGCCAGCTGCATCATGCCGTCGCGGGCCGGGAATACGGCCGCATAGCGGCCGGACTTGGCGTCCTCCAAGCGGGTCAGTGCGTCGAGAGAGTCGTATTTGTAGGCGAGGCGGCGCACGGTGTCCACCAGCTGCCGGTCACACATCCCGTCCAGTGCGTGCGGGTTGTGCATCAGCTCCGCATCCACTTCCTGGCGTTCCTTGGAGGGGAGGTTCCGGGTTTCGCTGTCGATGGCCATGGCCTGGGCCTCGTTGAGATCCCCGGCCAGCAGTGCGGCGAAAGTCAGGGGCAAGTCCTGGACCACGCGGTTGGAGTAGGCCATAAAGGCCCGGCCCTTGTCCGGGGATTCACGCCGCGCCATCCCGGCCTGGACACCCACCCCGTACGCGGGGTTGTTTTCGTGGACGCCTGCCTCGTTGCGGGCATCGATGACGCTTTGCTGCATGATGGTGCCGGCGATTAGCTGTGCGCCGCAGGCCGCGCCCTTGATGCGTTCGAGCATTGCCATTTTTTCGTGTTGGTCCCGAGCGCTGTCGCCGGTGTGTAGGTTCGCGACGCCATCCAGGAATGCGTGGAGGTAGGCAAGGTCTTCGGCGTGGCTGTGTCCGGGCACCGGCGGGTGGGAGATGGCCGGGAGCGTTGGGGCTGCCAGCGGACTGTCTTCGTCTAGAGGTTCGTCTTCCGAATCCCCTTTGTGGTATTCATCGAACATACCTCCATTCTACGCCGCCAGGCCGACGAAATGAAGACTCGAATTGTACTCAATCGTCCATAAAGAAGCACGTCAGAATGTCTTTTTGGTTATCCACAGAACTACGTGGGGGGCTTGACAAGCGGGGTCGAAATGGGCATCCAGGCCGCGGAAATTGCGACTCTCGACCCGCGCGCGAGATTGCGGGAAGGGGGTTGAATGCTTTTCATCTGCGGCCGGGATTGTGTGCGGTTCGGTCCGCGGGATGCTGCTCACGTCAAATCGATGAAAGAAGCACTCGACCTATATGCAGAAGCTCTGAATCGAGTCGAATGAAGTATTTCCCACTTCTCAATAACCCGCATACATTGAATGCATAGACACTCGCTGTGAGTACGATCACGACCCTCTGTGATGGAGCCCCAGCGCATCAACACCCCCTCCAGCAGGAGATAGAAGGAGTAACTCGTGAGCACCGAAACCACCGCCAGCGCAGCCGCCTCAGGCAACGCAGCCACCGACCGTTTCCGTCAGTCCGGAAAGACCGCCTCCATCGCCGCCGATGTCGAGCGCGTCAATCTCTTGGCCAGCAAGCTGATCAAGGCAGCCAACGACATCGTCCTCGAAGAGCGCGTGACCTATGACGAATTCAACGCTCTGAAGGCTTGGTTGATTCGCGTCGGCGACGACGGCGAATGGCCGTTGTTCATGGACGTATGGCTCGAGCACTCCGTTGAGGAAGTCGCAACCGACCACCGCGAGGGCAACAAGGGCTCCATCGAGGGTCCGTACTACGTCCCCGGTGCCCCGGAGCAGAAGTCCCCGGCCACCATCTCCATGCGCGAGAACGAGCAGGGCACCCCGATGATCTTCCAGGGCCAGGTTCGTTCCACCGACGGCAGCCCGCTGTCCAATGCCAAGGTTGAACTGTGGCACGCGGACGAAGAAGGCTTCTACTCGCAGTTCGCCCCGAATATCCCGGAGTGGAACTTGCGCGGCAGCTTCATTGCCGACGAAGAAGGCAACTTCCGGATCAGCACCATGCAGCCCGCCCCGTACCAGATTCCGACCGACGGCGCCTGTGGCCAAATGATCGCCGCCGCCGGCTGGCACGCCTGGCGTCCGGCCCACCTGCACCTGAAGGTCTCGGCCCCGGGCCACGAGCTGCTCACCGCCCAGCTGTACTTCCCGGGCGACGTGCACAACGACGACGACATCGCGACCGCGGTAAAGCCGGAGCTGCTACTGGATATCCAGCCGGCAACCGAGGGCGACGGCGTTCAGACCACCTACGACTTCGTGCTTGATCCCGAAGCCAAGTAGGACACTACTCCCTCGTTACGGCGGGGCTCTTCGGAAACACTTCCGAAGGGACCCCGCCGTTGTCGTACCCCCGCACTTCCGCGGTGCCGCAAACGGGTGCCACGACAACAACCAGTCCACCGTCGCAACCCGGCAACAACATGCGAAAGAGAACCACCAATGACCCAGGAAACCATGTTGAATTCGGTGGATGCGAGTGGGTTGCGCAGCGCGTTTGGGCAATTCGCCACCGGCGTCACCGTGGTCACCACGCAAGGCACCGACGGCAAACCCTACGGAGCCATGGTGACGGCGTTCGCAGCGGTGTCGGTGGACCCGCCACTGGCCCAGATCACGCTGACCCGCAGCTCGCGGGCCGCCAGGCACCTGGACGGGTCCTCGTTTGCCATCAACATCCTCTCCGCTGACCAATTGGAGGTTGCCAGGCACTTCGCAGGGCAGCCGATGGACCGCGAGCCCGAATGGGTCCCGAACGGAAGTGTCCCGGTGCTGGTGGGCAACACCGCCACGTTGGAATGCCGGGCTTGGAACCACTACGACGGCGGCGACCACATCATCGTGGTCGGCGAAGTCCGTTCGCTGACCCTCGGCGATGCCGAACCGCTGATCTTCCATGGGGGCACCTTCCACCGCATTGGTGAAATCCTCGCGGGCGGAGACGGCGAAAGCTGGTTCGCCGGTGCCAAGGCCTTCCAGCCGTTCGCGCCCCAACGCCCTTGAGTCGCGCCGTCCGGTGGCGCTGAGCGATCTCTCGCAGCCCGGACTGCAGTCCACCGGACACCGTGTCCCAATGCTTGCTGCCGAGCCATTCGTTCCCGAGCCACACGGACGACCCGGAGGCCCAAGACAGCAATGGAGCTGTTGTGGGCCTCTGCCATGTTTGTCCCAGATCCATGGAGCGCGGCGGCATCGCCTTGGCCGCGCAGGTTCGGCGGTGTGGCAGGGCACCTCGATACCCGTGGAGGAGCCGGGTTTCGTGACCGGGGATCCCCATGCCTTCACGTGACGCAGTTCAGCCCCTGCCCATGCCTAGTCCTCGGATTCCCGGTAACGGGCGGCGAGCTCGGTGCGGGAGGTCACCCCCGAGCTTCGCGTAGATCCTGGTCAGGTGGTACTGGATTGTCTTGGCGCCGATGAACAGCTCCTCGGCGGCCTTCTTGTTGCTCGCCCCGGCACAGACCAGCGAAGCCACCGCCTTTTCCTGGGAGGTGAGCGTCGACCAGTCCGCGGCGTCGCGTCGCGGAATGTTGATGCCGGTGGCCTGCAGCTCCCGGTTGCACCGCTGGATGTAGAGCGTGGCACCCAATTGGGTGTAGCCGGCCAGTGCCCGGGTGAGTGGTCCGACGGCGTCCCCGCGTTTGCCCGCCCGGCGCAGGGTCTGCCCGTAGGCGTACTCGACTTGGGTCCGCAGCACCGGCAGGGCCGTCCCCTGCAGCTTGGCCAGGGCCTCGTCGAAGGCGGCCCGCGCTGCATCGATGTCTCCGCGCGCACCGAGGATCTGTCCGCGCACCACCAGGGCGCGCGCCGTGGTCGAGCGGTGGTTACGTGCCCGGGCCAGCGCTTCGTACGGTTCCAACAGCGCTTCAGCCTCGTCGAGGCGGTCCTTGCGCACCAGTGCATCGAGGTAGATGTCTTGCCAGGGCCAGAAACCCGGTTCATCGATCCCGCCCGAACGGTCAAACGCCAACAACGGCTCGAGGGCCAGAATGACTTCGTCGTGGTCGGCGCGGGCGCGGGCTGCCGATGCGCGGGCCATGCGATACGGCACCTGCATCACCTCGTAGCTTCCCGTGCGAGCCCAGGCCTTGGCCAGGTGGGCTTGGGCCTCGTCCTGCTCCCCGCGCATGGAGTGGATCAACACCGCGGTGTGGTGCAGCAACGGGCGTACCAACTCGATTCCGGAGCGCTCTTGCAGGAGTATTGCTGCACGCACCGTTTCCAACGCTTGGTCCCAGTCCCCGGAGGCGAACTCGGCCCGGGCCAGCCAGGCCCTGGCCCACAGGGCAATGCGGTGGGAGCCTTCGCTGTAGTCGGTCGAGCTGGCGCTGGAAAGTTCGTGGCGTGCCAGTTCTATCTGGTCCCCGGCGACATGCAGCCATCCCAGCGACATCTCGGCGCGCTGGCGCTGGGCACCGGAAGGAAGATCGGACAACAGCGCTGTCAGCATCCCCTCGCCCCTCGGGGCTTGGCCAATCATGCCCAGGCCCAGTCCTTGGATGACCGAGGCCTCCACGGCCAACGTGCTTTCCGGGCTGGAAAGCTCAAGGGTCTTTTCCGCCCACCCCACCAAGCCGGGGCCGTCAAACCGGCACAGCGCGTCAAGGACCCGGCGCTGGGCCACCGTGGCCATGATCTCGGTCAGCCCCGCATGGGCTGCGCTTTTCCAGGCACTGGCCAGCCACAAGTCCGCGGTGTTTGCCAGGCCTTGGAGGATCGCGATGTAGCCCGAAAGCAGGTCGCGTGCAGGGCTGGCGGCCAGGGAAGCCAGCTCGTCAGAGCAGGCCAGCGCGCCGGGCAAATCGCCGGCGGCCACCGTGGCGTCCACGGCCTGCAGGAACAGCGGGTCGCGGTGGGCGCTGTCGGTCGCCAGCCCCGCCGCCCGGTGCAGGGCCGCGGCTGCCGAGGCCCACTGTCCCTTTTTCGCCTGCTTTTGGGCGTAGAGCTCCAACAGGTGCGCCAGCGCCGGGTCCGAGAGCAACGTGGCATCGGCCCGGTGGGCCAGCGCGGTTCCTTCGCTCTCACTGGATTCGGCAGCGGCCGAATGCAGGCCCAAGCGGCGCGAAAGCGGAATCAGGTGATAGACGGCGACCTGCACGATGGGTCTCGGGAACACCATGGCGAGGTTTCCGCCGGTTCCGACCACGACCACCAGCCCGGAAGCCACGCATTCCTCCACCAACGGGAGCGGGTCCACGATTCCGGCCAGGCGAACGACGGTGTCCAGCCGGGCACCGCCCTCCAGCACCGAGGCGGCCTCGAGGAGGGACCTGGCCTCCGGCGAGAGCCCGTCCAGCCGCGCTGCCGTGTCGGCCGCCAGGGCACGGGGCACCGGGAACCTGCCACCGGGTTGGTTCCAGGTTTCCCCTGGATTCTCCCGTACCAGTTCCAGGGCCGTGTGCATATTTCCGGAGCTGTAGATGGACAGCTGGTCGGCCCCGGCCACGGAAAGCTCGATGCCGAGCCGGGCCGCGGAGATTTCCCTCAGCACGGCACCGCTCGGCGGGTCCAGTTCGATGGTGGTGCTGCCAGGTGCTTCGATGAGTTCGCTGGCCTCGGGCGGGAGGAATGCGGCTTCCTCCTGGCGCAGGGTCAGAATCACCAGCACCCGTTCGTTGCGCAGCCGCCGCCAGGCGAACAGCAGGGCGGAAAGGGATTCGTCGTCCGCCCACTGCAGGTTTTCCACCAGGACGATGCCGGTGCGTTTGCCGACGGACTGCAGGAAGGCGAGCAGTGCCTCGGGCAGCGGGCCAGGGTCCACGGTGCCGGAGGCGCCCAAGATTTCCTGCAGGGCCGATCCTGCCAGTTCCTGCTCCCAGCGGGCCCCGCCGGAGGTCCAAGCGGCAAGATGCTTGTTGTTTTCCATGAAGCGCCGCACCATGGTGGTCTTCCCGCACCCTGCCGGGCCGCGCACGATCAGCAGCTGCGCGGCACACCCCTCGGCTGCTTGCAGCAAGCGAGCCATCAAGGCCAATGACCGTTGTTGATCCATGGTTCCGCGTCTACCAATCTTTCAATCCGAACAGACGGGGCTGCATGGACATCCTTGTCCACGCAGCCCCCCAATTTTGTCGGTGTTCCACCCGACCCATGGCTGTTACTTCGCGAGCTAGACCCGTGCCACGGAGCGGGCAGGCAGCTGCGCCTCGGAGTTGCGCAGCGGAACACAGGCGGTGACCAATGCACCAACGATAGCAACCCCGGCAAAGACGTAGAACGCGATGTGGTTCTCCACTCCCGCGGCCATGAGCAGTCCGCCGATCAACGGACCGAAGATGCCACCCAACCGGCCGAACCCGGCGCACCAGGCAACCCCGGCGCCGCGGGCGGCGGAGTTGTAGTAGTTGGAAACAAACCCGTAGATCAGCACCTGGGTGCCGATGGTTCCCACACCGGCCACGGCAACCAGGGCCAGCAGGATGCCGAAGGGAAGCTGCATTGTCAGCAACACCATGGCCACCGCGGCGAGGAAGAACGTCGTGGAGACCACGCGCTTGGCACCGATGCGGTCGGCGCCCACCGAGGCGATGAGTCCGCCGAAGACCGCACCGGCATTGAGCACCAGCAGGAATACGAGCGAGTAGGACTTGCCGTAGCCGAACTGGGACATGATCTGCGGCAGCCAGGTATTCAGTCCGTAGGTCAGCATCAGGCCGGCAAAGCTCATCAGACCCAACAGCAGGGTGGGCAGCGCGTACTTCCTGGAGGCCAGCGCGCGGAAGCCGATCTTGGTGTCAACGGGTTTCGGGAGCAGTACGTGGGCGCCGGTGGCAACGGGTACGGCCAGTGGGACGCCGGTGCGGATTGAGGCTCGCTGCGCTTCTTCGGTGCGGCCACGGGCCATCAGCCATTCGGGGGACTCGGGCAGCTTGGTCAGTGCCATGGGCAGCAGGAAGAGCAGGGGAGTGGCACCGATGAGGAAGAGCCCGCGCCAACCGACATGGTCAAGAAGCACGATGGCCAGCAAGGATGCCAGCACGCCGCCGACCGGGACACCCGAATAGACGATGGCGTTGTAGTAGTTCCGCTTGCCCTTGGGCGCGAACTCGGCCACGACGGCACCGGCGGTGGCCACCAGGGCACCCACACCGAGCCCGGTGGCGAAGCGCAGGGCGCCGAAGGCCACCACGTTCGGGGCCAGGGCGGTGAGGCCCATGAACACGGAGAACCAGATAATCCCGGTGATCATGATTTTCCTCCGGCCCAGGTAGTCCCCGACAGCGCCGGTGACCAAAGCGCCGACCATGACTCCGAACAGGGCCCAGCTGCCCAGCACCCCGGCGGTGGCTGGTCCGATTTCCCCGAGCTGGGTGGGGTCGCTCAACAGGGTGGAAACGATGGTTCCGTAGACGACAAGATCGTATCCGTCGAAGATCAGGGCGATGGCGGCGATGGCCACCACCCAGCGAACGGTGCTCTTTTGCCTTGCGAGGGTGCTTGGTTCCGGTGATTTCACGTGGTGCTCCGTTTGTCTCATGGGCCCGGCGCGCACTGCATTGTGCGGGTGTCAGGGCACGAACAAGTGCCTCAGTGGAATGACTGAGGTGTGGAAGCCGTGGCCCGGGGAAACCCGGGCGGCGGGCCGTGGAAATGCTGGGGATGGAAACTTGTGCGGGTGGAAACCCGGGGCGGCGGCAATGCCGCCGCCCGCGAGAATAAAGGGGGTGGGAACGGGCGCTAGCCCAAATCCCCGCCCGCCACCGCAAGGGTGCTGCCGGTGATGTAGGAGGCCTCGTCGGAAGCCAGGAACGCGATGGGTCCGGCCTGCTCATCAAGGGTCCCGTAGCGCTTAAGCAGCGTTGATTCGACGGTCTGGTCAACGATTTGCTGGTACCAGGTGAGCTCCTGCTCGCCCTCGGGGGAGGGGCCGCGCTTGACCAGTCGTTCGGGCGCCTGCGTGCCGCCGGGCGCGGTGGCCACCACACGGATCCCGTGGGGCGCACCCTCCATGGCCAGGGCCGAGGTGATGGCCTTGATCCCGCCCTTGGCCCCGGCGTACGGGACGCGGTTCACCCCGCGGGTGGCAACCGAGGAGACGTTCACGATGGCGCCGGACCCGGCCTTGACCATTTCCGGGAACGTCGCGCGGCACATCCACAGTTTGGGGAAGAGCGAACGGTTGATTTCCTTGGTGATCTCCTCCGGCGCATAGTGCTCGAAGGGCTTGGCCCAGATGGTCCCGCCGACATTGTTGATCAGCACATCGATCCGGCCGTATTCGTCCATCGCTGCGGTGACCGCCGACAGCGCGCCCTCGAAGGCCTCCAGGTCGGCGGTCACGCTCAGTGCGTGCACGCCGTGGGCACGCAGGCCCTCGGCGACGTCGTGGACCAGCGGAGAGCGGTCCACCAGGACCAGTTCCCCGCCCTCGGCGGCGATCCGCCGGGCCACGGCCCAGCCGATGCCCTGGGCGGCGCCGGTGATCAGCACGACCTTGGAGGCAAAGCGGCCGGCGTGGAAGGACTCGGGCAGCGAGGCCGTGGCGGCCTGGTTCGCCGCAGCGTTGTCGGCGCTCATTTGCCCGGGGTGCGCGACGCTGCGGCCATGGTGGCCTTGGCGTGCTCGTTGTGGGCCATGATGGCGGTGCGGGCGGCGGGCAGGTCCTGGTTTTCGAAGGCGGCAACGATTTGCAGGTGGTCGGCGTCGACGGCGCCGTCGATCCAGTGCTCCTGGCGCAGCACCTTGGCCATGGTCGCGGGGACCTCCAGACGCTGGTAAGCCTGCAGCAGGTGTTCGTTGCCGACGCAGTTGAACAAGAACTCGTGGAAGGCCTCGTTGGTGATGGTGAATTCCTCGGAGCTGACGAACTTCTCGCCGTCCAGGGTCTTGCCGGCCAGTTCGGCCAGCACCTTGAACTCGACAAGCTGCTCGGGCGTCAGCTTGCCCATGGTTAGTTCGACGATGGCCAACTCCAGGGCCATGCGCGCGTCGAACTGCGCCTGAAACGTTGCGTGCTCTTCGCCGATTTCGTAGGCGGGCAGGGCCGCCGGGGTCGCTGCGGCTGGAGCTGCTGCCGGAGCCGGAGTTGCTGCCGGTGCTGCTGCGGCGTCGGGGGTCACGGCCAGGGCGAACTTCTCGAAGTAGAAGTTCTGCGGCTTGATGCCTTCGGCCTCCAGGTGGCGGCGGACGCCTTCGACCATCGGCGGGGGACCGCAGAGGTAGATGTCCACGTCGCCGTCGACCAGGTGGTGCGGCTCGAAGTGGTTGGTGACGTAGCCCTTCTTTTCCGAGCTGCTGGCCGGGTCGCCCACGACGGTGTCGAAGGTGAAACCGTCGATGCGCGCCTTGTAGTCCTCGAGCACGTCGAGCTCGACCAGGTCGGTGTCGGTGTTGACGCCGTAGATCAGGTGGACGGGGTGGGTGTTGCCCAGGCCGGAGAGCTTTTCCAGGATGGCCAGCAGCGGCGCCAGTCCGGTGCCGCCGGCCAGCAGCAGCGAGGTGCGCTTGGGGTCGCGCAGGAAGAAGCTGCCCCTCGGGCCGGTGAAGTTCAGCTGGTCCCCGACCTGCGCCACATCGCGCATGTAGGTGGACATCAGCCCGCCGTCGGTGATGCGGATCAGGAACGAGAGGGTGGAGACCGCCGGGCCGGAACTGAAGGAGTAGGAACGGGTCTGGCCGCCCGAGCCGGGCACCTCGATGTTCACATACTGGCCGGGCAGGAAGTTCAGGTCCTCGCGGTTCTCGATCTCGAGGCTGAAGGCGTAGGTGGTCTCCGAGATGCGGCGGATCTCGGTCAGCGTCGAGGAGTAGGTGGTCGCCGCCGTCTTGGCAACGTCCGAGGTGGTGGGGATCTGCAGCACGAGGTCGGACTCGGGGACCATCTGGCAGGGCAGGCAGAAGCCCTTCTCGGCCTCGTCGTCGGTGAGAGCCTCTTCGATGTAATCCCCGGCGTCGAACGTGCCGGATTCGCAGAAGGCCTTGCAGGTGCCGCACGCGCCGTCGCGGCAATCGAGCGGGATGTTGATCCGTGCCTTGTATGAGGCATCGGCGACGGTTTCGCGGGGTCCGACCTTGATGAACCGGGTAATTCCGTCCTCGAAGGCGAGGGCAACCTGATAGGTCATGAGAGGGGCTCTTTTCAGAAAATAGGGCGCGGGGGGACGCGGCAGTTGGTGCGTGGCCGCCAGGTGCGGGAGCGTCGTTGCCCCCGCACCTGGCGATCCGGTGTGCCCCTGCGGAGGGGGGAAGTGCGAATTAGATGTGGTAGATGTCCACAACGTGGTGGATGTAGTCGTTCTTCAGCACTACCTTCTTGGCCATGATCACCGGCTGGGTGCCGGAGTAGTCGATGGTGTAGAAGGAGGTGCCGAAGTAGGTGTCGACGTTCTGGTAGCGGTAGTACAGGGTGAACCAGTTGAAACGCACGTCCACCTTGTCGCCGTCCACCGAGATGATCTCGACGTTGGAGATGTTGTGCCCGGTGCGTGGTTCCGGCAGGCTCGTGGCCGAGGAGCGGTCGGTCTTGATGCGGAAGACGCGGTCTTCCAACCCGCCGCGGTTGGCGTAGAAGATCAGCGAGATCTCGCGCTGCGGGTTCTCGGTGAGCTTGTCGTCGTCGGCCCAGGCCGGCATCCAGAAGGTGGCCTCGGGGTGGTAGCAGTCGATCCAGCGGTCGAAGTCGCGGTCATCCAGGAAGCGGGCCTCGCGGTAGAGGAACTGCTTGATGTCCTCCAACGCGAGGGTCCCGGCGCTGGTCTGGACCTCGGTGACGATGGCGTCAGTGGTTGCAGTCAATGTCATGCCCCTTTTCGGTGGTTCCGTTGGTGGTGTTTGCCGCCTCGGAGGCAACGGCTTCGCGCATGGCGGTCAGCCAGTAGCCATGCTGGATCGGGTAGAGACCCTCGTCCTCGGTGCGGGCACCGGAGGAGATCGGCTCCAGGCCGATCTTCTTGGCATTCTCGTCGGCGCCGGTGATCTGGTGCACGGCCCCGCGGGAGAGGTCGTTCCACTTGGCGGCGGTGGCCATGTAGGTCTTCTGGCAAGAACGGAATTCTTCCAGGTCATCCGGGGTGGCCATGCCCGAGGCGTTGAAGAAGTCCTCATACTGGCGGATGCGGTTGGCGCGGGCCTCGTCGGATTCTCCGACCGGCGCGATGCAGTAGATGGTGACCTCGGTCTTGTCCACGGCGACCGGGCGGAAGACGCGGATCTGTGAGGAGAACTGGTCCATCAGGTACACGTTGGGGTACAGGCAGAAGTTGCGCGAGACCCCGATCATCCAGTCGGCCTTGGCCTCGCCGTGGGCGGCAACCAGCTCGTCGCGCTTTTCGGCCAGCGGGCGGTTTGCCGCATCCAACCATTCGGTCCACAACAGCAGGTGGCCGTTCTCGAAGGAGTAGTAGCCGCCCTCCTGTTTGTCCCAGCCGCCGGCATCCATGGTCTTGGTGTCGTTGGTTGATTCGCCGGAATCGCGGCGGGCCTGGGTGGCTGCGTAGTTCCAGTGGGTTGCAGAGACGTGGTAGCCGTCGGCGCCGTTTTCGGCCTGCAGCTTCCAGTTGCCGTCGTAGGTGTAGGTGGAGGAACCGCGCAGGACCTCGAGGCCATCGGGGGACTGGTCCACGATCATGTCCATGATCTTGGTGGATTCGCCGAGGTGTTCTTCCAGCGGCTTGACGTCGGCGTTCAGTGAGCCGAAGAGGAATCCGCGCTAGGACTCGAAGCGGGCGACCTTGGTCAAGTCATGTGACCCGTCCTTGTTGAAGCCTTCCGGGTAGCCGGCGCCGCGGGAGTCCTTGACCTTGAGCAGCTTGCCGGAGTTGTTGAAGGTCCAGCCGTGGAACGGACAGGTAAACGTGGTGCGGTTATCGGTCTTGCGGCGGCAGAGCATGGCACCGCGGTGGCTGCACGCGTTGATGAGGGCGTTGAGCACGCCTTCCTTGTTGCGCGAGATCACAATCGGCTGGCGGCCGATGTTGCTGGTGAAGTAATCGCCGATGTTGGGGATCTGGGATTCGTGGGCCAGGTAGATCCAGTTGCCTTCCCAGATGTGCTTCATCTCGAGCTCGAAGACCTCTTCGTCGGTGAAGATGTTTCGGTTGGCCCGGAAAACCCCCGTCTCGGGGCTGTCAACGAGTGCGTCATCAAGCAGGGCCGAGACGGTGTTCAGCGTTTCAGTCATGGTGTGCTCCATCCTTCATAGGGGGCGCTCGCGCCCTGGTCCACCGCTGGGGGTGGCGAAACCATGATCTACACCATGTCAGTACGTGGGCGACCTCACACTGGGTATATGCCTAGGCTTGGCCAAGGGTGGGTTCCATTGAGTGCTTTCCCCTCTCAATCAAACTTTTTTCGATATTTGTCGGCCGGCTGTGAGCGACGTAGCGTGGGTGTCCAAGGTGGCTTGCGTCCCTGCATCGGCCATGGCCTCGAGGCCGGCCGGCCGGCTCCCACAACCCGGAAGGCGGCCAATACCGTGCCCAAGAACCATCAAGGTGGAGCCGCGACCCGCGGACGAAGCATCCGCCGCCCGGGGCTTTGGGGGGATGTCTCGATCAGTGCGATCTGCGCCGGATTCATTGCCGTGGCGGTTTCCTATGCAGGTCCGATGCTGGTCATCATCCAGGCCGCCGAACGGGCGGGCCTCAATACTGCGCAGACCACGTCCTGGGTCTGGGCGGTGTCGGTGGGCAGCGGCCTCGTGGGCCTGGTGCTGAGTTTTTTCACTCGCCAGCCCGTCGTGGTGGCCTGGTCGGTTCCGGGCTCGGCACTGTTGCTGACGGTGCTGGGGGACTACGAATTCTCCGAGGCCATCGGGGCCTACCTGGTGGCCGGACTGCTGGGCTTGGGGCTCAGTGTGAGCGGGTTGTTCGGCAAATTGTTGGCCGCGGTTCCGCGGCCGATCCTTGCGGCAGTCCTGGCCGGAGTGCTGCTGCCGTTCGTCCTGAACGTCGCCCACGCGGTGCTTGCCTCTCCGCTGGTTGCCGGTGGATTGGTGGTGGCATATTTTGCCGGCCGACGCCTGTTCCCCAAGTACGCGGTGCCCGGCGCCCTGGTTGTTGGCGTGTTGCTGTCGGTGGCGGTCGGCCAAGCCCAAGCCCCGGAGCTGTCGCTGGCGCTGAGTGGTCCGCTACTCACCGCACCCACCTTTTCCATCCAGGCGATCATGGGTATTTCCGTCCCCCTGCTGATCGTGACCATGGCCGGACAGAACGGCCCGGGCCTGGCCATGATGCGCACCAGCGGCTACGAACCCAACGACCGCCTGCTGCTGACCGGAACCTGCGTGGCCAGCGTGCTCTTTGCGCCGTTCGGGTCCCATGCCATCAACCTCGCGGCCATCACCGCGGGAATTTGTTGCGGGCGCGAGGCCCACGAGGACCCGGCCAAGCGCTATGTCGCCGGGATTGCCGCTGGCCTGTTCTTCATTGGCTTCGGGCTCTTCAGCGCCACGATCCTTGAGCTCTTTGCCGCGGTGCCGGATGCGCTGATCACCGCAATGGCCGGGGTGGCGCTGCTGGGCGCCCTGCAGGGATCGATGCTGGACATGCTCGTTGCGGGTCAGCACGGGCCGGCTGCCATCGAGGCCGCAGTCGTCACACTGATTGTCACGGCCTCGGGTATCGCTCCCTTTGGCGTCGTGGCACCCTTCTGGGGAGTGCTGGCCGGTGCTGGGGTGTATCTGGTGCTGACGGCCCTGCGGAATCCGCGGGGCCGAAAAAATTCGGTGGGGCACGCTCGACAGAAACAGGTCCCGGTCCCCGAGTCGCGGGGCTAGGCCGTACCTTCGGAGCCGGGTTCTGCCACCTGTTCGCCGGCCTGGGATTCCCGCCATTGATCCAGCGTGGGGCGGTCAACGTGGAGCACCTCACCGAGGGTTCCCCACTGGTTGGAACCCATCCGCGATACCGGATCCAACAGGGCAGGATCGGGGTGCCCGGCTCCATCAAGCATCGACGCGTTGATGGACACGTGCTTGACCAACCCCAAGACCAAAAACGAGTTCCCGACCTCGATGACTTGGTGCAGCGTGCATTCAAGTGCTGCGGGGGATTCGGCCACCCGGGGCGGGGCCACCGTATGGCTGGGTTCCAGGCGCAGCCCGGCCACCTCAAACTCACTGACGTTTTCCGGCAGCGGCATGGAGGTGGTGTTGATCTGGTTCATCAGGGAACGCGGGGCGAAGTTGACCACGAATTCCCCGGTGGCCTCGATGTTGCGCAGCGTGTCCTTGCGCAGCACCGAGGTGAATTGCACGATGCCCGGATCCGAGGATGCCACCGTGAAGAACGAATGCGGGGCAAGGTTTGGAAGCCCGTTGGCGTCCACCGTCGACACCCAGGCAATGGGGCGTGGGATCACCAGGGCTGTCAGCAACTTGTAGACGCTGCGGGCGGGCAGTGTTTCGGCGTCAAATTCGGTGCGCATGTTTCCAGCCAAGCACAAGGCCGCTCCCCGCGGCGAGTTGCCACGGGAAACGGCCAGGTTGTGTCGGTGTGGCGGTTAGGCGCTGGCCACGGTGAAGCGACGGTGCAGGTGCTTCGGGTCTTCGATTTCATCGAGTGCTGCAACAGCGAAGTCGCCGGTGCTCACGCGCTCGCCGGCCGGGGAGTCGTTGCCCAGCACGATGGATCCGGTGGCCGGGCCCGGAGCGATTTCCGGTGCCGGTGCCAGCATGGTCCAGTCCAGGCCGGAGGCTGAGGTGTAGAAATCCAGGACGGTGCCCATGGTCCGGGCTTCGGGGGCGTAGGCCTCCGGGAAGCCCGGGGTATCGACCAGTCGGACGCCGTTGACCTCGGTGGCGCCGGCGCCACCGACGATGAAGAGGCGGGCCGGGACGAGGGTTTCGGAGATTTCCTCATGGGCGTCGACGAAGCCCTGGTGGTCTTCGCCGGTGCGCGATGGCGGGATCGAGATGACGATGACGTCGTTCTCGATGGCAAGCTTGCGGAAGGCCTGCATGTCTCCCAGCGCCGCGGTGGCGCTGGTGGTTCCCTCGAGGGTTTTGCCTGAGCTTGAAACTGCTGTGACCTCATGTCCGCGGCCCAAGGCCTCGGCAACGATCTGGCTTCCAACCATGCCTGTTGCTCCGTAAACGGCAATTTTCATGTTGTGTTCCCTTCGGGTTTTGGTGCGGGTGTGGATCGTTCCCGCGGTTCAATGACTCAATAGTATCTACTTGATACCGTGTACCTCAAAGTAATAGGGTTACCCCATGGATACCGAGGATGCTGGCGTGAATGGTCAATTCGATGTCATGACCCTCGGGTGCCCGTCGCGGTTGATCATGCAGCGGCTCGGGGACAAATGGACACCACTGGTGTTCTTGGCGCTCAAGGACGGACCCCGGCGTTTTTCCCACATCCGTGACGGCATCGGCGGCGTCACTCCCAAGGTTCTCACCCAAACGCTGCGCACCCTAGAGCGTGACGGATTGTTGAAGAGAACCATTTACCCGGAGGTTCCGCCGCGGGTGGAATACGAGCTCACCGCATTGGGCGGCTCGGTGCTTGGCCCGCTTGAGGTCCTGAGCCAATGGTCGCAGTCCCACGCGGCCTCGATCATGCGGGCCCGCGACGACTACGACGAACTGCACGACGCCCAGTAAACAGGCGCCCGGTCAATAGACGCTGGCATGCCAGGTGCGCGGACGACGGCCTTGTGGAGTCGACATTGTGGCGTCGGCACCAATCCGTCAGGGACACGGCTCCGAATCATCTGAGTCGGCAACGCAGCAGGCGTTGCAGAAGAACGTGATTCAAGGAGTTCATCATGGCTTCAACACACACAGCCACCAGCAAGGCAATGGTGCAATACGTGGCAATGGCCGTCGGCGCAGTCTTCCTGCTGGTCGGCATCTTGGGCTTCATCCCAGGGATCACCACCAACACCGAACACCTGGGCATGGCCGGGCACCACTCCGGGTCCATGCTCCTGGGCATCTTCCAGGTCTCGGTGCTCCACAACATCGTGCACCTGCTCTTTGGTGTCGCCGGGCTGACCCTGGGGCGCAACGCGGTGGCAGCCAAACGCTTCCTGGTCTACGGCGGCGTGATTTACCTGGTGCTTGGCTTCTACGGTGTCTTCATTGACCAGGCCAGCGCGGCAAACTTTGTTCCGGTGAACGGCGCAGACAACGTGTTGCACTTTGGCCTCGGCATCGGAATGGCAGGCCTTGGCCTCCTTCTGGGCCGGAACATGACGCCCGCCCGCCGCATCGCTTAGCACTCCAAACACCCCTGAACCCGGGGCCCGGGGCCCGCAGCCTGAGCACCTCCACCAGCAGGACTGCGGTTTCCGGGCCCCGTTGCGTGGATGTTAGGCGCAAGCGAGTCCCGAATCGGCCGGCATCCGGGCGGAACGGTAGTCTCGGCCTCGAAGGGATCCGCCGCAACGGCGTGATCCCGAGAGCTACCGTGAGCATTCCACAGGGGTAACCAAGAGATGATGGCCATCGCAGCAGCGCTGCCCATAGTGGTGGCCCTGGTGCTTTTCCCGGCCCGGGCGAAGGCCATCACCATGGCGCTGTGGTCCCTGGCCAGCGGACTGGCCGTGGCCTTGGTGTTCTTCCCGGTAGGCCTCGAAAAGTGGCTGGGCGCCGGGGTGCTCTTCGGTCCGACCGTCCTGGAGGTGCTGCTGATCCTCTTTGGCGGCGTGCTGCTTTCCCGCGTCACCACCGAGACCTCGAACCGGCGCTTGATCTCGGCCATGACGGGGTGCGCCACCGAACGCCTGGCCTTGAGCGAATGCACCTCGCCTAACAACAGATCGAACTCAATCCATCCGAACCACATGGATACATCATGCGCAGCGAAGCACGGCCTGGCCGCGCGAACCGCGCGGGGATCCGGGTTTGGGGGCGTTCCTAGGCGCGTGCGTTGGACTCAATGGCCGCCGCCAGCACCGGGGCCAACCGTTTGACTCCCTCGCGGATCTTTTCCTCCGGGACGGCGCTGAAGGCCAGACGCAGCCTGTGGCTCGGTGCGTCGTGCGGGCTGAAGGCAGCACCCGGGATGAACACCACGCCTGCGGCGATGCCTTCGGCCAGCAATGCGTAGCTGTCGATGCCCTCGGGCAATGTCACCCAGATGAAGAAGCCGCCCTCGGGACGGGTGTATTGAACGCCTTCGGGCATGAATTCATCCAGCGCACCGAGCATCGCCTCGCAGCGGGAAGCATAAAGCGTGCGGTACTCGTCAATTTGCCCGCGCCAGTCGTGGCCCTTGAGGTACTCGCTGATCAGCATCTGGTTAAGTGTTGCCGGGCAGAGCGAGACGGCCTCGGCCGCCAAGTAGAAACGCCGGAACAAATGCCCGGGAACCAGCGCCCAGCCAATGCGCAGGCCGGGGGCCAGGATCTTGGAGAACGAACCCATGTAAATCACGTTATCCGGGTTCCCTGCGCGCAGCGGCTTGAGGGGTTCACCCGAGTAGCGCAGCATGCCGTAGGGGTTGTCCTCGAGCACCAGGATGTTCTCGGTGGCGCAGATATCCACGATTTCCTGGCGGCGTTCGGCGGCCAGGGTGATGCCGGAGGGGTTGTTGAAGTTCGGGATGGTGTACAGGAACTTGATGCGCGCCCCTGCCTGCTTCAGTTCGGTGATGCGCCGGGCCAGTGACGCGGGAATCAGTCCGTGTTCGTCGGTCTGAATGGGCTCGACGTTGACCTGGTAGGCCTCAAAGGTGTTCAGCGCGCCGACGTAGGTAGGGTCTTCGCACAGGACCGTGTCGCCGGGGTTGCAGAAGACCTTGCAGGCCACGTCCTGGGCGGACTGGGACCCCGTGGTGACCACTACGTTCTCCGGGCGCGCATCGGTGATGCCTTCCTCGGCCATGACCTCGCAGATTTGCGTGCGCAGTTCCTCGGTGCCTTGCCCGCTGCCGTATTGCAACGCAGCCATGCCTTCCTCGACGATCAGCCGGTTGGCCATCTCGCCGAGCTTGGCCAACGGGAGCGACTGCAGGTACGGGTTGCCTCCGGCCAGCGAGACGAGCGACGGGTCAAGCGACAGCTCAAAGACGTCGCGCACCGCCGATTGCTTGATGTGCGCCGCGCGCTCGGAGAAGAGCGCCTCGTGTCGCGTGAGCGACTGCGCTCGTGCCAGTGCCAGCTCGGATTCGCTGGACATGTCCGCATCAATGTGTGATCCCACGCACAAACCTTATCAACACTTGTTGCCTATCGGTCAACAAGTTTATTTTTGGCTAAGCATTTTCTCGATGTCCACGCCGTTGAGCAGGATACGTGCACTGCCGACCTCCGCGGCAACCTTGGCCGTGTATTTCAGTTGTTCGACGATACGCGGATCATCGCAGCTGCCGCCGGATGAGAGGGTTCCGCTCAGATTCACCTCTACCTCGTCACCATTGACCTTGGATGCCACGTACCGCAGCTCCGAGGCCGCCAAAGCGTTGACGAGACCCGATTCGCCGTGCGTCGCCGAGTTGTCGCCCAGCAGGGCGAGCATCGCGGCCTCGACAGGGTTGGTGAAGGTCCTGGGTTCGGCCTTGGTCGCCACCAGCGAATCCCCGCACCCGATTAGCGGGCCCGATTTGCCCTGGTCGTCAACCGCCACGTAGAACACCGTGAGGGCCGCGGTGCTGGTGCTTGGCGAGGGTTCCGGGGTGTTCCCGCTGCCGTTGCTTGGGGCCGGAGAGGTGCCCGGAGGGCTACTTTGCGCAGTGGTTGCCGTCGTCGGTTCGAGGGTGGCCGGTCCCGTCATGGTGCAGCCTGCCATGCTCAATCCGAGCAGCACTGCCACAAAAACCGTTGGATAGCGGACTGCTTGCCGGTGCGTGGACATTTGGGGCCCCCTCAGCGTGCGGGTCAAACCGTGTCGGTAACCCAACTGTAAGGCCGTTGGTGAGCCGGAATGAAGCTCGAAAAGGTTGCGGTTTGGCCTAGCCTGCGGGTTCGGGGTGCGGCTGCTCGCGCGTCTGGAGCCACGCCTCGATGGAGGCCGGACGGATCCGGCGATGGGTTCCGCGGTACTCAACGGGAATGATCCCGGAATCGGTGAGCTTGCGCAGGTAGCTCGGTGAAATGCCGGCCAGCTGGGCCGCCTGGGACGTGTTGAGCAACGACTCCACGGTGCTGATGCTGACCTCGTCCCCGTGTGACATCCTACGCAGGACTTCGAGGAGCGCCGCATGGGCGGTGTCCGGCAGTTGCAGGGCTGTGCCGTTGACGAAAATCGTGGTGTCGGTGGATTCGTCCAGGGCTGCTGCCAGCTTGGATGCCAGCTTTGGATCCAGCGCGGGGAACGATGCTGCCTTTGCCAGGGAAACGGTCGGAGATGCCATGGTTCCATCGTATCCGTAGCGAGCGGCTGCGTTCTGGAGGTGCTTCACAATACATATTTAGGGGACCCTGCTGCTGTTAGTATCAATAACGCTAAACTATCCTTCCCGAATTCGGCGGTCTTCCCATGGCAGTTGCATTTCCGGCCGTCCTGGCCGAGCGTCAAGCACCAACCGATGAATCGGTGACCTGCGACGACAGTTCCTGCCCTCGCTTCCGCCGGGTGCACACCAGCCACTTCGCCACGCTCTCCGGCCAGTCCTGGGAATCGCACTGGCACCGGAACTTTCATGAGGTGCTGTGGGGCAGTCGTGGCGTGCTGACCGTGGAGACCGAGCATGGCGTCTTCATGGTTCCCCCTGGTCTGGGGTTGCTCCTGCCTGCTGGTGAGGACCATGCGGTGTTGGCCGGCCCCCGAGCGGAATTCCGTTGCACTTATTTCCATACCCAGTTAGGTGCCGCGCCGGGAATCGGGCCGACAGCAATTGCCATACCGTCGGTCCTGCAGGAACTCTTGCTGCATTTTGAGCGCAACGACGCTGATCTTGCGCTGCGGCGCGACGCCGAAAGCGTTGCCTTCCGCATGCTGCGCCCGACGGATCTGCGGGTCGTGGACATCGTGTTGCCGGAGGATGACAGGTTGCGCACCGTCGCCCGCGGCATCCTTGATGACCCCGCCGAGGACTGCACGCTCGAGCTGTGGGGCTTTCGCGTGGGGGCAAGCCCGAGGAACCTTTCGCGTCTTTTTATCCGGGAAACCGGCATGACCTTTGCCCAGTGGCGTCTGCAGGCCCGGCTGCGCATCGCCCTGAACCTGCTGCTCGACGGGCTGCCCGTGGGGCAGGTCGCCCGCCGGGTTGGATACCTATCGGTGAGCGCTTTTGTTGCGGCTTTTCGCAAAGAAGTTGGCCAGACACCAGGCGCTGTTCAGGGGGAGCTGCTCGAGGCCTAACCGGGTCGATTCACCCCGCGAGGATGTCGCCTGCGAGCCACGTGCTGTCCGATTCGCGGCATGGCGGCGATTTAGTGTTGAAATACAAGATAGGCAACCCTAACTTTCTGTCGGACATTTTGAAACGCCCCGGTTGCCGAATCGCATTCCTCGCTCCACTCGCAGAATCGGATTCCCCATGAAAACCTTGTCGCCCAAGTACCTCGGCCTCGCAGCCGCCCTCGGTGCCTCCCTCCTGCTCACGGCCTGTGGTTCCGGATCCAACGCCAGCGCCAACGACCAGGCCCCGGCCAAGGCGGAGACGATCACCGTCGCCAACGAACACGGCACTGCCGAGGTCCCCGCGGACCCGCAGCGCGCCCTGGGTTTCTACACCACGGACACCGACATCCTGATCACGCTGGGCATCAAGCTCGCCGATGAGCAGCCGATTCGCGGCGACTCCGGATTCACCACGTTCCCGGACTTTTTCCCGCAGGAGGCCCTGGCCAACGTGAAGCCGTTCGCCAACTACCCGGAATTCAACTACGAGAAGGTTCTTGAGGTGAACCCCGACTTCATCCTCAGCGGGCTCGCCTATGACACGGAAATCCCCAAGAAGCTGAACCCGATCGCCCCGACCTACAACTACAACGGTTTCGACGGTGCCGACTGGCGCACCCACTTCAAGAAGACCGCAGAGATGCTTCACCGCACCGAGCAGTACCAGGCCTGGATGGACAAGTACCAGGCCCGCATCGACGAGGTCAAGGCCAAGATCAAGGCCGCGGGGATCGACCCGGTCGTTGCGAACATGTCCTTCTACGACGGCAAGATCGGGGTCGACTGCTACGGCATCGCCTGCCTGGTCTTCGATGACCTCGGGCTGAAGATCACCCCGTTGGCACGCGACAACGACGGCAAGGGGACCCAGCTGAGCCTCGAGCAGCTGGACAAGCTCAAGGGCATCGACGAGGTCTTCACCTCGGTCGGCGTCAATGAGAACCCCTCCCTGCTCCAGAGCTCCGACAAGCTGAACGCCAGCAGTGTCTGGAAGGATCTGGGCTTCGTCAAGGAGGACCAAATCACCGGCTTCAACATGGAAATGGTCTATGGCTCGCCTAGTGGCCAGATGGCGCTGGTCGACGAAGTGGAAAAGGCGCTGCTCCCATGAGCGAGGCAACGCTGAACGAAACCGAGCCGGGGAAATCCACGCTGGAGAACCGCATCTACCGCGCAGTGGTGAAGCGCACCGAGCGCCTCACCGAGGGGATGATGCGCATCGTCTTGGGCGGCCCGGATCTTGAAACCTTCCTCTCCACGGGGATCGGAGATGAATACATCAGGCTTTTCCTCCCGGAACGCGGCGAAAGCATTCCCGTCTACCCGCACCCCGAGGGCGAGTACTGGGAGTACGACGCGGACCAGGTGGCGGGCCCGATGCGCACCTATACCATCCGCGCCGTTGACCCGCGGGCCGGGGAAATCAGCGTCGACTTCGTGGTGCACCCCGGCGGGATCGCCGCCGACTGGGCGCTCGGTGCCCTGCCCGGTTCCCAGGTGGGTTTCAACACCCCCAACGGCCTCTACGCATTGCCGGTGGAGGCCACCTGGCAGATCCTGCTGGCCGACGCCACGGGCCTGCCGGCCGCTGCGCGACTGCTGGAAAACGCGCCGGCGGGCCTGCGCACCACCGCCATCCTGGAGGTCTCGGGACCGGACCACGAGCAGGATCTGCAGCTCGGCGCGGATACGCAGGTGCGCTGGATGCACGGTGGCAACGGCAACTCGCCCAGCCGGCTGGCCGAGGTGCTGCGTGGGCTCGAATTGCCCGAGGGGCCCGGCTACATCTGGGTTGCCGGCGAAGCCCGGGTGACCCGGGAAGCCCGCAAGTACCTGCGCAAGGAGCTCAAGCTTCCGGTCACGCACTTCAAGGTCGTCGGCTACTGGACCGACAAGGCCGAGGAATGGAACGAACGCTATGAGGCCCTCGGCGAGGACTTCAAGAAGTGGCTCGAGGAACTCTGGTCCACGGACACGGACCCCGAAATCATTCAGGACGAAGTAGCCGATGTCTTTGACGCCAACGGCCTCTAAGGCCGCCACGCCCGAGGCCTCGCGGGTGCCGGCGGATGACGGATTGATGCGCGTGAATTCGCGCCGCACCGCCGGTGCCGTCGCGGCCCTGCTGCTGCTGGCCCTGATCGTTGCCGGAAGCCTGCTGCTGGGCTCACGCGAGGTCAACCCGGTGATCATCATCGAGGCGCTGACGGGACAGGGCTCAACACCTGACCACGCGGCGATCATCGACTTCAGGGCCCCGCGCACCGCCGCGGGACTTCTGGTGGGCATCGCGCTCGGGCTCTCCGGGGCCCTGATCCAGGCACTGACCCGCAACCCGCTCGCCGACCCGGGGATCTTGGGCGTCAACTCCGGCGCTGCCTTCGCCGTGGTGATGGGCGTTGCCTTCTTCGGGGCCCGGGAAATGGGGCAGTTCGTTCTCTTCTCCTTCGCCGGTGCCCTGCTAGCGGTCTCCGTCGTATACTTCCTGGGCTCCCGCGGACGCTCCGGCGGAACCCCCATCAAGCTCACCCTGGCCGGAATCGCGTTCGGCGCCGTGCTCTCCGGCATCACCCAGGGGTTCACCCTGCTGGATGAAACCACCTTCAACGCCATGCGCTTCTGGGGTGCCGGCTCGCTCGCGGCAACCCCCGCGGGTGCCCTGGGCTGGCTTTCGGCATGCGTCGGCGCCGGCACCCTCATCGCGCTGCTGCTTTCCCGGTCGCTGAACGCGACGGCGCTGGGCGATGACCACGCCGCGGCCATGGGCGCCAGCCTGGGACGCACCCGGGTGTGGGTGGTCATCGCCGTCACACTGCTGTGCGGCGCGGCCACCGCGGCGGCCGGGCCCATCGGCTTCGTGGGCCTCATGGTCCCGCACATCGCGCGCTGGATCGTGGGCCCGGACCAACGCTGGATCCTGCTCTACACGATCCTGCTGGCACCGTCCCTGCTGATCGGCTCGGACATCGTGGGCCGCCTGGTCATTCGCCCCGACGAGCTGCAGGTTGGCATTGTCACGGCATTCATCGGAGCCCCGGTGCTCATCTGGTTGGTGCGCCGAAAGTCGGCAAGCACCCTATGAAAAGGGAAAACACGCTCATGCATACCGACGTGGCCAGTGAACCGGCACTTCGCGGCACCCCACCGGTGCCACCCGCAGTGCCCGTGGCGTCAGCGGGCGCCGCAACGCCGCGCATTGATTTCGGGGAACGCGTCTGGAGGTTGCGCCTGGGTCCTTCCGGTCCATCCCTGGTGGTCAAGGCCAAGCCGGCACTGGTCGGGGCGGCCGCCGTGGCACTGATCGGGATCCTCGCCGTGGCGGCCATGTCGCTGGGCAGCTTCACGCTCAGCCCGGGCGAGGTGCTGGCCACGCTGCTGGGCCAGGGCACCGCGAAGACGGAGCTGGTTGTCATTTCCTGGCGGCTGCCGCGGGTGCTCATGGCGATCGTCATTGGCGGGGCGCTGGGCATCAGCGGCGCAATCTTCCAGTCGCTGACCCGCAACCCGCTGGGCAGCCCCGACATCATCGGCTTCAACGCCGGCGCCTACACCGGCGCACTGGTCTCCATGCTGCTGCTCGGCGGCGGATTCCTGGCCACCACCATCGGCGCGTTTGCCGGCGGGCTGGCCACCGCGGCGGTGGTTTACCTGCTGGCGTTCAAGCGAGGCATCCAAGGCTTTAGGCTGATCATCGTCGGCATCGGCATCAGCGCGATGCTCGGTTCCATCAACACCTGGATGATCATCAAGGCGGACCTGCACATGGCCATGATGGCCGCCATTTGGGGTTCGGGTTCGCTGAACACCGCGGGCTGGGAACGGGCGATCCCGTTGCTGATGATCGCGGTGGCACTGGTTCCCGCACTGATGTTGCTTGCCAGGCCGTTGCAGGGACTTGAAATGGGCGACGACGCCGCCGCGGCGCAGGGCATCAACACCGAGCCCGCCAAGCTCTGGCTGCTGGTGATCGGCGTGTGCCTGACGGCCATCTGCACCGCCGCCGCCGGTCCCATTGCCTTTGTGGCGCTCGCGGCCCCGCAGATCGCCCGCCGGATGACCGGAAGCGGACGGGTGTCAATGCTATCGGCCGGGGTCTTTGGCGCGCTGCTGCTGCTGGGCAGCGACCTGATTGCCCAGCACGCGCTCGCCCCGATCCAGCTGCCGGTCGGCGTGGTCACGGTGGCCCTGGGCGGGATGTACCTGATGTGGCTGCTCTTCCGCGAGGCCAAGCGCAGCTGACCGGTCATCGGAGGAAGACCCAGGGGCGGCTCGGGGGTCCAGCCAAGCATCGACTCAAAAGCATGCGGGGACCGCACACCATGTGGTGTGCGATCCTCGCATTTGTGCCGGCGGCGGACCGCTTGTCAGTCAGTGCGGATCAGGCACCAAGCTTCGCTGAAACGTTGCGCGTCAAGGTCGGACTGCCGCATCCAGACTTCAAGGTTCCCGGCATCACCAAACCAGCCTGCCAGGAAGGTCCAGCTCTCGATGTCCAAGATCAGGCGGTACCGGTCTTCGGACTCCAATGGAAGAACCTGTTCGAGGACCTCAACGGCGACGGCTTGGTTGCGATCCGGATGCCCGTAAACGTGGCTGTACGGGAGGGGCTCCGGGGCGTTGCCGATCTGCCGTTGGTACATCCAGGTGCGTTGGAGGTCCGAGCCGGCCTTTTCAACCTGGTCGAACAGCCTCCGGCCCGACCCTACAAAATTGTGGACACCCGGAATCGAGTATCCACGCATTGTCAAGGCCACCTGGCACACCTCGGTCGGCGTATCCAGGTCGGTTGGGGCATCGACCAGGTCCGATCTATCGGGTTCCGGCACCCAACGCACCACCCAACCGCCGTTTGACTTGTCCTCGGCTTCGAAACCGAATGACTGGAGGTCGTGAAAGACCTCGAGCACGCCGGTCTTGGGCAGCCCTTCGCGCAAGTCGGGCCACGTTGCTTTGTCGTTGCGGTGTGCGGTCCCATCGACCATGGCAAGATCCAGGGCAAGCACGTGGGCCAGCGGTTCGCCGTCGGCGTTCCGCGGCCATCGATCCAGGGGCGCGGCGGCCGGCCCGCCAAACCAACACAGTTGGGCGCCTTCCGGCCACACCTCGCGCAGTTCTTGATCACCGGGCTCGAATGATTGCTCCGTCAGCACCGGAGAGTAGGCAACGTCCACGGAATCGTCAGTGACGATGCCCCGGAACCATTCGTGTGCCACAGGGTATATGGCGTGCACGGGTGCCATGGAAAGTTTCGCCATGTCCAGCATCCAATCAAATTTTGGTGGTCGAGGGGCCATTCCATGACAGGTGGGCATCACCCGATGCCCACCCGATGTCCATCGATGCTCGCTAGCCGCGGGAGCTCCAAGCCGCCCACAAGGTGGCGTAGGTTCCGGCTGCGGCGAGCAGTTCCGCGTGGCTGCCCTGCTCCACGATCCGCCCGTCCTCCATGACCACGATGCGGTCCGCCTGGGCCGCCTGGGAGAGCCGGTGGGCCACCACCACTGCGGTGCGGCCGCGGGTGATGCGCATGGCAACGCGTTCCATCAGCGCTGCGCTGGCCGATCCGGCCTCCGCGGTGGCCTCATCGAGGACCACCAATCCGGCTTGGTTCAGCAGCGCCCGGACGAGGGCCAGATGCTGTGTTTGTTCCCCTGTCAGGTGCAACGCCCCGTGGCCCACCACGGTTTCCAGCCCCTCGGGCAGGGCCAGGACCCAGTGGGCCTCGGCCTCGTGCACGGCCCGGGTCAAGTCCTCCATGGTGCTTGCGGGGGCGGCCAACAGCAGGTTTTCGGCGATGGTGCCGCTGAAGACGTGCACCTCCTGGCTGACCAGCAGGGTGCTGTGCCCCAGCTTCGGGGCCGCGGACGCATCAAGCAGCACCGTACCCGCACCGGGGTCCAGGCTTCCGGCCAGCACCCGGGCCAGCGTGGTCTTTCCGGCACCGCTGGCACCGACCAGGGCCACCAGCTCGCCCGGGGCAATGCTCAGCTCGAAGTCGGTGAGCACGGCCGGGGCGTCCTGGTATCCGGCGGACAGCCCGCTGACCACCACGCCCGGTGCGGTGCCCGGGGCCGCGAGGGCCGCGGGCACCCGGCGCCCGCTCTCCGAATCGATCAGGCCGACCAGGCGCGCTAGCCCGGCCCCGGCCTTTTGCAGCTCGTCGACGTTGGCCAGCAGGGCGCCGATAGGCCCGAACAGCCGGTGGAAGAACAGCGCTGCCGCGGTTGCCGCACCAATGGTGACGGCATCGGCACGCACCAGGAAGAACCCGGTGGACAGGATCGCGGCCATGCCCAGCAGCTCGGCCATGTTCAGCCAGCCGTAGAACCGCGAGGAAACCACCACGACCTTGAGCATCAGGGCCACGGCGCCGCGGCTGGAGGTGGCGACCGTTGACACGTGGTGCTGCTCCGCACCCAGCGCCCTGATGGTGTCCGCGCCGCCGGTGGCCTCGAGCAGGTGCTGGCCGCGTTCGGCCTCCGCCACGCGCATCGCCCGGTAGATCGGGCCGCTTTGACGCAGGAAGGAACGCAGGGCCAGGGCATGGATCGGAACGCACAACAGGGTGACTGCGGCGAAGCGCCAGTCGAGCACGCCGAGCCCCAGCAGCGTGAGTGCAATGGTGAACAGCGCGGAGATGAAGGTCGGCAGGATCCCGCCGATGGCCTCGTTGGTGGCGTCCACGTCGCGGGAAACCCGTGAAATCAAGTCCCCGCTGCCGGCGCGCTCCAGGCGTTCCTGGGGCAGCTCCATGGCGGACTCGAAGACTTCCTCGCGCAATTGGGCCAGGCCGCTTTGGCCCAGCTTGGCCAGCAGCACCTGGGAGATGCCGGTCAGGATCCCGGTGGCCAGCGCGGCAATGAACAGCAGCCCCACGGAATTGAGCAGCGCCTGGGCGCCGCGCTGGGCTGAGACGACGTCCACGATCACGCCGAGCAGCGCGGGAATCGCCAGCCCCGTCACGGCGACGCAGAGCAGCGTGAACGCCGTCAACGCCACCAGCCAGCGCCTGGCGCCGAAGATCCGGATCACGTGGCGCCAGGTGGCCCGGCCGTCGGCGATCGGCAGCCTGTCGGCCGCGGGGACCCCGGTGGTTGGCTCGCTCATGGGTTCACTCCGGCGGTGTGTAGGGAGACGGTGTCGATGACGGTGTCGCAGGCGCCCAGCAACAGCGGGGAATCGGTGATGAGTAGCAGGGCCGCGCCCCGGAGGGTGCCAAGCGCCGCGGCGATGCGCGCCTCGCTGACCGAGTCCAGGGCCGTGGTCGGGTCGGTCAGCACAATGACCGGTTGGCGTTGGTGCAGGGCCCTGGCCAGCAGCAGGCGTTGGCGCTGGCCGCCGGAGAGCGCACTGCCCTGTTCGCCGACCCGTGCGTCCAGGCCCAACGGAAGCCGGGCACAGATCTCGGCCAGTCCGGTGGCTCCCAACACGGCCTCCAGCGGCTCGGGAGTGTGCAGGTTTTCACGGAAAGATCCCGTGAAGATCGCCGCGTCGTGGTCGGCCACGAACACCGTGGAGCGCAGCGCAGCCAGGGAGCCGGCGGGGCCGCCGTTGACCAGCAGCCGTGCACCGGCGTCCCCGGTGCGCCCGGCCAGCAGCATGCCCAGCTCGCGTGCGCTGCGTGCATCGGTGCGCAGGCCCGTGATGCTTCCGGGCAGCAGCCGGATATCGGGGTGCTGTCCCTTCTCGCGGACCAACAGTTCGCTGAAGGCCACCTGGTCGGTGGGTGTCGGTTCCGTGCGTGCCAAATCCGTGGCCGCCGCCGGAACACCGGCACCAACCTCTGTGTTCAACAGCGTGGCAATGCGCTTGGCAGCCGCGCGCTTCTGCGCCAGGGCTGCCGGGTAGTACGCCAGGGAGCTCAGCGGCTCCTGGATGAATTGAGCCAGGCCCACCACGGTGACCAGCTGGCCGATGCTGATCTCGCCGGCCAGCGTCATGGACGCGGCAACCCAGGTGATGGCGGCCAGGAACATGGCACTGAGGCCAAGGGTGACGGTGGAAAAGAGGGCCTCTGATTTTGCGGTGCCAAGTGCCGCCTGCAGCGAGGCCCTGCTGGTGTCCCGGTAGCGTTCGGTGGCCGTGCGGGTGGCGCCCAGGCCCTGGAGCACGCGCAACCCGGTGACCAGGTCGGTGGCCAGTCCCGTTGCCTCGGCCGCGCGTTCCTGCTGCAGGTGCGTGCGCCGCTCCAGTGGGGCGGTGATGAAGTGCATGAGCACCAGGAACACCACGGTGGCAACCAGCACCAGCAGGCCCAGCTGCCAGGAAATCAGCAGCAGCGCGGCCGCGGCCGTGACCAGTGCCGCGAGGCTCGCGCTCATCTGCGAGACAACCCAGCTCAATCCGGCGGTGATTGCGGTGTCGGAGGTGGCGATGTTCAGCGTTCGCCCGGCACCGAATTGCTTGCCGGTGGCCCGCGGATCGAGCACCTTGGCAATGACCATTTGGCGCAGGGAATGGTCACCGAACCCGTAGACCCGGTTGGTCAATCGGTAGCCGTGCCGCCAGCTGTAGGTCAGCATCAGGAAAAGGCCCGCCAGTGCGCCGAGTATCCAGAGCAGGGCACCAAGGTCCGAGGGGCCGATGGCCCGGTCGATTCCCACGCCGATCAGCACCGGCACCAGCGCCTCGCAGACCTGGTGGATCATCAGCAGGGCGGTCGAGGCACCCAGCTGCAGCCCGCGTCCCTCGGCGAATGCGCCATGGCGCAGGGCATGGCTGCCCGCGGTGATGGTGGAGAAATCCGGGGTCAAGTCCCGGTCAACGGAGCGCTGGTTTTTGTTTTTATTGGGGGCCACCCCAAGAGCCTATGCAATGCCCGTGGGTCGGGCTGGACATGCTGTATCGCCAGACGGACACATCGGCGAAAAGCTGCATGTTTCTGCGATTTCTCCTGCTTTGCTTGTGTTGTACGCAACGCCGGGAACAGCGCGATCCTCCCCGGTTCAGAGCAGTTGCTCCCCGCAGGGGGGAGCCGAACAACTACGAAAGTAACGTTCCATGGCACTTGCAGCAGAGACCATCACCCTGGGCTACGACGATCGGGTGATCTCCAGGGACCTGAGTATCGAGATTCCCGAGGGCGCCTTCACGGTGATTGTGGGACCCAACGCCTGTGGAAAGTCGACGCTGCTTCGGGCCCTCTCGCGCCTGCTCAAGCCCAAAAACGGTGCGATTCTCCTGGATGGCCGGACGATCCATTCCTACAAGGCCAAGGAGGTTGCGCGGAAACTCGGACTGCTTCCGCAGACCTCCACGGCTCCGGACGGGATTTCGGTCGCGGACCTCGTGGCGCGCGGCCGTTATCCGCACCAGTCGATGATCCGCCAATGGTCACGGCACGATGAGGCGGCAGTTCTCGAGGCCATGGCGGCAACGAATGTCACCTCGCTGTCCGGACGGCAGGTCGACGAGCTTTCCGGAGGCCAGCGCCAACGGGTCTGGGTGGCCATGGCACTGGCTCAGCAGACGCCGACACTGCTCTTGGACGAGCCGACGACCTACCTGGACATCGCCCACCAGATTGAATTGATGGAACTTTTCAGCAGGCTCAACCGCGAAAACAACCAAACGATGGTCGCGGTCCTGCATGACCTGAACCACGCCTGCCGGTACGCAACGCACCTGATCGCGATGAAGGACGGAAACGTCGTGGCAGCGGGCAACCCCTCGGAGATCGTCACCGCCGAGCTGGTCGAGGAGGTCTTCGGGCTGACGTGCATGATCATTCCGGATCCTGTGTCCAACACGCCGTTGGTCATTCCCTGGGGATCAAAAAGGCCCTAGTTTTCGGCGGTTCTTCGGGAAAATCGAGGGGTCCGCGGAGGTGGATTGTGACGCGGTGATTCGCTTGATCGGGGGTTGGCGGTGGCCAAAGCCAGTGAGGTTGCCGTATGGTGGGGATCACGGTCTAAAGAAAGTACTGACCAGTGCGGCACAGCAGTCAGCCCCCACCCCGGGCCTGCATACGCACAGCGAGGCCAAGAAAGAGCGCCCAACACGACGACGTGTCAGGCCAGCTCTCCACGCCGAACGACTGATTTCGTTTCCTCGCTTCTCTCCAGTTCAGAACTTTCACAGGAGACATCCATGTCTATCGATACCTCTATCAACGCTGCCGCCGCCATCACCGACACCGATATCTTCGACGCACACATCGGCGGAAAACTCACGGTGCAGAGCAAAATGCCGCTGAATTCCAAGCGAGACCTTTCCATTGCCTACACCCCGGGCGTTGCCCAGGTGTCCCGGGCGATCGCCGCGGATCCGTCCATGCACGCCACCCATACATGGGCCTCACGCCTGGTCGTTGTTGTCTCCGACGGCACCGCGGTGCTTGGACTGGGCGATATCGGGGCCGCAGCCTCGCTGCCGGTGATGGAAGGCAAGAGCGCGCTGTTCAAGGAATTCGGCGGCCTCGATTCGATCCCACTGGTCCTGAACACCACCAACGTCGATGAGATCATCGAAACCCTCGTCCGCCTGCGTCCCAGCTTCGGCGCGGTGAACCTGGAAGACATTTCGGCTCCGCGTTGCTTCGAGCTCGAAGAACGCCTCATCGAAGCGCTCGATTGCCCGGTCATGCACGATGACCAGCACGGCACCGCCGTGGTGGTGCTTGCAGCGTTGATCAACGCGGCAAAGGTTACCCACAAGTCCTTCGATCAGATGCGCGTCGTGGTATCCGGTGCCGGGGCCGCGGGAATCGCGATCGCCGAGATCCTCATCAAGTCCGGTGTCGGGGATGTTGTCCTGGTTGATTCCAAGGGAACCATCCACCGTGACCGCACCGACCTGAACGCCATCAAGGCCAAGTACGCGGCGATCACCAACAGGGAAGGCATCATCGGCGGAATCCGCGAGGCCCTGGAGGGTGCCGACGTGGTGGTGGGTGTTTCCTCCTCGAAAATCCCCGAGGAGGACCTGGCCGGGATGAATGAGAACGCAATCATCTTCGCCCTGTCCAACCCGGACCCGGAAGTCATGCCGGAGGTTGCCCGGAACTACGCAGCGGTGGTAGCCACCGGCCGCTCGGACTTCCCTAACCAGATCAACAACGTCTTGGCGTTCCCCGGGATCTTCCGTGGCGCGCTGGACTCCGGCGCCCGCCGCATTACCTCGGAAATGAAGATCGCTGCGGCATACGCCATCGCGGAGCTCGCCACTGACAAGCTCTCAAGCGACTACATTGTCCCGTCGCCGCTTGACCCGCGTGTCATGCCGGCGGTCGCCGCAGCCGTTCAGGCAGCGGTCGTCGCTCAGTAGCTAAACGGAGCACCACGCACCACCAGAATGGGCGTTGGATTGGTTCTTCCGGTGTACCGGAAACCAACCCAACGCCCATTTCCTTGTTCCGGGCCCCTCGGGGTCAGACGGAGGCGCCGGCTTCCTGCACCTCACCGCCACGCAGCGCGGAGGCCTCTTCCCAGCTCGACGGGCCGGACGCAAAGGCACCGCGATAGGCGGCCGCCGGGTGGCGGTCATTGAGCAGCGGACCGTCACCGAACAGCTTTTCGCGTAGCGTCCCCGCGGAATACTCACTCTGGGCCAGGCCGCGTTCGCGCAGCACCGGGAGGACCTTGTCGGCGAATTCCTCGAAGGATCCCGGAATCACCCAGTTGATGACGTTGATTCCGTCCACGCCCGCAGCTTGCCACTTTTCAATCTCGTCGGCGATCTGTTCGGGGGTGCCCACCACACGGGTGTTGCGGGCCTGGAGCCAGGCGATGTCGGCAACCACAGGCTCGCGGTCGGTGATGTGCTTGGACACCCACTCGGAGAAGCCCTTGCCGGTGTTGGTGTCTAGGTCGGCGATCCGGGTTTCCGGCGGATAGACGCGGCCGGTCTTGTCCACGATGGCCGAATGGGCCAGATAGCCGTCGACGCTGACGAACTGGTCGTAGTACGCTTCCTTCTCCCTGGCCGCTTCCTCGGTGTCTCCGATGATGAATGAGAGTCCCTGGAAGAACTTGATGTCCTCCGGGTTTCGTCCGTACTGTACTGCCAGCCGGCGGGTGTCATTGATGAGTTCGGCCGCGATGGCCGGCGAAGGGGCAATGATGAACGTCGCCTCGGCATTGCGTGCGACGAAGGCGCGGCCCGAGGTCGAGGACCCTGCCTGGAAGAGCAGCGGGGTGCGCTGCGGGGACGGGGACGGAAGGTGCGGCCCTTCGACTCGGTAGCGCTTGGACTCATGGTAGATCTTGTGGATCTTGGAAGGATCCGAGTAGACCCCGTTCTCCTTGTCCTTTTTCAAGGCGTCGGCATCCCAGGAACCTTCCCAGAGCTTGTAGGCGACATCAACATATTCGTCTGCCCAGGCGTAGCGCTCGGTGTGGTCGGTCAGCTGCGGAAGACCGTAGTTGCGTGAAGCGTTGTCATTGATGCCCGTGACGATGTTCCAGGCGATCCGACCCTTGGAAATGTGGTCAAGCGTGGAGATCTGCCGGGCGAAGTTATACGGATGGTTCTGCACCACGTTCGAGGTGGTGGCCAGGCCGATGTGCGTGGTGCTCACTGCCAGGGCGCCCAGCAGCACGGTGGGATCGTTGGACGGGATCTGCAGGCCCTCGTTCGCGTAGACGTCGAAGTCGGCATCCGAATCTCCATAGAGCCCCGAGACGTCGGCAAAGAACATGGCATCGAACTTGGCTGCCTCCAATGTTTGGGCGAGATTGATCCAGGTGTTGACGTCGTTGAATTCGCTCTGGCCAGCGTCCGGGCGGCGCCACTGTCCATGGTGGATATGACTGGTCGTATTCATGACGAATGCGTTGAAGTGAAGTGGCTTGCCCACGATATTGCTCCTTGTATGTCGGCAGCTGGATCCGTCCTCCTGGGCGCTGTCCGCCCCGGGATCGCTGGTGTCCATTGATGTTTTCAGGCACGGCGCCGGCAATGGAGATTGCGAAGTGATAGGTCGTCACATGACCCCTTATGAACTTTTAACGATGTTGTGAAGGTCCTGGCATCGCGTCATGTGACGGCATATTTCGGCCCGGGTACCCATGCAAAGCGCCCGGGACTCGGCGGTGGCGCCCGGCAACAGGGCCCCGGTAGACATGTCTCAGGCAACTCGCCCGTCAGGTTCCGATCCCCGGGACCAGGGCCCCACACCCCTCAACCAGCAGGAGTACCACCGTGAAAAACCGCCAGCCGGCGTACCAGCCGACTTCTCGTTCCAAAGCCGTCAAAGCAGGGGCAGTTGCCTCCGCCGCGGCCCTCTCCCTGCTGCTGGCAGCCTGCGGAGGTCAGACAACTTCTGCAGAGGCCGGAACCGGCGAAAAGGTGGACGGTGGAACCATCAGATACGCCCACCTGCAGGAACCTGCATGCGTCTACGGCGGCTGGATCCAGCAGGCTTTCCTTTCCCGCCAGGTGCTCGATTCACTGGTGTCTCAGACCGAGGACGGATCGATCGTTGCGTGGCTGGCCGAGAAATGGAAAGTCAGCGAAGACCAACTCACGTGGACCTTTACCCTGAAGCCCGGATTGGAATTCACCGACGGGACACCGTTGGACGCCCAGGCAGTGAGCGACAACTTCGAATTCTGGCAGGGCGGTGGCAACGGAACGGTCCAAGCCCACATCGGTGACTACTATTCCTCCAGTCGTGCGATCGATGCGACGACCCTCGAGGTCAAGCTCAGCGAGCCATTCGCGCCATTTCTCTCCGCGCTCAGCCAGGGCTACTTTGGCATCCAATCGCCGACGGCTCTCGAATCGCGTTCCGAAGCCGAAAATTGCGAGTCTCCCATCGGTTCTGGTCCCTTCACCGTCGGCGAATGGAAGCGCGGCCAATCGATCACTTTCAACCGCAACGACGCGTACAACTCAGCACCCCAAAATGCGAAGCACCAGGGACCGGCCTACGTCGATTCGGTTGTCTGGTCGTTCATCCAGGACAACACCTCCCGCTTTGGTTCGCTGGCCAGCGGAGAATCCGACGCCATCGGCGAGGTGCCGACCGTCGACTTCGATACAGCCAAGGCACAATTCGATGTCCAGCAATTCCTGACACCAGGCCGTCCGGTGACCCTGTCCCTGAACACCGTTGAAGGACCGTTCACCGATGTGAAGGTCCGCCAGGCGTTTGCATACAGTGCCGACAGGAAGGCCGTGGTGGACTCGGCGTTCCTCGGCGTTGTTCCTTTCGAAGGCAACGGAACGGTGAGTAGCAGTACACCCGGATACAACCCGGATGTCGCTGCCGATTACCCGTTTGATGTGGAAAAGGCCAACGTGCTCCTGGACGAGGCCGGCTGGACCGAACGCTCCGCGGAGGGCACTCGCACCAAAGACGGCAAGGAACTGGAAATCAAGATCGTCTTTGGCCTGAACTCCATCGTCACGGCTGAAGGTGCCACCGCCCTGCAGAACTTGCAGGAACAAGTAAAAGCCACAGGATTCAAGGTCACGTTGGTGCCGGCAACGCAGGCCGAGTTGTTCTCGGGACAGTTCTCCACGCCCGACAGCTACGATGCCCAGCTGGGCTATTGGACGAGCCCACATGCAGGGATCCTCTACATCAATTTCCGCCAGAACACCGAGAAAAAACCAAATCCCGCCAATACGACGTTCTACAACAACGCCAAGATCGAGGACGTCATCTTGAAGGCCAACTCGGCGAAGACCACCGCCGAGGCAAACAAGCTCTACGGGGAAGCCCAGCAACTCCTCAGTGATGAGGCGGTGGCCGTGGGCCTGTACACACAGACTTCCTCGGTGGCCAGCAACCCCAAAGTCAAGGACATCTGGCTTGAAGCCTCCCAGGGCGAGCCGGTGTTCCACGACGCCTACTTCACCGAGTAGGCCGCTATGAGCATCCTTGAAACACGAGAGACCACCCTCGAGACAGACCCGGACCAAGCAAGCCGTCCGCGGCGGGACAGACACATCTTCACAGGACTGCGCAGCCTGGGCACCAGGCTACTTTCCGCAGTGGGAGTCATTTGGGCTGCAGCCACGTTCACCTTCCTCATCCAGTCCTTGCTGCCGGGGGATAGGGCCACCCTTCTGCTCAACCAGCTCAATGGGCAGATCCAGGAACGAACAGCGGCCGAGTTGGCACCTATCAATGAGAAATACGGTTTCACCGACCCGCTGATCGTGCAGTACTTCCGATTTCTGGGCGACCTCGCCACGGGAAATCTAGGCACTTCGTATCAGCTGCACAAACCCGTCATCGAGGTGATCGGCGACCAGATCGCCCCGACCATCGTGCTGACGTTTACCTCCCTGTTGATCGCCTGGGCCATCTGCATCGTGGTGATTGTCGGCACCGCGAAGCGAAACCGTTTCTTTTCCTCCGTGGCGTCAGGACTTGAGGCCTTGGCGGCCGGTCTTCCGCAATACTGGCTCGGGGTCATTCTGCTGGTGGTCTTCGCCTTGAACCTGGGACTCTTCCCGGTCGTGGGTGGCACGGGGATCGGCGGTCTGCTTTTGCCCGCGCTGACACTGGGAATCCCGTTGGCGGGGTTCCTCGGCCAAGTGATTCGCACCGAATTCGAGTCGGGCATGGACCAGCCTTTCGCGTTGACCGCAAGGATGCGCGGTATGGGGGACACCGGGGTTCGCTTGCGTCACGTGCTGCGCCACTCGGTGCTCCCGGGCATCACCCTCAGCGGGTGGGCACTAGGTTCCTTGTTCTCCGCCGCCGTGATTGCCGAAAGCATCTTCACCCGGCCCGGCCTGGGCAAAGTCCTGGTCACCGCGGTGAACTCCCGGGACCTACCGGTGGTCTGCGGAATCGTCATCCTTGTGGCCGTCATCTACGTCGTGGCGAACCTGCTGGTGGACGTTGCCTATACCCTGATTGATCCGAGGTTGAAGACATCATGAGCACCACGACATTTACTCCGGGAAAACCCGAAGTCACAGCCCGGACCTTCACCGCTTCGCTGCTTGGAGGTGTCCCTGTTGCAGCGGTCATCAGCACCGTCGTTCTGGCATTTTTCGTGATTGCCGCACTGGCCCCAAGGCTTTTGACCGGAGCCGACCCGTTGGCTATCGACTTGGGAGCAGCACTTCAAGCACCCAGCTCGGACCATTGGTTTGGCACTGACCAGTCGGGACGCGACCTCTACACCCGCGTGGTTTACGGAACCCGAGAATCCCTGCTGATCGGGCTCGGCGCCACGGGACTGGCCATCGGTATTGCTGCTGTCCTCGGCGTCACTGCCGGGCTCGGCGGCCGGTTTGCCGACGGCCTGATCAACCGCGGCCTGGAAGTGCTCTTTGCCTTCCCCGTGCTGCTGCTCGCCATGCTCTTTGTGACGATCTACGGACCAAGTGTCACCACGCAGATCGTCGCCGTAGGACTGGGAACGGCCCCGGGCTATGCACGCATGATCCGCGGCCAGGTATTGGCCGTACGCAACTCTGGTTACGTCGAAGCGGCCCACGGGCTGGGACACAGTCGTTGGCAGGTACTTCGCCAACATGTCTTCCCCAATGCCATGCGGCCGCTCATTGCGGTGGTTACGTTGGGCGTGGGACAGTCCATCGTCTGGGCATCCGGACTGGCCTTCCTGGGCCTGGGTGTGGCACCGCCGTCCCCCGAATGGGGCGCACTGCTGGATGCCGGACGAATGTTCATCACCAAGGCGTGGTGGCTTGAGGTCATGCCGGGCCTTGCCATTGTCGCGCTCGCCCTGGCGGCAACATCGTTGGGACGTCATCTCCAGACCAAATTGGAAGGATCACAGCCGTGACCGTACTTGTCGAAAAACCAGTTTCCGCGCCCGCGGCATCCGCGAACCGGACGTTGCTTGCCGTCCACGCGCTGAATGTCTCCTTTGCCGTCGGCACCGGACGACACCAGAAGATCAACCACGTCGTGAAGAACGTGTCGCTGGAATTGTCGGCCGGTCGATGCCTGGCCATCGTGGGGGAGTCTGGATCCGGGAAGTCGGTGACCGCCCGTACCCTGGTTGGCCTGCCCGGTCGCAACGCCATCATCGAAGCCACCCGACTAGAGGTCGCGAACCGGAACGCACTCACCCTCTCGGAAAGGTTATGGCGACAGGTGCGAGGGAAGGATATTGGATTCATTCTCCAAGACGCCTTGGTCTCCCTGGATCCCCTGCGCCCGGTGGGAAAGGAAATCGAGGAGGCATTGCGACTTCACGGTTGGGGCAACGCTGCGTCCCGACGACGTAAGGCCATCGAGTTATTGGACAGCGTGGGCGTGCCGCAACCGGAGATGCGTTCCCGACAGCGTCCCGATGAGCTATCCGGCGGGCTGCGCCAACGTGCGTTGATCGCTTCGGCGATAGCGTTGGATCCGGCGCTCGTGATTGCCGACGAGCCCACCACCGCGTTGGATGTCACGGTGCAGGCGCAGGTGCTTGATCTGTTGGCGGCCATGAAGGCCCGCGGCACCGGGATTATCCTGATCAGTCACGATCTCTCGGTGGTTTCCCGGCTGGCCGACGACGTTGCAGTGATGCGAGGAGGCGCCATCGTTGAACAGGGCCCCGTGCGTGAGGTCTTGGGCAACCCACAACATGAATACACCCGTGCGTTGCTGGATGCGGTGCCCTCGGCACACACCAAGGGCACCCCGCTGACCAAAGAAGGTCGCTCTGGCATCATCGCCACCAGCGACCGAGCCCGCAGGGTCCGCGCAGCGAACGCCGGGCCCGTTCTTGAAGCCCGCGGACTGGGGAAGTCCTACGACGGCCCCGACGGGGTCCGCCGCAAGGTGGTCCACGATGTGTCGTTCAACCTGGCAGCCGGTGAAACCTTGGGCATTGTTGGAGAATCGGGGTCGGGAAAGAGCACCACGGCCAAGCTGGCACCGGACACCGGGGAAGTGCTGCTCGATGGCCAGCCGTGGTCCTCGCTGAGCACCAGCCAGCGTCGTCCGCGCCGCCGCAGGGTCACAGTGGTGTACCAAGACCCGCTCAGTTCCTTCGACCCTCGTTGGAACGCCGAACGCATCCTGGTGGATGCACTGGACCACAGGGACTTCAGCACCGCCCAAACACGGAGCAACCGCGTTGCGGAACTGGCCGGCCAGGTCGGCCTGCAGGTGGAACACCTGGAGAAGCATCCACTCCAACTCTCCGGAGGACAGCGCCAACGCCTGGCCATCGCGCGGGCACTGGCACCTGAACCTGAGGTCATCGTGCTCGACGAGGCAGTCTCGGCCCTGGATGTCTCCGTCCAGGCACAGGTACTTGATCTGCTGACCAATCTCCAGGCGCAACTGGGACTGAGCTATCTGTTTATTTCTCATGACTTGGGCGTCATCCACCACATGAGCGACCGAGTGCTGGTCATGAAGGACGGCAAGGCCGTCGAACAGGGAACCGCGGACCAGATCTTCAACGAGCCGGCACATCCCTACACGCAAGAACTTCTCGCCTCGCTACCTCGGCTTGAGATCACTGAGAACACGACAAGGAGCATCAACGCATGAGCAAGCCGCTGCTATTCAACGCATTTCTGATGAACACCGCCAGCCACATACACCACGGCCAGTGGCGGCACCCCGAGGCCAGGCAGCACGAATTCAACGACGTGAACCTGTGGATCGAGCTGGCCAAGACCCTTGAGGAGGGCCTCTTCGACGCGATGTTCTTCGCGGACGTGACCGGGCTCTATGGCCCGGCCGACGGGCAATACGTGGACAACGTGCGCGAGGGACTGCAGATCCCGTCCAACGACCCCGCGGTGCTGCTCGGTGCCCTGGCCGTGGCCACCAAGGACATCGGCCTGGCCTACACCTCCAACGTGATGCAGAACCACCGTTCCTTTTAGGGGCAATCCAGTATCGCACGTGATCCCCGAACGGTCTTGGGAGTCTGCCGTCGGCCGGTTCCCGGCGGGCCCGGGCGGCTCGTGGCCGCCGGGCGAACCGGGCTTTTGTCGATGGCCGCGCCCCCGGGTGCCTGGCCGGGCCTGGGACTAGGTTTGCCCGTAAGCGTCCGCTGTCGAGTGCGGGGACCGTCCTCCCGTCGCCTGATCCTGCATCCGAGGGCGCGCCTGCCGATGGCCACGGACGCGGCATGGTGCCGCGTCACCGTCCCACCGGAAGCTGCCTGGAGGGGTTTGTGCCAGTGCTGGCCGCCCCACTTGGAAGTGTAGGCCGGGTCCACCGCGATCACGGATAGTCCGCGGTTGGCGGCCATCCCCACCAGCCGGTCCCGGAATTTCCCGGTCGGGATCCCGTGCACGGTGCGCCGGAAACGTTTTCCGCTCGCCCCGCGGCCCATGGCCTCACGCCCAGCGCTCCGGGCGTCCTGGAAGTCCAGGTTTTCGATGGCGATGGCGGTGGCGCCGGTGTCCCGGGCGAAATCCAGCAGGGTGGTGATCGCCGCCCGCAGCCGCCCGTCCCGGGTGCCAGCGTTCAGCCCGGCCAGCTCCAGAGGGATCGTGACCGGTGTCCCGACCGGGTTGCCGGAGCCAACCAACCGGCAACCGGCCAGGTGGTCGGCATTCAAATCCACACCGACGAGCCCGCCGGCCTGCAGCGCCGCGAGTCCCGGGACCGGAGTGTCGCCGTAGCCCCAGGAGGCAGCCAGGTACCAGCGCCCCTTCTTGGGATCGAAGCCGATGTCATAGCGAACGCACCGGCGTGATGCGACCCGGTGAGCCCACTCGTCGCTGCGGTGGGCGAACGCGACCGGGACCGACAGCACCAGGCGGTCGCCCAGCACCGGGACCAGAGGGGCGGGGACCTTCACGGCCAGGTTTCCGGTGTCGGTCAGCCGGATGGTCTGGTTGCCGCCGATACACCCGGATTCACCGTCAGCGGTCAAAAACATCCGGGAGGCGGACCAGCGTTCCTCCCACTGCGCCCGGGTGAGATCGGTGTCGCCGAGGTGGTTGCGGGTCTTCCAGAGCCGCCTGCCACCCAGCGTGATCGAGGGGTGCCCCGCGGCCAGCGCCGCCTGGGCGACCTCAAGGTGTTCCTTCAGCTGGGCCAGGCGGCGGGTTTTCTGGAAGCGTTCCGCCTCGTTCCCGTAGCCGCGAACCTTCCCGAGCTTCTGGCCGGCGGGCACCGCGATCCGCCGTTGCATGGCCCCGGTCGCTGCCCGCAGGTGGGAGACCTCCGCTGCCAGGGCGCGCATACCGAGTTGGTATTGGTCCTCGGCGGCCCGGGTGATGGACCCGGCCCAGCGGGAAGACGAAAACGCGGTGAGGTTCCGCTTGCGTCCGGCGCGGCCCCGCTGGGCTGCAGGGACGCGGCCCAGGGCCACACGTACGGCCAGGTCCGTGCGGTACAGGTGCCCCAGGTGTTCCCCGACCAGCCTCAGCACGCGGGCCTCGGCCTCGGTAGGACGCAGCCGGGTGCGGATCCGCACCCCGCCCGGCGTGGCGACCACGAAGGGGGCCGCGATCCTCCGCAAGCCGCCGGCAGGGCGGGCGGGATCCTGCACGGCGGACGCCTTGGTTGCCTGGATATTGTTGTCCATGTCTCAATCATCCGCCGCCCCGCCGACGGTTTGGGTCCGGCCCGGCAGGGATGTGGACAACCCCGTCGGCAGTTGGCACCCGTGGCGGGACAACCCGGCATGGGCTTGCCTGCGGACGTGGACAACGCCGCACCCGAAGGTATTCATTCGTACGCATACACATTCCCGGGCCAACTGTTGGTAACCCTCTACCACATCTCCGCCGGCCGCAGCGCGTGGAACATCGTGACCAGCACCCAGGAAAACGCGGCACGGAACTTCGGCTACGACGCCCTGGCCGAGCACGATGCCCGCTACGACTGGGCCGACGAGTACCTGGATGTCGCCTACAAGCTCTGGGAGGGCTCCTGGGACGAAGGGGCGCTGCTGGTGGACAAGGCCGGCGGGCGCTACGCGGACCCGTCGAAGATCCACAAGATCAACCACGTCGGTGCCCGGTACAAGGTGGAGGGACCGCACCTGCCGTCCCCCTCGCCGCAGCGCACCCCGCTGCTTTTCCAGGCCGGCGGCTCCCCGCGCGGCATCAGCTTCGCCGCCAAGCATGCCGAGGCGGTGTTCATCGGACCGCCCGACCCTGCGGGGGCCAAGCTCCACACCGATAACGCCCGGGCCGAAGTGGTTCGTGCGGGGCGCCGGGCAGAGGACCTCAAGTTCTTCCAGGGCATCAGCTTCATCGTCGGCTCCACCCACCGGGAAATCGATGCCAAGCGAGCGGATATCGCGCAGTACTCCTCGGTGGTGGGGTACCTGACCCATACGTCCTTGGGCATCCTGCCCGATGGCTCCCGGCTGCCCGAGGACACCGAGCTGCGCAACATTCCCAACAACGGGGGACAAGGGTTCGTCGATTGGCTGCGCGCCGCGACACCGGATCGTGAACCCACCCTCGCCGACCTGGCCAAGAACCGCATCGAACGAGGTGTCGTGGCGGGGACACCCGACGAGATCGCCGACCAGCTCTCCACCTGGCAGCAGGCGGGCATCGACGGGATCAACGTGATGAACTGGCGGCTGCCCGACACCTACCTGGAATTCAACGAACGCATCCTGCCCACGCTCCAGGCCCGCGGGCTGGCCAAGACCGCCTATGAACCGGGGACGCTGCGGAAGAAGATCTTCGGGCACGACAGGTTGCCGAAAAACCACCCGGGGGCCGTATACCGAGGCGTCTTCGGGCCCAACCGGTTAGGTGGAAAGGAACCGGTGCTCGCACATGGCTAACACCCAGTCGATAGCAGACCCCGTTTTTGTCCAGCCGGAAACAGCCAAGTTGAGGGGCATCTTCAGGCCGATATTTGGGCGCATTGCGGCCGGTGCCATCGAACGCGAACGGGAGCGCCGGTTGCCCTTTGCAGAGATTCGCGATCTTTTAGCCGCTGGATTCGGGCGGCTGCGTGTGCCACAAGAGCACGGCGGATTCGGCGCGAGCCACCAACAATTCTTCACTTTGCTGGTGGACCTCGGTGCTGCCGATTCCAACATCGTGCAGGCCTTGCGCGGTCATATCGGGTTCGTCGAATTCACCAGGAACCATCCGAACGAGGAATTTCGTCGCAGCTGGTTTGCGCGGATCGCGGGCGCACTGGCGTCTTCGCCCAGCAGGCCACGGAAGTAACCGCCCGTGACGGGCAGCTGGTGCTCAACGGCACGAAGTACTACAGCACGGGATCGATTTACGCCGATTGGATCCTGGTCAGTGCTGTGCATCGCGAGGCGGGCCAAGACATCCCCGTCACGGTGCTGGTGCCGACATCCCACTCCGGGGTGAATACCCTCGACGACTGGGACGGCTTTGGCCAACGCCTGACCGGATCCGGAACCACCGTCTTCACCGAGGTTCCCGTGGACCCGGCACACCTGACCCCGCGGGATGCGGGCGCACCGCACGGATCCGTCCTGCACGCGACCTACCAGCTGGTTCATTTGGCAGCACTGGCCGGAATTGCCGCCGCGGCACTGGGCGAAGTGACGGAATTTGTCCGCGGCAGAAGCCGCAACCTGTTCAATCCGGCGGTCCCGGCCCGCCGGGACCCGGTGGCGTTGCAGGTGCTTGGGGAGTGCTTTGGCACCGTGGCCTCGGTGCGCTCCACGGTGCTGGGCGCCGCCGCGAGCATCGACGAGGCCAGCACCGCGATGGATGCAGGGCTCGAGGCCCGGGATCTGCTGGCTGCCGGTGACGCGCATGTTTTTGGCGTCCAGGGCACGGTTATCGACGCGGTGCTCGGATGCACAGGGAAATTGTTTGAGGTGGGAGGGGCTTCGGCCACGGCATCGGGTCGGGCACTGGACCGGCATTGGCGCAACGCCCGCACCGTTTCCTCCCACAACCCGGCCAAGTACCGCCAATAGGTAGTGGGCGACTACGTGGTCAACGGCACGGCCCCGGGCGAGCTGTTTGAAAGACTGCTCTCGGCGGTTCCGGAAGCTGAATAGCCGCAGACCCGCATAAAAATCCAACAGTGCTTCACACCAGGCGGCTTCGAGGACCCACGGACAGGGGCCTTGGAGCCGCCGTTGCCGTGGGAGCTGAAAGTTATCCACAATTTTCAAAAAACGCCCCACGGCATGGGTGGAACGTCGAACACTGGGTGGTGTCAACGAAAGATCCCTTTGGACCAAGGAGCGGGAACCATGTGCCTGCAGTGCGATGGATGGTCGGCCACGAAAGTCGATCGCCACATCAACCACCTGATTGAACAGCACGGCTGGGCCTTCCAATATGTGGAGGATCCGAACCTACGCCGGTGCTTCGGTTACACCGTTGGGCTCACCAAGCTTGGGCAACCGGAGTTCCTGGTCCGCGGGTTGGACATGGCCGACACCAACACGATGTTCACCGGTTTTGCCTCGACGGTGATCAAACGCCACGAACACTTCGACAACGGGCACACCGCACACTCGGTGGATGGACGGTTGCTGTATTTTTCCACCATGCACGGGGCCACCAAATACGCCCTGGGCGCCTACGCCCGCTATGGGCACGGCACCAGGGTGCTGGAGATTCATTTCATGGATCGCGAGGTTCCGCCGGCAACCCCGGCGCTGATGTACAAAGCCCTCGCGACTCCTGCCGTCCACGGGCCGATCTCCGGCCGGAAAAACTAAGGGCACGGAGGACGACGTGTTCCACGGACCGGCGGCGGATCCCGAAAGCCTGGCGATGCTGCGACCAATTCGGGAACAGATCGATCGGGATGACTACTGCGTTGTCTATGATGCTGACCCGGAGTACCGGCAGGAAGTCTGCTACTCGGTGGGGCTCACCAACAAGGGACTGCCCGAGCTGATCGCCGGAGTTGAGGACTTCGCCGATTTTCCCCAAGGTGCCCCAAACCTAGTGCATCACCTGGTGCTGAAGCTGCTGTCAGAGGGCGGAAAGTACAGCGAGGGAGATGTGCACGAATTCCACGGGCAGTGGGTGCGCCTGGTGCCGGAAACCCTGTATAAAGTCCATTGCAATGTGATCCTTGCGCTCTATGGCGGAGCGTTTTCGCTGTTGCATGTCGCTCCCTGCGCACCGAACCCCACCGAGCGCGAGAGCGTCCGGCCGATCTGCCTCAATTGATGGTGGGGGCCAGCGAGCAGTTGCCTTCGGCCAGCTCACGCAAGGAACCGCGTTGGTGGTTTCCTACAAAAAGTGGTTACGCCCGCTGTGCTTAGGGCAATACTGCGTTCCGAGTCACCTGTTCATAGGTGGAAGGTTAGGTCGCGAACTCGGTAGGCTATCTGATATGGCATTCCGTAATCGTCGCGCAGCTTCCCTTCCCGCTAAACTCTCCCGCTCTTGGCTGCTTGTTAATGCGGCCAAGCCCGAGGACTTCGGACCGGCACTGGCCTCCGAAGCAGACTCCATCATTTTTGACATGGAAGCCGCAGTCCCGGACAACAAGAAGGACGAGGCCCTCAACAATGTTGTGGAGGCGCTTTCCACCGGAATGACGGCCTGGGTCCGCGTCAACGGAATCGACACCGATTTCTGGGCCAAGGACCTTGCCGCGCTCTCCAAGGTCCCGGGCTTGCGTGGCGTCATGCTGGCCATGACGGAAAAGCCAGAGCAGGTCACCTACACCGCCATGCGCCTGCAGGCCGGCACCCCGGTGCTCGCCCTGGTCGAATCGGCCCTCGGCATTGAAAACGCAACTGCCATCGCCTCGGCCCCGGGCACCTTCCGGTTGGCCTTTGGCGTGAACGATTTCCGCAAGGACACCGGCGTTTCCGGCGACCCGCTGGCACTGGCTTACGCCCGCGGCAAGCTGGTTGTCGCCTCCCGCGTGGGCAAGCTGCCCGGCGCCATCGACGGACCGCCGGCACCGGGCGCCGGCGCCGAAGAGGTCCTGGCGGATTCCGCAATCACCGCTTCCATGGGTATGACCGGCAAGCTGGCGCTCTCCCGCACCCAGGTCGACGAGATCAACATCGGCCTTTCGCCGAGCGCCGATGAACTGCACTGGGCCCACGATATGCTCGACGCCCACGCGGCGGGCGCCTCGGTGGGCGACGGCTCCTACCTGCCGCGTCTGGCACGCGCCCAGAAGATCGCCGACCTGGCGGACTCCTACGGATTGTGGAACGCCTAAATTTCTCCTGAAGCTTTCGCTTTTTGCACCAAGGCCGCACCTCTCCGGTTCCCTTCCGCCATGGCGGGGGAGTCGGGCGGGTGCGGCCTTTGCTTTGCCCCGGCGTAGGGGGCCCTTGCCGGATCGTGCGGAAACCCGATGCTTAATCCGCTACGGGACCCATTCCTCCGTTGAGCTACTTGGGCAGGCGGGGGTCCGGGTGTTGGGGCTTGGCCGGTTTTTGCCAACAGGCGGTGCGCGCCTGAAGTCCGCGCACCAACCGTGCCGTGGCAGGAATTAGTCTTCCTGGTACTTCGCGACCAGCTCGCGCTTGAGGATCTTGCCGGAGGGGCCCAGCGGGAATTCGGTGAGGATCTCGACGATGCGCGGGTACTTGTAAGCTGCCAATCGCGATTCGCCGAACGCACTGATCTCCGCGGCGGTGAGGGTGCTCCCGGCCACCAGCGTGACCGCCGCCGCGACCTCCTGGCCATGCTTGTCATCGGGGAGACCGAAGACAGCGACGTTGATGATGTCCGGATGGGTGATCAAGGCTTCCTCGACCTCGCGCGGGTAGACGTTGTAGCCGTTGCGCAGGATCATGTCCTTCTTGCGGTCAACGATTCTCAGGTAGTCGTCCTCGTCCTTGGTGCCCAGGTCGCCGGTGCGGAACCAGCCGTCGATGACCGCCTCCGCGGTGGCCTCCGGGCGGTTGAGATAACCGGAGAAGAGCAGGTGCCCGCGCACCACCAGTTCACCCAATTCCCCGCGCGGCAGCAGCTCGATGGCATCGAAGACCTCGGCTCGGGCGATTTCCACCTCGACGCCCCAGATCGGCTGGCCAATCGTGCCCGGGCGCGGCTCCTTGCCCACGTGGTTGAAGCTGGCCACCGGGGAGGTTTCGGTCAGCCCGTAGCCCTCGTGGATCAGTGCCCCGAAGCGTGCGTTGAAGGCCTCGAGCACCGCCAGCGGGAGCGAGGCGCCGCCGGAGACCGCATAGCGAAGTTCGGGGGCGGAGTCGGTGCGGTTCTTGGCGGCCTCCAGCAGGCCTACATACATGGTGGGGACGCCGGCAAAAATGTGCACGCCCTCGTCGATCACCATGGACAGTGCGGCTTCGCCGGTGAACTTGGGCATCAGCAGTATTTCGGCGCCGGCGCGCAGGCCCGCGTTGAGCACCACCGTCTGCCCGAAGGTGTGGAAGAGCGGCAGCCCGCCAAAGATCTTGTCGCCCACGCGGATATCCAGGGTGTTGAGCAGGATGACGTTGACCTGTTCGACGAGTGCCAGGTGGGTGCCCAGGGCTCCCTTGGGCTTGCCGGTGGTGCCGGAGGTGTACAGGATGGTGGCGATGTCCAGCGGGTTGCGCGGCAGGTAGGTGACGATGGGGGTTGCCGCGGCGGCGAGGTCCTCGAGTCGCTGCAGTTCGCCGGCCTCGGGGGAGAGCACCGTGAGGACGGTGGCTCCGGCGGCCTTGGCGCCGGGTGCGCCCTCACCCAGCAGCGGCGCGGCGCAGATCATCGTTTTCACCTCGGCGTCGGTGAGCATGTACTGGATCTCGTGGCGCTTGAGCAGCGCGTGGATCGGCACGGCGACGGCGCCCAGGGACAAGATCGCGTAGTAGACGCGGGCGAAGTCGGTGACGTTGGGGATCAGCACCGCCACGCGATCGCCCTCCCCGATGCCGGCATCGCGCAGGGCGCCAGCGTAGGCGCGGGCCTGGTCCCAGAGTTCCCCGTAGCTGGTGCTCACGCCGCCGAAGGTGATGGCGGGGCGGTCGGTGTGGCGCTTGGCGGATTCGGCAAGGATGGCTGCCACTGACAGGGTTGCGTTTGCTACTGGGGTGTTCACTGCGGCGACTCCATGAATTGATATGACCTGAATCACATTAGTGTTTCGTGAAACTCGGGCTCATGTCAAGAAACCGCGTTCCAGTCCGTTGCGCCCGCGGCGGGAGCCTATGCCGGGAAGTTGGCGATGGCCTGGGCCACCGGAACGGTTCCGTCGGTGAAGTTGATGGTGCGCCGGATCGTCGAGGGGTCATCGAGCGTTGCCACGATGGCCAGGGCCACGTTGCTTCGCGAGGTGCCCGTGGCGCCGGCAGCGTCAGGGGTGGGGTCAAGCAGCCCGCTGGGTTCTTCCAGAGTCAAAGCGCCGGGGCCGAGGATCGTGTAGTCGAGGGTGCTGGCGCGCAGGTGCTCGTCGGCCGCGATCTTGGCCGCCATGTAGGGGTAGAAAGGGTCATCGAGCGGCACCAGGTAATCGGTGCTGGCGGTGAGGAACGAGACCATCACGTAGCGCTTGATGCCGGCCAATTCCGCCGCATTCATGGAACGCACCGCCGCATCCCGGTCCACCGCGTAGGTCCTTTCGGGGTTCCCGCCGCCCGCGCCAGCCGACCAGATGATGGCATCGGCGCCGGCAAAGGCGTCAGCCATTTCCGTGGTGGCTGCCTCTTCCACATCCAGCACCAGCGCCGTGGCCCCGGTGGCGGCAACGTCGTGTACATGCTCCGGGTTGCGGATGACCGAGGTGACCTCGTCCCCGCGGCCAGCCAGGATACTTGCTGCGAGCAACGCGATCTTGCCGTGTCCGCCGATGATGGTGACCTTCATGAGTGGGCCTGCTTTCGTGGGATGTGGGGAAAAAGCGTGTGTATCGAATTCTAGCTAGGCGGAGACGAGGATTCCGTCCTCGTCGCTGAAGAGCATGGCGCCCGGGGTGAAGACGGCTCCGCCGAAGTCAACCACTATATCGACAGCGCCGATCGAATCCTTGGCGCTTTTGCGCGGGTTGGAGCCCAGCGCCTTGATGCCCAACCGTGTTTCGGCAAGAGCCACGCGGTCGCGGACGGCGCCGTGGATGACAACGCCTGCCCAGCCGTTTTTGACAGCGGCGGCCGCGATCATGTCGCCCATGAGTGCTGATTCCAGGGAGCCGGAACCGTCGACCACCAGCACCGCGCCCTCGCCGGGGGAGTTCAGCAGGGCCTTGACCAGGCCGTTGTCCCGGTAACAGCGCACGGTGCGGATGGGGCCGGAGAACTTCGGGAGGGCGCCGAAATTGGCCAGCTGGAGGGATACCGACTGCAGTGATTCATCGGCGTCGAAAAGATCGCACGTAGTGAAAGCCATGGCCCCAGCCTACGATTTGCGGGCTCAAAGACCTCCAGGTGTTACGCGATATTTGCGCAACACCCAGCTTCAGTTGTGGGTTGCTGGCGCTAGTAGCCGCCCGGGCGGTATCCCTGGTAGGCGGAGAAGCCGGCATCGAAACGCGCACCCGCCGGGGTTGAGGGAAACAGGCACAAGATGGTCAGGATCAGCTGGCCAACACCCGGTACCAGGTACAAAAAGAGCATGCCGCCGCTGAAGTTTGCATCGTGCAGCCGCCTGGAGGTGACCGCGAGCGTGGGCAGGAACATGGCGGCACTGACGCCGCCCCAGAGCAGGAACACGATGATTGCCAGGCCGCTTGGATCTTCGGTGACCGGATCCATGGTGGAAACGCTCACGGCCATGAAGAAACAGAGCATGACGATGGACACGAGGTATCCGAAGAGGACGAACCACCAGTATTCGGACAACGAGGCCCGCCCGGTGAAGGTCGCGTATTTCCGGAAGGCACGTTTGACGGCGCCCCCGAGCCCGATGCCGTAAGCGGGCAGCTGCAATGGGGTTTCTTGCGGATTGCCGAAGCTGTTCATCGGGTATTGGCCCTGGTTCTGGCCGGGGTATGGGCCCGGGTGTTGGCCGGGTTGCTGCACCGGGTATTGGCCCGGATACTGGCCAGGGTATTGGTTCAGGTACGGGTTTGGCGGTTGCTGTGGATCAGACATGTTTCCTGCCTGGCTAGATGAAGGTGTTGCGGCTGGTGCCCAGGGATTCGATGGTCGTTTCCAGCACGTCGCCGGGCTTCAGCCAGGGGTGGCGGCCCTCGTCGTTGCGGCGGCCCAGGGCAACACCTGCAGGGGTGCCGGTGAGGATGACATCGCCCGGGCGCAGCTCGTTGAATACCGAAAGGTAGGCAACCAGCGCTGCCGGGGAGAAGACCAAGTCAGCCGTCGAATCTTCCTGGACGATTTCGCCGTTGACGCGGGTGGTGATCTTTGCCCCCGGGGTGAAATCTTCGGCGCTGACCAGCCACGGGCCCAACGGGGAGGCAGCATCCCAGCATTTGCCCTGGGTCCATTCGGTGCTGCGTCCCTGGTAACCGCGCATGGAGACATCGTTTGATACCGCGTAGCCGGCAATGTGGTTGCCCGCCGCAGCCTCGGGGATGCGCCGTCCGGGGGTGCCGATGATGATCGCCAGCTCACCCTCCCAATCGATGCGGTGGTCCTCGGCCGGGATTTGAATCTCGTCGTTGGCGCCGGTGAGTGAGGAGGCAAACTTGGTGAAGACCGTCGGGAACTCGGGTTCCTGCTTGCCGACCTCGGCAATGTGGTTCCGGTAGTTCAGCCCGATGCAGTAAACCTTGGCTGGATTGATGATCAACGGTGCGTAATCGGCGGTGGACAGCGGGATTGCAGTGCCGAAGTCCAGTGCATAATCCAGCGAATCCAGGCGGGCTTCCTCGGGCGCGCCCAGGAAGGAACCGACGTCGTCGAATCCGGTGAGTTCGAACGCGTTATCGCCCTCAAGGAGTGCGGCAAAGGTCTGGTCGGTGGCAGCGGGGCGGCGCAGCGTTGCAAGTTTCATGGAATCATCACATCACAGGTGAGCCCCGCTTCGCGATGAAAAGACGCGCAGTGGCCCCGGGGCTCCGGGCCGTGCCGGGCCCGCATTGCCAATGGCTCACCGGGAAGGCGGTTGGAAACTCAGCGCAGCGAAGCCGTGAATTCGGCCGCCAGCGCGCGGATGCCGGTGTAATCCCCGGCCGCGACCAGGGCAGGAGGGACCACCGAGGTGCCACAGCACACGGCAAGGGCCCCGGCGTCCAGGAACTCGCGGGCATTGGCGAGGTTGATGCCACCTGAAGGCAACAACCGGACCCCGGGGTAGGGCACCTGCAGGTCCTTGAGGTACCTGGAGCCCAGGGTGCGTGCGGGGAAGATCTTCACCACGGACGAACCCAGGTCAAGGGCCATCGCCACCTCGGTGGGGCTCATGGCGCCGAGGCAAAACGGCACACCGGCATCGGCAGCGACCTTGGCAACCTCCGGGCGGATGCCCGGGGTGACCAGGAACTGTGCGCCCGCGTCGATGGCCGCCCGGGCTTGGTCGGCATGCAGGACGGTTCCCACGCCGATGGCCGCGCCGTGCTGGGCTGCGGTTTCGACGGCGCGGGCCACATGGGCCAGCAGGTCAGGGATGGTGAATGTCAGCTCTACGGCGGTGATGCCGCCCTGGGTCAGTGCCGCGCAGAGTTCACCTGCGTCCCCGATGGTTTCCGCGCGGACCACTGCAAGGGTGCGGTCGCGGGTGAGCATCTCGATCATGTCTTGGGTGTTCATAGTGCTTGTGTGGTTCCTTCCGGGGTGCGGCGCAGGGCTCGGCCCGCCAATGCGCCGGTGGGTTGGTGGTTGTCGAGGGCGCAGACGCCGTTGACAAAAACGTGGCTGATACCTGCTGCAGGTTGCTTGGGGTCGGCGTAGGTTGCCATGTCCAGCAGCGAATCAGGGTCAAAGAGCACCAGGTCCGCTGCATAGCCTGCACGAAGGGTCCCACGTGCCGCAAGTTTGAGCCGGGCGGCGGGGCGCCCGGTGAGGTGGTGGATCATCTCCGCCATGTCCATCAGGCCCAGGTCGCGGGCGTAGTGTGCAATGAAGCGCGGGAAGGTTCCCCAGCCGCGTGGGTGCGGCTTGCTGCCCACCAGCAGGCCGTCGGATCCTCCGGTATGCGTGCTGTGCTTCATGATTGCCTGCACGTTTTCCTCATGGCCCACGTGCTGCAGGATCCCGGTTGCCAGGTGGTCGGCCACCAGCACGTTGCAGAAGACCGTGAAGGGTTCCACACGTTGGATGCGCGCGATTTCCTTGATGGTTTGGCCCACCAGCACGTTCATTTGGGGGCCCGCAACCGAGGAGATCTCGATGGTTTCCCAATCCACTGGCACCCCGTGGCATCCGTCGGATCCGTTGACCTCGAGGTCGTGGCGGATTTTTGCTGCGGTTTCGTCGTCTTCGAGCCGTTCAATGACCGTCGCTGCGTCCCCGGCAGAGGCACAACTTGGCAGCAGCGCCGCAAGGGTGGTGGCTCCGGAGGGGTACGGGTAGGTGTCCGTGGTGATGTCGACGCCGGCTTCGAGCGCCGCGTCGAACATTGCCAGCAGTTCAGGGGCCTTGCCCTGGTTCGGGGCGAAGTTCAAGGTTGCATGGGTCAGGTGAAGGGCAACCGAGGTTTGGGCGGCAATCGCGATCATCTCGGCGTAGGCGTCCAGTGAATGAGCCCCGTAGGAGCGGTGGTGCGGGGCGTAGTAACCGCCATAGGCGGCAACCGTGGTGCACAACGCCGCCAGCTCGGCATCACTCGCGTAGATGCCAGGGGTGTAGGTCAACCCCGAAGACATGCCCACTGCACCCTGTTCCATCCCGTCGGCAACCAGTTTCACCTGATGGCTTAGCTGTTCCGGCGTGGGTTCCCCGGCGCCCAGCCCCATGGCCAGTGCGCGGATGGTTCCCTGTGGCAACAGGTATGCGGTGTTGACCGCGACGCCCGCGTCCAAGTGGTCCAGGTATTCACCGACGGTGCGCCAGGAGTACTCGAGGTTTGCGGGGTTCTGGTTCCAACCTGTGAGCTTCTCACGCATCGCGGCAAGCGTCGGATCATCCACCGGGGCATAGGAGAGCCCGTCCTGGCCGAGCACCTCGGTGGTCACGCCCTGGGTGATTTTGGCCGGGTGTTTGGGGTGCAACAGGATTTGCAGGTCCGAGTGCGCGTGCATGTCGATGAAGCCGGGGCACGTGATCAGCCCGGCACCGTCGATGACCCGGACGCTGCCGGTGGGATCGCTAAAGCTTCCAGGGGGCAGGATCTCGGAGATGATGCCCCCGGTGAGCACCACGTCGCCCAGGTATTCGGGGGAGCCGGTTCCATCGATGATGCGGGTGTGGGTGATTGCTGTTGGTACGGGAAGGGGGCGCACTGGTTGGCTGCTCACTAGAAGAAGGTGTGGATCAGGTCGGTCACGCGTTGGTCCTTCACCTGGTCTTCGAGGACCGGGATTAGCGACCATTTGTCGAACGCCGTGCACGGGTGGGAAAGTCCCAATCGCACGACGTCTCCGATCTTCACCGTAGCGCTTGCCGGGTCAAAGCGCAGGTAGGCGTGCTGATCATTAAGCGCCGAGATGCTTGCGCCAACAAGCTCGGCCATAGGTGCGCCCAGATCAGAAACGATCAATTGTGGTTCCGGAAGCACCTCGTCAAAGGGGAAATCGCGGTTGACGCCATCGATTAGGGCCAAACCGTCCTTGGGTTGGGACACCACCTTTCACTTTGAGGGAAATCAGGCAGGCCACTGCAGCCGTTTGGCAGTCCGCTTACGGTTCCGATCCATGTGGCTGAACTACCTCCTGATTCGTCGGTAACCTTGGCGTGGACTATTCGTCCGTTGATAGTTTGGAGACGTGAGCATGCGCAAATACAGTGAAGTCGACGTCTTTTCCCCGACGGCCTACCTCGGCAACCCCTTGGCCCTCGTTCATGATGCCGAAGGGCTGACGAGCGAAGAAATGCAGCGCTTTGCAAAGTGGACGAATCTGGCCGAGACGACGTTTCTCCTGCAACCCGAGGATCCGGCCGCCGACTACCGGGTGCGGATTTTCTCCGCCGCCCAGGAATTCCCTTTCGCTGGACACCCGACCCTGGGATCGGCCTATGCCTGGCTTGAGGCAGGAGGGGTGCCCAAGAACAACGGCACCATCGTTCAGGAATGTGGTGCAGGACTGGTGGCAGTGCGCGTGGAGAACCAGCGGCTTGCCTTCGCGGCACCGCCGTTGACCCGTTTTGAACCCGTTGAGGAATCGCTGGTACACAAAGTAGCCGAGGCCTTGGGCGTGTCCCGGGAGCGCATCGTTGACGCCTCGTGGCTGGTCAATGGCCCGGAATGGATCGGTGTCAGGCTTTCCACCGCGCAAGAGGTGCTCACCTTGGATCCCGACCCGGCGGACCTGGGGACGCTCTGCCTTGGAGTGGTCGGCCCTCACTTGCCGGGCCACGATACCCAGTTCGAAGTGCGTGCCTTCGTCGGCGGGGATCCTGTGTGGGAAGACCCGGTCACGGGAAGCCTCAACGCAGGACTGGCACAGTGGATGACTGCCACCGGGGTTGCGGATCGGCGCTACATTGCCGCCCAGGGAACCGTCATCGGATACCAAGGCCGAGTCCACGTCGCCATTGAGAACGGCGAAATCTGGGTTGGCGGGGATGTCACGAGCTGTGTCCAGGGCGAAGTCAACCTCTAGCAGCCAACACTCTCCTGTCCGGTAAGAATGTGGGTTCCGGCTCCACCCGTCCCGAATGGAGTAACGATGGTCGGGCTGTCAGCAGGGCGTCTGCAAAGTCGCTAGCGTGAGCTGATTCCGACTATTTCGAGCGTTTGTCCGGGGTAGTTCTTGAGTTTCCGGGTGGCTTTGGCGATGTTGGTGTGGCCTGCGCGTTTGAGCAGGGTGAT
>NZ_CZJT01000084.1 GCF_900010755.1 Paeniglutamicibacter antarcticus | reverse complement strand
GCCTCGACACCGCTGCCCCCGGCCTGCTCGCGCTGCTGGCCCTCACCGGGCTCGCAGCGGGGTTCATCGACGCCGTGGTGGGTGGCGGCGGGCTGCTGCAGCTCCCCGTGACCCTCATGGTCCCCGGGCTCACCCCCGTGCAGGCGCTGGCCACCAACAAGATGGGCTCGGTGTTCGGCACGGCCACCTCGGCGCTCACGTTCTACCGTCGCGTGCGACCGGACCTGCGCACCGCCCTGCCCATGGCGGCGGTGGCGTTTGCGGCCGCGGGGGCGGGTGCCGCGGTGGCCGCGGCCCCGCCCGCCTCGGTGTTCAAACCGGTGATCGTGGTGGCGCTGGTGGCCGTGCTCGCCTTCACGGTCCTCCGCCCGTCCATGGGGCGCCTGACCCGGCTGCGCCACTCCGGCGCCCGGCACCACGGTCGGGCCGCGGCACTGGGAGCCCTCATCGGCTTCTACGACGGCGTGATGGGCCCGGGCACGGGCTCGTTCCTGATCATCGGGCTGGTGTCCGTACTGGGCTACAGCTTCCTGGCCGCGAGCGCCAAGGCGAAGATCGTGAACCTGGCCACCAACCTGGGTGCCATTGCGGTGTTCGCCGCGCACGGCTCGGTGCTGTGGGGCCTGGGGCTCGTGCTCGGGCTGAGCAACATGGCCGGCGGGTACGTGGGCGCCCGCACCGCGGTGGCCCGGGGCAGCGGGTTCATCCGCGGTGTGTTCTTCGCGGTCGTGGCCGTGCTGATCGTCAAGCTCGGCTGGGACGTCCTCCGGGGCCGCTGAGGCCGTTCGACCGCGCTCGCAGCGTGGCCCGCATTCTTCGCGCAGCGCGGGGACGCACCGCATCCGGCCCTGTTCGCACCGCGCCCCGCCGGTCGTCGCCCCCCCGCTGGTCCGCGTCGAGCGCGGCACGTCCGCGACCCGGGGAGGTCGCAGTCTTCCCGGTCAGCTCCGACCCGGCAGGGCGGGCACGGGGGCGCGGGGCGCGAGCGCCTGTCCCGCGCGGGCCGTCTCGCGCAGCGCCGTGACGAGCCACGCACGGTCCCCGGACGACGCCGCCACGGCCGCCATCCCGCCCTCGGTCACGCACAGCACCACGGGCAGCGGGCGCTCCAGGGCGGACAGTGCCTGGGCCGCGTTGCGGGCTCCCATGAGGTCCGCAGTGC
>NZ_CZJT01000083.1 GCF_900010755.1 Paeniglutamicibacter antarcticus | reverse complement strand
CTAGTACTGTGTCGTGACTAAAATTCTATAAAAATGATGACAAGCTTGGTGATGCGGGTTTCCCCCTAACTCCCGCAGGAAATTGGGTTAGGTCATGGGCAGAAAAAAATCACGTCCGGTGCAGCTCAGCGCCGAGGATCGGGATACGCTCACGCGCATCGTGCGCACGGGGTCCGCACCGGCACAACAGGTACGCCGAGCACGCATCCTGCTCGAACTCGACGAAAATAATCCAAACCAAGAAGGTCCTGCCCCGACCCAACGTGTGGCTGCCGAACGTGCCGGGGTCTGCGTGGACACCGTCGTAAAGGTCTCCAGGGCGTATGCCGAGCGTGGTGGTGACGCGGTGGATACCGTCACGCGCAAAAAGCGCCTAACCCCTCCGGTGGAAGCGAAAGTCACCGGGGACGTTGAGGCACGGATCATTGCACTGGCCTGCACCAAACCGCCCGAGGGGTACGATCGGTGGAGCCTGCGGCTACTGGAAAAGCACGTACTGCTCACCGAAGGAATCCCGCCGTTGGATCACTCGAGCATCGGTCGGGTTTTAAAAAAACGAAACTTCAGCCTCACCTAAAGGAATACTGGGCGATCCCACCGACGGCGAACGGGGAGTTCGTGGCCCGGATGGAAGACGTCCTGGATATCTACGCCCGTCCCTACGACGCGAATGCTCCGGTTGTCGTGATGGATGAAAAGCCGTACCAGCTTTTGGAATATACCCGCCCGTCCATCGACGCGAAGCCCGGACGCACCCGCAAGGAAGATTACGAATATTCCCGCAAGGGAGTGTGCGCCATTTTCATCTGGGCCGAACCCCTGACCGGCCAACGCCGGGTGATCGCCAGACCCCGACGCACCAAAGTGGACTGGGCTCAAGAGATCGATACACTGCTCACCATTGATTACCCCGACGCCGGGAAGGTCGTCCTGGTGATGGACAACCTCAACACCCACACGCTCGGCTCCCTCTACGAGGCGTTTGCCCCGGCCAAGGCCCGGGAACTGGCCTCTCGCCTGGAGATCCACTACACACCCAAACATGGATCATGGCTCAATATCGCCGAGATTGAGCTCTCCGCGCTCTCGCGTCAATGCCTCTCCCTCCGCATCCCGGACCTCGACACCCTGAACCAGCAACTTGCCCATTGGCAACGGTCCGTCAACGTCGACCGCCGGCCCGTGAAGTGGCAATTCACCACGGATGAAGCCCGGATCAAACTCCGTCACCTATATCCAGAATATTAGACACGACACAGTACTAG
>NZ_CZJT01000082.1 GCF_900010755.1 Paeniglutamicibacter antarcticus | reverse complement strand
CCGTGTTGGCTTCGCCATTCTTATCCGTGTTCGCGTCCGTGTTCACAGCAGTGTTGACGTCCGTGTTGGCTTCGCCATTCTTATCCGTGTTCGCGTCCGTGTTCACAGCAGTGTTGACGTCCGTGTTCGCGTCCGTGTTCACAGCAGTGTTGACACCAGTGTTCGCGTCCGTGTTCACAGCAGTGTTGACACCAGTGTTCGCGTCCGTGTTCACAGCAGTGTTGACACCAGTGTTCGCGTCCGTGTTCACAGCAGTGTTGACACCAGTGTTCGCGTCCGTGTTCACAGCAGTGTTGACACCAGTGTTCGCGTCCGTGTTCACAGCAGTGTTGACACCAGTGTTCGCGTCCGTGTTCACAGCAGTGTTGACACCAGTGTTCGCGTCCGTGTTCACAGCAGTGTTGACACCAGTGTTCGCGTCCGTGTTCACAGCAGTGTTGACACCAGTGTTCGCGTCCGTGTTCACAGCAGTGTTGACACCAGTGTTCGCGTCCGTGTTCACAGCAGTGTTGACACCAGTGTTCGCGTCCGTGTTCACAGCAGTGTTGACACCAGTGTTCGCGTCCGTGTTCACAGCAGTGTTGACACCAGTGTTCGCGTCCGTGTTCACAGCAGTGTTGACGCCAGTGTTCGCGTCCGTGTTCACAGCAGTGTTGACGGCAGTGTTGACGGCAGCATTCGGGTCAGTAACGGTCAAACTTGTCTCCGCAGACGGGCCCGCTGTCACGGTGGCAACTACCTTGTAGTCGCTACCTGCAGGAGTACCTGCAGGTACGGTCAATACTGTGGACGGAATGTTGCCTTCATCATCAGTTGTAACAGAAATGCTGCTACCAACCGGAGTGCCCGAAGCATCCGTCAGCTGAACGTTAACTTCGGTGTTAGCCGGGAATTTGACGCCAGTGACGTTAGTGCTCTGGCCCGCTTCAACGCTGCCAGGATTGGCAGTTACCGAAGGAGCGTCGACAATAACTTCGGTAACCGTCAGTGCGGTTTCCTTGCTCTGGGTGCCGTTAGCTGCAGTGACCTTGTATTCGCTACCGGCCGGTGTGCCTGCCGGAACAGTCAACGAGCTTGAAATCTTGCCATCCACTCCGGGAGTTACTTTAACGGGTGCCCCTACAGGATTGGCGCTAGCATCAACCAACTGAATGGTGACTTCTTCACCGGCAATCCAGTTTTCACCCGTGATGACCGTTGCGGAACCTGCCTCAACAGAGTTTGGAGTCGCTACCAAGGTGACAGCCGGCAGCGCATCCAGTGCGCGAACAGACGAAGTCGCAAGGCTCACCTTTGCCGCTGTTGCTTGGGGCAACAGGGTCAAGGTCAGCGCACTAACGCTAAATGAACCAACACCGAGAGCAGAAGGTCGCGCTGGACTATCCACCGTCGGCTGATCATTGATGGTGATCTGAACGATTTCCGCGAGGACACCCGTAATAACTGGAGACAGGTCGTTCAATAGCTTGTTGGTGATCGGCTTAATGAGCCCACCCAAATCTGTTACCAGGGGGGTCAGGATACTTCCGATGCCTGCAAGCAAGGGAGTCACGATCCCACCAGTGAGGATCGTTACAAGAGCACCTGCATTAAGGACAGGAATACCAAGCAGTGCAACAACCAACTGGACATCAACGACGGGTTTGCCGCCCTCGACACCGAGGAAGTCTCCCAGGGAACCGGAAATGGTGATGCTACCATTGCTGGCGCTTATCAACCCGGCTACTGCGTTTACCGACAAATCAATTTTTACGTTGAGTGTTGCCGCATACACGGCTTCGGTAATTTCAGTTGTTAGCTGGTTTACGAGCTGGGTGGAAATATCTGTAATACCCGTCGTGATTGCCTGCAGCGTTTTCGGTTCAATAACCTTGGTATTGGCCTCAAGCCCGTTCAGACCGTCCGTCGCGCTCGCGTTGACGGCCTTCTCAAGGTCGACCTCCACCACACCTGTTTTCAGGTTCAACGAGACAACCCCGTTGCCGGATGAAAGGGTTGACTGCAAAATCCCGGTTTTGATCTTGCCAAGTGCCACATCCAGATTGTCAACGGTGGCCGTTGTGTTTCCAATGTTTACTTGGGCAAGGGCACCCAATCCCAGATTGATCGACGGGAGAGCTTTCACGAGGTTATCAATTGCACCACCGGTGCCAGCAAGCCCGTTTACGGTAGTTCCGACTCCGTCAACAACACCGCCCAAGAGACTAGAAACGTCTCCCACCAACGGGCTACTGATTACTGCTTTCGCATCGGCGACCGTGTACTCGGACGCTACTGTCCCGTTTTTCTTCTCTGCGGAAGAAGCAAGGGCGCCTAGTTCGAGGGCAACTTTGTCAACGATCTCATCCGTGAGACCAGCTACTCCCAGCTGGTCCAGAAGACTGGTTAGATCAACACTGGCATTGCCGGTCTTTCCACCCGCATTTCCGTCAGCGGCGATCGCACCGTCCTCTCCTACTGCACCAGCAGCAGCTTTTGCTTCAGCGCCATTCGGGGCAGTTGCATAGCTGTTGAGCACGCCGAGCTTACCCAGATCAAGCAAACCTGGAGCAGTCCCATCGGTAATCAATGGGAGCTGAAGCGATCCAAGGTTTAGTTTGAGTGCGTCCAATGCTGAAAGGTTGATCGGTTCGTGATTCGGACCAGCATCACTGGGGTTGCCGGCTGAACTTGTCGCCACATCCAAGAGATTCAAGGTCAAGAGGTCAGTCGAGATTACCTGACCGAGGGCTTCTGAAGCATCAGCAGGAGCAGCAAAAGCCGAAGTGGTCGGAACAATAAAGAGGCTGGACGCTACAGCGCCAGCCAGGAGTTTCCGAGGAACCGAGAAGCGTTGCTTCTTGCTCCCGAGCGGTTGTCTATCTTGTGTCAATGCACCCTCCAAGGCGAGACCGGAATGATCGGGCCGTAGTCACACGACCCCAATTTCGACCTTAGAAAAGCAGGTGGACGATTACTTCACCCCCTGCGGGCATATTCCATTCACCGCACGGTTATCAGGAGGGCACCTCTTCGGGCAAGCAGATTACGTTTAGTGGCTAATAAAAATAGCCACTTGTCTACCAAAAATAGCCACTAGTCTCCAATGTGCAACATGCATACGCTTGCGTTCGCCAGTTGGCTATGCGGGGTGGCTAGTATGGGGGAGACAAAAGTCGCGAAGTATTGTTTTGTAATGTTGACCGGTTTTCTTAATTCGTAAATTTAAATGGATTACGGCCTCTTTAGAACAACGCAGGAGAACTATGAAACTGCCCCGCTTACGCGTTCACTTGGCCGACGGGGACTACTTCCTCCGTCTTGGATTAGAGAGCATCTTGGCGTCAAATTCCGACGTCGAATTGGAAGAAGTATCCAGCAATGGCAACGACGCCGTTGAAGCCGCGACCGACAAAAAACCCGACCTCGTCCTCATGGAATCAACCATCAGCAATATGTGCAGCATGGAGGCCACCCGACGCATCATCACGGCGTCACCCACCACAAAAGTTGTCATGCTTTCCTCGGTGCATGACGTTGAGACCATGAGCAGGGCACACTCTTCCGGGGCGCATAGCTACCTTGCCAAAAACTCCATGTCGGCGGATCTGATTGCGGTACTTCGCCTGATCCACGCGGGACACATGATTTTCTCCAAACCCGCAGATGCAGAACGGTTCCCCCTGCGCGCCGGGAGCGACTACGAGCTTCAGGCCCAGTTCCTGAGAAACACTTCCCCTCGCGATCGCAGGCTTCTGACTGCTCTCGCAGGCGGGTACACCAATGCTCAAATCGCTGCATTGTTGCACGTCAGCGAGGGAACTGTGAAAGCCCAATTGGCAAAGATCATGGAGCCGCTGCATGTAACCAATCGTGTGCAGCTAGCTGTACTTGTGGTCCAGGCCGGGCTATTGGAAAGTGTCCGGCCTACGATTCCACTGACGGCCGGCCCACAACGCCACGCGACGCCCCGGGCCTAGAATCTCTAGTATCCGCGAGAGGGAACAAAGCTATTGGCAAGTTCCCGGCCGGAAAAATACCGTCGAAGGTTGGCAACAAAAAGGTCAACAATCCGCGCGTTTTCCGTATTTACATTTGCGGCAGTGTGCGGAGATAAAATCAGGTTGGGCGCACTCCACAGCGGATGTCCTGATGGAAGTGGCTCCGGGTCCGCCACGTCAAGAACGGCTCCGGCCAGCCGGCCGGTTTCCAATGCTTCGATGAGTGCCGTCTGGTCCATTACTGCGCCGCGGGATAAATTGACTATAAAGGCACCTTGTTTCATGCTGGAAAACATTTGTTTCGCGAACATTCCCCTGGTTTCATCCGTCAACGGACAGCTCAAAACGATGATTTCGTAGTTACCCAGATCGCACTCGGCCAACGGCATGGAATTCCGAAATGGTGCCCCCAGCTGCCGGGCATTCCTGCTGGTCCCGTCGCACGTAACCCCGAAATAATCCAGGGTTTCCGCTATTTCCCGACCGATGCTTCCGGCTCCGATGATCAGGGCATTCTGGCCAAATAGCGTATTGGATGGGCCGACTGTCCAGCGCTGGCTTGCCTTCATTTCTTCCAAGGCAGGAACTTGCCGAACAAAGTGCAACAGGCCAGCTAGTGCAAATTCAGCCAGTGGCTTCGCATGGACTCCAGCCGCCGTCGTTATTTGGACCTGGTTGTCCACATGTCCAAGACCAGTGGCGCGTGCGCCAACGCCCGCCTGCGTCGCCTGGATCCATTTCAGCTTCGGGCTATAGCGGCGCCATTGGGACGGGTTCCACCAGTCGAAATCAAACATCAGCTCGGCCCGGGCCAGACATTCTTGCCATTCCGCAACCTGGGCTGCGCTCAATTGGCGCTTGACGCCCCAATGATCGCAGGGGAATTGTGGCTCCGGAAGCAGATCGGGACGGTTGATGATCTCGACCTCGGGCACTTCGCGGGCAATTTTGGCCACCAGGTCTTCGTGCAGGTAGGAACCGATCAGCAGTCTCTGGCGCATTGAAAGCAGGAGTCCTTTCGCCGGCAGCAGGGATGCGGTCAACCGGACGGAGATGATGTGGATATTGGCCGTACGTCAAAAATGCGACACGTACGGCAAAGTTCAAGTTCCTGACAGGTTAGCAGCCACGAATTCGATAAGGTGAGCGCATGACTTCCCCAGCCGGTCACCGAAACAGCCCGATCGACGCATCGGTGCCACGGCACCATCAGCTGATCGTCTCGCTCTTCGGTCTCTACGCTCGCCAGCACGGCGGCGCGCTCCCGGTTGCAACGATCATTTTGCTGATGCACGATATCGGGGTGGAATCCGCCGGGACCCGTTCCTCGATCTCCCGCCTCAAAAAACGTGGAGTGATCGACAGCGTCCAGGTTCAGGGGCGCAGCGGATACGCGCTGGCACCATCGGTTATTGAAACATTCGCCGAGGGCGACGAACGAATTTTCCGTCCCCGCCGAGCAAACGCCGAGGACCAATGGCTGCTTGCAACGTTCACGGTTCCTGAAACACACCGGAACATCAGGCACAAGATCCGTTCCTCGCTGATTCGCATGGGCTTTGGTTCAGTGACCCCCGGCCTGTGGATTGCCCCGGGCCATTTGAAGGACGAGGTTGTTGCATACTTTACGCGTCGGGATCTCAATGAGTACCTCGAGTTTTTCATGGCGAATCATGTTGGGGATGCCGACATAGTTAAAAACGTTGCTTCATGGTGGGACCTACGCGCACTCAATGCCTTGTACCTGGACTTCTTGGAAAACAACCGGGGATTGCTAACGTCCTGGAAGCAACAAGACGAACTCGGTGCCACACCGGAAGCTGATAGCCGTGCATTTGCAGACTATTTGGTACTGGTGACCCAGTGGCGACGCCTGCCCTATTCGGATCCGGGGCTCCCCTCCAAGTACCTTCCAGAGCAATGGAATGCATTCGAAGCCGAAGAACTCTTTCAACAACTACATGTCATCCTGGCGCCGCGTGCCGAACGCCATGCCAGCCAAGCCATCGATAACCAGATGCCAGTAGGCTGATCACTCCTCCAGACGCCCGAATGCCGCGGGCTCTCCCATTTTGGGAGAGCCCGCGGCATTTTTCGTGGTGACTGGAATCCAGTTTCCTTGGTGAAAGTTAGTCGGTGCGGTCCTGAATGACAGCGACGCCCTGGATTTCAATGAGGGCTTCCTTCTGCCACAAGCGGCTCACTCCGATGCCGGCCATTGCCGGGTACTTGGTACCGGCCATATCGCGCCACAGTCGTCCAATTTCGCGGCCGTTGGCCATGTAGTCATCGACGTCGGTGAGGTAGATCGTTACCGTGACGAGGTCTTCAGGGCGCCCCCCTGCTTCTTCGAGGGTGGTCAAGACGTTGGAAAATGCCTGCTTGAACTGCTCGATGATTCCACCGGGAACGATCTGCATGTTCTGATCCAAGGCAGTCTGCCCACCGAGGTAAACGGTATTCCCTGCCAGCATCCCGTGCGCGTAACCGGACGGCTTCGGTAGCGATTCAGGATTGATCGTGAGGTTTTCGTGAACCTTGGTCTCGGTCATTGTGCACTCCCTGGGAACTCGGATGGTTTTGGTGGCGAATCCACCCTAGCGCCACTGCTGTGACGCGTGTTACATTGAGGATACGTGACGGCGGTCAAAAAGTCGACACACATAGTTTTACCGAACACAGAAGGAACACAGATGAAACTCGCAACGATCCGCCACGACGGACGACGCACCGCCGCACTTGAAGTTTCCGGCGGATACCTGCCCTTGCCTGCCGGTGATCTAAGCGAACTCCTGGACCGCTCCGATTGGAAGGCCGTGTTGGCAGAGGCCGTCAACGGCCATTGCGCTCCCGACGTCATCCCCGCTGCCGAGGCAACACTGCTGAATCCCGTTCCGGATCCCCGCAAGGTCATCTGCTGCGGCCTGAACTACTCGGACCACATCCTTGAAATGGGCCGCGAACTTCCGGCCTACCCGACGCTGTTCGCAAAATTCGCCGACACCCTCACCGATCCGGACGCCGAAATCAGCAGCGAACATTCCGAGAAGATCGACTGGGAGGCAGAGCTTGCCGTGGTTGTCGGTGCCGAACTTCGCAACGCCACCGAAGAAGAAGCCGCAACCGCAATCGCCGGCTACACGGTGGCCAATGACGTCTCCATGCGCGACTGGCAGAACCGGACCCTGCAGTGGTTCCAGGGCAAGGCCTTTGACCGGAGCACTCCGTTGGGCCCGGTCATGGTGACCCCGGATGAGGTGGACCCCGAAGCGGGCCTGGAAGTCATCTGCACACTCAACGGTGAAGAAGTCCAGCGCGGCAACACCAAGACCCTTGTCTTCTCGGCAGCCAAGCTGCTGTCCTACATTTCAACCTTCACAGTCCTGCGACCCGGCGATATTGTGCTCACCGGCACCCCGGGTGGCGTTGGCATGGGCATGACCCCGCAGCGCTTCCTCAAGGACGGTGACCAGTTGACCACCGAAATCCCGGGAATCGGGACGCTGTCCAATAAATTCCGCCTCCGCATTCCCACCACCGTCTAAACACAACACCCACCACTTCAAAGGAGAGAACACCATGAGCAGCACCCCCGTGATCTACCGCACCGAAGGCGATAACTCGATCTACGCAGGAGCAGACGGAGTCGTCGTCCCCGTTGTCACCAGAGCCGGAGCAGAAGACACCAACACCGCGCAGTCAGGTGACTGCATCCGCGTCTCGGGCGTCAGCATCCAGCACACCCCGGCCACCAAGATCTGGTTCGGTCAGGTTTCAAACACCCCCGGCTACCGCTCGCTGCCGCACCACCACGGCGAAGCCGAAACCGGCGGCTACGTGCTGCGCGGCCACGGACGCATCTACTTTGGCGAGAACTACGAGCAGTTCCTGGACATGAGCGCCGGCGACTGGGTCTTTGTACCGCCCTTCATGCCGCACGTCGAGGCAAACATGTCAATCACCGAAGACCTGGTCTGGCTCACCGCCCGCACCCCGGAGAACATCGTCGTGAACCTCGAAGACGTCACAGACGAGTCCTTGGAAGGATACCGCCGGGCATGAGCTCACAGATTTTCCTTGACGCGATCGACCTGACCTCCTGCGAGCCGGAGGTCTTTGACCAGGCTTTCACCGCCATTCCCCAGTATGTGCCGTGGCCCAAGGCCTACGGCGGAGACATGGTGGCGCAGGGCGCCACTGCCATGATGCGTTCGGTGGGCGAAGACCGCGATCTGCACTCGATGCATTCATATTTCCTGCGGCCAGTAGACGTGCACGTGCCGGTCCGCTACGAGGTCGAGCTCATGCGCGACGGCCGTGGCTACTCGACCCGCCAGGTCCGTGGCTTCCAAAACGGAAAGGCCGTCTACACGGCCCTTGGTTCCTTCCAGGTGCCGGAGGTTGGCCCGGAACAGGCATCCACTGCCCCGTCCCAGTATCTGGACATCGACCCGGAAACCTTGGCCAGCGCCTCCGAGGTCCTCGCCGGTGCCGAAGGGCCCGCAGCCGAGTACTGGTCCCACGGACGCAGCTTCGACATGCGCCACGTGCCCGGCGCTCTGTACCTGGCAGTTGACGGGGAAAAAACCGCTCACCAAGCGGTCTGGGTCAAGGCATTCACCGAACTGCCGGAGGACCAGATCACGCAGCGTGCGGCCCTTGCTTATGTTTGCGACTACACCATCCTTGAACCCCTGCTGCGAACCCAGGACCTGTCCTGGAGCACCGATGGATTGGTGACAGCAAGCCTTGACCACGCCATGTGGTTCCACCGCGAAGGCCGGGTTGATGACTGGGTCCTGTACGTGCAGGAAGCCGTCTCCAGCCAAAACAACCGAGGGCTGGCCCTTGGACGTTTCTATACCCGGAAGGGCCAGCTGCTTGCCACTGTCGCCCAAGAAGGAATGATCCGCGGACCACGCGGCTAGTAACACCTGCTCCAAAGAACCACTGGGAACCGACTCTTGGAAAGAGACGTCATGGAACTAAACATCACGGCGCATCAAGACACCTTTACCCGCGACCACCTGCCGCCGCAGGAACTCTGGCCCATCCTGGAATTCACGCTGCCGGAATTGCAATACCCGGCACGGCTCAACGCAGCCACCGCGCTCATTGACGACGCGGTGGAAGCCTTCGGCGCCGACCGCCCGGCCTTGCTGGCACCGGATGGAACGTCTTGGAGCTATGGTGAACTGCTCAAGCACGCCAACCAGGTCGCCCAGGTCCTGACCGAGGACTTCGGGATCGTCCCGGGCAACCGCGTGATGCTGCGCGCACCCAACAACGCGTGGCTGGTTGCCTGCTGGCTCGGTGTCATCAAAGCAGGGGCCGTGGTTGTCACGACCATGCCTGCACTGCGGGCCGCAGAAATCGATAAACTTGCTGTGCTGACCAAACCGTCGCTGATGCTCTGTGACCACCGGTTCTTGGATGATGCACGGGCCGCCGCCGGCGACACCTACCGGGTTATCCCGGTGGGTTCCGAGGATGCCGGGGACGTTGTCGCACGCGCCGCATCCAAGTCCGGGGAATTCAACAACGTGGACACCGCCGCTGATGACGTTGCGCTGCTGGGACCGACCTCCGGCACCACCGGCACCCCCAAGATCACCATGCACTTCCACCGGGACATCCTGGCCAATGCCGATACCTTCGCCCGGCACATCCTCCAGCCGACGCAGGCCGATGTCTTTGCCGGATCCCCTCCGTTGGCCTTCACCTTCGGGCTCGGCGGACTGGTGGTGTTCCCCTTGCGTTTTGGCGCCAGCACACTGCTGACCGAGCGCACCACGCCGGTGGAACTTGCAACACTCTCCCACCAGGCCGGCGCCACCATTCTTTTCACCGCGCCCACCGCCTACCGGGCCATCCTCAAGGAAGGCAAGGCGGAGCTGCTGCGCACCCTGCGCTTGGCGGTATCCGCCGGGGAACACCTGCCCGAGGCCACCTGGCAGGCCGTCAAGGATGCCACCGGGCTCGAACTCATCGACGGAATCGGCTCCACCGAACTGCTGCACGTATTCATCTCGGCAGCAGGTGGCGACATCCGCCCGGGCGCCACGGGCAAGGCGGTGCCGGGATTCCGGGCAACAATTTTGGACAATGACGGCAATGAGCTGGGACCCGACGAGGTCGGCCGGCTGGCCATCATCGGCCCCACCGGATGCAGGTACCTCGACGACGAGCGCCAACTCAACTACGTCTCAAACGGCTGGAATGTCACCGGTGACACCTTTGTGCGTGATGCGGAGGGCTACTTCACCTACCAGGCACGCAGCGACAACATGATCATTTCCTCCGGCTACAACATTGGCGGCCCCGAGGTCGAAGAGGCAATCATCCAGCACCCCGACGTGATGGAAACCGCGGTGGTGGCCCGCCCGGATGCCAGCCGCGGATCGGTGGTCTGCGCCTTCGTGGTCCTCGTCGAGGGAGTCGAGGCATCGGATGCGAAGGCCAAGGAACTCCAGGACTTCGTCAAGGCAACCATCGCCCCCTACAAGTACCCGCGCGAGATCCGTTTCGTCGACGAACTGCCCCGGAATCCCAGCGGCAAGCTGCAGCATTTCAAATTGCGCGAGTCGCTGACCGAAACCCACGCTTCCTAACCTCCCTGAATCCCCCCAAGCTGGCCGGCCCCGTATTTTGCGCACCCGGCCCGCCTGATCCCCAGCTCCACGGGGATCAACGAAAGGACATGAACCATGAAAATCGCAATCGTTGGCGGCGGCCCCGGCGGCCTGTACTTCGCAGCCCTCATGAAGCAGCTTGACCCGTCCCACGAGGTCACGCTCTGGGAACGCAATGCGGCCTCGGACACCTTCGGCTTCGGCGTGGTCTTCTCCGATGAGACCCTCGGCGGAATCGGCAACGCGGACACCGTCATTGCCGATTACATGTCACGCCGTTTTGCCCGCTGGAGCGATATCGACATCCATTTCCGCGGCGAAATGCATACGGTTGGCGGCCAGGGTTTTGCCGCCATGAGCCGCAAGGAACTGCTCGAGCTGCTGCAGCGCCGCTGCCTTGAACTCGGCGTGGACGTGCGTTTCTCCACCATGGCCCCGGACGTTGCGGAACTTGCCGCGAACTACGATCTGGTGCTCGCCTCCGACGGCTTGAACTCGGCCATCCGTGCCAAATACGCGGACTCCTTCAAGCCCTCCCTTGACCCGCGCGTGTCCAAGTACATGTGGTTGGGCACCGACCAGGTTTTCGAGGCGTTCAAGTTCTTCGTCAAGGAGACCGACGCCGGCACCATGCAGATCCACGGCTACCCGTACTCGGATGAGGGCTCGACCTTCATCGTGGAAATGCACGAGGATGTGTGGCGTGCCGCAGGATTCGACGCGACCGAGAACGAGACCTTCGCCCCGGGCGTGAGCGATGAAAAGGCAGTTGCCAAGATCAAGGAGATCTTCTCCGAGGAACTGCACGGCTACGAGGTGCTGACCAACAACTCGAAGTGGATCAACTTCACGACGGTCCGCAACCAGAACTGGCGCCATGAGAACATCGTGCTGCTGGGCGATTCAGCGCACACGGCGCACTTCTCCATCGGTTCGGGCACCAAGCTGGCCATGGAGGACTCCTTGGCCCTGGCCGCCTGCCTGCACGAGCACGAATCCGTCGATGCGGCGCTGGAAGCCTACGAGATTGAGCGCCGTCCGGTGGTCGAATCCACCCAGCGTGCCGCCCAGGCGTCCATGGAATGGTTCGAGAACATCGGCCAGTACAAGGACCAGGATCCGGTGCAGTTCTGCTTCAACCTGCTCACCCGTTCCCGCCGCATCACCTATGAGAACCTGAAGATGCGCGACACCGGCTTCGCCGACAAGGTCGATGCGGACTTCGCACGGCTTTCCGGCTCTTCGGAAATCGCCCCGGCCATGTTCCAGCCATACAAGATCGGTGCGCTGGAACTGGTGAACCGCGTGGTGGTCTCCCCCATGGACATGTACTCCGCGACCGACGGCGTGCCCGGCGACTTCCACCTGGTGCACTTGGGCTCCAAGGCCATGGGCGGCGCCGGGCTGGTCATGACCGAAATGGTCTGCGTCTCGGACATCGGGCGCATCACCCCCGGCTGCACCGGTTTGTACAACGACGAACAAGCCTCAGCTTGGAAGCGCATCACCGACTACGTGCACGGAAATTCGAACGCCAAGATCGGTGCGCAGATCGGCCACTCCGGCCGCAAGGGCTCCACCAAGCTCATGTGGGAAGGCATCGACGAGCCATTGGATGAGGGCAACTGGGAAGTGTTGGCCCCCAGCGCCATCCCCTACGGCGAGGGCTGCCACGTCCCGGCCGAAATCACCCGGGCCCAGATGGATGAGGTCCGCGAGCAGTTTGTCGCCGCCGCGCGCCGGGCCGACGAGGCGGGCTTTGACCTGCTGGAGCTGCACGCGGCCCACGGCTACCTGCTTTCCTCGTTCCTGTCCCCGCTGTCGAATACGCGCACCGACGAGTACGGCGGATCGCTGGAGAACCGCCTGCGCTACCCGCTGGAGGTGCTCGACGCGGTCCGCACCGCATGGCCCGCGCACAAGCCTGTCGGTGCCCGCATCTCCGCCACCGACTGGGTTCAGGGCGGGAACACGGAGGACGATGCACTGGTGATTGCCCAGGCCTTCATTGACCACGGCATCGACTCGATCGACGTCTCCTCCGGGCAGATAGTGCGCAACGAGCGCCCGGCGTTCGGGCGCAGCTACCAGACCCCGTTTGCCGACAAGATCCGCAACCAGGTCGCCGCCGCTGCCGGTGTTGCTGTCATCGCCGTGGGCGCGATTTCCTCCTACGACGACGTGAACTCGATCCTGCTGGCTGGCCGCGCGGATTTGGTCGCGCTGGGCCGCACTCACCTGTACAATCCACAGTGGACGCTGCAGGCAGCCGCCGAGCAGGACTACGCGGGAGCCGGTGCCGAATGGCCCAAGCCGTACAAGGCCGGGCGCCGCAAGCCGCCAAGCGCCCGCACCGACGCGGTCCGTCCGCGCCTCTCGCTGCTGAAGGAAGATGAGGTCGACGAGCAGGTCCACCTGCGCTGGTCCCCAGCCAAGGACAAGTCCACCGAAGACCTGGTGCCGAGCGCCTAACTCCAGGCACTGTGGAAGGAGGCGGCCAGTTCACTGAACTGGCCGCCTCCTTCCTACTTCCTGTGGTTTTGCGAATCCTACCGAGCGGTTCTGAGCTGACGCAGGGTGCCGAAAAACGACGGCTTGCTTCCAGTTCGCAGTTCGACCTCGGTGCGCACCAGCCGCACCCGGTCCAGGGTGCCCCGGGGTGCAAGGCTTCGTGCAGAATCGGGGAAATTTCCGTTCCGTGCATAGTCCAAGGCACTGCGTCCCACGCCGAGGTTCCGGAGCAGTTCGGCCAGTCCTTGGAGCACCTCGCCGTTTTTCAAGGTCCGTTCGAGTTCGGCGGCTGCCCGGGCATTGCCGGTGATCGCCCCGAGTTGTTTGAAAGCCTCTTGGGTGAAGCCGGACCAGATGGCCCACACCCCCGCAAGGTGTTGTGCGGCGGGGCTCCCTTCGGCACAGGGGGTGATCGGAGCCATTCCTTCGCTGAAGTCCATGTCAAGTCGTTCTCCGCGGGCGAAGATCGTCGCGGTCAGGTCCTGGTCGTTGGGGATCAGCTGGATCACGGTACCGGCCTCGGGCGGGAAGCCGAACCGGTGGTACCGGCGCTCGCCCTCATAGCGCGCGAACCCGCACCCTCCCTCTTCCCAATACCGCCACGTGGCACTGGGATCCTTGGCTGACGCGATGACCACGTGCTCGGCGCCCAACGTGGGCCCGGCAAAAACCGCCCATCCCTGCAAGGGCTCCTCTTGGTCGTAGCCCGGCCTCGGGGTTCCGTACACACAGTCATCGTTCAGGAAGACGACCTCGGAGCCCAGCTCGGCGATCACTGAATCGGAAACCACCTCAGGCAGCGGAAGGGACTTCAGCCGGCCCTCTTCATCGGCCACCAGCACGCTCTCCCCCTCGGTTCCCAGGAGGATGACACTCACCGCGGTGCTGTGGCTCAGGTATTGCGGGCCCTCGATGATTCCCATGATGCCCAGCGGGGCCAACACGTGCTGGACGCGCTGGGCGGCATCAGGCACGCGCCCGGCAAAGGCCAGGTCAAGTTCGCTGTAGTCGATGTCGTCGTCGGTCATGTGTGTCTTTCTGCAGGCGGCCAGCGTGAAATCGGCCCGCCCCGGGGGTGTTTCCAGGGCGGGCCGATTTCACATCATGACTAGATCGTACGTCGTGGTCTGGGCCGAACAGGCAGGTCAGTGCCCCTTGAAGGCCTCCGCGAGCCACCAGGAACCGGAGTCGGAGGCGATCTTCGCGTCGATCACCAGCGGCCGGCTCGGGTTCGAGGCCACCCAGTCCCCCACCGCATCCAGGTCCGCGAGGGTGTGTACCGTGATGCCGTCGGCACCGAAGCCGCGGCCAATGGCCGCGAAATCGGTGTCCGGGAACTGCACGGAACTCATGTCCGCCTCCGGGTTGTCGATGGCGAAGTGGTGGACCTCGGCGCCGTAGGCGGCGTCGTTGTAGACGATGCAGACCAGCGGCATGCCCAGCCGCACGGCAGTGTCCAGCTCGGCGATGGCCATGTGGAATCCGCCGTCGCCGGTGCCCAGCACCGGCATGCGTCCGGGCTGCGCCAAACCGGCACCGATGGCCGTGTACAGCCCCAGCCCGATGGACTGGAACGCCTGGGTGAAGCAGAAGCCGAACTCATCGGGCACCGAAAGGAACTGGCTGGGGTAGCCCATGAAGTTGCCCGAATCGACGGAGACAATGCGTCCGGCGGGCAGCAGCTCGTCGAGCCGCTTGGTCAGCGTACGCGGGTCGATGAACTGCCCGACGGACAAATCGTCGTAGTCGACCTGCTGCCAGTCGATCGACTCCTTGATCCGCGCGGCGATGGATGCACTGCGGTACCCCTCACGGGCCTCCACGTTCCGCGCAATCAGTGTCTCGAGCGCATCGGCGGCACACTCCGCCGAGTCCCCGACGATTCCCAGGTCGATGGGGCGGTTGGCACCGAGGGACTGTTCCTCGAGGTCAATCTGGACCACCCTGGCTGCCGTGCCAATCAGGTGCCCGTGTCTCATGGTCCACATGTTCAGCGCGCACCCGAACCCGATGACCAGGTCGGCCCCGGTGATCAGTTCGGCTGCCAGCGGGGAGGAGAAACCGCCGGAAATGCCGAGGTTGAACTCGTCCTCATTGAACAGCCCCTTGGCCACCGCAGAGGTCGCCACCAGGGCACCGGTGTGCTTGGCCAGGGCCAAGATCTCGTCCCGGGCCCCGCGGCCGCCACGTCCGGCGACGAACACCGGCCGCTTTGCGCCGGCCAGCAGCTCGGCCAGCGCACGCACGGAGGCGCGCGAGGGGCGGATGGGTTCGGCCGCCGCGATGGCCACCGGTGCCGCCGCCTGCTCGGCGGTGACTTCCTGCGCCTGGACGTTCAACGGCAGGTTCAGCACCACCGTGCGGCGGTCGTTCACCGCGCGGCGGTAGGCGCGTACGGTGTCAGCCACGGCGCTCTGGGCCGAGTGCACGCGCTCGGGCACCGCGTAGACGGAGGCCGCGAAGCCGTCCTGGTCCATCGCGAAGTTCGAGTACACGGCCGAAGGCGCGGCCTCGGCGGCGAGCACGATCATCGGGGTGCGCGACTTGGCTGCCTCGCCGATGCCGGTTGCAGCGTTTGTCAGCCCACAGCCTTGGTGGACCGAGACCAGCGATACCTGGCCGCTGGTACGCGAGTACGCATCCGCCATGGTTGCGGCCCCGCCCTCGTGCCTGGCCGCGGTGAACGGTACGCCGTGTTCGATCAGGGTGTTGGTGATGGTGAAGTTCCCGGAGCCCACCACCCCGAAGCAGTGGCCGACGCCGAGTTCGGCCAGGGTTTTTCCCACAAGTTCTGCGACGTTCACGTTCAGCCCTTTCCGACCATGGCCAGCACGCGGGTCGGCGCGCCGGTGCCGCCGACGATCGGCAGCGGGGCCACCACGATCATCGCGCCGTGGGCCGGCAACTTGTCCAGGTTCTTCAGCGAGGTGATGCCATATTTATCGGCACCCAGCAGGAAATAGTGCATCGGGAATGGAGGATTCAAGGCTCCTGCATTGCCGGCGTCAATGCCCACGGTTTCCACGCCGATACCGGAGATGTCCAGTTCCTCAGCGATCCACTGGGCGCACTCGGCGGTGAAGCCCGGGGTGTGCGAACCGTCTTCGTCAAGGTTCAGGAAGGCCTGCTTGTCGTGCCCAAACTGGTCCCAGCCGGTGCGGAAGAGCAGCCATGAGTTGGCCGGGAAGGCACCGTGCGCTTCCTGCCAGGACACCAGGTCGGCAATGTCGATCAGGAAATCCGGGTTCGCGGTGGCTTGGGCGGTGAAGTCCAGTACCACTGCCGGGCCGACCAGGCGTGCCGGGTCCAGTTGGGAGACATCTTTGCCTTCACGGCCGGAGATCCAGTGGATCGGGGCGTCAATGTGGGTGCCGATGTGTTCGCCGGTGTGGATGTTGTGGTGTTTCCAGTACGGGCCGGGTTCGTTGTAGGCGGAGACTTCTTCGAGCTGGAAGTCGATCAGGTTGGAGAACGGCTCGGGCAACACGAGGGTGGGGGTATTGGCCGAAAGTGGGGCCGTCAGGTCGTGGATTTCAACGGCACCGGTGGCCAATGACGCGAGGACTTCATGTACGGGACTCATCGAAACTCCATCGTTTGGGGTGGAAGGCGCTTTCGCGCTCTCCGGGAATTGACTATCGAACAATAGTGACGATCGTCACAAATAATGAACTAAAGTTAATCTACCAGCGCCTTGGGGCCCGCAAAAGACCCTTCTCACAGAGCGGACTACCGGCTCCTGGAACGTTTGGCGGTTTTGATCAGTTGCTGGGCCACCAAATGCCCGGATCCGCCGCCCAGGCCCGGGCCCGGATGCGTGGCCGCTCCGATATGCCACAGGCCCTTGACCGGCGAGCGCCCCTTGCCAAGCCGCGGCAGCGGGCGCCACAACAGGTTTTGGTACAGCTCGGCGGCTCCCCCATACGGGTCGCCTGCAACGGCGTTCCGGTTCGCCCGGCTCAACTGTTGCGGGTTGAAGGCCTTGATGCCAAGAACCAGTTCCCCGAGGCCCGGGGCGTATTGCTCAAGCTTCCCCAGCACCCGGTCGATGTACCCGTTCGTGAGCTGTTCATCCCAGCCTCCGCTTGTATCCAGTTCCCCGGCTGCATCCCCGATGGGATCGAACGGCAGTTCCTGGAGCTGCAGCCAGAGCGTTGCCTGTCCCTCGGGTGCCCGTGAGGGATCGAGCAGGGATTGCTGGCCCACCACGATGGTCGGGTTGGCGGGCAACAACCCTGCCTCGGCCTGGGCACAGGCGATGGCCGTTGAATTTGACCCGGTGGAGATGTGGACCAACGGGGTCAGCGCAAGCCGCTCATCGCTCCAGGGCACGGGTCCGGCGAGCGCGATGTGTATTTGCATGGCGGCACGTCCCGGCCGGTGCGCACGCACCTGGACGCGGGTGGCTTCGGGAACCACGGGAGACTCCAGCAACTCCGTGTACAGCTGTGGCACGGAAACCGAGGCGAGGACCCCCTTGCGTGCAGTGATGGTTTCGGTGGCTGTCCTCACGCCCGTTGCCCGTTCCCCGGAGACCACCACCGCCTCCGCACGGGTTCCCTTGCGGACCACCACCCCGTGCTCGGTGAGCAAGGTTTCGAAGGCCGAGATGAAATTCGAGGCCCCGCCCTGGACCACCGGCAAACCGAATTGGTGCATGCTCGCGGCCATCACCGGAAGCATCACGCCACCGCTTGCCTGCTCGGGACCGATCCCCGCATGCAACAGCCAGGGGGCCCACAGTTGGTCCGCTTCACTGCCGGCGAAGGTGCTGCGGGTCAGGTTGCGTCCGCTCATCAGCCCCTGGCGCACCAGCTGTTGGGCCTTGTTCAGGCCCAGGCGCACCGTCTTGAAGCCGAGCTTCGCCGCGTTGGACAGGTTCATTTCGCTGCCCAGCGCACCGAAGACCACGGGAGCATGAGCGCCGAAATCCTCAAGCATGCGCGCATAGGCGGTGCGGTCCTCCACATGTTCGAAGGCGGCAGCCGTCGCCGCGGGATCCCGTTGGGCCAGCACCGTGGTGGTGGTTCCACGCGCGTCGGTGCCGATACTGGCGCACACCCAGGGGGTCTGCACGTCCTCGGTGTTGCAATAGCGCAGTCCACGCGCGTGCAGTTCCTGGCCGAGCTCCGCATAGGCGCCTCCCGAGACGAAGAGCGGGTGCCATGAGGAATACGTGTCATGGATGAACCCGGGCACCGTCAGCTCACCGGAGTCGATGAATCCGCCGAGCTTGTCGTGTTCCTCGAGCAGTGTCACGCTGGCCCCGCTGCGGGCCAGTTCCGCCGCGGCAACCAGTGAATTGATGCCCGAACCAATAATGACGTAGTCGGTTTCCATGTTCTTCTTTCCGTAGTCGCGCGTGCCGGGCGTTTAGCTGAAGTCCGGGTGCAGGGCCGTGCGGTGGTAGGCCCCCGCATGGAAGACCAGCGGGTCTCCTTCGGTCCTCACGTACTTTTCCACTTCTCCCACGTAAATGACATGGTCACCGGCTTCGTGACGTGCCACGGTGCGGCATTGGAAGGTGGCAACGGCACCATCAAGCAACGGCACGCCGGCCACTCCCTCGGTGGTGTCGACGCCCGCGAACTTGTCCTCGGCGGGGGTGGCGAACTGGCGGGACAGCACATGCTGGGAGGACTCGAGCACGTTGATGGCAAAGTGCGTTGCTGCCTCAAAGTCGCCCAACGACGGCGCGAACTTGCTGGGGCACCAGAGCACCAGCGGCGGATCCATGGAGACCGAGGTGAACGAGTTGGCGGTCATGCCCACCTTGGCACCCTGCGGGGTGCGGGTTGTCACGACGGTGACACCCGTGGCGAACTGGCCCAGCGTTTGGCGGAAGTCGCGCAAATCGAAGGTTGCGCTCTCTTCGGCCACCGCCCGGGCCATGAATGCTTCTGCTTCCTCGGGCTCGAACCACCAGGGGAAGAGCGTGCGCGGGTCATCGAATCCGTTGGCCAGAGCCGCGGCCAGGGAATCGTGCTGCTGTGCCTTGGCCAGGATCTCCAGCTGCCAGGGCTTGCGTTCGCGCAGCATGGAGTTGGTCCACACCGTGGAGAACTGGCCCCAGCCGCGCCAGAACTCATCGAAGGTGCGCAGCATCCATGCTGAGTCGAAGTCTTCGTCCCCGCGTGCGTCGATGGCGCGGGCATAGTGGTCGGCGGCCAGCGTTGCATTGTTTGAGCCTTGGCCGGTGAGCGAATCGTTGAGCATGATCGCATCCCCCAGCCCCATGACGGGGCGGCCTCCGGGCAGCACCCCCACCGCGGAACGAACCACCGGATTGATGCGGCCACGCAGGGCCGCCCCCGGGTCGTTCAGGGCTGATCCCTCGAAGCGCGGGTATTCATGCGGAAAATGCCGGCGCAGGATCTCCATCGACATCTCCAGGTGTTCCTCGGCGGTGTTGACCCCGTCCCAGCAGTCCATGGGGCCACCGGGCAACCCCTCGAAGACCATCATCTGGCACGGACCGGCGACGCTGAGCCCGGGGAAGGTAAAGAACTCCCCCACCCCGGGCACCATGCTCATCCGGATTTTCGAGGCGTCTTCGCGATCCCCGGTTCCGTGTTCGGGTGTCACGTAGGTGACCGCCACTGCACGTTGTGGGCGGTCGAAGGGCGACTTGGCGCGGTCGGTGGCAAAGACCTGCCCGAGTTCACCCTTCCCGGTACCCACCACCACCAGGTCAAAGAGCGCTGCGAGTTCTTCCAGGCGGCGCACCGAAAGCTTTTCGATGCGGAAGTCCCCGCCGCGCCCAATGAACGTTTCTATCCAGTGCGCGCACTTGACCCGCTGGTCCACCGAGAGCGCCGGGCGATCCAGCATGCCCTGCCAGTCGGTTTCTTCCCGCCCGTGACCCGCGGCGATGTTCAGGTGCAGCCCGGTGATGCCCATTTGGGCGGTGGTCGCCCCGGGGATTTCCAATGGCTGCTGGACCCGCAACGAGGATGAAAACACGCACTGGCTGGAGGTGATCGACCCGGTGCGGATCTGCTGGGCCGAACGGTCGGAGAACAGCGTGACGCTGTGTCCCGAACGCTGCAGTGCAAGGGCAAGCTGGGCACCGGATTCTCCGGCCCCGACGATGGCGATGGTACGCATTGAAAACTCCAGTGGTGTGGTGGTGGCAGGGCGTGCGCCGGTGCTAGCGCACGGCGTCGAAGGATCCGAGGTAGCCGTTGGCGGCTTCCTCGCTCATGAACCACTGGGCAAAGTCCGGCGGGTAATCGAAACCGTTGGCAAAGCGCTTGGCGATCTCGGTGTTTTCCTGTGCCGAACCCAGCAGTTGCAGGGCGTGCGGGGCAGGCGGGGCCAGCATGGTGTTGGTCCAGGCCGCGACGTGCTGCGCGTACTCCCAGTAGCTTTCGAACAGGCCCTGCTTGAACCCGTCGTCGTAGGCGCGCTCGCCGTGGGCGAGGATGCCTTCGAGGTAGGCGGCCGCGCACTTGGCGGCGTTGTTGGAGCCCTGCCCGGTGATCGGGTCGTTGAGCACCACCACGTCGGCCATGCCCAGCACCGTCTTTCCGGAGGGCAGCGTGGCCAGCGGGTGGCGCACGGTAGGAGGGAAGCGTCCTTGCAGCACCCCGTTGGGGTCGGTGAGGCTCACGTCGGTGCAGCGCTCGGCTTCCCACGGCAGGTAGGTGCGCAGGATGCGCAGCGAGTTTTCCAGGTGCGCTTCGGGGCTCAGACCCTTCCAGCTGTCCATGTCGGAGCCGGGCAGGCCTTCAAAGACCATGATCTCGCAGGGGCCGGTGACGGTCAGTGCTGGGAAGACAAAGTATTCACCGACGCCCGGGATGAGGTTGAAGTTCACTGCCGAGAATTCCTCGCGGGGCTTCATGCCGTTGACGTAGGTCAGTGCCAGGGCGCGTTGCGGAGCGGCATAGTGGCTGCGTTCGGCATCGCGTTCGAAGAGTCCTGCAATATCCCCCTTGCCTGCGGCGACAATCACCAGGTCGGAGGATTCTGCGTAGCGTTCAAGGTCGGCCACGCCGGCTTCCTCAAAGACCAGGGTGCCGCCGCGGGTCTCAAAGACTTCCATGAACGCCGGGAATTTGACTCGTTGGTCAATTGACTGGGCCGGGGCATCGAGCCGGTGACCCCACCCCATGGCCTTCACGCCCGGGGCTTCCGGAGGGGCAACTGTGAAGGAAATACCCTGCACTTCAGGGGCATCCGGCCAGAGATCGAGGCCCAGGGCCCGTTCGTGGCTCAATGAAGAATCGAACATGCACTGGCTGGAGGCAATCCCTCCGTCGCGGATCTGTTCCGGGGTTCGGTTGGAGACCAGCGTGACGTCGTATCCGGCGTCGAGCAGGCCGATGCCCAACTGGAGGCCTGACTGCCCCGCGCCAACGATGGTGATGCTACGTGAAGTCATTTTCAAGGTTCCTTATCTCGCTAAACAATCTCGCTCACCATTTCGGTGGCAAGGAGGGCGTGCTGAGGGGTGTGAAAGAAAAACTAGTTTGCTGCAAGCAGCGGGATGGCAGGTTCGTTGCGCTCCGGACCCATGGCTGAGTACCCGCCGTCAACGGCCCAGTCGGCGCCCGTGACAAAGGAGGTCTGGTCCGAGAGTAGGAAGGCAACAACATCCCCGACTTCCCCGGGGCGTCCCACCCTGCCCAACAGGTGGAAGGGTGCGGCCACGGAATCGGTCTTTTCCAGGCTGCCCCCGGAGAGCGTGTCCATGATCTTGGACCAGGTCCACCCGGGGCTGACGGAGTTGACCCGAATGCCGTCGGCGGCAAGATCGGCGGCCATGGAACGGGTGACCTGCACCAGCGTTGCCTTGCTTGCGGGGTAGAGCCAGCGGCCCGTCTGCGAAATACTCGATGAGATCGAGGTGAAATTGACGATGGCCCCATGGCCGGAGGCCGCCAAGAGCGGGCGGACCAGCTTTGCGAGCATCACGGCGGAGACAACATTGATGTTCAGCGCGGTCAACCAATCGGCCCGGTTCGATTCGATACCCTCGTCCAGGTAGCTACAGGCAAGATTGACCAGGCCGTCAAGGCGTCCGTGGGTTAGTTCGATGCCGGCCACCAGTGATTCGAGAGCCGCATCGTCGGTGATGTCGACGGCGTTGAATTCAACCTCCGGGTATTGGGCCTGCAACGCGACACCGCCCACTTCGTCAATATCCACAACGATGACCCGCGCCCCGGCCTCCACCAATGAACCGGCAACCCCGGCACCTACCTTGGTGGCACCGCCGGTGAGCAGTATGACGCGATCCTGAAGCGATTTCATGGCTTTCCTTCCCAACAAATTTACCGTGACCCATGTCATAATGAGTGGCCTGACATGAAGCTACCCCCGGCGGCGCGACCGCCACTATCCGCATTGCGCACGCCTCATCCGATGTGCGCAGGTGGAGCAAAAACGGCAGTCACAGCAAAGGAGCATCCTGCATGCTGACCCAGCAGCACACCATGCCTTCACCCAGTCGCGTTCTCGATGGCCTGCCAACGCTGCAAACCCCCGATCCGCACGAGGCGCAGGAGCGCATCAGCAAACTATTTTGCGAGCACACGCTGAGTCCGCTCTCGGGTCGCGGAAACGTGAAGTTGAACCTGCGTTCCTCAGGCTCGGGATTCGGGGTACACCTGCTGGACTACGGGACGGCGGTGCGCATCAATCCGGACGCCCTGAAGACGTTTTACATGGTCCAGGTGCCGTTGTCCGGCAGCGCCCAATTGCGCACCCCGGGCTCGAGCGTCGAATCAACACCCAATACCGCATCGATCCCGCCGATCGACCAGGATTTTTCCATGACATGGCAGGCAGGGACACCGCAGCTGATTGTCACAGCCCCTCGAGACCTGCTCAACGATGCGGCTTCGGCCCTCTTCGGAGCGCAGCTTGAGGCGCCATTGCAGCTGGCGAACAGCATGAACATGACCACCGTGCAGGGGCAGTCATTTATGCGCGCGGTCTTTGAATACCATGATTTAGTCAACGGGACCGCGGCCGCGCCCACCCCGTACGCCAAGCGACTGCAGCAGGAGATGGTGTTGGCCCGCTGGTTGCTGGCGGTGAAATCAAACTTTTCAACGACGCTCAGCCAATGGGAAACCCCGCTGGAAGAGGCACGGAATTCGGCACTGGTCCTGGAATTTTCGGCCCTGTTGGAACACCACAGCGGAGAAAACCTCGGCGTCGCCGATCTGGCCGAAGCCCTGGGGGTTTCGATCCGCACGCTTCAGGTAGCCCTGGCCAAGGAATTGGGTTCAACCCCCTCACGGATGCTGCGCGAGGCGCGCCTGCGCCGTGCCCACGCAATGCTCACCGAGGCCGATGCGCGCGTCGACAGTGTGACAAGCATTGCCGAGCGCTGCGGCTTCGGGCATTTGGGTCGATTCGCGCAGGCCTATCGGCGGCATTTCGGGTTCGCGCCCTCAGACACCCTGCGCGGAATATCCGCCAATTAACGTACCCGGCAACTATTTGCGCAGCGCTTCGCGGATCCCTTCCGGCCACGGAGCCGATGCTTCGCTGCCCCGTGGCACGCAAACGGTAATGAAGCGGCCCTCCGCGGCAAGTACCGCGCCACGCCCTTCGTGCGGGTGGCCCCACACCTTGAAGGCGAAATCCATGGAGCTGGTACCTATGCGCGCGATCACCACCGCGGTGGTGACATCCTGCCCGAAGTAGAGCTTGGCGCGGTAGTCGGTTTCGTGGCGCACTCGCGGCGCCATGCCGAAGTACGAGTTTTGCCCCAGTTCCCGGAAGAGTTTCGCTTCGGCGGCCTCGACAAAGCGCAGGATCACCGAGTTGTGCTGGTGCCCTGCAGCATCGGTGTCCACCCATTCAATGGTGCGTTGCAGCGCATTTCCCGCCAAGCCAGTGGCAAGGAAATCCGCAACCAGGACTTCAATCCCGCGTCCCGCATCGACGTCATTTTCTATCGAATTTTTGACCATCGCGAACCAATCTCCATCCAGCTATTGTTACGTGCGTCACTTTAACGACATAATACAAGAGATCTTTGCTCCACCCCCTCAGCTCTTCCCTTCCATGCAAGGAGAACTACGTGGCGACTTCACCCACGGTTTCGGACTGGAACATCCCCAAACGCACCACCGGCGTTGTGCTTTTCGCCTGTTGGCTGGCCATCCTCGCGGAAGGCTATGACGTCGGAGTGCTCGGCGCGGTCCTCCCCGCCCTGGCCGAATACAAGGAATGGGCACTGACCCCGCTACAGCTCGGCGGCCTCGGCGCCTATGCACTGGCGGGCATGCTCTTCGGTGCACTGTTCATCGGCACCCTGAGCGATATCATCGGCCGTCGCAAGATGCTGATGCTCTCCATGGTCATCTTCACCATCACCCAGGCCGGTGCCGCCATGGCCCCGACGCCCGAGCTGTTCGGCCTCTTCCGCTTCCTCGGCGGCCTGGGCATGGGCGGCATCATCCCCGTCGCCGCGGCGCTGACCATTGAATACTCGGCGCCCAAGAAACGTTCGCTGAACTACGGCATCATGTACTCCGGTTACTCACTGGGCATCGTTGCCGCAGCGCTTGTCGCCATGGCACTGCTGCCCACCCTGGGCTGGCGCTGGGTCGTCGCGGTCGGAGCCTTGCCGGTGCTGATCCTGCCGCTTATTGCCTGGATGCTTCCCGAATCCCTTGAATACTTGGTTGCCAAGGGCAAGATCTCCGAAGCCAAGGCGCTGGCCGCCAAGCTGAACGTGCGCAACTACGCCCCGGTGGCACCCGCCAAGCCGGGAGCCAAGGTTCCGTGGCGCGAGGTCATGGCCTCGATGTTCTCCGGCAAGTACCTGCGCTCCACCGTCTTCTTCTGGATCTCGCTGTTCTGCGGCATGGTGCTGGTCTACGGCCTGAACACTTGGCTGCCGCAGATCATGCGCAAGGCAGGCTACGACCTGGGCACCTCGCTGACCTTCCTGTTGGTGTTCTCGCTGGCCTCGGCCGTTGGCGGCCTGATCCTTGGCTTCTTGGCGGACAAGTACGGCCAGAAGCCGATCCTGATCATCTTCTACCTGTTGGGTGCCGGCGGCATCCTGCTGCTGATGTTCCCGAACACCATGTTCATCAACCTGTGCTTCGTGGCCTTCGCGGGCATCGGATCGATCTCCACCTCGCTGGTGCTCACCGGTTACATCGCCGATTACTACCCGGCGGCGCAGCGCGGCACCGCCACCGGCTGGGCCCTGTCCTTCGCCCGTCTCGGTGCCATTTCAGGCCCGATCATCGGCGGCTGGATCGCCTCCACCGGCATGAACTTCCAGTTCAACTTCGTCTTCTTTGCCATTGTCGGCGTCATTGCTGCCCTGGCCGTGTCAATGATCCCGCCGCGCATCAAGGACACCTCGGCCCCGGCGATCAGCGCCGAGCGTGAGGCAGTGCTCGACTAGAAATCCGTGGCACGAAGCACCGGGCGCCGCTCCTCTGGGGGCGGCGTTCGGCGTTTGCGATCCCGCAGCGCGATGTCAGCAGGTGGGCTGGCGGCTAGCGGCGCACCGGTTGACTGTGCATCCGGGCGTCTTCGATGTCCATGCCCGCCACCGCGGCGGCAAGGCCCCGATGCCCGCGGCTGGTGAACACCATCACCAGACTGGCCGCCACCAAGACAAACAACAGCGGGCCACTGAGCGGGAACGAGGCCGCACTCAAAATCCCGTAGCCGCCAATGCCTGCCAGGAAACGCAGCGGGCGGGCCAACGGCGCCGGCAGGCCGGCGCTCCGACCGCGCAGCAGCGTCGCGCTTTCGCCGATGGTTTGCCCGCTGGCCATGATCCAGACGAAGTGTACCCCGAGCGGAACCCATACCGACAGCAGGCTTTCGACGGTTGTATCCAGCTTGTCGTATTCAATGCCCTGTCCGTACATTTCCCAGGCGCGCCAGCCGATGGCCAGCATTCCACCGAGCAGGGTCAGGAAGAGCACGTCGCAGGCCATCGCCAGCAACCTGCGCCCCGCTGTCACCGGGCGGGGCAGCCGCGGATCCCGATCTGCGCTCCTGCGCGGAATGAAGGCCCAGGCAAGAATCGACCCCAACAGCGCACCGAGCGTGTTGGCCATCAGATCATCGACATCAAACAGACGGTAGGCACACGGGAATATTCCCCAGATCCCGGTGCGCTGGGTCAGCTCGATGAACAGCGAAATGCCGAAACCGCCGAACGTCGCCATCAGGATCCCGCGCCTGAACATGGTGCGCAGCAGGAAGCCGAAGGGCATGAACAGCATGATGTTGAAGGCAACTTGCTGCACCGCGGGGTTGCGCAGTACTTGCCCAGCCGAGGCATGAGGGTACTTGAGGATGTCATGCAGCGACGCAAACGGGGTGAGCTAGGTTCCCACGCACCTGTAGCCCTCGGCGGGCAGGGGCATCAGCGTGTAGGTCCACAGCGCCATGGTGTAGCTCAGCAGCGCCACCCAGCCCAGCAGCCACAGGGCACTCACCGAACCCCGGCGCCTGTAGCTGATGGCAATGAAGGGGATAAACAGGGCAACGGCAAGGCCTAGGCCCGCAAAGACGGCGATTGCTCCAAGCATGATTCTGTCTGACACCCGATTTATCCTACGGTGCTGGTGGAAGCCGGAGTGGCCCGTCGGAAGAAAAGCCGATGATTTTCAGGCCGACGGGACGGCAGTGCCCCCCCCCTGCCGCTAGTGAAGTTCGAGCGATGGCACGTCGGCGTCGAAACCGAAGACCGTCGCATAGAAACCGAGCGAGGTTTCCAACGCGTTGATGATGTTTTCCATGCGGCGGAAGCCGTGCTGTTCGCCCGCATAGAGCACGTAGGCATGCGGGATCCCGTTGGCCGCGAGCGCGTCGGCGACCACCTGCGATTGGGCCGGCGGCACCACCTTGTCCTCATCCCCCTGCAGCAGCAAGACCGGGCAGGAAATGTTATCGACGTGGTTGATCGGTGCCCGTTGGGCATAAAGCTCGGCGGCCTCCGGGTACGGGCCCACCAAGGATTCCATGTAGCGGGATTCGAAGTCGTGGGTGTCGGTCACCAGCCCGACCAAATCAGAGACGCCGTAGCGAGAGATCCCAGCGGAGAAGGCATCGGTAGTGGTCAGCGCGTTGAGCACTGTCCAACCGCCGGCGGAACCTCCCTCGATGCCCAGCCGGTTGCCGTCGGCGATCCCGGCGGCGACGAGCCCTTCCATCACCGCAACCGTGTCCTGCACATCCACGATGCCCCACTGTCCGCGCAGCCGTTCGCGGTAGGCCCGGCCAAAGCCGGTGGATCCCCCGTAGTTCACGTCGACCACGCCTATGCCGCGGGACGTGTAATAGGCGATGGACAGCGAGAGTTGTGCGAAAGCCTGGGAGGTCGGACCACCGTGCACGAAAGCCACGAACGGTGGCTTCTCCCCCTCAAGTCCGCTGTACCCAACCAGTGCCGGGGCATAGACATGGGCGTACACCGGCGCCCCGTCGGCGGTGGAAAATTCCATGGCCGCCGCATGTGGCAGGGCCCCGGGATCCGGCAGCGCGGAGAGACAAAGGGAAACGTCCTGCACCGAAAGTGTTTCCAGGTCGATGAGCCGCAGCCCGTCGCCCTGAACCAACGAGGTGGCGGTTGCCAGCAGTTTTCCGTCCGCGAGCGCGGAGGGGGAAATGCGGGTGAAGGGCATCTCCAGCGGCGCCAAGTCCCCTGTGGAAACATCAAGCCGGGCCAGCGAGCTGCCGTGGGTTCCGTGGGTCACCAGCAGCGAACGCTCGTTTTCCACCGTGAACCACCGTTGTCCAAGCATCCACAAGGGGCCGGCGAATTCTTCCTCGCGCGGGCACAGCGCGCGCTGCTCCCCTGTTTCCAACCGATGCGCGTAGAGGTTCCACCAACCGCTGCGATCCGAGGCAAAAACGAGTTCGCCATCGGTGAGCCACTCGGGTTGCAGTACCGATTCGGTGGTTGACCCGGCAATCACCGTGTCATTGACGGCAACACCGTCGATAAGGTCGGCACTGTGCAATTCGGTGCCATCCCATGGCATGTGCGGATGTTCCCAGGAAATCCAGCTCAACTTGGTGGCCCCCGGGCTCAGTCGCGGGGCTGCAACAAAGCGGGAGGACGCGGTGACTTCACGCAGTGCCGCAGAGTCCTGTGCAGCCGAGCCATCAAGCGGGATCGCGACGATGTAGCGGCGCAGTTCGCCGCGGTGGTCTTCGCAAACTGCGAAGATTTCACCGGGATCGGCACCGGGAATGATTTCGGCGAAGCGAAGTTGCGGATCCCCGTCGGACCCGGTACTTGGCGGGGTCATGGGAACCGGGGTCCCACCGTGTGCACCGGTGCTGTACAGACGCTGGTCGGTGAAGTTGGCAAAGACAAGTTCATCGGTGCCGTTGACCTTTATGACTGCCCAGGCTGCTCCGCCGTATTCATTGACCCTGCTGCGGACATTGAAGGGGGCCGCCACGAGTTCACGCGGTGCCTGATCGCTCACTGCCCCGCGCGCCACCACCGTCATCCGCCCGCCCTCGGCCGGCCGGCCCTCAAGCCACCACAGCTCACCGCCGACGAAGGTTCCGCCGCCCACGGGAGTGGTGCCCGCTGCTACATGTTCCGCGGTGATGGGTGAGGGCCAGGAGCCGAAGGGCAAGGACGTAGTCATGATGAGATTTTAGACCGCCCCACCGCGCCTTTGATTCATCATCCGACGTGGTTTTTTCCGTGCCGTCACAGGATGCCCGGGAGTGCCGCGGGTCGCCTTGCCGAACTCGTGCGGCAGGGCGCAGACTTGGCACCATGAATTTCTATGCAATTTTCCTCCGGGGAGTCAACGTCGGCGGGGTCAAGATCCTCATGAAGGACCTGACCTCGCTCCTTGAAGGCGCGGGTTTCTTGCAGGTGCGCACGCTGCTGGCCAGCGGCAATGTTGTAGTGGCCAGCACGGAAACGGACCCGGCAGCCGTGAAGAAGACCTTCGAGGAGGCCATCGAGGCCTCCTATGGTTACGGCACCCGGGTCATCGTGCAGGATCTTTCCCAGCTTGAACATTTTGCCGAGCGTTACCCGTTCACGGCTCCGGAGGACGGGATCCAACGCCACGAATACCTGGTGCTGTGTGAATCCGATGCCGCCGCCGCGGCGATCCTTGCCAGCGCCCCGGACCCCTTGCCGGGCGAACGCGTTGCGGCGCTAGGTCACGGAATCTGCTGGGAGGTCCCGCGCGGGGACAGCCTGGGCACCCCGCTGGCCAAGCATTTCACCAAGGTCGCGTCCACCTACCTTGTCACCACCAGGAACATGAACACCGTGCACAAGATGCTCGTGGCGCTGAGGACCCTGGATTAAGCAGGTGATTACATCCACGAGCTGTCCATGCTGTAGCCTCCGATGTTGACCGTTTCACCATCGATTCCGCAGGAGTGCTCCCGTTGACCATGCCGCTGGTGCTTGACCTGTTCGGGGTCTTTTTCTTTGGGGTTTCCGGTTCGTTGCTCGCCGCGCGACGTGGTTTCGACATCATTGGCTCGCTGCTTTTGGCTGGGCTGACGGGAATCGGCGGCGGCATCATCCGCGACGTGATCCTTGGACAGATCCCAACGGCCTTCGCGAACCCGTTCTACTTCATCCCGCCGGCAGTGGCCGCGCTGCTTGTCTTCCTGTTGGCACCGGGTGTGCAACGGATGCGACGACCCTTGCTGGTTTTTGACGCCGCTGGGCTTGCACTCTTTTGTATCACCGGCACCCTGAAGGCATTGGAGTCGGGCATGAACCCGTTTGCTTCCGCGCTGCTGGGTGTGACCTCGGCCGTGGGTGGCGGCCTATTGCGCGACGTCGTGGCAAACCGGACACCCGAATTGTTCAACCCACGCGACATCTATGCGGTCCCGGCCATGTTGGGCGCCGGCCTCATCGCCTGGTTGTGGACCATCGGGATGACCAGCGGCGTATGGCAACTGGTGGTTGCCGCCATAGTTTTCTTATTGCGTTTGCTCGCGTTGACGTTCCATTGGAAGGTCCCCAAGGCCATGGGTCCGTGGCACCGGGATGCAAAACTGCACTGAGCCGTTTCGCCGGGGCTCTTCGAACCATAGGCTTCTCTTCAGGAGGTTTCCATGGAATCGAGACGTGAAGCGCGGACGCCATTGAAGCCCTTGAAGACTCAGGTTTTCGTGCTGCTGGCCAGCAGGTTGGTGAGTCCGTCGGTGTGGAACCATACGGCAGCTGTTTTGCGGGCCCATGGATATGAGGTGCTCGTATCCCCGTCCGAGAACACGCGTCCACCCGGTTCCGCCCAGGAAGCGTTGGACGCCTATGCTGAATCGATCCCTACTGGCCGTTCCATCGTTCTGGTCGCGCATTCGAATGCGGGAAACTTCGTACCGGAACTCATCGCTGCTGCTCCGGTGGCCTGCGTGGTGTTTGTCGATGCGGTGATACCCGTCGAGTCGGGGCCGCAGCATCTCGCCCCTGCCGCGATGATCACTCAACTCAGCCCGTTGGTGGATGGAAACGGTGTCCTGCCGCCTTGGCACACATGGTTCAGCGAATCCGAAATAGCCGCACTTTTTCCCGACGCAGCGGTCCAGGACTCGATCCAGTCGCGCGCTCCCCGAGTGCCCCTGAATTTCCTCAAGGGCACGCTCCAGATCAAACCCGGTTGGATCAACGTCCCTTGCGGCTACGTCGCCTTTGGTGCCATCTACGCGCAGGAAACCGCCAGGGCGCGAGCGCACGGTTGGCCGGTCATCGAGCTCAACGGGCGACATCTTCACATGCTGGTTGCTCCGGATGTCGTGGCCCGGAAAATTGTCGAATTGGCGCAGGCCTTATCGGACCGGGAAGCCTAGCCCACTCGTTCAAGAGGACGCGCGATGCCCTTTTCCCCGGGACCGTCTTCGATCTTCCGTGGCCCGTTGATCATCACGGCACCGGTGAGCATCACTGCCAGGCAGATGCCGAGCATCGCAAAGGATGCGCTCCATCCACCGGTTGCGTCCTTGACCATGCCAAAAAGCATCGGGACGATCGCGGCACCCGCATAGCCAAGGCCCTGGCTAAACCCGGCGAGCACCCCGGACCCGTGGGTGGTGCGCGAGCGCAGGTTCATCATCAGCAACGCGATGGCGAAGGTGCCTTGGCCCAGCCCGGCAAAGACCACCCAGATGGCGGTGCCTTGGGTCGGGGAGAGATACATGCCGAGGTGCCCGGCAATCCAGAACGACGTGAAGATCAGCACCGCTATGATCGGGTTCCTCAGCCGCGGAACCCACAGTGGCACCAACAGGCTGACGGGCAATCCGAGGATGGCAAAAAGTGCCAGCATGGATCCGGCGGTCATGGTATCCAAGCCTTGGGAGGAAAGGTAGGGCGGCAGCCAGGTGAAGTAGACGTAGGTTTGTGCCGAGTTCCCTGCCAGGAAGATCGCCAGCCCCCAAGCAACAGGTGAACGCCACGGATTGATTTTGGTCGGCGGTACCGCGGTCGCTCCGTTGGCAAGCACCATTTCGGGGCGTGGATTCTTGCGGTCCTTGAGCAGCTGGATGATCCACGGCACCAGGACAACTGCCGAGAGCAACGCCCAAGCTGCGATCGAGGCACGCCAATTCGTTGCGTTTGCCAGCGGCACCGAGAACTGCGGGCTCATCCAGGTGCCTACGGCCAACATGGTGACATAACCGGAGGTGACCATGGCCAAGCGGTCCGGGAAGTACTTTTTGACAAGTGGCGGCAACACCACATTGCCCATGCCGTATCCGGCCAGCGTGATGACCGACAGCAGCAGGAATCCGGTGACATCGCCCATCAGCGACCTGAGCAGCTGCCCGGCAACGGCCAAAAGAACCGCGGTGATCAGTACCTTTTCCAGCCCCCACCAACGAATCAACCGCGGGGTCAGTAGCCCGAAGACTGCAAAGACCACGGGGGCCAGCATCGCCAGCAGACCCGTGCTGAAGGAATCAAACCCCAGCTCAGGGCCGATACTCCCCAACAAAGGCGGAACCGAAACAACGGCCGCACGCAGCGAAAGTGCCATGAGCAGGATTCCAAGCAGTGCACCGATGCGTCCTGCCATTTTTTGCCGCTGGGTGATGGGCTGCATTGGCTCTAGTTGCCGTTCTTGAGTCGTTCGACCTGTTTCAGCAGGTGGTTGAGGTCTTTGCCAAAGGTTCCGGTGGACCAGGTGCCAGGCATTGAGGTTTGGTAGTAGAGACCCTCGCCGATGAGCATGATGGCTTCTGCCGCGTACTTGTCAGTGACTTCATGCTGGATCATGCCCAGCCAGCCTTCGTGAATATATTCAAGGGCCTTCACCGACGGTTCGTGGCCGCCTTGGGCAAGTCGCAAGACGGCCAGGAAATAGCGGTCCAGGTCCCCTCCAACAGAGGTGCTGGTGCGCACGAAGTATGACGCCGGCCCCTCGGGGGCGGAGCCCATGAGTTCCAGGTCTTCCTCGTGAGCCGTGAGCAAATGCTCGATGGTTCCTTGGGCCAGGAGTTCCTTGGACGCGAAGTGGTAGAGCAGTCCGCCCTTGGACACTCCGGCCTTGGCGGCCGTTGCCTCCATGGTGGCTGCGCGTTCGCCATCGTCACAGAGCATCGAAACGTAGGCGTCAAGGATCTTTTCCTTGGCTAATGGAGGGCGGGACATGTAGTGAACCTTATCTCGTTCTTTATGGACAACATGACATTGTAACTATACCGTCCAGACGGTACAGTTATGGACGTCCATAGCAAACACCTTCCTTCAGGAAACCCCTCATCATGAGTACCCCGAACCTCAAAGCCAGAACAAAGCAAGAGCCAACAGCCGCAGCGCACCGCAAACGATGGGCGGCGCTAGTGGTCTTGATGTTCCCCGTGTTGCTGATCTCGGTGGACAACACGGTCCTCAGCTTTGCCGTCCCGGCACTGTCCGAGGCGTTGACCCCGAGCAGCAACCAGCTGCTGTGGATTATTGACATCTACCCCCTGATCCTTGCGGGTCTTCTGGTTCCCATGGGATCGCTGGGCGACCGCTTCGGCCGTCGCAAGATGCTGATGATCGGCTCAACGGGCTTTGCCACTGTCTCCGCAGCCGCGGCTTTTGCCACAAGCGCCGAGCAGCTCATTGCAGCCCGTGCCTTGCTAGGCGTTTTTGGTGCCATGCTGATGCCTGCCACCCTGTCGCTGATCCGCAACATTTTCACCGATGCCAATGAACGCCGCAAGGCCATCGCCATCTGGGCGGCAGCCTTTTCCGGTGGTGCCGCGCTGGGCCCGATCGTTGGCGGGTTCCTGCTTGAACACTTCTGGTGGGGCTCGGTATTCCTGCTTGCAGTGCCAATGTTGCTGCCACTGCTCTTCCTTGGACCGGTATTGATTCCAGAGTCGCGTGACCCTAAACCAGGATCCATCGACCCGCTTTCCATCATCCTTGTCATCATGACGCTTCTGCCGATTGTCTTCGGCATCAAGGAACTCACCCAGGCATCCTCGCCATGGCTTGGCATCTTCGCCATCGCCTTGGGCATCGCCTGCGGTGTGGCATTCACCTTCCGCCAGCTCAAGCGGGCAAACCCGATGCTCGATGTTCGCTTGTTCAGCAACCCGATCTTCTCCGGCGCCTTGCTGGTAAACCTGCTGAGCATTTTCGCGTTCGTTGGCTTCATTTACTTCCTGTCGCAGCATTTGCAGCTTGTCGCCGGATACACCCCGATGATGGCCGGCGTCCTGATGCTGCCGGGGCTTGCCCTGACAGTGAGCTTCGGGCTGATTGCCGTTCCACTGGTACGTAAATTCAAGATCTCCACTGTCATGATTGCCGGCCTCGCACTCAGCGCCACGGCTTACGGCATCGTGCTGGCTTTTGGCCAGTCAGGGTCCGTCGCCGCATTGATGATTGGATTCAGCGTCTTGGGAGCCGGCGTTGGCATGGCAGAAACCTTGTCGAACGACCTGGCACTCTCCTCTGTCCCCGCATCCAAGGCCGGTGCCGCTTCGGCAATTTCGGAGACCGCCTATGAGGTGGGCTCGGTGCTCGGCATCGCGGTTCTGGGTTCCATCCTCAACGCCGTGTACACCCGCAACCTGCAGGTCCCTGCCTCGCTGAGTGCGGAACAGGCAGATTCGGCCCGCCAAACCCTCGGCGGCGCACATGAGGTTGCCGCCGGACTTCCAGCCTCCGAAGCAAGTATCGGGGAACAGCTCCTGGCATCGGCATCCACCGCATTTGACGCAGGTGTGGTCATCACCTCCGGAATTGCGGTTGCCCTGACTCTTATTACGATTTTCATTATTTCGAAAACCATCCGCGGCTCACGGCTGCCCGATTCGACAAACTCCATCTAGAACGCCGATAACCGTAACCAGGCTTCACCAAAATGGGTGATGTGGGAATTGTGATTCCCGCATCACCCATTTTTTGCATTCCCCGAAAGAATGCCGGGATTCCGCACCCGCAGAACCTGCACACCGCCACTCAAAGGCGATCTTTTGCCGAATACCGACCCCTTCCCCGGTATTTTTTTTGCGATTATTGACCAAAAGGTAGTAACTGCTCCAATAGTCGCGTACCGTAGAGCTTGTAGTTCTAGTTTTTCTCGCAGTAAAGCAGTGCAAATACCCCGTTGCCGGGGCTAGTACCTTTCTGAGCCGCGTTGAATCACGTAGCTGCAAGTGAATTCCATAGTGGAATACACTCCCCTACGTCCCATCTCAGGACAGTCTCGAAAGGACACACCATCATGGCAACAGGTACCGTTAAGTGGTTCAACGCCGAAAAGGGCTTCGGCTTCATCGCTCCGGACGACAACTCCGATGACGTTTTCGCTCACTACTCGGCCATCCAGTCGAACGGCTTCCGTTCACTCGAAGAGGGCCAGCGCGTAGAGTTCGAAGTAACTCAGGGCCAGAAGGGCCTTCAGGCCACCGATATCCGCGCTGTCTAAGCTTCGGATCATCAACTTCGGCTAATTAGCTGATTTAGTTTGGGCGGTATCTCCTCACGGAGGTACCGCCCAAACTGCTTTTCACGGGGCCTACTCCCCCGCCCCGGCCGGAGCGAAACCATCTACATGGGTCAACGCATTTGCGCCGTGTTGGGGCTCGAAGATTACAAACCATTGTTCCAAGCGCCGCGGCCGTGTCGAGTCACCTGGCTGCACCCGCACAGTCATTTTCAGGAACCACCCGGTCCCGGAGGACCTTGCCCCCAGCAAGTTCTGCATCCAGAATTCAGCGTGCGACGCTTGGCCTTGGGCACGTGAACGGCTCAGGTTCACGAGATTTTCCGCCACCAGCGCCTCACGGAACCCGTCGAGTGAATCATCCCCCGCCGCGTCGAAAAGCACTTGCCCGTACATCTGGCCGATCCCGGCAGCCAATGCCGCCAAACATTGCTGAGCATTTGTTGAGGTAATCCAGTCGGGTTCGTTGGTGATCATTTCGGTGCCGGCATTGGCCCAGTCGCTTAGCCGCGACAGCAAGACCGCGGCGCCATCCTCTCCCGAGAGGTTCCCCAAGGATTCGGGAACACCGACCCCATCGCCTGCAGGACAGCCAGCGGGCATCTGCGGCATTCCCGATGGCGCTGTTGCGGGGTCCCCAGTTGATTCGCTGGCATCGGGCACCAAGATGGTGCAGCCGCATTGCACTCCCAACATCAGTGCACAGACAAGAGCCAGTAAGATCCGTCTCATAGGCAGATCATACGGTTCCTGCGCTGCCCACAACAGGCCGCTACGCAGGCCGCGGGGAATGAATTGCCCCGGTACGGGGTTGGCACCTTATGTGAGTATTCCCTTGTCGATCCTTGATCTTGCCCCCATCCGCCGCGGCGGTTCAGCCGCCGAAACCTTTGCCGAAAGCGTTCAGCTGGCACAAACAGCCGAAGCCAGTGGCTACAGCCGCGTTTGGTACGCCGAACACCACAACATGTCATCGATTGCCTCGAGCGCAACCTCGGTGTTGATCGGCCACATCGCCAACCACACCAAGACCATTCGACTCGGTTCCGGCGGCGTCATGCTGCCCAACCACTCCCCCTTGGTGATTGCCGAACAGTTTGGCACCCTTGAGACGCTGTTCCCCGGACGCATCGACCTGGGATTGGGCCGCGCCCCGGGCACCGACCAGCTCACCTTCCAGGCACTGCGCCGCGACCCTGCGGCATCCGATGCGTTCCCGCACGACGTGCTTGAACTGCAGGCCTACCTGGGTGAAACGTCCCGTCTTGAGGGCGTGAACGCCTACCCGGGCCACGGAACCAAGGTGCCGCTCTACATCTTGGGTTCGAGCCTCTTTGGCGCCCGGCTGGCCGCCCAGCTGGGCCTTCCGTACTCGTTCGCCTCGCACTTCGCACCGGACGCGCTGGTCGCTGCGGTCACCGCCTACCGCAATGAGTTCCAACCTTCCGAATACCTTGCCGAACCCCACGTCATTGCGGGCGTCGGAGTGGTGGCCGCCGAAACCAATTCCGCTGCCCTGCAGATCATGGAGCAGGTCCGCCGCGACCGCATCCAGTTATTCCTGGGCAGAAACCGCCCGGTCCCGTTCACCGAGGCCGAAATCGACATGCTGCTTGAGTCTTCGCACGGGGACTCGATCATGTCGATGCTCAAGTACACGGCAGTCGGCGACGGTGCTGCAGTGGCCCAGTACCTGCAGGAGTTTGCCGCCATGGCGCAGGCCGACGAGCTGATCACCGTGCACAATTCCAGTGATTCACTCCAGCGCCTCGCCTCGGTGAAGATCACTGCCCAGGCCATGAACTTGGCCGTCTAACCACCGGATATGACGAAGGGGGCCGCAAGCCCCGCCACGATGGAGAACATGTCTTCCTCGCGGTGGGGCTTGCGGCCCCCTGTATTTCCCACGAAACTCAGCGTCCGGGCAGCACCCAGCGACGCACGCCCATAACCATCGTCAGGATCAGCAGGACAAGCAAGATCCCGTCGGCGGCAATGTAGAAGTAGTGAATGGTCGAGCCGCCGGATTCAACGCCGGCAAGCACCGCCTCGGTGCGTTTGGAAAGCTGCGGGCGAATCAGGACAACCTTGGTGAAGAGGACAACGCCCAGGGAAGCAACCATCCACAAGAACCGCCGATCCAATCCGCGTTTGATACAGGACGCTGCCAAGAGCAGGAAGAGCACGATTTCCACGATGTTCATCGCCGTGAAGACAATTTGCCCGATGCCAAGGCCCAACGGGATAGTGATCCCCGGTGCCGTGAATTTCAGGGGCGCCTCGATAAACGAAATGCCGATCAAAAGGCCCAACCACATTGCCGGCGCCAGGATTCGCCCGGCGGCTGCCACCAGTGCCTGGCGGGAATAGGGCTCGGTCATAAACCGTCGCGTGTTTTCATTCTCCATCCTTCGAGATTACCGCGCTCCCACTGGGGCAAATGCCAGCGGCAAAATGGCCATTCCCATATCCAGCACATGGACTTAGGCTGTAAGCAATCGGGGATCAGCCACGAATCCCGCATTTGGTGAATAGAGGGACACGATGAGCGACAGTTTTGATGACACGGTCTACGATGAGCCGGTCGACGATGACATGTATGAGCCGGGAGACGGTCGAGATGGCCAGCCCTACGAAGGTTCCTCTGACAGCCCCGAGTCCATGACCGCGCTGGATCCGCTGCGCAAGCACCTTTACCTGCTCGATGACGACCTCTCCGCCGAGGACGACATCGGGGACGAAGAAGACATTGAAGAGGTATGGGTGGAGGAACTCGCGGACGAAGAAGCTGACGCCTAAAATCCAGGCCGTAGGATTGGAGAGTCAGCACCAGTAGGTGCCTTCTCTCCATTGTCTTGAGGTTCGGGAAAACTTATGCTCAATCCGGTTCACCTGCGCACGCTCATCGAGGTCGTCAACCACAAATCATTTGCCATGGCAGCCACCCGGCTCGGCTACACTCCCTCGGCCGTGTCCCAGCAAATGACCGCGCTGGAGAGCACCACCGGCACCACGTTGTTCACCCGCGGCGCCAAAAGTATCGAACCAACGCCCGCCGCAGTGACGATGGTTCGCCATGCACGACGCGTCCTGACGGACATTGACACGCTGATCGCCGCCACCTCCACCCCGGACCTTGACCCCAGCGGCAAACCGCTGCAGGAACTGCATCTTGGCATTTTCCCGTCGCTTGCCACCTACGCGTTGCCGCGCCTGCTCGGTTCCCCCGGGTGGGACCAGCTGGGCATTGCGTTGCGCGTGCATGTCGGGGAACCGAACCTGAGCATTGCGGGGCTGCGCCACGACGGGGAGCTGGATCTTGCGCTCATTTTCCAGGTCGGCCAGGCGGGATTGGCTTGGCCGGCGCAGCTTGAGCGCCAGTGGTTGGGCGATGACCCGTTCCGGGTGGTGGTCCCGGCCAGCTGGAAAATTGAAGACTCTTCAACCGTCAGCGCCGAGCAACTGGCCAACATGCCGTGGATCATGCACCACCCTGGCACCAGTGACGCGACGGTCATTTCCCGGCTGTTCTCCGCCTTCAACATCCACCCGCGCGTTGTCGCCTACAGCGATGACTTCAACGCATCCCTGCATATGGCAGCCGCCGGTCTCGGAGCCACCTTGGTTCCCGAGCTTGCCATGCGGCAGGCCCCGGAGGGCATCACGGTGATCGACGCACCGGAGATCAGGTTGGCCCGCAGCATCTTTGCGCTGCGGTCACCCGAACGGACGAACCCGAAGACCGGGGTCTTCATGGACAAGCTGGCGGCAGTGCTTGGTGAATTAAGCATCGAACCCAAGCGCCGCTGAAAACTACTTGTTTCCGCGCACCGTGGTTGAGGAAACCGAAACCGTGGCTCCGGAACTTTTCCGCACCCCGCTGGTTCCGCTGGAACGGTTGTCAAGGATCTTGGATCCGCTGACCTTCACGCTGGCCTTGTTGGCAGCGGCAATGCCACCGGTGAAGGTCCCGGGCTTGTATCCGGCCCATCCGTTCGCGCTGACCTCGGTGCCGCGCACCACGGTGTTTTTGCCGCCCGAGGCGCTGATGCCGACTTGGCCGTTGCGCCTGATCACCGAATTCAGGATCTGGGTTGCCGCCCCGTTGCTTTGCACGCCAATACCGTGGTTTTCGGCGACCCGCGAGGAGAAGATCCCCGAGTGGGCACCGCTGAGCTGCACGGCACCGGTGCTGGTCGGGTTCGCATAGGAGAGCACGCTGAGCTTGCCAACCCGTGAGTGGGTCCCGAGTTTCACTGCACGTGGCTGCACGGCAAGGGTGTATTTGTAGCTGGAGGAACTTGCCTTGCCGGTGTAGATGGCCCGGCCCTTGTGGTCGAGCCAGTAGGTTCCGGCCTTGACCTTGGATTTGGAGGCGACCCGTGTCAGCCGGGAACCGTTGGCGAAGAGGACCTGTTCGCTGTTGCATTGGCTGCCGGTGTTGCAGGTCAGCTTGGCAGGTGCCTTGGCCGGGATCTTGGTCGAGGAGATCTTGTACAGCGTCCCCGACTTCTTCGCACTCACGGCGATCGACCCATCCAGACGGGTGTTTGAGCTGCCCTGGCCCACCAGGGTCTGGCGCGGTTTGAGCACCAGGTTTGCGCTCTTGTGGGTTCCTGCCGCAAGGCAGATCACCGCACCCTCGCGGGCAGCGGCAATGGCGGTGGGGATGCTGGCCCCGGCCTTAACCGTGGTGCTGCAGAACTTGTTGGGGTTGATGGTGGTGGCCACCGGGGCTGCCGTATTAGCCTTCACCCCGGTGATCCATGCCGAGAATGCCCCGACACCGCTGGCCGAACTTCTGAATTGGCCGCCGGTCAGCGTCTTGGAAACGCCGGTGGAGGATTTTGCGGTTGCCGAGGCAATCGTCAGGTCCTTGGCCTTGGTGATGCTCACCGACGCCACGTTGGGAAGCCCGAAGACGGTGGCCATCTTCTGCTGGGTGGCCTTCTGGGTCCAGGTCTTGTATGGGTTGTTGGCACTTGCCTTCAGCGACCACGCATCCGGGCGCGGGCGCAGGTACGGCACCGCGACCCCGCCCCACACGTCCTCGTTGCTGCGGGTCGCCCCGCCGGTGGAGGACGAGTACACGGTTTCAGCGAGCCTGCCGCCGTACATGACCACCTTGCCGGAAACAGGGGTCTTGGCGGTGTTCCGCGCTAGCGTCGCATCGACAGCCGCCTTCCATTTGGCCCCGTATCCCGGCTGCTCGTTTTCCTTCGCGTAGCCGGTGAACTTCTGGTCCATGACCTCATCGGTCACGTTGCAATCGCAGGCGGCCTTCAGGTTGTTGACCTTGCGCATCGCATAGGTGCGCCCGGCGATCGCTTGGGCCTGCAGGACGCCCTTTGGCCAGGATGAGGGGACCTCCGCCAATCCGTAGAGGTATTCATCGTTCAGCCGCAACGAGGTGACCAGGTTGACCTGCTTATCAATGATGCCGGCCTCAAAGTAGCCGTGCTTGTATTTTCCAGCCACCGCGGATTCGGCGTTGGCACCGGGGATCGAGAGCGTTGCCAGCTTGGTCGAGGGCCAGGCACGGGTGCCTTCCCACTCGATGCGCAGCTTTCCGGTGACCTTGTTGGCCTCCGGGGCCGGGTTTACATCGGCTTTGCCGTCCTTGTTCCTATCCCGCGGCACCACATCGAACCCTGCCGGGTTCTTCAGCACGTAGCTGAGTTGGGAATCGGAGCGCGAGAAGGACAGCGTGGATCCGGCCGGGGCCGTGTAGGTCTTCTTCGCTGTCGGGTCCTTCACACGCAGTCGCCCTCCGGCAACGGTGATCGTGCTCGTCGCGGATTTGAGCACCTGGACACGGATATCGCCCGCCGCGGTGTTGGTACTCGAAACAACCTTTGCGGGGTTGTAGTAGTACTCGAGGATCTGTGTTGCGTTCTTGCCCTCGGCTGCCATGGCCCGCGCACCGTATTGGCTCATGCCAACACCGTGTCCCCAGCCTGCACCGGTCACGGTGAACTCGGAGGGCTTCGCAGCGTTCGGCATCCAGTAGGTGGTGCCGTTGGCGCGCGCGCCGAGGACGCCGCCGGTGAACTTTTGCCGGGTGTCGGTCCCGGATTTGAATTGCTCCGCCACCGGGTAACCGAACCTGCCGTTTTCCCAGCCGGTATCCGCCCAAGCTTGGACCATCGCATTGCGCACCGTCAGGGCCTTGCGCTTGTCCGAATACACAACGATTCCGTCGCGGTACGAACGCCACAGGGTGCCGTCCTTGAGTTTGCCCGTCGTTGCATCCGCGCCGCCCAATGTCTTGGCTGCCTTGGCCAGGTAGCTGGTGTTCGTGGCCTTGATGGTTGCCGCGGCAATCGTCACCGCGCTTGGCGGTTGCACAATTCCTGCGGGCTGGGCAGCGGCAGCCGGGGCTACGGGCAGCAAGAAAGCGGCCAGCAGTGCGGCCGAAACTGAGAGGGCGGTTTTTCGCATGGCGTCCTTCAAGTGGCCCGTGAAAGGCAAAGCGGAATGGGCAATTCTTTTGATCTTACGCCAGCGCCACGATTCATGCAGTGAGAGCGGGCAACAGGCCAAGCATCCCCAGCCCGATCACCGCGGCGCTCATGGCGAAAACCGCCACAATATCCGCGTGGATACTTTCGTTGGCGATGCCCCGGGAAGCATCCGCGTAACGTTTGCGCTGGGTGAAGTAAATGCCGCCAGCAGCCAACAGGCGCAGGGCCACCAAGGCCAGGATCCCGGTCCCGTAATGCGGCAGCCATCGCAAAAACGAGCGCCGAAACGCAGAACGCCAGCGAGACCCGACCCCAGGAGGTGATCGTCCGATCGGGCTGCAACCCCGGATCCCGGTGTGCGAAGGGCTGTTTGCCGGCTGCCACTAGCGGGTCGCAATCAACACTGCCACGACTGCAGCAGCAAGCGCCCCGCCGAACCCGAGGATGGGGATGATCATCGGCAGCGCCAGCTTGCCAGCACCTCTCGGCCAAACACCTAATGACCAGGATAGACCCGGCTTTAATTCAGCATGAAGCCTACACCGCACGGCAGGTGGGCACCGGATTCGAGTCTTCGCTTCGCGCGCGGGGAAGGTAGCGTTTGATCTAACATTTTGCGTTTCTTTCGGAAGGAACACCACCATCACTTCGCATATTAGCGCGGGCCGCCACGGCAATCTCGGTCTCCTGGTCCTTGACCGCCCCGCCAAAATCAACGCCCTGAGCCGCTCCATGCTTCAAGAACTCAGCGATACCCTCGAAGTGTGGAAACACGACCCCGGAATTTCCATGGTGGTTCTGCGTGGTGCCGGAGAGCGTGGATTCTGCGCCGGCGGTGATATCAAGGACTTCCACCGGGCGGTGACCACCGATTCCCACCGGGATTTCGTTGACCTGCTCTCCCTGGAATTCGACCTGGACGCCACCATAGCCACCTACCCGAAGCCTCTGCTCACCCTGGCACACGGGCTGTGCATGGGAGGCGGCATCGGCTTGGCTTCGCATGCGGCCATCCGCATTGCCACCCCGGAGTCCTCTTACGCAATGCCCGAGGTTCGCATCGGCTACAGCCCTGATGTGGGCGGAACCCACCTGATGGCCTTGGCCCCCGGGCACCTGGGCGAATACCTGTGCCTGACCGCTTCGACGTTCTCGGGTGTGGATGCCGTGGAGCTCGGATTCGCCGACATGCTGGTGTCCGAGGAAAAGTTTGAGGACGTGCTCGATACCTTGCCAGATTTTGACGGTATGGATGCCGTCGATATCGCGGCGGGACTTGAGGTGCTGTTCGGGTCCTTTGCGTCGTCGTCCTTGATGGCTGCCCAACCGTGGATTGATGCAGCGTTCAGTGCGCCGACACTTGAGGCGATCCTGGAGCGGCTCGATTCCATGACCCACTCAGCTGCGGCGGAGGCAGCGGCACAGATGCGTGCCAATTGCCCGACGTCCATGGAGTGTGCGCTGCAGGCGGTGCGGGCCGCCCGCGCCGAGGACCACCTGCGTGGCGCGCTGGACCGGGAGCTTCGCCTGGCCGAGTACTTGATGCACCGCAGCGACTTGGCCGAAGGCATCAGGGCCCAGGTCATCGACAAGGACCGCAACCCTGCCTGGGCGCCCGATTCGATCCAGGGCGTTGATCTGGCGGCCATCACGGCGGTGGTGGCCGACCCCAGCTGATGACCCGATCATCGCGCTGCATTCATTCCTTCATCGAACGCAGCGGGATGATGGCACCGGCGGTGGCCGCGGCCATCGTGGTTCCAAGCACCAGGAAAACCCCGGCGGCCCCCAGCGAGGTGGCGAACACGCCAACGCCCATCGGGATGACCGCTTGTCCCAGCCGGTTGCCCAGCAGCCGGATGGACATCCAGGTCCCACGGGTTCCCTCGGAGGCGGCAGCCGACACCACGCTCATGCTCAACGGTTGCCCGATGCCCAGGGCGAGCCCGGCGAACACCATCAGCACCGCCATCGCCGGAACGCCCAGGCCGGCTGCCAGCAGGGCCATGAGCACTGCCGAAATCCCGGTGGAGGCCAACAGCAACCGGGCCCGGCCCACCAAGCGCACCAAGGCGTCCAACCCCAGCCGGGAACACACCGAGGCCCCGGCACGCAGTGCCAGCAGCAGCCCGACGGTGTGGGCGGGGATGCCTCGTTCAACCGCCATGGCCGGCAGGTAAACCTGCAACAGGTCAAGGGTGCACAGCACCATCATGCTCAACCCGATGGAAGCGAAGAGCGTATTGCGGGTGGCCGGCGGAACCGCCAGTGCCGTGGATAATTTCACGGGAGCTGCTGCCCTCGCGGTGGCACCTGGCATCGAATGGCGCAGGGTGAACAGCGTGGCCACGCCCATGGCGAGGACAGCGTAGAGGTAGGCCAGCAGCAACAGCGAGGTGTCGGGCCTGATGCGCTCCCCGCCCAGGTAACCCAGCAACAGCGGGGCTGCGGTTTGGGCCAGTGCCGTGACCATGGTGTAGAGCCCGAAGAGCCTGTCCATGTTCCGGTTTTCGGCGGCCGCCAAGCGGCTTTGCTCGCCGATCAGGCTCATCAGGTGGCCCACGCCCAGCAGCACGTTCCAGCCGAGCAACGCGGGCAGTGAATTGGCGGCAAAGAGCAGCCCGAACCCGGAGACCAGCAACAGCACGGCGCCGACCATCAGTACCCAGCGTTCGTGCCCGCGGTCGGTGGCCCTCCCGATGCCCACGGCCAGGAACACCGGCAGGATGGAAAAGCTTGCCACCACCAGCCCCAGCATCCCGGGATCGGCCCCCAGCTCGAGCGCCCTGTAGGAGGTTGCAGGTCGCACCAGGTAGACAGCGCTCTGCAGGAAGAACGCATGGGCAAGGATCGAGGGGAACCCGATGGGTCTTGGTGCCGGTGGGGGTGGTGCCATGTGGCCAATTATGCTGTGCCACGGGGCGCAGCCCGGTGTTGATGACGGAGGGGTGTTGCTGGCGGAACGTTTAGCTGCTCCTGCCGGGTCCGGTGCTTGCCGGTTGGCCTTCGGGGCGTTCGGAGTGGGCGTGGACCGGCTCCACGCGCTTGTGCGTCGAGTCCTTGGGCTCAATACGCTTGGCAGCCACGGTTTCCGGGGGCGCGGCCGGAGCAGCCGCCTCACGCGGTGTTGGCCACGGCAGCGGTGCGTGTTCTCCGAAGGTGTCCGAATCTGATTCTTCCCAGTCCGCCTTCCATCCGCGTGGCGGGTCGGCGAGCAGTTCGCCGGGTGCCACCCAGTTGTGCAGGCCCGCATAGCTGCGGGTTGCCAGGTGGTCAACGCGCCGGCGCAGCATGCGCGGGTTCAGTTGCGAGGGGTGCGAAACACCCATGGAGGCCATCAGTTGGGCAGCTTCCTGGACCGTGAGCTTGTGGTAGTTGTACACGCGGTTTCCCTTGTCCAGCACATCCAACGCCCGGTACAGGTGCGGGTTCTGGGTTGCCACGCCCACCGGGCATTCGTTGGTGTGGCATTTTTGGGCCTGGATGCAACCGGTGGCCATCATCATGGGCCGGGCGCTGAAAGTGAAGTCGGCTCCCTGAATGAGACGTTTGACGACGTCGGAGCCGGTGGCGACCTTACCGGCGGCACCCAGCCGGATCTTGTCACGCAGCCCGCAGCCCACCAGTGCGTTGTGCACCAGCATCAGCCCTTCGGTCAGCGGTGTGCCCACGTGGTCTTCGTATTCCAGCGGTGCCGCACCGGTGCCGCCCTCGGATCCGTCAATGGTGATGAAGTCCGGGGTGATGCCGGTTTCGAGCATTGCCTTGCACATGGCGAGCACATCGGTGCGCGAACCGACACAGAATTTGTAGCCGATCGGTTTGCCGCCACTGAGTTCACGCAGGTGTTTGACGAACAACATCAGTTCGCGCGGGGTGGAGAATGCCGAATGGGAGGCGGGTGAAATACAGTCAACGCCCAGGGGAACATCCCGTGCAGCTGCGATTTCCGCGGTGATCTTTGCCGCGGGCAACACCCCGCCCAGGCCCGGTTTGGCGCCCTGGGAAAGCTTGATGGTGATGCCCTTGACGTTTTGGTGGGCTGCCTTGGCAGCGAACTTCGCGGCATCGAAGTTCCCGTCCTCGTCACGGCAGCCGAAGTAACCGGAGCCGATTTCCCAGAACAGGTCGGCACCGTATTCCAGGTGGTATTGGGTCAGCCCGCCCTCGCCGGTTTCATGGACGAATCCGCCCATGGCCGCGCCCTTGTTCATGGCCAGCACTGCGTTCTTGGACAGCGCCCCGAAGCTCATGGAGGAGACGTTCATCAGCGACATGTCGTAGGGGTGTTTGCAGTCAGGTCCCCCAATGCGCACCCGGTGCTGTTCGGTGGGCGGTGCGACCGGAGCGGTTGAATGCAGCAGGAATTCGTAGCCGACCTCGTTGACATCGCGTTCGGTGCCGAAGGCCTTGTGGCTGTCGGCCCCTTTGGCCCGTGCATAGATGATCGAGCGGGTGTCCCTGTCGAAGGGGCGGCCGTCGGTGTTGCGTTCGATGAAGTACTGCTGGATTTCGGGTCGAATGGATTCAAGCAGGAAACGCATACGCCCCAGGACCGGGTAGTTGCGCAGGATTGCGTGCTTGGTTTGGAGCACGTCGTGGACGCCGAGGCCCAGCAGTGCCAGCGCGAGTGCCGCAAGCAACCACCAGCCGGTCGAGCCCAACGACGCGGCAATCACCGTGATGAAGCCGAGCAATGACAACAACGCCAGAATCAGAAATCTCACCATGGCCTGAGCCTATAGCGCTCAACGCGGCTGTGGGGTGAAACCCGGAAATTGATTCGCCGTGGCCCGCATCCGGCGCCGCCAAAGAAACAAAACTTACTGATGAGTAAGTTTGTTTCGCAAAACTATTGCAAACCTACCCGCCAGTAAGTTCAATGTACGTAGCCCCAAATCACCGCCCGCTTCACCAGCCAGCTCCATCACCCTTGTTCGAACCGTTCCATACGACGGGCCGTACATTCTTGCGCCCAAAAACACGTCGCCCCACCGATCGCACACCCTCAAGGAGTCCAGTTGAATGCACATGTTGCAGCCAAACGGCATACCCTCATGCACGCCATCATCACCGCCCTGCTTGGCTTGTTCCTGATAGCCTTCGTGGCGTTCTACGCAATGTTTTCCTCGCAAGTCGCCACCGGCGCTTCGGCCCTGAACGAAGGAATGGGCAAGGCCAACGACGGCGTTGCACAGTTGGCAGACGGCTCCTCAGACGCCGCCCAGGGAGCAACGGCGCTCGCCTCGGGAACCGGCGAACTTTCCGCCGGGGCGGAGAAACTCGCCGACGGCGCCCACAGCGCCAACGGCGGCGCCACCGAACTCTCCCAAGGCGCAGGAACGCTCCACGAGGGCACCGGCAAACTTGCCGAAGGGGCCCGGAGTGCAGCCACCGGCTCCGCAAAACTCAGTACGGGAGCCACCGAGCTTTCCACCGGGGTTGGCAAACTTGTTGACGGGACCGCCAAGGTCGACTCGGCGGCAAACAAATTGAACACCGGTGCCCGAAAGCTTGAGGCCGGTGCAGCAGCAGCGCACCAGGGTGCCTCGGCCCTCGGAGCGGGTGCCACCAAACTACATGGAGGAACCCAGAGCCTTTCGACCGGAGCCTCGACACTGGACACCGGCGCCCAGTCACTCAAGTCGGGCGCCCAAGAACTCTCCGCAGGTCTTGGCACCCTCAATGCGGGAACCAGTCAGGTGGATGACGGCGCACAGGCCCTCAACGGCGGAGCCCGGCAGCTCGCCGACGGGGCGGCAGCGGCCAACGAAGGCGCCCAAGCCCTCGCGGCCGGCACCCAAGCAGCCACCGACGGAGCCAAGCAGCTGGCAGCTGGCACCTCCTCCGCGGCCGCCGGGTCAGCAGACCTCGCCAAGGGCAGCGGAGCGCTCGCGGCCGGACTCGACGAGCTCGCCGCCAAGACCCCCGAATTGTTCAAGGGAGTCGAAGCACTGAAGACGGGATCCGCCGATCTCGTCGCAGGCAACGGCCAATTGCACGAAGGCACCCAGGCACTCGCCGCGGCAGCCCCGGTGCTGAGCGGTGGAATCACGGCTGCACACCGGGGTTCGGCAGACCTCGCCGACGGAGCAGACAAGGTGCTCGCAGGGGCAAAGGCAGCCAACGGCGCCACCGGCAAACTCCAGACCGGCGCGGCAACCCTCAGCGGTGGCCTTTCAGACCTTGCAGCATTCATCGAAGCAAATCCGGAAGTCCCTTCCGGCGCCATCCTCGCCAAGCTTCAGAAACTGGCAACCGGCGCGGCCACCGTCAACGGCGGACTCAAGGACCTTGAGGCAGGCACCGGCACGCTGTTGGGCGGGGCCCAAAAGCTCTCCTCGGGCAGTGCCGCCCTCGCCGAAGGCTTGGGCGAGATCACCGTCAAAACCAAGGAACTTCCGGCACAGACAGCTGCGCTGAACGCGGGCGCCAAAGCGCTGAAGGAAGGCTCGCTGAAACTTGACGGCGGCCTTGGCCTGCTCAGCGCCAGTGGCAGCGCGCTGAAAGAGGGCATCGGCGAACTCAAGACCGGTGCCGCGGCCCTCGACGCCGGGGCAAAGTCACTGGACGACGGCCTTGGCCAACTCGACACAGGTTTCAATGATTCACGGAAGGGCCTGCTCACCGGGCTGAGTGCACTCGGCGCCGGATCCGGGGCGCTGGCAGATGGAACCGGCGCCCTTGCCACGGGTTCCACAGATCTCTTGGCCGGGGCCGGCAAACTCGCAGCCGGAACCGGAAGCCTCGTTGAAGGTTCAGCAAAGCTCAACGATGGCGGAACCAAACTCGCCGACGGCGGCACGGCACTCGCAGAGGGCACCTCCACGCTCGCGGCCGGGGCCAAGGACCTCAACGACGGGGCAGGAGCACTGGCCAAAGGCGGCAGCAAACTTGCAGCAGGAACCAAGGACCTGAGTGCAGGAACAGGAACGTTGAAGGCCGGAACCGGGGAGCTTGCATCCAAGACCCCGGCACTTGCCGAGGGTGCGGAGTCGGCTGCCGCCGGTGCCGCAAAACTCCAGGCGGGTGCTTCCAGCCTCGCCACGGGAAATGCCAAACTCAACCAGGGCGCCGGCGATCTGAATGCAGGTGCTTCCAAGCTGGCCGCCGGCAGTGAAAAGCTCGGGGTGGGCCTGGCGACCCTCGAACAAGGTGCCGCCGACCTCTCCGCCGGGGCCGGCAAGCTCGATGCGGGCGCAGGTGCCCTGGCCGAAGGCAACACCCAGTTGGCCGATGGCCTGGCAACGCTCTCGAACGGTTCAACAGAACTGGCCGCCGGCACCTCAAGGCTTGAGGCAAACACGCAGGCGGTTTCCGCGGCAAAGATCAGCACCGGCCCTTCCGCGGCGCTGCTGCTGATTCCATTGGGATTGCTGTTGATTCCAGCAGCGTTGATGATCCGCAACCGCCGCCACCTGCGCGGCTAGGTTTCACTACCCCAGCGGCCCGTGGCTCGTACCGGCATCCCGGTGCGGGCCACGGCTATGCCCCGAGCGATTCACGTTCCCTGTTCAGCAAGGCGGCAAAGCGCCCGCCGGGCCGTCGCGCCAAATGCGCAGGCGCCCCCGATTCAACGCGTTTCCCGTCTTCCAGCACCACCACCTGGTCGACCCACCCGATGGTGCGCATCCGGTGCGCAATGACCACCACCGTGGCACCGGCGGCCGCCAGTTCGCGTACGGAGTCCATCACCAGTGCTTCGGTATGCACATCAAGGGCGCTGGTTGCCTCATCCAGAATGAGGATCCGGGCATCCTTGGCAAACGCCCGCGCCAGCGCAATGCGTTGGGCCTGCCCGCCGGAGATCCGGGAACCGCGTTCACCCAGCGGCGTGTCCAGACCCTTCGGGGCCGCAGCCAACCATTCCCCCAACCCCGCGCGCTCGCAGGCAACACGTAGCTGCTGCTCAGTGGCTACGGGGTTTGCTATCAACAGGTTGGAGCGCAAGGTCCCCCGCATCAGGTGCTCGCGTTGGGACACCATCGCCACTGACCCGCGGACATCGTTCAAGGCTGTGTCCTTGATGTTGGTGTTCCCGAAGTAGATGGCACCGGTATCCGGGTCCATGGAACGAACCAGCAATGCGGCAAGCGTCGACTTGCCGGAACCGGATCCACCCACCACCGCCACGGAACCACCCGCCGGGACAAACAGGTCTATTCCCTCCAAAAGCGCAACCGGCCCGCTCTCCGAATCCACGACGAGCCCCGCACCCCGAACTTCAAGACCCAGCGGTCCCGCTTCCAGGTCCACCGGCGAGAGTGAATCCTCAACCATAGGTGCCGCATGAACCATCAGGTACAACCGCTCGGCTGAGGCAAAGGAATCCTGTAGCCCGGAAACAAACCCGTCGACATCTGCCACCGGGCCAAAGGCTGGAACGCTGACCAGCAACACGCACAGCAAGGCCGTCAGGCTCAACGAACCCGCAGCCAGCTGGTCCAGCCCTGCCAGCATCAGCCACACGGTGAAGCCCCACGGCAACACCGCTTTCAGCCCGGCCCGCCAGGAAGCAGCCGCGGCACCCCGGGCCAACGCTGCCCCCAGGGCTGCCTCGTGTCCGGCAAGTTCCGCTGCCCGCGCCCTTTCATGGCCAAAGGCAACAATCGTTCCCGTGGCACGCACCGATTCACTGACATGCTGGGTGATTGCCGCCCTGGCAGACGTCGCTTCCCGGGCCGCAATCCGCGTACCGCGAAGCCCCACCAGCGGCACAACCACCCCGGTGAGCACCAGCCCCACGGCAAGGATCCCGGCGAGCGCAGCATCGGCCAAGAGGCCAACGGACGCCACCACCACCAGTGGTACAACCACTGCTGCAACCAGCGGCGGGATTGTATGGGCAAAGAACACCTCAACCCTGTCGATGTCCCGGGTGAGGCGGCCGAGCAGGTCCCCGCTGGCCCGGGTGCGGGCGTTGAAGGGCGCCTGTGGTGCCAGGGCTGCATAAAGTTTGTTGCGCAGCAACGCCAGCGCCTTGAACGCAACCTTGTGTCCAAAGAACTGTTCGCCGTAACGCAGTGCTCCCTTGAGCAAGGAAAGCGACACAAGCCACAGGACCAGTGGCCACAGTGCCGGGGGTTGCCCTCCGGCCAGGATTGCCTCGGCGCCTTGGCCCAGCGCAAGACCAGCAACCACGTACAGGGCGAGGTTGCTGAGCTTGTTGGCAATGCCCAGCACACTGGCAAGTGCCAAGGGGCTCAACACACTGGCACAGGTGCGCAGCAACCAAATGATCAGTATCCGGCGTTTCATGCGCTCTCCCCCTGCATCGAATCGGTTCCCACCCGCGAGGCCTCCAGTGCCGCGGCCAGGTACCCTCCGGATGCGATCACTTCATCCAGCGGACCTGCCTCGATCACCCGTCCGTGTTCAAGCACGGCAACCCTGTCGCATCCGGCCAGCAATCCAAGCCTGTGTGTAATGGTGATTGTTGTTTTCCCCTCGCGGGCAAAGGCCAGGGTTTCAAGCACTTTGGCTTCGGTGACCGGGTCAAGATCGGAGGTTGGTTCATCGATCAGCAGCAGCTGGCGCCCGGCCAACAGTGCACGTGCCAGGCCCAAGCGTTGGGATTGCCCGCCTGAGAGCCCATGACCGTGCTCCCCCACCGCACTTTCAAGCTCGAGCCCGTCGAGCCCCACCCTGCCGAGGACCTCACGGAGCCGCTCGTCGCCGGCAGTCGCTGCCCCCACCCGCAGGTTATCGGCGACGCTTCCACCTAAGAGACCCACCCCTTGGTCAAGCACTGCGCTTGCCGTACGCAGCACCTCCGGGCCCACTACATTTCCGGCAGTATCCTGGATGGTTCCCGAAGTATGTTTCAGTTGTCCTTGGAGCACCTTGACCAGGGTGCTTTTCCCGGACCCGGAAGCACCGATGACCGCAGTGTGCGATCCTTCCGGGAATTCAAGGTCAAGCCCGTGCAGCACCGTGTGTGAACCGTATCCGGCGCTGAGGTTTTGAACGCTCAGTCCCCCGCCGATCCCCGGAATCGTGCCACGTTCGGTGTCCGCTGTTTCTGTATCCACCGCGGTTTCCAGCAAGCCGGTGATTTCCTTTTCCGCTGCACGTCCGGTCATGCCGATGTAGAAGAAGCCGCCAACAAATGCGACAGGCTGGAGCATCAGTGTGCTGAGCAGCACCATGGACATCGCCTGGCCGACGCTGATGTACCCGCCCTCCAACCGCCAGCTAGCCAGCACCACGGATCCGGTGATCAGACCCAGCGCAAATGTTGCATCGATGACCAGCAGTACAAGCTGGTTCCCGGCCAGCAGTTTCATGACCTGTTGGCGCACCCGCTCCGAGGCCGCGGCAAGCCGTCGTCCGGCGGCACCCTCGGCATTGTTCAGCCGCAGCATGCCCAGTCCGTTGAGCGTGTCCATGAAGGATGCGGCAAGCATGCCCTGGCTCCTGCGGTAATTGGCACTCGAGGAGCTGAAAAGCTTTTGGAATCCGGTCACCAAAACCGGGATGAGCGGTAGTGCGATGGCCAGCAGGAGCGCCGACACCACATCGATGAACACCCCCATCATCAGCACCACCAGGATCGGTGCCAATACCGCGGCGATGGCCGGGGCGCTGAATCCTGCCCGGAAGCGCGCGCGCTTTTCCACAGCATCGGTGGCCAGCGAAATCAGTTCGCCTCCGGCCTTGGCGCCTGTGTATCCCTGACCCAGGGCAAAGTATTTAAGCAGCACTGTTTGGCGGTCCCCTGCCTCCTGCGCTGCGGTGGCCCTGGCGACGAGCCGCGGGGTCACCGTGGCTGTGGCACCGGCAACCAACAGCGCGCTCACCACCGAGAGATTCCAGGGGATTCCTTGGCCGCGTTCCCCCGCCAGGTACCCGTCGAGGGCACTACCCAGCAACAGCGCCAGCTCCGCCAGAGCAGCGGTGCCGAGCACCGCCAACAAGACAATGACCGGCAACGCTCGGGCCGCGGGATTCTTTTTCTCAGACACCCGATCCATACTAGGCAACCCGGACCCAATATGCCCGTTCCGTGTAGGTGATGCGGTGCCCGAGGCACTACCGTGAAGAGGGTATTCAATCATAAGAAATGAGGAAGTTCGTGGGAGCATCAATCCGCATCGGCATCGCCGGCTATGGAAACCTTGGCCGCGGCGTGCAGGCAGCAATCGCCAAGAACCCGGACATGGAACTCGTCGGCGTCTACACCCGCCGAGACCCCTCCGAGGTTGTCCTGACGGACACCGCCCCCGTTTTCCACATGGATGACCTGGCCCAGCATGCGCACGACATCGACGTGCTGATCCTCTGCGGCGGATCCAAGTCCGACCTCCCGGAGCAGGGCCCGGCACTTGCCGCATCGTTCAATACGGTGGACAGCTTCGACACCCACGACAAGATTCCCGAGTACTACGCAGCAGTCGACGCCCCTGCCACGGCCGCCGGCAAGACCGCGTTGATCTCCGCAGGCTGGGATCCGGGAATGTTCTCCATCAACCGCGTCTACGGCGAGGCACTGCTTCCGGACGGGGAAACCTACACTTTCTGGGGCCGCGGCCTGAGCCAGGGCCACTCGGACGCCATCCGCCGCGTGCCGGGTGTTGCCGGCGGCGTGCAGTACACGACCCCGAACCCCACGGCCATCGCCCAGGTGCGCGCCGGGGAACGCCCGGTGCTGTCCACCCGCGAAAAGCACGTGCGTGAATGCTTCGTGGTGCTTGCCGACGGCGCGGATGCCGAGGAGGTGCGCGAAACCATCGTGACGATGGAGCACTACTTCGACCAGTACGACACCACTGTGAACTTCATCGACGCGGGCACCCTGGCTTCCGAGCACACCGCGATGCCCCACGGCGGCTTCGTCTTCCGCAGCGGTAACACCACCGATGAGCATGCACAGGTCATCGAGTATTCGCTCTCCTTGCAGTCCAACCCGGAGTTCACCTCCAGCGTGCTGGTTGCCTATGCCCGCGCTGTGCACCGCATGAACGCCGCCGGCCAGGTCGGCGCCAAAACCGTGTTCGATGTAGCCCCGGGCTTGCTCTCACCGAAGTCCCCGGAGCAGCTGCGCGCCGAACTGCTGTAGAACCAGAGCCCAAAGTGATCGCGGGTGCCGTCCCCTGGGCGGAACGGCACTCGCGATTTTTTGTGCTGGGGGCACTATTTCCGGCGTCGCGGTTTCTGTAGCCACGGCCGCAACAGCCGTGTGGTGGCCGGCAGGAAAATGTAAGTCATCAGTGGTGTGAGGATGCAAATGTTCAGTAGCACCGCAAAGACCAGCGGCCAGTCCTTCAGCAACGGCATCAGCAGGAGATTGGAGAGCAGGCTCAAGGGGAAGAAGGGCAGGAAGATGCTGACTGCTTGTTTCCAGCGCGCCGGCACTACAGTTTCGGGAATCGTAAGCGTTTGCTCACCGTGCGGCTCAAACCAGCCTTCAATCCCGGTGCGGTGTTCGACCCGTGTGGTTTCCACCAGTTCCGCGGCACTCTCCATCCACCAGCGGCGTTCTTCGGATTCATCCCAAGCGCGCAGGGACTTCGCGTCTGCAAACCGGTAAAGCACATGCCATTCATTGGAGTCCGGTGCCGTGCGGATCCACCCGGATCCCAGGTAGCCGCTCCACTCACGGGCCAGCTCTTGGCCGGCTTGTACCCAGGCATTGAAACGACGATGGTGTTCTGGAAGTACAGTTCGGGTGATGGAAACCGTAATGGGGGCAGCTTGTGGCATCCCCATAATCTAACGGCACGCAGGCCTGTGAACCAACCCGTTACATGGTGGATTCAGTCACAGGGCCCTATGGCAAGTGTCCTGAACGTTAGGCGGCCTTTTTGGGGTGGCCCGGAATCACTGGTTCCACGTTATAGATACTGGTTCCGGGCAGTGGCGGAGCCATGGATTCATAGACGTGGCCGCTGAAAGTTGTGATTCGTTTGGTGTGCCGGGGCCCGGGGATGGTTTCTTCTTTCCATCCGGGGGCTTCCTTGCTCATGTTGCAGAAGACGCACGTACCGTCGGCATTTTCAACCGAGGTGGGTCCTCCCCTGGCTGCTTGCACCACGTGATCTAGATGCCTAATGGGGCTGTCACAGAATGGTGAGCGGCAGAATTGGTCCCTGACCTTAATGAAGTATTTGAGGTTCCCGGTGAAGAGCCGCTGTTTGGAATCCATGGCAATCAGATCCCCGGTTCCGGGTGCCGTATAAAGGCGGCGCAACCACACATCCAGCTCGCTGGGGTGTTCGTTGCCTCCCCGCATTAACATGCGGGCCTTTTCTGCGGAGATGACTCCGTAGCCTTCCAGCTGCGCCGGCTCGGCGTGACCTTGGAACAAGGTTCGGTCGGTCATGATCAGCCCCAACTGGATGGGAATTGATCCGCTGTCCTTCAGCCCCGTGAGCATTTCGAACAGGGAATCGATGGCCAAGTGCTGGCGGGAACGCTTGTCACCGGCGGTCTTGGCTTGCGAAACCATTCCTTCGAGCACCTGGGCAATGGCCACTCCCATTTCGGTAGGCATGATTCCGGTGATCTTCACGCGGTGCCTGTCGATGGGAAAGAGGCTGACATACCGTTCTTTGGAGGCTTTCTCTTCAAGGTCGACTTCTTTTTGTGAGCCGTAGGCAAGCGCCCAGGTACGGATCAGTGCGGCAAGTTTCTTTCCACCTCGCCCAAAGATGTTGCAGGCCTCGGTGAACAACCTGAAATCGATCTCCATGCGCTGCTCGCGGGTCAGGTCCTTGGTTTCCTTGACGACGATTCCTGCTTCGTCTTCGATAATCATCCCCAGCCGTAGAGCTTGAAAGGTGTAGGGAAGATCTTCGGTCAGGATGCGGCAAAAATTTAGGTACTGGATTCCCGTTTTGGGTCCCCGGTGCCGGGCAAAGGCGATTTCTGGGCCGACCCCGAATTCTGGATCCAAGGTCTTCTGCCCTCGAGAGGCACGCCCCTGAATCAGCGATTCATTGAAGGAGTGTGTGACTTGGGCTTGCATCGCGCAGCTACTGGATTTGAGTTCTTCCAGTACCCCAATGGCTTCGACGTTGTTATAGGCGCCGGTCGGATTCGCCATATTATGCAGGGCCGAGGTAATTGCCCGAAGTCCATCCAGCCCCTCGGTTTGCAACGCCTCAGCAAGTAATTCCTTGAGATCCAAGCCGAGAGATACAAGGTTCTCATAGCCCAGATCCACCGGTTCAGCCTCTGAACCATGCGCGGAACTTCCGTTGTGTGACTTCTTTGTCATACTCCCAATTATAGAATATATAACCGACTCTTAGTCGAGATTATCCGCAGCGTGTGAATAAGTGTTCTATATTTTACGGGGATCGTCGTTGAGGCCCAACTGTCGATGACCACTGTCCACGGCGAAACCGCTGGCGCGCGGGCCACCGCCGAGCATAACTCCGTAATCGTCCCGCGCCTGGGCTTGAGTAAAAGGCCGTAGGCAACACGATGCCAGCGGTGCTCATCAAACGGCGGGTGAATTTGCGCCTCGTGTTCTACGACCAACCCACCACCAGTTGCGCTGCTTGCTCGGGAATCGTCGGGTCCACACCCGTCAGTTCGGCGAAACGCTTGAGCCTGTTCATCAACGTGTTCCGGTGGCAGAACAATTCCTCGGCGGCAGTGGAAATGCTGCCCGTGCGAAGGTAGGCGCGCGCCGACTCGGTAAGCCTCCTGCGCTCGGTGGCGCTGCACTTCGCCAAGGCCCGTTCGACTTCCTCGAGCCCCGGGGCCCCGGCCTCCGCCAATTCCAGCCTGGCCATGCGCGCCCAGCCACGCGCCCACGTCATGGCCCCGTGTTCACCGGGATCCAGCAATTGCGCCAACGATCTGGCCACCAGCGAAGCCCGCGGGATGGCGGCAAGCGTGCGCGGGTCGGTGATCATGCCGCAACTGGTGTTTTCCAGCCGGGCTCCCAACCGCTGGCACTCGGATCCGGCGCGGGCGTCGAAGGGGTAGAAGACGATCAGCGCGTCGGAAAGCGAGTGCGTGAACACACCGGCGGAGGCCCGCTCGGTGGCAAGGGCCAGGCGCAGGGCAGGGATTTGTTCCCCCATCGCGGCAACCACCACATATTCGGTCCGCAAGGATTGGCCAAGCTCGGCCGCAATGCGTTCGAGGGTCTCCTCGACAAGGTCTTTTTCGCTGAACAGCGTGGCCAAATAGCCCTGGCGCATGCTTGCGGCCTCGGCCTGGATTCTGGCCAGCTCGGCGACGTAGGCCCGTTGGGTTTCACCCGCATACCCGTCCACAACCTCCCAAACGCGCGCCGTGTGGCCCACCAGCAGCAACGCGTCCTCAGGCCCGGCAATCGAGGTGATGGCCGACCAGATGATAGAGAAATCCAGCCTGATGGCCGTCATGAGTGCCTCGATGGGAACCCCGGCGCGAGCGCGGGAAACCCCGACATCCATGGCGATCGCCTTGCGGGCGCGCACGAAGTCCGGTGCGTCGGAGGTTTCCTTCATGGCCTTGATCAAGGCATCGAAGGAGGCGCGTCCGGTGCGCCTGATTTCGCTCAGCGGCAGCGGCGCCTCGGCATAGATGGGAATGCCTGTCACGCGGGCGATGAACTCGTCGGTCAGGACCCCGACGTCAAGCTTTGCCAGCAGGTCGGCCCATCGTTGCTCGTCGTCAAATTGAACGTTTTGCGTGCTGTTATGGAAACGCGGCGTTAACATCCCTCCATATTATGTGCATTTGCACCGTTTGTGGCGTGGAACTCGTTGTGAAACGTGCGCCGCATCACCGCAAATCCTTGGCAAGATGGTCATCATCCCCACCAGCCGGATGGCATGCAGCGACGCAACGGCCCTCCCCTTGAGATCAGGCAGAAAAATCCCATGACCCACACTGGAACACTCGAAGCGGGTGCAACACGGCAGATCTCCGACAAGGAGGCCACCAAGGTTGCCATCGGCGCCCTCATCGGCACCGCCATGGAGTGGTACGACTTCTTCCTCTTCAGCGCCGCCGCGGCATTGGTCTTCAACGTCCAGTTCTTCGCCAGCCAGAACGCCACAGCGGCCGCCATGGCCGCCTTCGCCACCTTCGGCGTCGGACTCGTGGCCCGCCCCATCGGCGGCATGATCTTCGGCGTGATGGGCGACAAGATCGGGCGCCGCAAGACGCTGATGGTCACCATCGTCGGCATCGGCATCATCACCGGCCTGATCGGCATGCTGCCGACCTACGCAGCCGTGGGCATCGCCGCCCCGATCCTGCTGGTGCTCCTGCGCATCATGCAGGGGTTGTTCGTTGGCGGCGAATGGTCCGGCGCCATGACCATCGTGGTGGAAAACGCCCCGCTGCACCGCCGCGCCCGCTACGCGGCCCTGCCGCAGATCGGTTCGCCGATCGGCACCATCCTGTCCTCCGGCGGCTTCTTCCTGATGACCATCTGGCTCTCCAAGGCAAACTTCGATGCCTGGGGCTGGCGCATCCCGTTCCTTGCAGCCATCCCGATGTTGTTGGTGGCCCTGTACATCCGCAGCCGCCTTGACGAATCCCCGGTCTTCAAGGAACTCATGGAAAAGGGCGAGACCGAAAAGGCCCCGATCCGCACCACGCTGAAGGAATCCTGGAAGCAGATCATCATCGGCATGGCCGCTGGCATGCTCGGCATCGGCGGTTTCTACCTGGTGACAGCGTTCGTGGTTTGGTACGGCGTCAACGTCCTGGAATACGAGCGTTCGCTGATGCTGCTGGGCGGCATCATTGCCGCGGTCGTTGAAATCCCCGTGCTGATCCTCGGCGGCCGCCTGGGCGAACGCTTTGGCTCCTCCAAGGTCATCACCTACGGCGGCATCTTCTCCGCCATCATCGCGTGGCCTTCGTTCATGATGATCGAATCCGGCAACGACGTGCTGGTCATCGGCGGCATGACCCTGGCCGTGGCCGCGCTCTCGCTGCCCTATGCAGCCTCCGGCACGGTGCTCACCGGGTTGTTCCCGGCCAAGACCCGCTACACCGGAGTGGGCTTCGCACAGAACACCGCAGGAATGATCTCCGGATTCATCCCGCTGATGGCCACAGCCCTGGTCGCCTCCGCGTCCAACCACTGGTGGCCCGCCGCGGCGATGCTGATCTTCCTCTCGCTGTTCACCGCGGTTGCCGGCGTCATCGCCCCGAAGCTCAGCGTCGACCTGCCCGGCTTCAAGCACTGACAAGCCTCCGGTGTGCCCCGCGGGAATCCCCCCAAGACCCGCGGTGCACACCGGTTACTTCCCCTTTTTACGCTCCACTCTTTACGCTCCACCGCAAAGGACCACGACCGCTCATGACCATGTCAGCTGGCCACCTCATCGTCAAAACCCTCGAAGCCCACGGTGTGGCACGCGTCTACGCGGTGCCGGGCGAAAGCTACCTGGACGTCCTCGACGGTCTGCACGACTCCTCCATCCACACGGTTGTCACCCGCCACGAGGGCGGTGCAGGCTTCATGGCACTGGCCGAGGGCCGGCTGGGCGAAACCCCGGGCGTCGCCATGGTCACCCGCGGCCCCGGCGCCGCAAATGCCATGATCGCGATCCACACCGCCTGGCAGGACGCCACCGCGATGGTGCTCTTTGTGGGGCTGATCCCGCTGGCCGACCGCGGCCGCGATTCCTTCCAGGAGTTCAGCCTGGAGGGCTGGTTCTCCACCACCGCCAAGGCAGTGTTTGTGCTCGACGACGAGCACCAGGCCGGCGACGTGGTGGCACGTGCCATGCGCCTTGCCTCCACCGGACGCCCCGGCCCCGTGGTGGTGGGCTTGCCCGAAGACGTCCTGGTCCGCCTGACCTCCGCCCCCGTCCCGCCGGTGCTTCCGCTGCCCGATGCCGCTCCAAGCGCCGCGGGCCTCGAGTCGTTGTGCTCCCTGCTGCGCGAGGCATCCCGTCCGGCGATCATCGTTGGCGGGGACGGCTGGGACTCGGCCACCTCTTCCACACTTGCCGAATTCGCCGCCGCGGCCCGCGTGCCGGTGCTTGCCGATTGGCGCGCCTACGACGTCATCGACCACGACGCCCCCGCCTACGCGGGCTGGCTTGGTTACGGCCGCGCCGAGCGCACCGTGAAGGCGCTGAACGAAGCCGACCTTCTGGTCTTCATCGGTTGCACCCGGGGCGATGTGCTCTCCGAGGGCTACACGGCAGCGCTGGACACCCCGACGATCGTCGTTTCCCTTGACGCCGGACTGACCGGCCACGCCGGACGCATCGATGCCCACCTGGGCGTCGGTCCGGCGCAACTGGTCCCGGCGCTTCCCGCCGGCGGTCAGGTCCGCGGAACCCGGGGCAGCGCGTGGATCCAAACGCTGCGCCAAGAGCAGCTGGACTTCACAGTCCCCGGGGCCGATGGCGGCACCGGCGTGGACCTGGGCCTGGCCTTCGAATCCCTTGAAGCCGCGCTGGATCCGGACCGCATCATCACCTACGGCGCTGGCAACGCCACGCTGTGGGGCCACCGCTACCTCTCCCACCACGGACCCAAGTCCTTGGCCGGACCGCGCAACGGCGCCATGGGGCTCTCCGTTCCCGCTGCAGTTGCGGCAAGCATCATGCACCCGGGCCGCCACGTGGTGGCCATTTGCGGTGACGGGGACTTCTTCATGAACGCCCAGGAACTTGCCGTTTCCTTTGCCCACGGCGGCACCCCGCTGGTGATCGTGGTGGACAACGGCATCTACGGCACCATCGTCGACCACCAGCGCCGGCACTACCCGCAGCGCCCCTCCGGCACCTCGATGAGCAACCCTGACTTCGCACAGTGGATCGAATCCTTCGGCGGCCACGGCGAATTCGTCGCCACCACCGAGGAGTTCGCCCCGGCGCTCGGCCGGGCCCTGGCCAGTGGCCTGCCCGCGGTGCTGCACCTGAAGACCGACCCCGCCACCATGGGCCCGGGCACCAAAGCGTACAGCACCGATTCACAGACTGCGCAGGCCAACGCATGAGGCTCGATTTGATCATCCGCGCCGGCAGCATCCTCACCATGGACGAGGCCCGCCCGAGCGCCCGCGAGATGGGCGTCATCGGCGGCCGGATTGTCGGGTTCGACGAAGAGCTGGCCGGCTGCACCGCCGACCGCGTTGAGGACTTCGGCGACGCCACCATCACCCCCGGCTTCATCGACGCCCACTGCCACACCACCTGGTGGGGACTGGGCCTGGCGGCACTTGACCTCTCCCCCGCCCGCGGGCTGGAGGAACTCTACGCCCTGCTCGAATCCGAGATGCTGCGGCTGGCGGACCAGCCAGGTGTGTGGCTCAACGGCACGGGCTTCAACCACAAGCACCACGGCGGCCTGTTCCCTGACATCAACCGGCTGGATGCGATCACCGGGGACCGCCCGCTGTACCTGCGCCACGTTTCGGGGCACGCATCCATCACCAACACCGCCACGCTGGCCCTTGCAGGGGCGTTTGCCGGGGACTTCGCCAACCCGGTGGGCGGCGCCGTGGTCAGGGACGCGGACGGAAACTTCACCGGCCTGGTTGAGGAATCGGCCCAGGGATTGATCCAGAACCTGCTGCTGCCGTACTCCGTGGAGCAAATCATCGGGGCGCTGGACGCGGCAACCACGCGTTATGCCGCCGAGGGCATCACCTCCTTCACCGAGGCCGGCATCGGCGGCGGCTGGATAGGCCATTCCCCCATCGAAATCACCGCCTACCAACAGGCCCTGGACACCGGCCGCCTGCACGCCCGCGCCCAGCTCATGCCGGCGCTCGACGCACTGGAAGAGCAGACCTCGCACGCGGCAGACGCTCACGGCACCGGGGGCGGCCGCGGCCTGGGCCTTGGCATCCGGGCGGGCTTCGGCAACGAACACCTGTCGCTGGGACCTGTCAAGGTCTTCATGGACGGGTCGCTGTTGGGAGCCACCGCCGCCGTGACGGAGGACTACTGCGGGCACCAGCACAACACCGGCTACCTGCTGGACACCCCGGCGCAGTACCTCGAAAGGGTGTCCTCCGCCTACCGTTCCGGCTGGCCGGTGGCCCTGCACGCCATCGGCGACGCGGCCATCGACCTGGCCATCGAGATCATTTCCGGCCTGCAGGAGAAGCACGGGCCCAACGCGCTGCCCAACCGGATTGAGCACTTCGGCATCGCCCGCCCGGACCAGGTGGCCGCGGTGGCCAGGCACGGCATCGCGGTGACCCCGCAGGCTTCCTTCATCGGCCCGCTGGGCGACCAGTTTGCCCAGCTTGTCGGGCCCGAACGCGAGGGCTGGCTCTACCGCGGCGCCTCGCTCCTGGAGGCCGGCGTGCTGGCTGCAGGCAGCTCCGACCTGCCGGTGGCAGATAACAACGTCCGCCGTGCGATGGCCTCGGCCGTGGACCGCCGCACCGAAAAGGGACGCGTGCTGGGCGGGGCGTCCGAATGCCTCTCCCCGTTGGAGGCCCTGCGCCTGTACACGGTCAATGCGGCGCGGGCCACCGGCCAGTTCGGCGACCGCGGGTCCCTGTCCCGCGGCAAGCTCGCCGACTTCGTGGTGCTCTCCGAATCCCCGCTGGAGACCGAAGACATCGCGGCCCTGCACGTCATCGGCACCTTCGTCGGCGGCGAACAGAGCTACTGCGCACTGACCGACTCCGCACTGGCCGCCGACGCCCCGGCCGCCGTCTAACCCCCCTCCCCATCGATCCACCAACCCCAGGAAATCCAATGACTTCACACCACGCAGCATTCCTCGCCGACTTCGTGTCGATGAGCAGCCACGGCGCCACCCAAGGCGGCGGCGTAGACCGCCAGGCGGCCACGGTTGCCGACGGCCAGAACCGCAACTGGTTCCGCGGCCTGGTGGAGGGCCACGGTTTCGGCGTCCACTACGACGTTGTCGGCAACCAGTACTCGATGCTCGAGCTGACCCCCGGCGCCCCGTGGATCGCGGTGGGCTCCCACCTGGATTCCCAGCCCTTGGGCGGACGCTTCGACGGGGCCTACGGCGTGCTCGCCGGCGCCCACGCCGCCAAGCGCGTGCAGGAAAAGCTGGCCGCGGCAGGCGAGGAATCTTCCGCGAAGTTCAACATCGTCGTCATCAACTGGTTCAACGAGGAGGGCTGCCGCTTCAAGCCCTCGATGATGGGCAGCTCCGTGTACACCGGGAAGCTTTCGGCGGCCCAGGTGCTGGAAACCACCGACCCCCACGGCGTGAGCGTGCGCGAGGCGCTGGAGTCCATCGGCACCATCGGCGACTTCGAGCTACCGGTTTCCGCCTACGTGGAAATCCACATCGAACAGGGCCGTTCCCTGGAGGACCGCGGCCTGGCCATCGGACTGGTCGAATCGACCTGGGGCGCCAACAAGTACGAATTCGTGGTCCACGGCGACCAGGCCCACACCGGGGCGACGATCATCGCCGACCGCCAGGACGCCCTGCTGGGTGCCTCGGCGTTGGTGGTTGCCGCCCGCGAGATCGCGTTGGAGCACTCGACCGATCAGCACATGGTCATCACCTCCTGCGGCGAATTCAACGTGTTCCCTAACTCGCCGGTGGTGGTGGCCAGCCGCGTGAACCTGCTGGTGGATGTCCGCTCCACCGATCCCGACGTGCTGGCAGCTGCCGATGCCGCCCTGCATGCCCGGGTGGCGGAGATCGAAAAGATGGCAAACGTGCGGATCGAGCGCGGCGCCGAACATGTTTGGGGGGCCAAGGCCTACGACCAGGCGGGCCTGAAGCTGGCCGCCGAAGCTGCAGATACCCTGGGCCTGAGCCACGGGGTGGTGCGCACGTTGGCCGGGCACGACTCGACGAACATGAAGGACCTGGTACCCACCATCATGCTGTTTGTCCCCAGCGTCGAGGGCATCAGCCACAATGAACGCGAGCTGACCAGCGACAATGACATGGTCGCGGGCGTGGACCTGCTCACCGAGGTGCTGTTGCGCGTGGTGCGCGGCGAATTCGTGGCCTAGGTCCCACGGCGTTCACCCCGGCAATCAGCTCATCAATCAGCTCGGCGACGCATCGTGATCGTCCTGTTCGAAGTGCCCGGTGTGTCCGTCGGTCCAGTACCCGACGGCTATGTGGCTTCGGCGTTCGAGCCCGAGTCCGGCGCGCAAGTGGCGGCGGATCCGGCGACTCGCGGCCGCCTCGCAGGCCACCCAGGCATAGTCGAGGTCATCCGGTGCTGCCCAGGCCTCGACTGCCCCGGGCAGTGCACTGTGGGATCGCCCGAGTCCGGTGCCGATGAGCCAGCTGAAGGTGACATCCGCAGCGGTCTCGAACCGTTGCACGTCTTGCTGTGACGGCACTTCGACGAACGCGGTGGCCGCGGCGCCCGGTTCCAGCCCCTCGATGATGCGTCCGAGACCTGGCAGGCCCGTGGCATCGGCCACCAGCAACTGCCGCCGGGTTCGGGACGGCGGGGCGTAGTAGGAACGCGACCCGTTGGTGGTGAACACCCCCAGCACGTGCCCGGGTTGCGCGCGCACCGCCCATTCGGAAGCGAATCCTCCCGGGTGCACCACGAAGTCGATATCAAGCCGGGATCCGCCGGCATGCACGTTGCGCACCGTGTAGTGCCGCCACGGGGGTTCATCCAGACAGGGCCCGGAGCCGTACTCCTCGCGGTTGAAGTACCCGAACTCGGCGACGGTTTCGTCCTCCCGCGGAAAGGCGAGGTCAATTTTCTCATCCCCGATCCCGTGGGTGGGCCATCGCCAGTCGCCGAGGATTTCCAGGCGGATGCGGATCATGTGGGGCGTGAGGTATTGCGCGTCAACTACGCGCGCTGGTTCGCAGAACTGCATGGTCCCACGCTAACAACGTCCATTGTTGCCAAGCGGTCAAAGCGTATCCCCCAGCGGACAGGATCGGCTTTCACCGCACGGCACGCCGGCTCGCGTGCCGCTCAGCCGGCCCGGGAGCGCAGGAGGTCGGCAAGCCGCATCGGGGGTTTGCCGGTGATGCGCTCGATGTCATCGTTGACGGGCTCCAGCGCCCCGGAGGCGATGGCCGTGTAGGTGGAGACCCAGGCATCAAGCTGCCAGGCGGGGGCACCGTATCCGGCCCGCGAGGCATGGGCCTGCTCGAGGGACTCGTCGACGAACCGCACCGCGGACCCCGTTTCCTCGGTGAGGATCGCGGCGACCTCCGGCATCGAAAGCGCCTGCGGGCCGGTCAGCTGGTAGCTGCGGCCCAGGTGGAGCTCCGGTTCACGCAGGATGGCGGCCGCCGTGCGGACCACGTCGGCCCGCGCCACGATGGAGCAGCGACCCGCGCCCGCCGGGCCTCGGATGACGCCGTCGTCCCCGACCATCGCGCCCATGAAGTCCGCGTAGAAGTTGTCCCGCAGGACTGTCCAACCCATCCCGGAGGCCTTGAGGTGTTCCTCGGTGGCATGGTGCTCCCGGGCCAGGGTGAACACCGCATCCGGTGCCGCGGCAATGAACGAGGTGTACACCACCTGCCGGACCCCGGCGGCCGCTGCGGCGTCGATGAACGCGCGGTGGCTGGCCGTCCGGTCCTCGCTTTCGGAGGCGGAGACCATGAACAGCGTGCGGACCCCGGCCAGCGCGGCACGGGTCTCGGCGGTGTCCTGGTAGGCCGCCCGGACGACGCGGGCGCCGGGCAGCTGCGGGGCCTTGGCCGGGGTGCGGACCAGCAGCCGCTGCGGGATTCCGGCCTGGGCCAGCCCGGCGGCCAGCGCGCCGCCCAGCACTCCGGTGGATCCAGTGATGGCCAGTGCCGGCAATGGTTCGCTCATGAATCCATTTGACCATCCGGCACGGCTCCGCGTATATGAACCGCGTTGCCTGGCGAGTCCCGGCCGGGATGTGGATGCTAGGCGCGCATGGCGGCGTCGAACCAGCCGGTGATGGAGGCAGGGTGGGTGATGGCGGTGCCCACAACCACGGCAAACGCCCCCATGTCCAGGGCAGCCCGCGCCTGGGCGGGGGTGTGGATGCGGCCCTCGGCGATCAGCGGGATGCCGAGCCCCGCCATGGCGATCGCCGCCAGCAGGTCAAGGTCGGGTCCCGCGGTTTTTTCGCGTTCCCCGGTGTAGCCGGCCAGCGTGGTTCCGATCAGGTCCGCCCCGGCCTCCGCCGCGTTCAGCGCATCCGCCAGCGAACCGCAGTCGGCCATGACCAGCGCGTGGGATTGTTCGTGGACCATGTCGATGGTCGCCTTGAGCGTCAACCCGTCGGGGCGTTCGCGCCGGGTGCCGTCGATGGCGACGATGTGCGCCCCGGCGTTGGCCACCGCCAGCGCGTGGCGCGCGGTGGGGGTGATGAAGACCCCGTCGTGCCCGTCCTTCCACAGCCCGATCACCGGGACTTCCACGGCACTGCGGGTGAATTGCACGTCGGCAAGGCCCTGCACGCGCACCGCGGCGGCGCCGCCGATCACCGCCGAGGCTGCCACCTGCGCCATGGTGCTGGGTGTGCGCATGGGTTCGCCCGGGTAGGCCTGGGCTGAGACGATCAGCTTGCCGCGCAGGGCCTGGAGTTCACTTGGGGTCAAGAGCATTCTCGGTCCTTTGGTTCCGCGGCCAGGTACAACCCGGCGGCGCCGATGATCGCGGCGTTGTTGCCCAACGTCGCGGGGAGCAATTCAAGGTGCTGCAGCGGCTCGATGGCCTCGGTGGCGAATCCTTCGCGCACCGCGTCCCACCAGAGGCTCCCGGCGCCAATCATGCCACCGGAGAGCACTATCAGCTCGGGGTCAAGGATGTTGGCCAGCGAGCCGGCGGCGATGCCCACGGCCAGGGCCCCGGTGCGCAGGGCCTGGCGTGCCAGCTGGTCCCCTGCATAGGCGCGGGCTGTAAGTTCGCGCGTGTCGGCCACCGCGGCGTCCCCGCCCAGGCACAGGTAGTTGCGGTGGATTGCAGGTCCTGCGGCGATGGCTTCAAGGTGTCCGCTGCGTCCGCAGGAGCAACGCACGCCGCTGGCCAGCGGCGAGGCGAAGTGCCCCATGTGGCCGCCGACGTGGTGCGCCCCGGTTTGCGGGATGCCGGCCAGCAGGTGGGATCCGCCAATGCCGGTTCCCACGGCGAGCAGCAGCGCATTCGCACTGCCGGCCGCGGCCCCGCGCCAGGCCTCGCCGAGCCCGTGGGCGTGCACGTCGTTGACCGCGCGGACCTGTAGCCCTGTGCGGGCCAGCAGCTCGGCGGCCAGGTCGGTTCCCGCCCAGTGAAGGATGGTATCGGTGGCCGAAAGCACGCGCGCGGTGCCCGCGTCAATGACCCCGGCCGCGCCCAGGCCCAGGCCCGCGATGTCCAGATCCTTGGCGGCGGGAGCCGCCGAAAGTTCGGTGACCAGGGCCGCGACGGCGTCGAGCACCGCCTGCGCGCCCTGCGTGGCAGGGGTGGGGGCGGAGGCGGAGGCCAGGACCGTGCCGTCGGCGGCAATCAGGCCGGCGGCAATCTTGGTGCCGCCCAGATCGATGCCGAACGCGGCAATGCGCCCCGATTCCTCGGGGCGCATCTGTGCTGTTGCTTGATCCATCGGGGCTTAGAGCAGTCCGGTGCGGGTCAGGATACCGGCGATCGCCGAAGCCTCGGCGGCGTCCAGGTCCTCCATCGGGATGCTCATCTTGTTGTTGCCGATGATTCCCATCTGCACCAGCGCGGTCTTGAAGGCGCCCAGGCCGGCGGCACCGCCGGACACGCGGGAGGAGTCCGGGGTGTAGACGATCTCGAAGACCTCGGTCAGGCGGTCCTGCTCCTTGGCTGCGGTGGCGAAGTCGCCGGCAACGGCGGCGTCGAACAGGCGGCGGTAGCCGGCCGGATCCACGTTGCCCAGGCCCGGGACCACGCCGTGCGCGCCGCCGAGCATGGCACCGTCGACGACGACCTCGTGGCCGGTGAAGACCGAGAAGCCTTCGATGTCGCGGGTGGCCAGCAGCAGCTGGCGGAAGGAGACGTCGTCGCCGGAGGAATCCTTCACGCCGACGATCACCCCGTCCTTGGCCAGCGCCACGGCGGTGGCCACCGACAGCTTCACGTGGGTGCGCACCGGCACGTCGTAGGCGAAGATGTCGATCTGCAGCGCGGCGTGGACGGCGCGGAAGTGGGCCTCGACCTCGGCGGCGTTGGACAGTGCGTAGTACGGGGTGGTGACCACCAGGGCGTCGGCGCCGAGCTCGATCATCGCACGGCCTTCCTCGATGACGCGGGCGGTGGTCTGCTCGTTGGCGCCCACGATCAGCGGGACGCGACCGGCGTTGGCCTCGCGGATGGTGGTGACCACCAGGGCGCGCTCGGCGTTGGTCAGGTACGGGACCTCGCCCGAGGAACCGAGCACGAACAGACCGGAGACGCCGCCGGCGATCAGGTGTTCGATGATTGCCTGCAGGCCAGGAACGTCAATGGCTCCATCCGCGGTGCGCGGGGTCACGACCGGGGGGATGACGCCGGAGTACTTGGGGTTGTTTGCGAAGGCCACGAGAAATACTTTCTTCTAAGGGGGTGTTGCTTGATGGGGGGTGGCGGGCGGGAAGGGCACGGATGTGTGGTGCCGTGCGCGTCCCGCCCGCCGGGTCTGTGATTGCTAGAGCTGCAGCAGTGTGGGCGCGGCGCCCAGCAGGGTCCGCGTGTAGGGGTCCGAGGGATTGTCGAAGACCTGCTCGGCGCTACCCTGCTCGACGATCTTTCCCGCATTCATCACGCAGATGCGGTCCGAGATGTAACGCACGGTCTGGATGTCGTGGGAGATGAAGACCATGCCGAGGTTCAGCGTCGTCTTCAGGTCGGTGAGCAGGTTCAGCACCTGGGCGCGCACCGAGACATCCAGTGCGCTGGTGGGTTCGTCGGCGACGATCACATCAGGATCCAGGGCCAGGGCGCGGGCGATGGCCACGCGCTGGCGCTGGCCGCCGGAGACCTGCCCGGGGGTGGCCGTGGCGGCGGAGGCCGGCAGGCCCACCACCGAGAGCAGTTCCCCGACCTTGGCGCTGCGCGAGGCGGCGCTGCCGATGCCGTGGATCTTCAATGGATCCGTGAGGATGTCGTGGATGGTCATGCGCGGGTTCAGCGCCGTGGACGGGTCCTGGAAGACCACGGCCACGGAGCGGCCGAATTCCTTGCGGCCCGCGGCGTTGCGCTTGGAAGCGTCCTTGCCGCGGAAGAGCACCTGGCCGCTGGTGGGTTCCTGCAGGCCCACCAGCACGGAGGCCAACGTGGACTTGCCGCAGCCGGATTCGCCGACGATGCCCACGGTTTCGCCGCGCGAGACCGAGAAGTCGACCCCGTTGACGGCGCGCACGATGTTCGGGGAGAAGAGCTTGCCGCCGCGTGCCTTGTGGTGCACGTGGATATCGCGCAGTTCGACGACGGGGGTTGGGGTCTCGGTGCTCATCGGTGGCCTCCCTGGGACACTGTTTCGTGGCTGGCCCAGAAGTGCTCCGGGTGTTTCCCTGCCAACACGAAGTCGGTGGGGAGGTCCGGGTTGGCGTCGGGGCGCTGGGATCGTTCGGCAAAGCGGTCGCCGTCGGCGAACGAATAGGGCGAGGGAACGGTGCCGGGGATCTGGTGCAGGCGGGTGGCGCCGGATTCGATCGAGAGCACCGCGCCGAGCAGGCCCTGGGTGTATTCGTGCGCCGGGGATGCGAGCACCGCCGAGACCGGGCCGGATTCGACGACCTGGCCCGCGTACATGACGGTGACCCGGTGGGCCAGCGAGGCCACCAGGGCCAGGTCGTGGCTGACGAACACCATCGCGAAGCCCAGCTGCTCGCGCAGCTCGTTGAGCAGGTCAACTACCTGCTTCTGGACCGTGACATCCAGCGCGGTGGTGGGTTCGTCGCACACCACGAGCTTCGGGGAACGGCTCAGCGCCATGGCGATCAGCACGCGCTGGCGCTGTCCGCCGGAGAGCTCGTGCGGGTAGGAGCGCAGCGTGCGCACCGGATCGAGCTTGACCAGGCGCAGCAGTTCTTCGGGGCTGGTGCGTCCGCCGCGTTTGGTCAGCTGGCGCAGCTGGTCGCCCACCAGCATCGAGGGGTTCAGCGAGGACAGCGCGTCCTGGTAGACCATGGCGATCTGTTCCCCGCGCAGGCCCTTGTAGACCTTGTCGTCGCCGGCCAGGGCGGTCCCGTCGGGTCCTGCGGGCAGCAGTTCCTTGCCCTCGAAGGTGATGGAACCGGTGACGCGGGCGGTGTCCGGGAGCAGTCCCATGATCGCCAGCGAGGTGATCGACTTGCCGCAGCCGGACTCCCCGACCAGGGCCATGGTTTCGCCCTCGCGCACCGTGAAGGAGACGTTGTCAACGATCCGGGTGTCCCCGAAACGGGCCGGGAACGCGATCGAGAGGTTCTTGACCTCCAGGATCAGCTTGGGTCCGTCCTGGGCGGTGTCCAGCACCAACCGGTCGGTGCGGCGGTGCTCGGTCTGGGCCAGCAGGGCGAGTTCGCCGTGCAGGCGATCCAGCGCAGCGGTGTCCACGGCCGGCTTGGCGGCCTTGGCTGCTGCAGTTTCCTTGCTGGAGGCCGATTTGCGGGTGGACTTGGGGTTCACCAGTGCGTCGGTCATGCCCTCTGCCAGGATGTTCAGTGCCAGCACCGTGAGCAGGATCGTGAGGCCGGCGAAGGTGGTGGCCCACCAGGCGCCGTTGAGCACCAGGGTGCGTCCGTAGGCGATCACGTTGCCCCAGCTCGGGGCCGGGTCCTGGATGCCGGCGCCCAGGAAGGACAGCGAGGCCTCCAGGATGATGGCGTCGGCGACCATGATGGTGGCGAACACCAGCACCGGGGCGGCGCAGTTGCGCAGCACGTGGGTGCCGAGGATGTAGAAGCGGCCGGCGCCGATGACGCGTTCGGCGCGGACGTAGTCCTCGCCCCATTGGGCCAGCACGTTGGCGCGGACCACGCGGGCGATCTGCGGGACGTAGATAACCGCGATGGCGACGATGATCACCGGCAGCGAATTGCCCAGCGAGGCCAGCAGTGCCGCTGCAAGCGCGATGCCCGGGAAGGCCATGAGCATGTCCATGATGCGCATGATGGTTTCATTCGCCCATTTGGCGCTGGTTGCGGCAAGTGCGCCGAGCAGGCCGCCGACCACCAAGGCCAGGACCACCGAGCCGATGCCGATCAGCAGCGAGGACTGGGCGCCGAAGAGCAGGCGCGAGAAGATGTCGCGGCCCAGCCTGTCGGTGCCGAAGGGGTGATCGCCACTCGGTGCCTGGGCGGGGATGCCCGAGGCCAGCGGGTCGTGCGGGGCCAGCACTGGTGCCAGGATCGCGGCCAGGGAGATCAGCACCAGGAAGGCCAGGGAAATCTTGGAGCCCAGCGGCAGCGCCCTGAAGCGCGAGCCTCCGGTGCTGAGGCGTGTGACAAGTCCGTTGCGGGGAGCGAGCAGGGTCATGAGGGTTACACCGTCCTGATGCGCGGGTTGATGAGCAGGTAAAGCAGGTCAACCACGATGTTCACGAGTACGAAGGTGACCGCGATGGTGAGCACCACGCCCTGGACCAGGTTGACGTCGGAGTTGGTGATGCCGTTCATGATCAGCTGGCCCATGCCGGGCAGCGAGAAGATCATTTCGATGACGACGGCGCCGCCGAGCAGGTAGCCGATGCGCAGGCCCAGCACGGTGACCGGGGTGACCAACGCGTTGCGCAGCACATTGCGGGTGAGCACCTCGGCGCGAGGGACGCCGTTGCCGATGGCGGTGCGGACGTAGTCCTTGTCCAGTTCCTCGACCATCGAGGTGCGCACCACGCGGATCAGCGAGGCGGAGACCGGGATGGCCAGCGCGAGGGCGGGAAGCGTCATGTGGGCCAGCCAGCCGCCGAGGCCCGATCCCTCGGGAGCCGCGCCACCGGAGGGGAAGAGCGGGTTCGCTCCCAGCGCCAGCCACTGGATGAGCAGGATGCCGAGCCAGAAGGACGGGGTTGCCACGGCCGCGATGGAGAAGATGCGCACCAGCTGGTCGGGCAGCTTGTCGCGGTACAGGGCGCCGAGCACGCCGAAGATCAGGGAGATGACCACGGCGATCAGCACGCCGTAGAAGGTCAGCTGCAGGGTCAGCGGGAAGGCGTTGGAGATCATGGCGCTGACCGACTGCTCCGGCGGCGTGGTCATGCCGAAGTCCAGCCGGATCAGCCTGCCCAGGAACGCGAAGTATTGGATGATCAGCGGCTTGTCGAGCCCGCGCTCGGCGCGGTATGCGTCCTTCGCCGCTTCGGAAGCGCCTTCGCCCAGCGCGGAGGTGGCTTCGTCGCCGGGGGCAAGTTTGAGGATGATGAAGACCAGGAAGGTAACTCCCAGGATCATCACGGGCAGTGCGGCGAGGCGGCGTAGCAGCAGCCGTAGGAGGGTTCCCACGCAAGTACTCCGATGGGTAGGCGATGAGTTGGCAGGGGGGCGCGGGATGGGTGCCACCGCGCGGTGGCGTCAAGCAGGGGGGGCGGTTGCGCCGCGGAGGGGAAGTATCCGCGGCGCAACCGCAAGTCGTCGGCTAGGCCTTGGGGGTCACGCCGACAAAGGAGATGCCGGTGGTCGGCAGCGGCTTGAAGCCCTCGAGCTTGGCTTCGTTCCATGCGGTGGGAAGCTGGCGGTGCAGCACCGGGTACAGCGGGACCTCGTCGGAGATGAGGTCGATGGCCTGCGTCCAGGCAGCAACGGCGCCTGCCTCGTCCTTGGCCTTCACCGCGGCGTCAAGCATGCCCTGCAGTGACTTGTACTCGGCGGACTTGGACCAGCGGAAGCGGTTGGTCGGCCACACATCGCCGCGGAACCACCAGCTCAGCAGCAGGTCAAGGTCGTTGCCGAAGACCGAGGGGTCACCCGGGGCGGCCACGATGGTGAACTTTCCGGTGTCGACGCGCTCGGTGTACAAGGCACCGGACTGCAGGTTCTGCATGGTGACCTTGACGCCCGGGAGCTTGTTCCAGGATTCGAGCAGCAGCGGCGCAATGTCCTTGACCCATGAGGTGTCCGTGGTCAGCAACTCGATTTCGAGGTTGGTGACGCCGGCTTCCTTGAGCAGGGTCTCGGCGCGTGCCTGGTCGTAGCCGTAGACGGTTGCTGCCTTGACGTACTGCGGGTGGGTTTCCTGCACGTAGGAGGTCGCTGGCTTGGCGTTGCCCAGCAGTGCGCGGTCGATGATTGTCTGCGTGTCCGTGGCGTAGTGGAATGCCTGGCGCACGCGCTTGTCGGCGAACGGGCCTGATTCGCAGTTGAACATCAGGAAGAGCAGGCCGAAGGACTGCACCGATTCGACGTTCATCTTGGACTTCAGGCGGTCCACGTCCAGGTACGGGACGTCCTCGATGGCCGAGACGCGGCCGGATTCGGCGGCAGTGACACGGGCGGCTGCATCGGAGAGCAGGTACCAGGTCATCTTGTCGGCCTTGGCGGTGTGGGTGCCGTTGTAGTCCGCGAACTTTTCGAAGACGATCTTGTCGTCCTTGGTGGCGGAGATCAGCTTGTACGGGCCGGAACCGACAGGGGCGGCGTCGAAGGCCTTCTGGTCGGCGGAGGCCAGCTTCTTCGGGACCACCTTGACCACCGAGATGCGGGTTGGGAAGAGCGGGAAGGCGTAGTTCAGGGTGAAGACGATGGTGTCCGTGCCCTTGGCCGCAACGGTCTTGATGAACGGCACGAACTGGGCGAACAGCGAGGCGTTCTTGGTGTCAAGCACGCGTTCGAAGGAGTAGACGACATCGTCCACGGTGACCGCATCGCCGTTGTGGAACTTGGCGCCCGAGCGAAGCTTGATTTCCCAGGTGGTGTCGTTGACCTGGGTCGGCTCGGCCGCGGCGAGGGCCAGGTAGCGTTCGCGGGTTGCCGGGTGCAGGTCAACCAGGCCCTCGAAGATGTGCATGTTGGCTGCGAACGGGGTCGCACCCGAGGAGGTCATCGGATCGAATCCGGTTGACAGGGCGTACGAGATTCCGGCTTCCAGGTGGGTGGCACCGCCAGCGGCGCTGCTGGCTGCTCCCGTGCCGGGGCTGGAGCATGCGGCTACCGTGGCCGAGAAGGCCGCGGCGGCACCGAGCATGCCGGTCATCTTGAGAAATTCGCGGCGGCCGCGGGGCTTAGCGGCCAGGTCCTTCAGGGTCATAACAAACCTCTTTCAAATCCAAGACTGAGAAAGTCGGACGTAGGATGTCCTATGCTGTGAGTTAGACTGTAAGCGGCATCACGACCCATAGTCAACTGGGTCACTAATATTGGTCCGCCATGGACCATGATTGACATCAGGGGCCATCCCCTGCACGACTAGGAGGTATCAGCACACATGACCATCACGCGAGCACCACGTCTCGATGCCCATGCACGCCTGCGCGCACTCACCGCCGATATCACCGACCTCATCTTGGATCGCGGATTGCTCCCCGGCGACGCATTGCCCACCGAGCAGGAGCTTTCCGCAGAACTGGGCGTCGGCCGCAACACGCTGCGCGAGGCCATCAAGGTGCTTCAGGCACTCGGCGTGGTGGAAATCAGGCATGGTTTTGGCATGTTCGTGGCCGCGGAGAACCTCCTGGCCCTCTCCGATTCACTGACCTTCCGCGGACAGATGTCGCTGCGCCACAAGGGACACGAGGCCAACGAGCTGGTCGATGTCCGCCAGGCGTTGGAATCCGGGCTGGTCGGGGCGGCCATTGCCGCCATCACCCCGGAGCAGCTGGCAACACTCGAGGCCACCGTCGCCACCATGGAGTCCCTCGCCGCAAACGGCCAGAACTTCGTGGAAGCCGACAAGAATTTCCACCGCACGCTCTTCGAACCGCTGAACAACGAATTGCTCAGCAACCTGCTCGGCGTCTTCTGGGATGTCTATCGCAGCATCCACCAAAGCATGGACACCGCCGACAGCTCGCGCTCGCACCTGGCCGAGACCGCACACTCGCACCGTGAGCTGCTCGAGGCAGTCCGGGCCGGGGACAAGGCTCTGGCCAGCGACCTGCTCAGCAGCCACTTCGACGGGATCCGCGAACAGCTCGCCAGGATGGCGGATATCCGCTAGTCATTCACGAGCTCTCCCCCGGGCAGAACCCGCAACCGGCGCACCGGCCCCTGCGCGAATCGATGGCGCCACACCCGGTCATGGGTCACCGTCACCACGGCACCCGGATAGTCCTCCAGCGCATCCTCGAGTTCCTCGACGAGGTCCGGAGCCAGGTGGTTGGTTGGCTCATCCAGCAGCAGCATGTCCGATGGCACGCTGAGGGCAACCGCCAATTCAAAACGCCGGAGCTGACCCACGGACAGGACGGTCAGGGGGCGCAGCAGATCCTCGGGCCGGAACAGCCCCAGGCGCAGGAGGATCTCGATGGCATCGTCGCGATAGTTGTTGGTGGCCCTGGCAAAGGCCGAGAGCAGTCCCTGCGGTGCAGCTGAACCCAAGTCCTGGCGCAGGTGGGCCACCCGGAGCTTAGGCACGCGCCAGAACACCCCCGATTGCGGCGTGAGCTCGCCGGCCAGCAGGCGCAGCAGCGTGGTTTTCCCGGACCCGTTGGGCCCCGAGACCAGCAACCGTTCCCCCGGGTGGATCTCCAACTCCGGCACGCGCAACGCGGGCCCGAACCGTGGATCCAGTACGGCGTCCAGGACGCGCACCAGCGGCGTTGCGGTATCCAGGTCCGCGGCGGGAGCGGTAAATGCGTGGGTGAAACGCAGTGGATCGGCGGGGCGCGGTGCCGGGCTCTCCTGCAGCCGGGCCATGCGTTCCTTGGCCATCCGGATGCGTGCCATCGCCCCGTGGTCACGCCCGCGCAGCCTAAAGGCGCCGTGGCCAAAGCCGGCCTTGTCCATCTTGCGGGGAATCTGGCCGAGCCTGAAGGCGTTTGCCGCCACCAGCTGGCGGTTGCGTTCCAGTTCACGTTCCCAAGCCTCGCGTTCGGCCAGCAAGCGTTGGCGTTCGGCGGCCATGGAACCGAGGTAGCCCGCATACCCGTTGCCGTAGCGGCGCAACCGCCCGCCCTGCAGGTTCACGATGTCCGTGGCGAAGCGTTGCAGGAACCTCCGGTCATGGCTGACCGTGACCAAGGCACCGCGATGATCAGCGAGGCGTTCCTCCAGCCAGGTCAGTCCGGCCTCGTCCAGGTCGTTGGTGGGTTCATCAAGTAGCAGCAGATCGGGCTCAGCGGACAAGGCTGCGGCCAGAGCCAGTCGCGCACGTTCTCCCCCGGAAAGCCCCGATACCTGCCGCTGCCGATCCAGCCCGCGCAGTCCCAGCTGGTCCAGTGCGGCATCGATCCTGGTCTCGAGACGGTATCCGTCGCGCCGCTCAAATTCCTCGGTGAGCTCGGCGAGTTGTTTCAGCAGCACAGGATGCCCGGATTCCGGGGCCCTGGCCAGTAGCGCGGAGGTTGCCTGCATCCGGGCCTCAAGTCCCCGCAATGGCGCCAGCAGCAGATCCAGGGCCGCGGCCACCGTGGCGCCCGCCGGAAAACGTGGCCGCTGTTCGGCAAGGGCCAAGGAAGCCGCGGGTTCGCGCAGCAGCAGACCATCGGCCAGTTCCACGGATCCGGCCAGGGCACCGAGAAGGGTCGATTTTCCGGCTCCGTTTTCGCCGATCAGGGCCACTCGTTCGGTGCGGCCGATGACCAGGTCGACGTCGTTGAGCACCAGTTTGTCGCCAAACCTGACGGTGCCCGCGCGCAGCTGGCAGATGTGGCGGGGAGTATGCGGGGTTGTAGATTCACGGGTCATGGGAAACCACTTTCTCCGCCGTGCACCGGGGTTTCGGGGACGACGGCATGGGCGGCGCCTGCGGCGGCACCGGCAAGAAATACGGGGAATGGACCGTCGGTCAGCCCGCGTGCGCGAGCCAACCGCTTGGAACCCGCCGCGGAGAGAACTCGACGCGGCGTTCCGTATTAGCTAAAAAGCGTACCCATGTTTCGATGGTAACAGCCGAGCCCTGCAAGGGGTTTAAGGTGGCAGCTTTCTTCCATGGATTTTCACTACGTCCCGCGGGAAGCTTGAGGCGTGAAACCCGTGGGCCACAGGGCTATCTACGTGGAACCAAGGCAGGGCGATATCCACGACATCGTTTCCCGGCTCAGGGTTGCTGTCGGTTCACTGGTGGTCCAGGCAATGGCCGGAACCAAGGACGGGACGGCGCCGCACCGCTGGGCCCATCCGGAAGGCACGGGACCCGATGCCCTCGAGGAACAGCGGCTGCGGCTTGGCTACCGGGTCCGGATGGCGGTGGAGTCGCTCGCTGACACCGCCGCGGCACTGTCGCGGCACTGTCGCGGCGGTGTTCGACGCATCCCGAACTCAATAACCAGACTCCCGTCGCGTTCATCAAGGCGCTGCACGCCCGGGAAATCGTCGAGGTTGCCGAGGCGTTCGCCACACGGCCGGGTGACTAGATGATCATGTCCTAATCATTTCAGTGGTCGTAGGTGGTCAGGGAGCATTTTCGCGGTTCGTTGGTTTTCCAGTTGGGCCAGCTTCCCTCCACGAGGGTCAACAGCTTTGAAGCCACGCGCGCATAAGAGTCCTTCGAGAGTCCATGCGCCGTGGTGTTCGAGGCCGAGGTGGCCACTGAGGGTTTCGAAGATGGACTCGATCCATTGGCGGATGCCGCCGAATTCCCCGAACCTGGGCTGTTCGTCCTTGCGCTCCGGTCGCACCAGGTGTGCTCCGACGCCTTCGGTGATGAACCGTTCGAAATGACGGCCGGCGAGGATGACATGATTGTCGCGGATCAAGTGGTGGTCGTGGCGCAACAGGGATTCGGTGACTTCGAGGTCCCCGAGTTTCGGGTTGGCCAGGCCCTAGATCACCCGCGTCCCGTCTGGTGTGCTGATCAGATACAGGCGACAGCCCCAGAAGTAGCGGGAGTGTGGGGGGCAGGAACCGTAGCCGGCATCCCCGGCCAGGTCGAAGCGATTGACCGTTTCGCGGCTGGTGCCGCACGGGACGGGTGTGAAATCCAGCGCCCGGAGGACCTCCTGCCGGGATTCGGTGTCCTTGGCCCGCGCGGTGTTCACCGGGCTGATCAGCGTTCCCGCGGCCGTGACCCGCTTGTTGTAGCCGGATAGTTGCGGGATCCCGGGAATAGCCCGCTCAGGTGGGTACGTGTGTAGCGGACCCAACGGGATTTTTCGAAGAATGCCCGTGCAGCAGGTGCTGGGCGACCACCAGGCACAGCAGCTCGGCATTGCTCAGGACGGCCTTTCGGCCGAGCTTGCTCGACCGGCCGTTTCCCAACTTCGGTAGGACGCGGTCGGTCAGTGGGACGCAGAGTGTGCTCAGTTTTGGGTTTACGTACGAGACTTAGCACTCTCCACCAGCGCTTGGGACTAGCTCATTTAGGGTCGATCCCGGCTCCGCGTTTCCGCGCCAGCCATGACCAGTTCCGGCTCCCGCCGCAGCGGGGCAGCAACCGCGGGTCCGCAACGCCAAGGAGCATTCCCGCAGCTAAGCGGCGATTCGGCCGCCAACGCTTATTCTGTAACTCATGCGTCCTCGTCCAATTTTCCCCAGGCACCTGGTCCGGGCCGTCATGCCCCGGCATCCGGCCCAAGCCATCGCCCTGGGATTCGGCACCGCGATCCTTGCGGGAACGCTGGTCCTCATGCTGCCTATTTCCAAGGTGGGACCCGGCGGTGCAGGCTTCCTGGAAGCCCTGTTCACGGCAACCTCGGCGGTATGCGTCACCGGATTGGCAGTGGTTGACACGGCCGCCTACTGGACAACGTTCGGTCAGGTATCGATCCTGATCATGATCCAACTCGGCGGCTTCGGCATCATGTCCTTCGCCTCGCTTCTGGGCGTGATCATGGCAAGAAAACTGGGTCTCAAATCACGGATCCAGACCGCCGCGGAAACCAAAAGCACTGGCTTCGGGGATGTGAAATCCGTGTTGCTGGGCGTGCTGCGGATGACAGTTGCCGTTGAGCTGGCAGTTGCGGTTGCCTTATCCCTGCGCTTTGGCATCGGCTACGGACATTCCTTCGGGGAAGCCATATGGATGGGCGTATTCCACTCGATCTCGGCATTCAACAACGCGGGTTTCGCACTCTTCAGCGACAACCTCATGGGATTCGTGGGTGACCCGTGGATTTGTCTTCCGATCGCCGGGGCCATCATCATCGGCGGCCTCGGGTTCCCAGTGCTTTTCGAGCTCGGCCGCCAGTACCGAAAACCACTGCACTGGTCGATGAATACCAGGCTGGTGCTCAGCGGAACGGCAATCCTGCTCGCCGCCGGTACCCTCTTCATCTCCGCCGTGGAATGGAACAACCCCAAGACCCTTGGCGCCCTGTCCACCGCGGATAAAGTACTGGCCGGATTCTTCCAATCCGTCATGACCCGCACCGCCGGCTTCAACTCCCTGGACTTCGGCCAGATGGATCCGGCCACGTGGCTGGGCATGGACATCCTCATGTTCATCGGTGGCGGCCCAGCAGGAACCGCCGGCGGCCTGAAAATCACCACCTTTGCTGTCCTGTTCTTCATCCTGCTCACCGAAATCCAGGGCGGCACCGCAGTGAATGTCTTTGGCAAGCGGCTCCCCCGTTCGATCCACCGCCAGGCCATCACGATCGTGCTGCTGGCCGTAGCACTGGTCATCGGGTCCACCATGACCCTGATGCTGATCACCGACATCGGTTTCGACAAGCTGCTTTTTGAAACGATCTCCGCCTTTGCAACCGTCGGCCTGTCCACTGGCATCACTGCTTCGCTGCCACCTGCAGGGCAACTCCTGCTGGTGTTCTTGATGTTCGTGGGCCGTCTGGGCCCGGTCACCCTGGCCTCGGCTCTGGCCCTGCGCTCACGTCCCATGATGTACGAATTCCCGAAAGAGAGGCCACTCATTGGCTAAGCACCCGCTGTTCTCCTCCAAATCCCTTGAACGCATTGCCGAGGCCAACTCGGTGGTCGTCATTGGCCTGGGCCGCTTCGGCGGCTCGCTGGCCCTGGAGCTCGCGGCGTCCGGTACCGAAGTGCTGGGCATCGACGCCGACGCGGATGTTGTCCAGTCATTCAACGGCCTGCTCACCCACGTAGTGCGCGCCGACTCCACCAAGGAGGAGGTGCTGCGCCAGCTCTCGGTGCACGAGTTCGACAGGGCTGTGGTGGGCATCGGCAGCGACCTCGAGGCAAGCATCCTGACCACTTCCGCCCTGCTGCGCTTCAATATCCCCGAGATTTGGGCCAAGGCGGTGAGCACCGCGCACGGGCAGATCCTTGACCAGCTGGGCGTTAAGCACGTCATCCACCCCGAACAGGACATGGGACGCAGGGTCGCCCACCTGGTTCGCGGCGCCATGCTTGACTACGTCGAGTTCGAGGACGGTTTTGCGATGGTCAAGACCCGGCCGCCACGGGAAGCACAGAACCAGCCGCTCAGTGCCACCGGGATCAGGAACAAGCACCATGTCACGGTCGTCGCGGTCAAGCGCCAAAGCGGGGAATGGGACTATGCAACCCCGCAGACAGTGCTGAACGCGGAGGATCAGATCATTGTCGCCGGTGCCACCGCGGCGGCCGAACGGTTCGCCACGCTGCTCTGAGCAACTGCCCCGAGGGTGCATTTGGTGATCGGCGTATTGATTAACGGTGTTTGCGTATGGAAGTCATGAGGATTGCACCAACAGCCTAGACATACCCTGTCGGGCATGGCTGACTGGTTCGGAAGGAAAGCGTTGGCCGTTGGCCGGGCTTCATCCCGGAAGCAAGGAGCATGGCAACGTGAACGGCGAGATACTCGGCATGATAATTTTCTACGCTGTGGGCATCACCGCAGTGATCTGGCTGGCCATGGTTTCATTGCATAACATCGAGTAGGCATGGCACCGGCCGGCGCTGGGCACCCACCGGACAGTCATGGTTTTTCGCTCCCCGCGGGTGGATGCTGGACTTATGAAAACCTTGGGCCACAGCGCTATCTACGTGGAATCTACGCAAGCCGACATCCACGGCATCGTTTCCCAGCTCATCGTTGCTGTCGGTTCACCGGTGGTCCAGGCAATGGCCGGAACCAAGGACGGAACGGCGCCGCATCGCTGGGCGCATCCCGAGGGAACTGGACCCGATGCCCTCGAGGAACAGCGGCTGCGGCTTGGCTACCGGGTCTGGATGACGGTGGAGTCGATCCCTGACAACGCCACGGCACTCACGTGGCTTCGCTCGACGCATCCCGAACTCAATAACCAGACTCCCGTCGCGTTCATCAAGGCGCTGCACGCCCGGGAAATCGTCGAGGTTGCCGAGGCGTTCGCCTCACAGCAGGGCGCCTAGACCCATTGGTGCGGTGCGGGCCGGCGGGAGCCTGGCAAAGCGGTGTTTTCGCGCCACGATTCGATCCATTCCGGCAGCACCAAATCGACGGGAACGGCTTCTCCCACGGCCGCGATGATTTCTTCATTGCTCACAGGGCCCTTCGGGGAAAGCAACCTGGTGGCAATGGTGGCCTGGGCATAGATTTCACCGTCGACAACCATGCGTTGCTCAAAGTAGATGCAGCGTTCGTCGAATCCAAGGATCCTGGTTTCCTGGGTGAATTTTTGGTTGAAGACCACGGATTTGCGGAAGGTGATGGTTTCGGCTTGGACCACGGGCGTCCATTTGTTCCTTCGCATCACATCCCAGGTTCCGGAGCGCACCATCAATTCGAAACGCCCGAGGTCAAAGAGGGAAAAGTACATGCCGTTGTTGATGTGCCGGGCAATGTCGATGTCGGTGACCCTCGCGCGCATGGGCAATGAGACTGGATCGAAGATCGAGACGCGGGGCCGTTTGCGGGCGGTGGCCAACAGGACAATGAGGCGGAAGAGTACGTGCATGGCCCAAATCCTACTCGCGGGTAACTTATTTGTCATGCACCGTTTCCCTCGCACTGATTGACAACTCCCAATGGGGTGATTCATGATTGAATCAAGCGCACCACCGTGCGCCGGGAAATTCACCAGCTTCAGGACCCACCTCATGGCCCCGCGCGCCCTTCGACCCTTCGCCCACCGCGACTACCGCGTCCTGCTGATCGCCATGGCCATCAGCGTCTTCGCCCACGGCATGTGGGCGGTGGCCATGGTCTACCAGGTCAAGCACCTCGGCGGCGGACCCGCGCAACTCTCCATCGTGGCCACTGCCACCTCTGTGGGCCTGCTGGGCTTCGTACTCGTTGGCGGGGTCACCGCCGACCGCATCAGTTGCCGCAAGATCATCATCACCGTCGAGGCACTCTCGCTGCTGGTCATGACGGGGGTGGCAATACTTGCAACCACCGGCAACATCCAGCTCTGGCATCTGGCAGCTGCCGGATTCATCCAGGGCGCAGGAGCAGCCTTCTTCTTCCCCGCCTATTCGGCGCTGCTGCCCCGGATCCTGCCGGCCGATGACCTGCTGGCGGCAAACGGCATGGAGGGAATGTTCCGCCCGGTGCTGCAGCAGGCGGCCGGCCCGGCCATCGCCGGCGTGCTGGTGGCCTCGTTCAACCCGCCCATGGCAATCATCGGAATCGCGGCCTGCCACCTGATCGCGTTCCTGGTGCTCAATGCCCTGGGCCACCACAAGGCCTACGACGAACACCTGGAACCCGGCCAGAAACGCCCCAGCGCGCTGGCCGACCTGCGCGAGGCAGTTAGCTACACCCTGGGTACGCCCTGGTTGCTGTGGACGCTGCTCTTCGCGGTGATTTCGGTGCTCAGCTTCATCGGGCCCATTGAGGTGCTGCTGCCGTTCGTCGTGGGCGACCAGCTCGGCGGGGACGCCAAGACCTTTGGCTTGATGCTTGCCGCGTTCGGGATCGGCAGCGCTGTCGGCTCGTTGGTAACCGCGTCCTTCCCGCTGCCGCAACGCTATCTCACCTTCATGATCATGTTCTGGGGTTTCGGCACCCTGCCGCTGGCCTTGATCGGACTGACCCGAACCCCGTGGCAGCTGGCAGCCTTGCTGGTGGTTGTCGGCATCACCGGCGGGCTGGGGCAGGTCATCTGGGGAACGCTGCTGCAGCGACGCGTCCCGCCGCACATGCTCGGCCGGGTCTCCTCGCTCGACTTCTTTGTCTCGCTGGCGCTGATGCCGGTGTCCATGGCACTGGCCGGTCCGTTGGCCTCGGTCATGCCGATCTGGGCCATCTTCGTCATCGCGGGCATCGCCTCGCCCATCGTCGGCGTCGCGGCGTGGTTTGCCGGGAAGATGTACCGCGACGAAATCGAGCACCCGTTGGACCGGACTTCGGGGCCAGCGGAGGTTTCAGTGGCCGAGAAACCCGCCTGACCCGCCACCCCTGGGGCGTGCCCCGGATGATGCAAATCGTCCGGCGCACGCCCCAGTTCGCGTTTAAGGGGGTTCGCGCTTAAAGGTAAGGCCGGGTGATGAACTCGATGTAATGCCCGGCCGGATCAAGCAGGTAGACCCCGCGCCCGCCATGCTCGGTATTGGTCTCCCCCGGCTTGGTGCGTTGCGGGTCCGCCCAATGCTCCAGGCCGCGTTCGGTGATGCGCGAATAGACGCGTTCGAAATGCTCGTCGTCCACCAGGAACGCATAGTGCTGCGGCGGAAAGTCGAACGGCGGTTCGGCAAATTGCAGCATGGTTCCGTCATCCAGCGCGATGTTGGTGAAGGGACCCCAACTTTGGATGCCGTGGGCTTCGGCAATGTCGATGAAGAATTGCGCCGAGGCCTGGCGGTCCTTGGCGGCAATGATGGTGTGGTTGAAAGAAATGCTCATGGTGTTCTCCTGGATTCACGATTGAAGAATCGCAAAAGGGGTCCAGGCAACGCACGGCCCAACAAACGGGTATGGCGAAGAATGAAAATTGTGCTCCGGATATGTGTGGGCTCTTGCAAGGGTGGGCAAGAATCTCACCGGCACACGGCACGGCGAGAACGGTTGTTGCTTGATCCTCCTTGCGGCTCAGCCCATCTGGGGCACGGCAAGAATTCTGCCATGCCCATCGCACACGTTCAAGGGGAGCTCAGCGTGATTCGCGGCTAGCCGCGGGAGTCGTGGCGCGGATGAGCGGCCCTGTTCCCGGCTGCTTCCTCGATGGCATCGGCGGCGCGGATCATTCCCAGGTGGCTCAGCGCCTGCGGGAAGTTCCCGGTCAGGTGGCCGGCGTCCGGGTCGTATTCCTCGGCCAGGAGTCCCACGTCGTTGACGATGCCCACGAGCTTGTCCATCAGTTTCTTGGCATCGCCCAGCCTGCCCGAACGGGCATATTGCTCAATGAGCCAGCACGTGCAGACCAGGAACGGATTCTCGCCCGGTGGCAACCCGTCCGCGCCGGCCTCCGTCTTGTAGCGGTTCACCCAACCGTGGGCGTCAACCAACTCGGACTCGATGCGTTTGACGGTGCCGAGCATGCGCGGATCGGTGGGCTCGACGAAACCCACCTGGGAAAGCACCAGCAACGAGGCATCCACCTCGGTGCCCGCGTAGGTTTGCGTGAAACTGTCCAGCTCCCGGTTGAATCCCCGCTCCAGGATCTCCTGGCGAAGATCATCACGGGCGGTCCTCCAGGTTCCCAGGTCCCCGGCCAGGCCATGGAGCTCGACTCCCTGCACCCCGCTGTCCAGGGCCGCCCACATCATGACCCTCGAATGCGTGAAGAATTGCGGGTCCCCACGCATCTCCCACAGACCGTGGTCCTTGAGCGGCAGGTCGTGCAGCACGTTTTGCAGCAGGGCCTTTTGCAACGGCCAGGAGAAATGGTCCTCGTGCGCACCGACCCTGCGCAGGTCGTGCAGGGCCACCATGACCTCTCCAATGGTGTCCCCCTGGTATTGGTGCACTGCCGCATTGCCGATGCGCACCGGTTTGGACCCCGCATAGCCCGGCAGGTGCTGCAGGACCCGTTCGGGCAGCTCGCGGCCTCCGTCGACGCCGTACATGATCTGCAGGTGTTTGTGGTCCCCCGCGATGGCGCGCAACAGCCAGTCGCGCCATTTGAGCGCCTCGTCCTCATGGCCGTGGGTGATCATGACCTGGATGGTCAGTGCGGCATCACGCAACCAGCAGTACCTGTAGTCCCAGTTACGTTCCCCTCCCATCAGCTCGGGCAGCGAGGTGGTGGGCGCGGCAATGATGCCTCCGGTCTGCCGGTGTGTCAGTGCCTTGAGCACCAACAGCGAGCGCCGCACCATCGGCTCGTAGTCCCCGTGCGGCGAAATGGAGTCCGCCCAGGCATGCCAGTACCTGGCCGTTTCGGTCATGCTCATGCCGACGTCAATCGGGGACGGGATGGGTTCATGGCTCGGGAATCCCGTGAACTCGAAGTCATGGACATCCCCGGCCTTGACCTCGAACTCATCACGGTGGGCCTGCCCGTGTGCGGCCGGGAGCCGGGAGGCGTGCAGGACCGCCCCGTGCGGCCCTACCATGGCGACCAGCGATTCGTTGCCAGACTTGGTGTCGAAGTTCCGGCGCACCCACGGCACCGCTTCCCCGTAGTCGTAGCGCATGATCAACTCGTGCTCCATGGTCATGGATCCGCTCAGGCCCTCCACCCGGCGGATGATGCTCGGGTGCCCGCCGCCCATCGGCATGAAGTCTGAGACCAGCACCTGGCCGGTGTCGCTGCCCCACAGCGTGCGCAGGACGAAGGATGAATTCAGGTAGGTGCGGGAGATGACACTGCCGCCGCGCGGGGCCAGCAGCCAGCGGCCGTGGTGCTTGTCGCCCAGCAGCGCGGCAAAGACCGAAGAGGAATCGAAGCGTGGCAAACAGAGCCAGTCCACGGATCCGCCGATTGACACCAACGCGGCGGTGCGTTGGTCGGATATCAGGGCATAGTCTTCGATGGGAGTGCTCATGGCCCAACCCAACACCCATTTGTCATACCGGGCAAGGACTTCGCCGCGGCGCGCGGGCATGGGATAGGTTCGATTCACGGAAGCTGCGGACCCGCACCCCGGAGGTAATGGAGAATGATGAAGCTGTCGGCACTGCGCCACTACTTCCTGTCCGGCGATTTCCCGCCGCCGGAGTGGGAACGACCAATGCCCGATGCGCGGTTGCTGCGCCGCGACGCGGGGGTGACCCTGCTGGTGATGCTGATCGCGGTGCTGGGCATGGAAATGATCCTGAGTTTTGGGCCTTCCGAACAGGCCCCGGACCGCACCCTGAGCTACGTTGCCACGTGTGCACTGATAGCGCCGTTGGCGGTCCGCCGCCGCTTCCCGATTGCCTCGATGCTGGTGCTTTCGGCGTTCTTCCTGGGCTTTGGCACCTGGATGCCTCAGGTCATGATGCAGTTGGCCCCGCAGATCGCCTACTTCGTGGGACTCTATTCGGCAGTCACCTGGGCGCGTGACCGCAGGGCGCTGCGCTTGGCCCTGACCGGCGTCATCATTGCCATGTTCCTGTGGGTCGTGGTGAGCATCACCAACGCCAAATTGCTCTTCGGATCCGACCTGAATTTGCCGATGGCCATCGAGACCTCCGGGTTCATCGACCCGGTGCTTGCCTACGCCGGCTACAACTTCCTGGTCAACCTCTTCTACTTCGGCGGAGCCATCTTCCTGGGGCTCTCCTCATGGCGCAGCGCCTGGCAGCATGAAATAGTCGTGGCGCAGGCCCAGCAGCTGCGTGAGCAATCGGCCGAGCTGGCCCGGCGCGCCGTCATCGACGAGCGCCTGCGCATTGCCCGCGAACTCCACGATGTGGTGGCCCACCACATTTCGGCGGTCGGCGTGCAGGCGGCCGCCGCCCGCATGGTGCAGCCACGCGATCCCGGGCGCGCTGCCGAGCTGATGCGCGGCATCGAGGATTCGGCACGCCAGGCCGTGGGCGAAACCAGGTCGTTGCTGCGCGTGCTGCGCCACGAAGAGCCCGGCGGCAGCGAAACCCCCGGCACCGCTACCCACCGTTCCCCCGAACCCGGGCTTGCGGACCTTCCGGCGCTCATCGAGCAATCCACCCGGGCCGGAGTCCGCGTCCAGCTCATCGTCGTTGAACACCGCGCCGGGTTCCTCGACTCGTTGGGCGCCGGGCTGGGCCTTGCCCTGTACCGGATCGCCGCGGAGTCCCTGGCCAACGTGCGCGAACACTCGACGGCGCGTTCCGCGGTGCTCTCGCTGCGCAGCGGCATCGACGAGACCGGCGAATGGGCGGAGGTCGAGGTCACCGACGACGGCAACCCGCGCCCGGGCACCGGCGGCAGCGGATTCGGGCTGCGCGGCATCCGCGAACGCGCCGAACTGCACCACGGGCTCGTGGACATCGGAGCCCGTTCCCCCGCCGGGTGGCGCTCGCGCGCACGGTTGCGCGTCCCATCCCCTGTCCGTGTTGAACCAGCAACCCAGGAATCCGCCCCATGAACGCGACACCGAAGAAAACACGAGTCCTGATTTGCGATGACCAGCCGCTGATCCGTTCCTCCCTGGAATTGATCCTCGGCACCGACGAGACCCTCGAGGTGGTGGGCACCGCCGCGGACGGGGCGCAGGCGGTTGCCTCCGCCCTGGAACTGCGCCCGGACGTGGTGCTGATGGACATCCAGATGCCGGTGTTGGACGGGGTTGCCGCCACCGCACACATCACTGCCGCCAGCGCCGCCAAGGTGGTGGTGCTGACGACCTTCGACCGCGATGACTACCTCTTCGACGCCATCGACGCGGGTGCCAGCGGGTTCCTGCTCAAGAACACCGAACCGGAAATGTTGATTGCCGCGGTCCATGCAGCGGCTGAGGGCCAGGCGCTGCTCTCCCCCGAGGTCACGTTGCGCATCATCCGCCGCGGCACCGGCCAAACGCCCACGGAAACCGTGCCGGAGTCACCGGCGAGTGTCCTGGATCCGGAGGATCAGCGGGTCCTTGACGCCTTGACGGCCCGCGAGCTCGAGGTGCTCATCAGCCTTGCCAGCGGCCTGTCCAACACCGAGATTGCCGCAACACTGTCCGTCTCCGAGGCAACCGTCAAAACGCACCTTTCAAATGTCCTGGCCAAGGCCGGGCTGCGGGACCGGGTGCAGGCCGTGGTCTTTGCCTACCGCGCCCATCTCATCCCTTTGACGGAGAGCCGGTAACAGCGAACCGACAAGTTCATTCGTTTGAGCGATCCGGCAACCGGGCGTCCGTCATAGATTTGAAGCCAAGGAACCAACCAGCTTCAAGGTGAGGAAATCCAGCTCTTGTTAGAAGTACAGAATCTTACGCGGCGCTTCGGGGAACGGACGGTGCTGCACGACGTCTCGTTCAGCGTCCCCGCCAACGGCATGACCGGGTTCGTCGGGGCCAACGGCGCCGGCAAGACCACCACCATGCGCATCATCATGGGCGTACTCAAGGCCCACGGTGGCCAGGTGAATTTCAACGGCTCCCCGATTGCCGACGGCGACCGTGCCCGCTTTGGCTACATGCCCGAGGAACGCGGCCTCTATCCCAAGCAGCAGGTGCTCGACCAGCTCCAGTACCTGGGCCAGCTCCACGGCATGAGCCGCCTCGATGCGCGTTCCGGGGCGCTGGACCTGCTTGACCGCTTCGGCATTGCCGACCGCACCAAGGACAAGCTCGAATCCCTGTCGCTGGGCAACCAACAGCGCGTGCAGGTTGCGGCCTCGCTGATGCACCACCCCACCGCATTGATCCTCGATGAACCATTCTCCGGGCTCGACCCGATCGCCGTGGACGCGATGAGCTCATTGCTGGCCGAACGCGCGGCAACCGGCGTGCCGATACTTTTCTCCAGCCACCAACTGGATCTGATCGACCAGCTCTGCGACAACCTGGTGGTGTTGGCCGACGGCAAGATCGTCGCCTCGGGATCCGCAGGCGAGCTGCGCGACCGGGCCAAATCGACGCACGTGCTGGTCACCCCGCCGGATGCCGGGTGGCTGCGCGAACAACCCGAGGTCACGGTGCACGATGTTGCCGGGCCCCGGGCGGTCGTCGAGTTTGCCTCCGAAGAAGCTGCCCAACGCATCCTGCGCACGGCGATTGTTCGCGGAAGCGTCACCGAATTCGCCCCGCAACGCCCCTCGCTTGCCGAAATCTACCGGGAGGTCATCCGTTGAGCACCGCCACACAGACCACCACACCAACCGCGACACCAACCGCGGTCCGACAGGGATCCCCCTGGCTGATCGTGACCCTGCGTGAGGTCACCGTCAAGATTCGCGACAAGTCGTTCGTCATATCGACTCTCATCACCCTCGCGTTGATCGTCGGCTCGATCGTGGTGTCAGGCTTCATGGCCGATCGCACCACCGAGGCCACCGTTGCCTTTGAAAACCGCGGCGAAACCGCCGTCCTGGTCAGCGCGGCGAACGAACTGGCCGCGAAACAGGATCAAAAGATCGTCTTGACGGCAGACCCGGTGGCGTCCCAGGACGCGGCATTGGAGGCGTTGCGGACCAAGAACGCCGATCTGGTGCTCACCGCCACCGCCGACGGCTACAGCCTCACCGGACTGAGCGACGTCCCCGGATCGGTGGAGAAACTGATCGCCGATGCGGCATCAGCGCAGGCTCTTGAATCCAACGCCGGCAAACTGGGAACCTCCGTCGAATCGCTGACCGCGGGGTCCACGATCACCCCGGTGTTGCTTGAGGGCAGCCAAGAACGCAACTCGATGTCCATGGTCATGGGCTTCATCTTCTCGTTCCTCTTCTACATGTCGGCGTTGATCTTCGGCATGCCGATCGCCAACTCCGTGGTGGAGGAAAAGCAGAACCGCGTGGTGGAAATCCTGGCCACCGCCATCCCGATCCGCCAGCTGCTCGCCGGCAAGATCCTGGGCAACCTGATCCTGGCGATGGGCCAGTTGTGCCTCTTCGTTGGCATCGGCTTGCTGGCCCTGAGCATGATGCCCACGGAAATTCCGTTCCTCTCGGTGGTCATCGCGACCTCCGGCTGGTTCCTGGCCTTCTTCCTGGCAGGGTTTCTGATCCTTGCCGCGATCTGGGCGGCCATCGGCGCGATGGCCTCGCGCGTCGAGGACCTTCAGCAATCCACGGGTCCGGTCATCATGGTGCTGGTGGCCGTGTTGTTCATCGGCATCTACGCCAAGGGAACGTTCCTGGTGATCGCGTCCTACGTCCCCGTCATCTCCTCGGTGGCCATGCCAATCCGGTTGCTGAGCACCGATGTCCCGATGTGGGAACCCTTTGCTTCATTGGCGATTGCGATTGCGGCGGCATGGGCCATGGTGTTGCTGGGTGAGCGGATCTACCGCCGCGCGATCATGCAGACCGGTTCCGCGCTGTCCTGGCGCAAGGCGTTGAAGCTCGAAGATTAGTCCGCACAGGCTGGCTTTCTTCAAGGCCTCAGAGCACAAGGCACAACTGGGCATCTTGGTGTTCTCCTGGAGAATCCAAACCGCATTGCCGTCCAGTGTTTACCCCCTCTATACACGAGCTTGGATCCGCAGATAAAATTCAATGGTGATGATGAAGCGGAGGGATCTGCTGAAGCAACTCCAATGAATCGCCAAGGATCAAGGCGTAGAGCTGAGGATCCGTGAGGGCGGTTCGCATACCGTCGTGAAAATTGGCGATCAGAGCACCACGGTTCCCCACCACAAGGAAATCAGCGACAGGCTGGCAAAGATCCTCCTGAAGCGAGCCAAGGGAGAAGAGAATGCGGATAACAGCCAAGACCTTCCGTGACGGCTCGTGGTGGGGCATTACGGTTCCCCAAGTCCCCGGCGCAGTCTCGCAGGCGAAACGGCTGGATCAGGTGGAAGCTGCTGCCCGTGGCGCAGTGGCTGATTTACTGATGGTCGATCCGGCAGCCATAACCATTGAATTGGAAATCGAGATCCCTGCCGATGAACGGCAAAGCATCGAAAAGGCCAAACTGCACCTTGGAGAGGCCGAAGCAGCCGTCAAAAGAGCTGCTGAACTAACTCTGAAACCATCAAGCAACTACGCACCAACGGTTACACCACCCGGGAAGTGGCAATACTTATGGGTTTGACGCCCGGCCGCGTCAACCAAATCGAGCATAGGCACGCAGCCTGATTCACGCAATCAAAACGGCTGTTGAAGCGTCTCCGGCATTGCGTTGCTGACCGCCCTTGTTTGCGGTCAGCATTGCCCTACCACTAGACATCCAGTTGCGGGATCCCACCCAATTTGGCACCGCTTATGAAGTCTGTCCTGGCTACGCGCCGCGGGTTGAAGCACATTTGTTCCAGGCCCCACCCGGATCATCCTGAACTGGGCCCATGAAGCATGGCGTATTCGCTGCCCCGGCCGTATGCGTATTGCTTCAGCCAGGAATATCCAACACCAGTAGATCGCCGATCTCGCATTCGAGTGCCTTGCAGATTGCAACCAAGGTGCTGAACCGGATGGCTTTTGCATGATCGTTCTTGAGCACCGAGAGGTTCACGATGCTGACCTTTGCCAGTTCCCCCAACCGGGTCAGCGTCATTGAACGTTCCTCAAGGAGTTCATCTAGCCTGCAATGCACCCCGCTGGGTAGGTCGACGGTGTCTTTCTTGCCTGCCATTACACGAGCCCGTCGGCGTCGTCTTGCATGGCGGTCCCGCGCCGGAAGATCAGCGACAGCAATACCAGGACAATGCCCAGCGCAAGCAGCGCGTGGTTGGCATCCTGGAAACTGAATTCGGCAAAGGTGGTGATCCAGCTGCTGCCGCCGGAATAGTCCTGCACGTTTTGACCGTTGTTTGGGAATCCCAAGGCAACAGCGGCAAGATGGCTGGAAAGGTCTTTGAGCCATGGGGAAAGTAGAGCCGTTACAGCGGCCAATGTTCCAAGACCCATCAACGACCACTGGGCAAGAACTGTAAATGGTTTGTTCTTCCAGAGCCGGCGGCAGATGAGAATCACCGAGATACAGCCGAAAATGAACAGTAGGAAGTACAGCCCCTCGGAAACAGCCGCGGCCGTCCTGGCTCCAAGGAGCGCCTCGTTGCTTTCGATGAGCACAGTGCTGTACCTGACCGTCGACTCCCCGATCGTTCCGTGGATGTTCGGAACCGTATCCAGGGGCACTGCAATGGATGCCTCGAAGGCGAAATCACGCGTGTATCTGTATTCTGTGAACATTGCGAGATACATCAGACCCAGTAAGCCTGCGATCGCTGCAATCGTCGTGGTCGTTGCCAGAAAAACACGGCCGCCGATGTGCCCAAGCTTTTGCGTGGTTGATTCGAGTTTCATGCTTCCAGCCTTAACGATTGTCGATAATAACGATAATCGTTAACCTATGCCCGATGGATATAATCCGTCAAGGAACATACGGCCCTGACCAAGGCTTTTCAGATTTCACTGCATTCACAAAATTGCGAAGGCCCGCAGCCGAACCCCGTGAAGGGGAAATGCTGCGAGCCTTCGCTATTTTGAACTACCGGTTATTAGATAACCGAGTCGCTCAGGTGGTTCGGGGTACCGAAGCGGTGCGCGGTGATGGAGATTGCCTGCTCGTGCAGGAAGGTCAGCATTTCCACGCGGCCTGCGGAAACCACGTTGTTGGCGTAGATCGCAACATCCGGCTTGCCGTTGGTTGCCTCGGCGACGTCGATGATCGATCCGCCGATGAGGCGGATGCGGGCACCGGAGTCCGGGCCGGTCTTGGCTGCAAGCCGTGCGGCGCGGGTGTCGAATGCCTGGGCATCCTCAACAACCACGGTGACCGAGGATTCGGCCAGCACGGTGCGGATCGCGGCCGGAACCTCAACGGAGGAGGAAACGGTGACGCGGGAACCCGCGGCGATGCCTGCTGCTACGACGCGAACCAATTCGGCAATGCCGTGGCCCGAGGATGCTTCCTCAAAGCGAACGGTCACCGGCAGGGCGCGGTAGCGGAAGACGTTGCGCTCTGCGTGCAGGCCGGAAACGTCCTTGGCGGTGTTGAACTCGTTGATCCAGGCAGCGTTGTCCGAGGCCAGTGCCCCTTCAAGCCAGGTGAGGTCAGCTGCATCGATACCGGAGGCCGAGGCCGCGGTGAACAGTGCCGAAGCCGAGGCCGAGAGGATCCCGGACTTGGCCAACGGGGCGTCTTCCCAGGAGCCCATGCCCACCAGGTAGTTAGGTCCGCCAGCCTTGGTGCCTGCACCGATGGCCGACTTCTTCCAGCCGCCGAACGGCTGGCGCTGCACGATGGCACCGGTGGTGCCGCGGTTGATGTAGAGGTTGCCGGCCTGGATGTTCTCCAGCCAGTAAGCCATTTCGCCGGAATCCAGCGAGTGCAGGCCGGAGGTCAGTCCGTAGTCGATGTCGTTGACGATCGCCACTGCTTCTTCGAGGGTCTCGGCGGTCATGACGCCGAGGATCGGGCCGAAGTACTCGGTCAGGTGGAACTCGGAGCCGCGCTTGACGCCCGAGCGTACGCCCGGGCTCCAGAGCTTGCCGGACTCATCAAGCTTCTTGGGCTCGAGGACCCACTTTTCGCCTTCGCCAAGCACGGTCAGGCCGCGCAGCAGCTTGCCCTGGGCGGCCTCGATGACCGGGCCCATCTGGGTCTGCGGATCCTGCGGGTAGCCAACCTTCAGCGAACGCGCTGCGTCGATGAGCTGGTTGTGGAAGCGCTTGGAATCTGCTGCAGAACCAACCAAAACCACCAGTGAAGCGGCGGAGCACTTCTGGCCCGCGTGGCCGAAGGCCGAGGCAGCCAGGTCCTTTGCTGCCAGGTCAAGGTCGGCGTTCGGTGTGATGATCAGTGCGTTCTTGCCCGAGGTTTCTGCCAGCATCGGCAGGTCCTTGCGGAAGGAACGGAACAGCTCTGCGGTCTCGTAGCCACCGGTGAGGATCAGTCGGTCAACTGCCGGGTGGCTGACAAGCTGGGTGCCCAGGTCGCGCTCGGAGAGCTGGACCATCTGCAGGACATCGCGCGGCACGCCGGCTTCCCACAGGGCCTCGACCATGACGGCGCCGGAGCGTGCCGCCTGGCCGGCGGGCTTGATGACGACGGCGGAACCGGAAGCCAGGGCCGAGAGGGTCGAGCCTGCCGGGATGGCAACCGGGAAGTTCCACGGCGGGGTGACAACTGTCAGCTTGGAGGGAACGAAGGTTGCGCCTTCGACGCTGTCCAGTTCCAGGCCACGCTGAGCGTAGTAGTGGGCGAAGTCAATGGCTTCGGAAACCTCGGGATCGCCCTGGTCAAGGGTCTTTCCGCATTCAGAGCCCATGACCTCAAGGAGGTCCGCACGGCGGGATTCAAGGGCGGCACCGGCGCGGTGCAGGATGGCTGCGCGGGCTGCTGCGCCCATGGCCTGCCATGATTCGGAGGCTGCAACGGCGGTCTCGACGACCTTGTTCAGCTCGTCCGCGGTGTGGATCAGCGCGGCGGCAACGGAATCGGTGCCAAGTGTCGACCCGACCATCTTGTTGACGATGGCACGGCCCCAGGCACGGTTGCCCGGAAGGTCCGGATCGGTGTCCGGGGTGTTCTCGAAGTCGAGGGTTCCGTTGGCCAGGCCGGCAAGCTTGGCGCCAATCTCAACTTCGTCAACGATGTTGCGATCCTGGATGCGGTGCGGTGCCGGAACGGAATCGTCCAGGTCGCCCAGTGATGCGAGGAAGCGGTTCTTTTCGCGCTCGAACAGGGCCTCGTTCTTGTCAAGCTCGAAGACCGCTGACATGAAGTTTTCCTGGCTGGCGCCCTCTTCGAGGCGGCGGATCAGGTAGGCGATGGCCACGTCGAACTCGGCCGGGTGCACCACCGGGGTGTACAGCAGCAGCGAGCCGACGTCCTTGCGGACGGCCTCGGCCTGGCCGGTGGCCATGCCCAACAGCATTTCGAATTCGATGCCTGCGGTCACGCCGCGGGCCTGCGCCAGCAACCAGGCCAGGGCAACGTCAAAGAGGTTGTGGCCGGCGATGCCGATGCGCACGTTTTCCACGTGGCCCGGGCGCAGCGAGTAGTCAAGGACCGACTTGTAGGAGGTGTCAGAGTCCTGCTTGGAGTGCCAGGTGGCCAGCGGCCAGCCGTGAACGTCGGCTTCAACCTGCTCCATCGGGAGGTTTGCACCCTTCACGACGCGGACCTTGATCGGGGCGCCGCCGATGGCGGTGCGCTTGGCAGACCATTCCTGCAGGTGGATCATGGCCGAGAGCGCGTCCGGCAGGTAGGCCTGCAGCACGATGCCGGCTTCCAGGTCGCGGAATTCGGGGAGGTCAAGGATCTTGGTGAAGACCGCAATGGTCAGGTCCAGGTCCTTGTACTCTTCCATGTCCAAGTTGATGAACTTCTTCTTGGGTGCCGCGGTGGCTGCCACTCGGTAGAGCGGAACGAGCTTTTCAATGATGTGCTCGACGGCCTCATCGAAGGCCCAGTGGTTGTGCGGGGCGACCGTGGAGGAAACCTTGATGGAGACGTAGTCAACATCGTCGCGGGCCAGCAGCTTGTGGGTGCCTTCGAGACGGCGGGCGGCTTCACCGTCGCCGAGGATGGCTTCGCCCAGGAGGTTGATGTTGAGGTCAATGCCCTCCTTCTTGATCTTGGCGATCGAGGACCCGAGCTTTGCCTCGGTGGCATCAATGATCAGGTGGCCGACCATTTCGCGCAGGACCTTGCGGGAGATCGGGACCACGATGCCCGGGAAGATCGGGGCCATGACGCCGCCGAGTGCCACTGCGGACTTCATGTACCACGGCAGGAAGGACGGAACCTTCGGGGCCAGGGCCTTGAGGTTGCGGGCGGCAACCTTCAGGTCCTCGGGGCGGATCACGCCGTCAACGAAGCCGACCGTGAAGTCAAGGCCGTTGGGGTCCTTCAACACGCCGGCAAGCTGTGCTGCGGAAGCGTCGACGGGAACCTTCGCGCCCTCGGTGAGCCAGTGGCGCACCAGCTTGATGGTGTCATCGGCGAGGTCCTGGGGACGGGCCAGGGGGGTGCCATCGGCGGCTACTGCCGGTGGAACGGTGCGCACATGCGAGGTCTCGAGGGCCACGGCTGCTTCTCCTTGGAAGATGAGATATTTGTCGATTACTCGCCTGCAGGGAGCACACCAAGCAGGGTGCGGGCAGACGGGTTCACAAGTCAGTATGACCCGAAGCATCCCTTCAGCAAAAGTGAACAAACCCGAACGTTTTACTTCGGTTTTCCCAATGTATTATTGAGGGGTCCGGAACACCGAGATCTTCCCCACATCCTTGGAGTGACAATGCTTGAAATCCGCCGCTTGCGGCTGCTGCACGAGCTGGCAATCCGCGGGACGATTTCGGAAGTTTCCGACGCCCTGAGTTATAGTCCTTCGTCGGTTTCGCAGCAGCTTTCACTGCTCGAAAAAGAGACCGGCGTGCAACTTCTGCGCAAGGTCGGCAGGCGCCTGCAACTGACCCCGCAGGCCGAGGTGCTGGTGGCCCACACCGACGAGCTGCTTGATTCAATGGAACGGGCCGAGGCGGCCCTCGCCTCGACCCAACCGGAGATTGCCGGAACCATCCGCATGGCGGTGTTCCAAACGGCGGTGCTCTCCTTGATTCCCCCGATGCTGCGGGAGCTGCGCAACGACTACCCGCACCTGCGTGTGGAAATGGTCCAGCACGAACCCGAAACGGCCCTGCGGGAAACCTGGGCACGCGACTTTGACCTAGTCGTCGCGGAACAATACCCCGGGCACGCGGCTCCCCACTACGCGGAGCTGGACCGCAAGATCCTGGCCCACGATGCCATCCGGCTCGCCCTGCCCGAACGCACCGACTCGATGCCGGAGGAGTTCCACCACGTGAATTCGATCGAGGCCGCCGCGGGGTTGCCCTGGGTCATGGAACCGCGTGGCGCCGCCTCCCGGCACTGGGCCGAACAGGCATGCCGTTCGGCCGGGTTCGAACCTGACGTCCGCTATGAGACCGCGGACCTGCAGGCGCACGTGCGCCTGGTCGAGTCGGGCAACGCGGTGGCACTGCTTCCGGACCTCGTGTGGAGTGCCAGGCAACGCGACCTGCGCATCGTGGATCTGCCAGGGGCTCCGCGCCGGACGATCTTCACCGCCATGCGACATTCCTCGGCCCAGCATCCAGGGCTGGTTGCCGTCAGAAACGCCCTGCACGGGCAGGCCAACAGCCTGCCCGAAACCGGGAACGCCACGCCCGCACGGCTGTAGCGTCGGTCACAAAAAGGTCTCGGTGGGCCAAATTTAATCACACGACCGGGCCTTTTACTGCAATACTCGACTTCCGTTGCGCATGCCAGGCACCCGAAGACGGCAGTGCAACATGCCGAGGAGCATCCCCTCCCCGGTACGCATAGAACCTTTGAGGAACTTCATGTCTGAACAAGCGTTTCAGCTGATAGCCATTGCCGTGTATCTCGCCGCAATGCTGGCCATCGGATACTTCGCCTACAAGCGAACCAACAACATCGACGACTACATGCTCGCGGGCCGCGGCCTGAAGCCAGGGGTGGCGGCACTCTCTGCCGGTGCCTCGGACATGTCCGGTTGGCTGCTCATGGGCTTGCCCGGCGCCATCTACCTCAACGGCCTGATCGAAGCCTGGATCGCGATCGGCCTGACCATCGGAGCCTGGCTGAACTGGAAGTTCGTGGCCCCGCGCCTGCGTTCCTACACGGCCGTCGCACAGAACGCGATCACCATCCCGAGCTTCTTCGAGAAGCGCCTCAAGGACAACAGCCACCTCCTGCGCATTGCCGCATCGGTCATCACCTTGGCGTTCTTCACCTTCTACGTCTCCTCGGGCATGGTCGCCGCCGGCAAGTTCTTCGAGTCCTCGTTCGGCTGGAACTACTTCACCGGCATGTTCATCGTCGTGGGCATCACACTGCTCTACACGCTCTTTGGCGGATTCCTGGGCGCCACCCTCACCGACGTGGCCCAGGGCCTGCTGATGTTCGCGGCCTTGATTGCCGTGCCGATCGTTGCCATCATCCAGATGGGCAGCATTGGCGATTTCACCACCAAACTGCAGGCAGTCAACCCCGACGCGCTGAACCTGTTCTCGAGCTTCGATGGCACCAACGGATTCTTGGCGGCCGTCGCGATCTTCTCCACCGCGGCCTGGGGCCTTGGCTACTTCGGCCAGCCGCACATCATCGTGCGCTTCATGGCACTGCGTAGCCCGTCGGAAGCCAAGACCGCCCGCCGCATCGGCATCGGCTGGATGGCCCTGACCGCCCTCGGCGCGATCACCACCGCGCTGGTCGGCATCGTCTACTTCGCAGGGGATCCGGCCAAGGAAATCAAGGACCCGGAAACGGTCTTCCTGCTGCTGAGCCAGATCTTCTTCCACCCGTTTGTTGCCGGTCTGGTGCTGGCCGCGGTGCTCGCGGCCATCATGTCCACCATGTCCTCGCAGCTGATCGTGTGCTCCTCCGCCCTGGTGGAGGACCTCTACAACATCGCCGGCAAGAAGCTGACCCCGAAGCGCGAAGTGGCCCTGGGCCGCTCCGGCGTGCTCGTCGTGGCCGTCGTCGCTGCGGTGCTTGCGCTGAACCGGGACTCCAGCATCCTGGACTTGGTCGGCTTCGCCTGGGCCGGCTTCGGTGCCGCCTTCGGCCCGATCGTGCTGCTGAGCCTTTACTGGCGCAAGCTCACCGCGACCGGCGCACTGGCCGGCATGCTCACCGGTGCCGCCACGGTATTTATCTGGGGCAACATCGATGCGCTGTCCTCCAACATGTACGAGATCGTCCCCGGCTTTGTGCTGAACCTCCTGGTCACCGTCGTCGTTTCGAACATGACCTACAAGCGCAACGAAACCATTGAGGAAGAGTTCTCCGCCATGGAGAAGGAAATTGCGGAAAATGCACCCTACGTTGAAGAAACCGTCTAACCACACGGCCTGAACACGTGAGCGGGACGGTCCACCACTGGTGGACCGTCCCGCTTTTTCGTGCCCCCGCGGACCCCGCCCTGCATCTTCCCACGAGTGCCATTTCCGTGTTTGACTGGGCAAGCATTCATCACCCGCTTCACCAGTGGTCGAAATGAGGGGAACAAGCATGAAACAGCTTTTTGATTTCAACTTTGAATCATTCGTGACACCCAAGATCGTGAAGATCGTTTACATCCTGATCACCGTGGGGCTTGCCGTGCTGTACCTGGCCATGGTCATCACCGCGTTTGCCAGCAAGAACGCCGGGCTCGGGATCTTTGTGCTGCTGATCGTCGGCCCGCTGGTCACCATCATCTACCTGGCGCTGGCCCGCATGGGCCTGGAATCGCTGGTCGCCACGATCCGCACCGCGGAATACACCGGTGAACTGGTTCGGCTGGCCGGCGGCACCATACCTGGCCACCACCCCGACGCATCCACGGGCCAGCAGGCGCCCCCGCCGTATTCGGCACCACCGCAGGCCTGAGACCCTCCGCGGTGCCGGTTTCCGGCACCGCGGCTGATACCGAATTTTTGCGGGCCTCACGCATCGGCAACACCCAGCAACGGCCTGTAGGATCTTGCCATGCCTGAAGCTTCCTCTCCCTCGTCCAACGCGCCCGAAACCACTGCCGCCGCCGCTGTCACCGATGACTTTGTCACCCGCCAGCACCGCACGGCCTCGGGCCTGCGCTATACAAGCACCACCGGACGAATGGTGTTGCGCCGCGAGGAAGACACCGACGGCAAGACCGTCGGATTCAAGCCCAAGGCGGAGATCTTCATGGTTTCCTACACGGCCGATAGCGCCGAGTCCCATGCACCATCGTCAAACAAATCACGGGCCAAGACCCCCAGCGGCCCGCCCGCGGTCAACCGCCGCCCGGTCGTCTTCGCCTTCAACGGCGGTCCCGGTTCGGCAAGCCTCTGGCTGCACATGGGTTTGATCGGTCCGCGCATCGTGGATTCGGGCGACGTGGGAAACATGACTCCGGCACCCTACGGGATCATCGACAATCCCGAATCCCTCCTTGAGCATGCAGATGTGGTGATGATCGACCCGGTGAACACCGGCTTCTCCCGCGTGATCGAGGGCGGCACCGCCGACGAGTTCCATTCGTTTATTGCCGACCGCGACCTGATCGCCGAGGCCATCAGGCTCTGGGTCACCCGCAACCAGCGTTGGCTCTCCCCCAAGTACCTGGTGGGCGAATCCTACGGAACCATGCGCGCAGTGGCCGTGGCCCGCCGCCTGCACGAGGCCCACGGCATGGCAGTGAACGGGCTTGGCCTGATTTCCACGGTGCTGAACATGTCCACCCTTGAATTTGCCCCCGGCAATGACACCCCGTATGCACTGCACCTGCCCACCTATGCAGCCATCGCCCACCACCACGGCCGGCACGGCAACCGCCCGCTGGACGAGATCATCCGCGACGCCGAGGACTACGCGGCTGGCGACTACGTGGTGGCCCTGCACCTGGGCAGCCGCCTGTCCAAGAGGAAATTCGACGGAACGGTCAAGCATTTGGCCGAACTCACCACGCTGTCCGAGGCCTTCATCCGCCGCACCAACCTGCGTTGGGACTACATGGAGTTCGCCACCGAACTGCTGCGCGAGAAGGGCCTGATGGTCGGCCGCATTGACGGCCGTTTCACCGGGGTTCCGCCGCGCCTGCAGGAATCCCACACCTGGGAGGACCCGTCGTTGCGGGCCATCACCCCGCCCTATGCGGCGGCCATCAACCACTACGTGCGCGCCGAGCTCGGTTACGAATCCGATTTGCCCTACGAGGTGCTCACCGGTCGGGTGCACCCGTGGAGCTACGAAACCTTCGAGGGCAAGCCGATCGATGTCACCCGGGACCTGGAGCGCCTGCTCATCGACATCCCGGACCTGCGCGTGCATGTGGATTACGGTTACCACGACGGCGCCACCCCGCACTTTGCCGCCGAATACGTGTGGGCCCACCTTGAAGTTCCGGCCAGCGCACGGGCACGCTTCAGCCACCACTACTACGCGGCCGGGCACATGATGTACGTGAATCCGGAGGTCCGGGTGGCACAGCTGGGAGCGCTTTCGGAGTTCGTTACCCAGCCATAAGTACATTCGGCGGCACCGGGAGTGGCTAAGCTGGGCTTATGGCTTGGCAGCGTACACAAACACAATTCTTCGCACTCCCGGTTTCCGCCCTCTGGGAGGTGCTACGGGACCCAGCCCTGGTTCCTCAATGGAACCTTGCGATCGCTCACCTGCAGCCGCACACGTATCCGGCCGTTGCCGGGGTCAAGCTTGACTTGGTTCCGACCGGAGAGCTTCTAGGCGCCATCCATGCCAAAACCGCTCCCCCGGCAGTGATCACCCGTGCGGATGAAGGCAGCTGCCTCACCTGGCGGCAGCAGCAACCAGCTGGCTACCTGCTGGTGAGCTGGTCCCTGCGTGAGGTGCCCGGCGGGTGTGAACTGACCCAGATGGTTTCCGTGGCCGGCCTGGCGTCAGCGCTCTTTGCCGAAACCGCGACCAAGCCGATAGCGGCGCGCTTCGCAGAGAATTGTGCGCGGCTCTATACCCTTGCCGGCGGCGCCGATACCCAGACACTGCGCGTGGTCATTGCCGGAGGGAACGGTTTCCTGGGCAGCCGCGCGGCCGCGGACCTGCACTGCCGCGGACACCAGGTCACCATCCTGACCCGCTCCGAACGCGCCAACAGCCCGTATATTCAGCTGAACTGGGATGGGAAAAACCAAGGCGCTTGGGCACGTTCCCTGTACTCGGAGCACCGTGAAACAGCGGTGCTGAACCTGGCCGGCGAGCTGGTGGACCTGCCGGCGACCGACGAAAACATTGCCCGGTTGCGTTCCTCCCGCGTGGATTCCACCCGTGCCTTGGTGGAGGCAAGCGCCAACCTGCCACGCCCGCTGGCAGCTTTCTTGCAAGCGAGCACCACCGCGATCTTCTCCGACGCCGGCGATATGCTGATCACCGAGGATTCACCGTTGCCCACCGGCGCCAAGGCCCTGCCCCAGATGACTGGCGTCGCCAAGCCCTGGGAAGACGCAGTGGCCACCGTGAACGCTTCACACGTGAACATCCTGCGCACCTCCTTGGTGTTCGAGCAGGAAAGCCCGCTGGTTGACAGGCTGAGCCTGTTGGCACGCGCCGGACTGGGTGGGCCGGTGGCCGGCGGCCGGCAATGGGTCAGCTGGATCCACCTTGCCGATTGGCTGCGGGTCATCCGGGGCTGCCTGGGCATCGAAGGGGAAACCCGGCTTCCGGATGGCGTCATTAATCTTGCCGCCCCGTTCCCGGTGCGCAATGCCCAGATGATGGAGCTGTTGCGCGCGCAGGTGGCCCCGGGGCCGCTGAAGAAATTCGGCCTGCCGACCCCCGCACCGATCCTCGCTGCCGGCGCAGCAATGCTGCGGACCGACCCTGCCCTGGGTAGTACCGGGCGGCGAGTGACCTCACGTGTCCTGGCCGATGCAGGCTTCGAGTTCGAATATCCCGACTTTGCCAGGGCTTTGAGAGGGATCTTTGGCTGAGTGTCCGGAACCCTGCCACACGGTGATTGACTCGCCCATCGGGCCGCTGACGATCGCCGCCAACGAGCGGGGTGTCACCGGCATCTACATGGTGAACCACTCGCATCCTCCTGCCGAGGCAACCCTGGGGGAGCGGCTGGAGACCGCCGATGCCAACCCCTTCCTCGCGCAGGCGGCACAAGAACTGGGTGAGTACTTCGCCGGGACACGCACGGCGTTCGACGTCCCGATGGATCCTGCCGGCACGGATTTCCAGAAGCGGGTCTGGGCAGAACTGGCCAGGATCCCCTTTGGACAGAGCCGGTCCTACGGCGAACTGGCCATGGAGCTGGGAGATGCAAAGCTGACCCGCGCCGTGGGAACCGCCAACGGCCGCAATCCCGTATCGATCATTGTCCCGTGCCACCGCGTGATCGGCGCCGACGGCTCGTTGACCGGGTATGCCGGAGGTCTGGAGCGCAAAATGTTCCTGCTGCGCTTGGAAGGAATCGTTCCGCAGGCCGAGGAAACGCTCTTCTAGTGCCCCGCCGGCTTAGGCCAATACCAGTGATTCAATGGATTGGCGCAGGATTTCTGCGGTCTCCGGCTCCAGCATGGAACCGGTGACCAGTGCGTCCACCTCACCCAACCCCGCGATTTGGCACAGGCCAGTCACTCCCCATTTGGTGTGGTCGGCGACCACGACTTGGCGTGCTGCAGCCTTTAGGAATGCCTGGTTGGTTTGTGCCTCAAGCATGTTTGGTGTGGTGAAGCCGCCTTCGACGGTCATACCGTGAACGCCAAGGAACAGGATGTCCACGTGGAGTTGGCCCAGTGCGGAGAGTGCTAGCGGTCCAACCAACGCGTCCGATACGGTACGGATTCCGCCGGTCAGGATGATGTTCTGGCTGTGGTTGTCTTCGGCGTAGAAAATCTCAGCGATTCGCGGTGAATTGGTAACCACCGTGAGATCGTTGATCCTGGTGCACAGCCCCGCCAGTGCGAATGTCGTGGTTCCGGAGTTCAGTGCGATCGACATTCCCGGCCGGATCATTGCCACGGCCGCCCGCGCAATCGCTTGCTTTTCCTCCAATTCGAGGGCAAGCTTCTTGGCGAATCCAGGCTCATTGCTTGTCGGCGCCGCATCAAGTGTTGCCCCGCCGTGGACTTTGACCAGCGAGCCGCTTGCCGCCATGGTATTCAGGTCCCGCCTGACAGTCATCTCAGAGACGCCGAGTTCCTCGGCCAGCGCCGTCACGCGCACCTGGCCGTTGAGGCGCAAGGATTCAAGGATCTGCTGGTGGCGTGCTGTGGCCAGCAACTCGGTCATGGCGGTCCGTTCCTCGAAGCAACATTCTTCAGTCCCTGCCAATGATAACCGTCAAACGAACATTACACCGTTGAGTTTGTTCGATCTTGGGTGGTAGCCGTCGCATCAGGCAGATCGTCGGCAACGGCTTCGAGGAATGAACGCACGTTTCACTGCACACATTTCGACTTTTTTGGACCGGAGATCCGGAAAGCTCTGGAAACCTATCCTTCGATAGAATATGATCGAATTTGTTCGTTTATGAACGTTTGAATCAAGCCAATGACAGTGGTGGCAACACCCGTCCAAGGAGTAACTGTGAGCATTCATCCAAATCCACCTCAACAGCTCTCGGCAACCGACACCGGTCGTCCGGTTCGAGCAGAGATGGCAGACGGTCGCGAATTGCTTTACTTCTTCGACGCGGCCTCGGCCCCGCTCAATGACTTCACTCCCCCCGTGGATGCACGGGACCTGCCGGAACGTCCCAGCGCCTCCGAGCTGCGTTACGACGCATTGAGCGGCGAGTGGGTTTCCTTTGCCGCCCACCGTCAAACGCGCACGCACCTGCCGGCCGCCAGCGAATGCCCGCTATGTCCCACCCGTCCGGAAATGGCAAGCGAAATCCCCGCCGACTCCTACGACGTCGTGGTCTTTGAAAACCGTTTCCCGTCCTTCGGACCCGAACAGCACACCTCCGCTACCGCCGCCGAACTCGGGGCCGTCCGCCCGGCGCATGGCCGTTGCGAGGTCATCACCTTCGGCCCCGGCCACACCGACTCGCTGGCTTCCCTGGGTGTTCAGCGGATCCGCACGGTCATCGATGCTTGGGCGCACCGAAGCACCGAACTGGGCGCGCTGGAAGGCGTGGAACAAGTCTTCCCCTTTGAAAACCGTGGCGCGGAAATCGGCGTCACCCTGCACCACCCGCACGGGCAGATCTACTCCTACCCCTACACCACCCCGCGCACCACCAACCAGCTGGCCCAGGCCGTGGCACACCGCGAACGCACCGGGCGCAGTCTGATGGCCGACATCCTGGAATTCGAGCTCACCGACGGCAAACGCATCATCGAACGCGGAACCTACTGGACAGCATTCGTCCCCTTCGCTGCGCACATGCCGATCGAGGTGCACCTGATGCCCAACCGCCGGGTCGGCGACCTCGGAGAGCTCACTTCCGCGGAGCGCGATGAACTGGCCGGAATGTACCACCGTTTGTTGAACACCGTCGATTCGCTCTATCCGACCCCCACCCCGTACATTGCCGGCTGGTTCCAGGCCCCGCGCACTCACCCGGACCGGGACGAAGCTTGGCTACACTTGCAATTGACCTCGCCGCGCCGGGCAGAAAACAAGATGAAGTACCTTGCGGGTTCGGAGGCGGCCATGGGCGCCTTCATTGGCGATGTCACCCCCGAAACAACGGCCGCGGCCCTGCGCACTGCTGCATCGCGAGCACACGGCAACTAATGGTTTCCCTCACGAAAGTCGACCCCATGAGCACCCTGAACGATTCATTCGCAGAACTCTTCGGCCACCGCGCCGACGCAACCTTCGCGGCACCCGGGCGAGTGAACCTCATTGGAGAGCACACAGATTACAACGAGGGCTTCGTCTTGCCCTTCGCCATCGACAAGGTGGCAAGCATCGCCCTCTCGCTGTTGCCTGCCGATGCTCCCCGGGTGGTGCGGATGGCATCGACATGGGGTGGCGCCGTTGTCGAAGCCGACCTTGACCGCATGGTTGCCGAAGAAGTGACCCACTGGGCGCGCTACATCGCGGGGGTTTTCTGGGCCTTCGAACAACGGGGGTTCACCCTGCCCGGAGCCGATATCCTGCTTGATTCGACGGTGCCCGTCGGTGCCGGGCTTTCGTCGTCGGCCGCCATCGAATGCGCGGTGGCACTTGCCCTCAATGAGCAGCTGCGGCTCGGGCTGACCCGCATGGAATTGGTCCTGCTGTGCCAGGATGCGGAAAACAACTTTGTCGGTGCCCCCACGGGGATCCTTGACCAGTCGGCGTCGCTGCTGAGCACCGCGGACCATGCCCTCTTCCAGGATTGCCGCACCCGCGAATCCCGGCAGGTGAACCTGCCCTTGACGGAAGCCGGCCTGCAGATCCTGGTGATTGACACCCGGGTGAGCCACTCCCACGATTCGGGCGGCTACAAGGAACTTGTTGCCGCGTGCACCCGAGGCGCCGCGGAGCTGGGGGTTGTTGCCTTGCGCGATGTTGCCCCCGGGCGTCTTCCCGAGGCCAAAGAGACCCTGCACCCGGATATCTACCGCCGCGTGCGGCACATTGTCACCGAGAACCAACGAGTCCTTGACACCATCGAGCTCCTGGAAGCCGAAGGCCCTGCATCCATCGGGGACCTGCTGGTTCAAAGCCACATCTCCATGCGCGATGACTTCGGGATTTCAAGTGTGGAACTGGACCTCGCGGTTGACGCTGCGGTTGCCGCCGGCGCGCTGGGGGCACGGATGACCGGCGGCGGATTTGGCGGTTCGGCCATTGCCCTGGTCAAGGCATCCACGGCCCACGCAGTTTCCGAACGCATCCTGGAGGAATTTTCCGGGGCAGGTTTTGTGACACCCGAAATTTTCACAGTGGTTCCAGGGCCCGGCGCGCGACGGCTCTAGAGCTCTCCCTTGGCTAGCAGGGTAAGGAGCTGGGCAACCTGATGGGCGTCGTGGCAACCGCTCCGACCCCGTCGGTACCGTGGTAAGCCCGGCAGAGCTTCACGCCGCGCTTGGCAAGGTTGGCGTTGATCTGGCGCAGCGAGTCAGGCGCGAACCCGTACCACTGCATGTGCATCAGGACAGTGTCACCGGGCCTCGCGGCCGAAGCACGCGCAACCGTGATTGACTTCGATTTAACCGACCAGTCAAGGGTGTCACGCGACCAAGTCCAGATCGCCATACCGACCCTGTTGTAGCCGCAGACGACACTGCCATCGACGGCTCCGTAGGGCGGGCGTCCGTAGTTTGTGCGCACCCCGCTGCCACCGAGCTGTGATGCCACTGCCGCGCAGCTCAGGGGGCGCAAATCGGGATGGCTGATCGAATGGTTGATCACCCATTGCCCCTTGGCCCGGGCCAGCGCCGCAATGTCCACCCCATAGCGGGCCCTGAATGAACGCAAGCAGTCACCGGTGGGTGCAAGCACCAATCCGATGTTGTTGGCCGCCGCATATTTGGTGGCAGCAGTAAAGGCACTGAGCGTGCGCGGGCAGTCATCGAAGGTCAACACCACGCGGGAAGTCCGGTTGGGGCCGGTGGTCCGTGGCGCGCTTGGGGCAGCGGGTGTTGAGGTGTTGGTGGTGACGTAGGCATTGCTGACCCAACCGGTGCGCCCGGCATAGCTCACTTTGTACCACCCATTGGATGCTTGGCCGGAAACCGGAACCGTGGTTCCGGAGGGAATCGTGAGAAGGATCCGGTACGCGGTGGAAGCGCCGGAGCGCATGTTCAGGTTCGCGGTGGTACGCACCTTCGATGGAAGGGCCATGGCGATGACGGGGGTCACCGCCGCCGCGAGCTGCGCAGTGGGCAGCACCGACGGCGGGGCCGCGAGGCCCATGGCAGGTGCCGTGAGAGGTACTGATACGGCCAGCAGGCTTGCGGCCAAGAGCGTTCCGCACAGCGCACGCAGACGAATGTTTTTTCCGGTGGAAGCGTACATGGCACTTGTTCCCCTCACAAGTAGTACAGCGATTCTCTCCTTGTTCACCAGTGTCCGCCCGGGATCAACCCTAAACAATGTCATTGCCCCCGTCGTGCCCGAATCGTTGGAATTGGCTGTGCCCCGCTCCCAGCCAATTCACCGGCACCGCGCCTAACGTTGGAACCGGGTGAACAGGTTTCCGGTGGGGTATTTCGTCCACCGCAACCAGGTTTTCTTCAGCAAGGAGGCGATCTTCGATGGATACCGTGGCCATTGTCCATTACCAACGCGATGCGCGTTCCCAGGCCGTGGCCCTGGAACTTTCCGCACAATTGCACCGCTACGAGGTGCGCAGCGAACTACACGATGTCGCCCATTCCTCCGCCCACGAGCTGATCTACTGCGATGCGATTGTCCTTGCGGGTCCCCTGCATTTCTCCCGGATGCATGGTCTGGCCTTGATTAATGCGTCCTTCTCATTCCGGCCAACCGCATTGTTGCTGACCGGCGCCGGGGATACGGATCGTGTCCTGCGCCTTTTGCCGGCGCACATGCGCGAAAAGGTGCCGGTGTTCCTGGTGGGTCCCCGGGAAGTGATCGCCCCGGGAATCGATGCGCTGGTCACGTGGCTACGCGAGGTAATAGGCACCGGCGGTTACCGTTCCGTGAGCCGAACGTAACATCCCCGTCGGGCATATCAGGTCAAGTCCCAGAGCATTCGGTAGTAAGCGATTCGTTCGGCATCGGGCTCCACGCCATATGCCTCGTATACCAATAGCTCGTAACCCGGCCCGTAATTCCACTCGGTGCTCCACGCTGCCACTGCAAGATCCGCCCAACGGTCAGCAACACCCACCGCACCCATGTCCACATGGGCCACGAAGTTCCCCTCCGTATCCACCAAGGTGTTCGGTGCGCAGGCGTCTCCATGGCAAACCACCAATTTGTCCACCGACGGCGGGTTGACCAGTTTCTCCCGGGCCCGTTCCACCGTGTACAGCGAGTACCCATTGCCCCATGAAACCGGCGTCTCACCGGCCGCAACACGTTTCTCAAACCCCGGCAACCTATCAAGGACCGACCACGAAAAAGGGCATTGTTCCACGGGAAGCGCATCGTGCAGCGCCCGCAGTCCAGCCCCCACGGCACGTGCCGCCGACTCTGGCCGCGCAACCCATTCCGGGTCAACCGCCGAGCTTCCAGCCAGCCCCTGGGTCACCAGCCAGCTGCCACCTGCATCCTGCGCTTGTTCCAACACCGTCGGCACACAGGCGAATTGGCCAACCCAAGCCAGGCAAGCGGCTTCATGGGCAAAATCGCTATCCGGTGTGCCAGTGGCAGCGTACTTCACATAGCGTTCGGAAGGGGTTCCTGCCCCCACCCTGAACGTCACGCCACCCACCCCGTTGACCCACACCGCGCGGATACTTTCGCCGGGGGCCAGGGCCAGGACGCTTGCCGGAACCGTGAGGTCGTGTTCGGGGATAAAGGCCAGGGGCTGCACACTCATGATTCAATAATGCACCAGTCGGATCCCGGGATCCGCGCCAATCACCGGAACAAGGATTTCCCTTGACCCGGGGCGGCCGTGGCCAATATTGTCGGGTCCTACGGTGCCGTTCGGCGCCTCAACGCTGCCTGGAGGAATTCGCATATGCCTGAGCTGGGAATGATTACCTTTGACACGAGCAATGCACTCGAGCTTTCACAGTGGTGGTCCGAACAACTCGGCGGAGAAATCGTCGAGGAAAACGACGGCTACTTCTGTATTTTGAAAGCTCCCGCCTTGCCGGTGCCTCTGGCCTTCCAACTTGTTCCAGATCCAACCCAGGGGAAGAACAGGGTCCATCTTGACCTGGTGGCTACAGCGGCAGAAGGCGGGCGGGAACCTGCAGTCGCCAAGTTCATCGCTGGCGGGGCATCACTCGTTTCCCAGCAAAACATTGACGGGTTCGCCTGGGATGTCCTGCACGATCCCCACGGAAACATCTTTTGTGTTTCGGATCCACACTGATCCACACCTGGTTAAGCCCAAACTCCATAGGGCCGAAGTTTGGAGGTTAAACGAATGAGGCCCCGCATTGCGGAGCCTTATTCGATTTCGTGGAGGTAAGGGGATTCGAACCCCTGACCTTCTGCATGCCATGCAGACGCGCTACCAACTGCGCCATACCCCCGAAACGGGTTGGTTTCTCGCTTTCCCGAAGGACTGCTGAACCGAGATAATAATCTACAGCACCAGCACCCCGGAACGCGAATCGAGAATCGGGCAAGCAATCAAAAACCTCATCCGAACACAAGGCCAGGTGGCAAATTTCCCTAATTTACGGGCAATTCGAACCCCAAACAGGGCGCTGTGAAGTGCATCACCATCGACTTGCCGATGTTCGAAGTATCGCAGCCAAGGCACGAATGGCCCCAGCCACTGTCCGGTTTCCCCCTGATTGACCCGCCTCGATTCATGTCTTGTCGAGCTTGCCTTGCGGCCAACGCCCCATTTCAGCAACGTGTTTGGAGTGAGGCGGGACAGCAATCGTTGTGCACCGCAATCCCCTTCGGTGCAAGCGCCGCAAATCCTCCGGTTTAACACCACTGGCTCACCGCATTCGTCAAGCAACCGCCATGACAAAAATCCGGTCCAAAACCTATGGTTGTCGGGTTAGTGAACGATAGTGAAAAATGTCGCTACTCTATCAACATGGCAACACGTGGTTCATACGCAAAAGGCATCGCTAAGCGGGCCGAAATTCTCGACATAGCGCTGGAGGTCTTCGGCAAAGAAGGCTACCGCGGCACTTCGTTACGCAAGGTGGCACACCTTTGCAACTTATCCCTCGCGGGCGTCATGCATTACTTCGATTCAAAAGAAGACCTACTTGTCCAGATTCTGCGCAAGCGGGATCTTCGGGATGAGGTAACCGGAGACGATGTAAAGCAACAAGACAAATTCCTGGAAATCCTCGGCAGAAACGGCGAAGAACCAGGGCTTGTTGCCCTGTACGTCACCATGGCCGCAGCCGCAGTGGATCCGGAGCATCCCGCCGCAGCATACTTCAAGGAACGCTACGAGCACATCTTGGAAATTGCTGAGGAGTCCTACTTCCAGACCCGTCCAACACCGAGCGATGAAGAACTTTCCTATTTCCGCATCATGACCAGGTCCTCATTGGCCATGGCCGATGGGTTACAACTCCAGTGGCTCGTTGACCCGAGCGTAGATGTCGCGGGAACAATGGCAGTCTTCTTGGAACAGATACGAACTTTTATGGCGATGTCCGCTGAACAGCGCAACGCCGACCAATAAGCCTTAGCCCTTCGAGGAACCTGCTTCGATTCGCTTCGCGCGCCATCCGGTCAGCAAGGCCAAACCTAGCCCAAGCACGGCAAGCCCGGCTCCCAGGAATGACGGAGCACGGTAGCCAAGACCCGAAGCGATGACAGCGGCACCAAGCGCGGCGCCCAAGGCGTTCGCAACGTTCAGTGCAGAGTGGTTCAAGGACGCCGCCAATGACTGGGCATGCGGAGCCGAATCCATCAAAAGTGCTTGAAGCCCCGGAACCAACAAGGAACCGGTGGCTCCAAGGACGAACATGATGATCAGCGTCGGCACCACGAAGCTGGAAAACAGCCCGAAGAGCAACATGAACACGACCATCATGGTCATGGATACGTAGATTGCCCCGTGCACCGACCAGTCGGCAAGGCGTCCACCGACCATGGACCCGGCAACCATGCCGATTCCGTAGATACCCAGGACCAGCGGGACGGTCCTGATGTCCAGGCCCGTCACCCCGGTCAGGATCGGGCTGATGTAGGAGTACACAGCAAAGAACCCGCCGAATCCGACGATGCCGGTGAGCATGGCCATCCAGACCTGTCCGTTGCGCAAGGCGGTAAGTTCCCTGCGGATGCTTGCACCTTCATGGGCCGGCGCATACGGAACGAACAAGCGGATGGCCACCCACGTCAACGCCCCCACAAGGCCAACGATGCCGAACATCCAACGCCATCCGTAGTTCTGTCCCAGGAATGTCACCACAGGAACGCCGAGCACATTGGCCACGGCAAGGCCCATCATGACCCAGGCGATCGCTCGTCCGCGCATCGAGGCAGGAACCAAGGTCCCGGCCAGGATCGCCGCAATCCCGAAGTATGCACCGTGCGGGAGCCCCGCAAGGAAGCGCGTGAAGACCATCCATTCATAGCTCGGTGCAATCAACGAGCTGAGGTTGGCAAGGGTAAAGAAGGCCATGAGCCACAGCACCATGGTCTTGCGGGCGACCTTGGCACCAAGCGCCGTCAGAACAGGTGCGCCAACGACAACGCCCAGAGCATAAGCCGAAATCAACAGGCCCATCTGGGGGTTGCTGACCCCTAGATCTGCGGCGCCTTCCTGCAGCAAACCCATGATCGTGAATTCGGTGGTTCCGATGCCAAAGCCACCTAGTGCAAGTGCCACCACGGCCAAGAACAAGGTTCTGCCCGATAACTGTGTGGATCGTGTTTTCGGCTTTTTGCCTGGTGTGGCGACTTCAGGATTCACTGGGGCCTTTTCAAAGATTCTGCAATGTGTCATTGGTGCCATTGATGTTTTCCCGGCACCTCATAACAGCCTACGGGTTTGGCTTGTTGCAGCGTCAGGAACGTGAGCGCACACACGGAAAAACCCACAGCACACCCTGCTTCGCGTCATCGTGCAGTGCTGCCTGCGGCACAGCGGCACATCGAGAAGCCATGGTCTGCGGCAGCCCGAACTGGGCACTACAAGGTATTGAGATCCAACGAGGTGTCGGCGAGTCTTTCGGCAGCGATTTTCTTCCCGGTAACACCACGCAAGGCGTCGTTGACGTCCCAGATATTGACGTTCATGGCGGCGGTAACCACTCCGTGACGCGTCCAGAAGACAATGAACCCACCGTCCGCCATGGCGCCCCGCACGATGACCTCATCGTCCGTGGCCCGGTCCCCGACATATTCCATGCCCAAATCGAATTGGTCGGTGAAGAAATACGGGAGCCAGTCATAGGATTCGCTGCCGCCAAGGATGGTTGAGGCGGCAAGTTTCCCTTGGCGAATTGCGTTGTCCCAGTGTTCAACCCGCAGGGATCGTCCGAGAGTGGTGTTGAAGGCTTCAGCGATATCACCAATCGCCAAAATGTTCGGATCGCTGCTGCGCAGCTGGGCATCAACCAGAACGCCCGTGCCGACCTGGAGTCCTGCACGCTCAGCAAGTTCATTGTTAGGGACTGCACCGATAGCCAAGAGCACCAGGTCAGCCGCTACGCCCCCGGTTTGCGTCATCACTTGGAGGCCGACTTCAGGATCCAGCGTGATTCCCTCAACCCTGGTGCCGAAACGGAATTGGACGCCATGATCCAGATGCAGCCGGGCAATATGGGCGCCGAACTCCGCGCCCATCGGTACCAACAGGGGCACTTCATCAGGAGTCAGCACAGTGACCTCGACTCCAGCGGCCCGCGCCGAAGCTGCAACTTCCATCCCAATCCATCCGGCTCCGATCACCACTAGCTGCTTGCCAGGGGTGAACCCGTCCTTGAGTTTCTGGGAATCCTCCAGTGAGCGCAATGTGTGCACTCCGGGAAGATCCCAGCCGCTCATATTTGCGGCACGCCCTCCAATGCGTGAGCGGCAGCCGGTGGCCATGACAAGGGTTTCATAAGAGATCGACATGTTGTCGGAAAGTGCAACGCTCTTGCCGGCGACGTCGATGGACGTTGCACTGGTCCCGAGCCGCAATTGAATATTGTTCGCGGCATACCATTCTTCGGGGAAAGGCTGGAAATCGACGATGTCCTTGTTTCCCTGGAGGAATTCCTTGGAGAGTGGAGGCCGCTCGTAGGGAATGGTTGGCTCATCGCCAACGATGGTGATGGGTTTCCCGTAGCCACCCCCGCGAAGCTCATGAACCAAGTGGGCTGCTGCAAGTCCCCCGCCAATCACGGCGGTTCCCGAACTGCTTGCTTCCGCAGAACCTTCTTCAACGGCACCGGACATGACGGATTCCTCCTGCAAGACGAGGTCACCAATCCATTTCCAGATTCGCGCAAACGGCCGGTGGCTAAGAATGTTCTTATTCACAGAATGGCACTTAGTACTGCCAGAGTCGATAGCCGAACGTCAAATCCCGGGACGACCAGTGCTTTGGTGATTCTTCGGAGCTCCGCTCCCGCAATGAGGCCAAAATAGATCCACGATTCCCCGAAGTCCGGCCTTCCACAGAGTCGTTTTCCCAGATTTGTTCCAGTTCCATATGGCACGCTTGATGGCGATGTCAGTTCTAATCGAAAACGCCCCCAGCCAACGTGGCAGGCGCCGCCGCATGTCCCTTGGACAGCGTCAGTTGCGCGCCCTGGTGCTTTTTGGCGCGCTCGTCACCACGCTTCTTTTGGTCTTTTATCCCAGGGTTCCAGACATCATGGGGCTCGCCCTTCTTGTCGACAATGCAGCACCCTGGTTCGGGGTCGCGGTACCGGTCCTGCTGTTGATGGCTTTGCTCAGCAGGAGCCGCAGCGCAATCGTTTTCGTTTTGGTTCCGGCCATCGCCTGGCTTGTGGGTTTTGGAGCGGCGATCATCCCCTTGTCTTGGACAGCCCCGGCAGCAACGGTAAATTCCTTGACCGTCAGCAGCCAGAACATCAAAGCCGGATCCGGATCGGCCGTCGAATCGGCACGGGAACTAGCCAGCATGGGTAGCGACGTCATTGCCTTGCAAGAACTTGATGCAGGGGGCGCGCTGCGGGTCACTTCGGCGCTGCGAACCAAATATCCTTATCATTTCGATGTCGGCACCGTGGGGGTCTGGAGCAAGTACCCGCTGTCGCAGTCACAATCCCTTGACTTGGGATTGGGTTGGAAGCGGGCCTTGACCACGCAAGTCGAAACAAAAAACGGCAGTGTCAGGCTCTATGCGATACATGCAGCCTCGGCACGGCAGAACGACCACGGCAACCGGGATGAAATGCTGGCCCAGTTGGCCTCCACCTTGCGCTCCGACAAGAGCCCCGCGGTCATCGCAGTGGGTGACTTCAATGCAACTTCAACCGACAGGGCATTCGTCCCTCTCACTGAGACGCTGGATGAACCCAACCAGGACCAGGGCATGTTCGGTTTCACATGGCCCAATGAGCCCTTTGGTTTCATGCGCTTGGATCACGTCATGCAGCGGGGTCTTGAAGTCACCTCGAATTCGGTTGTCCCCGCCGGGCAAAGCGATCACCGCGCCGTTCGAGCCACCTTCAACCTTCCGGGCTCCACGCACTAGCCCTCAAGCCCGGTAACCCGCATCGTGATGTTGATGCGCCCCGTTGCCATGCCGCATGCTGCTGGGGCCGTTCCGGGCAAGATTTTAGTAACCCCGTGATAAGCCAGCCGCGACGGTCCTCCGAAAACGAATAGGTCCCCGGAAGCCAACGAAATGTCTTGGTACGGCTTGTTGCGGTTCACGGTGTTGCCGAACCTGAATTGGCAGGTGTCACCGATGGAGATCGAGACCACGGGCTGGGTTGATTGCTCGTCCCGGTCTTGGTGCATACCCATTTTCGAATCACCGGTGTAATAGTTCACCAGGGCGGTATCGGGTGTGTAGCCAGCTGCTGCTTCCGGATCCCCGGTGGCTTCAAGGATTGCCTTGCGACCCAGCCTGACCATCCATTCGGGGAATTCGAGAACGCGGTTGCCGTTGACGTCGGTTGCTTCACGGGAATAGGCATAAGGCTGCCAATGCCAGCCCAAACACACGGTCTGGACCGACATTTCGCCGGCACCGATTTTAGCGGCCCGTGGCGGAACCGGACCCCGACCCCACTCATGGAACCGGTCCACCAACCATCGCTGTTCTTCGGTGCTCAGCCAGTCGGGGACCCACACGGCCCCTGGCGCCAGCTCACGACGTGGACGTTGAAGAAAACTCTCCGAAAAGAGCGTGCTCAAGGGGTCTCCTCAACATCGATGCGGCACTTGTACGACTAGCCAGCATCCTCGAATATGCGCAATCAGCTGGAAACGCGCGGATGCGGGTACTCGTTGGTCCGGTGCTGGAACTCAAGAATAGCGGGGTTCTGGATGACGCCGTCAAGGATTTCGATCGATTTGGCCACCGTCGTGTTCTCCTCCCATGTTCGGGGGCCGCCCAGCACGTCGTCAATGAACGGCAGCAGCGCTTCACTGATTTCCCAGCTGGCGGAGTTCCACAGGTAGGAGGGGCTGTGGTCGACCGCGTAGTAGTTGATGTTTTTTCCCACTGTGAACATGGGGTCGGCAAACGTGGTTGGTTTGGCCCATTCGAAGCCCATGCCCTCATCGCAGGAAACATCGACAATTATGCTCCCCGGGGTGAAAGCCGCCAGTTCCCCGGTGCGGAGGTACATCAACGGAGCATTGGGGTCCTGAAGGGTGCAGTTCACCACCACGTCGCTCTCCGCAAGGAACGGGGCCAACGGCACGCGCCCATCATCGGTGATGACCTCGCTCAGGTGCGGGCCGCCGTCATGTTCGAATTGCACCATCTGCACCGAGTGGATGGGCGAGGCGACTGCCGCGACCGATCGATTGGTGAGAACCCGTATGTCGTGGATGCCGTGGGCGCGCAGCGCGGTGACGGCGCCGCGGGCAGTCGCACCGAAGCCGATGACCACGGCGCTGAGCTTGCGCCCGTAGTCACCGGTGGAACCGCACAGCTGGAGCGCGTGGATGACCGATGCATAGCCGGCAATCTCGTTGTTCTTGTGGAAGACGTGAAGTCCGAAGCTGCCATCGGTGCCCCAGTGGTTCATCGCCTCGAAGGCGATCAGTGTCAGTTTCTTGTCGATGGCCAGCTGCGTGATCGCCCTGTCCTGGACGCAGTGCGGCCAGCCCCACAGCGTTTGCCCTTCGCGCATTTCTTCCAAGTCCGCCACCTGCGGCTTCGGCAACAAGAGGATGTCCGATTGTGCGAAGACTTCGCTGCGCGAGCCGATCTTCCCGACGAACGGCGCCAGCTGCTCGTCGTCGAATCCGAAAGACTTGCCGTAGCCGGATTCAATCATGATTCGGCGACGGAGATGCTCGTCGATGCGTTCAAAATGTGCCGGGTGGATCGGCAACCGGTGTTCATCCACCTTGTGCGAAGTTGCGATAAGACCCAATGAAAGTTCATGAGAAATGGCCACGATATACGCCCCTTTTATGTTGGAAACCAACTGTTCCCATCAGGCTCACGGTACACGGCCATGCCGGGTGTAAGCGGTGGCCGCATGGTCTTGGAGGCTTCATTTGGGCATTTTGATCCGGCAGGGAAGGCCGAAACAAGGGCCCGGGGGTTCCCGAATCCGTCGTTCACCTGCATAAAGCAGACGGGTTTCGCCGTCGTCGGCAGACAAGTCCACTTCCATGTGGGCGGCGACGACTTTTACGGTCATTGTTCCGATTCCATGTGGAACAAAGGCGCTACTTCGTCATCGAACTCAAAAGGGGAAAGTACCAGCTGAGCAGATGGGGACAACTAGATTTCCACGTGGCACTGATTGAGGAAAGGCTGCGGCAGCCAGCCCATGTCGACGCCGAAAAATTGACGGCAGCGCTCGACTGGTCCACCGGTGAAATGAGTCCCCCGGCCCCGAAATCACAGGTCTTGGTTGTCGCCAAAACGTGTCGATTCCGTGTCGCCGGGCCAAAAATGGGCAAAAAAGAGACCCCTCCGAACCAACGTTCTCACGGCTCAGAGGGGTATTGACGTGGAGCTTAGGAGAATCGAACTCCTGGCCTCTTCGATGCGAACGAAGCGCTCTACCAACTGAGCTAAAACCCCCTGGGTCCCGGGCCAAAGCCCTCAACGATTCACAGCCTAAACCCGTAAATCACCATGAACAAAATATGATGACGCGGTTTACTTAATCGGCGGATTCATGGTCAATGGAACCGGCTTCAATGGATTCCCGGGCAACTGTGTACTGACGCTGGATGTAGGCTTCCAGTTCGCTGCGTTCAACGCGCCAGACGCCGCGCCCACCAATCTTGATCGCGGGAAGATCGCCGCTGCGCACCAGTGAACGCACCTGCGGCAGGTTGACGTTCAGCTCATCGGCAACATCTTCAAGGCGCATGAATCTCATAGGAAGAACGTTACCCGCATGCGCTCCGCGAAACGCAGCAAACACAATCTGTGGATATCTAACGCGGGCACGTCGCTTTCCCCGGCGAGCAGGAAACGCCTCTTTAACCAAAGGTAGCCCGCGACAACTCCAGGGATTTGGAATCGTTGCGGACCACCTTTGAATGCGACCTGAGACCTTGTGGGTCAACCCAAAAGCAGAATTTCATGGACGCTGCTTTGGCGGTCTGCTCGCCGCGGCTTGTGGCCTTGGTTGAGCTTCTAACAACTACTAAAGCAAGGATCGGTCATACCGTGCAACACAGTTGGGAAACGCTGATCATTTTGACTAACATGGACGGGTAGGCACCCAACAACTTGGTCAATTTGACCGCACCTAGGCGAAGGAGCCGGAATGACGCCGGAATCGTACCAACTGGATGATACGGACAGGCGCATTCTCTTGGCCTTGGATGAAGACCCCAGGATCCCCACCATGATGCTTGCCCAGCGCTTGGGACTGGCTCGGGGTACCGTCCAGACCCGCATGGAACGTTTGGCAGCATCCGGGGCACTTCGTGCAAACTCGAGCAGGGTCAAGCCGTCCTCGGTGGGCCGCGGCGTCTCAGCCATGGTGAGCGCCGAGTTGGACCAGTCGCACCTGAACGAGGCCATAGAAGCGCTGCGCAAAATCCCCGAAGTCCTTGAATGCGTTGCGCCTGCTGGCGACACCGACCTCTTGATTCGTGCCGTGGCTATGGACCCGGATGATCTTTACCGCGTGAGCGAAGAGATCCGTCTGTGCCCGGGTATCACCCGGACCTCGACCTCAATGATTTTGCGTGATGTCATTCCGTACCGGACCACCGAGCTCCTCAAACACCTGGGATAGGTTCCGGCGTCGAGGCATTCACGTAGGCGTGGCGCTTTGGAATGCTCTAGGCTTTTTACGGGGTCGTGACCGGCCTCACCAGACGCCAACCCAGGAGCACCATGAGCACTTCCACAGGCCTGAGCCACATTGACATTGAAGGCATGACCACCGCGCAGGGCCCGTTCCCGAGCGCCACGCGTGCCGGTGACTTCGTCTTCGTTTCGGGCCAAGTCTCGAAGGACGAGAACAAGGTCCTGGTGGGCGAGGGTGATATCTACGCGCAGACCGTCCAGACGCTGAAGAACCTTGAAAAGGTGCTGGCCGGGTACGACCTGACCCTTGCCTCGGTGGCCACCACCACCGTGTACATCAATGATGCCTCGATGGCAGCGGAGTACAACCGTGCCTGGGTAGACACCTTTGCCGGGCACCGTCCCTCGCGTGCCACCATCGTGGCGCCGCTGCTGAACGACAAGCTGCTCGTCGAGGTCCAGGCCACCGCCTGGGCCGGCGCATAAGCAGACTCTTAAATGCCCCTTCGGGGGCGTTCGCCGCCAATGTCCGGGGTGGCGAACTCCCCCAGGGGCGTTTCCTTGAATCGATCAGACCGTTGGGTTCGCAAAAATCCAAGTGGGCTTACCCATCCACCGCGATCCGCCCGATGATCAGTCGCATGATCTCGTTGCTGCCCTCCAGGATCTGGTGCACGCGCAAATCACGCACGATCTTCTCGATCCCGTATTCGGACAGGTAGCCATAGCCTCCGTGCAGTTGCAGGGCGGTGTTTGCCGCGTTGAATCCGGCATCCGTGGCCACCAGCTTGGCCATGGCGCATAGCCGCACGGTGTCCTTGGTGCTGCGTTCCAGCGCGTCGGCGGCCCTCCACACCATGGTGCGGGCGGCCTCCAGCTCCGTTTGCATGTCGGCAATCTGGAAGAGCAACGCCTGTTGGCCGATCAGCGGGGCGCCGAAGGCCGAGCGTTCCTTCAGGTAGGCAACCGACTTGTCCAGGGCGGCCTGCCCGCCGCCCAGTGAGCAGGCACCGATATTGACCCGGCCGCCGTTGAGCCCCTTCATGGCAATGCCGAACCCGCTGCCTTCCTCACCCAACCGGTTGGCCGCGGGGATCCGCATGTTCTCAAAGACCACTTGGCGGGTGGGTTGGGCGTTCCAGCCCATCTTCCTTTCGAGGGCGCCAAAGGACAATCCCTGGGTTCCGTCCGGGACGATGAACGCGCTAATGCCGGCACTGCCGGTGTCCGCGGTGCGGGCCATGACCACGTAGACCCCGGAGCTGCCTGCGCCGGAAATGAATTGCTTGGTTCCATTGAGCACGTAGTGGTCCCCGTCGAGAACCGCACGGGTGCTCAGTGCTGCTGCGTCCGAACCAACCCCGGGTTCGGTCAGGGCGTAGCTTGCCAGGGTTTCCATGCTGCACAGCCCCGGAAGCCAGGTGGTGCGTTGTTCGTCGTTGCCGAACTTGTCGATCATCCAGGCCACCATGTTGTGGATGGAAATGTAAGCGGCAATCGTCGGATCGGCCTTGGCCAGTTCCTCGAAGATGAGTGCCGCATCCAGCCGGCTCATCCCGGATCCCCCGGATTCTTCTCGCACATAGATGCCGCCCATGCCCAGTTCCCCGGCCTGTGCCAACACATCGACCGGGAAGTGGTGGTTTTGGTCCCATTCGATGGCATGCGGGGCAATGTTTTCGGCGGCAAAGCCTGCCACCATGTGCACGATCGCCAGTTGGTCTTCGGTCAGGTCAAACATTTAATCTCCTCGGCTTCGGGAATTCGCTGATGGCGGCTGAAGGATGCCGGTGTTATTTGCCGACTTTTCCGGTCAAGGCTGCCACCGGCCGCAGGAAGATCGGTTGGGCCAGGAACCAGAAACCGACAATCACGAGAATCGACACGGCAAAGATCACCAGGCCACTCCAGCCATCCGAATTATTTGCCGCATACATGTGGTTGAGGTTCCGCAGCACCCCGGTGGCCAGCACCAACGCCACGTGGACCACGACAAAGGCCACGAAATAGATCATGACCGGGAAGTGCAGTTTCCTGGCAAGTTCCACCGGGTAGGCCTTGTTCAGTTTCTTGGCCTTTTTGGGCCATGCACCTGACATGCGCAGGCCGGTGATGATGGCCAGCGGCGCGGCAATGAAGACGGTGGTGAAGTAGGCAAGCAATTGCAGGGCGTTGTAGTTCACCCAACCGTTTTCGGTGGGCCAATTAAGCGAGAGGTATTGCAGGGCCGCGGAGGCCGCGTTGGGGAACACGTCCCAGCTGGTGGGGACGATGCGCATCCATTGCCCGGTGGCAAACAGCACGACGATGAAAACGATCCCGTTGAGTACCCACAGGGCATCAAGGCTCAGGTGGAACCACAAGTCCAGGCTGATGCGGCTCGGTGCGCCCTTGGTCCGGATCAGCCCCTTGTTGTTGCGCACCCAGTAGGCAGGTGGCCGGGTGACGGTGCGGACCCGCCACCCCGAGCGCACAATCAGCACCAGGAAGAACATGTTCAGGAAGTGTTGCCAGCCCAACCAGGCCGGAAGCCCCACGGGCGCGCTTGCCGGAAGTTCGGAGTGCCCGGGATAGGTAGCCATCCAGTTCTTGACCCCGTCCAGGCCCACCAACCATCTGGCCACGAGCACGGCAATGACCAAGAGCAGGACCAGCGAGCCGGCGAGGATGCCCGCGAATGCGGCTCTTCCCGGCGGCTTGCGCCGTGCCGCGGTTTTCTTTCCGGAGGACTGTGTCATCGTGGCAAACCCTTCGAAGTGGTGTGTTGGTAAACCGGTCAGCGCCGGGCGTTGAGCAATTCAATGGCTTGGGGAACAACAGTGAAAACGTCCCCGACGATGCCAAGGTCCGCGATCTCGAAGATCGGGGCGTCCTCGTCTTGGTTGATCGCCACGATGGTCTTGGCGGTTTGCATGCCGGCCCGATGCTGGATGGCACCGGAAATGCCAAGGGCAACATAGAGCTGCGGGGAGACGCTGACACCCGTTTGGCCGACCTGTGCGGTTTGGGAAATAAATCCGGCATCAACTGCCGCACGAGAGGCGCCCACCGCCGCACCGAGCGCGTCTGCCAGTTGTTCTACCAGCACGAAGTTCTCGGCCGAGCCCAGCCCGCGGCCTCCGGAGACCACCGTTGCGGCGCCGCGCAGTTCGGGGCGGGCCTGGTTTTCCGGTGCGTCGGAATAGGAGTCGATGGTTGCGACGGTCCCTGGGGGTGCCGCGAGTTCGATGTTCAGCACCTCGGGCGTCACCGCTGGGGCTTGTTCGTCGATGGCACCAGAGCGCAGGGTGATGATCGGCAGGGCGCCGGGAACCGCTGCATGCACCGTGTAGTTGCCGCCAAAGACAGAATGGGTGGTGGTGATTTTTCCGTCAATGCTGTGCGCGTCGACGACGTCCACGAGTACGCCGGCGCCGGTGCGAACCGCAAGCCGCCCGGCTGCCTCGCGTCCGTCAACCGAGGATGCCGCCAGCACCGCGGCCGGCGCGTGGGCAGTGACGGCAGCGTCGAGCGCATCCACGAGGTGGGCGACAAGAATCGAGTGTGCCGAAGGCCCGTGGGCTGCATGGATGGTTACCGCCCCAAGCTCCCCGAGCGCTGCGACGGTGCTTGCTTCGAGCGGGATTTCGCTGACGGTCACGGCCACGGGTGTGCCGAGCCGGGTGGCAACTGCCAGCAGGCCGCGGGCGGAGGCCGGGACGTGCCCGGTATGGGTGAGTTCGATGAGAACCACGACGTTTTGCATGTTCGTTCCTCCTGTTAGATCAGTCGCTGGGTGACCAGGAAGTCAACGAGCTGTGCGGCGGCGTCTCCTTCGTCGATGATTTTGCGTCCGGCGGTCCGCGGCGGACGTTGTTCAAGGTCAATGACGGTGCTCAACGGTTCGGTGGCGATTCCAAGGCCGGAGGCCGAAAGCGTGGTGACCGGCTTGCGCTTGGCGCCCATGATGCCCTTGAAATTCGGGAAGCGTGCCTCCTCGAAGCTTTCGGTGACGGTGAGCATTGCCGGCAGCGGCGCGGAGACTCGCTGGGTTCCCGCGTCGTTAAGGCGTTCCCCGGACACGGTGCCAGCTCCGATGGCGGCACTGGCCAAGGCGCCGAGCAGCGGTAGCCCGAGGTGTTCGGCAACCATCGCCGGGACGATGCCGGCCCGGCCGTCAGTGGATTCATTGCCGGCAATGATCAGGTCCGCCTGTGCTCCCTTGAGTGCGGCGGCAAGTGCAGCGGCGGTAAGCGTGATGTCCGCTCCGGCCAGGGCCGGATCAAGGATGTGGATTCCGGAATCGGCCCCCATGGACAGTGCCTTGCGGATGGCCTTGGAGGTTTCCTCGGGGCCCATGGCGAGTACCGCGACTTCCGTGGATTTATCCTTGTCCTTGACGCTGAGCGCCAATTCCAGGGCACGTTCGGTGATTTCGTCGATCACCGGGTCGTTGGCCTGGCGGTCAACCCTTCCGGTGCCCGGATCCAGCCTCCGCTCCTCGGCCGTGTCCGGGACCTGCTTGATCAACACCACGATTTTCATCCAAGTTCTCCCTCGATACTGGGCATTTCGCTCAATCGAGAGACTACTGGGAAGCACCAATATTTACTAGGGCTTCCTAGCAATTTAGGTGGTGGGTGGATCCGTCCGGCGGTTCATGGCCCGGCGACTAGCGAGGGTCCAGCGAACCCTGGTCGATCTGTTCGAGCAGCCACGGGGAGAATGCAAAGGGCGTGCCCAACGCGGAGGTCCGCAAGGCCGACGGATCCACCCAGGCATACTCCTCGACTTCGTCGGGGTTCGGTGCCAGCGGCGCGGTGATGGTCGCGGTGAACACCGGGCAGATCTCGTTTTCGACGATCCCGGAGGCGTCAACCGCGCGGTAGCGGAAGTCCGGCAGCAGGCTGTTCACCGAGGTGATGGTGGTTCCGAGTTCCTGGGCGGCGCGCCGCGCCATGGCGTCCTCGAAGGATTCGCCGGGGCCGGGGTGGCCGCAGAAGGAGTTGGTCCAGACACCCGGCCAGGTCTTCTTGGAAAGTGCCCGGCGGGTCACCAGCAGCTGGCCGGATTCGTTGAACAGGTAGCAGGAGAAGGCAAGGTGCAACGGCGTTTCCTCGGTGTGTACGCCGGCCTTGGCTGATGTTCCGATGTGGGCGCCCGCTTGATCCAGCAGCACCACCAGTTCCTCGCTCATGACACTCTTTCATCAAGGTTTAACAGTGGGTTGCCGCCGGACCGTTGAACGGTGCATGGTGGCGGCCTACCCGTCGATCATCCCATGTCTTGGCACACCCGGCCATTCGCGCCGGGGCCCTGGGTATCCGGCGGACGACGCCTGGATATGACACCGCCCCGCATCTTCGAAGAGGCGTCCAAAAAGATGCGGGGCGGCGAGTTTTTGCGTGCCGGCCGTGCGGGCACGGCGCCTGGCTACTTGAGGCGCTTGAGCGTTTCGCCCTTGAAGAAGGCGGGGTTGCGCACGCGCATGATGACCATGATGACCACGCCAAGCAGGAGCACTCCCATGCCCAGGATGAACACCATGCCCAATCCGCCGATATTGGATCCCGAACCGTAGTCCGGGCTCATCGAATCCCTGGCGGTGCTGAAGAACATCACCAGCAGGACCACGCCGCCGATCAGCGGGGCAAGGAACTTGAAGACGATGTTCCGTGCCGAGGAGAACAACTCGCGGCGGAAGTACCAGACACAGGCCAGCGCGGTGACGCCGTAGTAGAAGCAGATCATCAGGCCAAGGGCCGTGATGGTGTCCCACAGGGCGTTTTCGCTCAGCAAGCGGGTGATCACGTAGAACGCGGCGGCGGCAATGCCGGCGGTGATGGTTGCCACCGACGGGGACATGAAGCGCGGGGAAACGTTTCCGAAGCGCACCGGCAGTGCCTTGTAGTAACCCATGGCCAGGATGGTGCGGGCCGGGGAAACCATTGTCGACTGCAGGGAGGCGGCCGAGGAGGAGAGGATTGCCAACGACATGAGGATCGCGAACGGTCCCATGATCGGGCCCGAAAGCACGGCGAATATCGATTCCTGGTTGTCCGGGTTGCCGGCGCCCAGGCCATCGGTGCCGACACCTGCATAGGAGATCACCGCGAGGGCGACGACCATGTAGATGGCCATGATGACCAGCACCGTGATGGTGGCCGCGCGCCCCGGGACCTTGTCCGGGTCCTTGGTTTCCTCGTTCATGGTCAGGGTGACGTCCCAGCCCCAGAAGATGAAGATCGACAGCGATACACCCGCGGCGAAGGCCGAGAAGGACTCGACGGCCATCGGGTTGAACCAGTCGAGGCTGATCGGGGTGGCATCGAAGGCGGTGCCGTTGTTCACGTGGACGAACGCGGCAATGGCGAACCAGCCCAGCACTATCAGCTGGAAGGCTACCAGCACGTACTGGAAGATCTTGGTGGTCTGCATGCCGCGGTAGGAAATCCAGCAGGCGGCGGCGATGAACACCATGGTGGTGGGGATGTTGATCCACAGGTTCTTGGTCAGCTCGCCCAGGGCCTCGTTGCCGGTGAGCTGGGCCAGGAGGATGTAGAAGAAGTCAACGGCAACCGCGGCCAGGTTGGAGAGCACGATGATGGTTGCGGCGATCAGGCCCCAACCGCCCATCCAACCGATCCACGGCCCGAAGGCACGGGTGGCCCAGGTGAAGGAGGTCCCCGAGTCCGGCATGGCGCTGTTGAGTTCGCGGTAGCCCAGTGCCACCAAAAGCATCGGCAGGAACCCCGCAAGGAAAATGGCGGGGAGCTGGGTGCCCACCTCGGCGACGGTCGGGCCGAGCGCGGCCGTCAACGTGTAGGCGGGGGCAATGCATGAAACCCCGATGACAACGGCGCCAAGGACGCCAACGACGCCCTTGTTCAGGCCCTTGTCACCGAGACCGGAATCGGTCTCTTGCACCGGTGAAACGGTTCCGGTGGCTTCTGGTTGATTCATGGGTTGTTTCTTTCATCCGGACCCCGCGGCATCCCCGTCCCCCGGAAGATGGGAGAACGCGGATGCCACGGGGTCATGTGGTGATTAGTGCTTGGACTTCGCCGATGCGGGTTTGTGGTTCCGGGGAACCGCAACCAGCGGAACCGGCAGGGTCCGCAGCATGCGCTGGGCGGTGGGGCCCATGAACAGTCGTCGCTTGCGAGCCAAGCGGCTCGAGCCAACAACCGCGATTTCGCCGTCTTCCCAACTCAATTCAGCAATCGCATCATCGATGTTGGATCCGGAGGCGATCAGTACCTCCGCGTCCACGTCCAGCTCGGCGACGGCCTCGCTGACCCTGGTGCGCGTGAAGTTGATCCACTGCTCCATCGTCTCGTCCTCGTCGACCTGGTTTTGTTCCACCAGGGACACCACGCGAAGCGGCAATCCCTGGGCCGCAGCGGCCGCGGCCGCGGCATGCACGACGTTTTTCAGGCCCGAGCCGGTTCCCACGAACGCCGTGACACGCTTGAGTTTCCCGTTCGCTTTTTCCAGGGAGGCGACGGCCTCGGGCGAACCCATGGCCACCGGAACCGGAGAGGAGTGTAGCAGTGCGCCGGCGACGGCCCCGGGGGCGAAGAATCCCGCGACGTGGCGCTTGCGCCCTCCGAGCACGATGACCTGCGCCCCGGTTTCCTTGGCCATGGCGATCAGGCCCTCTGCGGGTGACGGGACCGAGCGGGCGATGACCCGCGCACTGATGCCCTGGGGCACCAACGCGAGGGCCTGCTGCGCCCATTCGTCGACCTTGTCGGCCAGGATCGAGGAGTATCCGTGGTCGCTGCCCGGGTACACCGCGGAGAACGGGGTGTTTTCTGGAAGCACTATGGCGAGGTCCAGGTGCGCGTCGGCGCCACCCATGGCCGAGGCCAGGGCAATGGCTTCGGCGCCTCGGGCATCTGCTGTGTATCCAACGAGGTAGCGCATGGGCTTAGGCGTTCTGTCCCTGCATGGAACCGAACTTTGAGTTGACTCCGTCATAGTTCAGATCGTAGTCCGTGCCGTCAAGGGTGGAGACGATGCGCACCGCGGTGCGACGGCCCATGCGCACGGCACCGTCGACGTGCTGGTAGCCCTCGCCGGCAAGGTCCGAGGAGGAGAAGTAAATCGGTCCGACGTTCTTGTTCTGGTCAGGCCCAAAGCGGAACAGGCCGCCCAGGTCGTAACTGGTGGCGTAGGCGCCGCGGGTCCATTCCTCGGAACCGAAATCGGAGAGGTAGAAGACCTCGGGGGTCAGCGCTTTGTCCCCCAGGAAATCGGCAATGCCCTTGAGGATCGTTTCCTTGCGCTCTGCTTCGGAAAGCTCGAACATGGCATCGGCGTTGAGATCGGAGATGAAGCCAACCAGGGTGCCGGTCGATTCGCCGTGGTAGGTGTTGTCGTACACCTCCTGGATGATGCTGTTTGGGCCGAAGCAGGTGCCCGAGAGACCCTCTTCGCGCCAGAACGGGGTGGAGTACACGGCGTGGACCTTGATGACCAGGCCCATTGACTGGTGTTGGTGGGTCACGTGCTGGCGGCGCGGCAGCGGCGGGTTGTAGGAGATGCGCGAGTACAGGTTCGGCGGAACCGCGATGACTACCTTCTTGGCGTTGACCGTGACATCGGCGCCGTAGGCGGTGACGCCTTCCTCGGACCAATCGAGTTTCAGCACCGGGTTGTTCAGGTAGACGTCTTCGCCCAGGCGCTGCGCCACGGCGATGGAAACACCCTGCATGGTGCCGACCATGCGGCGGTCCAGGATGAAGTCTTCGTCCACGAGGTTGGAGAAGGATCCGGCGGAGGAGGACATCAGCAATGCCTGCAGCGCGGAGAAGGTGTGGGCAGGCTTGGTGAGCATGCCGCCGGCGATGAACAGGCCGATGTTGTTGCAGGCTGCCTCGTCGCTGGAGATGGTGCGCAACCAGTGGTGGAAGGAGATCATGTCAAGCTCCGCTGCCTGCGGGTGTTCCCATGGGGCGTCCGGGTTGACCTGTGCGGTGAGGCGGTCCATCTCGGCGATGAGCTTGTTCATTTCGGCAACGGTGGCTTCGCCAACCGGGAAGTCTTCACCCTCGTACACGGTGCGGGTTCCGTCTTCGGCGATGTAGACGGACTTGCCTTCCTTGTAGCGCTCGAAGGTCTCGATGCCAAGTTCCTCGATCAGCGTGTACAGCCCGGTCTGGTCCGGGGAAATCCACTGGCCACCGATTTCGATGGTGGCTCCATCCATATTCTGGCTCCAGGTGCGGCCGCCAACTCGGTCGCGGGCCTCGAGAACCGCGACGGTCTTGCCGGCCTTGCGCAGTTCGTAAGCTGCGGTCAGGCCCGAGGGGCCCGCACCAATAATGACTACGTCGCGATCCAGGATGGTCATGATCTTCACTTCTTTCGTTGCGCTAAATGAACGGCATTCATTTACTTGACTGATTCAATAGTAAGACAGAAGTGAAAGGATGTGAAGCCAGTCATATGAGGGAGCACACATTGCCCGACGAATCGGACACCGCCAACCGCCGCCGGGCAGGCCGGCCACGCTCCGTGATTCTCGACCACGAGCTGATCGCCAGAGCTGCACTGAAACTGTTGGCCGAAGGAGGCTATGCGGCCTTCACCATGTCCGCGCTGGCCAGGTCGCTGAGCGTTTCCCCCTCCGCGCTGTACAACCACGTGAATTCCAAACAGGAACTCATGCAGTGGATCCAGGAACTCGTGATGGCCGGGGTTGATTCCTCGGTCTTCGCAACCCTTCCACTGAATGAGGCGCTCTTCGAATGGGCGCAGACCTACCGCGACGTTTTCGCCGAACACGCACCGCTGATTCCGCTGATAGCGGTGCTCCCGGTCTCCGAGTCGCCCCGCACGCTGGAAATGTATGAGGAAGTTGCCGGCGGTTTTGTGCGCGCCGGACATGACCAGGCTGCCATCGTCCCCGCAATTGTTGCCCTGGAATCGTTCATTTTCGGATCAGCGCTGGATGCCACAGCTCCACTGGACATCTTCGATCCGGGTCAATACACGGGCAAGCTGCCACAGTTCGAGGGCGCCCTGGAGGCGCAGCGCGCCACCGGCAAAAACAGCGCCGACGCGGCGTTCCTCACCGGTCTGCGCGCCATCATCGCCGGGTTGCTGTCCACTGCCGCCGGGTAACGCAAATATGCGCGACGACAAGGGGCTGGGCACGTGGCCGGAATCCGGGCGCGGCGGGGTTCTGGCGCCTAGAGTGGTCCCATGAGCCAAACGTCCAGCAATGAGCAGAACCCGGTAGTCCGCTTCGTCAAGAACCTGACGGCCAAGAACTGGATCGCCATTGCCGGCGCCGTCCTTGCCTTGATCTTTGTCCTGCAAAACCGCCAGCGGGTCCGCGTGGAGTTGTTCTTCCTTGACCTGCACGCACCGCTGTGGATCGCGCTGGGCGTGGTGCTGCTCATTGGCTGGGTCGTCAGACGCTTCTCGTTCCGCAAACGCTAGACCAGCGGTTAAACACAAAATCGCTTCACCCTGCCGCGGTTTCCCGCGCTGGGTAAAGCGATGCGTTGCGTCTCCCGGACCTTAGAAGGTCGGGCCCATCATCGAGATCATGAGCTCCGGATCGCCATACGTGTAAATGACCCAGGACAGGCCGCCGACCACCACGGAGCTCACGGCCAGCCATGCCGCCGAAAGACGGAGCATCAATTTCACTTCCCGCCGACTGACCGGCAACCGGTCCTCCGAGTAGTCCCCGGCCACCTTGCCCAGACGTTCCACGGGGCTCAAGGCCGCCATGTCATTGAGGTTCACCAGGTAGTTGGACGCGGAATCAGTGCTTCCGTCGACCAAGCGGGCAACTGTGAGGTTGTTCTTGCGGTCCTGGGTCATCTCGATCATGCGGTCCCCGTGACGGGCCAGCAAAATATCTTCACCAAGTGGCATTGTTCGATGTGCCAACCGCATTGTCTATCCCCTTAAATATCCGCCACGGGGAAAAACACACCCACGACTCACCGTTTACGCTCCTCCCCCGAGAATACGGGGCAAAATGGCAGTCCCAGGTGAATACGGGGGTTTCGGTTGGCAACCTCACAGGGGGTTGTGGCGCACGCCGCCATGGCGCTGTGGCGTGCACCGCACCGCGGATTCCACGCAGTGGGCGGCTGGCTCCTCAGCGCGTGCTGAAATGCGCGATGACCCCGATCATCCACACCGATGAGGCAAGTGCCGCGCAGCCGAATTCAACCACCATGCCGGTCCCCATCGCCTTCAAGGCGGAGCCGGAGGCTCGCAGGGCCTCGGTCAGGTTCCTGCGCCGCGAGTATTCACCCACCAACAAGCCCACGCCAAAACCGAGGAACAGCCCGAGCACCGGAACCACGAACATTCCGACGATGCCCAGCGCCACGGCCAGGAAAACCGACCCGCGGGGGATCATTTGCTTCTTGAGGTTCCGCCCGGTGAGCACCGTGGAGGCACTCCACCCGGCGAGCGCAATGGCCATGCCGATTCCGGCGCTCCACCACGAGGCGCCGCTGCCCAGGATCCAGCCCCAGGCCAGCAGCGTGCCAAGGGTGAGCAGGCTTCCGGGCAGCACCGGGATGATGGTGCCAAGTGCCGCAACGGCCAGTAGGAGACCGGCAATGACGGTGGTGATGATTTGTGTGTCCACATCCCTATTTTTGCATTGCCGGGAAGCGCACCCGGACCTGATGCCTCAGTCTTCGATAATGCACCAGCTGCCTGCCACCTTGAACTCGCTGTCGAAAATGTCTTCCTCGGCGCCCTGCTCCATCGGGTAGTTCTTGAGGTTGCCTGCCCAGTATCGGAGCATTCTGCTGATTTCAGCCTCGGGGTCCTGCTTGACAGCATCGGTGACCATGTCGACTTCGAAGACAAATTTCATGTTCTCCCCACCTTCCTCGAGGTGACGCCACCTGAGCATCACGACTCCTGCCCTCATCCTAGGCACCCGGAACGCGCTGCGCCACGATTCCTGGCGGGCAGGGAATTAAGTCCAAGTCCGGAAATTGTTGAACAATCTTCGTTCATGGTGCATTCTTGTAGTGAACCACTTCACGAGACCGGGGTCACAAATGCCTACTATCGACCTGAATTCCGACGTCGGAGAATCCTTCGGCAACTGGACCATGGGTGACGACGCAGCAATCTTCGCATCAGTTTCCTCGGCAAACGTTGCCTGCGGATTCCACGCCGGCGATCCCAGCGTCATTGCCCGGACCTGCCGCGATGCCGTCGCCGCCTCGGTGACCATCGGCGCCCACGTGGGCTACCGGGACCTGGCAGGCTTCGGCCGCCGCTTCCTTGACTGCTCCCCCACCGAGCTCGCCGACGACGTGCTCTACCAGCTCGGTGCACTCGAGGCCCTGGCCCGTGCCGCCGGCTCCACGATCAACTACGTCAAGCCGCACGGTGCGCTCTACAACACCATCGTGCACCACGAGGCCCACGCGCAGGCCGTCGTCGAGGCCATCCGCGCCTTCGGTTCCGACCTGCCCGTGCTGCTGCTCCCGGGCTCCGTCGCATTGGCCAAGGCGGAGGCCGCCGGCCTGCGCCCCGTGGCCGAGGCCTTTGCCGACCGCAACTACAACCCGGATGGCACCCTGGTCTCGCGCCGCGAAGCCAACGCGGTGCTGCATGATCCCGTGCAGGTCACAGCAAACATGATCCGTCTGGCCACCGAGGGAACCATCGTTGCCGTCGACGGCTCGGTCATTCCCATGAACGCCGAAAGCATTTGCGTGCACGGTGACACCGCCGGGGCGGTGGCCATGGCCGCCGCCGTGCGCACCGGCCTGGAAAACGCCGGCGTCACCATCAGGAGTTTCGTATGAGCATTATCGCCACGCGCTTGGCCGGAACCCGCGCCGTTCTGGTTGAGCTATCAGACCTCGACTCGGTGCTGGCCCTCGCAGCACTGTTGCAGGCAAACCCGTTGCCGGGCCAGGTCGACGTGCTCGCGGCCGCCAGCACCCTGTTCATCAAGGCCGACTCCGGCATCAACGCGCAGCTGATCGCACGCGCAGTCCCTGGCCTTGAACTAGGTTCCGCCCCGGCGAATGCCGGATCCCTGGTGGAAATCCCCGTGCACTACGACGGCGAAGACCTTGCCGAGGTAGCCGAGCTGACCGGGCTCAGCATCGAGGGCGTCATCAACGCACACTCGCAGCAGCTATGGCGGGCGGCCTTCGGCGGCTTTGCCCCCGGCTTCGCCTACCTGCTCGGTGAGAACCAGCTGCTGAACGTCCCCCGCCGCGCGACCCCGCGCACGGTGGTCCCCTCCGGAGCCGTGGCCCTGGCCGGGGACTACTCCGCCGTGTACCCGCACCAATCCCCCGGCGGCTGGCAGCTGATCGGGCACACCGATTCGGTCCTCTGGGATCTTGAGCGCCCGAAACCGGCCCTGGTGCGCCCGCAGGACCGCGTGCGTTTTGTCCCGACCCGCACCACCTTGCAGGTGGCCCCCACCGCGGCTGCCGACCCGGCACCCGTGAACAACGGCAACCTGCTGGAAGTCCTGAACCCCGGACTCCAATCCCTGATCCAGGACCTGGGCCGCCCGGGCTTCGGGGACCTGGGCGTCTCCGCCGCGGGCGCCGCCGATGCTTTCTCCGCTGCCCAGGCCAACCGCCTGGTCGGCAACGCCGCCAACGCCGCGGTCATCGAAAACCTCATGGGCAAGATCAAGCTCCGCGCCCACGGCGACCAGGTGCTTGCGGTCTCCGGCGCCACGGCGGGAATCCACATCGATCCGGCTCACGGGGATGACTTCCATACCGAACGCGAACTGCCCATGGACGCCCCGTTCGCGTTGCTGGACGGCGAAACCCTGACGCTGACCCCCGCCGGCCACGGCCTGCGCAGCTACCTGGGTGTGCGCGGCGGCCTGGACGTGCCTCGCGTGCTGGGCTCGCGTTCCACCGACTCCATGTCGGGGATTGGCCCGGCACCGCTGGCCCGCGGCACCCTGCTGCCGGTGGGGCCCATCCACGGCGCCCACGTGGTCGGCAACCCCGAGCCCTCGCCGCTTCCGGTCCCGGATGCCGATGGCGTCTTCACGCTGCGCATCACCCCCGGCCCCCGCGACGACTGGTTCGACGCTCCGGGACTTGCCCGCCTGACCGGGCAAAACTGGCTTGTGTCCTCCGATTCCAACCGCGTCGGTGTCCGCCTGGCCCTGGGCGAAGGCGCAGCACCGCTGGAGCGCACGCGCACCGGCGAACTGGCCTCCGAGGGCGTGGCCATGGGCGCACTGCAGGTTCCCCCCTCGGGCCTGCCGGTGCTCTTCCTCGCCGACCACCCGGTCACCGGCGGCTACCCGGTCATCGCCGGGGTCATCGCCGAGGACCTCTGCGCCGCAGCCCAGCTGCCACCCGGGGCCCTGATACGTTTTGCCCTGACCAACCCCCCGAAGCCAAGCTCCCCCGCTGACAAAGGACTGACCGCATGAAAAAAGTACTGATCGCCAACCGCGGGGAAATCGCCGTCCGCATTGCCCGTGCCTGCGCCGATGCCTCGCTGGTCTCGGTGGCCATCTACTCGGACCCGGATGCCGATTCCCTGCACGTGCGCCGCAGCGACGAGGCCTATGCCCTGAACGGTGCCGCCAGCGCCGACACCTACCTGAACATTCCCAAGATCCTTGGGATCGCGGCACGCTCCGGCGCCGACGCGGTGCACCCGGGCTACGGATTCCTGGCCGAGAACGCAGACTTCGCCCAGGCAGTCATCGAGGCCGGGCTCACCTGGATTGGCCCGTCCCCGGAGGCGATTCGCGTACTGGGCAACAAGGTCACCGCCCGCGAGATCGCCGTGCGCGCCGGAGCCCCGCTGGTTCCGGGCACCGACGGACCCGTAGATTCCGGTGCCGAGGTCCGCGCCTTCGCCGAGGAGTTCGGCATGCCGGTGGCCATCAAGGCGGCCTTCGGAGGCGGCGGACGCGGCATCAAGGTGGTGCGCAACTTCGAGGAAATCGACGATGCCTTCGCCTCCGCGGTGCGCGAGGCCACCATGGCCTTTGGCCGCGGCGAATGCTACGTCGAACGCTTCTTGGACAAGCCGCGCCACGTCGAGGCCCAGGTCCTTGCCGACACACACGGCAACGCCGTGGTCGTTGGCACCCGCGACTGCTCGCTGCAGCGCCGCAACCAGAAGTTGGTGGAGGAGGCCCCGGCCCCGTTCCTGAGCGATGAACAGCGCGCCTCCATCCATGCCTCGGCCAAGGCCATCTGCCTCGAGGCCGGCTACCACGGGGCCGGAACCGTGGAGTACCTGGTGGCCCCGGACGGGCTGATTTCCTTCCTTGAGGTCAACACCCGCCTGCAGGTCGAGCACCCGATCACCGAGGAAACCACCGGCGTCGACCTGGTCGCCGAGCAGTTCCGCATTGCCTCGGGCCAGCCGATCTCCTTCACGCAGGACCCGGAGCCCACCGGCCACTCCTTCGAATTCCGCATCAACGCCGAAGACCCGGCCCGCGGCTTCCTGCCCGGCCCGGGCCGCATCACCGGATTCGAGGCCCCGACAGGTTCGGGCATCCGCGTGGATTCGGGAGTGCGCACCAACTCGGTGATCCCCTCGCACTACGACTCGCTGATGGCCAAACTGATCGTCACCGGCGCCACCCGTGCCCAGGCGCTGCGCCGTGCGAAGGTCGCCCTCGATGAAATGGTCATCACCGGCGTTCCCTCGGTGTTGCCGTTCCACCGCGCGGTGGTGCGCAACGCGGACTTCACCAACGACCAGGCCTACGGCGTCTACACCACCTGGATCGAATCCGAGTTCGCGCAGGAACTGGCCTCCAGCCCGGAGATCGCCGCAGCCCAGCCGGGCTCCACGCGTGAAACCCTCACCATCGAGATCGAGGGCAAGGCCATGAACATCGGCCTGCCCGCCTCGCTCGTGGATTCGATCCGCCACGGCGGAACCGGTGCCGCACGGGAGGCGGCTGCCGAAAACATCGCCGTGGCCACCGACGCGGCGACCCTCGCCGCACCAATGAACGGCAACCTGGTCAAGTGGGTCCTAGAGGACGGCGCCGCCGTTGCCGAGGGCGACACCGTTGCGGTGCTTGAGGCAATGAAAATGGAATCGAACATCGCCGCCCACCGGTCTGGGACCTTCACCCGCGGTGCGCAGGCACCGGGCGTCGCCATTGCCCGCGGCGACGTGCTCGGAAGCATCGCTTAACGCATAAGGGCGCACGACGGGGATTGGAATAGATTGGAAAGATGCCAGTGAACGCCTTAATTTCGTCGTTGCCCCTTGCCGAGGGATCCACCCATGCGCACACCGGCGCCTGGGTGGCCTCGGTGCTCCGCTCCCGCATCGCGGAGGGCCACTTGCTGCCCGGTGCCAAGCTTTCCGAGCAGGCGCTGGCCGAGGCGTTGGGGGTTTCGCGCAACACGCTGCGCGAGGCCTTTGCGGTACTGGACCACGAGCTGATCATCACCCGCATTCCCAACCGCGGGGTGTTCGTTGCTTCCCCCGGCGTCGCCGGGGTCAAGGAAATCTACGGCGTGCGGCGCATGATCGAGCCGGCGGCTCTGTTGTGGGGCCCGAACCTGAACACCGAAGCGCTGGTTTCCATTGTCATCGAGGCCCGTGCGGCCCTGGCCGCCGGAGACATCGAGGCCATGGCCGATGCCAACCAGTGCTTCCATGAGGAACTGGTCCGTGCCACGGGGAACCAGCACCTGCAGGAATTGATGACACGGGTGTTGGCGCAAATGCGCCTGGTGTTCCATGCCATGAGCGATGCCCCCGACTTCCACTCACACTATGTGGAGCTGAACGGTTCCCTCGTGGAGCTGTTGCAGGCCGGTCGGCGCGAGGACGCGGCCAACGAGCTGCGCGGCTACCTGGACCGGGCCGAGGCCGAACTGCTGGCCCATCTGGACGAGGAGAACTAACAGCGGTCCGGTGCTTGAACGGGGCATATTGAAAAGCTTGACCGAACCGTTCTTCCGGGTTGCGGGTGACCGTCAGTTTCCCCCGAACCGGCGCCTCCACTGCTTGAAAACAATGCCGGTTGGAGACCTCCCGGCAGCTGCTCGGGTAGGCCATGTGGTAACAAATGATTACATGTTGAGCGTGATTTTTGCGTCCTTGCGCAGCTTCGCCACCAGGCCCTTGACGCCCACGGCTTCCTTCTGGATCTTCAGTTGCTGGGACAGATCAGCCTTGATGTCGTCAAGTGCCGGAATTTCGCCGCCCTTGTCTTTTTGTTCCTTGACCATCGAGTCGTAGGCCGCATTCAGTTCCTTCTCGCTGGGGCTGAAGCTGCCAAGTTCATTGGCGAGCATGCGTTCGACTTCGAGCTGCGTGCGGATTTGAGCCAGCACGGCGTTTTCGTCCAAGCCGGTGGCTGCCATGCTGGCCAGGAACCCGGCCCTGTGGGTGTTTAGGGACGTGGCAATGTCATTCAGCGCCGCTTCCAAGTCATCGGGCGTGGCGTGGATCTTCCTTGCCGCCGCATGCTGGATCAGCAGCTCCGTGTCCACCAGGCCCTCGGCTGTTTGCTTGCGAAGCTGCTTCTGGTCGACCTCTTGGCCAGCCATCTGGGCCTGCTCAAGCACCTGCGGGAACTGTCCTTCGTACATGAGCACGAAGTCGGCCTTGGTGATCTCCTCGCCGTTGACCGTTGCCACCACGTCCGGGACTCCGGACACATCGGGCTGCGGGCCCTCGGCCTCAGCGCTCTGGGAAGCGCTCACCGACTCACTGGCGGATGGGCTGGCGTCGGGGGCATCCGATGCACTGCAGGCGGTCACCAGCGACAATGAAGCAACCAATGTCAGGACGGCCAAAAACTTCTTATTCACGCTTCACTCCAGATTAGGCAGACAACCCTTGGAACACTAACAGGTGCACCTGATTCGCCGCTGAAAACGGTGAATCGGATACACCTGTAAGAGTTCTGTCATCCGTGATTGATTACAGCAACCGCATTAGCCGCCGAACGGCCAAGACCAGCCGCCATTGTCTTCCGAGTCGTAGGAATCTTTGCCCTTGTTTGTGGCAATATCAAGCACGATCTTGCCGCGTACGTTCTCCCCGGGTTGATGATTGCCGGGGCAAGCTGGCTGTCCTTACGGCAACCCCACGCCGCATCGGAGGCGGCCGAACGATTGATGCCACACTTGGCGTCAACGACGGAGAATGCTTCGGCAAGCCGTGGCATGTAGAGATCGCTCTTGCTGCCACCAACTTTTGAAGCCTCAATGTCCAGCACCAGGAATTTGCTTCGCTCGGGTTTCAGATTCGGGCCGCCCATGCGGTCTGGACAACTTTCGAGCAGCTGCGACTTGGCTACCTTGACAGTGAAGTAAGTCTTCTTCGTTTTTTCATCCACGAGGACAGCCTGTTCGCCGGCCTATTTCTGAACGTTGTCGAATTTATCGGTTGTGACCTTGGCACCAGTCGCCGGGTTCGCCTCGGCGGTGTCAAGTCCCTGGTGCAATTCTGTTGGCAGCTGCCAGACACCTCCAGTAGCTGCGCTGCCGCCAATGAACAGACTGGCTCCGATGGAAAGCGCTGCCACACCGGAAATTGCAGCGATGACGATTTTTCGTTGTTTTCGCATATTTAGAACCTCTTTAAGTAGTGGCCGGAGGTGACACGGATGCCGCGTTGCGTCAGGTATTCGCTGACCTTGGGTGAAGCCACCTAGGCCCACACGGTATTGCCGTGCTTATCCTTCACGAGCTTGCGATTGTAGTTCTGGCTGTTCGCGGATTTGCTCGGGTCATAGCGCTCGTAGGCGTCCAAAGTCGTCATGGTGCTGGCGTAAAGATTCGGCTTCAGATGCATCCTTTCTGCAACCACATGGTCCTTGGTATTGCTGCTGGAAACAATGTAGGAGAGGTTTCTCCGATCGGGCTGCAGCAAAAGGCTGTGGGACGCGATCTTGGTCTTGACTTAAGCGGTTGTTTTGCCCTTGACCAGCCGGTAATACGTTTGGCCCTTTCGGAGAGTTCCATAGACGGCAACCGGGTATTGGTTATTTGAGTTCGCAAGATACTGGTTACTGATCCAGTCCGTTCCCTTTGAGGACTTCACCTGGGACCACCCATTGGAGGTCTTGAGATAAGTGACCCTTTCACCGTTTGGCACGACGCCCAAGCTAGCGCGGCTCGTCGAGTTTTCCTTGCGAAGGTTCACATTTGCTTTGGTCCATCGGTATGCCACCGGCGTCTTGGTTTCGGTGGAAGACAGTGTCGAGGTCTGGATCCAGCCCGATCCGGCGGTGGTCTTGACGTATTGCCAAGTTCCGGAAGTCCGCAGCCGTTGAACCTTCGAGTGCTGGTTCAGCGTCGTCATTTTCTTCGACTTTGAATTCGCCGATTGAAAAAGCTGGCTTGTTGCCTTCAACCAACGACTAACTACTGCAGGGTTCGCCGCGGCAAGGTTCTTGGTTAATATGAAGCCGGATTTTCCGGAAACTTTAACTTTTGAAAAAGAGCCTAATTTTCCGACTAATTCGACCTTTGTATGGCGTTGGAAACCGCCTAGGTTCAACGATTTTCGGACGCACTTTTGAACAAGGAGGTGCACGTGGTCGCGTAGTTGTGAACAACATTCGGAGCCGGTTTCTGAACCGGCGCGTTCTTCAAGTGGGCACCGGAAAACGAACCGGTTTTTTCTTTGAAGTAAACCTTGTTCCATTTACCGTTGGTCACGGTGACGGCAAGTGTTGTATTCTTCGGAATCACCAGCAAAGCGGCCGAAGTGGTATTCGACGACGTTCTCAAATTCAGGTTCGCAGTGGTGATCTTCGAATAATTCGCTTTTGCAGCGGAAACGGCGAGCGCAGACATGCTCAACGAATGGGGTTGCGTTGCCGCAACGGTCCCGCTTGATCCGGCAATCACTATTGCCAGGACAAGGGCAATCCCTCTACGACGCATTATTTCCACCAAAAACCGGTTTTCAATTTATTCTTCAGATAAATCTATCAACTGCAACTAGTAAACCCGTCTTTTTATGCTCATCTTAGGCGAAACCTTGAATCGTTAATTTTGGTCCCATTCGCAAACTGGTGGTGGACGCATATTGAAATCGATTCCCTGGCACGCAGCAATCGGCTCGGTCGTACAACGAATCGCCTACGATCTTCGCCAACCTCTTCCGAAGGCGTTACGCGTTGTACATAATTTTGTTTATGCAATCGAAGAATTCCGGCAAGAAGCCTGGCTCCCGTGCCCGCGTATGGTCATCCACCATTGCTGCATCAACCGCACTGCTGGGCTTAGTTGGGTGCGCCCCTTTCGTCCAGCAAGGGGCTCCGGGATGCATGCCACCGAAGTATGGAGTGGATTCGGCAAGCGTTAAGGCCGGCGGGACACTGACAGTATCTGCCCAGGATGCCACCTGCGATCCACGCTATGGACCCGATGCACAAATTGAACTCGCACTCATGGACAGTGCTGGCAACGTTTTTTACTCAGTCAGGGGACCCATGTCAGACGCCGGGGCCTTCGCTCTCAAAATCAAGGTCCCCTCCAGCGTCATGCCCGGTGAATACGGGATATCGGCGATGCCGTACGACATTGATTGGTGTGATGACACGGGGAAAAACAACCGTGTCTCCAACCCCGGAGAAACGGGACCCGGAGAGCTGATCGAGCGGGCTTCGTGTGCCATGCCTTTTCTTCCGGTAGTCGTCACGGCGTAGTTATTTGGTGAGATCAGCAACTCACCAGTGTCAGTAAGGCGTTAGGCCTTGGCACGATGGCGTGTGGATTTCGTTAGGATCCGGTTTGCCGCGACCGGGTGGGTATCTGATTAGGAACATCACCAATGTTCCTATCAGGAGGGCCGTCGCCCATCATGCTCGACATCTTGTATCTGCTCACCACCCTCGCGGTGTTTGCCGCCCTGGGGCTTGTGGTGCGGGCGGTGGAAAAGCTTTGATCATTTTTGGGCTGACTGCCCTCGCCCTGGGAATTGCTGCCGTCGTGTACCTTTTGATTGCGCTGCTGAAACCGGAGCGCTTCTAATGTGGTTTGTCATCGCACAGGCGGCAACGCTAGCCCTGGTGCTCACCATCATCTATCGTCCGCTTGGCGACTACATGGTTCGCATCTATACATCGAGCCGGGACACCAAGGTTGAACGTGGCGCGTACCGACTCATGGGGGTCAATCCCGCTGCCGGGCAAACGTGGCAGGCGTACGCACGCTCCGTCCTCGCCTTTTCACTCATCGGAGTGGTTCTGCTCTATGCGTTGGAACGCTTCCAAGCCTGGCTGCCATCGGCCCTTGGCTTGCCGGCCGTGCCTTCGGGGCTCGCTTTCAATACGGCCGCATCATTTGTCACGAACACCAATTGGCAGGCCTACGCCGGTGAAAGCACCATGGGTTACCTCGTCCAGGCTGTCGGCCTGGGCGTACAGAACTTTGCCTCGGCTGCTGTTGGCATCGCGGTTGCCGTAGCCCTGATTCGAGGCCTGGCGGCCCGCCGGGCAGCCACCATTGGCAACTTCTGGGTTGACATGATTCGCGGCGTGCTGCGCTTGCTGTTGCCAATTGCCATTATCTCCGCGGTGCTCTTGTTGGCTGGCGGTGTCATCCAGAACCTCAATGGATTTACCGACGTGACCACGCTCAGCGGTGGCACCCAATCGGTTCCCGGCGGTCCTGTCGCGTCCCAGGAAGCCATCAAGCTTTTGGGCACCAATGGTGGCGGGTTCTTCAACGTCAATTCCGCGCACCCCTTCGAAAACCCAAGCCCGCTGACAAACTTGTTCGAATGCGTGCTCATGCTCGCCATTCCCTTCGCGCTGACCCGAACCTTTGGCGTCATGGTCGGAAACAAGAAGCAGGGCTACACCATTCTGGCTGTCATGGCAGGTTTGTTCCTGATCTCGTTGACGGCGCTGACCCTGCTTGAATACGCCGGTGCCGGAACCGCTCCACAGGCAGTCGGCTCGGCAATGGAAGGTAAGGAACAACGCTTCGGCATCGGAGGATCCACGCTCTTTGGAACCACCAGCACGCTGACCTCCACCGGCGCAGTGAATTCAATGCATGACTCGTTCACCGCCCTGGGCGGCATGCTGCCGCTGCTTAACATGATGCTCGGCGAGGTGGCGCCGGGCGGCGTCGGTTCGGGGCTCTACGGCATGCTGGTGCTGGCCATCATCACGGTGTTCATCGCCGGACTGTTGGTGGGCCGCACCCCCGAATACCTGGGCAAGAAAATCGGGGCACGCGAAATCAAGCTCGCCTCGCTCTACCTGCTCACGGTGCCCACGCTGATCCTTTCCTTCACGGCACTGAGCTTTGCCATCCCGACGGTGCGCTCGGAGATCGAAGCCGTCTCCATCCTGAACCCCGGCCCGCATGGTTTCTCCGAAGTGCTCTATGCCTTCACCTCAGCAGCAAACAACAATGGTTCGGCCTTTGCCGGGCTGACCGCCAACACCCCGTGGCTGAACACCACGATGGGCATTGTCATGCTGCTTGGCCGGTTCCTTCCCATGCTCTTTGTCTTGGCACTGGCCGGCACACTCGCGGCACAGGATCGAGTCCCGAGCACCGCAGGAACCCTGCCCACCCACAAACCACAGTTCTCAATGATGCTGGGCAGCATCACTCTCATCGTCACAGCATTGACGTTCTTCCCGGTCCTCGTCTTGGGACCACTCGCCGAAGGGTTGCTCTAGATTCCCATGTCCATCCTCACCAAACCCCCGGTGGAACCGCCAGCTCCCACCCGCAATCACACGCCGCATCAGCCACGGACCAGCGCGCTTAGCCTCGCCCAACTGCGTGATGCATTGCCCGGAGCCTTCAAAAAACTCGATCCCCGGCTCATGTGGCACACCCCGGTGATGTTCATTGTGCTGGTTGGCGCGGTGCTCACCACGGCACTTGCCATCGCCGAACCGTTCATGCCTGCCGCCACCGGCGCAGAAGCAGCAAAAACACCCGCCGGGTTCACCGCATTGGTTGCCCTCTGGCTGTGGCTCACGGTGCTCTTCGCCAACCTCGCCGAGGCCGTGGCCGAGGGCCGCGGCAAGGCGCAGGCAGCGTCCCTGCGTGAATCCCGCACCAGCACCATGGCGGCACGTCTCGAAACCTACAATCCTGCGGCAGACCCCTCGGGCGCCGGCTGCCTCATCATGCTGGTCCCCTCGACGGACTTGCGCATCGGTGACCACGTGCGGGTTGTTGCCGGGGAGCTGGTTCCCGGTGACGGTGAAATCGTCAGCGGCATCGCAGCCGTCGACGAGTCGGCCATCACCGGCGAATCCGCACCGGTGATCCGCGAATCCGGTGGCGACCGTTCGGCGGTCACCGGCGGCACCAAGGTTATTTCGGATGCGATCGTCATCAGGATCACCACGGCGGTCGGCGATTCGTTGGTGGATAAGATGATCCGCTTGGTGGAGGGCGCCCAGCGCCAGAAGACCCCCAATGAGGTGGCACTGAATATCCTGTTGGCCACGCTCTCGATCATCTTCTTGGTGGTGGTGCTGGCACTGAACCCGATCGCAGCCTACTCGAATGCCCAGGTCGGCCTGCCGGTGCTCATTGCACTGCTGGTCTGCCTGATCCCCACCACCATCGGGGCATTGCTCTCGGCCATCGGCATTGCCGGCATGGACCGGCTCATCCAACACAATGTGCTGGCCCTGTCCGGGCGCGCGGTGGAGGCAGCGGGCGACGTGACAACGTTGCTGCTGGATAAGACCGGAACCATCACCTACGGCAACCGCCAGGCCGCCGAGTTCCATCCACTGGGCGGCACCAGCGAATCGGAGCTGGCCACCGCGGCAGCCGCCGCCTCCGCTGCCGATGCAACACCCGAAGGCCAATCCATTGTGGCGCTTGCTGCCACCCTCGGCATCGTGCCCACTCCGGATCCGGACGGGGTTCCGGTCGAATTCACTGCGCAAACCCGCATGAGCGGTGTTGATTACGCCGACTGTTCGGCCCTGCGCAAGGGCGCAGGCTCGGCGATCCTCGCGTGGGTCGCTGAGAGCACCCCGCTGGATGCTGCCCGGGCCAGCGAGCTGGACTCGCTGGTCGCGAAGGTTTCGGACCTCGGCGGCACACCGTTGGTGGTTGCCGTGCGCGATGCCGCAGGCACCCGCGTTTTAGGTGTCATCTACCTCAAGGACGTGGTCAAGGAGGGGCTGAAGGAACGCTTCGCCCAACTACGGGCCATGGGCATCCGCACCGTCATGATCACCGGCGACAACCCGCGCACCGCCGCGGCAATCGCCGTCGAGGCGGGCCTCGACGACTACCTCGCCGAGGCCACCCCGGAAGACAAGATGGAGCTGATCAAACGCGAACAAGCGGGCGGCAACCTGGTGGCCATGACCGGGGACGGCACCAACGACGCCCCGGCGCTGGCCCAGGCGGATGTGGGTGTTGCCATGAACTCGGGCACCTCCGCCGCCAAAGAGGCGGGGAACATGGTGGACCTGGATTCGGATCCCACCAAGCTCATCGACATCGTGCGCATCGGAAAGCAGTTGCTGATCACCCGTGGCGCACTCACCACGTTCTCCATCGCCAACGACGTGGCCAAGTACTTTGCGATCATCCCCGCGATGTTCTCGGCGGTGTTCCCGGGTCTGGCGGTGCTGAACATCATGGGCCTTTCCACCCCCGCCTCGGCAATACTTTCCGCGGTGATTTTCAATGCAGTGGTGATCGTCTTCCTGATCCCGCTGGCGCTGCGCGGTGTGAAATACCATCCACGATCGGCCGCGGCAACGTTGAACCGCAACCTGTTGGTTTACGGGCTCGGCGGCGTGATCGTGCCTTTCATCGGCATCAAACTCATCGACTTGGCTCTTTCGCTGATCCCCGGTTTCTAACCGCAGGTTCTGCAGGCACCAAAGATATCCACCTACCAAGGAAAGAATTTCACTCATGGCCGCCATACGCTCTTGGCCCCGCACCCTAGGGGTTGCCACCCGCAGCATGATCCTGCTGACCCTGCTGTTGGGGGTGCTTTTCCCCGCCCTCATCCTGGGTATTGGACAGTTGGCACTCCCCGCCCCAGCCAACGGTTCGATGATCAATGCACCGCAGCCCGGATCGGGGCCCGTGGGTTCATCGCTGATCGGGCAAACCTTCAACGACGCAGCGGGCAACCCCGACCCTGCCTTCTTCCAGCCACGGCCTTCCACGGCCGGGGACGGTTACGACGGAGCAGCGTCCTCCGGCAGCAACCTCGGTCCGGAGAACCCGAAGCTCGTGGCGGCAATCGCCGAACGCAAGGCAGCCTACCTGGCAGCGCATCCCGGCACCACGGTGGTGCCGCCCGACGCACTGGCCGCCTCGGGTTCCGGACTTGACCCGGATATTTCGGTGGCCAACGCACTGGCCCAGGCCCCCGCGGTGGCAGCTGCCCGTTCCCTTGACCCGGAAAAGATCCAAGCACTGGTCAAGGAGCAGACCACCGGCAGGGACCTCGGGTTCCTCGGGGAACCCCGGGTTAACGTGTTGAAGCTAAATATTGCTTTGTCAGGGTTGGATAATTAGCCGCATGAAACGCGGAACGCTGCGGGTATTGCTGGGCGCCGCCCCCGGCGTCGGCAAGACCTATGCCATGCTCGAGGAGGGCCACCAGTTGGCCGCCGAGGGCCACGACGTGGTCCTCGCGCTGGTGGAAACCCACGACCGGGAACCCACGGCGGCCCTGGTGCCGGGCCTGGAGATGGTGCCGCGGCGTTCCTTCGAACACCGCGGGGTGCTCCTGCATGACATGGACACCGCCGCGGTGCTCGCCCGGGCCCCCGAAATAGCCCTGGTTGACGAGCTGGCACACACAAATGTTGGCGCCAATGGGCATGAAAAACGTTGGCAAGACGTCCAGCAGCTGCTCGAGGCCGGCATCAACGTCATCTCCACCGTCAACGTGCAGCACATCGAATCCCTGGGCGACGTGGTCCGCGAGATCACCGGCGCCGCGCAACGCGAAACCATCCCCGATGCCGTGCTGCGCGGCGCCGATGCCATCGAACTGATTGACCTGACCCCGCAGGCACTGCGTGCACGGCTTGGCGAGGGGTTGATTTACCGGCCAGGCCGCATCGATGCCGCCCTCTCGCACTATTTCAGGCTCGGCAACCTGACGGCCCTGCGCGAGCTTGCCTTGTTGTGGCTTGCCGACGAGGTCGATTCGGCCTTGGAAAGGTACCGGGCCGAACACGGGATCTCCAGCCGGTGGGAAACCCGCGAACGCGTCATGGTGGCGCTGACCGGCGGAGAGGAAGGCGAAACGTTGCTGCGCCGCGGGGCACGCATTGCCGCACGGACCAGCGGCGGGGAACTGACGGCCGTCCATGTCACGGCCCCCGACGGGCTGCTGGCAAGCCACCCGCAGGTGCTCGCCGATCAACGTTTGCTCGTTGAGCGGCTCGGCGGCAGCTACCACCAGGTGATCGGGGAGGACGTCGCCACGGCACTGGTTGAATTTGCGCGCGCCTCAAACGCCACCCAGCTGGTCATTGGCGCCTCACGTCGGTCAAAACTCTCCGGGGCGCTGACCGGTCGGGGCATCGGTGCCGGCATCGTGCGCCTCAGCGGGGACATCGACGTGCACATGGTCAACCATGCTGCGGCCGGCGGCGGCCACCGGCTCCCGCGCTCCCGCGGGGCGCTGGCAACCCCCCGGCTACTTGCGGGGTTTGCCTTGGCCTTGTTCGGCGGACCGCTGCTGACCTGGTTGTTGACAGTATTTGGCCAGTCTGCGGACGCCATCACCGTCGATGTGCTCGCCTACCAGCTGCTGGTGGTGTTGGTGGCGCTGACCGGCGGACTCTATCCCGCGGTCTTTGCAGCCTTGCTCTCCGGGCTGACCCTCGATTTCTTTTTCATCAACCCGCTGTACACCATCACCATTTCCGAACCCACGCACCTGGTGGTGTTGGTGCTCTACATCTTGATTGCGGTGCTGGTCTCAGTGGTGGTCGACCAGGCGGCCCGGCGGCACCGGGCAGCCACCAGGTCGGCCGCCGAATCGGCGCTGCTTGCCACCGTCTCGGGGTCGGTGCTGCGCGGTGCCGACGCACTGGATGCCCTGGTCAACCAGGCGCGCGAGGCATTTTCGCTCACCGCGGTGCGGCTGCAGGAAAACAACGGGGAGCTGCTTCTGGCGGGCACCGTCGGGGATGGTCCAGCGGAAACCATCCTGCCGGTGGGCGAGCACGCAACCCTGGAACTATTCGGGCGCGAGCTGCCGGCCTCCGACAGGCGGGCGTTGGGCGCGATCATCTCGCAATTGGAAGCCGTCCTGGACTTCCGGGCCATCTCCGCAACGGCAAGCGAACTCGGCCCCTTGGCAGAGGCCGACAAGGTACGCAGCGCCCTGTTGCAGGCAGTGGGCCACGACCTGCGCCGTCCGCTGACCGCGGCAACCACCGCAGTGACCTCGCTGCGTTCAACAGCGGTGACCTACAGCGAGGCCGACCGGGACGAATTGTTGGAAACCGCCGACGAATCACTGCATGCACTTTCAGTGCTCGTCACCGACCTGCTGGATGTCTCAAGGCTGCAGGCAGGGATGCTAGGAGTGAACAAGACATCCGTTTCGGTTGAAGACGTGTTGTTGCCGGCCCTTGAGGAATCGGGGCTGGGCCCTGCGGATATCGAGGTCAATGTGCCCGCTGACCTTGAACCGTTCGACGCCGACGCGGTGCTGGCCCAACGCATCGTGGTGAACCTGCTGCTCAACGCGGTGCGCTACGGCGGCGGGATCCGCCGGCCGATCCTTGCAGCAAGCCAATTCGCGGGGCGGACGGAGATTCGCGTGGTCGACTTCGGGCCGGGCATTCCCGCGGCCCAAAAAGACGCCGTTTTTGTGCCGTTCCAGCGCCGCGGTGATACAGACAACCTGACAGGTTTGGGGCTAGGATTGGCACTCTCTCGGGGTTTTGCCGAGGGCATGGGCGGTTCCCTATGCGCCGAAGACACCCCCGGCGGAGGGCTGAGCATGGTTCTTTCGCTTCCGGCGGCCCCGGCTCCCATAGAAAATCCAAGCCCATGAAAATCCTCATTGCAGATGACGACCCGCAGATCCTGCGCGCCCTGCGGATCACCCTTGGTGCCTATGACTATGAGGTGGTTCCCGCCGCGGACGGCGCCGCAGCAGTGCGACTGGCAGTGACAACCCACCCCGATGTGGTGTTACTGGACCTGGGCATGCCCAAACTCGATGGCTTGGAGGTGATCGCCGCCCTGCGCGGCTGGTCTGCGATTCCCATCCTGGTGATCTCCGGACGCACCGACGCCGCGGACAAGGTAGCCGCCCTTGACGCCGGCGCCGATGACTACGTCACCAAGCCCTTCTCCACCGAGGAGTTGCTCGCCCGGATCCGGGCGCTGGTCCGCCGCTCTCCCGGGGTGCAAAGCGTGCCGGAAATTCGTTTCGGGGATGTATGCGTTGATCTTGCGGCCAAGCGGGTCACCCGCGGCCCGGCGGAGAAAACCGTCAGGCTGACCCCCACCGAATGGCTGGTGTTGGAGGTGCTTTTGAAGAATCCCGGCAAGCTTGTCACCCAGCAGACGCTTCTCACCGAGGTGTGGGGCCCGCACCTTGTGAAGGAGACCGGCTACCTGCGTTTGTACATGGGCCAGTTGCGCAAGAAGCTTGAACCAACGCCTGCCGAACCGCGTTACCTGCTCACCGAGCCAGGCATGGGCTACAGGTTTGCCCCGGACCATCGGGACAGCACCAAAACTTCCTAGACGCGCTCGAGCGTGTGCGGCAGGTGCTTGCGCGAGTTCAACGCGACCAGGCCCAACGAAATGGCGCACAACACAATGGTTCCGGCGATGATCCAGCGGTTTTCCACCCATTGGGCGAGCAACGCAATGAGCGTTGGGGCCAGGAACCCCGTGTAGGCCAACGTGTAGAAGAAGCCAGTCAGCGTGCCAAGCTCATCGGGATCCGCGGCGCGCTGCAGCTCAAGCAGCCCGCCAACCATCAGCAAACCGTTGCCGCAGCCCAGCAGCGCGGATGCGGTGAGGCCAAGCGCCGGGCTGTCGAGCAGGATCGCGGCCAGCACGGTGCCCATGCCCAGCAGCACGACGCCGACTCCCGACAGCAGGGAACGGGCGTTGTTGACGGTGTCAACGCGTCGGGCCAGCGGTTGGACCAGCACGCCGCATCCCATGGTGATGGCCACGGCTACGGTGGTGTAGGCCAGACGCTCCTCGCGCATCGCGGGGACCATCTCGGGAACGACCACGAATCCCATGGTCGCGGCAGCGAACACCCAGGGTGCCGCCGGGGCGATGACCGCCCAGAAACGCTTGCGCCCGCCACCGGACGCGGCGCTGCCTGTTGCCTTGGTTTTTGCGGCTGCGCGTTCATCCCGCGACTGCCGCTGGCGGGTCTCGGGCAGCCTCGCCACGATAAACAGCAACGGGATACATAGCATGATGTGCATCGCGTAGGGAAGGATGTCGGGGGCTGGCACCCAGGCCACCAGCATGCCACCGACCACCGGGCCCAACCAGAAGCCCGCGCTGGTCAGCAGTGAGGCTCTTCGCGCGCCGGCTCCCGGAACCGAGGTGGTGTCCCAGGGCCGTTGGGATAGTTCCTTGACCCAGCTGGTTGCCGCGGCCATGGCCAGGCCCGTCGCGGTTCCGGCCAACAGCCTTCCGGCAAAAAGCGGTGCCGGGCCGAACGCCGAGCCCATCAGCGCAAGGCTGGCGGCAATCGAGAGGAGCACGGCAATGAGCGTCAGCTTCTTGCGTCCGGTCCTATCCGAAAACCGCCCGCCGACCAGCAGCGCCGGTACCAGACCCAACACGTAGATTCCCAATAGCGAGGTGACCAGCAGTTCGGAGAACCCGTGTTCCTGCCGGTAGTGCACCAGCAGCGCAACATATTGGTTCGCACCCCAGCCGACCATCATCAGGCTCAGTGCCGCAGGGAACCATGGTTTCGTTGCTTTGGACACGACGGCGGGTCCCTGCTTTCAGCTCGGTCGGCTGCGCTGAGGTGGCCAACAAGCCATACTGGCCGGGCAACTTTGCGCATTGATACTGGTGGCCAGTGTTTCACGGAGCCAGGTGCCGTCTCTTGTTCATGACATCGACGGGGTCCAGCTGGTGATCGTTGGGCAGTGGCGAAAACGCGTAAGATTGTTGAATATTTTCTGTTCCCCTCATTGGACCTTCGCGTTCAATGACCGGCCCTTCAATGGCTGAGCGGGCTTCGGATCCCGAACCTTTGATTTCCAGGAGCAACATGACCAGCCTTCAAGCCAACGCCCCTTATTTCCTAGACTGCGACACCGGGATCGATGACGCCCTGGCGCTGGCCTACCTGCTCGGAGCGGGAGCGAACCTCGTGGGCATCGGCTCGGTCAGCGGCAACACCGATGCGCTGCAGGGTGCAACCAACACCCTGAACCTCCTGGAGCTGGCCGGGCACGGGCGCGTTCCGGTGGCCCTGGGCCACCACCACCCGCAGGCAGGAACCTTTGGCGGAGGTGCACCCCACGTGCACGGCGAAAACGGCATCGGCGAGGTGCAGCTGCCCGACTCGGGCCTGGAACTCGCCTCCGAGACCGCACCCGAGATGTTGGTGCGGTTGGCTCGCGAACACCGTGGCGAATTGCGCGTCATCGCGATCGGCCCGCTGACAAACATTGCAGCGGCCCTGCGCCTGGATCCTGAGCTTCCGGGCCTGATCCGCGAGCTCACCATCATGGGCGGCGCGGCCATGGCCCCGGGCAACATCACCCCGGCCTCCGAGGCCAACATCCACAACGACCCGGAAGCCGCGGCGGAGGTCTTTGCCGCCGACTGGGAAATCGTACTGGTCCCGCTGGATGTGACCATGAACCACGTGTTGGAGGAGGCAGACCTCGAACGCCTGCAGGCCAGCGATTCCCCCGCGGTGCAGGCCGTCGGGTCGATGCTCGGCTACTACTTCGACTTCTACAAGAGCGTCTTTGGCCGACGCTGCTCGGTCATGCACGATCCGCTGGCCGCGGCCATCGCCCTCGGGCGGGTGCAGGTGACCTCCGCCCCGTACGCGCGCGTGGTTGTTGACGCCACCGACGGTCCCGGGCGCGGGCAGACCATCTGCGATATGCGCGGACTCTACAAGGGCTACCCCAAGCCGGCGGGCGCACACTGCCGCGTGGTGCTCACCGCCGAAGCCACTGCCATTGACGAGATCATGCGCGGCACCCTGGCGCTGGCCGATGCGCCGTCGGCGGCCCGCCCCGTGAAGTTGCCCGTTGCCGAACTGCACATACACCTGGAAGGGACACTGGAGCCCGAGACCATCCTGCGTCTGGCCGGGCAAAACAACATCGAGTTGCCGTGGCCTTCGCTTCAGGAGCTGCGCGCCCAGTACAACTTCAGCAACCTGCAGTCCTTCCTTGACCTGTTCTACGCGAACATGGCAGTACTTCGCACCGCTGCGGACTTCCAGGAGATCACCACCGACTACCTGCTGCGCGCCCACGAATCGGGTGTGCGGCACGTTGAGTTGTTCTTCGACCCGCAGGCCCACCTCGAGCGCGGCCTGACGCTGACCGAGGTGATCGCAGGGATCCGCGCGGGTCTCGAGGCGGGGCGGGCCCGCTGGGGCATCACGCACCGGCTCATCGCCTGCTTCTGGCGCCATGCCCCCGCCGAATCCGCCATGGAGATCCTGCGCACCCTGGTGCAGGAGAAACACGCCATCGACGGCATCGGGCTGGATTCCTCGGAGCTCGGCTACCCGCCGATCCTGTTCCAGGAGGTCTTCGCCTACGCCCGCGAAAACGGTTTGCACGTCGTGGCCCATGCCGGCGAGGAGGGCCCGGCCGAATACATCGTCCAGGCCCTTGACCTGCTGAAGGTCGAACGCATCGACCACGGAATCCGCTGCCTCGAGGACCCGGCACTGGTGCAACGGCTGGTGGCCGAGCAGATGCCGCTGACCGTGTGCCCGTTTTCGAATGTGCGGCTACGGGCCGTGGACACCCTGGCCGACCATCCCCTGCGGCAGATGCTGGACCTGGGCCTGAAGGTATCGATCCACTCGGATGACCCTGCCTACTTCGGCGGCTACCTGGACGCGAACTTCGCCGCGGTCATCGGGCAGTTCAACCTCAGCCGCGAGGACCAAGCCGTGCTGGCCAGGAACTCCATCGAGGCTTCCTTCCTCGACGCCCCGGCCAAGGACGCGCTTCTGGGCGACGTGGACGCCTGGCTGGAATCGCGCTAGATTCACGCAGAGCCCCGCTACATGGCAAGTGCCCGCCCGGTTGAACCGGGCGGGCACTTGCGCATTTCTAGGGCGTTCGTTGCCACGGCTTGTAGTTATGGAATCAGCTAGTTGCTGTCCCGCGCATCGGTGATGAGCAGGTGCCCGGGCGCGTGGCCGATCACCAGCGCCGGGCGGGCGGAGTACGGGTAGTGCGCCTCGCATTCGCGCTGGTTGGGGGCTGCACCTGCATCTGGTCTGCACCATGCGCGGACTGCCGGTCGGCTTCGCACGGACCGGTGCGAAGGCCGATGAGCGCCGCCCTCGTCGATGTGGCACAACGCTGACTTCGGTGCGCCCAACCGCCGTTCCGTTGGTCGCTTACGACCAGTGAGAGCTTGGAATCAACCGTCTAGGCCTTGCGCTTGCCGGTGATCATGCCCCAGATAAACAGGACAATCAGCGAACCGCCGATGGCCAGCAGCCATGTCTGGAGGGAGAAGAATTCCTGCAGACCCGAGCCGAAGGCAGCATTGCCGATGAACCCGCCGAGCAACGCCCCGACGATGCCCAGCGCGAGCGTCGTGAACCATCCGCCGCCTTGGCGCCCCGGAAGAATCACCTTGGCCAACGCGCCGGCTATGAGACCAATGAGAATCCAACCAAATATCGTCATTTTTTCCTGCTTCCTAAATTCATTCTCTTCTTAAAGTCGGTACAGACACTGATCTCAACGCTCTTGGCTGTTCACCGGACGTCCGCGGTGCCTTCGGATGCGCCCCCGCAGCCATCCGGCGCCCCACATTGCCAAGGCCAAAAGAATCTTGTTTCTCATGGATTCACCTCCGTTGCCGTGTTGTGGATTGACGACGTGCGCGCGTGGTTTGCGGCCTTCCTGGCCACCACGTAGTTCACCGCAACGCCCCGGGGTTCGTGTCCCAGCACTGTGTGTACCGCCGGGACGATGGAATCGTCCAATGCCTGGCTGATCTCGGGCAACCGCGCCCACGGTTCAACCATGACCCGCATTTCAAGCCCCGGGGCCGTGGCACTGCCCTGCAACTGCACCTGTGCATTGCGCACCGCAGGGTGCTCTTCGGCCAGGTTCTTGAGCGCGTTCTCCAGCACCTGCGGTTGCATGAGCGTGACACCGGTTGCCGGATCACCCGCGAGCTTCAAGGTGCCGGCACGTGAGACCCGCGGAAGTTGCTTGATCAACCATGAAACCGCGAGGACCAGCAGGAGAACACCTGCCGCGAGCAGCAACACGGCAAACCACGGTTCTTCCGCCCATTGTCCGGGCACGTCCAGGACGCGCCGGCCCGGATCCGCCGCCCAGGTCTGTTCCACCGATTCGCTGACGCCCAGACGCAAGAAGCCTGCGATCCGCGCCCATGAAACCCAGACCGCCACACCCAGCAGCACGACGCCGAATAGCGCCAGGGCCACGCGGTTTGCTCGACCATGGCCGTTGCTCATGACAGGCTCCGTATCTGGACATCGATCTTGCTGGTGGGCTTGGACAGGTTTTCCCGGAGTGTGGTTGCCGCAGCGTGGAGCACTTGTTCCCGCAGCTCGGCGGTTTCACGCAATGGCGTGGCGACCTGGATGCGCACCTTGTTGGCTCGCATCTTTACGCGTACGCGTGAAACGCCGTCGAGGGCGTCCACCCGGTGTTCTATGAGCCTGCTGGCGCCACCCCGGCCGATCTTCGCCTCGACGGTTCCGGTTCCGGGAACGTCGAGGAATACGGCCGGTCCGGGAAGAAGCGCGCTCAGCAGAAGCAGTAGGCCGCCCGCGGCAAGGACCGCCGCACCCGCCAGGACCATGGGGTTTCCCCATCTCAGGTTCTCATCTGCGGCAAGCCCGGTGACGATCGAGGACCATTGCCCGTTGCGCAGGCGATCCAGTGCGGTGATGATCGTAAGCGCCGCGACGACCGCCAACAGGACGGCGGCTATGACCACTGCAAGCCAGCGCGTGGTGCGTGAATCCTTGTGGCGCACCGGGGATGCTGCGCCTTCATATTGCTTGGTCTCGGTACTCATAAGACTTTCCTTGGTGCCGGGGCGCCTTCCAGCCAGTGAATCTCGATGTCTACCGGCGCCGCGGTGACGGCCGCCAACCGCAACAAATCGTCAACGACTTTTCCACGCACCTGCTCACTGACACTGCGAAGATCCACTGGAAAACGGACGCCGATCTTCAGGGTGACCGATGCCTTGCTCCCGGCGAGCGTGACGTCTACCGGGGGCAAGGCCTCAAAGTCGTTCTTTTCGCCGATGCCCAGTAGGCCGCCGCTGCGCGCGCCCACCAGCGGGTGCATTGCTGCCGATTTGGCGGCAATGCGGGAGACCACCCGTTCATTGATAGTCAGCCGTCCGCGGTGTGCCGGGTCGACGGCTTCCGGATCCATGCTCAACGCCTGCCCTGCAGGCGTCCAACGACTTCCTGCAGGTCGACGCGTCCTTCAAGAACGCGGCCGATTCCATAGGCAAGAAGACTCACGAGGGCTACCAACACCATGTTCCAGAATCCGCCGAAAACCCAAACGGAGCCCAGCACCAAGCCCACCACAACGCTAAATCTGGTGGTCGTCATGGTCTACTCCAGACGATCCGAGCGTTCCGAGGATTCGTCGTCGTCCTCGGGCAGGTGCACGTCACTGACGTTCACGTTGACCTCAAGGACTTCCAATGAGGTTCCGTGTTCCACGGCCTGAATCACGTTGCGGCGGATCTCCTCAGCAACCTCGGCGATGGCCGCACCGTATTCAACGACGATGTTCACGTCGATTGCGGTTTGCCGTTCGCCCTTTTCAACGCTGACTCCGCCACTGACGTTTGTCTGCGAGCCGGGAATGCGTTCCGCGAGGGAGTTCAGTGCCCGGCGTGCGGCAGTTCCCATGGCATACACGCCGGGAACTTCGCGGGTGGCGATGCCAGCGAGCTTTTGCACCACGGTGTCGGCAATCGTCGTCGAGCCGAATTCGGTCTGCAATGGACCCTGCCGCACCTGTTCCTTCGAACCTGCCTCTGCGGCCAAGGCCTCTTCGGTGGTCTTGGGAAGGGAACGGTTTATGTTCTCTGACATTGTCTATCCATCCGTTTCTACAGAAGATTTGGTGACTTACATCAATACAGACGTATGCCGATGACGAATCGTCACGAAAATTCCTAAGAAACTTTTGGAAAGAATCCGTGTCCCCGATCCACCCCCCTATTCTTGTGGGCCGCGGCAACTTGTGCCTAGGGTAGGCTCCCTACCAGCGGGTAACTCCCATGGTCTTTGCCCGGCAGTATAGAGGAGCGAATATGTCGGGTCCCGAAAAACCTGATCAGCAACAACTGGGCAATCTCGTGGCCAGGGCCCAATCCGGCGACCCCCGTGCGTTTGAAAAGATCCTGACCTACCACCAACGTGGTCTGCTCCGCTTTTGCACAAGTATGCTGGTTGTACCGGGAGACGCCGAAGATGTCTTGCAGGAGGTATACCTGACCGCTTGGCGGCAGCTATCCACCTTGCATGCACCGGAGGCCCTGGGGACATGGCTGTACAGGATCGCCCGGCACCGGTGCATCGATCACCTGCGAAAACGCACGCCACAACCCCGCGATCTGCAGGGGCCGGAATCCCTGGCCGGAGACATAGCTGCATCGGATGATCGAAGCGGGGAGAATCCCGAATCGAACGCCGAGACCAATGCGGCAATGACGGACCTGCGACGATTTGTCCACGAATTGCCTGCAAACCAACGCGAATGCTGGGTATTGAAAGAGATCCATGATCTCTCCTACGCCGATATTTCAGCAATCGTTTCGGAACCAATCGCAACCGTGCGAGGCCGTATATCCCGCGCCCGCACCACCCTTGCAGAAAGAATGCGACCGTGGAAATGACGCCCAGCACCGACGCACCGCACAGCTGCACACGCAGCGAGGACGAGTTGTGGGCCAGTTTGGGGTCGCCACCCGACGCACACGAACTGCAGTGCCTCACCTGTCAGGAACAACGCCGGCGGCTGGCTCCGTTGGCGCAGGCGGCACAGGAATGGAAAACGGGTACCGATCCCGAAGAATCCCTGTTGGAGGGCATTCTGGGTCGGGTCATGCACGGAATCCGGACAGAGATCAGACGCGGAACCCTTTTCACCCTCACAGTGACCCCGCTTGGCCCCCTGCGCATCAGTTCCTACTTGCTGCTTGAAGCCATCCGCGACGCCGTGGATTCCATCGAACACGTGGAACTGCGCACGCACAAAATCATCCCGCACGCGGACGATGCCGGCCCCATTTCTCTGGCGGTTTCACTGGCCATGCAAGCCGGACAGGACGGCACCGAAGTGGCGGAAGAAACCCGGAGAACCATTGCCGCGCGGTTTGCAGAACGTATCGGCATGCCGATTGGCACGATCAATGTGACAGTGGAGGATGTATTCCAATGACCCAAAGCCCAGTGGACCTGACGGTGATTTCTTCCGAGATTCGGTGCAAAGCGGTTACTGCGGTGCTCGACGTGGTGGGAGTGACGGAGGTGCATCCGCCGACGCGCGGAATCTGGAAGAACATGTTGCTCTCCTCGACCGAGCCGCACGAGGCACTGCTCGTCCACCGCACAGCCCGGGGTTTGGTTGCCGAGCTCGATCTGAGCGTTCACGACGACTCGAATGCTGTGGCAGTTGCCGCGCAGGCCCAGAAGGCCGTGTCCAGGGTGCTGGCCGCACACGGACACCGCGTCCAGGACACAACCGTCAAAATTACGGTGCTCTAAACCGCCTCAACCAATGGTGGGCGTATCCTCCGGTTGCCCCGAGGATGCGCCCACCTGCACACCAATACCTGTGCCGGTACGGTTACGGCACCAGGTAGTTGCTGTCGCGTGCGTCTGTGATCAGCATGTGCCCGGGCGCGTGGCCGATAGCCAGCGCCGGGCGGGACTCCATGACCGCCGCCTGCGGGGTGACCCCGCAGGCCCAGAACACCGGGATGTGCCCGGCCGGGATTTCCACGGCGTCACCGAAGTCGGGTTTCGACAAATCCATGATCCCCAGTTCCTCCGGGTTACCGATGTGCACCGGCGCCCCGTGCACCGCCGGGTAGCGGGAGGTGATTCGCACCGCGTCGGCCACCTGCGAGGCGGGGATCGGGCGCATCGAGACCACCATGGGCCCGGACATGGAACCGGCCGAGGCGCTGCGGATGTTCGACTTGAACATCGGCACGTTCACGCCCTGGTCGATGTGGGCGATGTTGATGCCGCCCTCCATCAGTGCCGTCTCGAACGTGAACGAGCAACCCACAATGAACGTCACCAGGTCATCGCGCCAGTACTCGGACAGGTCCGTTGGCTCGGCAACCTTCACGCCGTTTTCGTAGACAAAGTACTGCGGGACATCGGTGCGGATATCCCCGCCAACCAGCAGTTCCCCGCTGGTTTCCCCGGCGTCGAGCACGCCCAGGATCGGGCAGGACTTCGGATTCCGCTGGGCAAAAAGCAAGACATCGAAGGCCTGGTCTTTGGGCACGATGATCAGGTTTGCCTGCGCATATCCCAAGGAGAACCCGGCGGTGGGGACCACCAGGCCGTCTCGGAAGAGTTCGCGCGCCTGCGCCGGGGTCAGCCCTGCACGGTTTTCCGGCATGGCTGCCGTGGGTTGGATTGCGGTCATGGCTTGGTGGTTCCTTTCAAAGGCGGGGAAGGACTGCTGCCTGGTACTACAGGCTCAGGCGGTTAGACCCAGAGCTTGGACAGGCCGGCCAGTGAGTTCCAGCCCAGGAACAGGGTCAGCAGCCAGGTGGCCACACCGATGATCAGCAGCCACTTCGGGTAGGCGTAGCCCTGCAACAGGTCCCGGCGGCGCCAGGCAGCGTAGAGCAGGATCGCGAAGCCGAAGGGCAGGATCAGGCCGTTGAAGGCTCCCGCGAAGATCAACAGGGTCTGCGGGGCCTGGCCCAGGAAGAGGTAGATGACCGCACAGACCCCGATGAAGGCGACGGTGATCAGGTTGCGGGTGCGCTCGGGTGTGGTGGACTTGGTGATGAAGGAAACCGAGGTGTACGCGGCGCCGATCACGGAGGTCAGGGCCGCGGCCCAAAGGATCACGCCGAAGGAGCGGATGCCGATCTCGCCCGCTGCGTGGCCGAAGGCCTCGGCGGCCTTGTTGTCGCTGGTGAGCACCACGCCGCCGGCGACGACGCCGAGGATCGCCAGGAAGAGCAGCACGCGCATGATGCCCGTGACGATGATGCTCAGGATCGAGGTCCGGGTGATGTCCTTGACGTTCTCAACACCGGCTGCCCCGGAGTCGAGCATGCGGTGTGCGCCCGCGTATGTGATGTAGCCGCCGACGGTTCCGCCGATGAGGGTGGTGATGATCAGGAAGTCGATCTGTTCCGGAAGCACTGCGTTCTTCAAGGCTTCACCCACGGGAGGTGCAGCAACGATTGCCACGTAGAGCATCAGCAGGATCATGATCGCGCCGAGCATGACCACGATCTTGTCCAGCGCCATGCCCGCGCGCTTCGAGAGGAAGACCAGGATGGCGACGGCCGCGGAAATCGCACCGCCGATCTTGGGGTCCAGTCCCAGCATGGCGTTCATGCCCAGGCCGGTACCCGCAATGTTGCCGATGTTGAAGACCATGCCGCCGATGAAGACCAGTGCGGCCAAGGCCCAACCGGCACCGGGCAGCACCTTGTTGCCAAGTTCCTGGGCGCGCAGGCCCGAAACGCCGATGATGCGCCAGACGTTCAGCTGGACGGCGATGTCAACGAGGATGGAAACGACAATGGCGAAGGCGAACGATGCTCCGATCCTGACGGTGAATTCCGTGGTCTGGGTGATGAAACCCGGGCCGATGGCGCTGGTGGCCATGAGGAACATGGCGCCGAGCATTGCAGTGCGCCGGGCGGAAGTGCTGAGCTTCGGTTTAATGCTGGGGGTAGCCATGATTACATCCATCAAGAGTGTGGGTGACAGCTGTCACAAGGTGGGAGTGATGAAAGGTACACTACAGGTTGTTGAACAATCATGGCAATAGGTTGTTGAACAACCTGGATTCCAATGACCATCACCATGGCACCCCTCCCCACCATTGAACGCCCGGCGGACCAGGAATCCAACAGCCGCCAACGGCCCGGAATCCCGCACCGCAAGCCCCCTGGCTGAACAGGTCGCCAGGGTCCGGTCCTCAAGTCCATTCCGCAAGGCACGGCCAGATTCATGCTTGGCCCGAAAATCATGGGACTCGAAGCCCGGGGGTACATCCTGCGTTCCCGCCACCGAGCAGATCACCGCATCATCGAAGTTCGCCTCGCACAGGCCCGCCGGGGGTAGATCGAGCGCGCACGCAAGGCTCACATGGCTGGCATGACGGGTATTTTGCGCCGCTGCCGGATTCCTGCAAACGGCTGGCCGCAAGCCAGGGAGTGCCCCGCAGGACCGCCGACGACGGGAAACTCGAAACGCACCGGCAGCAGCGGGCTTCAACACCAGATGGTGCCCGGAACGGAAGCCCCGGACACCATCTAAGGTCTATTCAATTTTTCGCACCTGGGCATGCCTAATCGTGCGAGTAGGTCAGGCAATCTGCGTTGTCTGCCCCCGGGCCCACGCGAACTTCGGAAGCTCCACACATCAGGTGGTCGTTGTGCATGCATTCGGTGCGCTGGCAGGCACCGACCGAGGCCAGAACCTTGGGCAGGCCTCCGTGGACACCCGTATCAATAAACGTTGCGCACTGGGCATGATCGGCGTTGCCGCCAATGGTGATGCCCGCGGCACCGCAATGTGAGTGGTCGTTGAATGAGCAATTATCAACAGCACATTCGGTAACCGGAACCGTGACCGTCATGACACCCTCCAATGAGCTATGCGGTCTCGCGGAATTCGGGCCGCTGCTGTTCCCTACCGTACGCCCAAACCCTCCAAACAAATTAGTGCCGATTTCAGGCCCTATTTACGCCATCGCCTCCGACATTCCCCCAGCACCATCGTGATACAGGTCACGCGGCAATTGCTTTTGGCTGTAGCCTGATCTGGTGCGATTCCTCAATGACATCCAGCCTGCCCATGACCTCACCTACAGCGATACCTTTATGGTTCCCTCGCGCTCCGCGATCCTCTCGCGTACCTCGGTTGACCTTGTCACGCCGGATCTGGTGGGAACCACCATTCCACTCGTCGTTTCAAATATGACGGCGGTCGCGGGCAAACGCATGGCAGAGACCGTCGCCCGTCGCGGCGGCATCACCATCCTGCCGCAGGATATTTCCCTCACGGCTCTCCAAGACATGGTCACCAGGGTCAAGGCGGCACACCCGGTCTTTGAAACCCCGATCACCGTCACGGTGGGAGACAGCGTCTCAAGCGCGTTGGCCCTGCTGGGCAAACGCGCGCACGGCGCGGCAGTTGTCTTGAACGGGCAGCGGCCGGTGGGCATCGTGACCGAAAAGGATTGCCTGGAAGTCGACAGGTTCACCCCGGTTGAGCAGGTCATGACCTCCGAGATCGTCACCGTTTCCAAGGACTCAGACCTGGATTCGGTCTTTGAAACGTTGAGCACCCGGCACCTCGGCATGGCCCCGGTGTTGGATGGCGAGAATTTGGCCGGAGTGCTCACCAGGAAGGGCGTGCTGCGTTCCTCCATGTACACCCCCGCGTTGGACCCGCAAGGGCGGTTGATGGTCTGCGCTGCCGTTGGCATTAACGGGGACGTCGCAGCAAAAACCACGGCACTGCTCGAAGCAGGCGTAGATGTCATCGTCGTGGACACAGCCCATGGCCATCAGGAAAAAATGATCTCGGCACTCCCGCTCGTCGCCGCCGCCCGTGATGAATTCGCCCAACGCACCGGGCGCAGGATTCCGATTGCCGCTGGCAACGTGGTTTCCGCGGCCGGAACCCGTGACCTGGTCGCGGCGGGTGCCGACATCCTCAAGGTCGGCGTAGGCCCCGGGGCCATGTGCACCACCCGCATGATGACAGGGGTTGGCCGCCCGCAGTTTTCCGCGGTACTCGAATGTGCCACGGCAGCACACGAACTCGGTGCCGAAGTCTGGGCCGACGGCGGCGTGAAGTACCCACGCGACGTGGCCCTCGCCCTCGCTGCCGGCGCGGCGTCGGTCATGATCGGATCATGGTTTGCCGGCACCTATGAATCCGCCGGGGACTTGGCAAGTGATGGCCAGGGGCGGCTATACAAGGAGAGCTTCGGCATGGCTTCGGCCCGCGCGGTGCAGCAGCGCACCCGCCACCAGTCCGCCTACGAACGGGCCCGCGCCGCCTTGTTTGAAGAAGGCATCTCGCACTCGCGCATGTTCCTCGATCCACAGCGCCCCGGCGTTGAAGATCTTGTCGACTCGATCATTTCGGGGGTCCGCTCCTCGTTCACCTATGCCGGCGCCTCATCGATCGCAGAGTTCCGCGAACGCGTCATCGTGGGCATCCAGTCAGCGGCCGGATACGACGAAGGCCGCCCGCGCGAAACTTCCTGGTGATCAGGTTCTTTGGGCTACAACCAGGGCACCGCGCCCTGGCTGTGCTCGAAGACCAAGGAGGTCTGAGTGGTTGCCACCGCGGGGTTTGCCGAAAGGTTGTCGAGCACAAATTGGCGCACGTCGTTTGAATCCCGCACGGCAACGTGGATCAAGAAGTCGTCGGCTCCACCCAGGAAAAACAGCTGGGTGACTCCGGGCTTGGCACGCATTTCTTCGGCGAAGCTGGACATGAGATGCCGCGCACCTGGCCGGATCTTCACGAAGATCAGCGCCTCGAGGGCATGTCCCAAAACCACTGGATCGATTTCCAATGTGAAGCGGCGGATGACTCCTGCCGATCGTAGCGCGTTGAGTCGAGCCAGGCAGGTCGATGGGGCTATACCCAGTTCCTCGGCCAGGGAGTTGTTGGTCCGGCGCGCATTTTCGGTGAGCATGCGCAGCAAACCCCTGTCGATATCATCCAACTCTATGGAGTTCGATTGCCGAAGATTTTTCGCTGCAATTGCCACGTGGGCACCCGACTTTCGCAAGTAATTCCTGTTTCCATCGATAGTACCGATGAAAATTCGCAAATGGAGTCCGGGCACAGCAGTTTTGCTCCGAGGGCACAAAAACTCGCTGGGTTTCGGTCAGAATGCACCGCTACGGTTGCTTTTTAGCCGTTCTGGCGGCGGTAACGAATCCAGGCGATGGTCACGATCGCCACCACGACGGCGCCGGCAACAATCCACTGCCAGCCGATGGCAATCCATGCGTAAATGACCGCCATGCCCACCGTGGAATATATGGCTGCCCATATCAGGCATCCAACAATGACCGAAGGCAGGTACCTGACAAGCGGCATGCGTGCCACGCCGGCACTCGCATTAACTGCCGTCTGTATCCCCACCGTCATAAAGGAAAGCGGGATGGCGAAGACTCCCCAACGTTGGATGAAACGCTCGGCCCGCTGGTAGATGGGTCCAGTCAATAAATGCTGGAATCGGGTGTGCTTCACACCCGCGGCGATGCCGCGGCCGAGCCAGTACGTGGTATTGGCCCGTGCCATGACAATCAGGAACAGAACGGCGTAGGCCCAACCGAAAGGTGCATCCCGTAACCAATCCATCCCTAAATCCTATCGGCATTCGGTATTAACCCTGGCCATTGGTGAGCCACCCGACATTCGCAAAACCAAGGGTTTCCGAGTTTTAGGGAACCGAACGGATATTTCGGACCAGGAAGGCCCCTATCAACCCAATACCAGCGGCAACGGCGAACAGCGCCGTGTAACTGCCAAGGATCGTGACGGCAAAGAATGCGAGTGCCGGTGCAATGACCTGCGGCAGCGAGTTGGCAATGTTGATCACGCCCATGTCTTTCGCCCGCGCATCCGCGGACGGAAGCACCATGGTCAACAACGCGAAATCGACTGCCAGATAGGCACCGAACCCAAAGCCCAACACGGCAGCACCGACGATGGCACCGGGGAAGGTCTGGAAAATGGCGATGATCAGCGCGGAGCTGGAAACCACCATGGAGGAGAAGATGACATAGATCTTCCGCTTGCCGCTCTTATCGCTCATGGGTCCGAAAATCACTGCACTAATGATCACCATTACGGCATATACGCCAGTCAAGACCAAAACGCCGCCGGCCGGGTCCGGGTGGTGAATGACATCGGTGAGATAGAAGAGCAGATAAACGATCGTCATCTGGTTGCCGACGTTCATGATCAGCCTCGTCAGCCAGGCCCATCCGAAGTCTTGGTGCTTGGCGGGGTTGATCCAAAAACCCTTGAGGAACTGCCCGAGATTGAACGGTGTCCGGAATTCCTTGGGGAGCCTTGGATCGTTTGGCTTGATGAGATACGGGATCACCGAAATGACCAACGCCACGGCACAGATGATGTATCCGACGGCCAGGTTTCCTGAAATCAAGAAACCGACAACTGCACCCAACAAGATACCTACGGTCTGCCCCATGGCGGCAAGTCCACCGATCGAGCCGCGCTTGGCCTGGGGTACCCGGTCGGGAATCGTTGCAGTGATCGCCGAATAGGCGGCATTGATCGATGCCTGAAGTGCGCACCATCCAATCAGCATCAGCGCCACGGTGGTGGCACCGGAAAGCAACAGCAATGATGCGGCGCCCAAGATGGCGCCGGCAAGAATCCACGGGGACCTTCGTCCCATTTTGGAAACCGTGCGGTCCGAGAGCGCACCAAAGAGCGGGTTCGACACCAACGCCACGGCTGCTCCACATGCTGTCACCAACGACAGGATGGCTTCCTTGTTCCCCGCGTCGATGGAGGTTGCCTGCAATCCAAGCAGGACATTAATCGGGGCAAAGATGACAATGTTGATGCCGAGATTGACCAGAACCACAGAGGTAACCCAGCGGCGGGATACGTTCCTTGTCGGGTTCTGGAGTGCTTCGGGGAGCGCGTTTGCCACCCCGTCGTTGATCGCCATCAGGCAAGACCCGAGATCAGGCCGGCACCGGTCCCAAGAACCAGCGTCCCGATCAAGAACCAGGTGATCAATTTTGTGTGTTTGCGCATCGATTCCATAATGCGTTCATCGTAGGCGAATTTCATCCTCAATGCCGACTTGCCGGGCGAAAAGTGATGAGGAATTCTCCTTTCCAGCGATCTCCGGATTAGGCTATTGATATGAGCGAATCGGGAAACGGGTCGTTGGTCTGGCGACCTCGTCACCGGGGCTGGAACCTTGCCCACCACTTGTTGCCCACCTTTTTGCTTATTGCGTTCCTGGGAGCGTCCGGCTCCTATGCATTGCTCTCTGGCAGGCCGGTGCTTGCTGCAGCATTACTGGCTAGCGCCACCGCGCTGCTCTTGGTGGTGGTGTCCGCGTTCCGGCGCCCGAAGGCCTACAGTCCCGTTGAAAATTCCGCGGTTGAAACAAGTACCGGCCAGCGGGCCTCAACATGGTTTCCGGCCTTCAGGACACCGGCGATGCTCGCTGCTTTGATGGTTGGACTTGCCGTGGTGGTGTTGGTCGCGAGCATTGCCCTCAGCGCCAGGTTCTTGTTCCTCCACGAAACAGCTCCGGTGGTCCTGGCTGCGGCGCTGGGCGTGGTGCTGATCGGGTTCGGGGTTTATGTTCTCTCACGCGGATTGCGGATGGCTCGCATTGCAGCGGCATCCCAAAATCCGGGAATCTACCTGACCCGAAGCAGGATCGTGCAATATGGTTCACGTGGCATGCAGGAAATTTACTGGAATGATGTCTCAGGCGTCGAGGCAGCAGATCCCCCGCGGAGACAGCCCCTGGGCAAACGCGGGCCCGCATGGATTGTCGTTGGATGTGTCGACGGCACCAACATGCGGGTGCTGGTCCACGAGCTGGCCGCCGACCCTGACCTCTTGCTGCTGACGCTAAACCACTACGTGCAGAACCCTCAGCTCCGGGCCGAGCTGGGAACCAATGCAGCACTGGAATCCGTGACGCGCTTGGGCACCACTTAGCCGTTCTGGCTTGATTGCTACCCCGCGGCCGTTTCAGCGGGCGAGTTTCTTCAATGGCATATTCGGATCCGCAAGCGCTTCCTGATCTACGATGATGCCCCTGTCAATGATGCGCCGGGCCGCCTTGACCGTGAGTCCGCCGTCAATGGCAGCTGCACCCAGCATGTTCCCGCCGGCACCCAGCCGGAATGCTGCTGCTGGCGCGCCGTCAACCAGGCGCAGCACCGTGCGGCCTTCGGCGTTCATGTCTCCCACACCTTCAACGTGGACACCATGCCGGTCCGACCAGAACCAGGACGCACCGTGTTGCGGCAGGCCCTGTCCCAGCAATGAGGCAGCGGCGGTGGCCCCGGTATTCATGGCATGTTCCCAATGTTCGGCCCGGCGCAACAGCTCACCGGAACCGGTCCGGGTCCGCGCCGCATCCCCCACGGCATAAATCAGTGGGTGGCTGGTGCGCTGGTGTTCATCGACAACCACGCCGTTATCGGTCTGAAGTCCAGCGTCACTGGCAAGCACGGTGTTCGGCACGATCCCGATGCCAACCAACACCTCATCACCGGTGATAACCGATCCGTCAGCCATTTCAATGAGGTGCTTGCCGTTCTCGCGGACAATACGTGCAGGCGCACCCTGGATTGTGGTGATCCCGGCGGTGCCATGCATGTCGTGGAGGCGACGGGCCAGCTCGGGTCCCACTGCCGGAACCAGCGGTGGATCAATCGGGTCCACCAAGGTCACCTTGGCGCCAAGTTCAACTGCCGCAGAGGCAACTTCGGCACCGATCAGCCCGGCGCCGATGATTGTCAGTTCGGTGCCCTCGCTGAGTTTGCTCCGGAGCCGATCTGCGTCGTTGCGGTCCCGCAGGACCAGCACCGAATCCAAATCCCCGCCTTCGATGGGCAACGGCCGCGCCGCGCCGCCGGTTGCCAGAACCAGCCGGTCGGCAAGCAGCTCCCGGCCATCGTCCAACCGGACCCCGAGAGGTTCAAGCAGCAGTTTGGCGACGCTTCCAACCATGACATCGACCCGGTGCTCTGCGAACCAGGCGTCTGGAGCCAACTGAATCCCGGCCGCGTCCTTGGTTCCCAAGAGGTAGGCCTTGCTCAGGGGCGGCCGGTCGTAGGGAATCCCTGCCGGGTCGATGATGCCGAGCGTTCCGGTAAATCCGCGAGAACGCAGGTTTTGCGCCACGGTAAACCCCGACAGTCCCCCGCCAACGATGAGAATTGATGCAATTTCCATGGGGATGGGGGCACTTGTCCTTTGGTGTCTGGGCTCTGTGGCTGTGTTGCGGTTGGTGACTAGGCGACCGGGGTGTCCGGGTACAGCATCAGGTCGCCGTCCTGGACCTCGACCTTGTGGGTGCGAGCGGCCAGCGTTGCCGGCAGGCAGAGGGCTTCGCCGGACTTCAGGCAGAACTTCGCCGCGTGCACCGGGCATTCAACCTCTGTGCCTTCGATCCAGCCATCGGCCAGCGAGGCAGTCTCGTGTGTGCACTCGTCGTTGATGGCATAGAAATTGCCGTCCTCGGCGTGGAACACGGCAATGTCATCCTTGGTGCCGTTTTCTTCGGCGGGAATGACGATGGCTTCGCCTTCGTCGATGCTGTCGACGGAACCAATGTTGATTGCTTCGCTCATGAGGGGGCCTCCTGCTGGTGTCATCGCCGCCGCAGCCAGCGCGGGGAGATAAGAAATTACAAAGTGTCACTCCATCATCCCGCGCAAACACCGCCAGACCCAACACGGGCCCACCGACACACAGGGATGCTGCGTTTTCTCTGGTTGCGGGCCGTCACGAAGCCTAAACTCGGTTCATGATGGCACAACGGCCGGGACCGCGGTATCTGATCGGCAGGAGATCCTTCCTGGCCCTTGCTGCGGCCGGTGCACTCGGTGTCTTGACCGCGTGTGGGAACCAGCGCCAACCAATACCGAGCCCCAGCCTGTCGGTGCCAGGCACAAGAACCATAGCGACTGGCCTCGCCACCCCATGGTCAATGGCCACCCGCGCCAACGGCAGCACCCTGATCTCGGAACGGGACACCGCACTGATCAAAACCCTTTCCCCTTCCGGAACACTCGAAACCTTTGCCCAGGTGCCGGGAGTTGTCCGCGGCGGTGAAGGCGGGCAGCTGGGATTGGAGATCATTGAGCGGGCAGGATCCGAATGGTTATACGCCTACACCACCACCGAAACCGACAACCGGGTGCAACGCTTCGAGCTACTGGAATCATCCCTGGGACCGGCAAAAACAATCATCGACGGCATTCCCAAGGCCGCCATCCACAATGGCGGGCGCCTCAAGGCGGGCCCCGACGGCATGCTGTACATCGGCACCGGAGACGCAACGGACAAGGACGCCGCCCAGGATCCGGCACGGCTGAACGGGAAGATCCTGCGGTTGAACCCCGACGGGACCGTCCCGGCAGCAAACCCCTTCACCGGCTCACCCGTTTATTCGCTGGGCCACCGAAATATCCAGGGCCTGGCCTGGGATTCGGCGCTGAGGCTGTGGGCCAGCGAGCTGGGCCCGGACCGGGACGATGAATTGAACCTGGTGGTTCCGGGCGGGAATTACGGCTGGCCGGAGGTCACCGGGGCACCGCACCAGGAGGGCTTCCTGGATGCCGTGCATGTATGGATATCCACGGCCGAGGCGTCCCCGAGCGCCCTGGCGATTCTCCGCGGCACCGCGTACGTTGCCTGCCTGCGCGGTGAACGCCTGTGGCAGCTGGGACTTCCTCCCGGGGAACCTGCAACGCGTGGAACGCTGCCGGATGCCGAAGTGGCACTGGCCGGGCAGGGCCGCCTGCGCGATGTGATCGCTGTGTCCGAATCCGAGTTGTGGATCGCCACCAATGAGGACGTAAACTCGCGGATCATTTCACTGTCGGTGTAGGTTCGGGCCGAGGCTCAGGCGCGCGAGGAAATCAGCATCTGCTGCATGACCATCGGGACGATGTTGCTCAGTGCCCACAGGCCCAGCATGGTCCAGGCCAGCGCCAGCATGAACCGTGCATGAGATCGCGGCGGGTCTAGCTGGATCCGTTGTGGCGCCGCTTCCTTGTAATAGACGCGTTCGGGATTCTCCCCGGGTTCCGGCTCGAGGTCTTCCAGAGCACGACTATGGGCGGTACCGTCCGCGCTGGCCCACACCAGGCAAGCCTGGCCTTCCAGCTCGGTCACCTCGCAGGCGGCTTCGCGCCAACGGGAATGGCCGTTGCGCGAAACCCGGGCAACCACAAAGAATCCCAACGCACCAACCAGCGCGATCCAACCGAAAAGTTCAAGCGCCGGCCCAACGGCCTCAAGGATTTCTCGCACAGCTACATAATATGGCCTGATGCTTCGTCAACGGTCCTCACGCGGTTCCCGCTACCCGCGGAAAGCACCCAACACCTCATTAAGAGCCTCTGTGGAGGAAGGATGCGTGAAAATCGAATCACGCAGCGTGCCGGAGGTGACCCCCTGGCGCATGGCCAGCGTCACCAGGTTGATGACTTCCTGCGAATCCACGTGCATCAGCGCCGCGCCCAGGATTTCATCGCTGTCGGCATCAACAACAAACTTGATGATTCCGCGGGCATCCCCCACGATCTTGGGCCGCGGCATGGCCGCTATGTCCACGACTTTTTTGCAGGCCACCTTGATCCGCCGGCCGGCGATCCGGGCTTGGTCCTCACTCAGTCCCACCCTGGACAAGGGCGGAGTGGTGAACACGGTGTAGGGGACGGCCACCCTGTCCGCGGTGCTGCGGGTACCGGAGCCCAGTAGTTGATCTGCCACGATGCGGTTGTCATCAAGGGAAACATAGGTGAATTGCGGGCCGCCGTTCACGTCCCCCACCGCGTAAACGCCCTCGGCGCTCGTGGCCAGGTATTCATCGACCTCAATGGCCCCGGAGCCGGCGGTCCGGACCCCTGCGGCCTCCAGGTTCAGCTCCGCCGTGGCGGCCGTGCGTCCCAGGGCGATCAGGACGGCTTCGGCCTCGAGCGTGGATTCGACACCGTCGCGCAGGTAGTGCACCCGGGCGATGTCCGCCTCCTGGCTGATCCCTGTCACGCTTGCCGAATCCAGCACCTGAACGCCGGCATCCTGTAACGCTCCGAGCACCTCGGCGGCGACCTCCGGGTCCTCCTTTTTCAGCGCCCGCGCCCCGCGGTCAAGCACCGTGACCCGCGCACCGAATTGCGCAAACATCGATGCGAATTCGATGCCCACGTATCCGCCGCCGACCACGATGAGCCGCTCGGGCAGCTCGGCGTGCTGCAGGGAGGTCGAGTCGTGCACCCGGCCGCCAACCTGTGCACCGGGAATCCTGGGCACCGAGGGAACAGCACCGGTGTTGATCACCACGTGCTTGGCGTGCAGGTCAAGGCTTTGCTCCCCCTCGGTGACCCTGACAGTGCGCGGCCCGGTGAAGTGTGCCTTCCCGGTGATCACCAGCACCGATTCGAGGTCATCGGGCATTGAGAAGTTCTTGGCGCGCATCATGGAGGTGAGCTTGTCTCGGCGCTGCACTGCGGTTTCGAAGTAGGCGGGGTCGAATCCGCTGCCCGGGCGCACCTCAGCATCGTGGATCAGCGTCTTGGTGGGCACGCAGCCGATGTTGATGCAGGTGCCGCCGTACATGGACGACGAGGCCTCGATCATTGCCACGCGCTGCCCGCTTCGAGCCATTGTCCCGGCCAAGGTCTTGCCGCCTTTGCCCCACCCGATGACTATCAGATCGAGTTCTTGTGCTTGTACGTGCTCCGGTTCAAATCCCACCACAATGTCCTGACTCTTGATGCATGTTGCCTTCGCTAACGCCTTGAGTCTTCACCGTGGCCATCTGGCGGTCAAGCGCAAAACCCCGGCGGTGCCACCCGCTGTGGGGTGGCACCGCCGGGGTTGGAGGGGACCGGTGCTAGCGCTTGCCGTTGATCATCTGCGGGACGTTCAGCGGGTTGGCATCCTGCAGTGATTCGGGAAGCAGGCCCTGCGGGAAGCCCTGGTAGGCGACCGGGCGCAGGAAGCGGGAGATCGCCGCGGTGCCCACGGAGGTGCTGCCCACGGAGGTGGTTGCCGGGTACGGGCCGCCGTGCTGCTGCGCGTAGGTCACCGAAACCCCGGTTGGCCACTGGTTCCACAACACGCGGCCGGCCTTGCGGGAAAGGACCTCAATCAGCGGGGCAACCTCGCAGGCCTCGGTGCCGATCAGGGTGGCGGTCAGCTGGCCCTCGAAGCTTTCGGCCAAGGCGACGAGCTCCGACTCGTCGGCGTACTCGACCACCAGTGCGGTGGGACCAAAGCATTCGGCCTGCAGCGATTCGGGATGCGCCAGCAGGTCCTCGGCGCTGGTGAGCAGCAGGGTGGGGCTTGGCGGGTCGGCCAGCGGGTCCGAACCCTGCGCCAGCACCTGGACCTTCTCGTGGCCCTGCAAAGCCTCAAGGACTTCTACATAACCGGCTTGAATCCGGCCGTTGAGCAACGGCGCCGCAGCCGGAAGCTCGGTGCCGCGCAGGGTTTCGGTGATTTCCGAGCCACGTGGCACGAAGATGGTGCCCGGCTTGGTGCAGAACTGGCCGGCGCCCATGGTGAAGGAGGCGACGAACTCGGCGGCAATCTGCACACCGCGTTCGGCAGCCGCGGCGGCGGTGACGAAGACCGGGTTGTTCGAACCCAGCTCACCGTAGAACGGGATCGGCTCCGGGCGGGCGTTGGCCATGTCGAAGAGCGCGCGGCCACCGGGGATCGAGCCGGTGAAGCCGCCGGCCTTGACGCGGGGGTCCTTCAGCGCGCCGGCACCGGCCTCGGTGCCCAGGACCAGGGCGAAGACCCCCGCCGGGACACCGGCGGTGGCCAACGCCTGGGTGATGACTGCGGCGGTGGCGATCGAGAGTTCGGGGTGGCCCGAGTGTGCCTTGAGGATCACCGGGTTGCCCGCTGCCCAGGCGGAGGCCGTATCGCCGCCGGCAACCGAGAACGCGAACGGGAAGTTGCTGGCCGCGAAGACCACTACCGGGCCCATCGGCTCAAGCACGCGACGCAGGTCCGGGCGTGGGGCGCCCATCGGCCATTGGGCGTCTGCATGGTCAATGCGGGCGTCAAGGTAGGCGCCGTCGCGCAACACCTCGCCGAAGAGGCGCAGCTGGAAGGTGGTGCGCTTGAGCTCACCGGTCAGCCGGCCCTGGGCCAGGTTGGATTCGCGCATGGCGATCGGGATGAGGGTTTCACCGGCGGCGTCCAGGGCGTCGGCCACTGTCTCCAGCACGGAGGCGCGCTCGGCCGGGCGCAGTGCCGCCCAGGCGGCTGCGGCGTCTTGGGCGGCGGCCAGGATTTCTTCAAGCTGCGTGGTGCTCGTCGGGGTGATGGTTGCTGTGCTTGTCATGGTGCTGGGTCCTTTCAGACTGAATTTTCGGTGGCCCAATGAACAGGTCCGGAATCGTGGGGGGGTGTCAGGCGGAGGGTGGGCGGGAATCGAGCGTGCTGATCTCCCCCAGGGTCAGTGGTGCAACGACCGGGCGCTTGGCGACTGCAGAGAGCGAGGCATGGCTTGCCTGGGTGCCATTGGATTGCTTGCCCGCGGAATCCCCGGAGGAAAGGCAAGAGACGGCAAAGCCGCAGACCTTGCCCTGGCACCAGCCCATGCCGGTGCGGGTGAAGGACTTCATGGTGCGCGCATCGGTGGCGCCCAGGTCTTCGCGTGCCGCGACGATGCTCCCGTGGTTGACCTCTTCGCAGCGGCAGACGATGGTCTCATCGGTGAGCAGCTCGTCCCATTTTTCGGGCACCGGGTGCGCCGCATGCATGGCCCCGGCGAACCGGCGGTGGCGCTTGATCTGCCGGTTGGCGCCCGCGGAGGGCGTTTCGCCGGTGGCAGCCGCGGCACCGGCGACCAGTCCCTCGGCCACGGCCAGCACCGCTCCCCCGACTCCGGTGGCCTCACCGGCAAGGTAGAGACCTGCAATGTTGGTGGCTTGCTGCCCGTCGACGACGCAGACCAGCGATCCGTCGGCGTCGATGCGCGTCTCGGCGCCCAAGGCAACGGCAAGCTCGACCTGCGGGGTGAAGCCCCAGCCGAAGCCGACGACGTCCACGTCCTCAAGCAGCTGTTCGGTGCCCGCGATGACGGCGCCGTCGGCGTCGACCTTGGCGATGCGCACCGAGGAAGCGCCGGTCTCGCCCAACACCTGGGTGACAACGGTGCGCGTGCGGTAACGGATCTGGTGCTTGGCGAAGATCCCTGCATATTCGGCGCCTTCAAGTGCCTTGCCCGGGACGCCGCTGGCGGCTCCCAGGTGCGGGAGCCAATTGGCAAGCGATGCCGCTTCGCACACGGCCACTACCTTTCCGCCGGCTTCGGCAATGTTGGCCGCCACCGGAAGCAGGAAGGGTCCGGTGCCCGCGACAACAAAACGCTTGCCGGGCAGGGCGCCGTTGGCCTTGATGAACGCCTGGATGCCGCCGGCGGCCATCACCCCGGGCAAATCCCACCCCGGCAACGGCAACTGGCGGTCATAACCACCGGTGCAGGAGACAAGCTTGTCCGCGCGGACCGTTGCCTGCACCAGCTGGGTGCCGGTGGCCGGGGTCAACCGCAGGACAAAGCGTCCTGCATCCTCACGTTCGACCATCCACACCTGGGTGTTTGGCAGGTAGTGCAGGGTGCCGCGGGTGCGTGCAGCCTCAAAGCGAGCACGCAAATCCAGGTAGGTTTTCCACCCATGGTGTCCGTGCCCGTCGGGCTCGGGGAAGACGGTTTCGGGGCGGTGGCGCCAGAACTGGCCGCCGGGCTGGGCGCCGGCGTCGAGCACCGCAACGCGTGCACCACGTTCGGCTGCGGCCACGGCAGCCGCCAGGCCCGCGGGCCCGGCCCCGATGACAGCAACGTCAAAGGAAATATTCTGCTGGGCGCTCATGCGTCAAAGTCCCCTTCAATGTTCATGGTGTCGCAGGCTTCAACCATGCAGGCACGCTGGTTGGCTTGATGATCGACGGTGATCAGGCAGTCATAGCAGGCGCCGATGCCGCAGAACAGGCCGCGTGGTTTGCCGTCGTTTCGGGTGGTGCGCCAGGCCTTGATGCCCTCGCCCATCAGCACCGCACCGACGCTTTGGCCGGCGGCTGCGGACACCTCCCGGCCGTTCAGTTTCACGGTGATCCGCTGCGGTGTGGGGTTCTTGGCGCTGCTCATGCTGCCGACTCCTGGTGGATTTTTGCTGCCGGGGTGAATTCTCCGAAGCGTTCGGGGGCGAAGGGAGCCAGCGACATGTCCGGGGCCAGCCCGGCCAGCGCCTGGGCCACAAGTTTTCCGGTGCCCGCGGACAGGCCGATGCCGGCGCCCTCGTAGCCGCTGGCGTGCCAGAGGCCCGGAGCGCGCGGATCGTGCCCGATGACCGGCAGGTGGTCCGGGCAGTAGGGTCGGAAGCCATGGTAGTGGCGGATGATGCGCGTCTTCTCCAGGAAGGGGAAGAGCGCAATGGCGTTGGCGGCCATCTGGCGCAGGGCGTCGGTGTTCACGGAACGGTCAAAGCCGACGCGCTCGCGGGAGGAGCCGATCAGGATGGAACCGGCGGGGGTGCCTTCCACCACGGGCGAGGACTGCAACCCGGCATCCGAGCTTCCCACGTTGTCGACGTATTCGGCCGCGTACACCTTGTGGTGCACCATCGGCGGCAGCGGTTCGGTGACCATGACGAATCCCTTGCGGGGCTTGACCGGGACGTTGACCCCGGCCAGCGCCGCGATGTCCTCGGACCAGCTGCCCGCGGCGTTGACCACCGCCGGGGCGTGGAATTCCCCGCGGTCGGTTTTCACACCGGCGACCGTGTCCCCGCTGCGCACGAATCCGGTGACCAGGGTGTTGGTCATGACCTTCGCCCCGGCGGCCCGGGCCAGCTTGAGCAGGTGCCCGGCGACGAGCATCGGCTGCACCTGGCAGTCATCCGGGTACCATGCGGCACCCAGCGCGTTCGGGGAAATATTCGGTTCGAAATCGCGCAGCCGCGGGATGTCGACCCATTCGACGTCGATCCCGTGGTTTGCCTGCGCCTTGGTGAGGCGGTCAAGGGATGCCATTGAAGATTCGCGGGAGGCTACGATGATGCCGCCCTTGGATTCGAACTCGAAGTGCTTGGCGTGTTCGGCCAGGTCCCCGCGCCAGGTTTCCAGTGAGAACTTTGTCAGTTCAAGTTCCGGGCCCAGTTCCTTGTCCGAGACCAGGATGTTGCCTTCGCAGGCGGAGCTTGTCCCGCTGGCGGGTAAACCACGCTCCAGCACGGTGACGGAGAGTCCTTGCTTGGTGGCGAAATATGCAATCGCCGAACCGATTACCCCCGCACCAATGACGATGACGTCGCTGGGCGCATTCATGTTTACTCCTAGTTACTGTGTGTTCTGTGCATGCAAGGACGAAGCCTCTGCGTCCGGGCTGCCGGTGTTCCAGATGCCGCGCGCGTGGCTGATGTGGCGGATCATCAGTTCATGGATTCCGTCGCCGTCGCCACGTTCGACGCAGTCGATCATTTCGTGGTGTTCCTGCGCGGAACCGTCCAACTGGTGGTTGTCCATCAGCGTCTTCAGTCCGTACATGCGCGTGCGCAGGCGCAGGGAGGTGGCAAGCTCAACGAGCTGCTTGTTGCCGGCAAAGCTGAGTAACCGGGAATGGAATTCGCGGTCTGCGGCAAGGTACGCGTCGGTGTCCTTGTCCTGGGCGGTGCGCACAATGACGTCGGCCAGCGCACGCAACTCGGGGATGCTTGTCGAAGGAACCGCAGCCAAGGCGCGTTTGGTTGCCTCCGGTTCGATGAGCAGGCGAATCTCGGCGATTTCCTCCAGCTCTGCATCCGTCATTCCGGTGATGCGGAATCCCTTGTTCTTCACCGTCTCCACGAGGCCCTCGCGAACCAGGTCCATCATGGCTTCGCGCACCGGGGTGGCGGAGACGCCAAAGGCGGCGCCGAGACTCGGTGCCGAGTACAGCTCGCCCTCAACCAAATCACCCGAGATAATCGAGGTGCGCAGGCGCTCGGTCACGGTTTCCCGCAGGCTCATTTGGCGGTCGAGCTTCTCAATGGTGAATTTTGCATTGCCGGTCATGGTGTTCTCTCCGATTTTCACAGGTGCGCTCACGCGTATTTACTCCTGTGATCTTCATACACCACTGCCGCCGAAACCAAGTCTTCCCATGCCATTCCCACGCCCGTGTAAAGCGTCGGTTTGCCGTCAACGCGCTTGAACTGGCCGTTGACCAGTTCCTTGAGGTTGCTGGGGTTGATGTCTTTCCATTCCTCGACGCTGCGTGCAGGGATCAAATTTCCGCTTTCACGCCAGGACGATCCGCGCCCCTCAACCACGACCTCCGAACGCTTAACCAGGGTTTGATCGACCTCGCGGGCATCAAGTCCGTGCTGCCCCACCGAGGCGATGATTGCGTGGTCCGCCGGAAGGGAGCCGTCAAAGAGCGGGGTCTTCGATGAAGTGACGCACAAGATGACATCTGCGTTCGGGACATCCTCAAGGCTTCCTGCGGTGACCGCGATTCCATCACCTGCCAGCGTCTCGATCAGGGCCTGTACGCGTTCGGGGCGCTGGCCGATTACCGAGAAGGTCCCGGCGGGGAAGGCGGAGTGTGCGGCGCGGATGTGGTTCACACCCTGGATGCCGGCACCGAAGACCAGGATCTTGGGTGTCTGGGTGAAGTCGGTGGCACCCGGTGCGCTGGCAATGTTCTTGACCGCGGTCAGCGTGGCTGCCGGGGTGCGGATTGCCGTGAGCTCGGCACCATCCATCGAGGCGATCGGGGTCAGGTTTGCGGAGTTGAACAGCAGGTAGACGCCCTGGATCTTCTCTTCACCCTTGGCCGGGTTCTCCGGGGCAAGGGTGACTACCTTGAGTCCGGTGTAGCCCTCTGAAACGGCGGGCATCAGCAGGAACTCGCCCCGCGGTGCCGGTGTAAAGATGCGTGGTGCGTCAATTTCCGGGTCGGTATCCGCGCGCAGTGCGTCCTCAAGGGCGCCGATGGCTCGGTCGAAGGGCAGCGATGCACGGACCGTTGCGGCGTCAAAGTATGGCAGGTTCACAGCAGGAATCCTTCCGGGAACGGGTCGGTGGGGTCAAGGAAGTACTGGGCGGTGCCGGTGAGCCAAGCCCGGCCTGTCACGGTCGGGATGACGGCCGGCAGGCCGCCGACGGTGGTTTCCTCCACGAGGCGGCCGGTGAATTGCGAGCCGATGTAGGACTCGTTGATGAAGTCGGTGTCCAGGGCCAGTTCGCCGCGGGCGTGCAGCTGGGCCATGCGGGCGCTGGTGCCGGTGCCACACGGGGAGCGGTCAAACCAGCCCGGGTAGATCGCCATGGCATGACGGGAGTGTTCGGCGGTGGAGCCGGGGGCCTTGAGGTAGACGTGGTGGCAGCCGCGTATGTCGTCGCGTTCGCGGTGCACCGGCTCGTCGGCGGCGTTGATGGCGTCCATGATTGCCAATCCTGCGGCAATCAAATCGTCCTTGCGTTCGCGTTCGAACGGCAAGCCTAGGTCCTCGAGCTCGACGACTGCATAGAAGTTGCCGCCGAAGGCCAGGTCGTAGTTCACGGTGCCGTAGCCCGGTACCTCCACGGAGGCATCGAGCCGATCGCTGTAGGAAGGTACGTTGCGGATGGTCACGGATTCGGCTTGCCCGTCCTTGACGGCGACCTCGGCGATGACCAAGCCGGCCGGGGTGTCCAGTCGGACGGTGGTCACAGGCTCGTGGACCTCGACCATGCCGGTTTCCACCAGCACCGTGGCCACCCCGATGGTGCCATGTCCGCACATGGGCAGCAGCCCGGAGACCTCGATGTAGAGGACGCCGAAGTCCGCGTCGGGGCGGGTTGAGGGCTGCAGGATGGCACCGCTCATCGAGGCGTGGCCTCGTGGCTCGCACATCAGCAGGGTGCGGATCCAATCGCTGTGTTCCATGAACCAGAGACGGCGCTCGGCCATGGTGTCTCCGGGGATGGTGCCGATGCCGCCGGTGATGACGCGGGTCGGCATGCCTTCGGTGTGGGAATCCACTGCGTGGAAAATCCTGCTGGTGCGCATGGGTGCAAGCTCTCTGGTAAATCGTTGTTGATGTGGTGCGGCCGTTGGCCGGCCCCCGGGTGTACGGAAGCCAGCCAACGGAACTGCAACTTTGAGGTTACTTGTAGCCCTTGGCTACGGCAGCCTCCGTGTCGGCGATGACTGCGGCGCGCACTGCGTCGGTCAACGGGCCACGCGGCGGGCGGCATACGCCGCCGTTGAGGCCAACGATGTCCATCGAGAGCTTGATCGACTGGACGAATTCGGTCTTGGTGTCCCAACGCAGCAGCGAGTGCAGGTCGCGGTAGATTTCGCGGGCGCGTTCCAAGTCGGACAGGTTGCCGGAGGTGGCCAGGCGGTACAGCTCGACTGTTGCGTGCGGGATGGCGTTCGGGTAACCGGCAACCCATCCAACGGCGCCGGCGAGGCCCATTTCCAGGACGGTGTCATCGGTGCCGATGAGGATGTCCATGCCCGGTGCCAATTCCTTGATTTCGTAGGCACGGCGCGGATCGCCGGTGAATTCCTTGATGCCGACGATCAGGCCTTCGTGGAACAGGCGCGCCACGAGGGCCGGGGTCAAATCGACCTTGGTGTCGATCGGGTTGTTGTAGGCAACCACGGGCAGGCCCGCGGAGGCGGCGAGGCGGAAGTGCTCAACGACCTCGTCATCGGTGGCACGGTAGGTGTTCGGCGGCAGGCACATGATTGCGTGTGCGCCGGCATCCTTGGCCTGCTGTGCCCACTTCTGGGTCTGCAGTCCGCCGTAGGCGCCAACGCCGGCCATGACCACGAAGCCCTCCGGAGCTGCTGCCACTGCGGTCTCGATGACCTTGGCGCGCTCTTCATCGGAAAGGGTCTGGTATTCGCCGAGCGAACCGTTCGGGGCGATGCCGTCGCAGCCGCTGCTGGCCAGGAAGCGCACGTGGTCGGCGAATGCTTCGTAATCAACCGAATAGTCGTCCTTGAACTGCAGTGCCGATGCGACGATGACTCCGTGCCAGGGCTTCTTGGTGGTGCTCATGTTGTGTTCCTTTCAAGGGGACGTTTCAGTGTTTTGCAAAGTTGTGGGTGATGCTTTCAACTCCATGCCGTACATCACATTCAAATAGTATCATGTGACATTGCACAGATGGAAGTGGTGACGGGAACTTCTTACTTCGCGGACCGTTCAGCGGCCAAAACTGCCTGGTTTCCGGCGATTTCCTTGGCTTCTTCCACCCAGAAGTCGGCCCCCTTGATTCCCAGTTCCAGCGGGCTGAAGACCGGGTCAAGACCGTTTTTGCACTGCTTGTCGTAGTCCCGGGTGACCTTGTATACCACCGGAGTGAGTGCCAAGAGGCAGAGCATGTTGATCCAGCCCAGGGTTCCGTAACCAATGTCGCCAATGGCCCACATCGCGTCCGCGCTGATGATGCCGCCGGAGAAGGTGATGACAAGCATGCCGATCTTCAGTGCCCAGTCCAAGATCGGATTGTCATCACGCCCGGTGAGGTACACCAAGTTGGTCTTGGCGATGTAAAAGAACGCCACAAGCGTGGTGAAGGCAAAGAAGAACAATGCCACGGCAATGAATCCCGGACCCACTCCCGGCAGGACCGTACTGATGGCCTGCTGGGTGTATGCGGCACCGGCCTTGAGGCCGGGCGCACCCTGGACAAGCGCGGTGCCATCGGCGGCGAAGACATTGTAGGAACCAGTCATCACGATCATCAGACCGGTGGCGAAGCAAACAACCACCGTATCGATGTATATGGAGAATGCCTGCACCAGGCCCTGTTTGGCGGGGTGGGACACGGACGCAGCGGCGGCACCGTAGGTCCCCTCCCCCACGCCGGCGACGTTGGAGAACACTGCGCGGCGAACACCCCATGCAACTGCGGCACCGACAATGCCACCAAAGATTTGGTGGGTACCGAAAGCCGAGGAATTGATCAGGCTCAGCGTCGGGATGATCTGCTCGTAGTTCACGGCAACGATCAACAGTGCGGCAAGGATGTAACCGACGGCCATGACCGGGACCATCAGCTGGGCCGCTCCGACAATGCGCTTGGTTCCACCGATGATGACAAATGCCATGAGTGCGGTGATGCCGATGGCGCTGGCCAGCGGGGGGACATTAAATGCGGTCTCGACACTTGAGGCGATGTTATTCGACTGCACGCCGGGGAAGACGAAGCCGTAGCCGACCATCGCAATCACCGAGACGAGCACGGCCAGCCACTTGAGCTTCAGCCCATGCTCAATGTAGAAGGGCATACCGCCGCGGTGTTCGCCGTTAATGCGACGCTTGTAGACCTGTGCCAGTGTTGACTCGGCAAACGAGCTTGCGGAGCCCAGCAGCGCGCACAGCACCATCCAGAACAACGCCCCGGGTCCGCCGGCGGCAATGGCCGTGGCCACGCCGGCAATGTTTCCCACGCCAACGCGGCTGGCAAGTGTCAGCAGCAGCGCCTGAATCGGCGAGATCCCGTCGGAGGCGTTCTTCTTGCTCATGATCTGGCGGATCATGTCGGGGAACCGGCGGAATTGGACCCACCCGGTCAGGATCGTGAAAAACAATCCGACGGCCAGGGCGAAGTACGCCATGGGGTTCCAGATCGCATCGTTGATGGTGCCAAGCATTTCCATAAACTTTCCTTACGTCTTTTCGGATATGCGCCCAGCGCCGCCGCTCGAGGGAAACACCCCCGACAGCGATCCCCGGCCGACATTCCGGCAGTTACCAAGTGTCCACGTTCAGCGGAATCGGCTGCACCCGCAGCATCGCGACCATCCACCCCCTGCGCACCAATCCGGACGCCTTTCCAGGCACCCCAACCGGTTTCCAAACCATCCAGCGACGAAACATTCTGTGCTCCACATCACCAGACTATGCAATGGTACATGTCACATTTTCAACGGGCAACGATTTCCAGGATATTTATTCCGGCCTCCGAAATTGCTCCAAATGGGTGCTCCGCGCAATGCCCCGGTCACGCCTGGCTGGGGCGCCGAACGCAGGGAAAACCGACGAAGGCAGGGGGTCCGGTGCGTGGAACATTTTCCACACACCGAACCCCCTGCCCATATCCTTCGGATTTCGAGGCGCTTTACCGCACCGAATGACGTGCCGTCTTGAAACGGCACGCGTTAGAAACGGCACAAGACTCAGTCCAGCGACCCTCCCATTTCATCGACCATCGACTTCAACCGCGGGAAAACCACGGGCGCCGATATGCCGTCGTGCTCGAACTCGTTGGTCACCCAGGCACACAGGTTCCCGACAGCGCTGGCGGTTTCAAGTGACAACTGCGCATCAACGTACATGTCATCGTGGTAAACCACGGCCGAGACCGGAACCTTGTTTTCCGCCAGCTTCCGCCTGTCATAGAGCGGGCCCCAGTCATCGCGGCGGGCCATCTCGTTGACGGCATCGGCGAACGGCTTCAGCAGGCGGATTTCCTCGAACATCCACGGGTACATCATTTCGCCGGTCATCAGCAGGGGCCTTGCGGTCTCCGCAAATTCGGGGTGGTTCGCGATTTCACGTTGCGCGGCCCACGCGGTTGCACCGCTTTGTCCATCGGCAAAGATGCTTTCCTGCATGACGGCGAACAGCGGGTTATCCGCATAGTTGCTGCGGGCCAGGACCTGGGCCAAGAGCGCGTCGGTCAACTCGCCGTTTGCGTCAAACGCCTCGTCGATCAACCACGCCATGCGCTCGAACCCGGGCTTCATCCCGAAGTCAATGCCCAAGGACTGGAATCGGCGGACGGTCAAGACGTCCCCGTCCGGCAACAGCACGTCGCCCACGGCCAATCTGTCGGCGATCTTGGCCAGGGTTTCCACATGGTGCGGGTAGCGCTCGTAGAACTGCCCGTTTTTGGCCTTGGTGCGCACATAAGTCCGTTTGTACACCTCGAGCGCGTTGGGCTTCAGGCTCGGCAGCCCGCCGGCGATGAAACAAGCATCAAGTGCTTCCGGGGCCCGGCTCAGGTACGTCAGGGTCAGGAAGCCGCCGTAGCTTTGGCCCAACGTCGACCACTTGCGCCCGCCGAAGACTTCCTTGCGGAGGAATTCTGCATCGGAGACTATCGAGCCGGCCCGGAAGTGACCCAAATACTCGGCTCCATCCGCGGCGCTGGCAAAGCGCCCCATGGAAGCCGCAGTTATCCTTCCGCTCTTGCCGGTCCCTCGCTGGTCCAACAACAACACTCGGTGGGTCTTGAGTGCTTCGCCGATCCAACCCGATGTGTCCACCGGGCGCGGGCCCTTGCCGCCGGGGCCTCCCTGCAAGTACAGCATGATTGGCAGCTCCTGCCCGGCCTTTTCGGCCGAGCACAGCTCACGGGCGAATATCGTTAGCGTGCGTTCATCGGGTTGCACCCAATCCAGCGGGACCGTCACCTGGTGGTCGCGGATGCGCATGCCTGCTGTTGTGTATTCGGAAGTGATCATTGTGCCATTCTCCCCATGTTCTCTTGGCGGCGGATCTCCCATTCGGGATTGATCACCGGAACGGCACTGAGCAGGGCCTGGGTATAGGCCTGGACCGGGTTGTCAAAGACCTCCGCGGTGGTGCCCTGCTCCACGAGCTTTCCCTTGTTCATGACTGCTACATCATCGGCAATCTGCCGCACGACCGCCAGGTCATGGGCGATGAAAAGGTAGGCGTAGCCAGATTCCTGCTGGAGCTCACGCAGCAGGTTGATGACCTGGGCCTGAACCGATACGTCGAGAGCGGAAACCGCCTCATCGCAGATGACCAGTTTGGGTTCGACGGCCAATGCTCGGGCAATGCCGATGCGCTGGGCTTGTCCACCGGAGAACTGGCTCGGGTAACGCCCGGAGTGGTCGGGGTTCAACCCGACGCGTTCCAGCAGGTTCTTGACCAGCAGTCGCCTGTCAACACCCTTGAACCCTTGGTAGTCCAATGGCGCGGTAATGATGCGGTCGACTGTGTGCTTGGGATTCAGCGAAGAGAACGGGTCTTGGAAAACCACCTGGACGTTAGCGCGGAACCGGCGCAACGACGCGTCACTGGCCTTGGTGACGTCCTCGCCCTCAAAGAACATCGCCCCTGAGGTCACGTCCAGGAGTTTGGCGATCATGCGGGCGGTCGTGGACTTTCCCGAACCCGATTCACCGACCAGTGCCATGGTGCGTCCCGCATGCATGGCCAAGGAAACGTCGTCAACGGCACGGAAGGTTTCCGTGCCGGCGAACGCCCCACCCTTGCTGACCTGGAATTCACGTACGAGGTTTTTAGCTTCGAGCAGGGGTTCGTTTCGGAGATGATCAATGACGATACTCATTTATCGTTCACCAGTCCTGTGTCAACTTTCTTCAGTGCCCGGATCGGGTCATCGATGCGCGGAATGGCGTCCAGCAGCGCCTGGGTGTAGACATCCTGCGGGTTGGAGAAAATCTCCTCGGTACTCCCGCTTTCCACCACACGGCCCTTGTTCATCACCAACACATGCTGGGAAACCTGCGAAACCACAGCCAAGTCGTGGGTAATGAAGACCATTCCGGTCCCGGACTCATCTTGCAGCTGCGCCATCAGTTCCAGGATCTGTGCCTGCACGGTGACATCCAGAGCCGTGGTGGGTTCATCGGCGATCAACAGGTCAGGTTCGCAGCACATGGCCATCGCGATCATGATGCGCTGGCGCATGCCGCCGGAGAACTGGTGCGGGTAGTGATCGACGCGGCGTTTGGCGTCCGTGATTCCAACCCTGCCCATGGCGTCCGCAGCGACCAACTTGGCCGCACGCATCGAGCCACCCCGGTGAGCCTTGTACGCCTCGGCGATCTGCATGCCAACCGTGTAGTACGGGTTCAGCGAGGAAAGCGGGTCTTGGAAGACCATTGCCATCTTCTCGCCACGAAGCTTGCGCAGGTGGCGTTCGGAGGCACCGAGGATTTCCTCACCCTGGAGCTTGATGCCGCCGGTGGTGCTTGATTTGGCGGGCAGCAGGCCCATGATGGCAAGGCTTGTCATTGATTTGCCGGAGCCTGATTCGCCGACAATGCCGACTGTTTGGTTCCGCTCCACGCTGAAGCTGATGCCGTGGACCACGGTGGTGGTTCCGGCACGCGCAGCAAAGGAAACTGTGAGGTCATTGACCTCCAGCAACGGGGCGGGGCCCGTGGGCTCTACCTTTTTCATGCGACCTTTGTCCTTACGCGTGGATCCAGCGTGGTGTACAAGACGTCGACAATGATGTTGGCGACGATGACAAACAGCGCTGCCATCAGGGTCACGCCCATGATGACCGGTTGGTCGTTTTTGCTGATCGCATCGGAGGTCAGCTTCCCGACGCCATTGAGTCCGAACACCGTTTCAGTAATCAGCGCTCCACCGAGCAACCCAGCAAAGTCCATACCGAAGAGGGTCACGATCGGAGTCAAGGACGGACGCAGTGCATGGCGACCCAGCACCAATCCGGAGCCTAGCCCCTTGGCACGTGCGGTGCGGATGAAGTTCTCACCCAGGGTGTCGATCATGTTTGTACGGGTGAGTCGCGCATACATGGAGGCATAGCCGAAGGCCAGCACCGTCCATGGCATCAGGTAGGACTTGAACCAGAACATCGGGTCGTCCCCGAACGCGGGAGTGGAGGGGAACGGCAGGATCTGCAGTTCAACCACCAGCACGTACTGCAACACCAGGGCGATGAAGTAGTTGGGGAGGCTGATGCCGCTCAAGGCGACCATCATGGCGGCCTTGTCCCACCAGGTGCCCTGCTTCACTGCGCTGAGCACGCCAGCGCTAACACCGATGAGCAGCCACAGGATGGCGGCACCGACTGCGATGGTGATGGAAACCGGCATGCGGTCCCCAATCATTTCCAGCACCGACTGGTTGGTCTGGAAGCTGAAGCCCAGGCACGGGGCAGCACACTCGATGGCGTTGGCGCCGGTGCCATAGGTGCGTCCCGCAAAGATTCCACCGATGAAGGTGAAGAATTGGGTCATGAACGGCTGGTCAACACCAAGCGTTGCGCGGATCTGGTCAATGCGCTCGGGGCTACATGTCTTACCGCAGATCATCACCGCGGGATCAGCTGAGAGGGCAAAGAAGATCCAGTAGGTCAGCAAGGCAACAAGAGCCAGGACACCGACAGCGGCAAGTACTCGCCGGATCAAATACGTGATCATTTCTGGGTCTCCCCCGTATCAATAGCCCGGCTCAGGTGGTCACCGAAGACGGTGAAGGAAAGCACCGTCAGGAAAAGGAAAAGACCGGGGACAAAGAAGAACATCGGATCGGTTGCGTACCAAGGCACCGCCATGGCGATCATTTGGCCCCATGAAGGGGTCGGCGGAACAACGCCGACGCCAAGGAAGGAGAGGGCAGCTTCTGTGCCGATGTAGCCGGGAATGGCGAGGGTTACCAGGACGATGATGGTTCCGGTGAGGTTTGGCAAGATTTCCTTGAAAACAATCGCTGCCTTGGAAGCGCCGGAAGCCTGCGCGGCTTCGACGAACTCGCGGCGGGCCAGGGACATGGTTTGTCCACGGATCACCCGGGCTATATATGGCCAGCCGAATATGCACAAAACCATGACCAAGAGCACCGGACGGTTGCCTGCGGGCAATGCCGAGAGCAAGGCGATCATGAAGATCAACGAGGGGAAAGCCATCAGGAAATCCATGACTCGTGAGATGACTTGGTCAACCCATCCGCCAAAGAAGCCTGCAAGCATGCCGAGCACCACACCGACAATGGTGGTGATTGCGGCGGCGGAGAAGGCAATGGTCAGCGATACGCGGGCACCATAGACGATACGGGCAAAAACGTCGCGACCGCTTTGCGGTTCGACACCAAACCAATGCTCCGCGCTGATTCCACCCCAAGGCGCTATCGGCAACCCACCAAGATCGGGGTTGATTGCGCTGTCATCGTATTGGAAAGGATCCCAACCACTGACCTTGACAAGCAGGGGGGCTGCGATCGCAATCAACACGATTAAAATAATGAAACCGGCACTGAGCATGGCGGCGGGCGAAGCGAACATTGCTGAAGTGATGCGGCGGAACGTTGAGGACCGTCCTCTGGTGGAGGACGGTCCTTCATGTGGTTCCGACGTCACTTCACCGGGCTCATTCAGCAGGCCAGCGGGAAGCATTGACATGGTGGAACCTTTACTTGCCTGGATCGATCAAGCTGAGCGTGACAAGGTCGACGCCGGCGTTGAATCCAACGACTCCGGGGTCAATGTTGCTGCCGCGAAGCTGTACGTTGTTTTCGTAGACCAGCGGAACCATCGGTGCTGCGGTTTCCATGATCTGCTGGTCCAGCTCTCCCCAGGCCTTGTTGGCAGCGGCAACATCGGTCATCGCAGCGATCTCATCCATGCGCTTGTTGATCACTGGATCGTTGAGCTGGGCGTGGTTGCTGTTGCCCTTGGGCATGATGTTCCGTCCGTCGAGAATCGGCGGAAGGAAGGTCTGTCCCGAGGCCCAGTCCGGGCACCAACCGGTGACGGCAAGGTCATGCTGCTGGCTGGTGGTGCCGATGACCTCGTAGAAGGTTGCCGGGTCGATAACGTTGAGGTTGACCTTGACCCCGGCCAAGGCCAGCGACTGCTGTACGGATTCGGCGTAGCCCTGGTTCTTGCCTGAGCGGGTGTCGAGGGTTAGTTCAATGCCGTCCGGGAAGCCTGCTTCGGCCAGCATGGCTTTTGCTTTTGCTGCGTCGCCCTTGTTATCCGGAGTCGGGTAGGCATCGTAGTCAACCCAGCCAAGCATTGTCGGGGGCATGATGGTGTTCGCAAACTTGGCGAGCTGTGAACCGCCGCCGGCGGTCTGCACGCTAACCTTATCGACCGCAAAGTTGATTGCCTGGCGGACCTTGAGGTCATCCAATGGCTTCTTGGTGGTGTTCATGGTCATGTAGGTGGTGCAAATCGGATCAATACGCACGGCGCGATCCTTGACGCTCGGATCCTGCAGGCGTGAAACGTTTGCTGGCTGAATGGATCCGCTTTGGAAAGCGTTCTGGTCCCCGCTCTGGCCCGCCAACATGCGCTCGTCAATGGTCGCGCCATCAAGCCCAAAGAGGAACTCGAAGTTATCAGGCTTCGCCGGACGGACGGTATCGGTTTTTGCATCCCACTTTTCGTTGCGAGAAAGCTTCATGCCGCCACCGCGGGTGTAGGAATCAACCTTGTATGGGCCCGAAGCGATCGGCTTGGCATCAAAGGCACCGGCTGCACCTGTCCCCACTGGGAACGGCGCGAAGGTGTTCTGCCCGGCAACGGAGCTGAAGTCGGCAAACGGCTTGTTCAGGTGGAAGACGACGGTCTTGGCATCGGGGGTTTCGATGGCTTTGAAGTCTTTGTCCTTGTCAATGTAAGGGCCTTGGTAGCCCGATCCGTCGTCAAGCAGCTGCTTGGCCCACGGGGATCCAATGCCAACTTCCGGGTCGAAGACACGGGAAACACCGAATTTGACCTCGGCGCTGGTGATCGGGGTTCCGTCTTCGAAGGCGATTCCGTCCTTGAGCGTGAAGGTCCAGGTCTTGCCGCCATCGGAAGGCGTTCCGAGGTCGGTGGCCAGGTCCGGGCGCATTTCCCCGGATTTGCCTTCTTCTGTGGAGTTGGTGGTCAGCGTGCGGTAAACCAACCGGTAGAAATTGGTGACGCCGCCGTCAAAACCCATGGCAGGGTCAAGGTGCGAGTACTCGGGGCCGATGATGCGCACGGTGCCACCAGCGGCTCCTTCCGCAGCTGCGGAGGAGCCTGAACCAGGTGTCGGTGTGTTGCTTCCGCCGCCACATGCCGTCAACAACAGTGCTGAGGCCAGGGCTAAGCCCAAGACGAGTTTCTTGCTTTTCATGGGATTTCCTTCAGTTTGGCGCGCCTTCGGGCATCTTAGATATCCGGCGGAACGATCAATTGCGGTGCTGAAAATATTGCGAGGTGCTCCAAGGCAGGTAGTGCTTGCCGGGCCGGACAAGCGTTGTTCGATGATCCGGTTGGTATACGGGACGGCGTGCGCGCAGTGACGCGGCTGGCATCCTTCTCGCCGGTGAAAGTGCTGATTCGGCCCGCCACACGATGTGTCATGTGATATTGCATAGAATCCTAAGCGGTGAATCCGAGTGGCGCAAGTAACAATTTTGAGACATTCCAATCCGCGCAACAACGTTGACAGGGACGCTCTTGTGCAATGTAATATTGCATAGATATGTCTCAAGAGACCGTCTTGAGACCTGCGCTCAGAGAACGCAGCACAAGGAAATTACCGCAAATACGGCCTCGCTTTCGGCAGATTCCCGCTAACCGCGGCTCACCAAACGGGCAGCTTGAGAACGGATCCGAAAACATGACGGCACCAACGATTCAAATTAACACCATCGACTACCACACCGGAGGTGAACCGTTCCGGATCGTCGCCGATGGTTACGGCGAGCTCACCGGGTCGACCGTGGCCGAACGCCGAGTCGCTGCCCAAAACGGTGCACCTGCCGAGAAAATCCGCCAGCTTTTGGTCCAGGAACCACGCGGCCACACTGACATGTACGGCTGCTTCATTACTGAACCCGATGACTCCGGGGCAAGCTTTGGAGCCGTTTTCTGGCACAAGGACGGTTACTCGACAGCATGCGGCCACGGCACCATGGCGCTGGGCATTTGGGCTGTCGAAGAGGGCATCGTGGAAGCTGATCCCAATGGAACCACCGTCGTGGTGATCGATGTCCCGTCCGGGCGCGTTGCCGCACATGTCGAATCACGCGACGGGATTATCCACAACGTCACCTTCGAAAACGTTCCGTCCTACCTCATCGCCCAGGATCTCAAGGTAGAGGTCGACGGTGCCAAGTACTCAGTGCAGCTCGCCTACGGCGGAGCAATTTACGTGTGCATCGATGTAGCTCAGCTGGATCTCGAGATCACCAAGGAAAACTACTCGGAGCTCCGGCGCATCGGCCGGGCTATCAAATGGGCCTGCAACGATTTGCCCGAGGCTCAGCATGTAGATCCACGACTCAGCGGTGTCTACGGAACCATCCTGTTCCAGAAGCACGAAGACTTGCCCAGTGGTCCGCACCAGACCAACATGACGGTCTTCGCGGACGGTGAAGTCGACCGCTCCCCCTGCGGCTCCGGCACCTCTGCGCGCCTTGCCTGCCTGGCGGCAACCGGAGAGCTCAGCGATAACACCCTCACCCACGACTCAATTGTCGGCTCGACCTTTATGGGAACTATTCGCCCGCTTGATTCCGCAGGATCACAGTTCCCGATCGTCACGCCTGTTGTCACCGGCATGGCCTACCGGACCGGACGCCACCAGTTCGATCTGAACCCCAACGACGATCTGGGCACCGGCTTCACACTCTTTTAGCTCCCAAGGGCTTTTGTCTTCGCCCGCGGGCAATTTGCACGAACTGGAGATTTCTCGATGTTTGATTTCGGACCGAGTGGGCCGTCCACGCAGTTCGCTGGTTTGGTTTCAGGTATCGACACCACAGCACTGACCAGTGCACTGCCAGAGTCGGCCATCGAGTTCTTGGCCGATCCAGGGGCATTGGCCGCGGCATTCCTTGAGGTCCAAGGACGCTCCAAAGAATCAGTCATCGCCTTTGACCGCGGCACTTCCGAGCCCAAGCCAACCGGGAGGGAAAACGCTCAGCGGGCGGCGCTGGACCGCGGAGTTCACTACCGGATCATCTACGGTCCCTCTGCTTTCGCATCAGGAACCAGCTCGCCCATGATTTCCGTTCATGGCCTGCCCAAGACCAGCATGCGCGTTTCATCGCTGGCACCCACCCGCTTGCTCGTTAGGGACTCCGAGGAAGCCCTGGTGGTCACCACCTCCGGCCCCTCCAACGAATGCACCGGCGTCAGGGTCCGCAGCGCGTGGTTTGCGAGATTCCTACTGGACACATTCGAGACGATCTGGGACTCGGCCCTACCTGTTTCGCGGGAACGGCTCCACGCCTCGCGGATGCTCGATAGCGCGGAACAGGAAATCCTGGAGTTGCTGGCGACGGGACTAACCGATGAATCCATTGCACGTTTACTTGGCGTCAGTTTGAGGACAATACAACGCAAGGTCCAGGGGATCCAACGGAGCGTTGGCGCGACAAGCCGATTCCAGCTCGGCGCGATGACTGCAGCGTAGGCTTCAATAACTGCACCAACAGATTTTCCGCCCCGAGAGACTCACTATGCCAAGAAAAACAATTGTCATCACCGGTGCCAGCGATGGAATCGGTGCCTTCGCCGCACACCGGCTCCATGAGCACGGTCATCGAGTAGTTCTCGTGGGGAGAAACCCCGAGAAAACCCGTGCAGTGGCAACCGCGTTGCGGGCGGAATTTCACGTTGCCGACTTTTCCGAGCTTGAACAAGTCCGGGCTCTTGCCGCAAGCCTGCTGGAGAACCACCCACGCATTGACGTGTTGGCGAATAACGCCGGCGGAATATTCACACCCGTGCGTGAGACCACCGGGGACGGCTTTGAAATGACATTCCAGGTCAACTATCTTGCACCGTTTCTGCTGAGCCACTTACTGATCGACAGGCTCATCGATTCGCGGGCATCGATCATCAACACCTCAAGTGTGGCCAATCGCCTGTACGGCCATGTTGATCTGGACAACCTCAACTCTGAACGCTCGTACAGCGCGAATCTTGCCTACGGCAACGCCAAACTCGAGCAAATCATGTTCACCCGCGAACTTCAGAAACGCTTAGGTAGCCAAGGCCTCGCCGCAGCGGCCTTCCATCCAGGAATTGTCAGGACAAACTTTTCAAAGTCCCCAGGTGCCTCCATGGAGTCAATCTATGGAAGCAAAATTTTCTCCAAATTCCTGTCGTCACCGGCCAAGGGCGCCGACACCATGGTGTGGCTTGCCGAGGGTAAAGCGAACATCGACTGGCCCTCCGGAGAATTCTTCAATCGGCGAAAAATCTCGCGTCCGAATCAACAAGCCAACGATCCCCTCCTGAGCGCTGCACTCTGGGAAGAATCCAAGAGCTTGCTCAGCTTGGCCTGACCGGGAAAACCATGGTGCTTGGCCGCGGCAGGTGCATTGTCATTGCACATGTACCGCAGACAGGCTTTTGTCTCTTCCTGCGCAATCAGCCGTCGGTGGGCGCGCCTGCGATATTGACCATCCAATCAACACCGAATTTGTCAGTAAACATTCCAAACCAATCTCCCCAGGGGGCCTGCAGCAATGGTTCACCAATGGTGGCGCCCGCGGTGAGCTTGTCCCAATAGCCCTGAAGCTCGTCTTTGTCTTCTCCGCTGAGCGTGATCGAAATAGCGGTACCACCCTTCCATTCCATGGATTCGGGTGTATCGGCGGCCATCAGGTTTAAGCCATTTGGAGCACGCAGGTGACCGTGCATGATTTTTGCGTCATCCAAGGAATTTCCGGTCTTGGCGAATTCAAAGTCTTCAAATGGCCGCAGATCCAATTCGCCGCCGAACACCGAGTGGTAGAACTCCAAAGCGGCGCGGGCATCGCTGCGGAAACTGATGTAGGGGTTCATGATTGTTGCCATCGTTTACTCCTGGGTTGAGGGGTGTCAGTAAGTTGAAATTGTGCCCTGTGAAGTTCGGCTCCGGAAGTGCTGCGGCTGGGTTTTTACCCTGAGTTGCATATGGAGGCCTCCACCAGACCATTTGGAATCAGCCGACCATCGAAAAACCGGAATTTCCGGATCGGGTGACCAGGGTTCCGGATCCAGGTCGCGGAAACTGCTTCGGGATCGGTTCTCCACATGTGGACTACCGAGATCAATGATTCTCAGATCTGCTGGCAAGGCACATCGTCAGCGAAGTGCCCTAGCACGAAGACTAAATTGCATATTCAGTACGCCGCGCGCCGGAGGAGCTCACCGTTCAACACCCCGGGAGATTTTCCACGCGTAGCCGTGCCAAGCCTGCGGCACATGCGTGCCAAAAAATCGCAGAAAGCGCCAAGTGACACTAAAGTAATCTCTATGCCCTCACCCTTTTCAGAGCAAGTCCCGGATGCCGGAGAACCCATCAATCCGGCCGAGCTTGACTCCTTGATGCAAGAGGTCGAAAAGGAATTTTCGGTCATGTCCGTCAAGGCCCGCAACGCCATCCGCAAGCGTTCCCTGGAAATCCACCCGGAGCTCCAGCCGTTGGGCTACCGCGTGCTCTCGATGTTGGTTCGCCAGCAGGCACAGCAACAGATTGTGTTGGCCGCCGAGTTGCAAGTGGACAAGGCAACGATGAGCCGCACCATTAAGCAATTGCAGGATCAGGGACTTGTCACACGCGAGCCTGATCCCAGCGATGGCCGTGCCATGCTGGTGAGCATCACGGATTCCGCTCATGAGGCATGGCTCGTTTCGGGTAGGAAAGCACGGAGCCTGCTTCGTGAACGACTTTCAAGCTGGAGCCCCGAAGAGATCAGTCGCTTTGCAGATCTGCTCTCTCGCTTGAATGCCAACGAAACCGCTGACTGACCAGCCTTTGCCGTCGCGTCTACAAGTCAGCGGCCGAATGCCCGACGTGCAAAATCTTCCGAAACGTTATCCATTGGCATACCAACCGGGCTCCGCACCCGGGTAATGTCGATTCCACCGGAGACCAATCCGTTCGGTCCCGGAGATCCACAGCCACCGCCTTGGAGGAGAGATGTCGCAGTACCCTGAACACCAACAGCCCTACCAAGGTGGCCCGATGTACAACGCACTGGGACCAGCTCAAATGCGCGGGCAACAGTTGGCCCAGACCTCGATGATTCTTGGCATCCTCTCGCTGTTTATTCCTCTGGTTGGCATCGTTTTAGGCATCATTGCCATTAACAAGGCGAAGGAATCCGAGCAGCTGAACTCCGATGCGACGGTCGGCAAGGTGACAGGTTGGGTCGGAACCATCTTGTGGATCTTGTCGGTGGTTCCGCTGCTATTGCTCATCCCCTTCTTTTTTGTCATGGCCGCCTGACCCACGGTTTCCAACTACCGCCGGGGTACCGTCGGCAAGGTGACAGGTTGGGTCGGAACCATCTTGTGGATCTTGTCGGTGGTTCCGCTGCTATTGCTCATCCCCTTCTTTTTTGTCATGGCCGCCTGACCCACGGTTTCCAACTACCGCCGGGGTACCGTCGGCAAGGTGACAGGTTGGGTCGGAACCATCTTGTGGATCTTGTCGGTGGTTCCGCTGCTATTGCTCATCCCCTTCTTTTTTGTCATGGCCGCCTGACCCACGGTTTCCAACTACCGCCGGGGTACCGTCGGCAAGTTGGCCGGCTGGATCGGCACCATTCTCAGCGCCGCGACCATCATCGCTGGCGGGATTCTCAGTGCCCTGACGATTTATGCATACAACTCCGACTCATGGTTCCGTAGCACGTGCCTCTCATGGCGGCCGGCCAAGGGTTCCTTGGCCGGCCGCCATTTTGCGTTCCTGTTTGAACTTGCGCAAGGTCCTACCGGGGCTGCAAGGCCCAGAACCGGACACCCGTCGCGGGTTGCTTGGTCTCTTCCCGTGGGGCCGTGCCGCCCTCATGACGTTTCGTGAAGTATCCCCCTTGCCTCGAACCCAACCGATCCGGCAGACTCATCAGCAGAATCACGAGTTCCAACCATTCACGACCCTGGTCGGTTGGACGGCAACCCCCTTCGTCATAGCGGGGTGCTCCAGGTGAAGATTCGACGCTGTCCAACCGGATCGGCGTAAGTATGGCGACGTGATTGGCACGCGCCACCACGGAAGGATTCATTTCCCATGTCTGAAACCCTGCTCGAAACCACACCTGAGATCCTGCGCGCCGAGAAGCTCAACGCTGCCGGAAACGCTTGGGCCGAGCGCATCGCGACGAACACCGCCAGTGCCTCGCTCACGTTCAAGACGTCCGGCAGCGCTGTTGGTTCCGTCGCCACCGAAATCACCGCTGGCAAGCACAGTTTCCTGGTCGACGAACCGGTCGGACTGGCTGGTGACGATGCAGCGGCGAGCCCCGTCGAATACGCACTGGGTGCCCTGATTTCGTGCCAGGTCGTCGTGTACCGCCTGTATGCACACCAGCTGGGTCTGAAGATCGACTCACTGGAGATCAAGGCGGAAGGAGACCTGGATGTACGCGGGCTCTTCGGCATCGATGAGACGATCCGTCCGGGCTTCGCTGGAATACGCCTCAAGGTGGAGGTCTCGGGTCCAGAGACCCGCGAACGCTACGAGGAGTTGCAGGCAGCTGTCGACGCCCACTGCCCGGTCTTCGACATCATCGCAAACCCGACGCCGATCACGGTCGAACTGTTCATCACCGGCTGAGCCAGACAGCGTCGTCCGAGGGGGGCCATCTGCCATTGCGGCAGGTGGACCCTTCGTCGCATCTGGGCTGTTTCGGGGGCACACAGGGCTGCCAGCCCTCATAACACATAGGACCCCGGGTCCCTCGCGCAGGTGCTCCGTTGCAGCGCCCCAGAGCTGGATCGATTCCTATTTTGTGACGAACGACCGTCATAATAGTTAGTGTCGTTTCGTTGAATCGGAGCAATCAGACGGTAAATCGAACCGACATTTCCGGGCCCAGCAGGCCCAAATCAATGACTTTGGCATGGTCATGATCCAGATAGACCACCGCCGGGAAGCTAGCAATGCATCAGCAATACTGTGCCTCAGGACGGACGAGGGCAAGGTTATCCAATCGATCATCTGTGGCTCACGCTTTCGAATTGGCAACCGCGCGTGACGCTCTGTATAGTCCACCACCCCAAGTTTCCCCGCAAAAAACCGCACCATTGCAGGGAAGTGCGCACTGTGAGAAGGCCAACACACCCCACGCAATGGCCCCATCACACGGCAAGCCTGTGAGCAAAGTCGCTTCAATTGCCTTCGGTGGTGTTGCATGACTCCCATGAGCAGAATTTCCATGGCAGTTAAAAACGAATCACCGGTTCAGCGTGGAACCGTGAACGAGACCGGTGGCAGCACCGGTCAACCAGAAAACGAACTCAAGCGCGGGCTAAGCAGCCGCCACCTACAAATGATCGCCATCGGCGGTGCCATCGGCACCGGCCTGTTCGTCGCCTCCGGCGGCACGATCTCACAGGCAGGTCCCGGCGGCGCGCTCGTTGCCTACGCGCTGGTCGGCCTGATGGTGTTCCTGCTGATGCAGTCTCTCGGTGAGATGTCGGCGAAGATCCCGGTGGCCGGGTCGTTCCAGACCTACGCCACTCGATTCGTCTCCCCGTCCTTCGGGTTCGCAATCGGCTGGAACTACTGGTTCAACTGGGCCATCACCGTGGCGGCCGAGCTCGTGGCCGCAGGCATCATCATGGACTTCTGGTTCCCCGGGGTTCCCGGATGGATCTGGGCCGGCTCGTTCCTGGTGTTGCTCACGGGCGTCAATGCACTCTCCGCCAAGGCCTTTGGCGAAAGCGAGTTCTGGCTTTCGCTGATCAAGGTAGTGGCAGTCATTCTCTTCCTGGTCGCAGGCGTCCTGATGATCGTCGGCATCCTCGGGGACAGCTCCCCGGGCCTGAGCAACTGGCAGAACCGCGAGGACGTGTTCCACGGCGGCTGGGTATCAATCATTTCCGTCTTCATGATCGCCGGGTTCTCCTTCCAGGGCACCGAGCTGGTGGGTGTTGCCGCGGGCGAGGCCAAGAACCCGCGCAAGGAAGTTCCCAAGGCCATCCGCTCGGTCTTCTGGCGCATCATGATCTTCTACATCGGTGCCATCTTCGTGATCGGCTGCCTGATCCCGTTCACCGACCCGAGCCTGCTGGCCTCCGGCGAAGCCGACATCGCGACATCACCCTTCACCCTGGTCTTTGAACGCGCGGGCATCGCCTTTGCGGCGGCCTTGATGAACGCCGTGATCCTGACGGCCATCCTTTCCGCAGGCAACTCCGGCCTATATGCCTCAACGCGCATGCTTTACGCGATGGCCCATGACGGCAAGGCTCCCAAGGCCTTTGGCCGCACCAACTCGCGTGGCGTGCCCATCAACGCGCTGCTGGCCACCTCGGCCGTGGGGCTCTTCGGGTTCCTCAGTGCCATCGTCGGCCAGGGTGCTGCGTATGCCTGGCTGTTAAACGTCTCGGGCCTGTGCGGGTTCATCGTCTGGGCAGGCATTGCCCTGTCGCACTACCGGTTCAGGCGCGGCTTCCTGGCGCAGGGCAACAAGGTCAGCGACCTGCCCTACAAGGCGTCGTTCTTCCCCGTCGGCCCTTTGCTGGCCTTCGCGGTGCTGATCGTGGTGATTGCCGGACAGAACTATGAGGCAGTATTGGCCGGCCGCGGCATGGAGGTGCTCTCCTCATACATCGGCATCCCGATCTTCCTGGGGCTGTGGATCATCCACCGCCGAGTCACCAAGTCCCGCGTCGTACCGCTGCTTGAGATGGACCTCTCCGGCCCACAGGATATCGAAGAGGAAACCGTCTCCAAGGTCGGCTAGCCGGCCTGGATCCACCCCTGGAAGCAATGCAGCGGGGTGCCAAGACCATTGGTCTTGGCACCCCGCTGCATTGCTTTTCTGGCCCACTGCCCGGTTTCTGGGCGGAAACCTATTGCACGCGCCGCAATGCGGGCCGGCGGTAGGCGCTCGCCGCAATGCCCAGCACCAGCTGGAGCACCACCACACCCAGCAGCAGGACCAACGGAACGGTCCAGGCTCCCGTCAGTGCAAAGAGCAACCCCATGCCGAACGGGCCACTGGTGGCCACCAGGTAGCCGATTGACTGCGCCAGCGTGCTCATGGCGGTGGTTTCCTCGGCTGTTTCACCGCTGTGTGAGATGACGAGCAGCACCAGCGGGAAAATGGCAAAGCCGAAACCAAGGGCGATCGCGCTGATCCACACGAGGTCCAGCGGCAACAGGAGCAGGCCGGTCACGCCGATGCCCGCGGCAACGGAACACGCGATCATGGCTGAGCGCAATTTGTTGAGCTTGTTCACCATCCACAGCACCAGCATCGTCGCGGGAATCGTCATGATCTGCAGGAGCCCAAGCATGATGCCGGCCTGCGCCGCTGACATCCCCCGGAAGATCAAGATGGTCGGCAGCCAGCTCATGATGGCATAGGCCAGGGTGCCCTGGACGGTAAACAGCCCGGTAATCACCAAGCCGCGTTTGCTGCGCAGCAGGCCAAGAATGCTCGATCGCGGGCCGGAGGCGGCCGCTTCGCTTCCGTTGCGCGCCATCAGCAGAAACGGAACGAAGGCCAGGGCACCGGCAAAGGCGAGAACGCTCCAGGCGGCCAGGCCCAGCGCCGGTGATCCCGCGGCAGCCGCCAGCGGCACGCTGAGGGACGATGCTGCAGTGGCGCCGATGGACATGGTGATGGTGTAAACCCCGGTCATCATCGAGGTCTTTTCGGCAAAGTTTTCACGAATGAAGGACGGCATCGCCACGTTGCACAACGCGATGCCGCACATGGCCGCGACGGTCCCGGCCAGCAGCGCCCACGTAGTGGGAAGACCGCGGAGGGCCAGCCCGGAACCCAAGACACACAGGGCGAGCATGATGGTTCCGCCCAGTCCCAGTCGCCTGGCGACCCACGCGGTGCTCATGCCGGCAGCAGCGAAGACCAGGGTGGGGATGGAAGGGAGCAACGAAGCCACCAACGGTCCGTAGCCAAGGAACTGCTGAAGGTCGTGATAAAGCGCCGAAGCACTGGTGATGCCCGCCCGGAGGTTCAAGCCCACCAAGACCACGGCAAGCAGCGAGAGCACCATAAAGCCCTTGGGCAGCGGCTTCGTGTTGGTGGTGCTTCCGTTGGAAGTCTGTGCTTGGGGGTTGGACATTCTCACAGGCTATGCCCAAGTCGGGGCAGCTACCCAATGCAGGCAAGTCATATCCAGTCGCCGCGGCAATGCGCGTGGACATGCCCGCGGTGGCATGGGTGCGATGAAGTTAGGCTGCGGCCCATTCGTTGACTTGCTGCCCGGCCGCTTCAAGGGTGGACAGTGCCTCCGAAAGGTTTAGCCGCGAAATCAACAACGCGCTCATGGCCAAGCCTGCGATGATGCGCGCCCGGGCCATGATCTTCGCTTCGGTCAAGGATTCATCGGCGACCCGCAATGCCTGGGCGACACCGTTGCGCAGTTCAATTTGGTACTCGTCAATCAGCGCCCTGAGCGTTTCGTCGTTTCCTGCAATGCCAGCGGTGGTATTCAACAGCAGGCAGCCACGGTTGCTTTCCTGCCCGGCACTCCGGGCCAGGGCGGCGGCCAGTGACTGCAGGTATGGCCCAATGCCGCCGTTCTGCTGGGCTGGCTGGTGCAGGATGGCCAAGCGCGGCCGCAGGACGATATCCATGTAGTCCTGGATCACCGCACCGAAGAGGCCTCGCTTGGACCCGAACCCGTTGTAGATACTTGAACGGCTCAGACCCGTCGCTGCCTCAAGATCGGTGATCGAGGCGGCTTCAAATCCCTTGTCCCAAAAGACTTGGCGGGCATCCGCGAGAGCGCGTGCTGTATCAAACTCTTGCATTCTTGCCATGAGATACGATTCCCCTGCTTTGTGTAACGGTCATTCCAGTATATATTGGAACGAGCGTTACACAATCATTCTTTCAATCCCCGAAGGGGCCCACGGATGCTACTGACCACCCTGCTCTTTGCCGGCCTTGCCGCTGTCATCCACGTGTACATCTTTGTGCTCGAATCCCTGCGTTGGGATCATCCCTCGACGCGCAAGGCCTTCGGTGTCAAGACCGATGCCGAAGCCGCCGCCACCAAAGCCATGGCCTTCAACCAGGGTTTCTACAACCTTTTCCTGGCTATCATCACGGTGATCGGCATGGCCCTGGCGCTTGCTGGAAACACCACCGCGGGTGCCACGTTGCTCTTCGCCGGAACTGGTTCGATGGTTGCCGCGGGGCTGGTCCTGCTCTTCTCCTCCCCCAAGCTGGCACGCGCCGCCATGATCCAGCTGGCAGCCCCGGCCCTCGCCGTTATTTTCGGCCTATTTGCCTTCACCGGCTAGTTCTCGACCCACCAGACCCGATTCCCCTGAGATTCAATTCAACAGTTCCATCGCAAAGGATTCTTACTTCATGTCAACGCTTGCCAGCACCCAGATCCACCTTGCCAGCCGCCCGACGGGCTGGCCAACGCCCGATAACTTCGCCACCGTGGACGTTGAACTTCCGGAACTGGCCGATGGCGAAATCCGGGTGACCAACGAGTTCCTGTCCGTTGACCCATATATGCGTGGGCGCATGAATGATGCCAAGTCCTACGCGGCTCCCTACGCGCTGAACGAAGTCATGACAGGCGGCGCGGTGGGACACGTCATCGAGTCACGCGCCGAGGGATTCGCAGCCGGCGATCCGGTACTGCATCAGCTTGGCTGGCGCGACATCGCCCAGGGCCCGGCCGGGGCGTTCCGCAATGTGGACCGGATTCCGGGCCTGCCACTCTCCGCATACCTGAGCATCCTGGGCATGACCGCACTGACCGCCTACGTCGGCCTGCTTGAAATTGCGGGACTCAAGGAGGGTGACACCGTATTCATCTCCGGTGCCGCGGGCGCCGTGGGCAGCGCTGCGGGCCAGATCGCCAAGCTCAAGGGCGCCAAGCGCGTCATTGGTTCGGCCGGCAGCGCGGCAAAGGTAGAGCTGCTGACCCAAAAATACGGTTACGACGCTGCATTCAACTACAAAGAAGCACCGGTGCGCCAACAATTGCGCCAGAGTGCACCCGAGGGCATCGACGTGTACTTCGACAACGTGGGTGGCGACCACCTGGAAGCCGCGTTGGATTCCTTCAATCCCGGCGGCCGCGGCGCGCTGTGCGGTGCGATTTCCGCTTACAACGCCACCGAGCCGGCCTCCGGCCCCAACAACATGAGCAACATGGTGACCCGCGGCCTGAACCTGAGGGGGTTCACCGTTGGCAACTACACCCAGCATCTGCCGGCATTCATGGCCGACATGTCAGCGTGGCTCAGCGAAGGGAAGATCGTCTTCGACGAAACCATCGTCGAAGGTCTTGGAAACTCGGTGGAGGCCTTCATCGAACTGATGCGCGGCGCGAACACCGGCAAAATGGTCGTCAAGCTCTAACCTGCAACCCACACCCCCTTGGCAAAGGGAACTTCAACGTTCGCCAGCCGGCCCGCGCACACATCCCACGATGGCTGCGCGGGTTGGCTGGCATTTTTGGGCCGAGCCAATCTTCGAAGCCGGATTATTGACTTTGGGATTCCGAGTAGAACCATTGAATGTGTTCGCGCAGCAGTTCCGCCGCGCGTTTTCCTTCGCCCTTGCTGACGGCTTCGTGGATCCCGTGGTGCTGGGCCCGCAATACTGCCGATAGCTTGTCCCAGTGCTCGTCGCTGGTCACCGATTCGCTGACATAGTCGCTGATGGACAGGCGCAGGGACTCCATCATGGCCTCGATGACAGCATTTCCGGCCAGGGATGAAAGCAGCACGTGGAACCGGGCATCAAGGGCGTGGAATTCTTCGCGGTTCAGCTCGGGTGCATCCATCTCTTGCAGCAGCGCCGCGGTTTCCCGCAGCACGAAGGCACGGTTCTGCGCATCGGTGTTCCGTTCGGCGGATTCGGCGGCCCAGGTTTCCAGCAAGATGCGGCTCTCAACGATGTCGGCGACCGAGAGCTGCCGCGAGGCAACGTGGAGGCGTAAGGCAGAGGAGATTCCAAGAGCCGGCTCTGAGATCACCACTGCCCCCGAGCTCGGTCCCGAACCTGTGGAGGTTCGAACCACGCCCATGACATCGAGGATGCGGATGGCGTCGCGCACCGAGGCCCTGGAAATCCCGTGGGCTTCAGCCAGCGTCCGTTCGCCGGGCAACTGGTCTCCCACCTTGATGCGCTCGGCACGGAGGTCGGCCTCGATGCTGCGCAGCACGGTTTCGTAGGCGCGGGCGGTGGCTGGTTGCTTTCTTTCTTTGCTTGTCACGAGTTCATTTTCCCATGTTTCGCGGAGGCGTTGGAGCAGCGCACCGGTGGATCGGTTCCATCTGCAACTACTGACCCGGCAGCTGCCAATGGCCCGTGTTGCCGGGAGGAAATTTTCCGGCAACACGGGCCATGCCCACAATCCTGCTCGCCGCATCGCGGCCTCGGACTACGGGGTTGGCAGCATCCAGCTCAGGACCGGGGTGGACTGTAGGTAAACCAGGATGCAGAGCACCAACAGCATGCCCACTGACCAGCCGGCAACCTTCTTGAGGATGACCGATTCCTTGCCTTCCATGCCCACTGCCGTTGCGGCAATCGCAAGGTTTTGCGGGGAGATCAGCTTGCCGACGACGCCGCCGGAAGTGTTTGCTGCAACCAGCAGGTTCGGGTCGATGCCAGCGTTGATGCCTGCGGTTTGTTGCAGCTTGGCGAACAGCGCGTTGGCCGAGGTGTCAGAGCCGGTCACCGCGGTGCCGATCCAGCCCAGGATCGGGGACAGGAAGGCGAAGAACGCGCCAGTTCCGGCGAGCCAGGTGCCGATGGTGATGGTCTGGCCGGAAAGGTTCATGACGTAGGCAAGTGCGAGCACGGACAGGATCGTGGCGGCGGCCCAGCGCATGTTGTAAATGGTGCGGCCTATTTCGATGATGGCCGCGGAGAACTTCATCTTGTATTTGCCGTTGGCGTCGAAGATCGAGTAGACCACGGCAACAATCAAGCCGGTGAAGAGCAACAGCGTGCCCGGGTTTGAAAGCCACTGGAAGTTGTAAACCGTGGAGGAAACCGGGTTGCCGTCGGGGTCCAGCACGTGACCGTAAAGCATGGGCCACTTGACCTTGATATCGGTTGCGGCGAGGGCGGCCGGGACGCTGACGCCCGCGGTCCACAGCTTGGCGATGCCGAAGACGACGATGACCAGCAGGTACGGGAACAGTGCCAGGAAGGTTGAACTCGCATGCAATTTCTGGCCCTGGCCTGCTGCGTGGGCTGCGTGGGCAGCTTCGCCCACCAGTACACGCTTGCGCGCCTCGTCGCGGCCCTTCGGGGTCCAGAACCGCAGGAAGATCACTGCAGCTCCAAGTCCGGCCAGCGAGGCGACGATGTCGGTGAGTTCGTAAGAGAAGTACGTTGCGCAGAGGAACTGCGCCACGGCGAAGGAACCGCCGATGACCAACGCAGCAGGCCAGACTTCCTTGACGCCGCGCTTGCCGTCAAGAACCAGCAACAGGATGGTCGGCACGAAGATCGCCAGGATGGGGGCCTGGTGACCGACGATGGCACCGATGTGGTTTGCATCCAGGCCGGTGAGTGCGGCCGCAGTGGTGATCGGGATGGCCACGGCGCCGAAGGCGACCGGTGCGGTGTTGGCAATGAGCACCGCGGCGGCGGCGCGCAACGGGGCCATGCCCAAGGCCAGCAGCATGGTGGCGGTGATGGCAACCGGGGCACCAAATCCGGCAAGGGCCTCGAGCAGCCCGCCGAAGCAGAAGGCAATCAGGATCGACTGGACGCGTACGTCGCCGCCGCCGATCACGTCAAAGACGCGTCGCAGGTCCTCGAAGCGGCCGGAAATAACCGAGATCTGGTAGAGCCAGATCGCCATGATGACGATCCAGACCACCGGGAATGCCGCGAAGACAGCACCCATCACACCTGACATCAGGGCCATGCCGGTAGGCATCTTGAAGACGAAAATTGCGACCAAGATGGCAACCACCAGAGAAACAAGGCCGGAAACATGGGCCTTGGCCTTGACGACTGCCAGCATGACAAAGAACGTCACCAGGGGCAGCAGCGAAACGATGGCCGAGAGCGCAACGCTTCCTGCCAGCGGTTCCGTTGAGGGAATGTAAGTGTCCATGGGACGTCCTTCGCGATGGGTGGAGAGGCCGATAAGTTATATGGGCACACCGTCGCACCCGTGGTCCGACCACTATGGTCTGACCACGAGATCATAGCTTAAATTTATACTAATGCGTGAGTCGAATCACAGGAATAGGGCTGGCGCTGCCCAGGTAGACGTGCGCCCCCTCACGTCCTAGTATGGTCAGACCACATCATTTCCTCGGCAGAGCACGCCGGAAGGGTCCAGAATGAAAATCGCCTTATTCGCCACCTGCATCGTCGATGCCATGTATCCGCAAACCGCGCGTGCCACGGTCAAGATCCTCGAGCGGCTCGGCCACGAGGTCGTCTTCCCCGCCGGCCAGGCATGCTGCGGGCAGATGCACATCAATTCCGGCTACATGGACGAGGCCCTTCCCGTGGTTGCCAACCACGTCAAGGCCTTCGAAGCAGAAACCTACGACGTCGCCGTCGCACCCTCGGGTTCCTGCGTCGCCTCGGTCAAACACCAGCACCCGGTCCTTGCCGAACGTTGCGGCGACTCCGCGCTGAAGGCACGTGCCGAGGCGGTGGGTGCCAAGACCTACGAACTTTCCCAGCTATTGGTCGACGTTCTGGGCGTCACCAACGCCGCCGGACAGCTCGGATCGCACTTCCCGCATCGGATCACCTACCACCCCTCCTGCCACGGCATGCGCTCACTGAAACTTGGCGACCGCCAGCTTGACCTGCTCAAGTCCGTCGGCGGCATCGAAGTCGCCGATCTTCCCGAGGCAGACCAGTGCTGCGGCTTCGGCGGCACCTTCTCCATGAAAAATGCTGACGTCTCCTCGGCAATGCTCGAGGACAAGGCAAGGAACGTGGTCTCCACCGGCGCTTCACTATGCTCCGGCGGCGACGCGTCCTGTCTCATGCACATCGGCGGCGGGCTCTCGCGCACCAAGTCCGAAACAACAACGCTGCACTTCGCAGAGATCCTTGCAAGCACCATCGATGAGCCAGTCTCCGTGACGGGCGAGATCTTCGTAGGAAAAGGACGCAAGTAAATGAGCAACGTCTTCATGGGAATGCCCGCGCTCCCGGTCTTCGGTGATGGCAACCTTCACATCGAGGAGCCTTTCCCGGCCGCGGCGCACCGCGAACTGGGCAACACCCAGATGCGAGCCAACCTGCGCCATGCAACCCACACCATCCGGGACAAACGCCTGAAGGTCGTCGCGGAACTCCCCGACTGGGAAGAACTGCGCGACGCGGGCTCCGCCACCAAAGACCTGGTCATGGCGAACCTGCCGGCATTGCTTGAGGAGTTCGAGAAGAACTTCACGGCACGCGGCGGCATCATCCACTGGGCACGCGACTCCCACGAGGCCAACAAGATCGTCGCCGATTTGATCCGCGAGCAGAACACCACCGAAGTCGTTAAGGTCAAGTCCATGGCCACCCAGGAAATCGGGCTCAACGAGTACCTCGAGGAACAGGGCATCTCCGCCTTCGAGACCGACCTTGCAGAGCTGATCGTCCAGCTGGGGCACGACAAGCCCAGCCACATCCTGGTCCCGGCCATCCACAAGAACCGCACCGAGGTCCGCGACATTTTCCTAAAGGAAATGCCGAACGTGGACCCGAACCTCACCGACGAACCGCGCCTGCTGGCCATGGCCGCCCGCGAACACCTGCGCCGCAAGTTCCTCTCCGCGAAGGTCGCCATCTCCGGCGCCAACTTCGCACTTGCCGATTCCGGCACCCTGGCGGTCGTCGAGTCAGAGGGCAACGGACGCATGTGCCTGACGCTGCCCGAAACCCTGATCACCGTCATGGGCATCGAGAAGCTGCTGCCGGCCAAGGAGGACCTCGAAGTCTTCATGCAACTGTTGCCGCGCTCTTCCACCGGTGAGCGGATGAACCCCTACACCTCACTGTGGACCGGCGTCACCGAGGGCGACGGACCGCAAAACGTGCACCTGGTGCTGCTGGACAACGGACGCACCGCTGCCCTGGCTGACAAGTACGGGCGCACCGCGCTGAACTGCATCCGCTGCTCGGCCTGCATGAACGTCTGCCCGGTCTACGAGCGCACCGGCGGGCACGCCTACGGCTCCACCTACCCGGGACCGATCGGAGCGATCCTCACCCCACTGCTCACCGGCATCAAGTCCGAGGAAAATAGCTCGCTGCCCTACGCTTCCTCGCTGTGCGGCGCCTGCTTCGACGCCTGCCCAGTGAAGATCAACATCCCGGAGATCCTCGTGCACCTGCGCGGGGAGGACGTCGATTCCAAGCGTGGGACCAAGAAACTGCCCACCCAGATGGACCTCATGATGAAGGGCGCCGGCTGGGCATTCTCCTCCGGCAAGCACCTGGCCCTGTTGGAAAAGGGCCTGCCCTTCGGCAAGCTCGCGGCGGGGCGGGACAAGAAGATCAAACGCCTTCCGGGCATCGCCGCGGGCTGGACCCAGTCCCGCGACATCCCCGCTCCCCCGGCACAATCCTTCCGCGACTGGTGGAAGAAGGACCACACCCCGGTTGCCCCTACGCATCAGCAGGAGAATTAAGAAGATGAGCGCCAAGGAAGAAATCCTCTCCCGCATCACCGCGGCCCTGCACGATGCCCCGAACCCCGGGCCGGTCCCCCGCGACTACCGAACCACCTCGGACATGGCAGAGGCCGAGCTCATCGAGCTGTTGGTTGACCGGCTCGAGGATTACAAGGCCCACGTTGATGTCGTCGATGCCCCCGGGCTTCCGGCGACCATTGTCGAACGCCTCAAGGATGCCACCAGCTACGTCATCCCGCACGGCATCGACGAGAGGTGGTTTGATGCCGCGGACACCCGCCTCCGCATCGACGCACCAGGTGCGGTGCTGAGCGTTTCCGAGCTGGATGAAACCAGCGCGGTGCTGACTTCCTCGGCGGTCTCCGTCGCAGAGTCCGGCACCATCGTGCTCGATGGCACTGCCAATCAGGGCCGCCGCGCCATCAGCCTGGTCCCGGACCACCACGTGTGCGTGGTCCCGGTGTCCAGCATCGTGCGACTGCTGCCCGAGGCATTGCCGCGCATGGACATCACCCGACCGCTGACCTGGATCTCCGGGCCGAGCGCCACCAGCGACATCGAACTTGAGCGCGTCGAGGGCGTGCACGGCCCGCGCCAGCTGGACGTCATCATCGTCAAGGGGCTCTAGAGCCGCGGCGGGGGCTTCCAGTTCCCGCCGCATCCATCGACGAACACCCGTCCGGCAAACCAGCAAACCATTGAATTCTACGTAACTAGTTACGTAGAATGGAGCTATGGCCACGAAGTTGCCGATGAGTCGGTTCATCCAGAATTACAACCAACATCTCTCTGAGGCAGAGCGCGACGACAGCATCCTCGTGCTCCAACAGCGTGCGGGCCGACCCACCTGGGTCTTGGAGACCGAGACTCGCGCCCAAGCCACTGCCCAAGCCACAGACTTCCTTTCCGCTGCACTGGTGACACTGGTGCAGGATGAATCGATGGTGCACCGCTTTACCGACGCACTTGCCTCGACCCTTCCGTGGGTAGCTTTCCTTCCAGATGCCGACCGCGAAGCGTTCGCCAAGGAATCCGCAGACACCCTCCGAGCGTGTGCCTCCATTGGCCGTTACACGGCTTTTTCCGAGCTGATCGAGGATTGGCGCAACACAGCAGAGATTTGGTCGGACAGCGCTTTGGCTGCTTCACTGTCCCGTGACGTTCCGGAGCCACTCGATATGCCGGTAGACATGCCCACTGCTTCAATCGCCTGATCATGGTGCGCCCCAAGCGAGGCGACCAAGTTCCCCCGCCACCGGCTGATAACGAGTGGGAAATCCGGTATGCCACTAAGGAATCCCTGGCTTTCACGGAGTTGGAGAAGCAGTTCCCGGGCAATACCGCTGAGGCCAAAGAGTGCTTGAAACAGTCCCCTGCAGTTCGTTCAGACGTACAGAAGCAACTACGCGGCTCCCTCGGATCTCGGATGATCGGCGGAACCCAATTGGAACAGTGGCAGTATGACATCTCGTCCAGCGCCAGGCTCTGGTATTGCATTGATCGAGAAAATCGAATTGTTTGGCTCACGCTGGCAGCAACGGGTCACCCACGGGCAACCATGGCGAAGGGGAAACGGGCTCCCCGCAATCGCTAACCACCGATCCCAACGATCGCGCTTGCCCCGAAGTCGTCGCCGTATAGGCGATTTCCTTGGTACCGGACCACCACGTTTGCGTGATTCCCGTATCCAGCATCGAGCTAGAACGTGTCGAGGGCGTACACCGACCGCGCCAGCTGAACGTCGTCATCGACCTTTAGCGTCAACACGCCAAGGTTCGATGGAATCGAACGCACCAAGGTGCATTCGATTCCAGCCGATTCGATTTAGTGGAGGGATTTGAGTCCCACGACGCCGCCAACAATCATGACCAGGAACAATATTTTGAGCAAGGAAACCGATTCGGTTCCGGTTGCCATGGCGTATATGACGGTCAGCGTTGCACCGATGCCGACCCACACCGCGTAAGCGGTTCCGATGGGAAGTTCTCGCATGGCCCAGGCCAGGCCGCCCATGCTGGCAATCAGCCCGACAGCAAAGACGATGCTGGGAACGAGTTTGCTGAACCCTTCGGAGCGGCCCAGCGCCGTGGCCCAAACGGCCTCAAGAACGCCGGAAATGATCAAAACAATCCATGACATGGACATGACAGTCTCCAATGGGCCGTCTTGTCGCAAGCCGGGTACGGCACCCATCGTCCGGTAGGCCCTGTCTTGGGCACTCAAAATAGCTTGTCACAGTAATTTTCTTCTTGGCAAGCCAGCCGGTGGAAATGTAAGCAATCTGCTAGTGGCACAGCACTCGCAAGAAAAGGTGGCCACCGTGGATTGACTCCTCGGTGGCCACCTTGTTACCTGTCGGAGGATAGCAACTGGTGGGTTAGCGCCCGCCAATGACTCCCAGTTCGATGGCCTTGGTGACGGCGTCGGCTTCGGCCTGCGTGAGCTTGCCATAGGTGACCGCAGCATCCAGCTTCGATTTCAGTCCGGAGGCCCGGGCAGTTTGAGCCGCCGAACGGATTTCTTCCAAGGCCTTGGTGACCTTGGATTCGTCGATGCCCAGCGAACCTGCCAGGGACTTGGCCAGCACGGCATCCATCTGGGAGCGTTCTGGCTTCGCTTCGCCCTTGGTGCGTTCGGTTGGCTTGTTGGCGTTCCGGAACGTGTCAAGTGCGGCGCTGACCTTGGCCTGATCGACTCCCAGCTTTTCGGCTAAGGCCGAGGCCATCTCCTGACCACCGCCCTTGTGGTCACCGCGGCCGCCATGCCCGCCGTGCCAACCGTTTTCGGCTGGCACGGTTTTGGTGGTGCCCGTGGAAGAATCCGAGGCGGTGGGGGACGAATTAGCTGCAGAGGCAACTCCCGCAAAGCCAAGCCCGGCGACCAAGGCCAGAGCCGCAGCAGAAGTTCCTAGAACCATTGTCTTTTTCTTTGCCATGAATATTCCTTTCAGTGGCCGCCCGGCGCGGTACCACTCGGTGATCCGGCATATACCGCCGGCACTCTTAAAGAATGGGCTCCGTTGCTATGCCTGAACTGTTTGAGGGCTTTTAGCGGGCTGTGACAATCAGTCGACCACCATTGGGTTTATACGGATTGCACCATTCCGGATACTAGGCAGCTTCGGAGACCTTCCCTGCCTTGATGTTCAGTCTGCGTTCGGCACGTGCGGCAACCGCGGAATCGTGGGTGACCAGCACGATGGTCAACCCATCCCTCCACAGTTGTTCAAAGAGGTCCATGATGTCATCACGGGTTGCCTCGTCAAGGTTTCCCGTGGGCTCATCGGCCAGCAACACCTTCGGGTCCTTGGCCAGGGCCCTGGCGATGGCCACGCGCTGCTGTTGCCCGCCCGAGAGTTCCCCGGGCAGGTGAGTTCCACGTTCGGCCAGTCCGACCGAGGCAAGAGCCGCGGCGGCGCGTGAGGCGCGTTCGCTGGCAGGAAGTTTCAACGGGGCCAACCCCATTTCGACGTTTTCTTGTGCACTCAGGGTGGGGATGAGGTTGAAGTGCTGGAACACAAAACCGATTTGGTGGGCCCTGATATCGGCCAGGGCGCCGTCGCCGAGGGAAGAAATCGGCTTGCCACCGAGGCTCACGGAGCCCTTCGACGGCCGGTCCAGTGCCCCGAGCATTTGTAGAAGTGTCGATTTTCCACCTCCCGTTGGACCTTGGATCGCGACCAGCTGCCCTCGGGGAATCACCAGATCCACACCGTTGAGGGCATGAACGGTCCGGTTTTTTTGCAGGTATGTTTTTTCCACCTTATCGAGCCGGAACATTGTTTGTTCGGTTTCGGCGTCGGGCGCAAGGTCTTGGGCCAGGGTTTGTTCACTCATGTTTGTATGCTCCTTTAATTCCTAGGCAACCGAGCGCAAGGCTTCGGCCGGACGCAGTCGCGCGGCGCGCCACCCGCCAAGAATTCCCGCCAACAGGCCGCCAGCGATCGCTATGGCCACCGCTACCGCGGCAACCACAGGGGTGATGGGAAGGTTCAGCACGACGTCCGTCGCACTACCCACAGCGTTGGCCACGGCATCCGGGCCTCCGGACATGCCACCGGGTCCGCCGGCACCGCCCATGCCACCGCCCATCGGACCGGACGCTGCCGCCGAAGCGCTGAGCGTCGGCGCAACAACATTGATGATGAAGATCCCTGCCAGCCCAATCACGATACCCAGCACGCCGCCCAGCATCGACTGGACCAATGACTCGCCGGCCACTTGACGAACAATGCTCGAATTGCGCCAGCCAATTGCCTTCAACGTCCCGAATTCACGCGTACGACGTGCAACGCCGGAGAGCGTGAGCAAGATGGCGAGCAGGAAGGCAACTGCCAATACGGCGATGGAGAGCCACGTGCCCAGGGACGAAACGAGCCCGGAGGCGGTGGACAGCGAACCGGAAACCGTCGCTGCCAGGTCTTCCTGGGTATTGACGGTGTTATCCGGCAGGGCTTCCTGAAGTCCTGTCTTGATGGTGGCGATCTGTGAAGCCGAAGCCGCCTGCACATACACGCTGCTGACCTTCTTCGCGTTATCCGACAGTTTCTGGGCAACGTCCAAGGGGATGTAGGTATTGGACGCGGTTTCAGCGTCTGCCCCGGACCCGGCAACGATGCCGATCACAGTGAACTTGGTTCCGGCAATCTCAATGGTGTCCTTGAGCTTTAGTTCCTCGGTGGTTGCATAGGAAGCATCGATCACCACATTGTTCTTGCCCAAGTCTGGGGCCGACAGGAGCCGCCCTTCCTGCAGGTTGGCCGAGGCCAGGGGGCCGATCACGTCGGCCTGTGCATCAACGCCCATGACGCTGAAGGAGTTGACGTCGAACTGGCCGCCACCTGGGCCGCCGCCCTGCGGCGGGGCAGACCCTGTTGCGCCGGGGGTCGAACTGGTGGCACTTCTCTGTGGGAGTTCCCCGTCGAACGTGGAGTTCGTCAGTGCCAGCACTCCGGCGGCTGCCTGAACCCCCTCTTGATTGGTGATGGTGTCTACCGCAGCAGCATCGAAGGTGGCCGAGCCACGAGAGGACATCAGCACCGACTGCGAGACCGCTGTGGTGCCTTCGGAGGTCTCGGTCCCCGCATCCTCGTCAAACTCAAAACGCGGTCCCCCTCGACCTGCCCCTTCGGTCGGAACGGTGGGCGTTGCCGTCACCGTGATATCGGTGCCAACCCCGTACACCGATTCGAGTGCCGCCCCCTGTGCATCCCTCACCCCGGCGGAGAGGGAGTTGACGATGATGACCAACCCGATGGCCAGGGCCATGGCGACGGCAATGATCGCTGTTTGTTTCCGCCGGCCCGAAAGCTCGCGTCTTAAGTACCGTATGAACATGCCTGATCCCCTCATGGCGCGGACACTTGCCGCGCTCGAAGTTCAAGCTATGCCGGGTATCTATGTCCTGACTTGGGTGAGGCTGTGCAATGCATAGGGCCGGGCTTTGCTTTCACTGTGCCCTGGCTGTGAAGCCGAGCCACCCGGTTGTGTTGGGGGCAACAGGCGATCGGGTTTATCCAATCTTCGGTTGCGATTAGGCTTGATGACGATCCCATACGCGCGTCCGTGTAGCTGCAACGTGGGCTCTGAGACAACTTCCCGAGGATTCTCTTGCCGTTCACATTGGCCCATCCGGCCGCCATCCTGCCGTTCTTGCGACAACCCTTCGTTCCGATCGCACTGGTTGCCGGAGCCTTGGCCCCGGATCTTCCATACTTTATGCGGGTCCCGGTCGCCAGCGGCGACTGGTACGAGCCGCTGCTGAACGGCAGCAATTCACATGACTTTGCACAAATCCTCACCGTCGGGCTTCCGCTGTCCTTGGTCGTTGCCGGCTTCCTCTGGTTGGTGTCCGAGCCGTTGCGCTGGGCCACCCCGGATCAGTGGTTGCCGAATCACAAAAAATTGGGCCGGGACCCAAGCAGCGCCCGCATCGCCCTGTGGATCTTCTACTCGCTGATGCTCGGCTTGTTCACGCACATCGCCTGGGATTCCTTTACCCACGCCTACGGCTGGGTAGTCCAGCAGCTTCCATTCCTGAGTGCGGAAATCATCAGCGGATTCCCGCTCTACCGGATCCTGCAACACGCAAGCACGCTTGCAGGGCTGGTCATTTTGGCGCTGTGGTATCTCAAGCGACTGAAGGCCAATCCCGCCAAAAACCCGCGCACCGCGGGCACGGGAATCCGCCTGGCACTTCTGGCTGCGGTGATAATTGTTCCGGCAGCAGTGGTCGCCGCGCTGGCCATTGCAGGCGAGATCGCCACGGGTACGGCCCTCACTGCCGAATCGTTCCTCTGGGTATCAATCACCTCCGGCGGAATGGCACTGCTGATCGCGTTGGCCGCCTTTGGTGCCATCTGGCGGTTGACCACCTTGGGCAAGAAATTGGCAACCTCCAAATAAACTGCGCTGTTGCTGCCGGTGGAAATCGTTGTCTCGATTCCCACCGGCATTTTTGTGTCTCCGAACGCAACACCGCGGTGGATTCATGCCGCCCGATTAAGTCCTAATGGTCGGAGTGAACGAATAGTCTCGGTCTTGTCGCAAACGTCGCACCGAAAGGTGTGCGACGGCCCCCGAAGACGCATCGTGATGCTGGGAGAGCATGGGGACTCCCCCAAATTTGCAAGGAGACGTTAGTGAAGAACCACCACGAGCAAGAACCGGCCTTCGCCTTCGACGACGGCATGCCACCTGATCAGCAGCAGGAACTGGATGAATCATTCTTGGCGTTGGATGCCGGGCAACGCGTGCACGTGGTCTTCGAACGCGATTGGTATGGTGCCGCGTTGGAGTTATCGAGCAGTAGCGATAGCGGCGATGATTTCGCTTGGGCACTGCCAGCGGATCTCAACGTCGGCGACATCGTGATGACAGCAGTTGGCCGCACGAATCCGTTCTTCATCTGCATCGAGCGAGTTCACGAGTTGGGCGAAGCGACGTACATGTCGCCCCGCGATGTCTTCTTCACGCCGGTGCTTGTGGAGCGCCTCGAAAATGCCTCCGGAATCGAGATCACGGACGGCGATGTTTTCACTGACCACGCAGCAGGGATGCTGCTCGGAACGCTCAAACGCTTCGTGGGCAGCCAAGTACCGATCGAGGTCGAGGTTCCTGAATGCGGCCGGGACTTCAATTTCGCCGACTGGTCATATGTCATGGCAACCAGGATCCTCCAGCACGAAATCCTGGCGAAGCGGAATTCATGTGCCGGCTGTGGCACAGAAACAGGAAAACTCGAACCCCATTCGCTCGTGAGGTTTGCTCCCGGAGCGAAGGTGGAACTACACGAACTCGTGACCGAGCTGGAACTGTTGTGTTCCACCTGCCACGAGTTCTTCCACGGTTCGTCCCTGGAGCTACTGAATCGGCTCAGGCGTCCGGTATGCCCCGAATGCGGCGCGCCAAACCCGAAGGAATACCGGTGGGGCATGCAGCCGCCGCCTCTGGACGAAGACAAGTACGTGATGGCGGGCTGTTGCGTTCCGGACGGACCCTGGCCCCAATGGCTTTGTCGCGAATGCGGTGCTTCATATTCGGTGGTCGCAATACCGGAGGACGGCTATCTGCAGATCATCGACGCGGAGGGGAAACCGCTGCTTCACTACTAAAAATAGAGCCGTTTTTGGAAAACACAAGATGATGTTTCCCAAAAACGGCTCCTTGGCAGCTATCGCCTATGGTTCCGAGATGAGACCCTTAGAAACCATCCACTCAAAGGCAACATCAGCGGATTCACGCCCGTTCACGTCCACCTCGAGGTTCATGGCGCGCAACGCTTCATCGGTGAGCAACGGAGAAATTTTGGCAAATACATCTACGATGCCGGGATACTTGGCTACGAATTCACCGTTGAAAACCGGGGCAACATTGTAGGCAGGGAAGTACCCGAGATCATCTTCCAGCACCGTGAGATCCAATGCCTGGATACGTCCGTCGGTGGTGAACACCTCGCCGAAGTTACAGGCTCCCGCGTCCGTCGCGCTGTAGATTGCGCCCGTGTCATAGACCCCTATGTTTGATTCGGGAACGCTGGTGCCTCGTTTGAGTCCGTAGTGCTCGAGCATGGGGTTCAAACCATCACTGCGCGAATTAAACTCGGCATCAACACAGAACGTCAGGTCCTTGGCATCCAGGTCCTTGAGCTGGGACGACTTGGAAATGCCGCCGAGGTCCTTGACCTTCTCGCTGCGAACGGCCATGGCGTAGGTGTTGTTCATGGGAGCCGGAGCGCCCCAGAGAACGTTGTTGCCCAGATCCTGGTCATGGACCTTCTGCCATTGTTCCTTTTGGTCCGCAATGCCTTCCTCGTGCCCGAGGTAGGTCATCCAGGCAGTTCCCGTGTAATCCCACATCATGCTGGCTTGCCCGGAGGCAAGCAGCTTGCGTGCAGGCTGGCTGCCTGGAACGTTGGTCAGGTCCGAAACCTTGAATCCGGCAGCTTGTCCGGCAAGCACTGCGATTTTGCCCAGCACCAATTGTTCGGTGAAGTTCTTGCTGGTCACCGTCATTGAGGCGCCATCGGGCAAATCCGGAAGCGGCTGGATGCTGCCGGGCCCAGCAACCGGAACGTAGGATGCTGCGGGTGCAAGGCCACAGCCTGTGAGAATGATGCCCGCGGCCGCCACGAGGGACGCCGACTTGATCCATTTTCCAATGTGCATGATTAGAGTCCTTTCGGGCGGGCCAGGTGTTCGACGACCTGGCCAAGCCAGTCAACGAACAACGCCAAGATCGCCACGAGTAGAGAGCCGGCAACCAATACGATCGTGAGGTTGAGGTTCACTCCGGTGGTGATCAGGATGCCCAATCCGCCACCGTTGATGAATCCTGCCAACGTTGCGGTTCCCACCAGGAGCACCAATGCGGTCCGGATGCCCGAGAGCATCACCGGCACCGCCAGGGGTAGCTCGACCTTGAACAGGACCGCTGCCGAGCTCATGCCCATGCCCCGGCCCGCCTCGACAAGCCGTTCATCGACTTGGCGCAGACCCACCATGGTATTGGTCAGCACCGGAAGGATTGCATAGAGCACCAATGAAACAATGGCAGCCCAGAAACCGAAGCCAAGGGAAAGTGCCAGCAGGACGATCAAACCAATGGCCGGAGCCGCCTGGCCGAAGTTCGCAACCGCCAGAACCGCTCCCGAATACCGGCGCATGGCCGGACGGGTCAGCAAGATACCCAAGGGAATCGCAATAACCAGCACAATGGCCGCCGCAACAAAAGTCAGCTGTAGGTGTTCAATCGTGTAAACCCACAGCACCGACGGTTCTAGCGTCGTTTGTTCGGTGGCGGTCAGGTCCGCGTTGGCCAGCCAGATCAGCACGAGGGCAAGTGCAAGCACGATCCCCGCCAGATGCAATCCCAGCATCTTCCACGGCCGCTGCATTCCCGAAGTCCGAGTGCTTGTCATTTGCTGCTCGGCGGTTACCGCCGTGGCACTCATTGTTGTTCCTCCACCGGCATGAGCTTGTCGGACGAGTTGCCGTCGCCCTGCCCGCCGGAGAACACTGCCCCTTCCACGGCAATGGCCGGGATGGCACCCGAGTTCAGGCCGACCGGGGCATCCCCGGCGGAGGACTCGGCCGAGGAATGCGCCGCGGCGATGGCTTCCATGATGGTCTGGACATTGATGACGCCCTTGAAGACGTCGCGAAGCCCCGTCACCACCGCGGTTTCGGAGCTAGCCACCAGCATGGTGTCCAACGCGTCGTTGAGCGTGGCCTGGTCACCGACCACCGGCAGCATCGGATCGGCGCTGTCGTCAATGACCTGCAGGCGCGAGAGCTGGCGGCGGGTGAGCCGGCGAATCGGGCGACGGCGCTTGTCCAGGACCACTGCCATGGAATGCCCGGCTCCTTGAACACGGGAGAGAACGTCGCTTGCGAGTTCACCTGGCAAAGCAGTGATGGCATCATTGAGTTCCACCTCGTTGACGCGGGTCAGTGTCAACTGCTTGAGGCCTGCACCGGATCCGATGAAGTTCTCGACGAATTCATTGGCGGGGTTGGCCAGGATACGTTCCGGGGAATCGTATTGGACAAGCTGCGCGCCCTCATCAAAGACGGCAATCCAGTCCCCGAGTTTCACTGCCTCGTCGAAGTCATGGGTGACCATGACTATGGTCTTTTGCACCTCGGACTGGATGTTCAGCAGTTCATCCTGCAGGCGTTGGCGGGTAATCGGGTCAACGGCGCCGAACGGCTCATCCATCAGCAGTACCGGAGGGTCCGCTGCCAGGGCCCTGGCCACGCCAACGCGTTGCTGCTGGCCGCCGGAGAGCTCCTTGGGGTATCGGTCGCGGTAGATTGCGGGATCCAGGGAGACGAGTTCCAAGAGCTCATCGACACGTGCGGAGATTTTGGCCTTGTCCCAGCCGAGCATCTTGGGAACGATGCCGATGTTCGTGGCCACCGTCATGTGCGGGAAGAGCCCGCCGGCCTGGATCACGTAGCCAATGCGGCGGCGGAGCGTATCGCCGTCCATTTTCGTCACGTCTTCGCCGTTGATGACGATCTTGCCGCTGCTGGGCTCGATCAGGCGGTTGATCATCTTCAGCGTGGTCGTCTTGCCGCAGCCGGAAGGGCCAACAAACATGACGATGCTTCCCGCCGGGATTTCCAGTGTCAGTCCGCCCACGGCGGGCTTGGCCTGACCTGGATATTGCTTGGTGACTTCGTCGAGCAGAATTGCTGCGCCGGTAATGGCGCCGGTGTTTTCAGGCACGGATACCTCGCGGGGTTGTGAGTCGGCCAACGCCGACAAGGATGAGATCAAGGATGAACGCCAGGATGACCACGCCGATCACACCGGTAAGAACCGATTCAAGGGCATTGGCGCCACCGGAGCGGGAAAGGCCGGAGAAGATAAATCCGCCAAGCCCGGGGCCCAGCGCGTAGGCGGCAATGGCCGCGACTCCCATGACCATCTGGGCGGAAACGCGAATCCCCGAGAGGATCACGGGCCATGCCATGGGGAACTCGACAGTGGCAAGGGTGCGCATGCGGCTCATGCCTATGCCCCTGGCTGATTCGACGGTTTCCGGAGGAATCTCGGAAAGTCCCACGATTGCATTTCGCAAGATGGGCAGTACAGCAAAGAACGACACGACGATAACCGCGGGAGCCACGCCGAAACCGACCGGCGCAATCAGCAAACCGATGGCAGCGAAGGACGGGAGGGTCAGCCCGATAGCGGATACTCCGTTGGCCAGCGCCGAGAGTGGCTTATTTCGGTAAACCAGCGCCGCAATCACCACGGCGATAATCGTTGCGAGGATCAGGCACTGCACAACGAGAGATAGATGTTGCCACGAGGCAAACATAATTTGGCGGTATCTTTCGCCAACAAATTCAAACACATCAAGACCTGCTTCACTTTGGTTACGTAGCGCGCTCTCCCGTGGCCGAAAGGCCAAGGGATACTGGAATAACGTAACGTGATTCGAGGTTCAATATCTACCTGGAACCATAAATAGGCGACATTGTGATTGTCCCGTAATGAACCAGAATTAGCTCAAAATATGGCCTCACTAGGTTAGTCATATATGTTCAGATTCACATTATCGGCAATGCAAAAAATCTTGCGATTCCTCGCACAACGGCAACCTTGCGGGCAAAAAAACCGCATCAAAACAGTCGTCCAGCATAAATTTCGTGGGTGGTTTTGAACGAGATCGACAGGTCCACAGGATCGCCATTTGCAACTCGTCGTACCTACTTTTGAGGCTACAAATCACAGTCCAAAACCGAATAAAAATAGTTTCGATTTGAGTAGCAATTTAGCCTGACGTTTTCATGGCACGAGGGGTCTTAGTCCGTCATTAAGCACGAAAAGGTGACCTGAAATGGGAAAATAGAGTTACCACACCTTATTTCACACCAGATCAGGAATCACCTTTTCGATGTTTAATGAGCTTAATTCAAAACTGACCTGCTGGGTCCGGGGCGTCGGCGTGCCGGTTAACGAAGATCGGCTTTCCTACGTGGATTATTGGAGTTGTCTAAGACCTCAATAACCGGAAAGAAAGCCGATGCGCTACGACTCTACTACAGGCCTGCCTCGCGAACAG
>NZ_CZJT01000081.1 GCF_900010755.1 Paeniglutamicibacter antarcticus | reverse complement strand
CGCCTGCATTCCTCTTTGGACCACCGCACTCCGGAGGAATTCGAGCGCATCTACTATGATGAAAATCCCGGCTCGTTACCCGACGCTGCCGCCCACAAAACGGCGGCATGATTTCCGGGACGGTTCACATTCCGGCGACATGGAAGTGTCGTCGCCGAGCAGACGGTATGTACCTGCTACACAGCTACCGGCAGCACCACCTAATCGAGGGCTGCCGGGGCCGGCTCCGAGGCTAGTGGAATTCGAAGACTTCAGGCAGAACCGTGAGATTCGCTGTGTACGAAGTGCCAAATAGCGGCTCTTGGTAGCGGTGTTCCGGCGAATTGGACTCATCTATGTCTGTCAAGCGGCTTCTTGGTGCCTTTTCGCACGATCCGTGGCAGCCAGAATCCTGAAGACGCGTCGGGCTAGGTAGCGCTTGACGCAGCGCCGGATTACTTTTGTCGGTCTTGCTTTCGGCGCGGCGTTTCTCGACTCCATCGCACACGTCGTGGATCATCCGGTTGACCGCGGCAATGTGCAGGGCGCAGTTAAGCCTCCTGTCGCCATCCCGGTTCAGCCGGTGTCGCACGGTGTTTCAAGATGACGTGGGGTTGGGTGTTCACGCCCGCCTGCCAGTCAGGCCAAGGCAGCCTCGCTACGAACCCGCACCTGTCCGTTGAGTTTGCAGTTGCATAAGCCTGGCCCCTTGCCGCGGCTTGACACAATTTGACCACACTAGCATTGGTGCGTGTCGCTTTAGAGATCTGCCGGACGAGACTTCGTCACCAGACCGAACCGCTCATAGAACAGATTGTGTAGCTGGGGAAACCCGGCGGGAGTATGATCCGAGGGGAACGCTGGAAGAGGCGGAGCGCTGACTTCCACTCGTCATGGAACTCCACAAAGGCATCTATCCGATCAGTTCTCCAAGCAGACGTTCCGTCTCGGATATGAACCGTCTGCCCCCATCAGCGATGAAGGGGATGTACCCAGATTGCCTTCCGATGGCGTCGTCAATGACTCTCTGGTTTGGGAGGGCGCGATAGGAAGACCTCGGATCACCAATCTCCAAGACTTTGGCGTGGGGATGTGCGAACGCAGACAAATGCAGCGCCGAGCCGGAAACTCCGGACAGGATTCCCGCATCAGCAACCGTAGCCAGTTGCTCATTCAAAGGCAGTTCTTGAGGGTGAACGATGTCGAACCCCTTCGATGCCATAAGATCGTCCAAACGGTTATCGCCGTCGATGTGCCGGGGGTCCTTCGACAGCTTGGATCTTGAGAGGAAAACGTTGCGCGAATGGTTTCCCTGTGACGCTACTCGATTCCAGACGCCTACGGCTTGAGGGGCAACAGAGTCGTTAAGAATAAACGTGCGTTGAGGAACCACGAGCTCATCAACTACGCAACCTTGCCTCGCGACCACGATCGGGACATCGAATCCAAGTCTCCGGACCAATTCTAGCTGCCAGGGTTCGATGGCGCTTCCGAAAATGAAGGGGTGGCAGATGATTCCGTCAAACCGCAGACGTGGCCACATAGTGGTCAAAGTCTCTGTGATGAAATGCCCGAACTGGCCCATCCAATTGCCGGCATACAGCCATCGACCGGAAATCCTGTTGAATCCTGCCGTACCGTTTATGGTCCCAGGATCGGCAGAAGTAACCAGGTCTCCGCCACGGCCGCCGATTCGCTGGGAGCTTGGCATTAGTTTCCCGTCAAGGTACACGGCACCGGAAATGGTGCTGTGTCGTGCATCGACCTTATTGACTTGGAAGGTTGTGAGCACAGCGTGATCGACAGTCACAGCTAACGCAGCTGGGACAAGGGATGGCGCCGCAGGACGGCTCCATGAAAGGGAAGTTGCGGGGCTCATCCATTCAGCATAACCGAAGGCTGCCATCTAGGGTAAAAGACGATGAGACTCATGAGACGTTCTCGCCGTCAGATGCAATGCGACCCCCATCATGGCGGTTAGTCCTTATCCACGTTTTCTTTAGTGCGATCGGCGAGGTAGGAACGTAGGACCTCATATTGGTCTGGGGGGGTGAAACCCGTCGACCTAATCTTGGCTAGGTCTAGCATCGAGTTCAGCGGGCGAGGCGCTACCTGCTTTCCGGCGAAGTAGTCCTCGGTACTAGTACCGGTTATGGCCCGACGATCCCTACCTGCAGCGGCGAACGTTTCTTCGGCAATTTCGGCCCAGCTGACCGGTTCGCCGGAATTGGTCAGATTATAGGTTCCAGCCGGCGCATCCGTGGCTAACAGGTGGTCGATGCCTGCCGCGATGGTGTCGGTGAATGACAGACGGCCGAACTGGTCGTTGACTACGCTGGGCTCGATGCCCCTAGCAGCCAGATTGAGCATGGTGGCCACGAAGTTTCCACCATCGCCGATGACCCAGCTGGTGCGGATCAAGTAGTGGTTCGGAACAGTGGCCGCTGCCAAGTCTCCGGCGGCCTTGGACTGGCCATAGACGCCTAGAGGGGCCAACGCAGCGTCCTCGGTATACGGGATCGTGGAATTCCCGTCGAACACGTAGTCGCTTGAAACATGGACCAAGGTTAGCCCGTGCTCGATGCAGACACGGGCCAGTGCCGCCACGGCCGTGGCATTGACGGCCCATGCTGTGGCACGCCCGTCAGTGGTCTCGGCCGCGTCAACTTGAGTGTAGGCGCCAGCATTGATGACGGTGCTGTACCCGGACCAGTCGTAGGCTACTAGATCGGAGGTGTTGGTGAGGTCCAGATCTGCGCGCGTGGCGAAGTCGACGTCTTCGCGTCCGGCGAAGCGGCGCCGCAATGCAATACCGAGCTGGCCGCCAGCGCCCAGCACCAAGGTGCGCAGCGGCTGCACGGGTGCGACTTCGGCTAGGCGTGGATGTCGACGGTCCTTATCCGAAAGCTCCGCCTGTTCTAATGGAATAGGCCAGTCGATGGCGACAGTCTCATCGGCAAGGTTCAGGAACGCGTATTGGCCCGTTGCCTCCGCTGACCAGTGGTCATTCACTAGATAACTGTATGCGGTATCAGGATCCAGCGTTTGGAAGGCATTACCAACGCCGCGGGGGACATACACTGCCGTACCTGGATCCAGCTCGGTGGTGAAGACCGCACCGAAGGTTTCCCCGGCGCGGAGGTCGACCCAGGCACCGAAAATCCGGCCCGTGGCAACTGAAACAAACTTGTCCCATGGCTCGGCATGGATGCCGCGGGTGGTGCCCACTGAGGCGTTGAAGGAAATGTTGTTCTGCACGGGTTCGAAGTCTGGCAGACCCATCGCAATCATCTTCGCTCGCTGCCAGTTCTCCTTGAACCAGCCACGGTTGTCGCCATGGACAGGCATGTGGATTACGAGCATTCCCGGTATACCGGGAACCGGTGTGGCCTGCAGGTCTGCGGATGGGAGGGTAGGTTTCACGTCAGCCATTCTCAGTGACCCGCTTTCTGATACATAGCTTCGGTGGCTGCCTTCTGCGGGCGCCACCAGTTCTCGTGCTGCTGATACCAAGCGACGGTTTCGGCCAGACCGGCACTAAAGTCGGAGCGGGCCGGCGTCCAGCCTAGTTCGGTCCGCAGCTTGGTCGAGTCGATCGCGTAGCGCAAGTCGTGTCCGGCCCTGTCGGTGACGTGATCGAATGCATCTTGTTGCTGGCCGAAGATATTCAACAAGGATTTTACGACGTCGAGATTGTTATGTTCCCCATCGGCACCAATCAAGTACGTTTCACCGATCCGTCCGTGGTTCAGGATGGTCCAGACGGCACTGGAATGGTCGTCTGCGTGGATCCAGTCGCGTACATTCTCACCGCTGCCATAGAGTCGGGGCCGCACACCATCGATTAGATTGGTGATCTGGCGGGGAATGAACTTCTCCACGTGCTGGTATGGCCCGTAGTTGTTTGAGCAATTGCTGATCGTCCCGGCAACACCGAAAGAGCGCATCCAGGCCCGCACCAGCAGGTCGGACCCGGCTTTTGTCGCGGAATATGGGCTGGACGGGTTGTATGGGGTGTCTTCGGTAAACCGCTGCGGGTCATCGAGTTCAAGGTCGCCGTATACCTCATCGGTGGAGATGTGGTGGTAACGGACCTCGTGCTTGCGCGCGGCCTCAAGTAGCGTGAAGGTTCCGATGATGTTGGTGTCCAAGAATGGGCGCGGATCGGCCAGAGAATTGTCGTTATGGGACTCTGCTGCATAGTGCACAATGGCGTCGGCCTCACTCGCGAGGGTATCGACCAATGCGGCATCGCAGATATCGCCTTCAACGAGGCGGAATCGCTGTGGATCCAAGCCGTCCAAGGACGCGCGATTTCCAGCGTAGGTCATCTTGTCCAAGACGGTGACACTCGCATCTGTTTGTTCAAGTACGTAGTGCACGAAATTTGAACCGATGAAACCGGCGCCACCGGTGACTAGGATGTTATTCATGGGCATTAGATTACCTTCTTGACCAAGTTAACGGGGTTAACGCCTATCGCCGGTGTGAGTGATTGTCGTCATAATATGATTTCGATGCCGTCCCAAACCGGTTCGGAATATGGTGACGAGTCGATGGCCGGAAATGATTTAGGGAAAAGTTGCCTTGTGGCTGTAATCCGTGTTGGGAACACCTCTGGCGTTTCCCTAGAGATTAAGGCGGTTGGATTGTTCAGCACGAAGCAAGTTCCAGTTCGGTACTCCTTTCACTCGGATCTGGCCGATGAACGCTGCGTCCTGATCGGGCCGAATGTCCCGTGAAAATAATGTCGGCCCTCAAGCGATTGGTGGCTTCTGCTCGTGGACACGATTCTGGACATAGCGTGCACCGATGTACGTGTAGGGAGGGTGCTGGTGCGCGCCAAGAACGGCTCCTTTGAACGTTTTCGATTCCCTTGTCGACCCTGTGCTCCAGAGTGGAGGATCACGGTAGTCCGCGTTGGATTTACAGGCCGGTCTGGATTGTAGTTCTTAACGCGCTGTATTTTTAGATCGTCATCGCGTTCGCATGAGCATCCCCGTGATTCCTATCGGAGTAGAACGCCCAGGGATCCTCTACTCCGTACCTAATTTATTGCCACATCGAATGTTCTTAGTTTCGATTTCAGTGTCTTAGCCACGTACTGTTGTGTTCATGAGGGGAATTATTCTCGCCGGTGGTACGGGCTCGCGGCTGCACCCAATCACCCAAGGCATTAGCAAGCAGCTCGTCCCGGTCTACGACAAGCCGATGATCTACTATCCACTATCAACGCTTATGCTTGCTGGTATTCGCGAGATACTGTTAATTACGACTCCACACGACGCTGACCAATTCCGAGGGCTGTTAGGCGACGGATCGCAATGGGGTCTGGAACTGACTTATGCTGTCCAGGAATCCCCGGATGGTCTGGCCCAGGCGTTCCTGATTGGCGAGGATCACATTGGTGATGGCAAAGTTGCCCTTGTGCTGGGCGACAATATATTTTACGGCTCGGGGCTTGGCACGCAACTTCAGAACCTGACCAACCTCGAAGGTGCGGCGGTATTTGGCTACCACGTAGCTGATCCTTACGCCTATGGCGTTGTGGAATTTGACCGTGAAGGAAACGCGATTTCCTTGGAAGAAAAGCCGGAGCACCCGCGAAGTAACTACGCTGTGCCAGGTCTGTATTTCTATGATAATCGGGTCGTCGAGATCGCTCGTGGCCTGAAGCCTTCGCCACGGGGGGAGCTGGAGATCACCGACGTTAACCGTCGGTACCTTGAAATGGGCGAGCTGAAGGTCTCCATCTTGCCGCGAGGGACGGCATGGTTGGACACCGGTACGTTTGATTCGTTGAACGATGCGTCCAACTACATACGCACTATCGAGGCTCGTCAGGGGCAGAAGCTGAGCGCCCCCGAGGAGATCGCTTGGCGACAAGGATTTATTACCACGGACGAATTTAGAAGCCTGTCTGAAGGTCTCGTGAAAAGTGGATACGGGAGTTACCTGTTGAACCTCATAGAGCAGAGTCCGGGCGAATAGTAATGACTGTACCGAGGAGCAACTATTGCGTTGGCCAACTTTGGGGCAATGCCGTGATCTCCTCGATCGATGTGGTGGGTGCTGCAGTCTCAGATGTGGCGATTCCCCCGACATTGCTTCAGCATAAGAATTTGCAGGTGGTCGCTTATTACGACGCCGATCGGACGCTGACTATTGCCAATAGGAATATTGGCGGTCAAGCTTGGAATTATAGGAAGCTCGACTCCAGGGCAAAATGGGACAGTCACAACTACATAGAACTTGGATTCGATAGGTCTGGCCAATTGCATGTCGCGGGAAACATGCATACTTCGCCCTTGCAGTACTGGATAATCGACCTCTCAAGCGAGGAATCTCGTCCGACGAAAGTGAAGGCTCTGCTTGATCCACAGACAGAGCTGAAAATCACTTATCCTAGATTCATCCGTTCGTCCGATGGTTCCCTTATCTTCACGTATAGAAACGGGTCAAGTGGCGACGGCGACTTCGTGGCCGTAATTTGGGATGATTCTGAACGGCGGCACAAGCTGGTTAGTGAAGGTCCTTTGATAGAAGGTGGTGGCAAACGTAACGCTTACCTTGACTCAAATGCCCCGATCTTGGGACCTGATGGCCTCTGGCACTTGCTATGGGTTTGGCGAGATTCACCCGATGCTGAAACGACGCATAGCATTAATTACGCGCGCAGCCATGACTTGGTTGCGTGGAGAAGTGGGGATGGTCGACGGCTGAATCGTCCGATTACTCTAAATAAACAGAGTGTAGTGGATCCGGTGCCACCGCGGCATGGCCTTATCAACAATAATGTTCGGCTTGGCTTCATGCCGGACCACCGCCCTGTCGCGCTGTACCATAAGCAGGACGCGAACGGATCGCAACAACTATGGTCAGCCGTATTTGAGGTTTCGGGCTGGGTCAAACGACAGCATACTAATTGGAATTTCGAATGGAACTTCCAAGGGCAAGGATCGCTGGACTTCAAGATTGAAATTGGGGTTCCACTGACGACTACGCGAGGACTGTCGGTCAACGTACGCCGCAAAGAAGAAGTTCAGACCTATTTGTTCGATACGAACTTAGCGCTTGTTTCCACAGAAGTGGCCGCACCTTGGAGCCCTTTGAGTCGAAGTACGCGTTCCGATGGGCTGATTGAACGGTTTGAAGCAGTTCGAGGATGGCGGCCGGAGGATGACGGTCGGGGGTGGTTCATTTCTTACGCAACGGTGCCCGAGCAGAGGGATCGACGTCCTAAGAATAACGTTCCGACGAATCACCCGTTTTCCATCGTCGGCACTGGGATTACTCAAGCAATCTACAGCCCATCTCTTGAGCCCTAAACTAAATTTTCTATATATCAACTCTTATGGGGACGAAAACAAATGGCTAAAACATTCGACCAATATTCTGATCTAGATCTCTTGCTTGGTTCAGGAATCTTTGATCGACATTGGTACGCCGCCCAAAGTGACAGGCACTTTTCCAGCTGGCAAGCGGCCGCGGAGGATTTTCTCATATTCGGTATGTCGAAGGAAATGTCCCCGCACCCACTTATGGACGTTCGGTCTTGGCCTGGACATTTGCGTACGGCATGGAAAAATGGAATGTTCGGCTCGGTCCTAAATTCGTTCCGACGTCCACTTGAGGCCCAGCCCACCCTTGGGCCTCTTCTTGTCCCTCGAATGCTCAATACCAGTGGCCATGTTATTTCTTCCGAGGATGTTGCCTCGCATTCGGGCGGCACATTAGGTTGGCTTCTCGAACATGCCCCCGATGACTACATTGTTCACTTTCCTGAAGGACAGTGGGTATGGGGAAGCGTTCTGAGTTCGAAAACAAAGATTGTCAGCACTATTAAAACCCAAACCTACAAGTCGCGACCGCGTGTGACTGGCAATTGGAAGAAACTTGCTGAAGACGAGTGGCGGAGGAGAATTAGTTCGATTCAGCTGCCCCAGTTAGAAAACGGCGAGCCACTTGTCAGCATCATCATGCCTGCGTGGAACCGTGCCGACGTGATAGCCAAAGCTATTCGATCAGTGCAACGTCAAACGTTGGAACATTGGGAATTGATTGTTGTCGATGACGGATCGACGGACGCAACTCGGGACGTCGTAAGGCTCTTGGCTGCCGCAGACTCGCGCATTTCATTGATTTCAGCCGATCACGGGGGAGTGTGTGCTGCTCGAAACCACGGGCTCAATCGCGCATCGGGTCGATGGGTTTCCTTTCTGGACACGGATAACGTTTGGCCCGAGGACTATCTTGAACTGTCGATCAAGGGTGCTCTCGAATCCGACGCGCAGGCAGTTTACGCCGGTCTGGAACTGCATAATGGCGGAAAGATCTCCTACAGGGCCTACCAGGGTGCTCTAGACGAACTAATGATTGTGAACCATATCGATCTTAACGTCCTTACTCTCGAACGCACTTTGGCCGTTGAGGCTGGCGGATTCGACGAAGGCCTTAAACGCTGGGTCGATCATGACTTCGCTATCCGAATTGCGAAGCTTTCAGTCCCTCGGCTTCTACCGTTTATAGGGTGCAAGTATTGGGATGATCGTGAAGCCGAAACGCGTATTACCACTTCCGAATCGGAATCGTGGCAATGGGTCGTGCTCGGGAAAAACCTGGTCGATTGGCAGGCGATGGAAGAACGCAAGTCAGTACCGGGGCGAGTGTCGATTTCTATGCCCGTCTATCAGGATTGGTCGATGACCGCCCGAGCAGTAAAGAGTGTTCTTGAACGCTCTGGGTCAGCGGATATTGAAGTGATAGTAATCGACAATGGATCGGCATATCACTTCAGCGCGGCTCTCGGCCTGCTTCTTGACTCTGATCCACGAGTAAAGTACGTACGATTACCTCGCAATTTGAACTTTGCAATTGGCTCAAATTATGGTTCATACCTTGGAACTGGCGAATTCACATGCTTCCTGAACAACGACACTATTGTCCGTGAAGGCTGGTTGGAACCATTACTGGAGCGATTGCAGAACCCAGCGGTGATTGCAGTGCAGCCGCTGTTGCAATATCCGGATGATTCCATCCAGACTGCTGGCACAGTTTTCATGGCCGAGAACCGACTGCCGGGTCACTTCCTAGCCAACCATCCTCCAGAAGATGCAGCAACTGTCGCGGACAGTGAATTTTCGGCGATTACTGGTGCTTGCATGCTGTGGCGAACCAAAGACGTGGCCAGACTGAGAGGTTTTGATCCATTCTTCGTCAATGGAATGGAGGACATTGACTTATGTCTGCGGGCAATTGAGCAGAAAAACGGCTACTTTGCTGTGGAACCTCGTTCCAAGGTTACGCATCATGAAAGTAAAACTCCTGGCCGTGGACGAAATATAGTGTCTAACCGACAAGAATTCATGAAACGGTGGGCAGGCCGCCTTCCCTCTCCCGAAACTGACAAATACGTTCGTGCTGGTTTCGAGCTGGCGCACGTGGGCGGTGACAACAATTTCATCCCGTCTCCACGGCCGATCGTTACACGTGCTGAGGAATCGGGAAATCAGCGCTGGGGCATTCGACTTGCAGCTACGGGTGGCGCAAATGGAGATAAGTGGGGGGATACCCACTATGTCAATTCCCTTGCCGACGCCCTGCGTGAAGTAGATTGTGAAGTTGTGAGCTACCGTCACGGTCACAATATCGACCGAGATCAGGTATTTGACGATGTCAATCTCGTCATCAGAGGGCTGGATAAGATACCGCCAATTCCGGGAGCAATAAATGTCCTGTGGGTCATCAGCCATCCTGAGGATGTTTCAGTCGAGGAAGTTCAGGCCTTTGACCTCGTCTACGCATCTTCGATCTCTTGGTCGGCAAAGATGACCAAGCTCAGCGGGCGGGAAGTCAAACCGCTTCTGCAAGCTACGGATGCCAGCCGGTTCCATCTTCCAGCGGAAGGGTCCGAAGACCGGTCTCGGCCAACGACTTTCGTAGGGGCGAACACCCGCAACCGCGACCGAAAAGTGGTGTCGGACGCGTTAGTCTCAGGTATTGACCTTCGAATCATCGGGCACGGATGGGCCGATGTTCTTGAGCCCCGGATGCATGAGGCCGATGGAATCAAAAATGAACTGCTGGGGGATTTCTACAGATCTTCGAAGCGCGTGTTGGCTGACCACTGGACGGACATGGCAGAACAGGGATTCATCCAGAACCGCATCTTTGACGCAATTGCTTGTGGAACGCCGGTGGTTTCTGATCAAGTTTCAGGTCTGACTGAGGTTTTCGGCAGCATGGTGCAGGTATATGAATCGCTTGACGAGCTCCGATGGTTGTGTAGCCCCGAGGGGCTCACCGCTTTCGGCACGGTAGAAGAACGAGCATCCCAAGCTCGAAAAGTATTGGAGCAGCATTCGTTCCAAGAAAGAGCAAAAACGCTGACTCAAGATGTTCGCGAGTGGCAATTAGGAAAACGTTTGAAATCAGTTGCGTACGAGGTCTGATCTGAGGCTTGAGGATCAGCACGTGAAGCAAATTGTAAGTGCGGTGGAGCAAGACTATGGTCCGATGTTACTGAGGGGACCGCCGAATTGCGAGCCCACAATTTGAGTGGGATCGATTTGGCAACGACTTAGGCGTAGGACAAAATGAGCAAGACAAAAATGATCGGTTCATCGATTAAACTGAAGTTACGTTAGGGATTTGCCTCGGAACCGCATGGTTCCGGGGCATTTCCACGTTCTACCCCAAAAATTGTAGCCACTAAATAGTCAATGAAAAGTCTTCCATTCGAAACAAACAAGCGTAGATTCTGGTCATGAAGCATAGCTCACAGGCCATGCACGCAGCCATCAACACATCCCGCCGGGTGAACAAGGTCGGCGTGGAAGTCATCTACCGCTCGGCCCTGGTACGCCGCACCTTCCGCGAAGACGGGAAAGTGCGCCACGAAACCCTGGGCAACGTTTCCTACCTACCCGAACAGGCACTCAATGATGTGAGCGAATCATTGAAAGGCAAGACCCTGGTGGCAGCCACCGAGCACATGCAGATCCTGCGTTCCCTGCCCCACGGCCACCTCGAGGCGATCCACACCATGGCCCGCGGCCTGCGCTTTGAAACCCTACTGGGTCCTCCCTGCCGGAACCGAGACTTGGTCATGGGTTTGTTGGCCGCCCGCATCTGCCACCCGACCTCGAAACTCGCCACCCTGAACTGGTTCGCTGACACCACCCTCGGTGTTGACCTCGGCCCGGTAAGCACCGATGAACTCCACGCAGCCATGGACTGGCTGTTGGCCCAGCAACCCCGCATCGAAAAACACCTCGCCCGCACCCACCTGGGCCCCGAACATAACCCCGAACACCTGGCCCTCTTTGACCTGTTTTCCTCCTAGATGACCGGAGCCCACAACCCACTGGCCAAGTTCGGGTACTCCCGGGACAAGAAACGCGGGCACGAGCAGATCGAATACGGGATGCTTGCCACCCGGGCCGGGCTGCCCATCGCGGTACGCGTCTTTCCCGGGAACGCCGCGGACCCCACGGCCTTCATCCAGATCGCCGATGAGGTCCAGGCCCTGGCGGGGGTCGATGACCTGGTGAGGGTTGGGGACCGCGGCACGATCACCAACGCCCGGGTCCAAGACCTCTCAAAGGACGCCAACTTCAGTTGGGTTACAGCCCTGCGCAACACCGACATCCAAAAACTCGCCGAAGACACAGTGCCATTGCAGATGAGCCTGCTTGACCAACAGAACCTCGCCGAAATCAGCCTCCCCGACTACCCCGGGGAACGCCTGATCGCCTGCCGCAACCCCGCTCTGGCCGAACGACGGAACCACAAACGCACCAGCATGCTTGAAGCCACCGAAGCGAAACTCGAAACCATCAAGAAAGCAGTGGACACCGGAACTCTGGTAGGAGCCGGAAAGATCGGGGTACGCGTGGGGAAAGTCGTGGGGAACAACAACATGGCCAAGCACTTCACCCTGGTCATCACTGATGAGAAGTTCACCTTTGAACCCAACCCCGCATCCATCAAACGCAAAGCGGACCTGGACGGCATCTCTGTCATCCGCACCAACGTCCCAGAAGAGAGCATGGATGCTCCCGAAATCGTGCGCACTTACAAGTCCCTGGCCAACGTGGAAAAGATTTTCAAGGCCCTCAAAACACGGGACCTGGGGATCCGCCATTACACCCAGGACCGCACACGCGCCCACGTTTTCCTATGCATGCTCGCCGCACACCTGACCTGGCACCTACGCACCGCCTGGGCGCCGTTGACCTTCACCGACGAGAACTGTTCAACCCCTGAGGAACCAGTGGAGAAGGTGGTTCGCTCGGCCGCCGCGGCATCCAAGGCCAGCACCCGGAAACTCGATAACGGGACCACGGCCACCAGCTACCAAGACCGCCTGACGCACTTGGGGACCCGGACCCGGAACACCGCCATGGTGCCCGGCACCGAGAAAACCTTTGAACTGCTTTCCTTGCCCACGCCACGCCAATATCGGGCCATGGACCTGATCGACCAACACACTAAAAACCACAGAAAGTAGCCAGACACCCAGCACCTAAAAACGCCAGCAAACCCGAGAATTCGGGGTTCCTGGCGTTCTCACGAACGTAACTCCAGCCTAATCCGGTGCGCCAACCCATACGCCACCGCCCGGAAAGAACACAACAAACAGCTCCGGGCGTGGAACCCGTGACCACGGACCGGCGACACAGCCACCAGTCAGCGTGCCCACAAACAGCAAAACCGCCGACTCCACATCGCAATGCGGAATCAGCGGCCTGCCATCACCTCATGAAACGGCTGGGTTGATCGAGATTAGTTATTTGTGCTCTCGGTTACATGCAATTTCGTCAGTGTTCCGGTTATGGCATCGAGGGTGGATCGAGCGGAGTACGTGATCCTCGCGAACTCTTGGGCCTCAAGCGCAGCCCGCTCATAGTTTTCAGAATTGCCAGCTAACCCTTGGATCCGAGTTTCCAAACCTGCAACCGAAGTTGACAGCCACGATGCAGGATAGACAAGCTCTGATCCAGGCCATGCGAGGCTTACAGGAATCGCTCCAGAAGCAGCGCCGTCGGCAATCGTGAAGTGGAACGACTCAAAGCCGCTTACCGACAAAGCGATACCTATCTTGCGGTACCAATCAGGCATGTCGTTCCCGTGTTCGTCAAACGTCACCGCACCTTGCAAGCGTGGATCAATTTCGATCCGGCTGTATTGGGCTTCGTAGAATGCCATTTCCCTTGGCCGATCTGCCATCCAAGAGTATTCCTCGGGGCGGCGTCCCTTGATAAACAGGTGGTACCGTTCATCGGATTCCCTCAGCTCGGCGAGGAGATCAAGTGCCACATCCAGCCCCTTCTGTTCGGGGACAATACCAACTAATCCGATGTTGAATTCGGCACCGTTGATCTTTGGTTGATCCAATGATTCCAGATTCACTGTGTTGGGTATGACTGTGGTCAACTCATCAGGTATCCCGAACTTACGGATAGCGACGCGTCGGATAAATTCACCGACGAAGACGATCTGGTCAACCTTGGAGAAATCGACCTGAGTCGGGTACTTCGTGAAGAGTTCCTGAGAATGGAAACGCGACACGAGACGCTGGCCTGGTAACTTGTGTTGTGAATACCAGGCAAGGTTGCCTAGTGACCACTCGCAGAAGATCACGTCTGCGTCTTGAAGCAACAGCAGGCTTTGTTCTTCATCATGCTGCGAATGTCCAGCCCACTTGTCGATGACAACGTGGTGCCCGTCAGCCTCCAACTTGGAAATAATGTCGCCGGCAAACTTCAAATCATGTCCAGCAACGACCACGTTTAGTGGTTCACCGATGGCAGCAAACAGATCGTCATAGTTGGCGTTTGTTTCCGTTGGCGTGAGGGCTACCCTCCGAATGGCAACACTCCCTGAATTCGTCGTTCCGAGGCCAGTCATGACGTCTGTGGATCCATCGGCAGCGCTACGGTGCCAGAGATTGTGGCTCTCAGATCCGGCAAGAGCGTCATCAATGGAGGCACTCGATGATTTGGTGAACTGCATCGCGGTTACCAAATCTTCAGCGATGAACGGATCATTCAACGATTCGTCCATTTTGGCTACGATCCCATCGTATTCCTCGGGCGAACTGTCGGAGATTGCGATGCTGGCTCGAGCCAACATGTCGATGGCAGCAGGTGAAGCGGTATTGCTTGACGAGACTACCAGCGCCGGTCGGTGGCTTTGAGCCACAATGAATGCCGCCACTTCATCGGTCAGCTCTGCAACTTCCAAGTTGTAGTTGGACAGTGAAGGCACGTGGACAGACAATCCCGCGATGCGCATGACGTATGCCAATCGATGCGTAGAGAGGTGAGAGCGGTAGACAACCCGTAGGGCCTCCCATGCAGCCTCAAGCCTTGCTGATTCATCAGTCATCCATCGGGCCACGAGCGTGTCCATGGCATTTTGGTTCAGTGACGTCGGAATGGTTTTCCCGAAAAGTCCGCCAATTTCCAAACCGGGTCCGGAAAGCACCGGGGTCCCGCACGCTGCGAGTTCAAAAACCCTGCGAGAGAACATGGTGGGGGAGTTCGAGACCGAGTTGACGTTGATGTGAACGGGGTGGTTCTTATAGGCCTTCAACATCTCTGTATAAGGCAAACCGCCCTGGACATACTCTCGAAGGTGCTCGGGGAACACATAGGGGGAGTCCGGGTTGTTGAACTGACGATCGTAGATCGTCAGTCCATGCAGAATCGCAGCGTCCAGTAGTTGGACGAGTTCTTCGGACCGCTTCTCAAAGCGTTCGCCGTAGTATGAACCGCCGTATGCAACCGTGTTCTGCATAGGTTCACTTGACGGGAGCGGGTTATGGATTCCAGGCTGTGCCCAGAACGGCAACGAAGCGAGCGTCTTGAGGTGGCTTCCGCGATGCCCCCAGTAGTCCTTGAGGCAATTCGCGTCTGTCGTGAAGACATGGTCGAAGTACTTGGCAGTTACCCGGAAACGGTTGAAGTGGACCGGATCTTCCTTGTTCCAGAAGACCGTAGGGATGCCTTCGGCCCGGCAATAGGAAATGAGGGCCCGCAACTCCTTGCATTCTTCATCGTCGTAGTGGCCGACCTTTCGGGTCCACGTACCTCCGTTGCCCTCCCATGCGGATTCCACAAAAAGCAGATCCACGTTGGCTCCGGCAATGACTTCCTTCCAATTGGAAGGAGTCGGAAGCACGAGTTTCACGTCACCCTTGATACTGGTACGCGTGAACTCATCGGAGATCAAGGCGATCGTCATATCGCCGAGATGCTTACCAGCGGTTTTCTGTTCCTGGACAGAAATGCGAGAGAGACCATCGAGTTGCTGTTGGGCGACCGTTGACCACGAGCGGTTCTTGGTGATCCAAAGACGAGCCTCGCGGCCGATCTCATTTCGCTTCGCCTTGTCGTACGAGATCTCGCGGATAACGCGTGCAAGGTCGGAATGATCTCCAGCCTTGAACAGGAGACCTCGATTCCCATCCGTTCCGAGCAGATCGGCGAGGGGTGCTACGTCAGATGCAATAACTGGTTTGCCTGCAGACATTGCCTCAAGCGGCTTCAGTGGTGACACCATTTCAGTGACGACTGAACTGATACGTGGGCAAAGTACTGCATCAAATAGTTCGATGAAGCGCGGTACCTCTGCGGAAGGCACCCGACCAACGAACTGTACTGAGTCGTCGAGACTGAGTTCAGCTGACAAGGACTTCAAATCTGCCAACGCTGGTCCGTCCCCGGCAATGATCAGCTTGACGGCATCGCCGTCGGCGACGAGCTCTGACATCGCACGAAGGGCAATATCGAGTCCTTCATATTCAAGGACGCTGCCGGCGTACCCGAGCGTGAGTCCGTCCTCGAGCTTGTACTTCTGTTCCAGGGCAGGCTCGGGGCGCAAAGGAGCGAATTCATAGATGTCCGCAGCATTGGGCAACAAACTGATCTTTTCGCTGTCGACCCCTCTACGGACGAGCTCGTCCCTGACCTGAGAGGTAATCGCGAATACGTGATCAGCATTTTTGGCTACAAGGGTTTCCAGCTTTACAGCGAGGGCGAAGCGTTCGCTATTCTCATACCCTTCTTTTGCGGAAGCTTCGGTGATTTCCCAGAGTCCACGTACCTCGTAGGCGAACGGAATGCCTAGCCGGCGTGCGGCAATCAGAGCAGGAAGTGCGGTCACATGGTTTGAGGCAGCAACGATCTTCGACGGACGGTTGATCATAGCTTCGCGAGCGTAAACGTCCGCGGCTTCGTGGATGTACTGATCCAAGGCCCGGCGAGACCATGAGGTCCCCGGGTTGTACACGGTCCGTACGCCATGTGGCGTTGTTTCAAATCGGGTCTTTCTAGGTGCCTTGGCGGTCGTCTTGCTGTCCCACGGATATCCGGGACGTGCTGCCACCAGCAGATCCGTGCCCAACTCGTTCAGGGCCTCAGTTAGACCAGCCGTCCGAGTCGAATAGCCATTGCTATTGAATTCGCCGGTGCTGTGAGCACAATACATAATGCGCCCAGGCTGTGGGACATAACCGATCCCCGACTGCGTTTCTGGGATGAAGGGGGAATTAGCTGCAAGCCGGATGACACCGTCAATTTGGTTCAGCAAGACTTGGCTTGATTTGTCGAGTTCGTAATCCTCGGGCAATTTATCCGCAAGCGATCTAGCGGACGAGGCGCTACCGTCGACTTTGTAGGCTGTTGCTACTTCGCTCAACAGGGCTTTGGCACCGGATAGCGATGTAAGCTGAGCGCTGGCATCTTGAGCGGTATTGGCCACTGCGGTCAAGCCCTGAGCGCCTGGTTTGTTCTTGGCGAGCGCGAGCAAATTCCTTGCGGGCGACGTCACCGCACGCGAAAGCTTAACTGCCGGATTCGACTTTAGTCGGTTGTAGGCATCCTTGTACTTATTAGCGCGAGCAGTCTCTTTAGCCAATAGTTTTTCGGTCTGAATCCGAACCTGATACTCTTTGCGGAGACCAGCTGTAGCCGCGTCAAGATCTCGCTTGAGCTTTGCATTCTGGGCAATCAGCTCGTTTCGTCGCTTCTGAAGTGCGAATGACTCAGCTTTCAACTTGCTAACGGATTCTCGTTCCCCAGCAATTTGTCGATCCTTCTTTCGAAGAGCACGGTACATGTCTGCGGAGCTCATCGTGGCGTCGGAGGTTCTAGAAGTAGTGCTTCCGGTTTCTGAGACGGGAGATTTCCCGGGTGCTCGTGTTTCATCGTCCATAGGTAGTTTCCATGCCTTCAGCAAGATATTTCAGGGTGATTTCTTAATCCATCTTAACAGGCCGAGTGCAGCTCGTCGTAGGAACAAACTTGCCAGCGCTAGTGCAAAGTGGCTTGTGAGGTCTTGCAGACGATGTGGTCTAGTTGTCAGGCTGAATGTTTGGACATGTCACAGGTGACTTTGATACCGCCGATACGCTGGCGCAGGTTGACGCCCAAATGGGACATCATCTGCGGTCCGACGGCAACGAGATGACGCGGCAAACGACCTTGGCGGATCGCCAGTTTCCTCGTAGCGTCGGTGTTCTGCCAGGAATTCGGGCAGCTTGTAGGACCCGGGGACCTTGACGCCACAGGTGAGCGCGACGACCTTACGCTATCGAATTCTCCTGCCCCCTGTAGTTAACCGCCAGTGCCCTTTCAGAAGTTTCTACCAGAGGCAGCCCTCAAAGAGTTTGAGTGCCTGGCGGATTTCCTAGGGTGGTCAAAAGTAATGGCATCTCGTGCATGCGGAAACTACTAGAAGCATCGCAGAGTGCGGGGCATTGATTAAATCGAGTTTGCTGCCAAGACTGCCAGAACGAATTCTAGGATCGAATTGACTCGCGGGATCGTCGGTGTAGATGCTTACATCTACCTGTCGGATGAGGGTGTCTGGTTCATAGTCCAACTCCACGGCAGCCTGCACAAGGGCTCGCCCCCGAATTTGAGGCCGTGCACTTCTTTGCCGAGGTCTGCGACGGACCGGGGCACGTATCCAGGAGTCCAAGGCTAGGTTGAATACCTCGGCATCTAGTCAGACCGGAGCAAGTTGATACGCGGTCACTCGAGGTGTCGAGAATCCTGCGATGCCCTGCCTGGTTGAGGCAGCACATGTTGCCCAGACGGCGACGGCCGCAAAAAATTCTTCTCCAGACGGCACTGCACATAGTACGTCCGTTGGGATCCATTCCGGACCGAGGCGGATGTCATGGCTCTAGAGAAGACCCAGGAATGAGGACAATGCATAGAACATTAGCGACTGGCGTCACGAAGCAGTGGCGCTGTGCAAGAGGCTTCTAACAGTTGGCAATGGTGGATGCTCGTGAGTGAAGATAGCAAGGAAAGTCTTCTGTTGAATCGATAATCTTAGAGCACCAGTACCAATGGGCCCTTTTCGCCTTCTTTTTAGACGACCGTCCGTGGCGTCTGTAGAGTCGTAGGTGGTCAGTCGCTCACGACATTGCAGCAACCTCGGTGTCGGGGGCAAGACGTTCCTGGAAAATTGGCTCCAAGTGCTTCTGTTTACGCGCAGTCGAGATGAAAATATCGGATATTCAGACGAGTGACATTAATGCAATAAGTTGTACCAATAACTACTTCATCGGATGTCTTTGTGATAAAATCCAGTAGTTATTAGTGCAAATTTACAGATGTTATCGCATAGAAGGTTCATATGATTGTGTCGTCAGAAAATAATGAATTCAAAATCATTGTCAATCAATCCCGCTCGTCTCTAACTGCTACAGTGGCGAGACTTCCGGTGGGTTATCAGGTGGAGTTCCATCTGGTAAGCGACGGTGAAATAGTAGATTCGAGCCCGCGATCCGAAAGTGATAGTTGGGCAGCGGTGACGGCACTGTCTCCTGGTGAATGCATTGTTAAATGTGAGCTTTTCTCTCCTGGCGGAAAAATCTTTGCGATTGAATCGCTCAAATTCTACTATGGCAAGAATTTGCAGCATTTGCCACCTCGGAGAATTCGTCCAACAGCGGCGAGTCAGCCCGCGGCTTCCTTTAGGAACCAGATCTACTTCGAAGGTCGCAAGGCGTTTAGGGCTCCCGAATATACGGCTTGGTTGCTAGATATTAAGACGAACGCATATCGATTTGCAGAGCTGTTGGGAATTCGCACCCCGGCACTTGAGCTTGAACCCAAGCCACTCGCCGACCTAACCCTCGAGGCTGGAACAGTTGTCAAGCCGCTCACAGGGGTGATGTCGCAGGGTGTCTATTTGATTGATGATCACCAAATACTTGATCTGCCCAACAATAGAACTTTAGAGTCGATTGACGAACTGCGTCGTTCGATGCAGTTGAATATTGATCATGGCCAGGTCAAAGAAGATTTGTGGATACGAGAAAAGCTTATTAGAAGCGATCACTCACCCACGGACCCAGCAAGAGACCTGAAGTTCTACTCGTTCTATGGTCAGATTCACCTAGCGCTTGAGACGATTCGCACCCCAGAGGTGCGTCGCTGTTGGTACGACATTGGCAATAACCAGGTTGATACTGGAAAGTACTCTAAATTATTATTTCCCGGGAACGGGATTCCGGAAGAGTACTTCAATGTTGCCGAGTTAATAAGTCGAAGTATTCCCGCTCCTTTTGCTCGAATTGATCTTCTTGCGTCGCCAGAAGGACCAATACTAAATGAAGTAACCCCTAAGCCTGGCGGGTCAAATCAGTTTTCCGATTCCGTAGACAGGCAGCTAGGGGAGAAGCTCAACGCGGCTGAAGCGCGCCTTAGAAGTGATTTACTAGACGGAAAAGATTTTACAGAATTCAATGCAATTCGTCTATTTCATACAAGAATGGTAAAATGTGTGTAACTAACGATTTTATCTTTTTGCAGTATGCTCACTTAATCAGGAAATGCGTGAAACTAGTTTTCAGATCGATTCCTTCTTCTCAGCAACTTGTTGCCGCGAGTGGTCGAGCAGGCTTAGGAAGTTTCCCAAGTTTACGGCACACATCCTGCGCTAGGACCTGAACCGTACCAATTGTCTTAGCGACCACTTTTCAGAGCCCGCAGCGTCGGCTGGCCCCCCGGGGGGAGTTGGGCGGAGATGGCATCTTCGTTCCGGTGCCAACTTGGCCGCGCCCTCAGATCGTGTTTGGTTGGTCTTCCGGAAAATTGCCTCCAACCTGCCATCACCTCAAGACGCGGCTAGGTTAGACACTTCCATTTTCCCAGTTCAGGTCACCGTTCTTCGTCAATGACTTCCCGCCACATGTAACCGCTGGGTTAGACGCAATACGGTTTACTTAGGGTTTTTGGGAACCCGTTTAAGTGGCCATCCGGACATCTTTCGCTTGACCACCCGCGGGTTGCTTCGCGCCCTGCGTAATGGCAGGAGCTCGTGGAGTATTTCCCGGCAGAACACGGCGAAGGCTTCGGCGTGTTTTTTAGGGGGAAAAAGCCGGGCGCGCGGCCAATGATCGCCGCGCGGCCCGGAGGGTTCGCGTGAAAGAGATGCGCAGCGGGTCTTCGTCCAGGTCTTGGGCGACTTCGCCGATGAGTGAGCGCAGCGCGTAGTGCACACAGAGGTATCCGTAGATTTCCTGCAGCACGCCGTCGGGGGTCTTGGATCGCAACACCACCGAGGCCCCGCGTTGCCCGGTCTTGAGTTCACCGAAACCGGATTCGATTTCCCAGCGTTGGGCATAGGCGTCGGCGAGGTCCGCGGCAGGTGCGGCACCCGGGTCCAGGATGCTGGTGATGAGCCTGAATTCCCCCACCTCTTTGCCGGTGGTGACGGTGTATTCGATCACCCGTACCGGGATCGGGTCGATGTTATGTCGCCGGTCCTTGGTGCTGGCGTAGATAGCCGAGAGGTAGGACCCGTCGGCAAGTTCCTCGTGCACGGGAAGGACCATGATCTTCTTGATCCGCCACAACAACTCCGCGCCGGTGCCCAGGCTGTCCCTGAACGCCGTGTAGCTGAAGAACCCGCGGTCGGCGATCACCAGCATGCCCTTCTCCAGCTTGTGCAAAAGGGCCGGGTACATGGTTTGCTCGGCGGTGTCGCATCCGGAAACAACCGCACCGAACATGGCATGGGTGCCGCATTCGGCCAGGGTCAGGAGGCGGGCCTGCGGGTAGGCGCTCTTGGCCTCGGTGCTGGTGCCCGGGCGCCCGTAGGTGCGCTCATTGTCGACCGTGTCCGGAATATCCAGCACGGTCCCGTCAACGCTGACCAACCGCCAGTTCCGGTAGAAACCGGGCCCGCCAGCCCTTGCCACGGGGGTGGCACAGGCATCGAACAAGTCGACCATCACGGCAGAACCCAACCGGGTCCGGGCCTTGAAAATCGCCGCTTTGGTGGGCATCGTCCAATCCCTGAAGCGCCCGGTGAGCCATTCAATCCCGGCCAACAAGGACCGCATGACTTCCTCATAGGATCCCGAACTGAACATCGCCAAGGCCATCACGTAGTAGACCATCATCCGCGCCGGCAGCAACCGGTTGCGTTGCCCCGCCGCACCGGCACGGTCGATCGCGGCATCCACCTCCCGCGGAGTGAACACCCGCGTCAGGACACCCAGGGAAACATGGTCGCTTAATCGTTCAGGCTCTTCGGGCTTCACCCATCCGCTTCGTGGCATTCCAAAAGATTAACACACCCGACATCTAAGTAAACGGTATTGGGGTTAGACGAGTCATGCGAAGCTTCGTATGACTCGTCGGCGCTGACCACGTACTCGTACGGACCCACGGGGTGGCCCTCCCACAGCCCCCGGTAGAGGTCCAGCGTGCGTGAGTCCGTGGGCTCGAAGCCGGGATCACGGGAGAAAATCCAGGACTAGTGTTGCCAGGGCTTGATGACGTCGGCGGCCATCCAGTGGGAAAGCGTGACCGGGCTGATCGATTCGACCAATCCCACGCTGACCGTGAGGTTCACGATCTCGCCGGACGAAAACCTGGTCAGCGGCAGCCTCCTGTCTGACGGCGGGGTGCAGACCATGGCCTTGATCCCGGCGACCTGCACGTTGCTGAACACCGGGGCCCACCTCCGCGGCGACCCGGGCGTGGGGATCCCGCGGGCGGTGGCGAGGATGGTCCAGGTACGCTGCAAGTCCCGGTGCGGTGCCTGCTCACCGCGGCCCGGCATTCCAGCACCCCTTCCCATGCGGGTACAACACAAACTGGTGGGGAGAGATGGTTTTCATGGGATGAAATCACTCACAGCTTCGTCTACACATGCACTCACGGCAGCCTGACACACTTGGCGTCAGCACATCACTAACAATCAAGCTCAACAGATCGCCGACACCATGTGCCCCGGAATCTCACCGCGGGTTTAGGCCCAATACGGTTTACTTAGGGTTTTTGGGAACCCGTTTAAGTGGCCATCCGGACATCTTTCGCTTGACCACCCGCGGGTTGCTTCGCGCCCTGCGTAATGGCAGGAGCTCGTGGAGTATTTCCCGGCAGAACACGGCGAAGGCTTCGGCGTGTTTTTTAGGGGGAAAAAGCCGGGCGCGCGGCCAATGATCGCCGCGCGGCCCGGAGGGTTCGCGTGAAAGAGATGCGCAGCGGGTCTTCGTCCAGGTCTTGGGCGACTTCGCCGATGAGTGAGCGCAGCGCGTAGTGCACACAGAGGTATCCGTAGATTTCCTGCAGCACGCCGTCGGGGGTCTTGGATCGCAACACCACCGAGGCCCCGCGTTGCCCGGTCTTGAGTTCACCGAAACCGGATTCGATTTCCCAGCGTTGGGCATAGGCGTCGGCGAGGTCCGCGGCAGGTGCGGCACCCGGGTCCAGGATGCTGGTGATGAGCCTGAATTCCCCCACCTCTTTGCCGGTGGTGACGGTGTATTCGATCACCCGTACCGGGATCGGGTCGATGTTATGTCGCCGGTCCTTGGTGCTGGCGTAGATAGCCGAGAGGTAGGACCCGTCGGCAAGTTCCTCGTGCACGGGAAGGACCATGATCTTCTTGATCCGCCACAACAACTCCGCGCCGGTGCCCAGGCTGTCCCTGAACGCCGTGTAGCTGAAGAACCCGCGGTCGGCGATCACCAGCATGCCCTTCTCCAGCTTGTGCAAAAGGGCCGGGTACATGGTTTGCTCGGCGGTGTCGCATCCGGAAACAACCGCACCGAACATGGCATGGGTGCCGCATTCGGCCAGGGTCAGGAGGCGGGCCTGCGGGTAGGCGCTCTTGGCCTCGGTGCTGGTGCCCGGGCGCCCGTAGGTGCGCTCATTGTCGACCGTGTCCGGAATATCCAGCACGGTCCCGTCAACGCTGACCAACCGCCAGTTCCGGTAGAAACCGGGCCCGCCAGCCCTTGCCACGGGGGTGGCACAGGCATCGAACAAGTCGACCATCACGGCAGAACCCAACCGGGTCCGGGCCTTGAAAATCGCCGCTTTGGTGGGCATCGTCCAATCCCTGAAGCGCCCGGTGAGCCATTCAATCCCGGCCAACAAGGACCGCATGACTTCCTCATAGGATCCCGAACTGAACATCGCCAAGGCCATCACGTAGTAGACCATCATCCGCGCCGGCAGCAACCGGTTGCGTTGCCCCGCCGCACCGGCACGGTCGATCGCGGCATCCACCTCCCGCGGAGTGAACACCCGCGTCAGGACACCCAGGGAAACATGGTCGCTTAATCGTTCAGGCTCTTCGGGCTTCACCCATCCGCTTCGTGGCATTCCAAAAGATTAACACACCCGACATCTAAGTAAACGGTATTGGGTTTAGGCCGGCTTTTCCGCGGAGTAGTAGATGTCCTCGTACTCGATTCTCTTCCCCGGCCGCGCGGGTTTCGGATCCCTGCCCCGCACCCCATGCGCTGGCCACAAGGTCACCAGCCTGGTACTGTATGCCGACCTGACCGGCAGTGGGAAGTGCAGGCTCTGCTCGCCATCTGTGGTGATGTACAGCGTGTACGCGTCATTGATCATGATCGGCTTATACTAGCCGACCAAGTAAGTTGGAACCTTGAATATCCTGCTCCGGTCATAGATCTGGGGATTTGTTCGCCGGATCTGAATCACGTCGTCGCGCTGATTCGCCAATAGGTCTGGTGAGGCTGCGGGCAGGGCTGCATCCTCCCGGGTTTGCTTCTCCATCAGGTCAAGCACCTTCTGTGCTGGCGAATTTTCGGCCTTCCTGACGAGCGCATTGCCCCGGTACCCCATGGCTTTGGCCTGGAGCGTAGCGCCATCAATCGCGGCCCCGTTCGACCCTCGATGATCGCCTACTTCCCATGCCCGCCCCAAGATGAGACAGGTATGTCCGACCGTCAATGACTGATGCCGCCGCCGTTAATGCTAATGGTCCCTGTTATTGCGCGAGCAGCGTGGCCAGCTGGTCCAGATTGTCGGGGCGTGGGCGTCCAGGACCCTGGTCAGGGTGCCATGGCAACGTTCGTTCTTTCCCTGTGTTTGTGAGCTGCTGAACGTGCCTGTGATGGCTTCGCAGCCAGCGGAGGCAATCAAGGGTTCCATGTCAGCGACAATGCCCTGCGAATCAAGTTGGAAGCCTCATTATTGTCCGACAGCAGCTGTTGTGGAACACCGTATTCGGCGAAGGCTGCCTTGAGCATCATGATGGCATCTTCCCCGTTTTCCGGCCGTTCGAAGCAGCGAGTACCCACGTCGAATCGCGTTGCGTCTTCAATGAGTGGGTAAACTATCGCTTTGTTCACGTCATCGTCGAAGAGCCGGCATTATTGGCCATCGAGCTGCCACATCTCCGTCGGATGAGACAGCGCGAAGCGTAGCAAGGACCTTCGCGGGCGTTTTCTAGGATTTGTTTTCGTGACTCCGGCCGCTGCCAAGACTCGGCCGGTGGTGGACCCGCGCACTACATGTCACCGAGTTTCTGGATAACCAGGGCTCCAAACCTGATCGAGAATAGCCCGTTGTCCCACCGTCCTTGGTGAGTCGCTTACTGATGAGCAACACGATCTGCTTGGTTTCATCGCCGTAGACGGCTCGACTCGTTTTCGGTGCCTGCGAGTGCGCGTCGAGAGCTTTGTTCCCTTCGGCGACGCAGCGTTCCTTGACTGCATAATACGAGGGATTGCTGATCCCCAATTGCTTGCAAAAATGCGAGATACACACAGAGTCGGGCGGGCCCGGATTGAACTGGATGATTTGATGGCGTATCGACACCGACAACGAATTTGATGAAGAATCTAACACTTTCAATTATGAAAACATCGAGCATCTTAATCGGGGTCTGACACAGCGTTGCTACCTGTCAGCGAAGCTATGAGACATCCTTTAAGCGATGTGGTGAGCCACGGTGTAAACGATGTCCTGAGAGACGACAATGGCTCTCATGGGATTAGTTGTCCTTCCGGCATGGGGCCGAATTCGACCCATGGAAACGATTCCCGAGTTCACGACATCTTCGCTCGAACAACACATCTGCGAACGGGCCCGTGAATGCTGGCCCCCGATCGGGGCAGAACTGGATACGGTTCCGGGCCCGTTTCGCCTAAAACGACGCGCTGGTTGCCGAGGATGCCACCGAAGAGGAAATGCTGCCGCCGACTCTGAAGCTCAGCCGGCTGCAGAACAGCGGATCGCCCACATCTGGGGCATAGCGATCTATCGGGCCGGCCATGACGACTAGGAACAGTCCCTCTATCCCTCGGGTCTGCCGGTCGGCACGCCCCAGGAGATCCTGGATACCGCATGAGCTATGCGCTTCAGCGACCCTATCGTCTGGAGGTAACCACGGTCGAATTTAGAAATTTGACCACTAGTTTAAAGTCAGCGGCCCGCCATCACCCCATGAAACGACCGCTTAACACGTTTTTAATTATCGAAACTATTTATCTACATATTCAAATTTAAGATCTTCAACAACGGCAGACTCTTCCATGAGCTGATTTATTAAAAATCCAATCAACTTTGCTGAAGGCGGGGCATGTCCCTCTGCGAATTGATCAACGAAAACAATATGATTAGAATCAATCAAATTTGGTCCTTCGATGATATCTTTTGTAGAAACCAAACTCCACAATGGGATTAGATGTTTTTCGCGATGCCAGTCGCTCGCATTCTGCAGGTATACGAAGCGCCTCGGGCGTAGAACTGTTTCCACCGCTAAGACATTTGTTGAAATTTTCGAGTCCGTGCGAATCTTGCAGAAATCTTTCCAATCTGAGCGCGCTAAAGAAGCGTGGGCAAAGTTGAATCGACTCTTAAGGAAGAGCTTGACGAATCGTTCTGCATATTCATACACGTCCGTTTGTGGATTCCAAACCAGCAGGGAATACGTACCACTAAACTGCCGCCCAACATTGAGGGCAGCAAACCCTCCTCCGGACCCACCAATGAAGATCATTTCGCGCGCAAGGGTGCGCTGCACCGCCTCCAACAAGCGCACCAAATTTGATACCAAGGCATCCTCTGGCCCGCCTGTGTACCAGCCGAGGCTCAGGGACGGGTCATCGTCCAGACTTGGGTCCGCTACTGCAATCAGTGGCAACTGACGGCTGTGCGTAAGTCCTAGCCCGGAGAAGAATGGCCCCTTCTTGTCTCCGCGCTGTGAAACTGCTCCTGTAAAAAATACGGGCTGAACCTGGTGGACGCTTGATTTCACATGCTCATTTACATATATATCAATAGGGTTTTGTGCGTCTTCAAAGTGAACGGTATGGATGCCAGGGAGTCCATCCCATCGTTTTTCAAAATCATCTAGATTATCCCATGAATAATGCAAGTTTTTCCATTGACTATAGTTTTTTTTCAAATCTCCACCTTTAATAAAGTGCAATTAAAAAGTAATATTGCTGATCGGTCACAGCTAGTAAAGAATGTTTCCACCCTCGATACTACCTTGTTCAACATGCAAGTTGAGAAGTCTGTTAAGGCAATGAGCAACTGGTCAGGCAACGGATGGGAGGCTTGGATTACCGGTGATGCGCCGAAAGAATGAGTCGAATTCGTCAATTCGTGTTCCGTTCTGGTTTCGATGTTGCTGCGAAGTGCGGTGAACTGTTCGGAACGTGCGAGCGTACGTAGGTCTGCGGAGAATTTCCAGCATAACTAGCACATGTGAATTTCCCGTTCAGGCACATTACTGTCGTTGCATGCCTGCGTGGAGGAATCGCACATCGACGGTAGTCATCAATGCAGGTGTTACTTCGTCGGGCCAGTGCCTGTAGTTTGTTGCTGACATTGCTGTGCTGGGTAACGATGGCGTAGTTCCGGGCGAATCATTGGTCGCCGGTGTCATATCTTCGGGTAGGCAACTCACTAATTTCTTGGATAGGCTGGACAGTCGATGCATTGTGGGCGTCACCCCCACCGATTAGCCGCAATCTGTCCAGGGCGTTGCGGTTTGCCGTACGCCGCTGAGCGTTACGCAGACGTGCAGCTAGAAGCAAGCTGATAGCGGTGCGTTTCCCGTCAAAGCTTGGTGTTGCAGCGGATTTGCCTCTTGCCTCAGAATGCTCGTTGCGGTATCAGCCGCGACAATCGGGCCGGAATTTCCAACATCGTGACGGGCCTTCTTCTTTGGTGGTTTCACCTCCACCACCCGAATCCGTTCGACGATGAGCGCGCGGCTAGTGGAAGATCTAAAGGAGATGATTCCCTCGATGGTGGCCAGGATTTCACCGGTGGTGTTCCTGCGGATCTAGGCGATAGCGCGGTTCGCCCCTTGAATGGCGACGGGGAATGATTCGCAGCCGACTATGGCTCCGGTAGTTCTGTTGATGATGGCGTAGGTGTGGTTGTGCGAGTAGGTTTTGATACCGAAGACGCAGTCGTATTTGTCTGCCACGATGGTCATGAAGGGGATACTTCTTTCCCGTCGGGGGCCGTTACTTGGTGGCATCAGTCTGAAGTTGAAGTCTTTTCCGGCAAATCTCTAAAGTGACACGCACCCTCGCAGGTTTGGCCAACCTTTTATTGAGCCGCGGTGGTGCCACCCCAGACAGCAGACGAATCATCGAGAAGTCACCCAAAGCTCAGTGGCTGATGACGAACGAGTCGCGTCGTCGAGGGTGGCGTTAAGCCTGCCAGCGAGTACCCGACCTGCCGAGAACCATTAGTGATGTCTCGAAACGAGACATCTTGCCTTTTCAAAGAACTATCGGATTCGTCTCTGAATCTTATGACTCGAGATTGCCTGATGCCATTGCCGACGCCTGGCCGCAGTCCCACAGCCCGAAAGGTTGAAGCGGAGGTTCCAGTCGTCCCCCTATCTTGTTTGAATCGTCCGCAGCCCAATGTTGCCTAATGTGTACTAATTCAAGGCTTGGATCATTTGTCCCGAGACCCAGTCCATTGCTGACTCTCCGAAATGGTACGGTCCGGAGCCCCATCGATGTTCTATCGGTGAAACTGAGTACTCTTTCGGCATGGTGACGACGTTTAGTCCATGTCCCGCCAGAATATGGGTTAGGCCAGATATAGAGTGGCTTACTTCGGCGACGGGCTTCCCTTTGAAAAGACCAAAGGCTTTCCCGTCTGAATCGTGGGTTGCCCACGGTGCGTTGACGACCAACACTTTGTCTTGGATACCTAGCCTTATCAGGCTCGCGTTGAAGCGCCTTGCCGCGTGGGTCCAGAATGCCAAGTGGCGTTCTGTTCCAAGCAGTACTTGTCCGGGAGGTACCTCAAGCGACTTCAGGACGCCAGAGCGCATGATCTCACTTGACGGAGTTATGAAAGAGCCGTCGGAAAGTTTGTAGATTCCAAGACGTTCAATGTGAAAATCCATGACGAACAAATCAGTAGTGGGGGCGGCCTTCGCCATTTCTCTGAGCAAATTCGACTGGATGTCTCCATTTGCTGAACGGGCTTGGAAAGCCGAAGCGAGTTTAGCCTCCGGAAGAAGTTTTGACGCAGGAGTAGTCGCACTGATGAGGGACTGGCGTGAAACATATCCGGTCAGCGTCGCCTTTTCACGTATTTTTTCGTAGGCATCTCGGACAACGCACCCGCCGTAAATGAAGATTCCTTGCATCTGAACAGTTTAGCGGTTGCGCACCTGCGATGCTTCATATTGTGCAAGAACCTACGCAAAGCTATTCGGCCAGCCTTACGGGTAGTTGTGTGCATTTGGAACAAAGCAAGGTTTTGTCCTGTGATGCGACCACTATCGCATCTGAAATTCTCAGGTCAGTGCACCCGTATGGTGATCTGAGACAGAGGCCATAGGAGGATCTGTCTCAGATCAGGTCATAGTACCTTCACCGAAGAGTTCAAGGCCGGTGCGATTGATCTCGTTATTTCTTCGGTTCGGTCCCCGGGGGATGTTTCCCCGGATTCGGGTATCAGGGAAAGGACTCTTGGAAATTGGGTGACGGCTTAATAGACCGAGCTCCGGGACGCCTTAGGGAATGAGTCAGGCCCGGTTGAGTGGGCGAAGCACGAGGCTTTGCAGGCGGAGAACGCTGCGTTGAAGCGGGAGTACGAAATTTTTGGGAAAAGCGAGCGCCATCTTTTCAGCGAAGTACCTGTTGAGGAATTCTTTGCGTCCATCGAGTAACAGCAGGCGTTTCCCCCCCGTTGCCTGGATGTGCCGAAGGTTTGGCTTTACCAAGGCCTCGTTTTGTCGGTGGACGGCCGGTGTCGGGCCGAGACCGACCGCACGTAGGCATGCGGACCTGCAGGCGGCCGTTGCCAGGGAACTCGAGGACAGCGGACAGATGGTCGGCCGGGATCACCTCCCAAAGTTTTTAAACCAGCACGGGCTTGGCAGATACCACGGTCAACGAGTCTGCCGCGCGGACGGAGCACATCAGAAACCACAAGCTGGACCAGTACGGGAAATGTTACTTTGCTGCGGTGGTGCCGGGAACCTGACCCGTTGGTGACTACACGTACTTGAAGACTGGGGTACGGCTGGTTGTATCTGGCTACAGTGATTGAACTGGCCACGCGCATCATAGTTGGTTGGTCCACGGACTCGAACATGCGCACTCAGCTGATCATCAACGCTCTGGGCATGACTCGCGTTCAGGGGAGGCTTCATCCCGATGGCGCAATCTTGCATTCGATCTCGGGACGCAAGACACCTCCGGTGAATTTTAAGAGTGGTGTGCTGGGAAGAAGATCACCCAGTCGATGGGATTGACAGGCGTGTGTTGGAACGGCGCTGCCGCCGAGAATTTCTTCTCGCACTTGAAAACCGAGATGTACCACCACTACGAGTTCACGAACCGCCTTTCGGCACTGTCGGACGTCATGGAATAAATTGAGGCTTGGTACAACAGACGCCGGCCGAACAACAACAAGCAGGGGGTGTCCCCGACCGGGACCGAGCCCTTGGTAGTCGAAAATCACCTGCCCCACAGCTCTTCAAGGTGTTCATCGAGGGCAACACATGATTGCGTAATTGAAAGTGTAACGGGCAGCTGGTGGCACAGTTATGGGCCCGCGGCATGCCACTCCGAGAGAAAAGGAAACCTTTTCGGAAGGATGACCTTGGCACCCTTTGCGAGCGAAATGAATAATCTACCTTGCTCAAGGAATCGGCTGGTCGTAGCCCAGCGAAATCACGAAATTCACTGCCAGCGGGCACCTAGTGAAAATTGAAGTTAACGCTTTGCGCATCATTATCTAAGGCATTTTCCACCGCCGAGGTCTGGCCCGACTCGTGCCAAGCACCTTAGTAACCACTTTTCAGAGACTGCAGCGTCGGATTGAAGTCCTCGGGGTCTTCGGCGGGGGCGGTGAATTCCTCGCCGCTGGCCAGAATCCTGGCTGATTTGTTTGCCTTGAGCGTCGTGATGATTTTCTTGACGCTCACCCCGGAAAGCTCTTGCAGGTGTCGGCCGATGGCCAGCCTAGTGAAGACAACGGTGAGATGCGCGGTGATGGCATCCTCCTTCCGGCGCCAACTGGGTGGCGACTTCAGGTCGTGCTTCGTTGGTCTTCCGGAAGCACGCCTCAATTTGCCATAGGTCATGGTGCGAACCGATGATTTCGTTCCCCAGCATGGTTTCCCGGGAATCTTCGTGAAGCATCCCTTCAGCCCGACCAACTGCCGGGCTCGTTCGAGGGTTGTTTTGCCCACCGAGGTCTTGGACCCGCTGACGGTCAAGAAGCGTGCCTTGCGGACCAGGATCTTACCTTCAGCGTTATCCATGACACGGTGTTCCATGTGGTTGATGTTTTGGTTGTCGCGTTGGAACCGCTTGAACGACCCGTGACAGCCGACCCGGCGTTCACCGACGTTCTTTCCGGCTCCCATGACTCCGGCCGGTTCAATGATCTTTCAGGTGCTGAACTTGTTGCCATCGGTGTCAAGATGTTCCTGCAGGTCATGCGGTGCCTTCGACCGCCTGGACCCGACAAGAAGCAAGAAACCCGCATCCTCGATGGCCTGCAGGTCGCCGGCCGAGAGCATACCGGCATCGGCAACCACGACCATGTCGGTAATGCCGTGGGATTCCTGGAATGCTTCGAGCACCGGAAGGATCGAGGTCGTTTCGGTGCTTGGTCCCTTCGGAACATGTGCAGTTCCAGGGGCAATCCGGCCGGACCCACCAGGAGCCCGACCTGGACTTGCGGGTCACGCGATACTCCTTGGCTCTCCCCGACCCGGCGGACCTTGCCTTCCTTCTTGGACTGAAAATGCAGGGTCAGTTTGTCTCATGGCCCTCGCTGCCAACTCGGTGGTTTGGGTGCGGTACCCGATCCTGGCTGTGGCCAACAAGTCGCGATATTCGAATTCCTGACTGCGTTTCAGGCTCCGAAACAAAGTGCTTAGTGCGGGGTGTGGGGCGGCGATATCATCCAAGACCCGGATACTTTCGGCCTTGGACGTGGGCTCGACCATTCGGGCCGGGGCCAGCGTCCGAAACCCCTCGTCATCCAGGGCACCAAAGCCAAGGCGGGAATACGCACCGACCAGCACATCCCACAACTCCGCGGTGGGCGAGCCCACCACTTTGGCTGCCTGCGTACTAGTCCCGCGTGGCCGGCCGCGTACCGGCTCTTCGTCCAGGGTCTTGCCGTGTTGGGTCAAGTCTTGAATATTGTCGATGACCTGCATTTATTGGGGCAAGCCACCGAAATCAAAAGTTTGCTGGCCCGGCATCAATCCTTCCCGAGCTGCGAGCATCGGCACCGCAAGTTCGACATCCGAACAGGCTGAAGCCATATGCTCAACACCGGTGACGGTGTGGCCCACCTGGTCAACGATCTCAACGGCACCGGAAGTGGTGCGAACCTTGCGAACAAACCGTGAATCCATGGCAGGAACCCGGGTTTGAGCCCAGGTTTATGGCTGAAGTTGGTTTCATCATAGAATTGGATCTGTTCGTCCTCGCATTCTGGGAAGTAGGACAACATCGTCGATTTAAGGACAGGCCATCAGAACATTGCGTACCGCACTCTGGCATTTCAGGCGCGGTGGATTTTCACAGCTTAAGACCTGGAAACGTCGTCAAGGGTCTGAGGCATCAAATGGTCCTAACGACATTTCGGCAAGAACTTTGCGTTCAGCAACGAACAGTAGTCGTACCCTTCTGGACTTCCCAGCATTTAGGACGAGCGATCGGGCAGCCCCAACTTCTTCATTGAGGGTCGCCGTCATCCTTGATGATTTCTCCATGCAGGCTTGGGGCTACGAGTGGGAATGCGTAGCAATCCGCCCCGACACGTGGGAAGAAACGCTTCGCTCTGCTCCAGTTGAAATGCTTTTCGTGGAATCTGCTTGGGCAGGAAACAACAAAGCTTGGGCCTACCATCTGACTGGTACGTCGGCCCCGCGTCCGGCATTGGTTGAACTGGTGGCATGGTGCAAAGAACAGGGTATTCCTACGGTCTTCTGGAACAAAGAAGACCCTCCGCATTATGAAGACTTCCTCGATGCTGCCCGGCTATTCGACACCGTCTTTACTTCTGATTCAACCCAGATTGATCGTTACAAGAGGGATCTGGGACACGATCGGATTGCTCCTTTGAGCTTCGCGGCCCAGCCAACGGTTCACAATCCAAGCCGACCACAGCACGGTTTTCAGTCTCGTGATGTTGCATTCGCTGGTATGTATTTCGCTCACAAATTCCCAGAGCGCAGGGAACAATTAGAGATGTTGCTTGGTGGGGCTCTGGACGTCTCTACGACGATGGAGACTGGTCTCGAAATCTTTTCCAGGCAGCTTGGCGGGGATGAACGATACCAATTCCCAAAGCCATATGACTCGCACGTTGTCGGTAGTTTGTCGTACGACAAAATGTTGACTGCTTATAAAGCGTACAAGGTGTTTCTCAACGTTAACTCGGTAGTCGATTCGCCAAGCATGTGCGCGCGGCGTATTTTCGAGATTTCAGCTTCCGGTACTCCCGTCGTCACGGCACCGAGTCGAGCCATTGGTGAGTTCTTTGACAAGTCTGAGGTCATCGAGGTTCACACCAGGGAAGAAGCCGCAAGTTCGATCCGCTCCCTCGTCCGCAGCAAGGAACTCAGAGACCGCACGGTCCACCTGGCCCAGCGAAAAATCTGGCAAGGTCACACTTATGCTCACCGTGCGGAACAGGTATTGGAAGCTGCGGGGATTCGGGTTGCTTCCGAAAAGTCCCGTTCACTGCTTTCCACGCCACAAATCTCGGCGCTCGTTTCGACGATCCGTCCACAACAAGTCCGGCATATTCTTTCGACAGTCGGTAGGCAACTCAACGTCGAAAGTGAACTGGTGTTGTTGACCCATGGATTCGAGGTAAACGAGGAACGGCTCCGCCGGGAGGCTAAGGAACTTGGCATCGAGAACCTTGTCCTTTTGTCTGAACCGCGTTCCACTTCGCTAGGCGCGTGCCTAAACCTGGCCGCGTCTGCTTCTTCCGGTGTGTACGTCACGAAGATGGATGATGATGATCTTTACGGAGAGCACTACCTCCAAGATCAAGCCGCAGCACACCGTTATAGCGGTGCTGATGTTGTGGGCAAACAAGCGCACTACATGTATCTGGGTGGAAGAAACGCCACTTTGTTGAGGTTTGAAGAGCGCGAACATCGGTTCACTGATCTAGTTATGGGGCCGACAATATTTACAACAGGGGAAATGATGCGTGCGGTTCCCTTCCTTGAACTGGGCAAGGGAGAAGACACTAATTTCCTGAAAGACGTTGCCAAATCGGGTGGCAAGATCTATTCATCCGACCGATTCAACTTTGTTCAAATGCGGTCCCAAGAGATCGCGGGACATACCTGGTCGGTTGAAGAAACCGATCTCATGGCGTCGGGAGTAGTTTCTTCCTTTGGGCTTAACGAACAACACATCATGTTCTAAGTCCTATGGCCGCAGGTTCTTGCTTCGTACTCATCTGACTACCTATGAAAGGACTCGCTTCAACACTCCAATAGTCGGAGGACGGGGGAGGAGCACTCATAGATTGCTTCCTTACGGCAAAGTAGCAATACAATCTAACAAGCAATATTCGGGGAATGCTCCGAGAATAGGTGGAAAATGTCAGTGGGAGCTGTGCGAGTTCTTTTGCTGACGCATTCATACTCACCGGAAGTATCGCCACCCCAACGGCGCTGGGATTCCTTTGTGCACGTCATGCGCCAAGAAGGCTGGGAAATATGCGTCGTTACCCCGCGATCCGTTGCGAAGGTTTCGGCTTCCGAACGCGCACGACATTTTTCTGTTGAGGAAATCGGTCAACACGGTGAACTCATTCGCACTTATCCCTCAATCAAAAAACCTCGCCGTATTTCCGGAAAGGTCATCAAAAATATTCTTGACGGGGCTCTAATGCTTCCACAGGCCTTATTTCAAGAAAGACCAACCGTCGTGGTGGCAACCGTCCCGGCACTTCCGACGATGTTCGTGGGATTCATTGTTTCCAAGCTGTTGCGGCGTCCGTTGATCATCGAAATGCGAGATGCCTGGCCTGACTTGATTTCCGATTCGCGAATTTTTAAATGGCGCTGGCTGACTGAAGCCGCGCACAAAGTCGTTCGCATGATTCAGCGGCACGCAACACTCGTTGTCACGGTTACCGACGGATTCGCTGCAGTTCTGGCGGAGGACGGCATTCGAAAAGTGCGAACCATTCACAACGGAATAAGCACCCGGTCATTTGAGCCCTTGCCCACGATCCCACCAAAATCCGCTGAGCGGATAAACGTTCTCTACCTCGGAAATCTCGGCGAGAGCCAAGGGCTCGAATCCATTATTAGAGCATCTGCATTGACCATCGACAAGGTGCGATTACGGATTGTTGGCAGCGGTACTGCACGCGCCCGGCTCGTACGGTACGCATCGGAAATTGGGGCAACCGTGGAATTCCAGGACCCTGCTCGAGGCGATGCGCTCAGAGCCCATTATCTATGGGCCGATACGTGCGTGGTGAGCCTGCGAGACGACTGGAAGAGCTTTAACCATACGATTCCATCGAAAATCTACGAATTGCTTTCCTTGGGGAAGCACATTACTGGTGTTGTCCAAGGGGAAGCTGCACACATCATAACGAGCGCAGGAGCCGGCGATATCGTGGGCCACGACCCGGAAGACATAGCCGCTTTGTGGGGAGAACTAGCGTCGCAACGCAATCGGCTTGAAGTGGGTTCCTCGGGCAGGGAATGGGTTTTCGAAAATGCCTCGCTGGAAAACCTTGGCAAACAGTATGTCGAGATCATCACATGCATCAACGAACAAGGCCAAAAGCATGAACCGAGATAGCAGCTACCCCGATGTGGTCGAGCAAAACCGGCTTGTCAAGAACCTGATGACGATTGCCAAGATAACGGTTGCCAACTTATCTGACGATCCTTACTTCTTCCTGTTGCAAGCCGCCCGGAAGTTTGACTCACCTGTGATTTCCAGATTGGCCAAAGCAAGCCTGGCGATTCTTCCAAGGAACACGACGATCGCCCGAGCCCTTGCCCACCTGCTGACGGGCAATACAGGTGCCCTCAGCACCTACGCTAGAAGCGTTGATTTCCAGGGCCTGTCGGATCGGCAAATTGCGCGCCTGACGGACATGCTCGTTGCCGTCCAAGACGCTGAAACAACCGAGCTGGTACTTTCAAACAGGGATTCAAACACCAAGTCATTGGCACGTGCCACGGCTCGGTACCGTTGGTACCTGGGGGACATGGACGGTGCAATCGGGCTCCTGGAGAGGACTGTTCCTGCCAAGAACAAGCAACTGCGACACTATCGAAGCGAGCTTGAAGTATTTGAGGGTGCGCTCCCCGTTCTTCAAAGCACCCCACAGCACCGCACCGGTATGACCGGTGAAAATACGGCACTTCATTTACTGACCAACTCCCTTCCCCACACCGGTAGCGGTTATGCACAGCGCTCCCATTCGATCCTTACTGCCTTGCAGGACGCCGAATGGAGAGCCAAGGTATTCACGCGCGCGGGATATCCGTTGTCGATTGGCAAGATCGCGGCAAGAAGCGTTGATTTTGTGGACGGTGTTGGTTATCAGCGCATCTTCCCCAAGAAGCTGAAATCCGACATGCGTGCAAGGATTCAGCAGCAAGCCGAGGCCCTGGCTGAATCAGTTCGAGAATGCCCGCCGTCAATTCTCCATACAACAACGGATTTCACCAATGCTCTTTCGGTCATGGCTGTTGCCGAGACATTTGGTTTGCCGTGGGTCTATGAAGTCCGCGGACAGCTTGCCGATACCTGGGCATCCTCGCGGCCTGAATCCGCAAGGTCTTCACAACGCTACAAGTTGTTCAAGGAACGAGAAGCCTTTGTCGCGACAAAGGCGACCCATGTGGTGACGCTTGGCGAGGCAATGAAGCAGGAACTTATTGAGCAAGGTGTTGCGGCTGCCCGGATCACGATTGCCCCCAATGCTATCGGCGACGAATACCTTGACCTGCCGATCGAGCGATCAGAAGCCCGCAAAACGCTGGGATTAGCCGCGGAGAACCAGTATGTGGGTACGGTAAGCAGTCTGGTTGCCTACGAGGGCCTGGATCTTTTGGTCCGAGCAGTGGCCCAATTGATCCCGGCGAATCCTTCGTTGCGACTGCTGATCGTGGGCAATGGTGTCGAACGCAACAATCTCATTGATTTGAGCGAGAACTTGGGCATCCGTGAGTACTGCCTTTTCCCGGGACGTGTGCCGCGCGACGAAGCGCGCATTTACCACTGTGCCCTTGACGTTTTTGTAGTCCCCAGACGGGACCTTTCTGTGACGCGAGCAGTGACTCCGTTAAAACCGGTTGAAGCCCTGGCTTGTGAAGTGCCGGTAGTCGCAGCCGATCTTCCAGCTCTGCGGGAACTTGTGATCGAGGGCGAAACCGGGCTGTTAGTGGAACCGGATAGTCCAAATCAACTAGCCCAAGGAATCGATGAATTGTTGCGCGATTCCTCGAAGAGAGCTTCGATGGGCGCCGCCGGAAGGAGACACATGCTGGAGGAGCGCACATGGGATCGCAACACGGAAAAATTGCTCGGGATCTACAAAAACAGTTCCGAGCAAATGCAGCGAATGGATGAATGAAGTATTATAGTTCAGGCTGCCTGACGGTAGTCTCCTGAATTTTGTGCCGGAAGCGAATTGATCATTTTCCCGGCATGCTCACTCGAACCAAGGGGAAACGTCATAGTGACGAGTATCAAAGAAGTTGCCGTTGTCGGACTGGGCTACATCGGGTTGCCGACGGCAGCAATCTTGGCTTCCAAGGGAATCATCGTCAAGGGCGTGGATGTCACCCCTCGCACGGTTGAAGCAGTCAACCGCGGTGAAGTCCCGTTCGTGGAGCCTGCACTGGGCGACTTCGTCGCCGCGGCCGTTGCCAACGGAACCTTGAGCGCAAGCTTTGATACCCCGGAAGCCGACGCCTACATCGTCGCGGTTCCGACCCCGTTCAACGCTGATCGTTCGGCTGACCTTTCTTACATCGAAGCTGCTGCAGACAAGATCGCTCCGATGCTGCGTGGCAACGAACTGGTCATTCTCGAATCGACTTCCCCTCCGGGTGCGACCCAGCACATGGCTGACCGTCTGCTCGCAGCGCGCCCGGATCTGGATGCCTCAAGCCTCCACGTTGCGCACTGCCCGGAGCGCGTGCTTCCCGGCCGTGTCATGGAAGAGCTTGTCACCAACGACCGTATCGTTGGCGGCATCACCGTCGAAGCCGCACAGATGGCCAAGGACCTTTACAGCGTCTTCTGCGAAGCCGAGATCCTGCTCACTGATGCAACCACCGCAGAGATGGCAAAGCTCGTGGAAAACTCCTACCGCGACGTGAACATTGCGTTCGCCAATGAGCTTTCGGTCATCTCCGACAAGGTTGGCATTAACGTTTGGGAGCTCATTGAGCTGGCAAACCACCACCCTCGTGTGAACATCTTGCAGCCGGGCCCCGGCGTTGGCGGACACTGCATAGCCGTTGACCCGTGGTTCATTGTTGCCGCAGCCCCGGAAGAGTCCAAGCTGATTCGCCAGGCTCGCGAAACCAATGACGCAAAGCCGTCGTGGGTCGTGGACAAGGTCTTGGAGTCGACCAAGGGCGCATCCTTCAACGGCAAGATTGCTATCTTGGGCTTGGCATTCAAGGCGAACATTGACGATCTCCGAGAGTCCCCTTCAATCGCCATCGCGCGTTCGCTGGCCGAACAGGCCCCCGGTGTTGAGTTCCTGCTCGTTGAACCGCACATCGAAACCCTGCCGGCATCCCTGACCGGGATCGACAATGCAAAGCTCGTTGGCTTGGATGCCGGCCTTGCCGAGGCATCGAGCATTGTTGTGCTGGTTGACCATGACCAGTTCAAGGCAGTTCCAGCTACCGCTCTTGCAGGCAAGGACGTTATCGATACGCGCGGTCTATGGCGCTAGGTCGGAGTCAACACATCCCCATCATCGCTCGCCCAAACGGATAGGTCATCGTGAAGAAAATCATGCCGATTTACGGCACACGCCCGGAAGCCATCAAGGTGGCTCCCATTGTCAAAGCACTCAAAGAGTCTGAACTCTTCGATTGCGTAGTGACCGTGACCGGCCAGCACCGCGAGATGCTGGATCAGGTCAACGAGCTGTTCGACATCACCCCGGATTACGATCTTGACGTCATTCAGCCGCGCCAGACCCTGAATTCACTGCTGACCCGGACCATCGCCGGTCTTGATGAAATCTTCGAGAAGGAAAAGCCGGACGCCGTCGTGGTTCAGGGTGATACCACCACCTCAACCGCCGGCGCAATTGCCGCCTTCTACCGCGGTATTCCAGTGGTTCACGCCGAAGCTGGCCTGCGCAGCCATGACATCTTCTCTCCCTTCCCGGAAGAGGCCAACCGCAAGATGACGTCGCAGATTGCAAGCCTTCACTTGGCGCCCACGTCATTGAGCAAGTCCAACCTTGTCAATGAAACATTCGATCCGGCGACGATTTCGGTGACAGGTAACACTGTCATTGACGCACTCTTCACGGTCGTTGAAAAGAATGTCCCTTTCACCGACAAGAAGCTTGAAGAGTTGGTTGCAACCGGTCGCAAGATCGTTTTGATCACCACTCACCGTCGTGAAAACCAGGGCGAACCAATGCGCGGCATCGGACGGGCAATCGCCCGGTTGGCTGCCATTGAGCCGGATGTCGAATTCATCTTGCCGTTGCACCGAAACCCAGCTGTCCGTGAAGCACTGCTTCCGGAGATCGACGGTTTGGTGAACGTGACACTCACCGAGCCGTTGGCCTACGGCGAGTTCACTCGTTTGATTGCTGCTGCGAACATTGTGCTTACCGACTCCGGCGGAGTCCAGGAGGAAGCACCAAGCCTCGGCAAGCCGGTCCTGGTGATGCGCGAGAACACCGAACGTCCGGAAGCTGTCGTTGCGGGCACCGTCAAGTTGATTGGTACCAATGAGGAACTGATCTTTGAGTCGGTTGAGCTTCTGCTCAACGACAAGGCCGCTTACGTTGCCATGGCGACAGCCGTCAACCCGTACGGTGACGGCCTTGCCGCGGACCGCACGGTTGCTGCGATCGCCGAGTTGCTGAATGTCGGCAAGCGCATGGCCGACTTCGATTCTGAGTTGCCGTCGGAAGACGAACTCATGGATGCCACCAGCATCTAATTCCGGTCCTTAACAACTTTGGCCTTGAGCCACAGATTTTATTCTGTGGATCAAGGCCAAAGTTGTTTCAGGCTGAACTTTGGGGTGAAACAGTGCAGCGGTTAGGGCTATGGGGAAACCACTCCGGTTTCGTACGCAATCACCACGGCCTGGACCCTGTCCCTGGCATTGAGCTTCGCAAGAATATGCCCGACGTGGGTCTTGACCGTGGCTTCCGAAAGATAAAGCCCTGCCGCGATCTCAGGGTTCGATTGTCCATTGGCAATGAGTTCGAATACTTCGCGTTCGCGCGGTGTTAACGATTCGACGGCCCGCATGTGAACACTGTTGGGAAGCGTTGACCGTCGCAGGATTGGCGCAACATGTTCCAAGAGTCGGCGCGTGGTCGACGGAGCTATGACTGCATCTCCTCGGTAAACGGTCCGGATTGATTCGAGCAGTTCTTCCGGGGGAGCGTCTTTCAGCAGGAAGCCGCTGGCACCCGCCTGAATCGCAGATAGCGCGTATTCATCAAGGTCGAACGTGGTGAGGACAATGACCTTGGGGCCAGGGGAACTCTTGGTTCTCCCGGATAAAAGACGTTCAGTAGTCTCGATCCCGTCCATTTCCGGCATCCGGACATCCATAAGGATTACGTCTGCTCCCGCCAAAGTGGGGGAAGCAATTGCTTCCCGACCGTTTGAAGCTTCTGCAACGACATCCAAATCGGCCTGGGAATTGATGAGCATCCTGAAGCCGCTGCGAACCAACAACTGGTCATCTACCAGGGCAACACGAATGGGGTTTTCTTTCAGCAAAATTGTTAGTCCTCCGTATAGGGGATGAATACCGAGACCAGGAATCCGCCGCTGGTGTTCGGTGCGGCTTCCACCCGGCCATCGTAGAGTGCCACACGCTCGGCCATGCCTCGGAGTCCTTGGCCACCATCGGCAGTGGTTAGGGCACCCGCACCACGGCCATTATCCCAAACCTTCAGATTCAGTCCGCGGTTATCCCATTCAAGCTCAACTTTTGCTTGGGCCGAGGGACCAGCGTGCTTGACCACGTTGGTGAGCGCTTCTTGGACAGCACGATATGCTGTCAGTTCGGCACCCGCAGGTAACTCTCGGCGTGCGCTACCGAGCTCTCTAAACTCGATATCCAGACCTGTTTTACCTGTTGAGTCGAGAAGATCTGGCAGGTCCGCAAGTGCCGGAAGCGGCCGGGTGGATGCCTCGCCGTCGTTGCGTAAAACGCCCAGAAGACGGCGCATTTCCCGCAAGGAGCCGCGCCCGGTCGCGGCAATCGTGCCCAAGGTTTCACGGGCAATGTCAGGATCGTGTTCGCTTGCATATCGGGCGCCGTCGGCCTGAGTGATGATCACGGAAAGGGAATGGGCCACGATGTCATGCATTTCTCGAGCAATATGGCTGCGTTCATCAGCGGCCGCAAGGTCACGTTCTTGCTGGCGTTCGATTTCCAGTCTGCGGGCCCTGTCCTCGAGCGTCTGAGTTGCTATTCTGCGTGTCCGGGCCAAGTCGCCGAAGGTCCAGGCGACCGTGACGGTGAGAGCAAGCCCTAGAAAACTAATGATGCCGGATTCCAACGTGGGTGTGCCTGAGGCGAACGCAAGCTTGAAGGTCATCAGGAAGGCGCCGACGAAACCCGCTGTGAGTCCGGCGAACGACTGCCACCTCTTGGCATAGGCGGCCAAGGTGTAAATGGTGATCGGAACCGCAACCTGTGAAGGTAAGAAATCATCTACCATGACCAACTGCATCAGGTGTGCCCCGACGATAATGCTCGCGGCCAAGCCCGGGTGTTTGCGCCGCCAAATTAGCGGGAGAGTCTGTCCGCTGGCAATAACGACAGCAGAAAACCCGTAACCGTTTCCAATCAACGATAGGGTGCCGGCGAGGCCGAATAATAGCCATATTCCCAGACCAAGAACCACGTCAACTTTGAAGGGATTCTCCCTAATCCAGCGGTCGATGGTGCGATGCGGCGTCATTTATTCCTGGGTGATTGAAGGCTGAGTCTCCAATCAATTTTACGTGTTTGGGGATTCTGAAGCCTCATCCCAAGGGTGGAGATCCTTGAATATATTCCATGTTCACTATTTGAGACACTTTGCTCACATAGTGATACGAATGGTTAGGATTGATGGCATGAGTGAATCCTTGAATATCGCGGTCATTCCAGGTGATGGCATTGGTCCGGAAGTAATTGCAGAAGCCGTTAAGGTCCTGACGAAAGTCACTGAGCAAGGTGAATCAAAAGTTCGGCTCACCAACTACAAGCTGGGCGCCGAACACTGGCTCGATACGGGGGAGACCCTGCCTGAGGAAACGCTTGAGGCGTTGAAGCAACACGATGCAATTCTCTTCGGAGCTGTCGGTGCAGCACCAGGGGATACCCGTATCCCCTCAGGTCTCATTGAGCGAGAAATGCTCTTGAAGCTGCGCTTCAGCCTGGACCACTACGTCAACCTTCGCCCATCCAAGCTTTACCCGGGCGTTCCCAGCCCATTGGCTGAACCCGGTGAAATTGACTTCATCGTGGTCCGGGAGGGCACCGAAGGACCCTACGTAGGCAACGGCGGTGCGCTTCGCGTCGGAACAGTGCATGAAATAGCCACCGAAGTCTCCGTGAACACCGCCCACGGTGTTGAACGCGTGGTTCGAGACGCATTCCGCCGTGCCAGCGAACGGACTCGCAAGCATGTGACCCTGGTTCACAAGCACAACGTCTTGGTTTACGCCGGCCATCTGTGGCGCCGGACCGTTGAAGCGGTTGCTGCAGAATTCCCCAATGTCACCCACGATTACCTGCACATTGATGCTGCAACGATCTTCATGACCACCAACCCGTCACGCTTTGACGTGATCGTTACCGACAACCTGTTTGGTGACATCCTCACGGACCAGGCGGGCGCCATCACCGGTGGCATTGGCTTGGCGGCCTCGGGCAACCTCAATATGGATCGCACTGCGCCTTCCATGTTCGAACCGGTTCACGGTTCCGCCCCGGATATCGCCGGCCAGCAGAAAGCCGACCCAACTGCCGCCATCCTTTCGGTGGCACTCCTGCTGGAACACGTTGGATTGACCGAAGCCGCCCGTAGGGTTGAACTTGCAGTTGAGAGCGACATTGCCTCACGCGATGAGATGACCGATCCGCGCAGCACCGCCGAAATCGGCGATGCAATCGTGGCCGCGCTGGCTTAGGCTTATCTATAGGTTCAAAAAGGAACCAAATCTTAGGGTGGCAAGCCATGATTGGTTTGCCACCGCAGCACCCTTTCGAAGAGGAAGCCTGACGGCATCATGGAATTCACTGAAGAACTCTCACAGCAACGTAAAAGCGACCAGGAACGAGCCGCAGTATTGGCAAACCCCGGGTTTGGCGATTTCTTCACGGACCATACTGCGGTCATTGACTGGACTGCAGGAACAGAGGGTGTCTCCGGAACATGGGCCAATGCACGAATCGAGCCATATGGGCCTATTGCCTTGGACCCTGCAGCTTCGGTCTTGCACTACGGCCAGGAAATCTTCGAAGGCCTCAAGGCATACCGTCATGCTGATGGAACCGTATGGACATTCAGGCCCTACGCAAATGCGGCTCGATTGAACCGTTCGGCCGAACGGCTGGCACTTCCGCAGCTAGACGAAGGAGCGTTCGTTGAGTCCTTGCGCCGCATCGTCCAGGCAGACATCGATTGGGTGCCCAGTGGTGACGGTGAAGCCTTGTACCTGCGCCCCTTCATGATCGCCACCGAAGCGTTCCTTGGTGTCCGCGCAGCCCGCGAAGTTTCCTACCGCGTCATTGCTTCGCCTGCCGGAAACTACTTTGGCGGTGAGCTCAAGCCAGTGGGAATCTGGGTGTCCCACAACTACGCGCGAGCAGGACGCGGTGGCACTGGCGCCGCCAAATGTGGCGGAAACTATGCTGCATCCTTGATTGCGCAGCTTGAAGCCGAAGAAAACGGCTGCAAGCAGGTATTGTTCCTGGACCCGTTCAACAATGAAGCAGTTGAAGAACTCGGTGGCATGAATGTCTTCTTCGTCATGAAGAACAACAAGCTTGTCACTCCACGCCTGACGGGAACCATCCTGGAAGGCATCACACGTTCCTCGATCATCCAGCTCGCGCAGGACCGCGGCATGGAAGTGGAAGAACGCACCATCACACTTGGTGAGTGGCGAGAAGGAATCGCAAATGGCGAGATTCAAGAAGTGTTCGCCTGCGGAACGGCGGCGGTCATCACCCCGATCGGCGTTCTAAAAAATGGTTCCGAGCAGATTGGTGACCCCGAGGCCCCAGCAGGCGAGGTGACCATGGCGCTTCGTACGGAACTCCTGGGAATCCAGACAGGTGTTGTTTCCGACCGACACGGTTGGTTGGAACAGCTGGCCTAAGGTTTCGAGGCTTTGATGATGGGTGTGTTCACAGTGAACACACCCATCACGCAGTTAAGCGAAGTCCATGCCGAATCTCATTAGAATGGGTTTTATGCGCATATTGGTCACCGGCGGCGCCGGATACATCGGATCACACACTGTATTGCTGCTTCTCGAAGAGGGGCACGAAGTTCATGTCTACGACAACCTGAGCAATTCGTCCCCGGAAGCTCTACGCCGTGTCGCTGAGCTGACCGGCCGGTCTGCAGTTTTCCACCGGGGCGACCTGCTTGATACAACCCGCCTTGAAGAAGCCTTTACGCTCGCCAAGCCCGAAGCTGTGATCCACTTTGCGGGTTTGAAGGCGGTAGGGGAGTCGGTGGCAAAACCACTGATGTACTACCGGAACAACGTCACGGGAACCCTGAACTTGCTCGAAACCATGGATGCCCATGACGTGCGCACTTTCGTGTTCAGCTCTTCGGCTACTGTCTACGGGGATCCCCAGCAGCTTCCGATCACCGAGTCCACGCCGCTTTCGGCAACCAATCCCTATGGGCGCACCAAGCTCCATATCGAATACATGCTTGATGACCTGGCCGCGTCCGACCCGCGATGGTCGATTGCAAAGTTGCGCTACTTCAACCCGGTTGGTTCCCACGAATCGGGCCGGATCGGGGAAGACCCGCAGGGCATCCCCAACAACCTCATGCCATACATTGCCCAAGTGGCAGTTGGGGTACGTGAGAAAGTCAACGTTTTCGGCGGGGACTACCCGACCCCGGATGGCACCGGTGTTCGCGACTACATCCACGTAGTTGACCTCGGAGCCGGCCACTTGGCGGCGCTTGAATACCTGGAAGCGCATGGCGGATTGCACGCCTGGAACCTTGGCACCGGACACGGGTCGTCCGTTTTGGAAACGATCCAGGCCTTTTCCCGGATTTCCGAGCAGGAAATCCCCTATGAAATTGTCGATCGTCGCCCGGGTGACGTGGCTGCCAGCTACGCGGATCCCGCCCTAGCCCGCGAGGAAATCGGATGGAAGGCAGAGCGTGGCCTTGAACAAATGGTTGAGGATATGTGGCGCTGGCAGTCAACCAACCCCAGCGGCTACCCTGACGAACCGGCTCCCGTAACTGACGAAGCAAGCGATTTAGCTGAAGAAGATCCGCAGCCGGTGGAGTCCGGTGAAGATGCCGAGCCCGAAGAACCCACTAAGGTATAAAGCATGCGTATTGCTCGTTTTGTAGTTGATGGTGACCCCATGTACGGAGTGGTCGAAGGCGAAGACGTTCTCGTCATTGCAGGCGACCCTTTCTTCCAGGGCGTCAAGCCCACCGGTGCCAAGCACAAGCTTGAAGATGTCCGCCTGCTGGCGCCGATCATTCCCCGCTCCAAAGTTATTGGCTTTGGACGCACCTATGCGGATCACGCGGCCGAGCTCGGCAACGAAGTTCCGGCAGAACCCCTGATGTTCCTGAAGCCAAACACCTCAGTGGTTGGCTCCGGTGACCCAATCACCTTGCCAAGCTTCTCGGATGAAATTTCCTATGAAGGCGAACTTGCAGTCGTGATCGGGCGAATTTGCAAGGATGTACCCGCCGAAAAGGCAGCTGACGTCATATTCGGGTACACCATTGCCAATGACCTCACCGCCCGTGACGCGCAGCGTACCGACGGACAGTGGGCCAGGGCCAAGGGCTGGGATGGTTCCTGCCCGTTGGGTCCCTGGATCCAAACCGAATTGGATGCCGAAGATACCCAGCTGACAACCCGCCTTGACGGCAAGGTGGTCCAAGACGGAAATACTTCCGACATGGTGTGGAGTGTCAACGACCTGGTTGCCTATGCATCCGCTGCGTTCACTCTGCTTCCGGGCGATGTGATCCTTACGGGTACGCCAGCCGGCGTTGGCCTTGTCACCGAGGGGCAGCGCGTCGAAATTGAAATCGAGGGAATTGGAACCCTCAGCAATCCGTTCCGTCGCTAACGGCTTCGAGGTTGATATTACAGCTATGAATAACCAATTTTGATTTTTTGTATCTAAAGAATACTATTTATGGGTCAGCTTCTTTCTTGCCATCGAAGCTGACACCACACTGTGATTGGTCCCGGCTTGCCGGGACCAATTGCTCTTAAGCGGCACTTTTGCCTACTGGGCTATCGCTCGCGGCATAGAATAGAGACATCATGACTGATGCAGCCCTCATTCCCACAGTGACCGATGAAACCCCCGTCCGCGTACGCTTCTGCCCGTCTCCGACCGGCACCCCGCACGTAGGCCTGATTCGCACCGCCCTGTTCAACTGGGCCTATGCGCGCCACACCGGCGGCAAGATGATTTTCCGGATCGAAGACACCGACGCCAAGCGCGACTCCGAAGAGAGCTACAACCAGCTGCTTGACGCGCTGGATTGGCTTGGCATCACCTGGGATGAAGGCGTCAACGTCGGCGGCCCGCACGAGCCGTACCGCCAGTCCCAGCGTGGAGACATCTACCAGGACGTCATCGCCAAGCTGCGCACCGGCGGTCACCTCTACGAATCCTTCTCCACTCCCGAAGAGATCGAAGCACGCCACAAGGCTGCCGGCCGCGATCCCAAGCTCGGCTACGACGGTTTTGACCGTGAGCTGTCCGAAGTGCAGATCGCCGCATTCCGCGCCGAGGGCCGGGAACCGGTTCTGCGTGTGCGCATGCCGGATGAAGACATCACCTTCACCGACCTGGTTCGCGGCGAAATCACCTTCAAGCCGGGCAGCGTTCCCGACTTTGTGGTGGTACGCGCCAACGGCCAGCCGCTCTACACCTTGGTGAACCCGGTTGATGACGCGCTCATGGGGATCACCCACGTGCTCCGTGGCGAAGACCTGCTTTCCTCCACCCCGCGCCAGATTGCTTTGTACCGGGCATTGATTGACGTCAATGTTGCCCAGTACGTGCCGCTCTTTGGACACCTGCCCTACGTTATGGGCCAGGGCAACAAGAAGCTTTCCAAGCGAGACCCGGAATCGAGCCTGTTCCTGCACCGTGACCGCGGGTTCATCCCCGAGGGCCTGCTGAACTACCTCTCGTTGCTGGGATGGTCGTTAAGCGCTGATGAAGATATCTTCTCCCGCGACCAGCTCATCGAAGCCTTTGATGTCCACAACGTGCTGTCCAACCCTGCACGCTTCGACATCAAGAAGGCCGAAGCCATCAACGGCACCCACGTGCGCATGTTGGAAGCGGATGACTTCCGCGAACGATTGGTTCCATACCTGCAGGCCAATGAGCTTGTCGGCGAAGAACTGACCGAACGCCAGCGGGAGATCCTCGTCGAGGCTGCGCCGCTGGTCCAGGAACGCATCACCCTGCTGGGTGAAGCACCCGAAATGCTTGAGTTCCTCTTCCGAGGAGACTCGGAAATCGAACCGGCGGCCGACGCACTCAAGGGCATGCCGGAAAACACTGCGGAAATCCTTGATGTCGGTGTCGTTGCGCTTGAAGCCGCACCCGAGTGGACGGCCGAGGCCATCCAGGATGCCTTGAAATCAGCTTTGGTTGAGGGAATGGGCATCAAGCCACGCCACGCCTTCGGCCCCATTCGTACCGCGGTCTCGGGAAAGCGGATTTCACCGCCGCTCTTTGAGTCAATGGTGATTCTTGGCAAGGAATCTTCCCTTGCCCGTATCCGTGCCTTCCGGGCCACCCGGTAGAGAAGAACAAGACTTAGCGTGGACAACACGACTAGCGCCCTCAGCCCAATCGGCGGATCCAACTCCGCCACCCGGGTTGAGGGCGTTCTTTTTGACATCGACGACACCCTGGTTGACCTGAACTCGGCAGCCATCAAGGGTTTTCACCTGATGACAGCTGACGACTTTGCAGCAGTCCCTTCGGAGGTCCGCGACCGCATCGCCAAGGATTATGCGGATGACGGCGCCGGTGCCTACGAGCGCTAGATGGCCGGGGAGCTGACATTTCTTGGGCAACGCGCCGAGCGAATCAAGCGTGCCTATGCCCTGGCGAACCTGCAGCCCCCGCTGGCTGATGCCCTCGGAGTGTGGAGTGCCGCCTACGAGCAGGCCGTTCGCAACATGTGGGCCCCATTCCCGGATGTTCACGAATGCCTGGATGGGTTGGATGCACTGGGAATTCCCTATGGGGCGGTGAGCAATAACGTGGAGAGTTACCAGCGTGAAAAGCTCAGTGCAGCCGGCTTGGAGCGGATCGCGGTCTTGGTTGGTTCCGATACCGCCGGTGCCCCGAAGCCGGATCCGCGACCGTTTCATGCGGGATGCGAACTTCTTGGCACTCGAATCGGGGCGACCCTGTATGTGGGGGACAACCCGGTCAACGACGTGCAGGGTGCCAGAGCCGCGGGACTACTCGGGATCCTGCTCGACCGTGCCCCAGATCACAAAAACGAAGACCCTTATATCCTGCAAAACTTGACCGGATTGGCCTCCAAAATCACCGGGAATACAGGGTTTTTGGGTGGTTTGACCGGCGCGGGAATTCCGATTTGTACAAGCGCCAATCCGCATGTATAGTTATTTCTCGTGCTGAGGCGCAGGAAAGCTTCCGAAAGGGAAAGCCGGAGAGCAAATCATGTGCTGTGGGGTATGGTGTAATTGGCAACACACTGGTTTCTGGTACCAACATTCTAGGTTCGAGTCCTGGTACCCCAGCGCTACGGTCTTCGCGAAAGCGAGGGCCGGCTTGCGTGGAGGATGAAAATCCTCAACGCGAAGCATACGGCCCCATCGTATAGCGGCCTAGTACGCTGCCCTCTCACGGCGGTAACGCGGGTTCGAATCCCGCTGGGGTCACGATTCACTTGAATCGGACGGTAACAGTCCTAAAACGTTGCAGCTATACGGCCCCATCGTATAGCGGCCTAGTACGCTGCCCTCTCACGGCGGTAACGCGGGTTCGAATCCCGCTGGGGTCACCAGTGTGATGTCGCTGGACATAGTTCATATATGTCCCGCGACATCGTTCGTTAAGACTAGTCCCCGGTTGTTTCCGGGGACTTTTTCTTTTTTCTGTGACGCACCAACCCGTCGGTGACACTCGATGTGTCAAGACCTCGACAGCAGTCCGGCCCGATTGCGGCGTTTTTTCTAAGTATTCGCTGTTCGCTGAAAAGACGTTGGACAGATTTGGTTTCAACATATTCGGTTCCTAGTGCGGGCCAGCCGAATTTCGCAATGATCTCGCCTTTCGGGGTGACGAGGGTGACCGCCTCGGCTCGGGGTCCCACGAGATTGTCCCCTGTCGGAACAACCGGGTAGTCAGTGAATACACGACATCATTGAAACAAATTGTGCCGTTGGAGCAGACCTCCAGCGTACGGTCTCCGATCGGTTCAGTGCTATTGAAGCTGCCGGTGAACCGGGCAGAGGTTTTGACCAAGGGTGCTTCCGGTCCCGTGGCCAGCATGACGGATGGCTCAGGCACCTAGGGTGAAGGACCTGCCGGCACTGCGTCACTTTCCTGCGTTGATTTGGTGCCGTCCGGGCGTGGCGCCTCTGCAATTTCGGCGGCATCCCGGGCGTATTGCGGGGTGATGCGGCCGGGCAGTCCCTAGCGCGGCTGTTGGGTGCCGTAGATGACGTCATGCTAATCCACCTGGACTTGTATTCAAACAATGGCTCGGCTATGGGCTGCTTGTCCAATTAGCGGAACAAGTTCTGGTGAAACCCCTAGTTCTATCCCTGGTTTGTGGAATTATAGGGTTTGCCCGTGACGCTGATGACCCTAAGGGACGTCATGTTGGTGACCAATTGATCCGCCGCTCCGTGCCGGGCCGGATCAAGAACCAGTCCGTTGTCGGTGCTCGGGCCTTGGGATACTCCGAGAGACGCGATGCCCTTCGTCGCCACGCCAATGCCTGCTTCGCTGGTTTCCATGGGTGTGGCCAACGTGGCCACTGCCAGCCTGAAGTAGTCATCCTGCAGCTGAAAGAGCAAGCACGCGCGTCCGCCGGTCCAGACATGTTCGGGGCTTCCAGGTGCCAGCACGCATTAGGGGCTGAATAGACGAAGCGGCGCCATGCTGCACGAGGTTTCTTCTGGGACTTGTTGCAGGACACATCCCTTTCGCGGAAGAACCACGCCAACGGGGCCGTGGTCGGCGCGTCCTTGCCCGGGGAATCCATTTTATCGTTCACGTAGATCGGCCCGTGGTCCCGACCCGAGGATTCTAGGGCGGCCCGAGCCTTGGCGCCGCTTGGTTCACCACTGATGCGCAGAATGCCGTGTGAAAAGTTTTCGGGGGGCATTGAGCGCGGTTCGCGGGCAGCGGCTTGGCCTTTTATCGCCGCCAACGGCACGGATCTTGTAAAACGTCTTGCGGCTGATGCCATTTCCGGTCAGTGGCCGTCACCGCGCCGGGGAGAGAACCGTAGGGTCATTGGGTAATGTCTAACCGGAGGCGCGCCAAGACGAGTGCGTTGGGTTTCACATCCGATCAGTCCATCCCATGGATTCATGGATGCACAGACCAAGAAGTTTCACCATCAAGCAGTGGTGGATTTTCACCGATGTGTTGATGCAGAACTGTCACCACTGCCCTGCGATGGCCACCTGCAGATGGACGTTGCAGTGAATTGAATTTCCTGCCTCTGTTGGACGATTGGCCCACAATCTGCCCGAACCATATGATTAGCTGAAATGCCACAAAATAGATACGTGGACGCATCGCACGTCGTTGATGATAGGAAGACTTATGCACGTCCAGGGAACCACCGCCGAAGCAATCGAATCCGTGTCCACAAATGGACTGCCCATATACGCGATGTTGGCACAACGCTCGCAAGCAGACCGGCTGGTTTGCTTCATGCCCGCTGCGCAAACTGGAGCAGGAACGCGCAGGTTCAAACTCTTCTCCCGATGGAGCTGGCAGACCGAAATGCCTAACCAGCATGTTCTCGCTTTGTCAGACCCAGCACTCGGTATTGATGACGAAATTCGCGGAGCGTGGTACCTGCACCCATCTCACGACTTGATGATTGACATGGCCCAACTGGTCGCAGATCAGGCTGCCAAATTAGGCATTGCCAATGAATCGGTGTTGTTCTACGGGTCATCGCTTGGGGGGTTTGGTGCCATGGGGATGGCCTCCTTGCTTCCCGGGGCAAGCGCGATTGCTGAGATACCTCAGATCGATGTTTCGTTGTGGCCTTCACCCGGCTCTATCAAGGCTATGGAGACTCGTATTCTGGGTACTTCGTTCTCTGAACATCGTCTGCGCCACCCTGAAATGATTGATGTGCGAGAGCGATTCAAAAAGTCGGGACTTGTTCCACCTTTCGCTTTATTTTCAAATTCAACAGATATGAGCATTGGCATACAACGAGAGTTCATGACTGATGTTATGGAATCGAGCCTGCCGAAACTTGGCAAACAGCAGTTGCTGTTGACTGATCACATTTCGGGACACTATGCTCTTCCGCGCCAGGATGCTCTCGCTCTAATAAACCATTGGAGCATCAATGGCGATCTAGCAAGTATTGAATCTGTCGAGTTTGAACTGTCCATATGAGGCCCATGCCCAAACGAGACAGGATATTGGCAAAGAACTAGTTACGGCAGGGCTCGGTTCATGGGCCTGACCCTCCTTCCGTTTACAGAGATGTCGGTCGCCGCATCGTGAGCGCGTATCTATCGGTCGCCGCCTTGGGATTAGTTGCAATGCCTTTTACTTAGACTGGATACGTTAATCCTTGTTTTCTCTCGGTATGGTGCGTAGCGGATGGGTGACCACGTCTGCGTTAGCGTATTGACGAAAGCCTTCCCGCCCGAGGTCGTGGATGCGGTGATTGAGCGTACCGGCACCATGGAGCAGTGAACCTGGTTGATACCCTTCCAGCTGATGGTCTACTACGTGATGCCCCTCGCCCTGTTTTCGAACGGGTTCTATGAGGAAGTCTTGTGCTTACTGCTGGCCGGCAATACCAACATCGCTGAAGCCATCCGGGCCAGCCATGCCAACCGCGAATTGATCCGCGACTACCTAAAGTGAGAGGCAGTTCACAAACGGACTGCGCAAGGGCTATGGATTTCTAACCATCCAATTTGATTGGGTTCGAATCCCGCTAGCCCGACCGTTACAGCCCCGGAATCTCGCAAGAGTTTCCGGGGCTGTTCCCATTTCTAACCAAAGTGTTCCCAAGCTCTATTAAACTGGGCACATGGCTAGTCTCATACCCCGCAAAAACGCGAAGGGGATCATCACTTCCTATCAAGTGAAATGGCGCGTAAATGGCAAGCAATCAAACATGTCTTTCGATACAGAGCGCGATGCGATCAAGTACAAGAACGTGCTCGAAGCATGCAATCACGATCAGACCAAAGCCGAGCGCCAGATACTTGCCGAGTTCTCTGATAGCCCCAAGATTCGCGACGTTGCCGATACCCACCTCAAGCGCCTGAGTGACATAAGCGTCCACTCCATGCACACATATGAACGCATGCTGGTCAACCACATAAACCCCACGCTTGGCGACATGCCAGTGAACCTTCTCACTGAGGAGGACGTAGCTGAGTGGGTGCAATACATGCGAGGCAAGGACCTCTCACCCAAGACGATTGGGAACGTGCATGGCTTCCTGTATTCCATCGTCAAAACGGCCCAGTACAAGAAGTACCGCGCCGATAACCCATGCGAGCACACGAGGCTTCCGAAGGCAGACCATACCGAGGATAAGGCCACGTTCCTCACAAAGTCGGAACTTGCCCTGGTCCTCAAGCATCTAGATCGGCACTTCCATCCCCTAATCCTGTTCCTAGTGGGAACGGGACTCCGGTTCAGTGAGGCCACGGCCCTGATCCCGGGCGACTTTAGCGATACCGGGGGCGAGTACACGGTACGCGTCACTAAGGCCTGGAAGCGCGACGACAAGAACGGGCGCACCATTGGCCCACCAAAGACCGAGCAGGCGCGCAGGACGGTTCCGATGGACTCGGCCCTAGCCCGAGCCGTTGCGCCCCAGGTGCAGGCGTGTGCGGCCGATAGGCAAGTATTCCGAATGAAGGCCGGGGGAGAGGTAACTACGCAGGCACTCCACAACAAGGCGTGGAAGCCGGCACTGAGGGCAGCGCAGGCGGACGGCCTCAAGAAGTCCCCGCGGATCCACGACCTGCGTCACACTTACGCCTCATGGATGCTGGCGGGCGATCCACCTTCAACAATGTTCGACTTGTCCCGGCTCATGGGCCACCAGTCGATCAACACCACATCGAAGATCTACTCGCACCTGATGCCCGAAGCGCTCAAGCGTGGGGCACTAACGATGGGCGCCGCGATGGGCGGCCTGTTCGACATCGAGTCAGTGAAGGTGATTCCCGAGAAGAAGGTGGATGCCATCGAGCCCTAGCCTTAACGAACGAATGCGCCCCACCTCGAAAGGTGGGGCGCAAAGTGTTCAGTTGCTCAGTGCCGTGTTGATGAGCTTATTCAGTTCGATGCCTGCTTGATAGGGATCGCTGACTTTTGCGCTAACAGTCCACTTGCCGTTGACGAGCATGTCTTCGAAGTACGTTTCATATGCGTCGTCACCGAGATGCAGGCGCAAGAATTCATTGAATCGGTCCCAGCATTTTTGCACTGGATCGTCATGGAATTTGTGTCCTTGCTTGAGCGTGTATCCCACGAGTCGAAGTGAGTCTCGTAGTTCGGCTCTCTGCCATTCTCCAAGGTTTCCTGGTGTTGGTTTGATCGCGGTCTTTTGGTCGGTCGAAGACTTTGCCATTGCGTCGTCTGGGCTTTGCTCGGACGTGAAAGGGGTGTCGGATTTATTCGACGTGGAAGACTGTGGTGTGATCACACCAGTGTAAGAAGTTGGGTGTAGTTCAGTGGGTATAGTTACTGCCGCATCCGTACGGCTACCTAGCCGCATGGGTGCGGCCACCTCATCGGGATCAACTTCGATCACATCTGGGATCTGTGGCGCGTTCGGATTTGCCGTAATCAGCGTGTAGAGGTTGGAGTAGTTCTCTTTGGAGTCCCTGCGAGTTCGGCGAGAAACCTTGAGGGCACCGACCTTGACCAATTCCTTGGCGGTTCGGTCGATCGTATCTACACTCTTGCCAAGGTCTTCGGCCAGTCGAGTGCGCGCCGGGAATGCTTGACCGGTGTTATTGTCCGCATACTTCGCAATCACGGCGTAGAGGTGAATTGCAGTGCTACTGATTCCGGAGAATATAACCCAGTGGGGAATGATTGAGAATCGATTGTCTGCGCTGAAACGTGTATTGTTATCCATATCGGACACCTGTCTAAAGTTGGTCTGATCACGCCCTCGGAATGTTGCAAGCATTCGCGGGGGCTTTAATATTTCTATTCTACCTTGTTAAGCACCGATAGCCCCCGAACCGTTTGGTTCGGGGGCTAGTTTTATTCGGTGCGGCTGGTCGACTCGTGCTCGCCACTGATCGGGTAGCCGTCGGTTGCCTCGTGGCGGCCATTCGATTCAACATAGACAGGGCTCTTGGCAGATCCGAGCAGGATGCGAGTCAGCCAGTCCGGCAGTAGTGGTTCCAGCCAGCGCCACAACGCGTACCAGCCGCCAATGATGACCGCGGCAATGACCGGCACGGCAAAGTCACCATAGGCCAGCAGATCGGCACGCAGCGGCTCCAACACCGGCAACAGGGTTAGCGCCCAGCCGATGACAGAACCCCACAGCGCGGGGACGATGGTTCGAAGAATGCTTATGAGCATGAGCGTTTCCTTACTTGGTGCCGCGGTTGGCGGGGAGGTTGAGATATCCGATTTCGGCGCGGACGGTCAGCGCACCGCGCTTGCCATCGGCCTTGCCGTTGTAAAGACGCTTGCCGTTCGCGTCCTCGGTGTCGTACAGCTTCCGCTGGAGAGCCTTGATGGACTCGTTGGAGAAGTCGCCGTCAATGCGCCACTTGCTGGTGTCGTAGTAGCCGCGTCCGGTGCGCGGGTCTTCGAGTTCGGAGAGCCACGTCTGGAGGTTCTTGCCGAGTGACTTGTCGGTGTAGTCGATGGCGGCCATGAGGTCGCGCCATGCCTGGTCTGAGGCCTTGGTGTGCGCGTCGGTGACGGGCAGGGGCTTGTTGGGCCATGCGCCTGTCGCGGGCTTCGGGGCGATCGGCTTGGGCTTCGATGGGGTCGCGGGCTTCACATCGCCCACGGTGCCGGAGTTGGGGAGCTTGCCGGCGCGGATCAGGTTGGCCACTTCCTTGATCTTCGCGTTGCCGCCTATCAGCTCGATGTGCATGCCGTCCGGGCGGGACCACTCGCCGCCCCAGCGTGCAGCGCCGCGCACGTCCTTGATGATTTGTCGGATACGCGCAATCTGTGCCGCGCTGAATGCGCGGGTGATGGGGACGCCGAGACCGTTCTTGGGTGCGTTGAAGTCGAACGCTGTGCCCGTAGCGTGCTCCGACCACACGTTTGTGTAGCCACGGACGGGACGTGGGTTGTGGCCCCACGAGTGGGCCTTGATGATCTTCTCGACCTCGTTGTTGATGCGTCGGGCGATGTAGTCCAGGACAACGAAGTGATCGCCGCCGCGGACCTTGCCGGTGACCCATGGGAAGTCAACGAGGTTCAGGTTCGAGTAGGACTTGTAGACGTCCCATCCGTTTCGGGTTATGGCCATTGGGTGCCTCCAGGGCATGAAAAAAGCACCCGGTGTGCGGGTGCTTGGGTTTGCGAGTGATTGGTGGTTTAGCGTTTGCGGTGTTGCTCTCGGAAGATGGTCCAGCCGATCCACCAGACGGACCCGATGAGCAGGACGTAGAGCGTGAGGTAGACGTGTGCGCGGCCGGGGAACTCCGGGAAGAAACTGCTCGCGGTCGCCAGGCCGGTGATTGCCGACTGGGTGGCCAGCAATCCCATGAGTGCGCGTCCAGCCGCGTGCTGCCGCCACACCCCCCGAGTGATCACATGCCAGCCGATCATCACGCCAACGGTAGATAGGCACATCAGCAGTATCAGGATCCCGGTCAAGGGCTGGATAGTCATAGGGGCCTTTCCCGGAATGCCTTGGACAGGCTCTCGCTGAAATGGTTGCGGTGATTGATCTGCTCAAGCTTCACTGATTGCTTCTCGGCGTCCGCATATCGATCTAACGCGGCCTTGTGGTCAACCCGTGCTTCGATCTTTGCCGCCAACGCGTCCTTCGCATCATCCGGGCACGGCCGGAAACGGCGCATCCACCTCATGAGCCATCACCGTCCCGCGCATCCTGAACGGCACCCATGACCTTGATGACGGACTCACCGACCATCGTTTGCTTCTCGATGGTGCGAGCCTGGACCGCATTGGTTTCTTTCAACGTTTCCGCCGCATCCCGCCAATGCTCTTTGGCTTTCACCATTACGTCGTAGATGTTCTTCGGAACGAGACGGCCAGTAAGAATCAGCCAGATGGCGAGCATGAGGAGTCCGTACGGGGTTAGCCCTCCGAGGGATTGCCAGGGGATTTCTGCGAGCATCGAGTCACCGCCTTGGATTCGGGCATGGGTGCCTTTCGGGAGGAATTGGGCTCCGTGTGGAGGGCATAAAAAATGCGCCTCCACACGGGGCGCTTGGGTTGGGCTATTTGCCGGCTATGGCAGGGTCCGGTTCATGGGCCAGATTAGTGTTCCGTTTACCACGTCATCAGTGACCCCGCCATAGACGCTCATGCCCCCGGTGTAGTTCAGGTTGAGTCGGCGCGAGTCCGTCCCGGCTGATCCAAGGGCTAGATTCTCGTTGACCTCTCCAGCATTGATTCCATCAACACCGGGAGCCCAAGGCTTCAGAGAAGGGCTATTGTTCGGGAGCAAGTTCACGGTTCCGGATTTGGCGAGCTTGACGTTGTTCATGGTGATTGCGTTCCACCCGTTTTTATGTTGGAACGTTATTGTGCCTGATGAGATGGAGCCTGCGGCAACCAGCGAAGTGATGTCCTGCACGCCCGTATCCCGCGTAGGACTTGCCGACAGTGGACGCACGAGGGCTTCCATGTTCTTGGTGTAACCCAAGGTGTTCAGGTGCGTTCCGTCTGCGTTGTAGGCTGGCGTGATCGTCTCATCATCGGTACTGATGGATGTGGCGAATGCAAACACGTCGCGAGCACCACCGGGCAATGTGCGTAGCCAGTTGTTGTACAGGCGGCGCACCGTCTCGTTGACGCTGCCCGGAGCCCATCCATCACGCGGCATAATGTCCGCGAGGTAGATGTTTGGGCTGATTCCTTGGATAGTCGGCAACAGGGCGAGGAACCGGGCCTGCATGGTCGCTAGGTCGGTAGCATCGGCCAAGTCATTTGACCCCAGCCCCCAGAGAATCGAATCAGGCTTAGCCAAGTTGGCCCAGCGGGTCACCTTGCCCGGGTTGACTGCAATCATCCCGCTCATCGAATCACCGGATGCGGCCAAGTGGTATGGCAGTGCGCCGGTCTTGCGGGCGTACTGACTGATCACCGAATCGTAGACAGGAAGCGTCGCCCCAACACCGCACGACAGGGAGTCGCCCAGCATGCCCACGACCGGGGTGGTTGCCGGGGTTTCAGCTTCAATCCACACATCGAACCCTGCCGAGATAGCGCGGGTCACCGTTGGTGCGGTCAATGCCGCGTCGGCCGGTGTCGCGGACTGCCACGAGCCACCCACCAGTGCATAAGGCGCTGCTGGTGCGGTGTACCCGTAGGACAGCAGGTAATCACCTTGGCCAATGGGCGAATTGAACCATGCTGACACCCACTCGGAACCGTCTTCCGGGGTAGCGAATCCTCCACGTAGCTGTGTCGGTGCTGCGGTAAATGCTCCATTGCCCGCATGCTTGCCCAGCCACAGGCCAGTGAAGTTCACGGCGCCTGTTCGGATGAGCCCTAGTCGCGGATTCCAGTTGCGGATGTGCACGCGGAACCGCGGAATAGGGGCTGCGAAAGTCAAGGGGAATCGAACACACCGGGTAGTCGGCGCATCTGCACCCGTCTGCCCCAACGTCAGAGCCAACGGGACGACCTTGAACCCGGAACCGCCCGGGGTCGCGGAAATAGACGCCTTGGCCGCCGCCACCGCATCGGCCGCCACCGCATCGGATGGACGGAAGAACGCCCAAGCGCCCCAGACAGTGTTATACCGGGAACGCATAGCCCACCCCGTGGCCCACCGCTGAGACGGTATGACTATCTGCGTAATGTTGGCATCATTCGCAGATTCAGGAAGAACCCGCACATTCCCGTAGGCAGGGAACGGCCAACCCTTCTCTGGCACCGCTTCGGCATTAGTGCGGACCCAGTAGTTCCCCGGCGCGGTGATCGTGTCAAGGTGCTCGGTGGTGAGCTGGGTGCCGCGGGTGCGGGCGTCCGCTTCTTTGGTCAGTGCCAGGTCCGCAGAGAAGGCCATGGCCTTGAGCAGGTCGGCCAGCGCGGAGGCCGATGTGGTGTTCTTGATGTCGTCACCGGACGCGGGGAACAGGAGCCCATTGGGTGTGTAGTCGGGCAAGGGTGCCTCCTTGGGCAGGACGAATACCCCCTCACCATTCGGCAGGGGGTATCCGTGGATGCGGTTAGATGTTGGTGTTGAAACCGGCGAACGTTTGCGGCTTCGGGCCCAGCGCGTCCCATTGCTGGAACGTCACCTTGGAGCCGGGCATGGCCGCGTTGAACTCCGCGAAGGTCTGGAACGTGGAGGTCGCCGTGATGATCCGCACGGATAGCGACTGGGCGAACGTTCCGCCAGTACTGTTGCTGATCCCCACGATGAGCGCGGTGATGTTGATGCCCATGAGATCCGGGGAGTCGATGGTGATCACGTCCCCGAGCTGCAACCGCGGATCGTAAACAATCTCCAACCCTGTGATCGTTGGCTTCGGCGTTGCGGTCTGAGACTGCAAGTAGGACGCGTACCGGTCCAACATTTCGGTGCTATCCGTGCGGTTGGCCCAGTATCCCGCGTCATGCACAAGCGCCGGACCAGGACCGCCAGCACCCGTCGCGGTGACTTCCTCATCCATCCACTGAACTTTCCCGCGACCCACAAGCCGGGGAAGGTCCTGGTTGCGGTTCTTCGGCCACAGGGTGGCGGCGGTGGGCGAGGTGGCCACGACCCCCTCCACATCCGAGGGCCACGTTCCGGCCATGTACTTGACCAGGAACTTTTGCAGGCCCACGGATTGCGTGGTGATCGTGCAAGTCAGGCCGGCAACGGTCGTTGTTCCGCCGTCCGCCGAGTAGTACAGTCCCGTGGCTGAGTAGGAAGGGTTGTTGTACGACCCCCAGATCCCGCCGGATCCGCCAACTTCGATGAAGTCTCCCGAGGGGTTGATCCAGTCCTCATCAGATTCGGGCTCCAGCACGATGGTGAGTTCGTCGCCGGACTTCATCGTGTCGCCGCCGCCACGAGCCAGCACGAGGTTCTTCCAGCGGCCCTTGGTGATGGCAGGCTTTCGTCCGGTTACCCGAACGCTGGACGCCGAGGCGAGTAGTCCGTCTTCCCAGTCCAGGGACAGGATGTCGTTCAGCGTGGTGACTGTGCGAGCGGTCGCCTTGCCCCGCAGGGTGTCTGATGACGCCCAGCGCATAACGCCCAACTCGTCAATCCACATGCCCGCGAGTACGGAACCGTTGATTTCGTCCAGCAGGTCATCGGCGCGCCCCCCCTCAATAACGGGTGCGGCGTCCAAGATTCCTGCGAGTTGCAAGCTGGTTGTGTCCAGCACGGCGGACGGGATCCAGCGAGTGGAAAAGTGGTCGTGTGAGGCGATGGCAGGGTGGCTGACCTGCAAGCCCGCGACGCTAGAGTTCGCGCCGGCGCTTAGCCGCACAAGTGACATTGCGGATCCGGATGCGGTGAACGCCCCGGATGCTTCCGCACCGAGCTCGGTGCGCAGGGTGATCGCGCCGCCTTTGGCGAGCATGCTCACCAGTGTTGCCGCGCCGAGGCTGACCCGGCAGACTTCCGCCCCGTTCTTCAGGGAGATGGCGACACGGGCGCTGTTCACGGAAAGCCGTAAGTGGTCGGTCGCGCTGCCATAGTCCAGGAACACATCAGTGGTGGAAGCGTGTCCGGGCGCAACCATCAGCGTCAGTTGCGTGGCAGCACTCATCGTCTTAGTGGAGGCGGGCAGCCATGAAGCCGTGCCATCCCTCGCACCCAGCCCCCACGGCGTGACCGTGTTGGCGAAATCGGTAGACGATTTCAGGTTGCCGTAGTGCGGCCAGCGGGAACCCTGCAACGGAACATAAAGTGCGGCATCGTTCTCGCGGCGCGGCGTGCAATAGAAGCCCGCCGTCCGTAGCGCCCGATCCACATAGTAGAGCGGGTGAAGCCCTGCCGATCGGTACGGCTCCGAACCGTCCGATGCCAGTGGTGGCATGACCCGCAGCATTGCCGCGTGGGAAACAGGGACGGACAGCTTGTCATAGTCGTCAATGAGCGTGGATTGGAAGCCGCCGCCGATGCTTCCGGTGGTACGGTCAATGACGCCGTGAAACTGCTTCCACTCCGTCGTCCCGTCGCCCGCGAAGATCTCCACCCGGTCACCCTTGGACGGGATCCAACCAGTGGACTTGTTCCACGGGTTGGATGACCCGTCGTCAAGGTTGGACTCGGCCGCCCACTCAATGGTCCCAGTGGCCTGCGTGATGCCCGAGACGGAGACCACCTGCGCGGGCAGGTCGCCGGACAGCTCCCGGTCCACGGACCATTTCTTGTGCGGACGCTGGACACCGTTCACCAGCACGCGGGAGGTGTACGCCTTCACATCGGAATCAACGAGTGTTCCTGCCTGCATTTAGCCCACCTCCGTAACCGTGAATCCAAGATTTGAGTACCGGCCGCCGCGGGGATCGCGGGAGGCCATGACCAGGTCGCGGGATGCGCCGTGGATGACTGCCTTGGGGCAGCCCTGCCCGTCCGCCCACGGCAGGAGGGCGTCAGACCAAGTAAGGGCCGGGCGTGCCGCCTGCGTGGCGCCGATGGCCAGCACTCGGCACGAGACAGCATTCGCCGGAGCCAGTGCCGTCACCCATGACCGGGTGGCCGTGCCCGCGTTCCCGAGCACCGTCGAATTGAACTGGGAGATCAGCGCATCCGCGGCAGTGTAGAACGCGATCCGGCAATAGCCACCCGCCCCCACCAGATGGACCGACCCCGTCACCGGCTGCCCAGGGAGCACTGGAACCTGCTCACCGGGAGCCGAAGCGCCCGGGCCCTGGGTGCCGAAGAAGATGTTCGGGGAACCGTTCGCCACATACGAACGCCCCGCCCACGCCCCGCCCACCAGCAAGGGTGCACCCATGCTGACAACGCCCCACTTCTCGGCGGGGTCGCATGCCGACACCCGCGGGGAAAGCATGTTGGTCCCCGGCGCATCGGCCGAGACCCAGATGAACGGGCCGTTGCCCCACTCGCCGTTGATGAACGCCATGACCGCACCCACCTGATCCGGGGTGGAAGCATCCGAGAGCTGGGCAGACCACGTACGGCTCGGTGATCCCGGGACCACTTGCGCCTTGCGACGGCCGCCCAGCGTGGTGCCGAACGATGTTAGATCCTCGGCCTGCACCTGCTGCGAGGACGGGCATTTGAGTTCAGCCATCCGCCCGAGTTGGCCCAAGTAAACCGACAATGAAGCCTCCTAGGGCATGAGTGTTGCGGGCCACGAATGGCCCGCCACACGATTTGTTAGCGCCTGCGCGCTTGCTGGTTAGCCGCTTGCATCACACCGTAGAACTTGCGGCCGTCGATATTGACGATGGGCTGGTAGCTGGCAATGGCACCGGCCACCGCGTCGGCGATGGCCTGAGTGTCCACGCCGCCACCATGAGCCGGTTGCGCGGCGTACCGAGCAACCTCAGCCGATGGCGGGATTGAGAAAGCCGGCTGCATATCGAACGCAGCCTCACCAGCCTTCCCGAGCCCAAACATTGCTGACTCAAGCTTGTGCCGGTTCCGATCCACGCCCAGCACCGAACCGTCCACCGCATCGCCACCAGCAATTGCCAGCGTGCGCGATGGTGAATGCATGTCCAAAGACTTACGGAACGCTTTCTCGCCCTTCTTGCCCAGCTGGTAGAAAGCATCCTCGACAGTCTTGGTCTTCGCTTCAAGCCCCTTCACGAGCCCGTCAGCAGCATCCAGCCCGCCCTTGTACATTGACTCGGTGACGTACTGGCCAGCCTTGCCCGAGGCGGTGTCCAGGCGCTTGTAAGCACCGACGATGGAAGACTTCTCGCCCTTGGTCGCGTTCATCAGCACGCCGGCGACAATCGTGCCGTCCGTCGTGCCCAATCCCGCGACTTCCTGGATGATCGTCTCGCCGTAGCCCATCTTTCGGAGCTTGTTCAGCCGGCCCGCGAAGATCTCGATGTTGCGGGCCATCTTGTTCGCCCGCTGCCCAATACTGCCAGCCGTGACCGGTGCCGCCCCAAGATCCCTACGCGCATCGCCAAGCATTCCCGACAACGAGAACTCGCCACGCAGATCCCCGGCCACAGAATCCCGAACCGAACGCAACTCATCAGCCTGCTTCGTGGCAGACTCCAGAGCAACCTTCAACCCCTCAGACTTCTTCGTCAGGATCGTCAAGGACTTCTCAAGTGCCTTCGCATCCCGAGCCAATCCCTGCCGCTTGCTCTTCGAATAGTCCTTGTTCCGGGATGCGTCGTAGAGCTTGTCAATCTGCCCAAGACCGGATCCTGACGTGAACGCATCGGTGATATTCCCGCGGCGCAGATCCGTACCCAACTCCCGGCGCGAATCAGACAGGCGACCCTGACGGGCCTTCTCATCCTCGGCCGCCTTCTTGCGGGCGGCCTCGGCCTTGTCGGCCGCTTTCTTTCGCTCCGAAGCGGTCTTCTTGGCGGCGGCTTCGGCTTTCTTGTCGCCCGCCTTGATCGCGGCAAGTTCCTTCTTCGCGTCCTCGTACGCCCACTTCGCAGCAAGCTTCCGAGGCCGGTTATCTTTCTTCCCGTCGATCTTCTCGTACGCCCGCTTGAGGCCGGTGACCTTCTTCTCAGCAGCGCCAGCACGACCGCCCTTTGCATATCCCAGCATGCTCTTGAGCTGCTGGACCCGAGGGTCATCCTCATTGATCATCTTGAGCAGGCCGTCATGCTTATCCGATGATCTGCGATTGATTACCCATTCTCGGTCGTCGACCCTGACATGCGGGATGCCATCGGCATTGACTCCCATGACCTTGTCGGTTCCGAGGCCCGTGCGAGGAACCCGGCCGCCGGACGCAAGCCCTTCGACTCGCCCGCCGGCAGCCTTGCCACCAGGCATGACCGATAGTGCCGCCTTGAATGGCGTTCCATGGGTTTGGTAAGTCGCGTTGATCGTTACAGACTTGCCCTTGATGGAATTGATGGCGTTTTGTACGGCATTCACGCCGTTCTCGCCCACGTTGACGGTTGCCGATCCGTCTTTCACGCCACCGATCTTGCTTTGAACGATGGAAACGGTTCCGTCTTCGCCAACAAGGATCTTCGCGTCACCATCAGTAACGCCATCGATCTTGCCTTGAGTGGTTAGAACCGTCCCTTCGTCGGTAACTTCCACGCCAACCGTCTGACCCTTGATGGCGTCAATCTGTCCCTGAGTCAGCGCAACAGTGCCATCTTCGGTGACCAGCACCTTGATTTCAGTGCCATCAGGGATGGCCAAGACTTGCCCAGTGATCGCTTCGGCCATACGCAACGCTTCGTCGCTCATCCATGTCTTGATGTCAACGCCATCGGGGATCTGCAAGGCCTCACGCGCCAACCCGGTCGCAGCTTCCTTGCTGACATCGAAACCGCGAGCAGTGTCATATGCAGCTTTGTAGGTGGATTCGAGCTGTGCCTGAACATCCTTCTGCGACTTCGTTGTATCGTTCGCAAAAGTGGAAGCTACAGACAAGCCTTCCCGCACGGTCCCGTTGAACAGTTCCAGCGCAGCCTTGCCACTGTCAGTGCTCTCATTGAAATCAGTCATGCCCTTGTTCAGTGCGGGGCCGAGCTTGCCTTGCTCCTTGGTGACTTCCTTGATCTTGTCGCCCATGTCGCGCAGGCTGTCGGCCCACCCGAACGCTGCTTCCTTGGAAGACATGACGGCAAGACCAGAAGCGAACAACGCGTCCGTGTATGCCGCCAAGCTTGACACTGTGCCGTCAGCAGCAAGGCCAACTTCTTCCAGCGCTTTCGCCATATCGTCACTCGGCACAAACGCCTTAGCCAGGCCACCAGCTGCCCCGGAAGCGGCATTCAGTCCAGTGCCAGCATTGACGGCCTCGGCAGCCACTCCAGCCAATGCGTCGGCGTAGCCGGGGAACATTTCCTTAGCCTCTTCAAGGCTTCGACCCTGCTCAACAAACTTCGCACCAATGCCATCGAACGCATCCTTAGCCCCCGCGACATTCCCGCTATTCACAAGATCAGCAAGTGAGTTATCGATACGCCCAAAAGCTTCCTCGGTGATTGCCAAGGAGCCCTTCACGCCAGTGGTGGAGGTGACAAGGTTTTCACCCCAGTCGTTAAACTTTTGACCAGCAGTCTTGTTGAACGTTCGGTCAATTGCGCTGCCGAGGCTGTCAATGTCGCCAGTGATACCTTCGCCAGACTTGTTCTTGAATAGCCCGTCAAGCGCATCCCCGGCGTCAGGCGCACTGCTGATGATCTTGGCCATAGCCAGATCGACGCGGCCCATGCCATCGTCAATCTGGGACATGTAGGATGCTTCGGCCAGCTTTGCAATGGCAACAGTAACGGCCCCAATGGCGATAGCCGCACCAGCAAACTTCGCAAACTTCTTCGCGATGCCCGGTGCAGCGTTACCAAACTTCTCCATCTTCCCGGTCAGGCCAGGAAACTCAAGGCCCAAGGCCCTGAGCCCTCCCACCGTGGAAGTGAACGACCCAATCATCTTCATGCCCACGCCAGCAACCAACGCGCCAACACCAAGGAACCCGGTCATGACAGTCAGGGCGCCCGCGACAGGTGCGGGGATCTTCGAAAATGCTGTAGCAATACCAGCAGCACCATCTGCGATACCAGCGACTATTGGCAGCAGTACACCACCAGCGGTGATCGCCGCGTCCTGGATGCTCGACCATGCGGCCTTGATCTTCGACTCGGTAGTGCTGTATCGCTTGTCTGCTTCTTCGAGCAGAGCGTTGTTGGCCTCAAACTCCACATTGCCCTGTGCCATAGCATCGCCCATGATGCCAGCGGCGGACGACAGGCGCAGTAGCGCGTCAGCTTCACGGATGCCAGTAATGCCAAGGTCTGTCAGGATGGCGTTCACGGATTCACCGGATTCACCAGCCTTGCCGAGCCCGCCGACAAACGCCTCAAGAGCTCCTGCCGCGTCATCCTTCCACAGCGTGGAGAATTGCTCAGCGGACATGCCCGCAACTTCGGCGAACGAGTCAAGGGCCCCACTGCCAGAATCGACAGCCTTGCCGATTTTCTTCATAGTCGTTGACATGGCGGTGCCTCCAGCCTCGGACTCAATGCCAACCGAGGACATAGCAGCCGATAGGCCGAGCACTTCACCCTCGGAAAGGTTGATCTGCCTACCAGCGCCAGAGAGCCGCATGGACATGTCCAAGATTTCGGCTTCAGTCGTGGCGTAGTTGTTGCCCAATCCAACAAGTGTTGAACCGAGGCGGTCAACATCAGATGCAGAGGTTCCCATAATGTTGGAGAAACGCGCCAACCCTGTTGCGGCCTCTTCGGCTGATAGGTTGGTTGTTTCCCCAAGGTCAATCATCGTCTTCGTAAAGCCGACAACATCACCGGTCTTGATGCCCAACTGCCCAGCGGCCTCGGCGACCGCGGCAATCTCAGTATGGGTAGACGGCAAGGTCCGGGCAAGCTCACGCAAGCCATCCTCAACCTGCCCCAACTGCTCCGGCGTGCCATCAACAGTCTTCTTGACGCCGGTCCACGCCGACTCCCAATCAATGGCAGCCTTCGTTACCAGACCAACGCCAGCGGCAGCCGCCGCACCACCAACCATGAGGCCCGTGGAAACCTGACCCCACGCCTTCTCATGCATGTTCGCAACACGGTTCAGCTTGCCAATTCCAGAACTAGCCTTGAGCCCCGCCGCTTCAGTCTCCTTGGCAGCCTTGCGAGCAGCCCCAGCAGCAACAAGCATGTCCCGCTTGAAAGCCCCAACCTCAGCCTGCAACGTGAGCTTTACGGTCCTTGACATATGGCCTCCAAAAAGAATGGCCTCCGATAGGATCGAAGGCATGACAACACAAAAAGAAACAGCGGATCAGAAGGCCATCACCAAGACCGGGAACGCGACTTACGCGCTAGGCAGCTTCCTCACCGTCGCCTGCGCCGCACTAGGCATCGTCGCGGCACTCAACGGAGGGAACTTGCTCTTACTGCTGGGCGTGCCAGTTGGCATCCTGCTCATGCTGCTAGGCCGATTCCAGAAAACAGCCGCAATCGCCCAAGCAACCTATGAAGCCGGCCTTGATAAATGAGTACTGAGAAGTAGCGCCTGTGAATGCTTACGCTGGTCAAAGTCCTCACGAGCCATTGCCGCCGATGTGGTCTTGTGACAGCGCGTCGGAGGATCAGTTTTGAACTTGCCCTCATTCTCCGGATCGGTACACACCGCCATAGGCCCGCCGCATAACGGGCAAAGTAAAGACTCATAGTGAGCGAGTGCCAGCATCTTGTCCTGCTCCAAATCTGACCACTCAGACTCAGCAGGATCGCTCGGCATCCACCCACGAAACTTCCGATGAGAGATGCCGAGCGACCTAGCTACTTCGACTTCGCGGCGGAACCCTGGCTGCTCTTGTATGCGGTGTGCGAAAAAGGGATCTCGTTGACCCCGCCATTCAAGAGGTTCACCGCCACCTGGAATGGGCCATGCTGCGCCTTCGACATGTCGGCCGAAAGTGCAGCCCATTCGGAAGGCCTGAACTGCTGGTCCACGCCCTCGTGATCAGTTACGCGAACAATGGTCACCGGCTTCTCCAGTGACAAAGCCGCATCGAAGATCGTTGACGTGTTGAACCCGTACTCAGTATCAAGTTCGTTATCCTCGCGCGCCGGGTGAGCCTCACCGAGCGCATCCCACTCTGCGCGAGGCAGAGCGCGCAACAGGAACGTCACTGATGCGGCCTTCTGCGCCTCGAACAGCTCAAAGACTTTCTTTTCAGCGGCCGCAACGCCTCCATTCATGCGGCCATCAGTTGCCGACTTGAGCCGCGCTTCACGCAACGCTTCCTCGGCCGCCTCATACTTGGCGAACAGCTCGCCATCAAGGCAAAGGGACACGCGGCGCTCGGCACGCTTGATCGAAATAGCCACAACGGACTCCTAAAGTTTTTGGGGTGGGCTTCAGTGGGGTAAAGCCGTGTGCGCCCTGCACCCCACCAGGGCAGGGCGCACACGAGGACAAAAGGGCGAAGCTAGGCGACGATGGCGACGTTCGACTGCGTACGCTCAGTGATGAACAACTTCTGCCCGGTCTTGAGCATCGAGTTAGCCTCGGGCGGCATGTCGTTGTACTCGCCGGCCTTGATCGGCGTCACTGTCACCTTGTCGCCCACCGCCAGCGGAGTGTCGAACGCCTTGCCGCGACGGACAATCACGTAGTGAACAGAGCCAGGCACCAGAGTGTCCTTGGCCTTGTTTGCCGTGGTCGCATTCGGGCTGTTCGTGTTGTCCACGTAGATCACATCAAGCGAGCGGGACACACGGCCCGGCTGCTCAAACGTTTCCACCGAGCACAAGCGCTCATCAGTGACGACCTGCTGATCCAGGGACGTGGTGTAACCGTCCGAAGTCAAGTAGCAGGAGATGTCCACGACGGTGCCAGCACTCAACTCGGTGAGCTTCGGCTTGGTCGTGTCAGCAATTGCAGGGGCAAGCCAAACGCCAACATTGCCATCTGCGGGAGTTCCCGGAATTTCAGCCATTTACTTGGCCTCCTTGGTTTCTGCCGCCACAGACGGCTTCGACGCCACACCTTTTGATGCAACGAAACTGTGAGCCGGACGCGGAATCGCAACCGGCGGATATGTAGACGGCTTGACCTGCTCAAACAGGCCAGCCTCAATGCGCCAGTCAGAATCCGGCACATCAAACTCATGACGGGTTTCCTTGTCACGAACACGAATGAACGCCACAGGACCACCACCTTTCGGGCATAGAAAAAGCCCCGACCAGAAGGCCAAGGCTTAGGGAATTGTTAGATGGTCACACGCCACTCAAGGATCGTGTAGTGCGGATGCTTGCCACTCATCGTCACATCCGTGTCCTCCCAAATCGGGAAGTCGTCAGGCACACGCTCCACACGAAAACCGCCAATACGAGCCCCCTCAAGGACCGCAACAACAGCTAACGCATTTATACGCACCGAAGTGCTATTCGCGCCCGTGATCGTCGTACGCCAACGCTCCACTCGTGAATGAACCGACCGAGCCAGCGAGCGCTCACCAGCACGCGGAATGAACGACGTAACCAGGACATAAGGGAAAGAAGGTGTCGCCGGAACCGAACCATCATGAACAGGCGCGCCAGACGACAACATAGAAAGCCGAGCCACGAACTCAGAATGAATACTCACAAGCCAGCCACCATCCGCCCCAACGCCTTATCGAGATGCGACTCAAGACCTGGAGCCTCACGCAGCAACGGCCCCTCAAGATCGCCATGACCGCCACCACGACTAGTGCCGAAATAGTAGATATTTCCAAGCGCACCACCACGCTTCGCCTTGTTGGGTCCGACTTCATAAGACAAACCACCAGCACCGTGCGTGGCCTCATAGTCGATCGAGCCAGCCATTCCCTTGAAGTGCGTCGAGCCACTCACGCCGGCAACCAAGTCGTTCTTGATGTTCAACGCACCCTTTTCGAGCACCTTGTCAACATCCAACAACGCTCTCAATGCCACCTTGCCGAGGTCATCACCGAACCTCGCCAAACCATCAGCTCCAGTAATGGAAAAACCAACCACTACTTCACCACCAGTTCCACGTTCCAACGGTCCGCGGTCCGGAAAGTCCCACGAGCCAACTCCACGAGCCGGAACTTGAGGCCAACCAAATCCGGATCCATCGGCGAAGCGGTAATAGTCACCACGTCATCGATTTTGAGTTGCGACGACACCGGAAAGTGCAGCTGCAACGACTCGACAACATACGCATGACCACCAGCCTCCGGAGAGGCGGCTTGGGCTGTCGCGCCTTGGACCTTGCACGCACCGTCGTAGACCTCGACCAAGCCCGGGGTAACGACACCTGTATCAGGATCAGTCACCTCCGGGCCTGGTCGATGAACAGTGCCAGCATCAGTCATCAGGGACTCGGCGGCCTCACGTCCCTGCAGCACGGCGGCCGCGGCAGTGAATGATTCGCCCATTATCCCGGCGCCCCGAATGGCATGATTGTCCAAGCGTCACCAGAAGTGATCGGCAGCAGCTCCGCCCAGTCAAGATCAGAGAACCCCAACACGCCGGAAGATCCGGTCGTGTCCACGGTTTCGGTTCGCGAGTAGTCATCAATGGATACCGTGGACTGGCGCAACCCCTTCGGATTGTCCAGTACGCGCTTCACCACTGCAGTGATAACTCGCTTGATCCTGTTGCCGAAGTTGGGATCTTCCAAGATCCGGTCGTCCACATCGGGGATCCGAAGTCGAATGTCCGACTCCAGATCCCCGATCCAAACGGTGACCGTGTCTTGCTCGGGGACGGTAAGCGTGCGGCCAAGTAGACGCGACTGCACGTCTTGCCATGTAGCTAGTTCAGCCACGACCGCACCACCTTACTTTCGCTGTCGAGTAGTTTTAGGCTTTTCCGGAGTCACCTTGACCGGCTCAACCTTTGCCTCAGCATCGGTCCAGCCCAGGGACAGGTAGTGCGCCGCAAGGTCTCCCTCGCAACGCACCACCGTCCCCTTCGCCGGGTCAGTCAAGCGCGGCATTACGGCGTGACGTTCACGTATTCCACGAACGCCTGCGGGTCGTTGACCAGCCAGCCGTACTCGGCCTCAGCCAAGATGGCAACGAGGTTGTTCTCGAACAGTGAGACGAGCTCGCCATTGATCGTGACCGTGGCCTCGGTGGACACCTTGTAGGAGATTCCGCCAACAGCACCCCACGCGGTCTGCGACCAGTCGCCACCGAATCCCAAGACGGAGCCCGTTGCGTTGTAGACACCTTCGCCGATGAAAGCGGAGCGCCCCAGCAGTCGACCCTGGCGGAATGGGCCGGCGTTCTCAACGACCGGTGAGTCGATGTAGATCGGGCGGCCTGCAGCGTCCACTGCTCCGTTGAGAAGCGGCTCGAAGCGGTCATCCAGCGCGAAGCCGGACAGGCGCTTGCCATCATTCACCAGCAGGGAGAGGCCAGCGTTGATATCGCCGTGGATCCCGCCGGCAGTCTGCACGGACGTACCCAGCTCCACCGACTTCGTGGTCTGAGCAACAAAGGTGCTGAACGGGGATGCGGTGCCATGCAGAGCTGCAGCATCGAACGCGGTAGCGAACGCATCGCCAACCTGATTTTTGATGATGTTCATGTAGTTGCCCGGGTTTGCGCGAACAACTTCGGCGGAGACCACCGCGATGGTCGCGATCTTCTTCGGGTCCATGTTTTTGAGCGCCAGAGCGCCCTTGGACGCGGGCTTCTGCGCGCCTTCCGCAACCCAGCCGGCGGAAAGCTTGCCGGTAACGATGGGGATGGACTGGCCGTTGGCGCCCAGCTGGATCTGCGGCGAAAGCTGCTGGACGGCCGAGGACCGTGCGGCGCGCTCGAAGATTGCCGCCGACTGATCGCGGTTCAGGAAACCGGAAAAATCACCGGTGGTTGTTGCGGCGGTAATCGCCATTTTATGCTCCTAAAAGAGGGGGTATCTAGTTGATACCGAGCTTGCTTTTCAAAGCACCCAACAACGGGTCGCCGTTGAGTGCATGGGCTGCAGGCTTAGCGCCTTGTGATGGATCAGCCCGGGGTGATGTCGGAGTGCTCAGCAGCGCAAGCAGCGAGTCCGCATCGGCGGTCAAGCTGTCTTCGTCGTCGCCGCGCAAGCGGTCCACGAGGTCAGCAGGCAAGCCCTTCGTAAGGGCCACCTTCTGTCGGAGCGCGGTCTGCTCAAGAGCGGTTGCGCGCTTCTCCGCCTCAGTCGCCCGCTGGGTCGCCTTTTCAATGTCGGTCAACTTCTCCGCGTTGATCTGGTCCAGCTGGGCCTGCAAGGCTTTTGTCGCCTTCTCGGCACTGTTTGCGCGGGCACGTTCGGCCTTGAGCGCACTAACCCCGCCGTCGCCAAGTTCCACAGCAGGCTCGCCCTGTGCTGGTTCGAGTGCGGCCGGTTCTACTGCTGGTTCTGACATCGATATTCCTTCCATTTGATCCATCGCGGATCGTGACCCTACTGGCGTCGCGCCAGCGGGAAAATTGGGGTTAGATCCATCCGTAGAGGCTCAGCAGACGCTTAGCGTCCGCCTGGCCCTTGGCTACTTCGTAGATCGTTTCTGGCATCATCCGAGGGGATTTCAGCCGGGTCGCGTAGCGGTTCGAGTTACCGGAACGCTTGCGCGCCTCGCCCTGAGCCTTGACGTACTGGGCTTTACTCATCTGCGAGTAGGCGTAACCGCGGCGCGTGGTGCCTTCAGTGGTGTACTTGATGTTTCGACCGTGGACCTGCGCGGACCTAACGCCACCACTCTTGCGGTAGGCGTTGATGATCTGGTTCAGATCCGCACCGTCTCGCATGGCACGGGCGTTCGCTTGCGAGCCCATCAACTTCACCTGAGCCGACTCATCCAGCGAGCCAAAATAGGCATTCGGATCAACACGCACGTCATCGGCAATGGATTCGCTGGATGGGATATTGCGGCAGTCACATTTTGGATGACGAAGGAACGCCTCACTGTCGCCGCTCGTTTTCCCGGCCAGGATTACGCACCGACCACAGGAGGGCGGATTCAGCATCCGCACCCAAAGCTTGACCTTGCGGGAGTTGCCGGCCACCTTCTCCGCGGAACGCCCCGTGTCTGAAAGCAGCGTGCCAGTTGCGCTAGTGAGCCACTGACTGGACATCGAAAGAGCTTGCGGAACTGAATACCCGTTACCCACTGCGGTCTTCGCGTGGATCACTGACTCGTAGAGCAGTGTTGAGACCGGCAGCCCGTCGCCCGCGGTGCCCACGTACATCTTCGGGGCTGACTCATAGAGCGGTGTCCGTGGAATCGTTAGCCCGGACTCTTCCATGACGTTCGGGATATACGCGAGGGCACCTTTGGCGATGCGCTCCTGCGCCGTGAACGCGGCTTCCAGTAGCTTCGGTTCGATCAGCGCATAGGAGGCGTCGAAGTTGTCGCCCATGCGCCGCCACTGCCGCTGAACTAGCGACAGGGCGGCCAGGATCTCCTTGCGCTGAGCGTTTGCATACTCAGTCGCCGATTGTGGCAGGGATTGCAATGCCATCAGCAGCCACATCCTTATCCGCCAAGCTGGCCAAGTACGGATCCGCGTTCTCGGCGTCCCAGTAAGCCCGCTCCTTCGCCTTGCGAGGCTCAGAGAACCCGAGCTCATCCCAAGTGCCTTCGCGGGACAGGATTGGGCCGCCGCCGTGCAACTTAGTCAGTGCATCGGCCTTCTGTGCGAACGTTGGCGTGCCGGGGTCGAACCATTCGGTCTTGATCTGGTTCGCCAGAGGCCATTCGCCGGTACGGAATCGCTCGACAATGCCCTGCACCCAAGCCCAGCCGTCGCCAATGGTCGAGTTCTTATCCTCGACATTCAGCACGAGGCGGGATTCGTCGGCACGAATGGCGCCCTCAGCAGCCGGATTCACACTATTTTGGCCCAAATACCGCAAAGGGAGGCCAGTGACCGACGAAACGTTCTCCGCCTGCATCTTGATCGTGTCGTGGAAGTTTTTCAGATCCGCGCCGTCAAACTGACCGAACTTCGCATCGGAATTACCAGTGGCCCAGATGGCACCTTGGTACGCTTCCCAAACGGGCAACGGTTTGCCATCCTGACCAACAAAATCACCCTGGGATAGGCCTGCGACGAAACGTCTCGGGATGGCAATAGTCTCGCCGGCGACCTGCATGTTCAGCAGGGTCCGGCCGACAATTTCAACGTGTGGGATGACGTCCGCCATCTCAGTTTCGCCCGCCCATTCACCAGTGAGACGCCGATTCAGGAACATCACAATAGGAACGCGCCCCAGGTTGTGGTCGTCCCGGTCGGACTCAGCCCAGGCGCCGGATACTCGCTCATACCAAGCCGTGGAGTTCGGAAGGTACAGGGTCGCGTAGACGGGCTCCGGATCGTCCGCGGTGCCGCCGTACAAACGCAGCGCAGAGCTAATGCGACGATTCCGTGAGTCCACCAGTGCCGTAAGTTCACGCGGCGACTCAACCGTGACCAAAGGGTGCTTGGGATCCTCTTCGTTCGCCCCTACGCACACAAACCCGCGTCCATAGATCAGGACGTCCTTGTGAAGTAGCGCAGATTCAGAGTCCAGGTTGTTCGCGGCCCAGTTCTCCTGCAGAACAACATTGGCCTCCGCCTCACCGGGAAGGATGAACGACTTCACCTTCTGGCGTTGAGCAATGGAGTCCACGGCCACACGGTTCCAGTTCAAAACCGCTTCAAACTGGCGCAAGTTCGGCGGCACGGCCAAACCGATATGCGTAAGAGTCTGCAGGCCCTTGTAGTACTTGAGATTCAACTCATCGGCCGTCGAAAGAGAGCCGGCCAGCTCAGTGTGCTTCGCAAAAAGCGATTCAATATTAGGCGACAAGGCCATGTTGCCCCCTAACGGAACACGAAAACTCGTTTATCGGTCTCTTCGCCCCACCCATTCGCCCGCGCATCAGACGCGGCCTCATGGGCAAGGATGGAACTCATGACAATGTCGATCTTTTGGTGATTGGTCGGCTTGTCCAGGGTGTACTTCTGACCCGGACGCGCCTTCTTTCGGGCATTGCCGAAAGCGGTTTCCGCGAGAGGGCAACCGTCATGCTCAATACGCTTCTGGGCTAGATCGACCTCGAAGCGGACAATGGCCGCGTGCATTCGATTGATTGAGTTCGTCGGCCACGCCTGCGCATTGTCCTCACCGTGCTTCTGCTGCCACTCGTCAATCTCGGTAGTCCAGCCGTACGGGTCAAAGTAGCCAAGCCGCACCTTGAAGACACTGAATAGCTCGTCAACCGCTGCAGCAACCTCACTGCGCGGAATCTCGCCGCCCCACTCATCCGGATTCCAGACCATCGGGCGCCTATCTGGTCCATAGCGCGGTGTGAACTGGAATCCGTCGATAGTCTCGCCACGAATAGCGGTCCAATCGTCGTTTATGCTCCCGTCCATACCAAGCGCAATGCGTGTGCCGTCAGGCGGGCTTGGAAGCCAGATCTTCTGCTGCGTAAGCTGCATCCCACAACCCATCCTTCAGCCACGAACCCATGCCGTGAACGATGCGGTTACCGTAGAAACGTTCAGCCTGAGCCGGATCTGTTTCCATGAGCTCCGCGGCCTCAGCCTCAATAGCATCAAGATCAACCCACGGCGAACCCTTATATACGTAGGCGTGGATTCGGCGCCGCTCACGAGCATTCTTATAAGACAGCTCGGTGGACGGCTTGCGATAGAACTTGTAGATATCCAGAGAGCGAGACTCATAGGTACGCTGAGCCGTCGAGTTCTCTGCCGGATCCCAAGGGTTGGTCCACTCAATCGAGCGGCCGCCCATGCCGGCTAGGCCTCGACGCATCGTCTCAGCGACTCGAACCATCTTGTTCTGGACCGTATAGATTCCAGTCTCATCAAAGTTCGCGAAGTTGATCGGGTTACCCAAGCGGGACTGAGCCGAGCTAGTAACAGCCTCGATCTTCCCGTCATTCGGCAACCGAACGAACTGCTCACCCGTCTTCATGAACGCATCCAGTGGCCCAGAACGAATCATGGCCTGCAGTGGACGGTAGACGTTATCAACCTGCTCTTCGGAAGTCGCCACCAACTGAATCAGCGACGTGTTCCGCGGAATCCCCATCGCGTCCCCAGGCTCATACTCATAGATGAACCCACAACCGCAACCGTGGTCCCTGCAGTCGTAAACCTCGCCACCCTCAGCCCAACCGCCAAAGACGATGGGACCAGCAGCTTCCAGCGCAGTCAACGCTGCAGCAAGCGGACCCTTGCCCGTCTTCTGCGGCGCAACAACCTGAGAACGGCGATACGTGAACGCCGGTGCCAAAAGGATTCGATCAGGATTCCACTTGGCAGACCGCTTCACCCTGTAGTGATTCAGGATGATCTGCAGCTGCCAATCAGACGGAATGAACGGCCGCCCCTTGTCGAACCCATCAGGGACCGAGCAGTGCGCCTCGATCCAATCAGCGCCTAGATACCCAAGGGTTTCCGCCTCGGCGAAGTTGACAGCAAACTCATGCGCCGTCATCAGGCACAACCGACAAGCGGCCACGAGAACTCGCGCGCTTCTTCACTGCAGGCCCCGCAGAAGCTACAGGAGAATCAGAAGCTGGCATCTGCCACTGCAGACGCTTCAAGCCGGCCGTGGACAGTCCCAGAAGCTCCTGATACTGCTTCACCAGGGTTCGAGTGTTGCCTGCAGCCTCCGGCTTCTCAGCCTCAACAAGATAGCGAGTATAGAGCGCCACCTCATCCTCCAGCCCAAGTCGCAGCCACTCGGTAGCCTGTGGCTTGAGCCACAAGCGAGCCCACACGGTGGACTCACGGTCAGACTGATCCATCAAAGGCCACTCAGGAACAACACCCGAAGGCTTAGAAAGGGTCAACCACACATCGTCATGCTTGCCCATAGCCGCATTCAGCGAGTTCGGATCAAGCGGACGACCGGCGTTGCCACGAGCACCACCAGAAGCCATGAACAGCACCACCTAAACGCCGAATCGCTCGGCAAAATATCCGATCGCATCGCGCTTTCGGAAGGGTTTTGATTATGGAAAACTTCTTACTGACCTCCCCGGCGGGTTTGCTGGAAAGGCGCTTTGGTCCCCCCGGGTGGGGTGATTGTTGGTACAAAGTTTGATACACGGCATGCTACAAAGTTGCTTGCTTCAGCGGTAGAGCGCGGAGGACTTTCCGGCTGCGCTGAGGTTGCATGGGGGGCACTCTGGGCCGCGGATGATCGTGCGGTCGTTGTCGTCGTGGCCGAGGTGGAATGCGGCGCCAGGCTCAAGTGGTTTGCTGCATCGCCAGCAGTCAACGAGTCCAGCGTCAACGAGTGGTTTCCATTGTTTGCGGTCGCGTTGGAACTCTTTGCCGTAGCCTCGTTGCTTCTTGCTGCCTCGTTGCTTGTCGTGTTCGCGGTTGTGTTCGGTGCAGTAGCGGCCGTCTGCTGTCTTGATGCAGTTGGGCTTGGGGCAATTGCGCTTCATGGCCATCGCAATCACCTCGTTACGTGTGTTGGTAGCGGCTCGCTCGCTCGCATCGACTGTTGGTCGAGGGCCGCTACCAAGTCTTCGGCGCACGTGTGGAAGTCCGTGCGCCTTTGAGGTTCCCGCGGGAGTCGAACCCGCGTGCATGGATTTGCAGTCCATTACCTGGCCGCTCGGTCAGGGAACCATGCCGCGCCATGCGGTTGAGTAGCTGGCGTCCCAGCATCCGCATGGCGAAGGTGTGGCAGCAGTAGGAATCGAACCTACCGTGGACCGGTTTACAGCCAGCCCTGGCACCTTGCCTCTTCTACTGCCTTGCCTGCCAGCGCCCGTTGCCAGACGCTTACGCAGGGACTTTCACGCTAGGCGCTACTTGTCGTGGGATGCCCGGTATCGAACCGGCTGGAGTCCCGACCGGATGCGCTTGGCATCTGGCATTCGCTCATCCCTACGTTCAGCCGCTCATGTCAGCCAAACTATTTAGTTGTTCCATCCAGCAGGTCCGGTTGCGTGGAGTTCCGGTGTCCTTCATGCGCTTCTATGTTCGCGTGTTGACTGGTTGGTTCTTGCCCTGGCGATTGCGCCGTTGGGTAAGTGGTGTGCCTGTTGTGTTGGCTGGCTGAGATAGCAGGGTTCGAACCTGCGCGTTCCTCATTAACAGTGAGGCGCTCTGCCAACTGAGCTATATCCCAAGGTTGATCCGTGTCGTGGATCAGTCGGCCTCTGTCTCTCGACTGTGGCGTGCGTCTTGAGCCTGACGCGGGCAGATATGTGGCCGCCTTTCAGCGAGCTTCTATCTGGTGTGGCAGGTGTGCGTCGGGGAGAATGGCGCCGACTTGCGTGTGCGTGCACGCCTTGGTTCCGCTGTTCCCGGGAGTTAGTCGGGCGGTGACCTTGACCTTGCCCGTTTCTGGGCAATAAAAAAGGCCGATCCGAAGATCAGCCTGGAAACTTCGATACGTATCCGAAGTTGTCTCAAGATTAACACCTATGCGGCGAGGGATGCAACCAGCCATTTCATCGACTCGTTCTCCCAGTGAGCACCACATCCCCGGCAGTTGGCAGTCCACTCGCCGATAGGCCTCAGGTCCTTGCCGCCTCCAGGTTCATAGCAACTGATCGCAACGCACGTCTCGCGCTCAGGTCCATGGACTACCTGCTGGCAACTCGGGCATGGCACTCCATCCAAGCGTCGCACTCGGACTGGTCGCACCATGCTCTCGATGGAGTCGCACCACTCCATAAAGATCCGCTCGAACCATGCCTCGAAGTCGGCCGGGTGATCATCCTCGGCAATCTTGTTCAGCAATCCCTCAAGCGTTCCAAAGAATCGCTCATCGTATCGCCGATGGTGATCCTCGCCGACCATTCGCTCAATGCTGGTCAATAGCTCCAGTGCTGCCGAGTTGAGCGGCAACGGCTTCCCTGTCGCGCTCTTGTTGCGGTCAAGGTCCCCACTTCCAGTGATTGCAGACCGCAACTCAGTCAGCAAGCTCGGGACGGTGGACAGCTTGCCGTCGGGCGTGAACTCGGGTCGCTCTCGGGTGAGCCGGTAGGCGTACTGCGCGATGCTCAAGATTGGTCCTTCCTGTTGCCGGTGAATCCCATGCGGTATTCGGCGGGTGGTCGGTGTTGTTGGTGGAGTTCGGCTGGTTCCATGCGTCCGTCGAGTTCGGTGGTGGTGAAGTTGTTGCCTTCGGGGATGGGTTCTTGTTCAAACCCTTTGGCTTGGGCGTCTGCTTCGAGCCGGGTGCAGACTGCGTTGTAGAGCCGCCTCATGAGTTCTTCCTGTCTGGGTGGTCCACGCGCAGCTGTCCATCACCTGCTGGTGGCTTGTTCTTGGTCCTCGTGTAGGCACGTTCCATGAGTGGGTATGGGATGAGGCCTGTGAGGTTTGATTGGCCGGTTCGTGCAAGGTCGATGCCGGCTCGGATGAGTTGGGCTTGGCGTGTGGTGCGGATCCTCATGGTTTTTCTCCGATCGTGTATTGGACTTCGACGTGTACGGGGCTGATTTCGACGTCGTTGGCGTGGATTTGGATGCCGAAGTTGGTGGTGTTGGGGAGGAAGGTTCCGCGGTGCCTACTGGTGCGTCGGAAGTATCCTGTGGTGCCGGTGGGGAGTACGTCGTCATCGAGGTGGATGGGGCGTGTTAGGTGGGCTTCGTGCCAGGCGATGCGAATGTCGCCGTGGTCGAGGATGCGGTCTGGGTTCATGCTTGTGCCTCGGCTTTCGTTCGGGCGCGGTACTTGGCGCTGGCCACGGTGTTTGCGGTTCGGCACTCATCGCACGCCGATGCTGCCCCGCCTTCGCGCAGGTGCCGAAGGTATCCGGCTTGGGTGCCACATGGCGCAACCTTGTGGTGCTTGCGTTTGGTGCGGTTTTTGTTCGCGTAGAGTTCTCGACGCTGCTCATTGCGTGCTTCCCTGCACGGCTCGCAGACTGGCGTATTGTCGGCCACGTGCTTTCGGTAGCCCGCTGGTGTTCCGCATTTGACGCGGGACCGTGGCTTCTTGGACTTGGGGCGTGGTTTTGCGGCGGATAGGGCTTCGGACTTCTGCTTGGTCGTGGGTGTCGCTATGGCCTCGACGGTTCCGGCTTCATCTTTGGCTTTCCAGCTCTTGCACCATTGGCAAGCGGGTTCATTGGCTGAGCGGTGTGCCCGCCAGCCGCGTTCGGTGCCACAGTGGGTCATCGTGCTGCTCCGTCTGCTTGTACTTGCCAGTTGCGCGCTCGTGATCGGTTGCGTTCGGCGAGTTTGCGTTGTTGGCTGATGAACTTCTTGTCGGCGGGTGTGGGGTTGTTGGCTTCGAGGGTGGCGATTTGTGTGAGGATGCGTTGTTCAGCAGCGCGGTAGTTTTCGGCTTGGCGGGTTGCGTGGGTTTGTTCCGGGGTCATGGCTTGCGTCCGTTCTTGAGTAGTGGTCCGGCTCCGGTGTAGGCGATGGTGGCGATCTTGATTGCTTGGCGTCGTGCCATGTCGAACTCGGCTTTGAGTTCCGCGTAGATGGGCGTTTCTGCGAGCGGAGTGGGTGCGGACTTTCGTGCGGTTTGCGCCTTCACCATTTGTCGGCATTGGGCACATTCGATGCGGTCAGCTTGAATCTTCACGGGGTCACGTCCTCGTCGTAGTGGGGTGCTCGGGCTATGCGTAGGAGGGTCTGTGCGCGGCGGTCGATGGCTTCGGGGTCGCTTGACCATGTGTCGCCGAGCGGCGCCCAGTAGTAATTCGCGTGATGCATGAGCATGGCGTCGCATCGTGCGGATTCGTATTCGGCGGCGAGTTCGACGCTGGTGAGGCGCTTCTCTTTTGCCATTCGGTTCGCTGCGGCAAATGTGATCCGCGTATCCCGAGGCAGTTTGTAGCCTGCGGGGAACGTTGGGTCGAGCGGGTACGCGGTGAGTTCGAGCGGTTTCATGATGGCTCCTTGAGTGCTTCGGTCTTGGCGTGTTCTTGCGCGTAGGTGATGGCTTCGGCGTGGGTGGTGAAGTCGTCCAGGATGAGTGCGCCACGGGCGACGTACCAAAGCCCGTTGCCTGGGCGGAATACTGCTAGTCGCCCAGCCCTTACGTGCTCTGCTGATTTGATGAGTGGCGTCTTGCTCATTTCTTGCCTTCCTTGACCACGAGCACGATGATTTCGCCGCGGGTGAGGTCGTGTTCACCGGGGATCGAAACGGTGATTTCGGTGGTGTTCATGAAGGTTTGGTAGCTGGTGCGCTCGACCCGGGCACGAATTTCCTGGCTCATTTCCTCAGCTCCGCGAGTGTGCGAGTGAGGTCCATTGATGCGCGGCGTAGCGATCCTGTCTGTGCTGAGCCGTAGCTGTAGTCATGCGGCTGGGGGCCTGCTTGTGGGCGGGGCTCATTGATGCCCTGCTCTTGCCGGTAGGTGTTCCGTTCGTCGCGGCGTTGGCTCTCGGCGTTGAGCTGGGATAGTGCCGCGTTACCTGCCTTGATGAATCGGCTGGCTTCGGCCTGTGCTGCGATGATCTTTTCTCGGGTCATGCTCATGGTGCTTCTCCTTGGGTATGCGAAAGGCCACAGAATCGTTTCTGCGGCCTCGGTTTGGTTTTGTGGGTGGAAGTGCCACTTGGGCACTGCGGACGCGCTGGCAGTTAATCCATGGCGCTAGAAACGGGTGCTATGCGGATATGCGCGCCGGTAACGTTCGTTGCAAAAACTTTCTCGGCTTCCCAACGAACAATCCGTGAATCATTCTTGATAATCCCGGACTGTTCCAAACCATCCCCAGTGCTTCTGAGAAGTTTGTCCAGATCGAAGGGGGTCGCTGGATGATCTTTGAACTTCGGGCGAGCCGGACGCTGAACATAAAACGTCACTACGCACACCAGCGGACAATCCAGCGCTGCGTTACTTCCACGAGCCAATACCGCGTTGTTCTTCACCGCGCGCCGCCATGCTGGTAAGCCTTTTGCTGATTCGATCATCGTTCCACCGCCAACATGCCGCTTCGATCCTTGGCCGGTCGGTGTGCCAATCACAAAAAAGTCATACATGGGTTTCTCCTTGGTTTTGGGCATGAGTAAAGCCAGTACGCGGTGTACTGGCTTAGGGTGCGAATGGTTCTGGTTTGCGGTCGTTGGCTAGCTGCCAGTCCATGAGCTGGATTCCTTGGCGGGCTAGGTCTGCGCGTCGATCATCACGACCTTTGGCGTATAGCCGATCCCATTCTTCGGAGTTGCGAGCTCGGTAACTGCTTGGATCTTTCACGCCAGCTGGTAAAGCTTTCTGCGCGGACTGCACAGCTTGGGCTCGGTCAGTTTCCTCGCTGATGATCCGGCGAATGATCGTTGCATCGACGGCCGGGCGGTCACGGTTCGGCGGGGCGGGGCGCATGTAGTGCAATTCGATTGCGGCATGGATCGCGTCAAAGCTTTTACCGACAAGGGTCTTGATCCAAAGGCTTAGCGTTGGCGGGTTCATCTGGATTCGTGGGTCAATGCCATTGGCAAGGGCGATGCACGTCTTAATTTCTTCTGTGCGTTGGTCTTGGTAGCTCATACGGTGATTTCTTTCGGTGCGAACGGGTCATGGTCTAGGCGTGGGGCGGGGCCGCTCATGGCTTCGTATCCGGCGCGCATTCGGTCGGTGGATCGGTTGCCGGTTCGGGGCGCGTTTTCGCTTGCTCGTCTGATCCAGTTGCGATAGGTCGCGTTCCAGTCGAGCTTTACGCCTTTGGCTCCGGGTTGCGCTGCCCAGTAGTCAGCGAATTTGCGGTGCTCCATTTGCTGATCGACTAGTGGGCATTCTTGGGCCATGGCGGTGATTAGGTCGCCGTCTGGCATCCATCCATCCGGGATTCTTTGCCCCCGTTTTTTCTTGGCGGGCGGAGCTTGCGACGCTTCTTCATATGTATCTTTAGATACATGGTCGGGTCGGGTCGGGTCGGGGGCATCGGTTTGCCATTCCGTTGCCATGGGTTTGCCATGCGATTCGTGGGTTTTGCCATTGCGTTTGCCATCCGACTTGCCTTTACTTTCCTTGGCCCAGCGAGCAGCCGCGCCCGCTTTGCCCGCGTCAGACCGGGCTTTTTGAGTGGCCTTCCGCTTTTCTTTCTCGGCTTCGGCGTCAGGCTGGAAGTCTGCCCAGTCGTGGAACTGAAAACCGCCCTCAACGGCGTCCCAAAGCCCTGCTAGTACGAGCGCATCGGAGTCGCATGGATTTGCCATTGCGTTTGCCATAGCGTTTGCCATATGTGCAGGTATGAACCCATTGGTTAGCTGCGCTGATGACCACGAACCGGCGCGCACCCACAGGCCCATGGCGGAGTTTCCAGCAAGCATCACCTTTGAATTGAATGCAAGCTGATCGTCTACTTTGAACCAAGCCACTTAGGACACCTTCCAGAAATCTTGTATTGGGATACTGCGGAACACGTCGATGGTCACGGGCTCAGTGCCACGGCCGCGCACAATTGCCATGCGCTCAGTCGCGACGTTCCACGAGGGCCTTTCCTCGGCAATGGCTAGGGCTTCGACTAGGCGGGCGGTGCGGAGGTCTGGGAATGTGTCCACGTCAACGGTTGCGGCCAGTGGGAACCACGGCCGATGCTCATGCTTATGTTGTGGCACGCGGCTAAACGCATTCCAGCTACACCCGACGTATAGCAACGCGCCGGTTGCGTCGTAGATCCGGTATACGTCATGCGGTTTATTTGTTAGATTTCGGCGGCGTGCCATCTATGGCCGTCCTTTCATCATTTGTTGTCGTCGTTCTCGGGCTATTACTTTTGCGTCCTTTTCGACGCGTGCCAGGAGGGTGTTGCGTTCGCGGCGTAGTAAGCGGTGTAAGCGTGTTTGCTCTTGTTGTAGTGCCGCCTTGAGGTGGTCGGGCACTACAGGCTGTCCATGCACGGTGGTCAAGGCGGCTCCTACAGTGGGGTGTGCCGCTCGGCTTGGGAGGGTCGAGCGGCACCCGGTTTTGGGTATAAAAAAAGACCGCGTGAACGGCCTCGGGGGTTATTGGTTGTTGATGAGGTTTTGCCGGATCGCGGTAAGAATCATGCCGTCAAGTGTTTGGCGGTGCTGATCTTTGGCTTCGGCGTAGTCGTGATCGCGGGGGTGAACATCCAGGTCACCGACTGCTAGGGTGCGCGTGTTTTGGTCGAGGTCTTGTTGCTCGTGGATGAGCTGCAAGACTTCTTCGACACCCTGGCACGTTGGCTCACGACTCCCATATGGGTGGGTGATGTTCCAGATACTTGCTCGTGCTCGGAGTCCTTGAGGATGGTTTGCATCATCCCCAAAGACCCCGTAAAGGTTGCTACAGATCGCGAGTAAACGGCGCTCCATCATGGCCTGCGGAGACTCAGGCAAGCTCACGACTGCGCCCTGTCTTCCAGCTCAATGATCCGATCAATCGCACGCTGGAACGCCGCAGTGGACCGATCATATGATCCAAGCGAGTCGCCCCGAAGCTCATTCATGACCTCATTCCGGCGACTGGTCAGCTTCTCCAACGCGGCGGCTTCCTTGGCCTTGGCAGCCTCGATTCCGACTTCATCCTTGAGTGACTGCGCGACATGCTCCAGCGCCTCGGCGGTGCCGTTCTGGTAGCTGGAATGGTGTGTCGGGACGACGCCCGCCGCTTCGAGGATGGCAAGGGCAAGTGCGGGGGCATCGTCAGTTGAGAGGCAGAATCCTCTAGCTCCACTGGCTTCACACTTGATCAACAATCGAACGTGCCCGAACAGCCTGTCTATATGTAATGACCGAGAGCGTTCTGTGGATGATTTGAAGGTGCTCATCGTGTTCTCTTTTCTATGTGGTTGATTCGGGATATTGCGGTGTCGGCGGTGCGGTCTGTGTGGCCGAGCTTGTTCGGGGTTTTGGTGGCTAATCGGTCGGCTTCGATGTGGCAGTGGCAGCCGTCAGGTGTGTTGAGCCAGCCGAGGATGACTGGATCACGGCAGATAAGCCACGGCGGCGAACCTTTACAAGTCGTGCAGCAAGTCATGCGGCGGGCTTTCGGAGGTAGAGTGCGCCTTCTGGTGGGATGCCACGTTTACGGCGGTCTGCTTCAAAGCGTGCCCGCTCAGCAAGTAAAGCATCGGACGCCTCACCAGTGCCCCGAGGTTTTCTCGGCACGATTTCACGTCCCGATAGTGCTGCTCGGTAGCATTGCCAGCACATCTCTTTATTCGCGGTACTGATGGTGCCTGGATGGTCTTTTGCGAGTGTTCCGTACGGTCTCATAGCTCGGCTGCATCTCGCACAATTCAGCGTGCTCATAGGGAAGTCCTTTCGAGGTTGGTGTGTGTCGTCCTGCCCCCAAGCAAGGACGACACACACGTTTGGGGTTGGGGTGGGGTTACTTGATGATTCGCGGAACAGTAACCGGTGGATTGATCAGCATCCGCAACGCATAAACCGGCAACACCAGCTGCCAGTACGTGAGCCCAAACTCCGGGAACCAAACCGCAACAGCCCACCAAACAAACAGGACTCGAACCGCGAGCCCGAAGAACTGCGTGAAGATCGCAATCACGACCTCATCAGCGGACTTCTTAGGCTGAACAATCTCGGCCTTGATGTAATGCTCTGACATAATGTGTGCCTTTCTTGGGCATAAAAAATGCCGCCACGATGGACGGCTAAATGGGTTGCCTTGTGAAATGTTTTACAAGGCGGTGTACTTGTGGCTAAAAGGGTGGCTCATTGGTCTGTGGTGCACCCCAGCCGCCGGACGGGTTGCTGGCGGGTGCGTTCCAGCCTCCCGACTGCTGGCCACCGAAACCGCCCTGCTGCTGCTGGCCGAAACCACCGCCCGCGGGGGGCTGAGTGGACTGCTGCGCCTTCGGGATGATGCCAACCACGTCCGCGATGCAGTCAAGCGAGGATCCCGGCGTGCCGTTGTTGTCGTAGGTGCGCGTCTCTTCGCGACCGATCACCACAACCTGCTGCTTGGTGCCATCCTGGATCGTCTCTGCCAGCGCCTCGGCACGCTTGCCGAACACCGTCACGGAACGCCACGTCGTGCCCGTGTCCTCGAACTGGTTGGTCTGCTTGTTCATCCTCGAGTGAGACTCGCCGACACTGAATGAGAACCGCGGCTTGCCGTCCTGTGAGAACTGGAGTCCGCGGACCTTGCCGACATTGCCGTGAAATGCGACCTGTGCCATTAGTTCTGCTCCTGCTTGTTGCTGTGGATTTCTTGGGTGGTGACGGGCGCGACGGGGAACGCTTCGTCGGGGGTGATCTCGCCGTTCATGAGCGTCTGGAAAGTGACCTCGAGGCGTCCAAGGTCGGTACCGGTCCACTGCTCGAGCGTCCGGCCAACCTTCGCCTCGAGCTGGCCGCGAGTGATTCCGTTACCCTCGAACGCGCCAACCGCTTCCGCGATCGACTGCTCGAGCGTCTTGCCCGGGGCCGGCGCGGCGAGCGTCTGCTGGCACAGCGCCTTAGCTTCCTCAGTGAAAGCAACCGGCAACACCGTAGCAATGCACTCACGAACTGCTCGAGCACCAGTGTTCTGGTTGTTCAAGTAAATGTCGCCAAGATCAACTAGCTGTTGACGGGAGCCTCGTGCCATGCGTGCATGAGGCACGATGAATGACCGCGTAGACCTGACGTTGGTTTCAACATCCCACGCGAATGCTTGGATCTCACTCTCCCCCTTCACATCGTCTCGAGACAGCTCTTTCACGCCGTAATCGATGTTCCCAACGATGCGGGCAAGTTCGCGCATCAGGTGAACCGTTGGGCCGGTGCCACGCTTCGGCACATCATAAAACGCCTGCTTTGCCATCGCCGGGTTACTGCATGCTTCACGCATGGCAGCCGTAGCTCGCACCATATCCCTCGGGAACTGGCGAGCAACAGTAATTGCACCCTGTACCTCGGCAATAGCACGTGAATGCTCAACAGCGGCTGCTTGCGAACCGGGCTGATGCATGGGCTGAACTTTATTAGGCTGCGTCAAGAAGATCGTCTCCTTCATAGTGTGCGTAAACGGGCAGCTCGACTTGAGTCACGCCGGGGTAGAACGGCCATTCACCGGTCTCGAGCGAGTGCTTGAATTTGCGACGTGCAAGCTCATTCAGTGCGCGGCCAAGCTCAATATCTTTCGGGGAAAGCTGAACGACGCTCGAGGCGTACGGGGCTGTTTTTTCCTGAACAATAAAGACCATCTTCACGTTATGGTGAATGCCCAGAATCGGCAGTGTGTCCTCATACCATGCTGCTTGCTGGTGGTACCGGAACTTAGCTGCGTCTCGAGCGAACTTACGCGGGTTAGCGGTTGACCCGGTCTTGTAGTCCGGGATGATCAGCCGCTTACTTGCATCAATCTCAGGGAACCAGTCGAACCGAGTGCGGCACTCGATCCCGGTCACCGGGTCAGTGAAGAACGCCGACACTTCAGGCTGTCCGGCCTCGAGCAACGCCATTGCATCCACGTTGTTCCGGATAGCTTTAGCCATTCCACGAATGTCCACAAGATCCCGCTCGAGCATCGGGGTGAATCCCTCGAGGCGTGCTTCGTCTCGAGCAACCTGTGCGTCCTTCTTCTTGTAGTCCGCGAAGTCAAGAACCTTCACAGTCCGAAACTCTCCCTCGAGGATCAGTTCGTGAGCTGCTGTGCCAGCATCGAAAACGCCCTTGTGCTCTGGGTTGTTCTGCTTGTACCGGAAGTTGCCCAGTGAGTCCTCGAGGATGGACTTAGCACCGGATGCGCTCAGTACGTCTGACTGCGCGTGGTACTGGGCGTTGCTTATCTGGTCGGCTGCGTACAGCCCAGATGCGTAGGTCATTCTGCTTCCTCTACGAATCCGGCGATGTGCTTGATCAGCTTTCGTGACTTCGAGTCCATGCGATCAACGATGTAGCTGATCTGCATGTCAAGGCTTCCGTTGGGGCTGCTTGTCATTCCGGCGGCGAATCCGTTGAGCAGTTCGGCTTGTACGTCGCTGTTGCTGTTTCCGTAGTCGAAGCCAATGTCTCGTGCGTATCGTTCGTTTGCGGTCGTGATTTTCTCGCTCATGGTTGTTTCTCCTTCAATAAGAATGGCGCTAACGGTTGTTAGCGCCTTGTGCGTTTTTGGTGGGAAATATTCCCGGTGGGATAGCTGGGTTTTGGTGGTGGTTTTGGTTTCTCAGTGAGCTGAGCAAGAGTGCCTGGATACTTATTCATCGGTCACCAGCCTGTCAGCACGAGCGCGGAGCCAGTCAGTGACGCGTTGCCCGTTGCCGATCTTGACGCGTGCGTTGCCCTGGATGACGTTGAGCCAGTCGCCGGTCTGGAACTTGTCCGCGGCTTCCCGTAGCGCCTCTGCTTTGGCTTCGTTGCGTACCTTGGCAATAGCGCGGTCAAATTCTTCCCCGCCTGTCAGGCGTCCGGTCTGTACGGTCGTTCCGTCGCAGTACCGGCCACGGATCTGGTCAAGGCTCGGCGTGTGGTCACTCATCGTTGCTCCTGTAGGGGTTGGTGAACTGTGGGCCGTCTTCACCCTCAGCGTCTTGGCGCTTGCCGTCGTTGAATCCTTCATGCCACGCACTCGCATTCGATGACGTGACCACCGGGGCCAACGCGGCGGCAACATGGGCTTGATGGAGCGCCCGCTGCTGATAGTCACACTCGGCAACGAAACGCTCTCCGCAACTGCACTTCATGACACCCGAATCGCTCCAAGGCCGCTTAGCCACATGCTGGGCGAGTACTTCCGCGATCCGGGTTTCAAGGGTGGGTGTTGGTGTTGTGCGTCCGGAGCCGAGGAAGTCCCGCAGTTCTTCCATGGTGGGGATGGTTGCGGCCTTGTCAGCAGCGGCAAGCCATCGGCCCATCTGTCGGCGATAAGCCTCGATGCCGTTGTTCAGCGTCGGGAACTCGGCGCGGAAAGCTTTTGCTGCGGCTTCGATGCGTGGGTCTACATGGTCAGTCATCTTGTGCTTCCTTCGTGATGGTGATTCGGATAGTCGGGATAAGCCGGAACGCATACGCAAGGGATAAGCCCAAGACCACGAACGCCCACGGCTCAAAACCGTTGAAGAGATAGGAGGTCATTAGCGTTTACCGTGCCCGTAGCGAGCAATGCGAGCCCTGAGCGCCGCATCCTCATCGGCCCACCGCTTGTACCTGGCCTTGGTCTCGGCGCGGTATCGGGCATTAATAACGAGCATGTAGATCGATACAGCGATTCCGAACAGCGAGAACAACCATCCCCACGATCCAACGAGGATGCACCAAACGGCGATGGTGAGATTGAGAGCGAGCAAGAACCATGAGAAATAGCGCATTAGAACAGTTCTTTCGGGGTTTCGGTGGATGCTTCGATGAGGCGTGTGCGGATCCGGTCAAGACCCTTGCCAGTGATACGGGTCTGCGGGTTGTTGCTGAGTTTCTTCTCGCCCGTTTCCTGGTCGGTATACGTCTTGGCCTTCTCGGTCAGGGTTTCCGCGTCGATCTGCGTCTGATAAGCACGAATCGAACGAACCTTGCCCTTCTCCTTCTCTTCAGGAGTTGCCGGTGGACGGAATGCCCACTTCCAATCCATGAGGATCTGAGTGAGCTTCGGGCCACTGATAGTCACGCCACCTTCCGCGCTGATCACCTTCGCCGCATCACGGAACGACAGGGAACCAGATGAAGACACAAGGTCATCCCACGCATCGGCCTTGGGCGCTAGGACTGCGATGTGCTGGTCCTTGGCGGCAATCATCTGCTGCGCTTCGACAACCGCGAGGGCGAGCAGTGCGGGGCCGGTGGGGAGTGCCTGGACCTGAGTCTCAGCGACACGCGTCTGAATCGCGAAGTAAGCCTGAGCATTGGCAACCTCGACCTTGCGGGGGTCGCCGTTCATCGCAACGAGATAGCAGGCAAGACGCGGCATGAAGAAATCTTCGCGAGGTCGCCCGCCTGACTTTTCAGGGTTGACCCTGAAAAGGTTGTGTCGGTCATGGCCCTGCGCTTCGGCTGAAAGGATCGCTCGGCTGATTGCCGGGGTGAACTCGTTCCAGCGGGGGTAGCCCATGATCAACATGAGGTCGCGGGCCGACCAGAACTCCAGCCCGTCCGCGTCAGTGCGCTTAATGCTGTCGAACGGGGACACTGCTGGGGTTGGTATGATGTGGGTATTCAATGTGTTTCCTTTCGGGAATGCGAAACCCCGCACGGGCTATGTGCGGGGTTTCTTTATTTGGTGGGAGTTAGGAACAAGCACGCGACACCCGTACACAGCGCCATGAGAGTGACGATGAAGACCGCGGCCATCAGCGGGCCAGCTTCTGCGGTAGTTCAGCAATCCACGCATCGAAGTCGGCTTTGAACCTTTCGGACCGCTCTGCATAATCGATCAACAAATCAAGCTCACCCATAGTGATCGCCCGCCCGTTATCGAACCGCTCACGCAGGCTTGCAAGTGCTTCCTTGCTCATGCGGGGATCAACTCTTTCTCTAGGTTGGATACTGCGTCTCGTGCCGTGGTGTCGCTGATAAGGCCCAGGATGCGGAGTGCTGTGTAGAAGTCGTGCTTTTCCTCGTGGCGATCAGCTGCACGCTTCATGCGGTAAGCACAACGCTTTGCATAGGTGCGGTTGACGCCGGGAACTGCCGCGATGATCTCGCCTTGTAGCTCGGTTGCGGTTGCGTTCTTGATCTCTGCTGGGGACATGTTTTTGGGCATAACAAATAGCCTTAGTTTCAGCGCCGGAAGCGAACTTCGCGGACGGAATGATGCGGGGAATGGTGCCCAGACGTGGGGCGGGGTACTGCGGGTTGCCGGCTACTACACGGCGGGTGATGCGGTGGTGCGGGTTAGGCGATTGCCTTGAGTGCTGCGCGTAGGCGGGTTTTGTTCGTCTTGCGCTGCTGGGTGTTTGTGCCAGCTTCGATTGCGGTTACCTGCGCTTCACTGAATCGGTAGATCCGATCCCCGAGCTTCGTGCATTCCCACTTGCCTGAGTGGATGTTTGCATAAACCGTGCCGGGGGAGATCTGGAAGTGGTCGGCAATTTGTGCGGGGGTTTTGAATGGGGCGGGGGCGTTCATGCCTGGATCTCCTTTGCGGTGTGGCGGATGTAGAGGGTGTCGTTGCGGATTTCGGCTTTGTATTCGCCGCGGGTGAATGCGGTTCGTGCGCCGTACTTGATGGCGTTCTTGAGTTCGTTGAGCTGTGCTGGGGTCATTTTGTCGATGAACAGTGGCACCCATGCGCCTTTTGCTTCACGTGCGACGGTTGCGATTTTGTTGTTGCGGGCTTCGCGGGGGTCAAACTTTTTGCGGCGCTGGAGTGCGGGCAGTTCTGCGACTGGCTTCCCGATGCGGATGCCGTGCGTGTCGTCGGTGAACAGGACTTCTTGCGGGCCGGTGGGTGAGGTGCGCGGCGCGGTTTCGGCGATGCGGGTCTGGATTGCGAAGTATGCCTGAGCCGCTGCGACTTCTGCCTTGTTCGGATCACCGTTCATTGCCACCAGGTAGCAAGCAAAGCGGGAAAGGTTGAAATCTTCCTGCGGCTTGGTCTGGGTAATTTTGCGGGATCCCGCAAAATGGATTTCCAGGCTCTTGCTCTGGTTTTCTGCTGACTTCATCGCCCGCTTCAGTGGGGTCTCAAAGTTCCTCCACGCCGCGTAACCCATGAGCTCCATGAGGTCACGTGCCGACCAGAACTCGTTGCCGTGGTCATCGGTGCGCATGATGCTGTTGAACGGGCTGCCGGCCTTGATGAGATTGGCGAGCGGCTGGAAGATCGGGGTTGGTACGATGATGGTAGTCATGATGACTGCCTTTCTTGTTGGGTTGGTCATCTTGGCCTGATCCTCAGCTACTCGACATAGCTGGGGATCTTTTTTATGCGGCGCGAGTGTGGATCTCTGCTCCGTCGAAACTGGTCAATTTCTCCAGCGGAATTCGCATGGCTTCTGACATGCGAATCAAGTCTCGGTAGGTGAAGCTGAACGGATTCATTAGGCGGCTGTCGAAAGTCTCGCGGCTAATCCCAATTGAGTTGTAGATGAACTTCTTGGTCAATCCGCTGACTCCAACCAGATTCCTGATGTGTGCCGACATTCGCTGTTCGGCTGTCTGGGTTGTGATCATGAAACGACTCTATGTCGGTATTTCATCACGTGTCAAGTCATGGTGCCGTAAATTTATCGACAAAAGTCGGTTAGTACGCTTGATTTGTCGATCCTCCATCACATATAGTGATGAGCGTGGATAACGAAGAAAAGAAGATCGTTGCCCTAGGCAAGGTCATAAAAATGGAAATGGTCGGCCAGGACCTTAGTCAAAAGGCCCTGGCCGACAAGGTGGGAATCCACAGAGAAACGCTGTCGCGCTATCTCAATGCAACCGCCGGGTACAACATGCCAATAGGTATCTTGTTCAAGATTGCATCAGCACTAGATACGACAGTTCAGGATTTGGTTAGCAAGGCAGAATCTCGCTAACTAGCTCCGCCGCTGTGATCCCAGTCAGGTGCGCGACCCTAAACAGGTCGCGCACCGTTTTTATTTCGGGGGTAACGGTGACATTTTCTTTACTCAGCACAAATTCCTGTATCTCTCAGTCTCCTTAGGTAGTAGCGTCCCCACGCCGGTTGGTTCGAAAGTATGTTCTAGGAATTAGCTTAGTCCACGGCAGCTACTTTTTCCCGCCACGCCCGAGCGTGAAAGCTGTTCCCATTGGGAACAGGGCAACGTTTTCACCTGAAAAATAGCCGCTCTATTCAAAACTAAACGATGGACTAATGGGGCAATATTTCACCCAACTTCCGCGTAAACAAAGGGATGCGGGCGAGTTTTGCCCGTCCATCCTAATCGGGTTCGAATCCCGCTAGCCAAACACCGCTATCCCAACCACTGGGGTCACCCGTACAAAAAGGTTCCAAACTTATGTTTGGAGTTTTTTGTCATTAGGAAGACTTCTCAGCGGAACATGAGCTGTTTTCTTCCAAGTCACGATAATTCAGCCAACACTTTGGCATGATGTAGTAGTGACCACTAGTAATGTCTCCGAACCGGCCGGCGAGCCCGGACTTGCGAGGGTACCTGCCGATGCAGAAGCCATAGCCTTGCTCACGACTGTTCGCGCCCAACTCGCGGGAAACCTGTTGCCGTTGGAGATTGCCGAGGCTGCAGGACACCGGGCTGGTATTCGTGCTGCAGTCGATCAACTCGATGATTACGTCCTGCCCAGATACCGAAGCCTGGATGCGCCGTTGCTTGCTGTGGTCGGAGGATCCACCGGAGCGGGAAAGTCCACATTGGTCAATGCGCTGGTGGGGCACCCCGTCACCCGGGCCGGTGCCATCAGGCCCACCACCCGTCAACCGATCTTGTTGCATCACGAAGCCGACATGCAATGGCTTGAAAGTGACAGGATACTTCCAGGGCTTCGCCGCATCACCGGAACACCAGTAGCGCAGTCGCAGATGATCCGGGCGGACCTGGTGGGAGTGGATCCGGACCCTGCACTGATTGATTCGATCATCCTGTTGCAGGACGACGCTGTTCCCCGCGGCCTGGCGATCCTTGACGCCCCCGACATCGATTCAATTTCCGATGACAACCGGCGCCTGGCTGGGCAACTGTTGGCCGCGGCAGACCTGTGGATTTTCGTGACCACTGCCAACCGGTATGCGGATGCTGTGCCGTGGAAGCTGCTATCCGAAGCGGCGGAGCGCAACATCACGGTATCCGTGGTGTTGGACCGTGTGCCTGCCGGTGTCGAGGAAGAAATCACCACCGATCTTCTGAAAATGCTTCAGCGAGAAGGTTTGGGAAGCGCCAAACTCTTTGTTGTCAACGAATGCAAACTCGATGAACTGGATATGTTGCCGACCGGTTCCATGACAGAACTCAAGGAATGGCTGGAACAAATTGCTGCCAGTAGCGAATCGCGCGCTGCAATTGCCCGGCAAACCCTGGCCGGGGTGCTCAAGCAGTTGGCGAACTGCACCGACGCAGTTGCCCATGCCATGGAAGAGCAGTCAGCAAGCGCCCAACGGCTTTTGGCATACATTGATGAAGCATTTGGTCAGGCCAGAGTTGGTATCCGCCAGACCGTGAAAGATGGAACGCTCCTGCGTGGCGAAGTGCTTGCCAGATGGCAGGACTTTGTGGGGACCGGTGAGTTTTTCCGCTCCCTCGAATCCGGGATTGGACGACTAAGAGACAGGATCGGGGCGTTCTTTACCGGAAAACCGCAACCTGTCGACCGTGTGGAGAAGGCCATTGAGAGCGGCCTGCACGCAGTGCTCATTGACCAGACGGCAAAGGCCTGTGAAACCTCCGAAGACCGGTGGAAGGACGACCCCGCAGGAAAATCGTTGACCGCCGCCGAAGACCTGGGAACTGTAAGCCCAGGATTCCCGGACGCTGTTGCCCAACAAATACGTGCGTGGCAGCTGGACCTCATGGATATCATTCGTTCGGAAGGTGCAAATAAGCGCATGACCGCACGCATGGTTTCATTCGGCATCAATGGGGTGGCCGTGGCCCTGATGGTGGTTGTATTCGCTTCGACAGCCGGGCTGACTGGCTTGGAAGTCGGGATCGCCGGAGGCTCAGCGGTGGTTGGGCAAAAACTGTTGGAAGCAATATTCGGTGAAGATGCGGTGCGCCGACTGACCAAGAAAGCGATGGATGGGTTGGAACAACGCTGTGAAACGCTGCTGCAAGCCGAACGCTCAAGGTTTACAGCACTCTTGGAGGGAATCCCCACCCATGAAGAGATTGCGAGCATGAACCAGCATTCGGCCGCCATTCGCCGACTGGCCCGGGAGCAGGGTGCATGAGCCGCCGTCGATCCGAATCGGAACTCAGCCCGCTCGAGCTCAGCTTGGAAGCGCTCAAGGAAGCAACTGAACTTGGTGAGGACCGGGTTGCAGCCGAAGCAAACGCTGCCGCGTGGGCTGTTCTTGAACGTGCCTCCGAACGCCGCACGCTGTCATCCGAACACACGGTGGTCGGGTTCTTCGGTGCCACGGGAAGCGGAAAGTCATCACTTTTCAACGCTGTTGTCGGAGAAAACCTGGCGCGGACGGCAGCAACGCGTCCGACAACCGGCCAACCCCTTGCCGGAATCTGGAACCCCCGAGGCGTCAATCCCTTGTTGGACTGGCTTGCCGTGCAGGACAGGCGGATTCTGGCTTCACCCCTGAGCATGCCAAAAAGAGGGATCTTTGGATCCGAAAAGATTGCAAACGGCCTGATCCTCTTGGATTTGCCGGATTTTGACTCCGTCACCCTGGAAAACCGGGAGGTCGCAGCCAGGCTTGCCGGACAGGTAGACGTTCTGATTTGGGTACTTGATCCCCAGAAATACGCAGATGCTGCGGTGCACCACGACTTCATCAAGCCCCTCTCCGCCCACGGAGCTGTGACCTTGGTGGTGCTGAACCAAATAGATAAGCTGCGTGGCGGGCAACTGGAGCCTGTCATGAGGTCCCTGCGAGGGATCCTGGAACAAGACGGTTTGACGAGCCCAAAATTATTCGGCGTATCCGCGCTCACCGGAGAAGGCATTGAGCCTTTACGCCAGGAAATAGCCAAGGTTGTCACCGAACGAAGCGCCGCAACCGACAGACTGGCCGCGGACGTTGCCACGGTCGCGGGGCAGTTGGCCCAAGGGCAGCATGCGAAACCTCTTGGCCTACCGTCAGTGGACGCTCAGCAGGAACTGGTAAATCAGCTTGGCAAGGCGAGCGGAGTAGAGATCGTTGTGGATGCCGTCCGCGCGTCTTACAGGCTCGATGCTCACAAGAAGACAGGTTGGCCGTTGACTCGGTGGCTATCCAAGATCCGGCCGGATCCGTTGCGGCGGCTTAGCCTCAAGAGCAAGGATGTAAATCCCCAGCTCAACCACACTTCACTACCCGCCCCCGGATTGGCGCAACGGGCACAGGCAGATTCGGCCATCCGCCACTTTGCCGATGCGGCCGGAAGCGGAGCGCCCGAAGCATGGACGGCTTCAATCCGGCGCGCTGCCCGTCAAGAAGCCGAACACCTTCCCGACAAGCTAGACCAAGCAATAGCCAACACGAATGTCAGCGCGACCAAGGGGTCTTGGTGGTGGCCGTTGGTGTCAGTGATCCAGTGGGTGTCCTTGGCAACAGCTTTTGCCGGCGCCTTGTGGCTGGGAGTGCTGGCCGCGGCCGCGTATTTGCAATTTTCCCTGCCGGCCGCCCCTCGGGTTGAAGGGTTCCCGGTTCCGACACTCATGATTGTTTTGGGTGTAATCTTGGGAGTTCTTTTAGGTGTTTTGACTGGATTTGCCGCCCGGGTGGGCGGTGCTGCACGGGCCAGAAAAGCGAGAAAAGCCCTCTTGGCAGCCATTGGCGACGTAGTTGAGGTCTCCGTGGTGCAGCCAGTTGAAGCAGAAATCACTCGACACAATCAATTTATTGGAGCCCTTGAACGTGCCAGAAGATGAAACCCTGACCGTTGGCAACCTTGGCGAAAGCGGGCTGCTCGCACGGATATTGCCCAGGTTGCGCGGCGCGGAGCCGCTACTGGGTCCCGGGGATGATGCGGCGCTGATCTCTGCACCTGGTGGAGCTTTCGTCTTCACCGTGGATACTTTGGTTGAAAACCAGGATTTTCGCCTTCATTGGCCTAGTGGCTTTGAAAGTAGCGGCTATGACGTTGGCTGGAAATCGGCGGCCCAAAACCTCTCGGATGTCAATGCCATGGGTGCCTACGCAACGGCTGCAGTGATTTCACTGACCCTTCCGCATCACACCCCAGTCAAATGGGTTGAGGACTTGGCCGAGGGGTTCAGTGCAGCGGTGCGCGAGCTTGGCGCGGTTCACTGTGCCATTGCCGGGGGAGACTTGGGTAGGGGAACCGAGCTTTCCATTACCGCCGCGCTCACCGGTGCAGTGGTAACCGGCAAAGTAATCTTGCGTTCCGGCGCGAAGCCCGGCGACATCATTGCTGTCAGCGGTGTGCTCGGTCAGGCCGCGGCCGGACTAGCTCTTTTGGACTCAGCGGTGCCTGTCAAGGACTGGAGTGAATGCATGGAGCGGTTGGTGTATGCACAGCGGCGCCCGCAACCGCCGCTTCTTGCAGGTCCGGCTGCGGCGGCTGCCGGGGCGACCGCCATGATGGATCTATCCGATGGCCTTCTCAAGGATGGGCGCAGACTTGCAATCGCCAGCGCAGTTCGCTTGGAGTTTGAGCGTGATGCACTGATTAAGGATGCTGAAAAACTCGAATCAATGGCAGCGAGGCTGGGCAAGGATCCATTTGAGTGGGTCCTCGGCGGGGGAGAAGACCATGGACTCTTAGCAACGTTCCCTCCGGAAGCAGAAATCCCGTCGGGGTTCAGACCCGTGGGAGTGGTCCTGCGACGCGAAGCCGGCGATACGCATGAAGCGGTGACCCTGGATGGAGAACCGCCCGAGGTGACATCCGGATATGACCACTTCGAAGGTTAAACGGTAGGTGCCCGTTCCGGCTTGGTGTTCCAAGAAATGAACATCAGGCTAGTCTCCGGTCTTGCGAAGGGCCTCACTCAAGGCGTTCGCAGTCTGAACAACGACCTCCTGATGGGCCCGGCCCGGTTGACGCGAAAGCCGTTCAATGGGCCCCGACATGGAGACGGCGGCAATGACTCGGCCTGACGGTCCCCTGACCGGGGCAGATACCGAAGCCACGCCCGGTTCCCGCTCGCCCAGGCTTTGCGCCCAGCCCCGGCGCCGGACTCCAGCAAGAATGGTCGGCGTGAACCTGGCACCCTGCAGCCCGTCAAGAAGGCGTTCGTGGTCTTCCCAGGCCAACAAAACCTGGGCCGCGGAACCGGCCTTCATGGAGAGCTGTGTGCCTACCGGGATGGTGTCGCGCAGGCCAACGGGGCGTTCCGCCGAGGCGACGCAGACGCGGTAGTCGCCTTGGCGGCGGAAAACTTGGGTGCTTTCTCCGGTGCTGTCGCGAAGCTGAATCAGCAACGGACCGGCGGCGGCAATCAGCCGGTCTTCACCGGCGGCGGAGGCAAGCTCCACCAGCCGGCCACCCAGCACGAAGCGGCCATGAATGTCTTTGCCCACGAGCCTGTGGTGCACCAGGGCCTGGGCCAGACGATGCACGGTAGGGCGGGAGATCTTGGTGACCGTTACCAGCTGAGCCAATGAGGTTGGTCCCGCCTCGAGGGCGTTGAGAATGAGTGCCGCTTTATCGATGACGCCAACGCCACTTGAAGTGTCCATAATCTGATATTGCCGTCTCACTATTTGAGATGCAAGTCCGTGTAGTGGATATTACGTGGCAAGCGGTGAAAGAGTCATCTTATAAGACTTTTATCAAGTGAGGGAGTCGGTTATGGCCGCACACCAGGCAGCACAGACGCTGGCCGAAAAAGTATGGAATGCACACGTCGTGCGCAAGGGCGAAGGCGCCGGCGCTGCGCGTCAGCCGGACCTGATCTACATCGACCTGCATTTGGTCCACGAAGTGACCTCGCCGCAGGCGTTTGAGGGACTTCGCCTGGCTGGCCGCAAGCTGCGCCGTCCGGACCTCACGATTGCCACCGAGGACCACAACACCCCCACGTTGGAGATTGACAAGCCGATTGCGGATTTGACCAGCCGCACACAAATTGAAACCCTGCGCAAGAATTGCGCCGAGTTCGGGGTGCGCCTGCACTCACTGGGCGACAAGGAACAGGGAATCGTCCACGTTGTCGGTCCACAGCTTGGCCTCACCCAGCCGGGCATGACTGTTGTATGTGGCGACTCGCATACCTCCACACACGGCGCCTTCGGCGCGCTTGCCTTCGGCATCGGCACCTCAGAGGTCGAGCACGTCATGGCAACCCAGTCGCTTTCCTTGAAGCCGTTCAAGACGATGGCCATCAACGTTGAGGGAACCCTGAAGCCGGGGGTTACGGCAAAGGACATCATTCTTGCCGTCATTGCGAAGATCGGCACAGGCGGAGGCCAGGGCTTTGTCTTGGAGTACCGCGGCTCAGCAATTCGCGCCCTATCGATGGACGCTCGCATGACCATCTGCAACATGTCGATTGAAGCCGGCGCCCGCGCGGGCATGATTGCGCCTGACGCCATCACCTATGAATACATCAACGGTCGTCCGCATGCTCCGCAGGGAGCGGACTGGGACGCTGCGGTTGCCGAGTGGGACACCCTCTCCACCGACGAAGGGGCACACTTTGATGCCGAAGTGTTCCTGAATGCTGATGAGCTCGAGCCGTTCGTCACGTGGGGCACCAACCCGGGCCAAGGCGTATCGCTCTCGGCTAAGGTTCCGGCGCCCGAGGACTTCGAAGACGAGAATGCGCGTGCCGCCTGTGAACGTGCACTGTCTTACATGGGTCTCGAAGCCGGTACGCCCATGAAGGAGATCCGTGTGGATACGGTGTTCCTGGGTTCGTGTACCAACAGCCGAATGGAAGACCTGAGGGCAGCCGCAGCGATCATTCAAGGTCGCGAAAAAGACCCGGATATCCGGATGATTGTGGTGCCAGGTTCCGCGCGTGTCCGTCTGGAAGCCGAAGCTGCAGGGCTCGACAAGATCTTCACCGATTTTGGCGCCGAATGGCGCTTTGCCGGTTGCTCAATGTGCTTGGGCATGAACCCAGACCAGCTTGCAGAAGGGGAGCGCTGCGCGTCAACCTCCAACCGCAACTTCGAAGGCCGCCAAGGCAAGGGCGGTCGCACGCACCTGGTCTCACCAGTAGTCGCAGCAGCAACCGCGATCCGCGGCACTCTTTCGTCGCCATCGGATCTCGTGGCCGTTTCCGCCGATACCAACGCAGCATAAGGATCCATCATGGAAAAAATCACTACACACACCGGTATCGGTGTCCCACTGCGCCAAAGCAACGTCGATACGGACCAGATCATTCCGGCCGTTTACCTTAAGCGCATCACGCGTACCGGTTTTGAGGACGCATTGTTCGCCGGCTGGCGCAAGGATTCTTCGTTTATCCTGAACCAGGAACCGTTCTCATCCGGTTCCGTGTTGGTGGCCGGCCCGGACTTCGGTACCGGGTCCTCGCGCGAACACGCTGTCTGGGCATTGAAAGACTATGGGTTCAAGGCGGTTCTTTCCTCGCGCTTCGCTGACATCTTCCGCGGGAATTCGGGCAAGCAGGGCCTTGTAGCTGCAGAGGTCGCCCAGGGTGATATCGAGTTGATTTGGAAAGAAATCGAGAACCATCCGGGAACCGAAATTACGGTGAACCTTGAGTCTCGCACCGTCACTTGCGGGTCGATTATCGCTCCGTTTGAGATCGATGATTACACCCGCTGGCGCTTGATGGAAGGCCTTGATGATATCGGGCTGACCTTGCAGCACGAAGAGGCCATCACGGAGTTTGAACTGCAGCGTCCCGCGTTCAAACCAACTACTCTTCCGGCAAAATACTCCTAGTAGTTAGCCGACCGCTTAACAGGGGGTTTCAGCCCCGGTCAACGGAACAATTCATGGTTTGGTTAGGTAAGGGGCTAGGCCATGATGTGGCCTATGCGCGACGGGCATTACAGCCCGCATGCAGCCCCCGGCATTGCCGGGGGCTGTATGCTTACTAAGTCTTACCTCCGGTTCCGGAGGCCAAACAATTTCGGTGAGGTTCTTAAATTCATGGGGAAAGTCCTAACAATTCATGGTGGCGTGCCACTTAAGGGAAAAGTGACAGTCCGCGGAGCCAAGAATTTGGTTCCCAAGGCCATGGTTGCGGCTCTCTTAGCCGATTCCCCCTCGGTTCTTCGTAACGTCCCCGAGATCAAAGACGTCGCTGTCGTCACCAGCCTGCTTAAGATCCACGGCGTTACAGTCATCAAGGATGAAGTCACCGGGGACCTGACGATGGACCCCAGTGGAACCAAAACGGCCACCAGCAACGAGATTGATGCCCACGCCGGTGATTCTCGTATCCCGATTCTTTTCTGCGGCCCTCTTTTGCATAGCTTGGGCGAGGCCCTGATCCCCAACCTTGGCGGTTGCAAGATCGGTGACCGGCCCATTGATTTCCATCTGGAAGTCCTCCGCAACTTTGGTGCCATCATTGACAAGGCTGGCCCGCTGGGTACGAGCATTCGCGCTCCCCACGGGCTGACGGGTGCAAAGATTTCACTTCCGTACCCAAGCGTTGGTGCCACCGAACAGGTGCTGCTCACTGCCGTGCGTGCCAAGGGAACCACAGAGCTGGAAAACGCTGCAGTGGAGCCCGAAATTCTTGACTTGATTTCACTGCTCCAGAAGATGGGCGCAATCATCACGGTCCAGCGAGACCGTGTCATCCGCATCGTGGGTGTTGATCGTCTCTCCGGATACAACCACAAGGCCCTTCCGGATCGCAACGAATCAGCATCATGGGCTTCAGCTGCGCTTGTCACCAAGGGCGACATCTTCGTAGAGGGCGCAGCCCAGCGCGACCTGACTGCATTCCTACATACTTACCGCCAGATCGGTGGCGAATTCGAAGTCCAGGATGACGGAATTCGCTTCTTCCACCCGGGTGGGGAACTGAAACCCCTCATGTTGGAGACCGACGTGCACCCCGGCTTCATGACCGACTGGCAGCAGCCGTTGGTTGTTGCCTTGACCCAGGCACGCGGTGTTTCAATCATCCACGAAACCGTGTATGAAAACCGTTTTGGTTTCACCAGTGCGTTGGTGGAAATGGGTGCCACGGTTCAGGTACATAGCGAATGCTTGGGCTCCGTTCCGTGCCGCTTTGGCCAACGCAATTTCCAGCACTCCGCCGTCATCTCCGGCCCCGCGGAACTGAAGGGCGCAGATATTGACATCCCCGATCTTCGTGGCGGATTCTCGCACCTCATCGCCGCACTTGCTGCGGAGGGCACGAGTCATGTAACTGGTATTGAGTTGATCAACCGCGGCTATGAGAAGTTCATGGACAAGCTCATCGGCTTGGGTGCGCGAGTCGAAATGAATGAAACCGCCTAATCCGCATAGGCTGATTTGCATGAAAGAATCACGCGGTACTAGAGCCGTGTTTGCTGCGACCGCCGGTATTGTCCGTCCCCTCATGAATCTCATGATTGGACGAACATGGGTGGGCTTTGAAAAGCTTCCCGCCGGCGGTTTCATCTTGTGCCCCAACCACGTCACGGAAATCGACCCATTGGTTGTTGGCCACGCCGTCTACAGCAACAAACGCTACCCGAGGTACCTGGCCAAGGAATCCTTGTTCAAGGTGCCGGTCCTTGGATTTGTGCTCACAAAGACCGGTCAGGTTCCCGTGGCCCGAACCAGTGCCGGTGCTTCACAGTCACTCTTAGCCGCGCGTAAAGTGCTGGATGCCAACGGCGTGATCATCATTTACGCCGAAGGAACGCTGACCCGGGACCCTGATTTGTGGCCCATGCGAGGGCACACCGGTGCCGCGCGACTCGCCCTGCAAACCGGTGCGCCAGTGATCCCCATGGGGCATTGGGGTGCACAGGAACTGTTTCCTCGCTATGCGAAGGGAATTAAGCTTTTCCCACGCAAACGCGTCACCGTCGTGGTTGGTGATCCGGTTGACCTGGATGACTTGCGCGGGATCCCCTTGACCCGGACTGTACTGGTGGAAGCCACCGAACGGATCATGCGGGCCATCACCGCTGATGTGGCGTTGCTTCGCGGCGAACCTGCCCCAGAAGTGTTGTGGGACCCATCCGAGCACGGACAGAGTAGTAAAGGGCGAAACTTTGAGAACGGATCGCCGTCAAATGAATCGAAGGACAAGTAAATGAGGCAGCAGCCACGCAAGATTGCGGTCATGGGTGCCGGCAGCTGGGGAACCACCTTTGCCAAGGTGCTTGCAGATTCGGGCTTTGAAGCCGGAACCGAAGTCATGATCTGGGCACGGCGCGCGGAGGTTGCCACGGAAATCAACACCAGACACACGAATTCCCGCTACTTGCGTGAAACAATACTGCCGGAAAACATCACTTCGTCTTCCGACACCGCCGAAGTCTTGAGCGGTGCAGATTTGGTGGTCCTGGCTGTTCCCGCACAAAGCCTGCGCGAACAGCTGCGGGCCTTCAAAGATGCCATCGAACCGGATGCCGTGTTGATGTCCCTGATGAAGGGCCTGGAACGCGGCAGCGATGCCCGCATGAGTGAAGTCATTTTCGCTGAGACAGGTGTTGCCGGGGACCGGATTGCTGTACTTTCCGGACCGAACCTTGCTATGGAAATTGCTCGGAAACAACCCACAGCTTCAGTTGTCGCGTGCTCGGATCTCGACACTGCAACATGGATTGCTTCGCTGTGTTCCACCGACTACTTCCGCCCATACACCAACACCGACATCGTTGGCGTTGAAATTGGCGGCATTGCCAAGAACGTCATTGCCCTGGCAGTTGGTATTTGCGACGGGATGGGAATGGGGGACAATTCCAAGTCCTCGATCATCACCCGTGGGCTCGCCGAAACAACGCGTCTGGCACTTGCCTTGGGCGGAAAATACGAGACCCTCTCGGGGCTCGCCGGGCTGGGAGACCTGGTCGCCACCTGTTCGTCTTCGCTCTCCCGTAACAACACAGCGGGACGCCTGCTGGGTCAAGGGCTGTACCTCGATGAAGTCAACGACAGGATGTCGCAGACCGCCGAAGGCATAAAGTCCGGGCGTGCGGTGCTTGACCTGGCAACTCTCCACGGTGTCGAAGTCCCCATCACCGAGGCTGTGGTCATGGTCCTCGAAGGCACCTTAAGCGTTGAAAACATGGGAGCACGTCTCTTGGGACGGGAACTGAAATCCGAAGGGGAACTCAAATGAGCCAGAATGATTCTCGCAAGCCTCGGGTCTTGCTGTTGTTTGGCGGGCGCTCATCCGAGCACCCCGTCAGCTGTGTCACGGCAGCCGGTGTGCTTGAAGCCATAGATCGTGACAAATACGAAGTAGTCCCGGTCGGAATCACGCGCGAGGGCACCTGGACCCTGGTAGAGCAAGATGTGACCGGATGGTCGTTGACGGCCGGCAGCAAGCCAGAAATTTCCGCCAGTGAAGAGGTCCTGCGCCTGACTGGTGAACCCGGTAGCCACGAACTGTTGGCTTCAGGATCGTCACATGAAGTGCGTAGCCTGGGTGATATCGACCTGGTCTTCCCCTTGTTGCATGGACCGTTTGGTGAGGATGGTTCATTGCAAGGAATGCTTGAAATGGTTGATGTTCCTTATGTAGGATCCGGTATTGCTGCCAGCGCCATTGGCATGGACAAGCATTTCATGAAGGTTGTTTTTGAAGCAGCCGGATTTGAAGTCGGACCGTATGCAGTGATCACAGACAAACAGTGGGAACGCGATCGTTCGGCTGCACTGGAATCCCTATCAGGACTTGAATACCCGCTGTTCGTCAAGCCTGCCCGCGCAGGCTCATCGGTGGGCATCTCCAAGGTCGATTCACCGGAAACACTTGAAGCTGCCATCGAAGCAGCCCGTATCCACGATCCAAAGGTGGTTGTTGAACAAGGCATCACCGGACGTGAAATTGAATGTGGAGTCTTGGAAGGGCGCGGGCATTTTGCGCCCCGAGCTTCGATGCCCGGTGAAATCGTGGTTGAAGACCATGGTCACACCTTCTACGACTTCGACGCTAAATACGTGGATGGCGCTGCTGTTCAGCTGAGCTGCCCGGCTGTGCTCTCCGATGAAGCAACAGCCGAAATCAGGAACCTCGCGGCCAGGGCATTTGATGCAGTGAACGCAGAGGGACTTTCGCGTGTCGATTTCTTCTACACGGACGAGGGCAAATGGATCATCAATGAGATCAATACAATGCCGGGCTTTACGCCTTCAAGTATGTACCCGCAAATGTGGGCGCAAACTGGTATCGGCTATGCGGATCTCATTGACGAACTGATCTACCTGGGACTCAACCGCAAGACTGGTCTGCGCTAAGCATCCTGCACAACGAAAAGTGCGGATCCTGTACTTCCCTCCACAGGGTGGCGAGTAAAGGATCCGCACTTTTTTGTGGCTTCGTTACGGGATGTCCTCGGACTTGGTGACTGAGACGCACTGGCGCTCGGCCGGAATTTTACCGGCAGCCGGTGCCAAGGCTGCAAGCACTGTGCTTGATGGAATGACCTTCGGATCGAAGAGCAGCTCAGTGGCCGGAGTCCGGCCATAGGTTGTGAGAGTCCATGCGGATTCCCCTTCCTTGGCCAGCCAATCAACCCCGTTCACAGTCACACACGGATCCGTGGACGGTGGTGGTGGTGTGACTCCGCAGCGAAGCACTAGCTGTGAAGGGTTGCCCCACACAGCGGTTGCCTGGCTATTGGTTTGCCGTTTCTGTTGGTCGGAAATTTCATCTGGAAGCACCACCATCATTTCGGCGCATAAGGGGTTTCCGGCGTCGTCGCCGGCCTGCACATTGGCAATGGGCGTGCATCCGGTCAGGAACGCGGTACCGACAATGGCGCAGGCAACTGCTGCTGAAAAGCGTGCTTTGCCCTTCTCATTACCTGCAATTTTGCTGGTTACAGCCTGTGAGTTCGGGTGATTGGGGTTTGAAACTATCATTCTAGACACATAAACAGCCTACCTGCCGTGCGAGATGACTAGGATGTAGTGGAGTATTTGCTTGAAAGGCATAAATGACAAATCTGAACGAGTATTACGAAGACACCGATTACAAGCGTCCGCGCAAGAAAAAGCGCACGGCTCGAGTGGTCCTGCTTGCCGTTGTGGCCTTGGTACTGATCGCAGCCATTGGCGCCGGCGCCTACCTGTTCTCCTTGGCACGGAGCTTTGACACCGGGACCACCAAACTTGAGAATGTCTTCCCTGAGGAATCGCTTCGTCCGGTAAAGACCCCGGAAGCGGAAGGTGCAGTCAACATACTGCTCCTGGGCAACGACACACGTGCCACGGACAACGGTGACGAGAATTTTGCTTCGCTTCCCAACGGGGGCCGTTCAGATACCATGATGCTTGTTCATCTTCCGGCGGACCGCAAGGGAGCCTACGTCACCTCGATCATGCGCGATACATGGCTTGATATTCCGGGCCACGGCAAGGCAAAAATCAATGCTGCGTTTGCCTACGGGGGAGTGGCCTTGGCCGTACAAACCCTCGAAGGGCTTTTGGATACCCGTATCGACCACGTCGCCGCAGTTGACTTTGAAGGTTTCAAGGGACTGACCGATGCGCTGGGTGGCGTTGAAATCAACAACCCGATCGCTTTCCAGCAGCACCTGAAGAACGGCATCCAGTTCCCACAAGGCGTGCAAACCCTGAACGGTGAAGAAGCGCTTGCCTTCGTTCGTGAACGTTACGCATTCAAGGACGGCGATTACCAGCGTGTCCGCAACCAACAGCTGTATGTCAAGGCTGTCCTGGGTACCTTGATGTCAAAGGAAACTCTGACTGACCCGGCAAAAATCTCGGACAGCATCAAGCAACTTGCTCCGTACATCGCCGTTGATGACACCCTTGACGCAGTCAAGGTTGCACAGCTCGGAGCGACCATGACCGGTATTCGTCCAAGTGACATGGACTTCTTTACCCTTCCTAACAAGGGGACCGGGCGTTCAGCTGATGGTCAGTCGATCGTGGTTCCGGACATGGCCGTTATCGGTGATTTTGCCAAGGCCTTGAATTCCGACTCCGTCAGCCAGTTCGTAGAGGACAACAACCTCTAAGAAGCGAGAAACCACCCACACCATGAATACGAAGATCCACGCCGATTCACACGCCATGGCAGCTTGGCTTGATCGCGTTGTTAAAAGCTTGGGAAATCACAGTGATCGACTCAACGCGATCAATATTTTCCCGGTCGCGGATGGTGATACCGGCAGCAACCTGTATCTCACTGCGCGCTCCGCACACGATGCGATCTCCAAGCTCGAGACGGATAACATTGGGGAACTGCTCACCCTTGCTTCACGTGCAGCCATGGAATCGGCACGCGGAAATTCGGGCACGCTCCTGGCCGTATTCATGGCAGGAATGGCAGAACCCTTGTGCGGTTCGGAACGATTGACTGCGCCCCTCCTTGCCACTGCGTTGGAACGTGGCAAGGTCAGGGCGTGGTCGGCATTGAGTGACCCGGTATCGGGAACCATGCTTTCGGTCATGGAGGTGGCAGCAATAACTGCCCGTTCCACGCTTCGTGACAGTCCACTGGACCCTGCGAGCAAGGCTGCGCTTACCGAAATGCTAGGCAAAATATGCACAGCCGCCGAGGCCGCAGTCATCGCGACAGAATCAGAGCTGGGAGCCCTTCACGACGCGCAAATTGTCGATGCAGGAGCCGTTGGCATGTTGATCGTCCTTGACGAGTTGCGGGGAGCCCTTCAAGGTCACCTGATAGACCCCGATGAATACTCCCAATTCCATGGGTACGACATCCAAGACCCGCATATCCATCAAGAGGTCTCCGCTGAGGAGGGCGTTGAGGTGATGTGCACTATTAACCTTGATGCTCTTGGTGCCGCGACGCTGCGTGGGCAATTGGACGCAGTAGGCGATTCTGTGATCATGAGCCCTGTTAACCCAACGGAAGACGGCTACCGCTGGAGGGTCCACGTTCATGTGCCCGCTGCCGAAGACGCATTAAGCGTCATCCGCAGCGTGGGTGCACCTGTAAACGTTTCCGTCACAAACCTATGCACCCATGATGGATAGCCCGGAATTCATCGTTTCGACACCCCTGGAACAAGCCATCGGAAGTGCATCGGCCCGAAAGATTCAACAGGCCTTTGGCTATGAAACAGTAGGTCAATTACTCGCTCATTTTCCACGCCGATACATGGAAATCGGTGAGCTTACGGATATTTCTGAGTTGACGGTGGGCGAGGAAGTAACGATAGTTGCTGAGGTTGAATCCTTAAGTCAGCGCAGGATGCAATCACGTGCTGGTTTCCTTTTGCAGGTAGTGGTGCGCGATGCAAGCGGGCCCAGCCAGTCCACGTTGCGCATGACATTTTTCAACGGGTATGAGGCAAAGCGCGACCTGCATGCCGGTGCAACGGCAATGTTCAGCGGCAAGGTCACCACCTACCAGGACCAGCTGGAACTAACGCACCCCGAATACTCGCTGCTGGACAACGCAGATGACGCAGACCCCCGGCCCATCCCGATTTACCCCGCCACGGCAAAGTTTCCAAACAAGAAAATCAGGGACGTCTTATCGTTGGTTGTGGAGGGTGTGGGCGAAAGCGGCTTCCCAGAGTTCATCCCTGAATCAGTGTTGAAAAAAAACAAGCTATCGACCCGGGCCATGGCCTATCGAGAGATTCATGGCCCGGAATCCGTTGCGCAGGGCTACGCGGCACGAAAGCGTTTTGCCTTTGAGGAAGCCTTTTTGCTGCAGTTGGCCTTGCTGCAACGCAAGATGCATCGACGGCTTCAGCCAGCCATCCTGCGGCCGGGGCGCGCAGATGGGCTTCTAGCCGCATTCGAGCGGAGCCTTCCCTACACGCTGACGGAAGGGCAAAAGCAGTCTGGGATGGAAATAGCCGAGGACCTGGTTCGGGGTCACCCCATGAACAGGTTGCTGCAGGGTGAGGTGGGTTCGGGAAAGACCCTCGTAGCTTTGAGGGCAATGCTTCAAGTCGTTGATTCGGGTGGGCAATGCGCTTTGCTCGCCCCGACAGAAGTCTTGGCACAGCAACATTACCAATCAATTTGCAAGCTTCTGGGCCCATGGGGAAACCTAGGGGAACTCGGTTCGGACCCGCGCGCAACCCGAGTGGATTTGCTGACAGGCTCGGCGACCACCGGAGTAAAACGCAGGGTATTACTGGGAGCGGCATCCGGCGAAACCGGAATATTGGTGGGAACCCACGCATTACTTTCGGACATTGTGAGCTTCGCTGACCTGGGTCTGGTAGTGGTCGATGAGCAACACCGCTTCGGAGTTGAGCAACGTGATCTGCTCCGCGCCAAGGCTGAGAACCCGCCACATATGCTGGTAATGACAGCAACACCCATTCCCCGCACCGTGGCGATGACGGTATTTGGCGACCTGGAGGTTAGCCTCATGAAATCGCTGCCGCCCGGACGTGCGCCAATTTCAACTCACCTGGTACCGCTCCAAATGCCGCTCATGCAAGGCCGACTCTTTTCCAGGATTGCCGAGGAAGTGGCCAAGGGGCATCAGGTGTACGTGGTGTGTCCACGGATCAGCGAGAAAACGGTTGAGGATGACGCACCACCGATTTTCAATGATGAGTTTGAGGCAAGTGGTTCTCCCCTGCCGGCGCCGGTAAAGCCCGCCTCTATGACTGTCGAGAAGATGATGGAACTTCTGCGTGCGATGCCCGCATTTGCCGGCATCGAAATCCGGGAGTTGCATGGGCGCATGCCTAGTGAGGACAAGGCTGCTGCCATGTCTGATTTTGACAGCGGCAGGGCACAGATCCTCGTTTCCACAACCGTCATTGAAGTCGGTGTCGACGTTCACAACGCGACGCTGATGGTCATCGTTGACGCGGAGAATTTTGGGATCTCGCAGTTGCATCAGTTGCGTGGACGAATCGGTCGTGGCGGGCATCCTGGAACGTGCCTGATGAGTACGTGGCTTGATGCGAACCATCCATCAATCGCCAGGCTACAGGCGGTCGCCTCGACCACCGATGGATTCGCACTTGCCGAATCGGATCTTCAGGAACGCCGTGAAGGCGATATTCTGGGTGCAAACCAATCCGGATCGCGTTCAACCCTTAAAGTACTGCGCGTGATCAAAGACTCGAAGCTCATTGCGCGCGCCCGAAACCAAGCCGAAGAAATAGTTTTATCCAGCCAAGGATTGGCAGGCTATCCGTTGCTTCATGGTGCAGTCGAAGAATGGGTCAATGAAGACATGCAAGCATTTATGGAAAGAGGATAGTACCGAAATGAGCCGAATTGTTGCAGGGGCCGCCGGCGGAATCCCACTCAAGAGCGTTCCCGGCGATTCCACGAGGCCAACGACCGACCGGGTGAAAGAAGCGTTGTTCTCGCGCTTGGAGAGCTACGACATCTTGGCGGGAGCCAGGGTCTTGGACCTGTATGCAGGAGCCGGAACACTCGGAATTGAAGCTGCGAGCCGTGGAGCACGCTCGGTGCTTCTAGTGGAGCTTGCCCCCAAGGCAGCCGCCGTTTGCCAAACGAACGCAGGACTTGTCAACAAGGCGCTCCGCAGCAGCATCGTTGATGTCAGGAAGGGCTCCGTGGATTCGGTCCTGGATACTTTCGCGCCGGTCCCAGGGTTCAGTGGCGGCAAGAGCTGGGATGTGGTGTTCATGGATCCGCCATACCCGCTTTCTGAAGAGGAACTTGCAAAGACGCTTCAAAAAGTGGCCCTGGTACTTGAGGAACACGCAACGATCATCGTTGAGCGTTCCTCAAGATCAGCTGAGCCCACCTGGCCGGAAAACATCAAGCGGTTTGCGGAGAAAAAGTACGGTGAGACCCGTCTATGGTTTGCCGAACCCGTCGAGGTCACTACCGAATAGCACGGTTCCTGGGTGGGGCCCGGAACCGCGGAGACGATCGATCAATGCCACGTCTATTTTTGACTGAGTGGCGGCCAAGACCATATTGCCTGGATACTTGCGGGAAAATATTTCTGTTGGTGCGCTGGCAATCACCGAGGTGAATACCTGTGACAGCGCCTGAATTTGGCTGTCTGCAAAGGCAAATGGTGGATCGTCTCCGACGTTGACCAGCACCATGCCCTGCGGCGCCAAAAGGGCTTTCATTTCGGCATAAAAGGCGGGTACCTTCAGGTGCGCCGGCGCACCCGCACCGCTGAAGATATCCAAGACCACGGCGTCAAACTCCATGCCGGCCAGCTCGGCCGTGAGAACCTCCCGGGCATCACCAATCAGCGTGGTAAGCCCGGTTTGGTTGTCCATGGGCAGTGCTTCGAGTACAAAGTCGAGAAGCTCACGTTCCAAATCAACGGCAACCTGGGTTGACCCCGGACGGACCGCCTCGACGTAACGGGCCAGTGTCAGCGCGCCGGCACCCAAATGCAGGACCCTCAGGGGTGCTGCAGGTTCCTTCAACTGGTCTATGTAATTAGCCAGGCGCCTCAGATACTCGTAAAAGATTTCTTCGGGATGCCCCACATTAACATGGGATTGCTCGGCGTCACCGAGCGAAAGCACCCAAGCGCCGGGCACGAATGCGTCTTCCTTGAGCGTGGCATGTGCCCCCAAGTTGCTCATCCAACGTGATGCACGGGTAACCATGATTAGCTTCCGATCTTGGTGGACAAATGCGAGAGCCGTTCGGCTGCCTCCGTAAGGACTTCCAACTTCTTGCAGAAGGCGAAACGCATCAAGGTCTTTGTCCGTTGGGCGCCTTCCGCATGGCAGAACACTGATAGCGGTATACCAGCGACGCCAATGGACTTGGGCATCCTTCGGGCAAGGTCAAGTGCGTCCGTGAACCCCAGGGGTGCAACGTCGGCAACCACGAAGTATGTACCACGTGGTCTGTAGACCGTCATCCCGGCAGATTCAAGACCCGCAGCCAAAACGGTGCTTCGATGTCCCAAGTCTCGGGCGAAGGCATCAAAAAACTCGGTGGGGGAGTCCAATGCTGCCGCAACGGCCGGCTGGAATGCCGTGCCAGAAGAGTAACTGAGGAATTGTTTGACGGTGCGAACGGCAGCGATGAGCGGCGCTGGCCCCATGGCCCAGCCGACCTTCCAGCCCGTGAACGAGAACGTCTTGCCCACCGATGAGAGAGTCAGTGTGCGCTCCCATGCACCCGGAATTGTTGCAATGGGTATGTGTGGAACACCGAAGGTCAGGTGTTCGTAGACTTCATCGGAGAGAATCAAGCAATCGTGCTTGGTGGCGAGATACACGATTTCCTCGAGAACCGCGCGCTCAAAGACGGCGCCTGTGGGGTTGTGAGGATTGTTCAGCACAATCATTTTGGTGCGGGTGCTGAAAGCAGCCCGCAGGTCGGCAATATCCGGCTGGAAATCAGGGGCATTCAGCGGCACGGTTCGATGGATGCCACCGGCCAATCCAATGGTTGCGCCGTAGGAATCGTAAAAAGGTTCAAAGGTAATAACCTCGTCACCGGGCTGAATAAATGCAAGGATCGACGCGGCAATAGCCTCAGTGGCACCGGTGGTGACAACAACTTCAGTCTCCGGATTCACGCTCAACCCGTAGAAACGTTGTTGGTGCTTGGCTATTGCTTCCCGAAGGACAAGAATGCCGCCGCCTGGCGCATATTGGTTCAGTGATCCTGCAACGCCTTCTGCAGCTTGTTCCTTGAACAGGTGGGGTCCGTCGGTGTCGGGAAACCCCTGGCCGAGATTAATAGCGCTGTGTTTGGTCGCGAGTGCAGTGATCTCTTCAAAAATTGTGACACTCAAGTCGCCGGTGCTGGAGAGAAGGTTTGCGCCGGCAGCAGTGCGCTGCCACGGGAAAGGATATGAAGGCATGCCACCCATTATCCAGTCTTTGGGTCCTGGTTCCCGCTATCGAACTGCAAGCACGACACGATGAGTCGTGGATCGGTTGCTAAACAAGACATGGTCGGGGCTTTGATAGATTGCTGGGTATGCGCCGAGCCGTCTGCCCCGGATCTTTTGACCCAATCCATAACGGTCATGTAGAGATCATTGCCCGTGCCAGCAGTCTCTTTGACGAGGTGATTGTGGCCGTGTCCACCAACTATGCCAAAAAATACCGCTTTGAGGCCGAAGAACGCCTTGAAATGGTCCAAGAGACCATCGGCGGACTTCGCGGTGTGAGCGTTCAGCCCATGGGTGAGGGCCTTCTGGTGGATTTCTGCAGGGAACATGGTGCAGACGCGATAGTTAAGGGATTGCGCTCCACCGTTGACTACCAGTACGAAACACCCATGGCAGTCATGAACCGCCACCTCACGGGCGTTGAAACAGTATTCCTGGCGGCAGACAATCGCTACACCCACCTGTCTTCATCCTTGCTGAAGGAAGTTAATGCACTTGGCGGGGATGTATCAGACTATCTGCCGCGTACGGTGCTCAAGCGACTGGCGCCAAAAAACGCCTAAGGTCGAAAACGCCGCGCGCAACAACACGTGTTGGCTGGCTGGCCATTTGATGAAGTAATGTCATGTCCATGACGTTGAGTAAGAGCAATCGTGTGACAAAGGCAGTTATCCCTGCGGCAGGACTGGGCACCCGGTTCCTTCCTGCCACCAAGGCGATGCCCAAGGAAATGCTTCCAGTTGTTGACCAACCGGCTATTCAGTATGTTGTTGCCGAAGCTTCAAAAGCCGGGCTTTCAGATGTCCTGATGATCACAGGACGCAGCAAGCGTGCGCTCGAAGACCACTTTGACCGCGTTCCATCGATTGAAGCCGCCCTTGAAGCCAAGGGTGACACGGAGCGTCTACGTCGTGTCCAAGAAGCCACCGAGCTCGGTGAAATCCACTACATTCGCCAGCGGGACCCAAAAGGCCTTGGCCATGCGGTGCTTTGCGCCAAACAGCATGTGGGAAACGAACCATTTGCCGTTCTTTTGGGTGATGACCTCATCGACGAACGCGATGAGCTTCTCTCGCTCATGATCGACGTCCAGGAAAAAACCGGGGGATCCGTTATTGCCCTGATGGAAGTGGACCCTCAGCAGATCAGTTCCTACGGTTGTGCTGACGTTACCGTCGTTGACGGCGCCGACTACGTCAAAGTCAACGGCCTGGTTGAAAAGCCGGCCGTCGAAGATGCGCCTTCAAATCTCGCGGTGATCGGACGCTATGTGCTTCACCCGCGTGTCTTCTCCGTGCTCGAAGAAACCGCTCCAGGTCGTGGGGGTGAAATCCAGCTAACTGATGCACTTGAGACCCTTGCCAGCGCTGAAGGCGAAGGATCCGGAGTTCACGCAGTGGTGTTCCGCGGACGTCGATACGACACCGGGGATAAAGTCAGCTACCTGCAGGCTGTCATTTCTCTGGCTTCAGAGCGAGAAGACATAGCACCGGCGTTGGTCCCATGGCTCAAGGATTTTGTAGCAGGTCTGTAAGCAAATAAGATTCAGGGCTAACCCAGCTCTCTCACAGGAGAGCTGGGTAGCCTTAATTTGTTTGAGCGAAAGTTGCCGATTAGACGTAGTCTCGCGTCCACCTGGGCTTCTCGCCCCGTCCAACTGGAGACGTTGATTGACTAAGAACATTGATTTTGAAGATGCCTACGCGCCGCGGCGGCTCATGCCGCGCAAGACGCGTACAGGGTTCGTTGTCCTGATGGCTGCTATCGCGGTGGTGCTCATTGCGGTACTTAGTGCTGGCGGATATTTGCTGAGTCTGGCAAATAACTTTGACAAGAAGACCCAGACCATCGCATCTGCGTTCCCCGATGAAAGCCTTCGCCCGGTCAAAAGCCCTAATGACGGATCATTGAACTTCCTGCTACTTGGCGTTGATCACGGCGCCGAAGGGTCCCAAACCAGTGACATGCTCAGCGGGGGTGGAACCGATCAACGGTCCGACTCGATGATGTTGATGCACATTCCGGCAGATCGCCAAGGCGTCTACGTTATGTCGATCATGCGGGACCTTTGGACCGATATCCCGGGTCAGGGCAAGCACAAGATCAACGCCGCAATGGCCTTGGGTGGTGTGCCGCTGACGGTGCAGACGATTGAAGGTATGTTTGATACCAAAATCGACCATGTGGCGATGATCGATTTTGACGGCTTCAAGGAATTGTCAACAGCCCTTGGCGGTGTAAAGGTTCATAACGACATTGAGTTCTGGTCAACGGACAACAAGAAGTATCACTACCCTGTAGGTGAGCTAAATCTGAAGGGCAATCAAGCGCTTCGATTTGTCAGGGAGCGCAAGCCATTTATAGACGGTGATTACCAGCGTGTTCGTAACCAGCAGAAGTTCATCAAGGCAGTGGTGACTGAGATGCTTTCCAAAGACACACTTACCAACCCCGCCACGATTTTTGAAGTGATTGACAAGGTTTCGCCGTACCTGTCATTTGATGATGGATTCGACTCGGCAACAGCTGCCGGTCTGGGACTTCAGATGAAAAACCTTCGATCCTCCAACGTTGAAATGTTTACACTTCCTACTGCTGGAACCGGGACTTCCGCGGATGGCCAGTCGATTATCCTTCGTGATGAACAAGCAATCGCCGATATTGGGAATGCCCTGCGAACAGATACTTTCAGCGAGTACGTGGCGAACACAACTTTCACCCATTAAGTAGTGATGCGTGGATCACAGTTGCGCTGTTTTGCTGGGCGCAATCCGTGATCAGCCCGCGAATCTACTAGACTTCAATAGGTTCGCCGGCGACAGCAGGCGAGATAACCGTAAGCAACGAGGTAACGAAAACATGACAGCTGCCGAATACGCGGCGGAGTACAACCTGCACAGGGTTGGTGCGCGCCCGAGTCTGGGGAGCTATCTCAGGCAGGCTTGGGCCCGTCGAGATTTCGCCTTTGAGCTGGCACGCGCCCGCCTACAGTCGGGTAACCAGCGCAATCGACTGGGCATGCTCTGGGTAGTTATCCAGCCGACAATGAACGCAATCATGTACGGGTTTATCTTTGGCGTACTGCAAACCAGTAAACCAGCAGATTTTCCGGTGTATGTGGTCATTGGTGTCTTCCTCTTTGAATTCTTCAGTGGCTCCGCAAGTCAAGGTGCCAAAGCAATTACGGGAAATGCATCGTTGGTTCAGTCCTTGGCCTTCCCTCGCATCACGCTTCCTTTTTCAGCGGTGCTTCAGCAGTTCTTGGCGCTGATGCCGATGGTGGGCGTCATGTTTGTCTTCTGCATGATCCTGGGCACGCCACCCAAGCTGTCGTGGCTGATGATTTTCCCATTGTTGGCCATCTATACCCTTTTCAACATCGGCATCGCACTGATTTGTGCCAGACTTACGGTTCACGTACGGGACTTCACCCAGATTCTGCCGATTATCACCCGCATTCTGTTTTTCACCTCCGGCGTCCTTTTTGGCACCGAACGTATTACCAATGCTTTTCCGGGGTTTGCGCCAGTGTTCGACTTCCACCCGATTTACCAGACCCTGCAGATTGCGCGAGGCTCAATCATGCAGACTGCCGTGTATTCCCCAACAGCGTGGATCGTCATTTCGGTCTGGGCAGTCGTGCTATTTGTAACTGGAGTAATCTTCTTCTGGGCTGCTGAGGAGCGCTATGGTCGAGTTAACTAGCTTCGACGATCTAATAAACCCCAAACTCCATCATCCGTTCGAACCCAAGCCGGTCTTTGATGAAACGGCTACCGGAGTCCAACAAGTCGTTCAACTTAAGATTGACGAGTCGCGCAAACCCGCTGTGATTGTGGATAATCTCCATGTCAAGTACCAGGTGTATTCAAGTGGCAAGTCATTGGGGGCTGCAGGTGCGAAGCGACTGCTAGCACCATCAGTACGAGGTATTCGTGAGGTTCACGCGGTCAAGGGCGTCTCGTTTGTCGCCTATTCCAATGAATCAATCGGTGTCGTCGGATCCAATGGTTCCGGCAAGTCGACGTTGATGCGCGCCATCACCGGGCTCACGCCGCCTGCCGAAGGCTCCGTGTACGCGGCTTCGCGACCGAACATGCTTGGCGTGGGTGCCGCGCTGATTGCCGATCTCTCTGGCGATAAGAACATCACCCTGGGCGGCTTGGCCCTGGGCTACTCTCGCCAAGAAGTTGAAGAGATGCGCAAAGACATCATCAAATTCTCTGAGCTTGAAGAATTCATCGACCTGCCCATGCGAACCTACAGTTCTGGCATGTCAGCGCGCTTGAAATTTGCCATTGCCGCGTCAAAGCAGCATGACATCCTCATTGTCGATGAAGCCTTGGCTGTGGGTGACGCACGCTTCCGCAAACGCAGTGAAGCGAAGATCCGTGAGATCCGTGAAAACGCGGGAACCATTTTCCATGTTTCGCACTCAATGAACTCGATCTTGGACACGTGCAACCGCGTGATCTGGCTCAACAAGGGTGTCCTTGTGATGGATGGCGAAGCAAAGACTGTCATCGATGCGTACAAGGCCTCCAAGAAGTGAATTCTTCTCCCACCCCGGGGGTTTCGTATGTGATGCCGGTGCTTAACGAGGAGGATTACCTTCGTGAATCGGTTTCGAGCATCCTGAACCAATCGTACGAAGGACCCAAGGAAATTGTTCTTGCCTTGGGTCCATGCATTGACGGTACCGTTGAAGTTGCCGAAAAGATCGCGGCTGAAGACCCACGTGTAAAGATTGTCCACAATCCCCAGGGCCGTACCCCGATCGGGTTGAATCTGGCCATCAAGGCTTCCTCCAATCCGGTAGTTATCCGTGTCGATGCACACAGTCAGTTGGCTCCTGGCTATACATGCCGCGGAGTCGAAACGTTGTTTCGCGTAGGCGCCCACGATGTGGGGGGACTGATGAATGCTCAAGGCAAGAGCCCGTTGCAGCGTTCCATCGCGGCTGCGTATCACTCACCATGGGGTCTTGGTGGAGCTGCCTACCATAGCGGTGCACCAGAGGGACCAGCAGAGTCAGCATATTTGGGCATCTTCCGGCGTGAAGTTTTTGATGAAGTTGGCTATTACGACGAGTCGCTGTGGCGTGCCCAAGATTGGGAATTGTGCCTTCGGATCCGTCAAGCTGGGCACAAGGTCTGGTTTGACCCGGAACTGAGTACCACCTACTTCCCCCGCGATACCTTCAGTGATTTAGCTGCCCAGTCATATGCATCGGGTGTCTGGCGCGGCGAGCTTGCGCGTCGTTATCCGGATGGTAAATCCATTCGTCATGACCTGCCGCCACTCATGGTGTTGGGAACTTCCTTGGGTGTTCTCTCATGGATTCTCGAACCCGTCCTCGGTGAGCAACTCAATACCGTAGGCACAGTTGCCTTGAACGTCTTGAAGCTGGCTCCCGTGGCTTATGCAGGCATGGTTTGCTATGCCACGGCACGCGCCAAAGCTGGCACTTGGCAGGAGAAATTACTGATGTTGCCTGTTTTCCCAACCATCCATTTCCCGTGGGCCGTTGGCTTTGTCAAGGGCCGCCTGCGTGGGGCCAAGGGAACCTTGGATAAGGGCCGGGTCCGTTCATGAGCGCCGCTGACTCGCGTCCTACGAACCCGACCTTGGATCAGCTGCGCGCTGTTTGCCAGCCTCCCGAGGTGCGTGCCCGGCGCAACGCAGAGCACTGGACTGCGGAGCTGTACCTGAGGCATATCTCGATCTACCTCACCGCAGTGTTGATTCGTACCAGGATCAGCGCCAACGGTGTCACCGGGTTGATGATCCTTGCGGGATGGCTGATGTCGGTTGCACTGTTGATCCCGGGAATCTGGGGTCCATTGCTTGCCGTGGTCTTATCGCAGGTGCAACTCTACTTCGATTGCAGTGACGGGGAAGTGGCGCGCTGGCGTGGCACCCAGTCACCACGCGGTATCTTCATCGACATGGTGGGACACCACACCACTGAGGCACTGATTCCAATCGCCCTCGGTTACCGTGTGTTCCGGGAACTGCAGACCCAGGGTGCCGATGCTTCGCAGGCTTGGCCCACCCTGTTTATCGCCGCCGTGCTCTCCGTGCTGCTGGTCCTGAACAGGTCCCAAAGTCTGATGGTTCATGCAGCCCGTGGCATGGCCGGCTTGGGAAAACTGCCTGATACGGTAGATGCCCGCGCCGTTTCATCCACGAGCCTCGTTGGTAAATTGCGATCGGCGGCTCGATTCCTTCCGTTCCACAAGATGCTGCATGCGGTGGAACTGAGCCTTGTGATCTTGCTGATGTCGATTGTGTCGATGATTGTGGGGATCCCGGGTATCGCCGAAAAATGGATGATCTGGATTTTGCTTCCAGCGGTCTTCTTGGTGAACATAGGTCACTTTGTTGCGACCATGGCTTCGTCCCGGTTGCGGTGATTGAGGCGTGACCGGTTCCCCCAAGAATCCAACTATTGGTGTTGTGGTGCTGACCATGGGCAACAGGCCAGATGAACTGTCCCGTGCCCTTGATTCGCTGCTTCGGCAACGAAACATCTCTCTCGACGTGGTGGTCGTGGGCAATGGCTGGGATCCCACCGGTCTGCCGGAGGGTGTGCACGGCCACTACCTTGAAGATAACTTGGGGATCCCTGCAGGGCGTAACGCAGGTGTTCCGCTCGTCACCGGGCAGTACCTGTGTTTTCTCGATGATGATTCATGGTTCCTTGATGAGAATTTCCTTGAAGAAGCCATTGGCAGGTTCATCAAGCATCCCAAGATGGGCCTCTTGCAACCCCGGATCACCGACCCGGAACGCAACGATGATCCGACGCGTTGGATTCCCCGGCTCAATAAGCGCACTGCATTCGAATCGAGCCGTGTCTTCCACGTCGGCGAGACCTGCCTGGTGATGCCACGGAAGATCTTTGACCAGACCGGGGGATGGGCCGGGGGATTCTGGTACGCCCACGAAGGAATTGAGCTTGCCTGGCGTGTCTGGGACACCGGGCACCACGTTTGGTACGCGGGAGATATGCGTATTGGCCATCCGGTGGTTGACCCACGCCGGCACATCGAGTTCTACAGGCTCAACGCCCGAAACAGGGTGTGGTTGGCCCGCAGGAACCTTCGGTGGCCCTTCAGCTGGCTATACGTTTCAAGTTGGGGCCTTCTGGAGTGCATGCGCTTGCGCAGGGAACCCGGAGCGGTCAAACAGTATCTCAGTGGTTGGCTCGCCGGGTGGCAGGAAAGCCCGTGGTATCAGAGCCCTCGCCCTAAACTTAGATGGAAGACGCATCTGCGAATGCTACTTGCTGGCCGTCCGCCAGTGATCTGACTTTTGAAAATCGGCGCATTCAATTCGCGCACCGACTCGATCCAATGGAGTACATCAACATGGCAAAGACTGTTCTTACCTATGGAACCTTCGACCTTTTCCACGTAGGGCACTTGAACATCCTCAAGCGCTTGAAGGAAAACGGTGATCGCTTGATTGTTGGCGTCTCAACTGATGAGTTCAACGCCATCAAGGGAAAGAAGCCGATCGTTCCCTTTGAACAGCGCATCGAAATCGTTCGCGCTATCCAGTACGTTGATGAAGCCATCCCGGAAGAGAACTGGGCCCAGAAGCGCTTGGATATCGCCAAATACGATGTTGATGTTTTTGGCATTGGAGAAGACTGGAAGGGCAAGTTTGACGACCTGGGTGACAAGGTTGAAGTCATCTACCTGCCACGTACCTCCGGGATCTCGACCACCGAATTGAAGCGCGTGCTTAGCGCTTTCGACGAACGCCATGTGGCAAAGCTCAAAGACACCCTGGATAGCCTGAGCCAGATCGTCAAGGAACTGAGCTAGATCTCCTTACCCTTTTGAAGCCTGGTGGGGATTTCCCGGCCAGGAGTTTGATTTTTACCACCACCCCCTGGCCAGCGTCTAGGGCCAAGGAATCATTCCATGTTGGCGAATCGTCGGCATGGGACACGAGAGGTTCGAATGTACTCTGTTTGGCAAATGAAGTTGTTGGCTGCACGAGTCCTGGACAAGGCCAAATTGAAGCCAGTTGCCTTGCGGGTCTTCCTTTCAACGTTGAAGGGCGCGCCCGAGGCCAACAAAGCCGAGGTCCACTACCGCGTTGCCAACTCATATGAAAAGCTCGGGGATCTCGAAGGTGCCCAAGTACACCTACTTCACGCTATTGCCGCCAAACCCTCGGTGCCGCACTGGTGGTACAAGCTAGGGCTCGTACAGCAAAAGCTGGGCGATCTTCCGGGGGCGCTGGCTTCCTTCGAGCACGTCGTTGAGATGCGGCCACTCCAAACCTCGGCAACCTACCGCGTTGCGCAGACCTTGGGAAAGCTAAATGACACGGCAGGGGCCATGAATACCCTGCGCGACGCATTGAACATGGAACCGGAAACCAAGCGGTACCACACCCTCATGATTCAACTTGCACGCAAGACCAACCAACAGCCGGTGGTCAAGCAAGCATTGGAAAGTGCAGTTCAGTTCTTCCCGGATGACCGGCCGTGGATCTCGTCGCTGATCGACATCTACGACGCAACCGCCGAACACGAGTTGGCGCTCGAAATTCTGGAGCCTTTTAACGCTTCGGCCAAGGCCGATGCCACGTCCCTGTTCTGGGAAGGCCGGGCCCTTGAAAACCTGGGCCGTCACGAAGCCGCGGAAGCAAAGCTGCTCAAAGCAGTCGAGCTCCAGAACCCGGATCGAAAAGTCCTTGGCCCAGGACACTTCTACCAGCAGAAGCGCCAGTTCCCACAGGCCATCTCCCTGTACCGCAAGAGCCTGGAAAGTGATCCACGGAACTTCGCAATCCACTTCCAGCTCGGACGCTGTCTGGAAGCCGAATACGAATGGGCGGAAGCGGAAGCCGCATACCAATATGCAGTCGAATCGGCGACCCCCGAAGCTGCTTGGCTTGGCCGACTCGGAATCGTCCGTGAACGCCAAGGCAAATCGGCGGAAGCCGCCGGCGCTTACCGCGATGCAATTGCGCTCGATGAGGCAGTCGATGGGCCATGGTCATACCGGTACATCAAGAACCGCTCCGAAGCCAACGACCTCGGGGAACTGCCTGCTGCATTGCTTGCCTCGACGGAAGCCACAGTCCAGGCGCTCACCAAGAACTTGAAGGGCGCCGGCAAAAGCACCGAAACCGCTGATTCTGTGTTCAGGGCGTTTGAAAAACACGCGGAAGCTGGCCTCAAATACCTGGCCGTCCATGACTATTCCCAAGCCGCAACGGAATTTGAAGCAGCAGTCAACAGGAGTAGCTCCCACTGGCGCAGTTTGTACCTTGCCTGGACACTGGCACTGCTCAAGTCCGGGCAAACCCGTCAGGCAACCGAAACCTACCTTCGTTCGCGGCTTGTCCAGGGGTCATCGGCACTGGAGACCAGAGGACTGCTCAAGGCCCGCGAAAGCCAACAGCGCATTTACTACTCCGAGTTCGTGGAGGACCTGCCCATCGACGAGGCAGGCATCCTGTACGAATCGGGGGCCGGCATCACCGTGGCCTGCAACCCGCTGGCCATCTGCCGCGAACTGCTGGAGCGTGAAGAATATACAAACTTCCGCCACTACTGGGCAGTTGGCAAGGACGAAGCTGTACCCGACTACCTGCGCTCAAACCCGAACGTGTACTTCATCCGCCGGAACTCGGATCTGTATCTCAAGGTGCTTGCTTCGGCAAAATACCTGATCAACAACAACACCTTCCCGCCGTTCTTCTCACGTCGACCCGAGCAGAAATACCTGAACACCTGGCACGGCGTCCCGTTGAAGACGCTCGGTGTCGACATCAAAAACGGCCAGATGGATCACCGGAACGCGGCCCGCAACCTGCTTCACACCACGCACCTGCTGCTGCCCAACAACCACACCGGCAAGGTACTGCTCGAACGCTACGACATCCAAGGACTCTTCGGCGGCAAGACGGCACACCTTGGCTACCCGCGCATTGACAACGTCGTTGCGCCGCGGCCGGAAACCTCGGCATCGATCCGGCAAAGGCTCGGGCTGACCGGCGAGGCCCGGGTGCTGCTCTACGCACCGACCTGGCGTGGGGACCTCAAAACCGCATCGCTGGACGAGGCAAAGATCCTAGCCGACCTGGAACAGCTGGAAAGCACGGGCTACAAGGTGCTTTTCCGCGGCCACACCATGGTTGAAAAGATCCTTGCCGAATCCGTCTTGAAGCAATCGTTGGTCCCGGCCGATATCGACACCAACGACCTGTTGGCCGTCGTCGACGTCTTGGTGACCGACTACTCAAGCATCTTCTTCGACTTCATTCCCACCGGAAAGCCGATTTTCTACTACGCCTACGACCTTCCCGAATACAAACGGGATCGCGGCATGTACTTCGAGCTCGAGGACATGCCGGGCCAGGTGTGCACCGACATCGAGTCTCTGGTTGCAGGGGTTTCCGGGCTCACCTCCTGGGAACTTGGGGCCCGCAGCGATTACCACGCGGCCATGGAAACGTTCTGCCCGAACGAGGACGGCAAGGCCACCGGCCGGGCCATCGATTTCCTGTTCCATGACCTGCATGCCGACTCCGTGGAACCTGTTAAGAATCCTCGAATCAATGCGCTCTTCTACCAGGGCTCATTCATTCCCAATGGCATTACCTCTGCATTCAGCAACCTCATGGCCAACCTGGACCTCAACAAGGTCCGTCCGGTGTTGATGGTCTTGCCCGGAGCCGTGTTCTCGCGGCCCGAACGCGAAGAAAACCTTCGCGCGCTTTCCGACAAAACCCAAATGCTGGGGCTCATCGGCGGGCAGTTGGGAACCCTCGAAGAGCGTTTGGTGATTGCCGACTTCAACGCCGAACTTGGGCTTCGCAGTGAACTCAAGAAGGCAGTTTACGTGTCCGCCTACGAGCGCGAATACAAGCGGCTCTTCGGTTCCGCGCACTTCGATTCGGCAATCTCGTTTGAAGGATTCCAACGGCATTGCTCGGCACTGATCTCGGTGGCTCCGGAACCCCGCTTCGGGCGTTCCATCATGCTGCACAGCGCCATGAAGAACGAACGTGACACCAGGTTCCGCCACCTTGCCGCGATCTTCTCCCTGTACCCGCGCTTTGACCACTTGATCTCCGTTTCCGAGAGCGTCAATGAGGTCAACCGTGAAGACATCATGGCCGAGACCGATATGCCGGCCGACCGCTTTGTGGTTGCCGAAAACATCCTTGAGCTAGGCTCCATCCGCACACGCGGTCTTGAACCGATCGAGGAAGAAGCAGCAGCCTGGATGGCCGCAGCCGACTACTGCTTCATCAACGTCGCCCGGCTTTCACCGGAAAAGGACCACCAGAAGTTGTTGCGTGCGTTGGCCAGCGCACGTGCTGCATCGGGCAAGGACCTTCGCCTGGTGCTGGTGGGAGACGGAAGCATCCGGGGCACGCTGGAGGAGCTTTGCCTTGATCTGGGGATCGCCGAGGCAGTGTTGTTCACCGGTTTGCTCTCCAACCCGTATCCCTACGTCAAGGCCGCGGATTGCTTCGCGTTTTCCTCGAACTACGAGGGTCAAGGCCTGGCGGTTCTGGAATCGCTGGTCCTCGGCACACCCGTGGTTTCCACGGACGTCGTGGGTCCGCGCAGCATCCTCGAGGGCGGTTTTGGTGCCCTGGTGGAAAACAGCGTCGAAGGCCTTTCCGCCGGACTGCTCACCCAGGCCCTGGAACGTCCGGTCTACCGGGAATTCGATGCCGACGCCTACAACGCCGAGGCGCTTCGGAAGTTCAACAAGATTGTGTTTGGATTATAGACATGCCCTCATCAAAATCATTGATTACTCGCGCAACGTCCAAGGCAAAACGCACTGCGACAAGGCTCCTCACGCGAAGTGAAGGTCCGCAGTCAAAGGATTCGGCCACCGTGCCGGCGCCCGCAGGACCGTCACGGCACTACCGCATGTCCCTTATGGGTTCCTTTGCCGCGCACCCGGGCAACGGGCTTGTCATTTCCGTGCTCCGGCGCGCCAGGGTTCTCGCTGACCGCGGCAACCGGGTGGACATCATCGCGTTTCCCTTCGACACGCGCTTCAGGCATTCGGCGCGCAGCGTCAACAAGAACTACGGGCTTGGCACCGCCATCACCCTGCGCAACCCGTATGTAGAGATTTCCGGGGATGACTACCGCAAGCCGTTGCCTGCCGTTGACCCGCTCCCGCAGGGTGCCGAATGGTCGATCGTTTCGGATGCCGCCAATGACAAGGCCCGCCGTGCCTACCGTGACGGGGTCTACGAGCAGTTCATCCATTCGGACGCCAAGACCCGGGTGGTGTTCATCGACTACCTCGGCGAAGGGGCCAAACGTTTCAAGCGGTCCTGGCACGATGTCAGCGGACGGGTCACCAAGTACGAGTACTTCAACGAGAACAACAAGCCTGTTTCCGTTGAATACATCCATGTTGACGGTTCGGTGTGCCTGCGCGCAGCCGTTGACACCGCGGGTAAGGAACACGGTTTCGAGCTGACGCTGCCCGATGGCCGAAGCGGATCCTTCGAAACCCTGGAAGCCTTTGAAGCCTGGTGGCTGGTGAACTTCGCACTCGACGCGAAAACCTGGAACCCCATCATTTCGGAGTACGGATTCCGCGCCGGGGTATTCGATCTGGCTGCCCGGGAACGCGACCTTTCGGTTGCCTACGCGCTGCACAACCTGCACCTGACCGCGCCGTACTCCTACGGGAGCCCGGTCAAGGAAGAGCTGGCACCGTTCTTCGAGCGCATCTCGGAATACGACGCAGTCGTTGCCCTGACCGAGGAACAACGTTTGGACCTCCTGCGCTCCATGGACTGCGCGGACAACGTCTTCGTGATTCCGCACCACTTCGAGGGTGAAGAATTCCACTCGGCCAAGGCACCGCACAGCGTGGTCATGAGCTCACGAGTCGTACGCACCAAGGGGCATTTCGATGCGCTCAAGGTGTGGCCACGGATCCTTGGCGAGTTCCCCGACGCCATGCTGAACATCTACGGGACCGGGCCGGACCTCGAGGAACTCCGCAAGGCAGTTACCGCCGCGGGCCTCGAAGGAAGCGTCATTCTTCACGGATTTGAAAAGAACGTCGTCCAGAAGGTCAGCGAAGCGGAAATCGCCATCTTGCCCTCACAATTCGAAGGTTTCCCGCTCTCGCTGATCGAAACGATGTCGGTGGGCACCGTTCCGGTGGCCTACGACTTCAAGTACGGCGCCCGCGCCATGATCAAGCATGGCGTCAACGGATTCATCACCGAGCGTTCAAACGCCGGGGAGCTTGCCGACTCGGTGATCTACCTGATGAAAAATCCTCAGGTCAGGCAGGAAATGTCGGACGCCGCTCGGGGCATCACGGAAGTCTTTAGCACCAAGCGGCTCGGCAATGAATGGATTGCACTCTTCGACGAGTTGGAGCGACGCTCTAGACTTAAGCAGGCTTAACCAGTCTGAAGGACAAACCGGCGGACCGCGCGGGGCAGTGGCTGGACAAGCCGCTCCCGCGCGGGACCCGGAGCACCTAACGGGTGCGAATACGGGCCAGCAAAGTATTCGCGCCCCTTTTTCATGAAATGGCCAGAACGGTAATCGATGAACACCACCAAGCGACCCTCCGGGTTCCGGCCGGACATCCAGGGACTGCGAGCCATTGCCGTGGGCCTGGTGGTTGTCTACCACCTGCTGCCCGCGCGGCTGACCGGCGGGTTTGTCGGTGTTGATGTCTTCTTCGTGATCTCCGGTTTCTTGATTACCTCGCACCTGGTCAAGCGCCCGCCCCGGGCGCCGGCCGAATTCGGCCAATTCTGGATCCGCAGGCTCAAGCGCTTGCTGCCGGCATCGTTGCTGGTGCTCTTCAGCACCATCATTGCCGTCCGGTTGCTGGCACCCGAGGCATTCTGGCGTGCAAACGTGGGAGAGGCGCTGGCCTCGGCCTTCTACGGCCAAAACTGGATGCTGATCGCCACCAGCGTCGACTACCTGGCCCAGGACAACGCCCCCACTGCGGTCCAGCACTTCTGGTCGCTTTCCGTGGAGGAACAGTTTTACCTCTTCTGGCCCCTGGTGATTGCCGCCTTCTGGTGGTTTGCCGTGCGCAACCGCATGGCTGCCAAGCGGGCGGTCCTCATCGGGGTTTCGGCGATTGTCGTCCTCTCTGCCATCTACTCGGTGTACCTCACGAGTGTTGAACCCGGTGTTGCCTACTTCTCGACCTTTACCCGGGCCTGGGAGCTGGCCATGGGCGGTGTTGTCGCGTTGGTTCCGCAAGCAAGCGAAAAATTCAGGTACTCGGTTCAAGCCAGCATCCTGAGCTGGATCGGTGTTGCGGCAATGATCGCCGCCGGCGTGTTCTTCACCGCCGCCACCCCGTTCCCCAGCCTGTATGCGGCGATCCCCGTGGGTGGCGCTGCGCTGGTGATCTGGGCCGGTGCGCTGGGCCGTCTTTCCCCGTTTGGAATGCTCTCTTCGAAGATCTCCCAGTTTCTGGGGGACCACTCGTACTCGATCTACCTGTGGCACTGGCCATTGATCGTGTTGCTGCCCTTCGTTTCCGGGGAACTTGGCGCTATTGACCTGGTCGCCATCACCGTGGCGACCATGCTGCTGGCCATGCTCACCAAGAAGTACGTGGAAGACGGATTCCGCAGGACCTTGGATGTTTCGAAGTTCATCACCCCGTTGCGCTTCCTGGCCCTGGGTACCGCTGCCGTGACCCTCTTGGCCGGCGGCATACTGGTGAACCTGAATAACCGGGAGCAGGCTTCGGAAACCCGGCTGCTGCAGGCCCTGGCGCAGGGAGGCCCCTGCTTCGGCGGAGCCGCACTGGATGAACTGGACGGATCGTGCAAATACAATCCGGAGCAGGAATTGATCCTTTCCCCGGCGCTGGCCAAAACCGACAAATCCGATGCCTACCCCGACGACTGCTGGTCAGGTGAACCCTTCGAGAAGAAGCCAACGTGCACCTATGGCAGCGGCAAGACCAAGGTGGCGCTGGTGGGAAACTCGCATGCCGGACACTGGTTGCCTGCCTTGCAGCAGATGGCCGAGGCCAAGGACTGGACGATCACCACCTACCTGGTTTCACGCTGCAACCCGACCGATGCGATGTTGAAGTTTGATGCAGATATCAAGTCAACCGGCTGCCACGCATACGGTGAATGGGTCCAGCAGGAAACCGGCCACGGCCAATACGACCTGATCATTACCTCCGAACGGCAATCGGTGCCGGTGGTTGGCAAGAAATTCTCGAACACCGCCAAGGCCGCCACGGCCGGCTACAGCAGCTACTTGGACCGATGGGACAACCAAGACACACCCATCCTGGTCATCCGGGACACCCCGTATCCGGGAAACACGGTGAAAAACGTTCCCGACTGCGTTGCCGTTGCCGCCGATGCCAACGCCGAGTGCTCCGGCACCAGGGAATCCTGGGAGTGGATGGACCCGCTGGCCGATGCTGCCAAGGAGCTCAAGAGCAAAACGGTTAAGGTGCTCGATCCCACCGACTACTTCTGCCCAACGGATGCCTGCCCCGCAGTGATCGGGGAAACCATCGTGTACTTCGATGCCTCGCACATCACTGCGACGTATGCGCGGAGCCTGACACCCCGCCTGGCCAAGGACATCGATACATCGTTGGCGGGCCTCGGCGCCCGGTAACCAGCACGGGACGCCCCCGTCCCCGGCCGCGGAGCACTCACAGCATGGCTATGATGCTGTGGCCACTGTTTGGCGTCGGGTGCGGAGCTCTGCGCGCTGCGCTCTTGCTCAGTGCTGAGTGATCAGTGCAGCAGCGTGGCCAACGCCGTCTTGAAGCGCCCCATCGCGGCACCCTGGGCGGTCTCGCCGAAGTGCTCTTGAACAAATTCCTCGGCGTGGGGGAGCGGACCGGCTTCCCATGCGTTTTTGAGTTCTGGAAGTAAGGCTGCGGATCCTGACGGTGCGAGCTTCCGCGCCACGGTCCAGAGTGCATTGTTTTCCAGCGTGGATTCAAGGTGCGCGGGGCATGCGACGAAATACGGCCTAGCGAGAACGCTGAAGTCCATCGCCATGGCCGAGACATCGAAGATCCCGAGATCCGCGCCGGCCAGCGCCGGGTGGTAATCGTTCTGGAGATCAACAAGGTGTAGTGCGCCGGGGTTTTCCCGCTGTGCGTTGACGATGAGTTTTCGAATCTGCCGGTCCGCCGCGTGCGTGGCCTTGCTGCGCGTGCCGGTTTTCGGATGCGGGCGGTAAATAAGACGCAGTGTGGAATCTTGCAGTATCTCAGTGACCCAGCGGACCCCGGCCAAGGCTACGGAGCTGTACGCCATGGCGGCACGGTCGCCTTCCCACGTCGGTGCGTACAGAACGCTTCTGCGCCCGGCAACAGCCGAAATGGGTTCGCAGGTCAGCAGCTGGTCGAGCTGCGGACGGCCAATCTCCTGGAGATGTGAAGGTTCGAAACGCGCCAGGGTGGAAAGTATCCTCTGCGCGGAGGCTCTCCCGGCGATGAAACAGTAATCGTAGGCCTTGAGCTGGTTGGAAGTCATGGAGGCCTTTTCGCTCTCACCATGGCTCAGATGGATGTGTGTGAGATTTGTGAGCCGTAGCGGGGAAAAGTTTGCGAGGTTGTTGTTAACGTAAAAGAGCGCCCGCAAGCCCCATGCCGAAATTAGCGGTTCGATAGCGTCGGCACTGCCTGCCAAGCGGATGGGAAGGCTGCAAGCCGCCGCCAATGCCCGGGCTGCCGGCGCATCCTTGACAAACAATACGGTGGGAAATTCCTCGTTGACCTGTTCAAAGACGGACAGCCATTGGGTCACTTGGTAGATGTCGCCGACGGGGCCGGCAAAGTAGATGCCTAGCTCTGCGCGGTTGACTTCCGAACGCGCTACCAGGTCGGTAGCTGTTTTCTTGGCCGACAAAGTGTGAGCAAGTCGAGAGGTGATCGGCGAAAGTCTGTGGGACAGTGACATATGCTTAACTCTACCGACTAGCCTGAGGTGTTTCCCGTTTGGGTTCTCATCTTGGATCAGGCTAAGATGTAATGTCGGTCTATGTTCTACAGGAGTCATCATTAGCGAAAAGCGTTCAGATCGTTCGTCGTCACACGACATCGATCGCAGTTCGCCCCTGGTTTTCTTAACCAAGGATCTCGGGCGCAGCCCGGGAAACATGACGACCCTTGAAGAGGTGGTCGCGGCACCCGCGGAAGTGGGCGTTGCACTCATTGGCGTTCGTGAAGGATCAGAAATTGATCTTGATCTGAGATTCGAAGCCGTGCACGAGGGTATTTTAGTATCCGGAACAGCAACCGTTGAAATTAGCGGTGAATGTGGCCGGTGCTTGGATGCCATCGAGTATGACTTGGATGCCGACATACAAGAACTTTTCTACTACGAGGGCTTACACGAGTTCGACGAAGATGAAGAGTTGGACCAGTATCAGGTTGTAGATGATCGTATTGATCTCGAACCTGTACTCCGGAATGCAGTGGTGACCGCGCTGCCATTCCAACCGGTGTGCCGGGAAGACTGTGCAGGGCTTTGCTCCGAATGTGGAAAAAGCCTGAACGAGGATTCTGCGCATCACCATGAGGTCTTGGATCCTCGTTGGGCAGCGCTTGCCGGGCTGTCTGACATCGTCGCAGAGGACGCGACACAGAGTACACATTTAGTCGAGAGAGAAGAGAAGTAGCCGTGGCTGTTCCCAAGCGGAAAATGTCCCGCTCGAATACTCGCGCCCGTCGCGCCCAGTGGAAAGCGACTGCGCCTACCCTGGTGAAGACCGTTGAAAACGGCCGCGTAACCTACAGCCTGCCGCACCAGGCCAAGGTTGTCACGGATGCCGCAGGCACCGAGCTGTTCCTTGAATACAAGGGTCGCAAGGTCGCAGACGCGTAAGTCTGTCTGATGCCTTCAACAGAAGAGCTTTTGAAGCGTCTCGGGGTCGATATAGACCCCGGGACGCTTCGTCTTGCCCTCACACACCGCTCATATGCCTATGAACACGGTGGTATCCCCACCAACGAACGGCTTGAATTCTTGGGTGACTCGGTGCTCGGCTTTGCCGTGACCGATCACCTCTACAGCCAGTACCCGGATTTGCCCGAAGGCGATTTGGCCAAGCGCCGTTCCGCCGTCGTGAGCACCCGTGCACTGGCTGGCATCGCGCGTTCCCTTGGCATTGGTGAATTCATCCTGCTTGGCCAGGGTGAGAAACTCACCAACGGCAAGGACAAATCTTCGATCCTTGCTGACACCATGGAATCGCTGATCGGCGCCACGTTCCTGAACCACGGGATTGAAACCGCACGCCAAATGGTGATGCGGCTGATCGGTCCGCTGCTGCAGGACGTTGATGTCCTTGGAGCCGGCACCGACTGGAAAACCGCTATCCAAGAGATTGCGGCAGCCCGAAAGCTCGGGACGATTGAATACCGGGTCACCGGTTCAGGGCCCGACCACGCACGTACATACGTTGCCGTTTTGCATATCGGCGGCAAACCGTACGGCGAGGGTACCGGACCTTCCAAGAAGGAGGCCGAGCAAGAATCGGCCTCAGTTTCCTGGAAAATGGTCAATCCCGAAGACACCAAGGCCAAGTAGCCATGCCCGAATTGCCTGAAGTCGAGGTGGTTCGGCGTGGGCTTGCCGATTGGGTTGTCGGGCGGAGCATTGAATCGGTCCAGGTACTGGATCCGCGATCGATCCGCCGCCATAGTGCAGGTACCTCCGACTTTGAGCAGCGACTATCCGGCTCGGTCGTCAGCGCCGCCGTGCGCCGCGGAAAGTTCCTGTGGTTGCTCCTAGATGGCCCACGTCAGCCAACCGCGTTGGTGGGCCATCTAGGCATGAGCGGGCAATTGCTGGTTGAAGAATCCATCGAACCAGATGAGAAGCATCTCAAAGTCCGTTTGGGGCTTTCACCCGAAGCCGGCAAGCCACGTGAATTGCGATTCATTGACCAGCGTATTTTCGGCGGGATGTTCCTCTCGCCTTTGGTGCCCACGCACGATCACCTGCCCGGTGGCATGGGATCGGAAATTTCTTGGCTGCCCGAAGCCGCCGCGCACATTGCCCGTGATGTCTTGGACCCCGTGTCCACACCGGAATCTCTTTACATGGCCTTGCGCAAACGCAATACGCAGCTCAAGCGCGCAATCCTTGACCAGGAAGTCATTGCCGGCGTGGGCAACATCTATGCCGACGAAGCGCTCTGGGCGGCAAAACTCCACGGATTGCGATCAACAGCTACCATCAGGCGCCCGGACGTTGAGCGTCTCCATACAGCGCTGGTGGATGTCATGGGTCGCGCCCTGGAAGCTGGCGGGACCAGCTTTGACGCCCTCTACGTCAACGTCAACGGCGCCTCCGGCTACTTCGACAGGTCGCTGAACGCCTACGGCCGCGAAGGCAAGCCTTGTTACCGCTGTGAAGCCGCAGGCATCGAGTCAGTGATCCGACGCGATGCGTTCATGGGCCGGTCTTCGTATAGTTGCCCGCGGTGCCAACGTAAACCCCGCTAGTACAGACAGGGAACATCGCGGTTCCCGGCTGTACGTCGGCGGTCTAACGTGCACGCAACTCGGTGACCACTTGGTCGTTAAACGGTGCCCACGATTCCACGGCCCACGGCCCGAACGGCTTGTCGGTGAGCGTCACGCAAGCGGCGCCGAGCACGGGATCAACCCACAGGAACGTTCCGGCCTGGCCGAAATGGCCGAAGGTGGCAGGCGAATTCAGCGACCCGGTCCAGTGTGGGTTTTTTTCTGATCGAATCTCGATGCCAAGACCCCACGTATTGTTTTTTTGCCGTCCGTAACCCGGCAGGATTCCAGCCAAATCGGGGAAGACGACATGGGTTGCTGCGAAGTGGGTTTCTGCTGCCAAGAGCCGCGGGTTCTGGAGCTCCGCGGCGAACTTCAGTAGGTCGGCTGCGGTGGAAACCCCATCGGCGGCAGCGCTGCCGTTCACGCTGGTTGAATCCATACCCAAGGGGTTCAGCACGGCCTCGGTGAGGTACTCGGAAAATGTCATCCCGGTGGCAGTTTCCAAAGTCTCGGCCAGGACTTCAAAACCTACATTCGAATACAAACGGCGGGCTCCTGGAACAAACCGAACTGTTTTTTCGGCAAAGTCATATCCGGAGGTGTGGGCCAGCAGGTGCTTGACAGTGGATCCTTCCGGGCCGGCCGGGGTATCCAACTCGAAGGCACCTTCCTCGATGGCCACCAAGAATGCGTAGGCGCTCAGGAGCTTGGTCACAGAAGCCAGCGCATAGGGGCGGTTGAGATCCCCGTGGGATCCAACCAAGGAGCCGTTCTTGTCTACCACTGCCGCCGTGGCATGGGCTGAAGGCCACGAATCAATGGTCATGAGGCTCTGCATGGAACTTTTCTCCTTGGGGTTACTACCGGAATCGCCCGGGTGCACCAGCGGCACAGCCCGGAAGTCGGCGCATAGGCCGATACTATAGAAGCTGACTTCCCTGACCACTTTAGCCACCTAGAACGTAGGACGCCCTCACGTGCATTTGAAAACACTCACAGTTCGTGGGTTCAAGTCGTTTGCCTCGGCAACGACCTTCGAATTCGAACCGGGTGTCACGGCCGTTGTCGGCCCCAATGGTTCGGGAAAATCCAACGTTGTGGATGCCTTGGCATGGGTCATGGGTGAACAGGGCGTCAAGACCCTGCGCGGCGGCAAAATGGAAGACGTGATTTTTGCCGGTACGTCGGGCCGGGCGCCGCTGGGCCGTGCCCACGTGTCGCTGACCATCGACAATGCAGATGGCGCACTGCCCATCGACTATGCCGAAGTGACAATCTCCCGCACGCTCTTCCGCGCGGGCGGTTCAGAGTACGCCATCAACGGCAATTCCTGCAGGCTCCTGGACATCCAGGAGTTGCTCTCGGATTCCGGGCTCGGCCGGGAAATGCACGTCATTGTCGGCCAAGGCCAACTGGACCGGATCCTGCACGCAACCCCGGATGATCGACGAGGCTTCATCGAGGAAGCCGCAGGGGTCCTCAAACACCGGCGGCGCAGGGAAAAAACCGTCAGGAAACTCGACGCCATGCAGGGAAACCTGAACCGGCTCGAGGACCTCACCAGCGAAATCAGGCGCCAGCTCACGCCCTTGGGCAAACAAGCAAAAGTAGCCCGGCGTGCCCAAAGCGTCCAACACGAGGTACGCGACGCCAAATCCCGGCTCATGGCAGACGATTTGGTATCGCTTCGAAGCGCATTGGACAAAGACCTTGCCGAGGAGGCAACCGAACGTGCCCGCCAGCAGGGCGCAAAGTTCCGTTTGGAAGAATCAAGAGCCGAGCTGGCACGGCTCGAAGCTGCAGCCGCGCAGGCAACACCGGAGCTGAACCAAGCCCGTGACCTCTGGTTCGGGCTGACCTCCATGCGGGAACGATTCAGGTCCTTGGGCGCGATTGCGGGGGAGCGGTCCCGGTTGTTGGGCGCAGATACACCGTCCTTTGACCCTGGCCGTGATCCCGAGCGTCTGGAATCCCAGGCCGCACGGCTACGCGAGGAACTCGAGGAGCTCGAAGAGAACCTGGAAATGCGTCGCGAGCTACTTGACGAAGCACTCGAGGCACGCGCCGAAGCCGAAGACGCGGCACACGCAGAGCAACAGCGATTAACCCGGCAGCTGCAAATGGCCGCGGATCGCCGCGAAGGCATTGCCAGACTCGCGGGACAGGCAGGTGCCGCCCGCAGCCGGGTCGAGGCGACCGAAGGAGAATTGGGCCGCCTTCATGAATCCCTCAGTGGTTGGGCGACCCGTCGCGAATCTACGTCACAGGAATTTGCCGCCCTTGAACAGGAAGCGGCAAGTGTCCAGGACGGCGAGGAAGACCTTGACACCGCGCACGGCCATGCAGCCGCCAAGCACGAGGCACTCCTCGCGGCCATGGCGACCCTGAGAAGCCGTGAGCACGAACTTGTCACCCGGCTGAGTTCGTTGAACGGCCGCCTTGAAGCCTTGAACATGGGGGCCGAGAGGAAAGATGCTTCGGCCAACCTCTTGGCGGATCAACCTGCCGGCCTGTTGGGCAGGGTTTCGGAATTCGTTCACGTCGAGTCCGGGTTTGAAACGGCAGTGGCCGCTGCACTGGGGCCGGTCTCCGAAGCCTTGGCCGTCCAAGAACTCGAACACGCGCTCGGGATCCTTACCGGACTCAGGGAATCTGCCGGCGGCCGCGTACACCTGCTGACCGCAGGTTCTGCGACCCCGGAAACCGGCGGCCAAGTGCCTGCCCTTGGAAGGCCTGCCATCGAGGCCATCTCCGCCCCCGATTCCTTATCTGGTGCCCTGGCACAGCTACTTTGCAACACTGTCATTGTCGAGGACCTTGCGCAGGCCCACGAACTCTTGAAGCTGGATCCGGCTAAGCGCGCTGTGACGCGCGGGGGAGACGTGCTGAGCAACGGCACATCCAGCGGCGGAAGTTCCGCTGCGCCGTCGTTGATCGAACAAAACGCGGCGATCGCCCAGACCGAATCCGAACTCGCCGAGGCCAAGGCCCTGCTTCAGGGGCTTCGGATTGAAGCCTCGGACCTCACGGCCGAATTATTGAGTGCCGAAGATGCGGCCGAAAAGGCACTGGATCACCTGCATGATTCGGATGCCAAGATTTCTGCGGTGGCCCAGCGGATGGCCCACTTAGGGTCCCTGCTTCGCCAAGGCCAAGGTGAGCGTGACCGCCTTGAACTGCAGATTGCCGCCGCCGGGGAAAAGCTAGAGGTCGAGCAGGAGAAACTGGAAGAACTCAACGAGCGGCTCGTGGCGGCCAGCGAAACCACCGGCGTGGAGCAGCCCGTAGCGGACCAGCGCGAACAGCTTGCCGCGGTGGCCACGCAAACGCGCCAAAAGGAGCTCGACGCACGCCTGGCGCTGCGTGGGGCCGAGGAACGCGCCGGCGGACTCAAAGGGCGAATTGAATCGTTGCTCCGTGCCGCAGCGGCCGAGCGTACATCGCGCGCGGAAGCGCAGCGGCTGGCCGGTATCCGCCGGGAACAAGCCACCGCGGCGCGTGAAGTCGGCAGCAAGGCTGCACAAATCACCGGGTTCCTTGATGTATCGGTGGAACTCGCCGACCGGCAACGGGCGCACCTGCAAGGTCGCCGCGAAGAACTCGAAGCGCAACTGGGTGTGGTGCGGACAGCCGTGGACAAGACGGCTTCGGAACTTGCCGAAATCACCAACTTGGTACACCGGGACGAAATGGCCCGGACGGAACAGCGGATGCGCATCGAAGTCCTTGAAAACAGGAGCCTCGAGGAGCTGGGCATGACCCACGAGCACCTGGTGGAGCACTTCGGGCCACACCTTTTGGTGCCGCAGGCTCCGGAGAGCACTGACAAATGGGCGGAGCTGCGCCTGGAAGTGGATGGGGAAGGTTTACCTATTCCCGAGGGCGTTCCGTTCGACAGGGTTGCCCAGGAAAAGCGGTTGAAACTGGCCGAACGGGATTTGGGTGCGCTGGGACGCGTGAACCCCTTGGCGCTTGAGGAATTTGCCGCCCTTGAGGAACGCCACAAGTTCCTTACGTCCCAGTTGGAAGACCTCAAGAAAAGCCGCAAGGACCTGCAGGAAATCATCAAGGATGTTGATGAGAGGGTTGAGCTGGTCTTCACCGAAGCCTATGAAGAAACAGCCAGCCAATTTCAGCGGGTATTCGGGCGGCTGTTCCCGGGCGGCGAGGGCAGGCTCGTACTGACCGACCCGGAAAACATGCTCACTACTGGCATCGAGGTTGAGGCACGCCCCGCTGGCAAGAAGATCAAACGCCTTTCCTTGCTTTCCGGTGGTGAACGTTCGCTGACTGCTGTCGCGTTCCTCGTTGCCATTTTCAAGGCAAGACCCTCGCCCTTCTACGTCATGGATGAGGTGGAAGCAGCCCTGGATGACAGCAATTTGGGGCGATTGGTGACCATCTTTGAGGAACTGCGCGAATCGAGCCAACTGATCGTGATCACGCACCAGAAACGAACCATGGAAGTCGCCGATGCGTTGTACGGCGTGACTATGCAGGGAGACGGCGTTTCGAAGGTCATTAGCCAGCGCATTGAACGCAAAGAAGCTTCCAGCGGTGAAGGGCAGCCTTTGGCGTCGTCGAACCGGCCCTAAGCCGGGGGCCCGGATGCTCGGCGGGATTCTGCTCAACCCATCGATTAGTGTTGATAGTCAAGATCCGTTAGTGCGGAGCATACGATCCGCCAGTCAAACTTCGAGGGACCCCTATTGGCCATGCAGAATTTCCTGAACCGGGCCTCGCGTTTTGTTTCGCGAAACCTCGCCCGTAGGCCCATGAAGGTCAAGGGTCTTGCCGTGAGCGTCATCATTCCTGTGTACAACACAGAAGAATACCTGCATGAACTTCTTGACAGTTTGATCGCCCAGGACCTGCCGGCGGAGAACTTTGAGGTCATTGCCGTCGATGATGGATCGACTGACTCCAGCGGCAAAATTCTTGATGAGTATGCAGCAAAGCACAAGAATATCCGGGTGGTCCATCAGGAGAACAGCGGATGGCCGGGAAAACCCCGCAACGTGGCACTGGATATGAGCAGCGGCAAATTTGTGTTCTTCGCTGACAGTGACGATTTTCTGGCTCCGAACGCCCTCCGCGAGCTCGTGGAATTTGCTTTGAAGCACAAGGTTGATGTGGTCCTGCCCAAGGTTGTTGGCTCCGGTGGCCGGCTGGTGTTCGGCAACGAGTATGCACGGACGCTTCCGTCAATCAGCCCTCTGCAGGCAATCAAGACCCTGACTCCGCAAAAACTGGTCTCACGTGAACTTATTGTGAAAAACAAGCTGCGTTTTCCTGAAGAAAAGGTCCGACTGGAAGACGGCATGTTCATGGTCTCCTGCTATCTCCTAGCAAAACGCATCGGAATCAATGCAGATGATGCCTATTACAACCTGCGCGCGCGAGACAACAAGATGAATATCAGCAGCCAAGGGCTGGTTCCGCACGAATACACTGCATCGATTGCTTCGATTTCCGAAATCATTCGAACCAACGCGCCCAATGAAAAGTTGGCATCCGAGATGACCCTTGCCTTGTGGTCGCGCAAGGGGCTCAAGATATATGGCCCGGCCAGATTCAAACGCTACCGAGACCAGACCAAGGATGCCTGGATCGAGGCACACTCTAAGTTTGTCAGTGAGTTTATCCCCGTCGAACTTTCCAAAAACCTCGAAGATATCAGGCACCGCAAAACCGAACTGGTTCGAGCCAAGGACAGGCAGGGTCTTCTTGAACTCAATGAAGTTGAATCTGGATTCGATCAACCGCACTACTTGAACGCTGCCGGGTACCGTGACGGGACGTTGGAACTTCGAGGCATCGCGGGTGCGAGCAATGTAGATTCCGTTCACATATCCGCCGTGTTCCGCGGGCAAACCGCAACGTCCATTGCCGAGACGACGCTTCGGATAACCGACGGAGTATTTGACGGAATCATGAGCGGCATCCCCGCAGGCGCCAAGGTTCTGGATTTCTACATCAGGCCAAGCCAAGGAGCGATTCAAGGAAAGCGATATAGGTTGCCTTGCTCCGGCCAGACGACTTATTCCACCAGCGGATCAATGCGCCCTTACGCGACACAGAACGAGAACTTCAGCTTGATGCCCATTCACGGCTGATTTCTCTTCCTCTTGATGGAACTGATCTGCTGGCACCACGGATCAATGCAAGATGCTCGTATGTGCCGGCCCTGCCATCTTGGGGCCAGACTCAATTGATATTATTAACAACTGCACGATGCACTAGGCATAAGCGCAACTAGAAGTAGGTATTACGGGTGAAAGACTGGCTCAAGCAACAAGTCATTTCTGCAAGCAAGTCCCCTCCGGCCCAGAAAGTAAGAAATTGGCTCGGTCTTGCACCAGGAATGGATACAAACCATGAAATCGACAGCATCGGCATTACCGGTGAGGTTGTTGTCTATTTCAGCGACGTCCAGAGCAAGTCATACCAGCTCGAACAGTGGCTTCCAGTGCTTGAGAAGCTGCATAAAACGCACCCAGTGGTTTTAGTCTTCCGTTCGGTTCCAACCATGCGTCACTTCCGCGAACTTACGTCTTTGCCAAAAATGTACGTGCGGTTCCTCGATGATTTGGTGAAGTTGTACGACAACTCCGACTTCAAGGTCTGCCTATATGTAAACAACGGGGTACAGAACTTTCAATCGCTGAGCTCGCCACGGATCGTGCATGTTCACATCAACCACGGCGAGAGCGACAAACTTTCGATGGTCTCTAACCAGGCGAAGGCCTACGACAAGGTATTTGTCGCAGGGCCAGCTGCCGTTGAGCGCCACCGGCAAGTGCTTGTCGACTTTGATCTCGATAAGTTAATTTCTGTCGGCCGGCCTCAACTGGATTGTGATTTCCCATCACCGTTGGCACCTCTTGAAAGTCGTACCGTGATGTATGCCCCGACGTGGGAGGGCGAAAACGAAGCCAACAACTACACCTCGATGGACCACTACGGAGTGAGCATTGTTGATGCGCTCAGCAAACTTCAGGACACTCGGATCATCTACAAGCCCCATCCCCGAATCCTCACCTCAACGAAGCCCAAAATCGTTGAAGCTCACGAGGCCATTCTTGAATTGCTCAAGGAAACTTCAGTCACGGGATCAAAGCACGTTGTGGCGCACAAGGAAAACATCCTCGCACTGTTTGAAGACGTCGATGCGCTGATCACGGACGTTTCGAGTGTGGGTTTGGACTTCCTTTACCTGCATCCGGACAAGCCGCTAATCTTGACCGACCGTAGAAACAACTTGGAGAACCTGAACCGCGAAGTTCCTGTCAGTCGGTGTAGCCCAATCATTGACCGCGAGACGGCCAAGAATATCGTGCCAAATCTCCGGGAGTGGCTTGATGATGCGAGTGGCACTGAAGCACGTATGAAGATGCGCTCATTCTATTTCGGTGATCGCTCAGTGGGCGAGTCAACTGAGAGTTTCATCAGTGCACTCACGTCACTGATCACGGAGCGCCAAGAGAAGCTCGTTGCGTATGGTGCCGCATCCATCGCAACGAAGGCTACGCCAACCACATAGGCCATGGCGGGAATCTCTGGCAAGAGATCCCCGCTTGAACCGGCGTCGGTGGTGTGCCATAGATCCGGCGCACCACCGACTGCTTGCGCCTCGCACTGCGCAAGCGGCGATGCAGGCGTTAAGGCATGTGCCCTGGCGGTGATATTCCTACCGAAGGCTGTTTACGCTTGGGAACCCTTAACCCCAGGTTCAGGTACATCGTCTTTAGCCTTTCGCGTCAGGTGTTCCTTCACGGGAATCCACGCCACAACGCCGAAGATTCCTAGCGCGCCGGTCAAGCTGAAGGCCCACCCGTAGCCAACCTGGTCCGCGACAACGCCGGCAAGGATCGGGCCGATAATCGAGCCGAAGTCGGTGGCCATTTGGAAGGTGGCCAGCACCTTGCCGCCGTTGCGCCCTTGGCCCACCACATCGGCGATCGACGCCTGCTGGGCCGGTCCCATCAGCCCGGTGCCCATGCCTGCCACGATTGATAAGACTATGAACAACGGGATGTTTTCGACCCACCCAATAGATGCTGTAGCCAGTGACGCGATGCTTAGCCCCACAAGAATCGGCATGCGGCGCCCGTAGGTGTCGGTGAGCTTTCCGGCCACTAACAGCGCAGTGCCGTTGCCAACAGCAAAGATCGCCAGGGCCAATCCTGCAATCAGGGTCCCATGGGTCCCGAAGGTTGCCACGGCAAAGAGCGGCACCAGCGACATGCGAACACCGAAAGCCATCCAACCGTTGGTGAACCCGGAGACCAACGCCGCCCGAAAAGTCCTGTAGCTCCAGGCCTCTGAAAGTTCGATCCGCTCAATGTCGGCCGCAGGCTTCTTGGCTTCGTTCTTTCCTGCACCACGTGAGCCGGATAGCGAGAAGAAGACAATGGCTGCGGCCACAATCAGCGAACCACCGTAGATGAAGAACGGGATCCTGAAGCCCATGCTGGCCATCAGCGAACCCATGACCGGGCCGGCGACATTGCCCAACAGGAACGCCCCGGCATACAGGCCGGCGATGCGTCCACGGATTTCCTTGGGGGATAGGCGTGCAACCAAGGCCATGGCCGAGACCGTGAACATGGTTGAGCCAAGTCCGCCCAACCCGCGGAAGATCAGCAACTGGGTGTAGTCCTGGGCGAATCCGCACAGGATCGTGGACGCAGCAACCACCAACACTCCGGTGACGTAGACGGCGGGCTCCCCGAGACGATCAGTCAACTTGCCGCTGAGGGGGGCAAAGATCAACCGCGTGAAAGCAAAGATGCTGACAATGACGCTGGCGGCCGCGGCCCCGACATTAAAGCTCGTGGCAAATTGGGGAAGGATCGGTGCAATGAGACCGAATCCCAAGGCAATGACAAAGGCTGCCGCGATCAATACGCGGATTTCACGGGGGACTGAGGGGCGCTGCTCGGAAGACGTTGCTAACGTCTTATCCGAGGATTTGGGCGTCGAGGCATTCTTAGACATAAGTGCCACCAGTTTAGTGTGTGAGAAGCTAGAACGGTGTCTGAACAAACTACTTTGATCATTGTCCTAGTCGCAGTGGTTGCCGTCATCGGTCTTGGTGCTGCATTCTTCTTGGTTCGCGGCCGCAAGGCTCCCAAGGGAACGTACACCGGTCCGCGCGATGCCAACGACGCGGCACCTACTATTGCCACGCCCGAAACCACCACGGAAGCCCCGTCGGTTGTAGTCCCGGACGAAATCCAGGAACTGCCGACTGTCGACCTGGTTGAGGAACCAGCCGCCAAGGTTGTCGTCCCCACGGACGTCCCGGAACCCGTGCAGGGCCGCCTGGCACGCCTGCGGGCACGCCTGACCAAATCAAACAACGCTTTGGGCAAGGGCCTGCTGGCCCTGCTGAGCCAGGACAAAATCGACGAAGACGTCTGGGACGAAATCGAAGAGACGTTGCTGTTGGCCGATTTGGGTACCGAACCCACCTTTGAACTCGTTGACGCCCTGCGCGCGCGCGTCAAGGTTGAGGGAAGCCGGGACCCGCAGCGGGTCCACGACATGCTCCGTGAAGAACTCATCAAGCTCGTTGATCCCTCCATGGACCGCAACTTCATTCCGGTTCGCCACGCGGACCGCCCCAACGTCATCATGGTTGTTGGCGTCAACGGCGTGGGTAAGACCACGACCATCGGCAAAATGGCCCGCGTTTTCGTCGCCGAAGACAAGGACGTGCTGCTGGGCGCGGCTGACACCTTCCGTGCCGCCGCTGCCGAACAGCTGGCCACCTGGGGCGACCGTGTGGGAGTTCCGACCGTGAAGTCGGACATCGACGGCGCTGACCCGGCCTCCGTGGCCTTTGAGGCCGTCACTGCCGGCATCGAGCAGGAAGTCGACATTGTCATGATTGACACCGCCGGACGCCTGCAAAACAAGGTTGGCCTGATGGACGAACTTGGCAAGATCAAGCGCGTCATCGAAAAGAAGGCAACCGTTGACGAGGTGCTGTTGGTACTCGACGCCACCACCGGGCAGAACGGCCTGAACCAGGCCAAGGTCTTCTCCGAGGTAGTCAACGTCACCGGAATCGTGCTGACCAAGCTGGACGGCACCGCCAAGGGCGGCATCGTTGTAGCCATTCAGCGCCAGCTCGGCGTCCCGGTGAAGCTGGTTGGCCTGGGCGAAGGCCCGGATGATTTGGCACCGTTTGATGCTGAAGCATTCGTGGACGCCCTGCTCGATTAGCCTCTGCCCTGCACAAACACAGAAATAACCTTTAAGTGGCCACGGCACAAGCCGTGGCCACTTTTTGGTTCCAATTCGACGTAGCCGCTCGGTAGGCGGGGCCGAAATTTTTTGCCCGGGTGGAACACTAAAGACCACGTGTCCAGGACCGGATGCAAGTCTCGCAGCAGTTCGAAGGAGCCAAGGGGGACTATTTAATACTCAGGTTCCCGTCACTTGTCAGGAATGGCAGCACGGAAGATCTTTTTTGGGTGCCTAAACGCACGGTACTTTGGAAGTCTTCGGATTCGAACCGCACATGCAGGTCAAGCGGCTTTTCCCCGGGAATCAGTTTTCGTAGCTTGGCAGGAACCACAAAGCTGAATCTCTCGTTGTCCGCCATATACGGTTCGCAGGTCACAGCGTTGGCGACTGCGGCGCCCCCTTCAGAAATGAGTAGCTGCAAGCCTGTCAATTCCACGCCATGTAGTTCCGTGGAAATCTCAACCTCCAATGTTCCATCGGAGCGGAAGCTGAGAGAGCTCAGGCGTGCAGTGAGGGAAGCCATGGCGCGTCGATTCGGCTGGAGTTTCCTGCCAGCATCGAGGGCTTGGATCCACTGGGCAAAGATTGCATCACTCGTGTAGTTCTTAGCCGAGTCAAAGGCTTGACGCGACATGGACTCGCACAATGCATCGTCGGTGAGTAAACGGGCGACAGCTATCGCTGCAGCTTCCTTGTCCTGGAATGGAATCAGGAATCCCGTGAGTTCCTGATCAATCACATCCCTGGGGCCGAAATCAACGTCGTAGGCAACCGGGACGCAACCTGCTGCCTGCGCTTCCAGGATGGCAAGCGATTGTCCCTCATATCTGCTGCACAACATGAGTACGCGCGCATGTGCCAACTCATCCGAAACCGTGTGAATATGTCCACGAAACTTGACGATTTCCCTCAGACCCAGCTCGCTGACCGCGGTCTCGAGAACCGCTTTCTGGTCACCGTCTCCAATGAGATCGAGGGTGATATCAACCCCACTGGAGCGTACCTCACTGACAATTTCAATGACCTCGGGGATGTTCTTGCCTTGCGTAAAGCGGCCCACATGCAAGACCTTGCTGCTGTCCCTGAGCCGGAAGTCAGGTAGTTCCGCGGTGCCGTCCACGGGATTACTGATCACATGCGTGTTATCAGGCGCATCGAATCTTGCGCGGTAGGCCCTCCGTTGCGAATCGGTGAGGAAAATGAAACCGTCCCAATTCTCTCGCGTCGCGATTATGGACTCATGTGACGGCGTCAGTGCACCGCTGAGCGGGTTGGCACCGGCGGTCACATGAGTGCTGTGGAAAACGAAAGCCTTGGTCGCAAGGGGATGGTCAAACGAGGAAAGAAAACCTGCCGAATACTTGCTGTCGACGATGATATCCGTGGGAGTGTTTCCCACTAATTCTGATAGCCAGTGCCGATACAGTTGGCTGGCACTTGGGAATGATCCGCGTAATTGACGATTCGTATCGAAAAGGCACAACTGTCGACGTACACGTTCACGATTCCGCGGGTCAGGCAACTTTGAATCAGTGAGATAGATGCTTCCGTCGGAGCGCAGGTACTCCCGATGAAGAAACGCCTCGGATCCCGGAGAAACGCTGTCGACATAAAAGACGGTTCCGTCGGATTCCCGCAGGGTTGTTGATTTGTGGGACCACTGAACTTCCCGGTGATCGAGAAGATTCGTTTGCGGGCCCACAGGCAGTTCGCCAATGGTGGCGTAGTACTCGTGGAGGTTGAGGACCGGGACATCCGGATGCAGCTGTTTGTTGGTAATGAGGTCTAACTGGATCGCCTGAAATCTAGGGGACGGATTGAAGGAAACCACTGCACTGGGAACACCGCGTTCATGAAAGAGGCTTGCCCGCTTGAGGCACATGGACGTCATGCCGCCAAAGTTCTCTCCAACCGCCCACGTCACCATGAGTGCTGGCCGGGAACCTGCGAGTGAAGCAGAAGGTCTACTTGGTGAGAATTGAGTACGGCTATTTCCCGATGGTGCAATATTCATGTGGTTCTCCCGGATGTTCGGCTCGCGATCTGCTGGCTGGTCCTCGGGGTTCTGCGAAAGAACAAAGGATGCTTCACCTGCCGGTTCATGCCTATGCTGGGCCATTGGGCTGTCCCTGAAATTAGCGGCGTCGTCCTTTGCGCAAGCGATCGAGAATTTGTATTGATTCTTCTATGAACCCTATGCGGTGAAGGTTAGAAACCGAAGTGGTTCATAGTGCGCGGGACTCTGCTCGCACATTGTCCATTGCGAACAGCTGGCCGCTCGAACAGGCGGCTGATGATGTTGGTTTTGTCGGGAATTGGAACTAGCCGAGAAACAGCTTTTTCATGGGCTCCAACAAGGGCACGAAACCTCCACGCAATGTTGACGACACCAGTCATTTACTTCACGGCGATTCCCGTAACCGCCGCGAAACGCCGTGCTGGAATACCTGAAACACCGCACGTGGATTCTTGAATCAAGGCGAGAAATGCTCGCCATCGATTTCGGGAGGCGTTGGACATGGAGCTGACAACCGCTCAAGTGTGGATGATGGTTTGTGCCGCATTCGTGCTGCTCATGACACCGGCACTTGCGTTCTTCTATGGCGGGATGACCCGTGCCAAGAGCGTTTTGAACATGATGATGATGAGTTTCTCCGCGGTGGCCCTGGTCGCAGTGGTCTGGGTGCTCTGGGGTAACTCGATGGCCGGCGGAGGAGCCAGCATTGGCGGGCTCTTCGGCAACCCAGCCGATGGATTCGGCATGGAATCCCTGATTGGAACCGACGGTTTGATTGCCGCCGGATACGGGGCAACCTTTGCCATCATCACCGTCGCACTGATTTCCGGGGCCATCGCGGACCGCGCCAAGTTCAGTGCCTGGTTGGTCTTCGTCCCCGTGTGGGTCACGCTGGTCTATGCCCCGATTGCCTTCTGGATCTGGGGCGGCGGCATCCTGGGCGCCGACGGCGCCATCGGTTCGGTGGTCGGTGAGGCCATCGACTTCGCCGGCGGAACCGTTGTACACATCAACGCAGGCGTCGCCGGCCTGATCCTGGCCCTGATCTTGGGCAAGCGCCGAGGATTCGGCAAGGACCCCAGCCAGCGCCCGCACAACATCCCCCTGGTGATGCTCGGTGCAGCCCTGCTCTGGTTCGGTTGGTTCGGATTTAATGGCGGGGCCGCAAGCACTGTCGAAGAGGCCGGCCTGATTTGGGTCAACACCCTGGCCGCACCGGCCGCGGCCCTGTTGGGCTGGATCCTGGTGGAGCGCATCCGCGACGGACACAGCACCTCGCTGGGTGCAGCTTCCGGAATCGTCGCCGGCCTGGTGGCCATCACCCCGGCCTGCGCCAACATTTCCCCGGTGGCAGCCATTGGCCTGGGCCTGGTGGCCGGCGCGGTTTCCGCACTGGCCGTGGGCCTGAAGTACCGCTGGGGTTACGATGACTCGCTGGACGTGGTTGGCGTGCACCTGGTCTCGGGAATCATCGGCACCGTGGCCCTTGGATTCATTGCACTGCCGGTGGACGGCGAAGGCGGCGGGTTGTTCTACGGCGGAGGCTTTGGACAGCTCTGGACCCAGCTGGTTGCCTGCGTGATAGTCATGGCCTTCACCGCCATCATGACAACGATCATCGGCCTGGCCATCCACAAGACCATGGGATTCAGGGTCTCCGAAGAGCACGAGATCGCCGGCGTGGACCTCACCCAGCATGCCGAAACCGGATACGAATTCGGTGGATTGGGAACGGGCGGTTCCTTCGTCCCGCACCCGGCCACCTCATCCCACCTGAAAAAGGCAGACAGCTTGTCCGGGAACGACATTGCCAAGGAGAAGATCAACGCATGAAACTCGTGACGGCAATCATCCGACCGGAAAAGACCGACGAAATCCGGTCGGCGCTGGAATCCTACGGGGTCCAGGGCATGACCATCAGCCAAGCCAGCGGCTACGGACGCCAACGCGGACACACCCAGGTGTACCGGGGAGCCGAATATACGGTGGACCTGCTGCCCAAGGTGCGCTTGGAGGTGGTGGTAGAGGACTCACTGTGTGACGACATCCTTGACGTCCTGGTGTCCACGGCCAACACCGGCAACGCGGGTGACGGAAAAATCTGGGTCAGCCAGATCGAAGAAGTGATCAGGGTCCGCACCGGAGAACGCGGCCTGGCGGCAGTGTAAACGGCTATCGGGGCCGGGGAGAGCAGGCATGATGCTCACCCCGGCCCCGATTTCGTGTGTGCGGCCGGCTAGGGCCGCGTGCCGCCGTAGTGGGCGGCGAGACGGATCAAGCCCTCGTCAAGTGAAACATCGGGGGTCCAGTCAAGCACCTCGCGGGTTTCACGCTGGTCGAACCAATGCGCGGTGGAGAGCTGTTCGGCCAGGAATCTGGTCATGGGAGGCTCGTCGTACACCAGGTTCCGTTTCCCGGCAGCCAGCCACACGCGTTCAATGACCGAACCCGCACCGCGGGCCAGCCAGCCCGGGACGCTGAGCCTGGGTACGGGCGCACCGCCTGCCTGGCAGATGCCCGCTATCAATTCACCCACCGGGCGCGGTTCCCCGTTGGTGATGACCAGGGCACGCCCGTGGGCGTGTTCCATGCGTTCGAGCCCGCGGACGATGGCGCTGGCTGCATTGTCAATGTAGGTGGTGTCGATCAGCGCCGCCCCGCCGTCCAGCAACGGAAGCCGTCCGCCGGCGGCCCGCTCGATCACGCGCTCCACCAGTTGGGTGTCGCCCGGTCCCCAGACCACGTGCGGCCTGATGGCCGTGACCCGGAACCCCGGTGAATCCCGGGCCAGGGCATTGAGCTCCGCGGAGGCCTTGGAACGTGCATAGTTCCCGCGGGCCCGTTCCGGATCCGCGGTTCCCGCCCCGGCACCTGCCAGTGGCTCGCCGAAGTGCGCGACGGACGGGGAAGAAACGAAGACCAGGTCCCGGACTCCGGCATCCGCGGACGCCTCCAGCAGCGTGTTGGTGCCGGTGGTGTTGGTTGCCACGAAATCATGCCAGGAGCCGGTGAAGGAAACCTTCGCGGCCAGGTGGATCACCGCATCCATGCCTTCCACGGCGCGGCGCACCGCGGCGGGATCGATCAGCGAGCCCAGCACCTCGTCGGTGGAGGCACTCGAAGGGCGGCGTTGGAACGTGCGCACGTGGTGGCCCTTGGTGCGCAGCAGGCCGGCCACGGCCCCGCCGAGCAGGCCACTGGCACCGGTGACCAGAACGCGGCGGGGGACCTGTAAGGGTTCTTGGGTGCTCACGGCTTGCGGATCCTTCCCCCGGCCAGCGTGGTGGTGGCCCAGGCCGCCAGCGCACTGCGATCGATCTTTGAGTTGTGCCGGATGTCGGTGGGCAGGCCGGGGACCAACAGCACCGCCGAAACCCGGGTTCCGGTGGCTGCCACCGCGGCACGCACCGCGTGGGCCAGGTCCGCCGGTGCCGGCCCGGCACGGCGGGCCGGCGGAATGGATTCCATCACGAGAACCGGGGCCTGGGTGCCCGCAGGTCCCACCCCGACCAGTGCCGCACGGCCCGCCCCGGGCACGGATTCGGCTGCCTGCTCGGCCGCCACGGGTGTGGTGGGGCCGTTCACCGTGCTCAACACGTGGCCCAGCCTGCCCTCTACCCAGAGGCGTCCGGCCTCATCGAAGTGCCCCACGTCCCCGGTGCGGTGCCAGCCGGGAACGGAGGTGCTCAATTGCTCGGTGATCCAGAGCCTGTCATAACGGTCCTTCACGTGCGGGGCGCGCACCAGGATCTCACCCGTGCGGTTGGCTGTAGTTTCGGGCTGGTCGCCTGCATTCCCGGAGGAATCCAGCACGGCAATGGCCACCTGCGCCCCGGCGACGGCGGTTCCCACGCAGACCCCGTTGCCGGGTCCTGCGGCACGAATGCCTTCAAGATCGATATCGGTCACCGGCAGCGCCTCGGTCATCCCGTAGGGGGTGTGCACCCGCGCCCTGGGCACCAGCTCCTGCACCCTGGCCAGCAATGGCTCGGGGATCGGGGCCCCGGCCGAAAGCATCAATGAAATCCCTTCGAGCACCTTGCGTTGGGATCCATTCAAGGCACCGGAGGTTTCCAACACGTTGGCCAGGGCCGCCGGGGACGCGAACACGGTGGTGGCGGACACCGCTGCCGCCGCATCGGCCAGCGCCGTGGCGGTGAGTGTGCGCGGGGCCGTGACGTCCATGTCAGGTGTCACCGAGGTGGCTCCCAAGGCGGGGCCCAGCAGGGCGAAGGGTGCGAACCCCGCGACCAGTGCCGAGCCGGCCTTCAGGTTGTAGGTTTCGCGCAGGGTGTCGCGCATCGCGGCAAGCTGCCGGTGGGTGTACACCACGCCCTTGGCCGGGCCGGTGGAACCCGAGGTGAAGAGCACCGCGGCATCCGCATCCGGGTCGGCCGCGGTAAACCCGTTGGGCTGCCCGGATTCGGCGGTGGCGGCGCCGTGCGCCAGCAGTTCGGGGATGGTGTGCCGGACCCCGAGCAGCCTGCGCTTGGCTGCCGGCATCGCTTCAACGGCGATCCGGATTCCGGGCCAGCCCAGGACCTTGGCACCGGTCAGGGCCCTGTCGATACCAATGAGGTAGGCAGGTCCGGCGCCGCGGATGGCGCGGCCCAAACCCCTGGTGCCAAGTCCTGCATCCGCAACGACTATCACCGCGCCCAAGCGCAGGCAGGCATAGATCAGCGAGGTCAGCTCGATCCCCGGAGGCACCAACAGGTTGACCCGGTCACCGGGTTTGACCCCGATCCCGGCCAGGCCTCGGGCCAGTGAATCCACCCGTTGGCCCAGCCCGGCCCAGGTCAGGGAGCGTGGCGGGTTGATGTCCACCACCGCGGTGCTGGTGTCTTGAGTGCGTGCATCGAGTTCGGCAAGCATCGGGCGGTAGTCGCTTGCCGCTTGGGCCCGCTCGGGTTCAGCGGTCTTGTCCGGGATTGCCAGCCAGTCAAAGATCGTCGTGGAGATATCGCGGTCCTCGGGCAGCAGATGGCCGGCGCCCTCGAAGCGGTGCACGGCTGCGCGGGGGAGCCGGAAGATCAAATCGCGCAGATAGCGGTCGGAGAACACCGGGTCCTGCGGGCCCCAGAGCAGCAGCGCGGGGACCTGCAGCGCACGGATGCCCTCGGAGATGGCGTCCAGGGCCGGACGGCTCGGGTGGTCTTCGGTGAAGGGGATGTCGGCCACGAAGTTTCCCACGCCGGTGCGCCTTGAAGCGTTGGCATACGGTTCCATGAAGGCCTTGCGGACCTCTGGTTCCAGGGCAGGCCGTGCCAGGGAATACGTGACGCGCAGGAACGCGTCGGTGCTTTGGGTGCCCCAGCCGTGCACTGCCGGGTGGGAGGCCAGGCGCAGCGCCGCCGGAAGTTCAAAGCCCGCGGGGTGCACAGCCGTGTTGGTGAGCACCACGTGTGCCAGTTGGTCAGGGTGGGCCACCGCCCAGCCCAGCGAAATGATCCCGCCCCAGTCGTGGCCAACGGTTGTGACATCCCCGTCGAGCCCCAGCGCCCGGGTCAGGTCGCCCAGGTCGTTGACCCGGTCCGCCAGCCGGCGGAAGACCCCGGTGCGTTCGGAAAAGCCCATGTCCAGTTGGTCCACCGCCACCACACGCCAGGGCAGCTGGTTGGTTGAGACATGGTTCAGCAAGCCACGCCACAGGTAGGACCACGTGGGGTTGCCGTGCACACACAGCAGCGTCCCCAGCGGGGTGATGCCCCGCTGGGCCAGCTCCGCTTCGTTATCCAGCAGGTGCCATTGGTGGCTGCTGCCCGCGGGATCAACGGCACTGGTGGAGGGAACCTGGACGCGGCGGGAATAGGCCGCCGGGACGCCGGGGAAAACCTCGTTCACCAGGCAATCTCCATCATTGCCGTGTTCAGCCCGGAACCCACGCCCATGCACAACACCCGGTCACCGGGTTTCAGGGACTTGGCTTCCTGGGAAAGCGTCATGGGCAGCGAGGCGGGCCCCACGTTGCCCCACTTGGGGAACGTGATCGGCACCCGATCCCGGACCAGTCCCACGGCCTTGATGATGGCATTGGTGTAGGAGTTGGAGACCTGGTGGGTGACGTAGCGGTCCATGGAACGCCAGTTCCAGCCGGAGCGGTGTGCCTCGTCCCACGCATTGACCACCAGTTCCAGCCCGTTATCCAGCAGGCCCTTGGTGTCCGTGTACATCCCCGAGGGTCCGCCGACACACAAGCCGTGGTGTTCGGTCCCGGCCCGGGAGACCCCGCCGATGATGCGGTGGGCGCCGGGGTGTGCATCGGCGGGGCCGATCACCGCGGCCGCCGCGCCCGAACCGAGGGTCAGCGTGGCGAACTCGCGCAGGTAGTCTTCACGGGTCGAGTTCTCGGCATTGAGCCGCAGGAACGTCTGCTCCTGAGTGGGCTGGGCGTCCTCGCCGGCCACCACCAGCGCGTATTTGATCTGCCCGGAGTCGATCATGTTCGCTGCAAGTGTCATGCCGTTGACAAACCCCAGGCACGCGTTGGCCACGTCGAAGTTCATGGCGGAGGACGGCAACCCCAGGTCATGGTGCACCTTGGACGCCACCGAAGGCTCAAGGTTGCGGCGGGTCACCGAGGTGTTGATCAGCAGGCCGATCTGTCCCGGTTCGATGCCGGCCTCGGCCATGGCCTTTCCGCCGGCTTCAACCGCAGCATCATCGAATTCGGTGCCCTCGCTCCACCACCTGCGTTCCACGACTCCCGCCACACGTTCCAGAAGCTTGCGTGAGAGTCTCAGGCGTTTGAGGCTGGGGGCCAGCCGTTCGTCGAACTCCGCCGAGCTCATCACCACCGGTGCCTGCACGCTGGCGATGCCAAGAAGTGCCGAGTTGTGGTGGCGAAACGTTGCATTGCCGTTCAAAATCGAGCCTCTAACTATGGGTTGTCGTCCCGCTGACGGACGAACAGAAAACGGTCGTTCGCCCCAAGGTGCCGGCAGAACTGGAATAAAACTTCTTCCTACCGTATTCCTTGACTGGTCCACTGCCCAACACTGGCGCGCCCGGTATCAGACTGTTGACAGGTTTATGACCCCGCGTTGCCGGTTCGCCGGCAGCCCTTGGTGCGGTTTCATGGGGGACGAAGGATTTTCGCGACGTTTGTGGTTATTTGTTGGGGCCCAGGGGTACATTCGGTTCCAGCACGGTTGCCGGCACGGCTCACCACGCATCCGGTAGGGGGCCGAGCTCCACGAACTAGAAGGAGTGTGCTCCATGAAACCGGGACCGGAGCGCGAGAAGGACCTGGCCGCGGGAGAAGAATCATCCGGCGCGGCAGCCAGGCAGCTTCCGCGGGGCATCGACTTGGCCGGTCAATGGGCTTGGCGTGTGATGGGCCTGGTCCTGTTGGCGGCGGTGCTCATCTACGTCATCGTGCAACTTGAAGAGATTGTCATCCCGTTTATGATTGCGCTGCTGCTGGCGGCGTTCCTGAAGCCGCTGGTCAGCTTGATGACCAGCCACGGATGGCCCAAATGGGTAGCGGTGCTGGTCTCCGTGCTGGCTGCCGTCGCGGTGGTTTCCGGAATCGTGCTGCTGGTCGAGTCGCAGATCAGTGCCGGACTGCCGGATGTTGAAGAACGAGGGCGCCAGGCCTTTGCCCAATTCCGAGATTACTTGAGCACCTCCCCGCTCAAGCTCACCAGCGGGCAACTCGATGCCTACATCACCCAGCTGGGACAGGAAATCCAAACCCACGGCAGCGCCATCTTCAGCGGGGCACTGGTGGTGGGAAAGACCGCCGAACACTTGCTCGCCGGGACCATGCTGACGATCTTCGCCATGATCTTCATGCTCATTGACGGTGAGCACGTCTGGGGTTGGACCGTGCGCCTCTTTCCCCGGGGTGCACGTGCCTCGGCCGACGGGGCGGGCAAGGCCGGTTGGCACACCCTGACCAGTTTTGTGCGCGTGCAGATCCTGGTCGCTGCCGGGAACGGAATCGGCATCGGCCTCTTCGCGTTTTTCCTGGGACTGCCCATGGTGGTTCCCATTGCCATGATCGTGTTCCTGGGTTCCTTCATCCCGGTGGTTGGTGCCATTGTCACCGGTGCGCTCGCCGTGTTGATTGCGCTGGTCTTCGTTGGGCCGGTGCAGGCGCTGATCATGCTCGGTGGCGTGTTGCTGGTGCACCTGCTCGAAGCCCACGTCATGCAGCCGCTGTTCATGGGGGCAGCTGTCAAGGTCCATCCGTTGGCGGTGGTGTTTGCCGTGGCAGGCGGCACTTTCATCGCGGGGATTCCCGGTGCGCTCTTCGCGGTTCCGCTGGTGGCGGTGGTCAACTCGATGGCCGTGTACCTCGCCGCGCGGCCGTGGCGCCACGATGGCGTGCAGCCCGGGGATCGGGACGATCCCTCAGCGGAAGTTCCTGCGGAAACTGACGGATCTTCGGCTTAGCGCAGCAGTCGGGTACCGCCGGGAAGGTCCCGCCGGGAAGGTCCCGCGCGCCCGGTTCTCGCCAACGCTTCTGCCGGGCACCGGCCTCTTGGTCGCTGACCGGTTCCAAGCAAACTTATGATTGAAGAGGGCCGTAGTTGGCTCCTGGACGGCACCACGTGTTGGTCCATCCAGCTGGCCAGCAGCCGTATGGCTGCGCGGTCCCGGTACAACTTCCCGGCACCACGTTCCAGTACAACTTCTCATCCACTTGGCGAACGCGGGGGCGCGGAAACATGACCTCACTAGAACTACTGGTCTTCATGGCGGTGATCGCCGCGTCCGCCACAGCCCTGGCCATACCGTTTTTCCGGGCCTGGACCGGAGCCTGGCGCTCATGGGCTATCCAGGGACCGGGGCCGTTGATCTTCACCAAACGAAACTACGCGTCACTGCAGTTCGGCGTGGCGGCACTGGCGATCCTGGCCCTGGCCCTGGCCATATACGCGTCGGCGGAACGTTTGGCATTCGCGGATGCCCTGTGGAACGTCCTGATGCCGATTTTCATCCCCGTGGGACTTGGCATCCGCTGGTGGTGGCCGGTAGCACTGACCCCACGTTGGCACAAGGAATGGGTCAAACGTGGAGGCCTGCCCGAGACCCCGCTCTGGGGCCCGGACGAAGAAGCACAGCGGGCACGGGCACACAGAAAATAGCGTCGGGTTCAGGCGTGCCGCGCGGTGCACTGCGGTGAAGCGGACCGCGGGACAGGACCGCCTAGGGGCCAGGCCCTAAAGCTGGCAGTTGGTTTCCCATCCCGTGGGCCCCGCTCCACCGGCGGTGTATTCCTCCAACGGGACCTCGTCATTGGCCCATGCTGCGAGGATCGGGTCAACGATGCGCCAGCATTCCTCGGCGGTATCCCCGCGCACCGACAGCGTCGGGTCCCCGGAGAGCACCCCAAGCAGTACTTCGCCGTAGGGCAACAGGTCGGGGGAGTTCAGTTCGGCCCCGAGCGTGACCCGGTCCAAGGTGTACAAATCACCGGGGCCATTGACATCCAAATCCAATTGCAGGGTGTCCGGGCCGAACCCGATGCGCAGCTTGGTAGGTTCATCGGTGCCCTTGAACCCGGTGGGCAGGTGGGAGACCGGGCGGAAGGTCACGATCGCTTCCTTGCGGATCTTGCCCAGCGCCTTGCCGGCGCGCAGGATGAACGGCACGCCCGCCCAGCGCGAATTATTGATGTGCAAGGTGATCTCGGCGAGGGTTTCGGTTTTCGCTTCCGGGCTGACGCCGGCTTCCGCCGCGTAGTCGGGCACCTTGCGCCCCTGGCTGGTGCCGGCGGTGTAGCGGGCGCGGCGGGTTGAATCTTCCGGAGTTCCTGCCAACGCGGTGGCGCGCAATACCGAGCCGAGGTGGTCGCGTACGTCGCGTTCATACAAGGTGGCCGGGGCATTCATGGTCAGCAGGCCAAGGATCTGCAAAAGGTGGGACTGGATCATGTCGCGCAGGGCCCCGGCGCGGTCGTAGTACCCGGCCCGGCCTTCCAGTGCCAGGTCCTCGTCGTAGAAAATTTCGATCTTTTCCACGTGTTCGGCGGTGAACAGCGGCTCCAGCAGGCGGTTTGCGAAACGCAGCCCAAGGATGTTGAAAACGGTTCCCTTGCCCAGGAAGTGGTCAACGCGGTGGATGTTCGGTTCGGGCACCAGCCGGATCAGCGTGCGGTTCAGTTCGCGGGCCGAGTCCTCGTTTGAGCCGAAGGGCTTCTCCATGACCAGCAGCGTGGTTTCCGGAAGCTCACCGGGTTCCAGGATTTCGCAGGCCTTCTGGCTGACCGCCGGTGGCAAGGCGAAGTACAGGGCCACCGGGCCCTCCAAGGAGGCCACAAGTTTTGACAGTTCCCCCGGCACTGTCACATCCAGTGCCGTGTAGCTGGTGCCTGTGACGATCTGCTGGAGTTGGGCCTTGCCGGTGTCGGTGGCGTCCTTCATGGCTGCGTCACAAACCGTGGTGACACGCTCGGCCCACTGGGCGGGGGAGTACCCCGGAGCCCCGGCACCCGCGAGTGCGATTCCCGGTGCCCGGCCGGAGCCGATCAGGCGCGCAAGGCCCGGGAGCAGGAGTCTTCCGGTGAGGTCGCCGGAGGCTCCGAGGATCAACAGAGTGCGTACCGGGAGGTCATTTGCGGTGCCTGAATCAAGTTTCACACCCTAAGACTGCCACGTTCGGCACAAACAGGGCCATGAAGTTGGTAATCTTGGATGTTGAGTCCAGCGGGTTAGACCGCGCCTAAAGCCCACAACGAAAGAAGTGCACGGCACGTGTTCAATTCACTCTCTGATCGCCTGACATCCACCTTCAAGAACCTTCGCGGCAAGGGCCGGTTGACGGAAGCCGATATTGACGGCACAGTCCGCGAGATCCGCCGTGCCCTGCTCGACGCCGACGTCGCGGTCCCGGTGGTCCGCGCCTTCACCGCACAGGTCAAGGAACGCGCCCTGGGTGAAGAGGTTTCCTCCTCGCTGAACCCGGGCCAGCAGATCGTCAAGATCGTCAACGAGGAACTCGTTTCGATCCTCGGCGGGCAGACCCGCCGGCTGAACCTTGCCAAGGTGGCCCCGACGGTCATCATGCTCGCGGGCCTGCAGGGTGCCGGCAAGACCACCCTGGCCGGCAAGCTGGCCAAGCACCTCAAGGCCCAGGGCCACACCCCGTTGTTGGTCGCCTGCGACCTCCAGCGCCCCAACGCCGTCAAGCAGCTCCAGGTCAACGGCGAACGTGCCGGCGTCCCTGTCTACGCACCGCACCCGGGCGTCTCCTCCGAGTTTGAGGCAGCCACCGGCGATCCGGTGGCAGTGGCCCGTGACGGCGTGGCCGAGGCCCGTGCCAAGCTGCACGACATCGTCATCGTGGACACCGCCGGCCGCCTGGGCATCGACACCGAAATGATGGAGCAGGCAGCGAACATCCGCGCCGCCGTAAACCCGGACGAAGTCCTCTTCGTCATCGATGCCATGATCGGCCAGGACGCGGTCAACACCGCCCAGGCATTCAACGACGGCGTCGGGGTCACCGGCGTGGTGCTGACCAAGCTTGATGGCGATACCCGCGGCGGCGCCGCCTTGTCCGTCGCCTCGGTGACCGGCAAGCCTGTTATGTTCGCTTCCACCGGCGAAAACCTTGACGATTTTGAGATCTTCCACCCGGACCGCATGGCTTCACGCATCCTTGACATGGGTGACATCCTCACCCTGATCGAGCAGGCAGAGGCCAACTGGGACAAGGGCGAAGCCGAGCGGATGGCGAAGAAGTTCGCGGACCAGGAAGACTTCACGCTCGATGACTTCCTGATGCAGATGGCCCAGATCCGCAAGATGGGGTCGATGAAGAAGATCCTGGGCATGATGCCCGGGGCACAGATTTCCCGCCAGCAGCTTGAACAGTTCGACGAGTCGCAGATGGACCGCATCGAGGCCATCGTCCGCTCGATGACCCCGCACGAGCGCGTGGCACCGAAGATCATCAACGGTTCGCGCCGCGCGCGTATCGCCAAGGGTTCGGGCGTTCACGTCTCCGAGGTCAACTCGATGCTTGAACGTTTCGGCGAAGCCCAGAAGATGATGAAGAAGCTTGCCTCCGGCGGTGCGATCCCGGGCATGCCCGGCGGCCGCGCGGGCGCCAAGAAGGCTGCTGCCAAGGGCAAGAAGAAGCCTGCCAAGTTCGGCAACCCGGCCAAGGCCGCACAACTTGCCGCGGCCGAAGCCGCCAAGGCCAAGGCCGCCCCGAGCGGTGCTGCCTTTGGTGCCGGGAACAAGGATTTCAACCCGGCTGACATGAACCTGCCGAAGGGGTTTGAGAAGTTCCTTGGCAAGTAACACCCCGGGAATCCAGGGAGGCGGTCAGCCGGAAATGCTGATCGCCTCCCTGGCTCTGATCTTTGACGAGGCAACCGGTCTGGTTCCCCACCACAGGGTCCGTGAATTGCTGCGCGCCCGCAACGTGGTGGCCCTGCTGGCCAAGCCGGTGGCATGGGGTGAACTCAGCGTCGTGGAGATGGCCATTGCCGTGAGCCCCGACGGCTTCATCATCATGGCCGACGAGCTGGGCAACACAAGTTTTGGCCAGCAAATCGAGGGTTTTGCCATTGCGCTCAAGCGCGGCACCGGCGCCTTGTATGCGGACTTCGACGGTTCGGATGCCGAAAGCGGCGACCCCGTTGAGGATCCGCGACTGGAGCAAATGCATAATGGGCGTTCGGTGCTTTTGGGTTCCTTCAAGGAATCAGAAGTCGTGATGTTTTCCGGGGTCACCAAGACTGCATGGAAGTACTTCTCCACGCCGGAATCGGATATCGCGGTGCACGAGGGCTACATGCCCGAAATCATGCTCTCCAAATCCGTGTTGCCGGCCATCATGCTCAGCCAGACCGGCCCCCGGTTCTCCATGGTCTTCTGGTTTGCCGGACAGGGCAAGAAATTGCACGGCTACCCGGGCTTTGGCCATGGCTGGTCGGTGGCAGTGGAACCCGTGAACACTGCAATTCCAGGAACCGCGGCGGGCAACGCCACCGACTTCCTGCAACGCGAATGGGCCGAACCGGACCTTGAAGCCATCGCGGAGCTGCGCGAATTCGGTGTCACTGAGGAACAATTGGTGCTGCTCAACCAGGCCTTCAGCGGCAGCGGCAGCCTCGAGGCCATCAAACGCGTGTTGCCGATCTTCGGCAGATCCCCGGCGCTTGCCGACTACCTGGGCCAAACCCCGGTCCCGGCCGATGCCGTAGATGTCCAGCCGCACGGTTTCCGTGCCGCATTCGCGGCCACCCTGGCCGAGGAAGCCCGCGAAGCCTCAGGACTGAAGAAGTTTTTCAATCCCTTTGCGTGGAGGCCGCAAACGCAGCTGGTGTGGGGGCTCGTTGAGCTTGCGGTATGTGCTGCGATCATCATGTTCACCAACTGGAACGACCCATGGATCACCCGCTGGCTGCTGCTGGTGATTGTCGCCGGCGGGCTCTTGAACTCGATCGGAAACATCTGTATCGCATTGGTTCGCTGGCGGCGGGCAGCCCAGCCGGGCTAATCAAAGCGGTTGGTGGGGGACAGCTGTCCCCACGGCAGGAGATTTATGGTGGACTTTTATTGGACCTGCCGTTGGATCTTAGGTTGGGTCTTTGCTCTTGAATCCTGCGCTTGAATCTTGCGGGATCGCCCCGAAAATTCACCGGTATTCCGTTGCCAATTGGGTGCTTTGGCCCACCGGCGTCATGGGCGGTATTCGGGCGTACAGTGAAAATACAAGGTTCAGCAGGACCGGGTAATTCGAAAGGATGTTCAGCAATGAGCGTTCAAGTTCAGCCGTATAAAAAGTTCAAGATGCCGTTCAACTACGTCCAAGTGGTGATCGCAGGCTTTGGTGCCGTGGTGACCAGCATCTTCGTTTTCTTTGTCAGCGACGCCGCCGGGGCGAGCATGCAATTTTCAGGCGGGTTGTTCGAACAACTGACGGTCCAGGAAATCGTCGGTTACACCATGCTTCCCTTCCTCATCCTGGGGTTCATCACCATTGTGGTGGGACGTTTCAGGCCAGGGTTTTGCAAGGTCGCACAGTGGGTTGGTGTTGCCGTCGCAGTCATCTCCGCGATCAGTGCGGTCATGTTTGCCACCGATGTCGCCAGCGCGATCGGGTTTGTCATCATTAATTTGGTGGTCGGGGCCTCGTGGTACTTGGCAGTCAACTATTCAAACAAGAAGTACAACGAAATGGCCTGATGCCGGCCAACCATCCGGCGGAGAATCATAAGGACCTGGAGAACCTCCACCCAGTGGAAGCGTCCAGGTCCTTCTCTTATGACAGTGGAGACTACTGAGGTCTTCCGTGCTGCGGGCGGGTGAACATGAATCGGTCCCCGCGACGAGTCAGCGGGGACCGAAAGTTTTGCTTGGCTGTGTGGAGATCTTGCCATCAGGCCCAGTCATCGACCAAGAACTTTTGGGTGGCATTTGGTGTTGCCTTCACATATGTAACCGGACCGACAATAATCCACGTCCTTTCAGAGCGTTTCATCTCGCGCACGGCTTGCACCCGCTGTGGTGCGGCGGTGGGCCGGCATGGCCGACCCGGTATTTACGGCAGGCATCCAAGGCGTTCGGGTGGATGCCTGTGGTCGATGAATCGACCCCTGGAGGTTCCAGGCCTCATAGCAAGATCGACTTAAGGATAAACCCGGCCGCTGGCCAAGGCCATAGCCGGGTACCAACCGACCCACGGAAATCCTGGCCCGGAACGTTCCCGGAGTCCTGGAACGGTTTCGGCCGAAGTGGACTTTAGCGAAGTCGACCTGGCGGTCCCCGGCATCCGGCGGAACTTCGTCACGTACAATCAATCAAGTTTGAGACGCACCGCCTTGATACCGGAATAGACTTTGGGGGCTTGTTTTGGGATACAAACTTCGACGGCGTGACTTCTTTTCCGAGGCCGCTGTGTACGGGTTGGTGATGGTCTCGGCGTTGCTCGTGGTCACCAACCAATACGAGGTCACCTCGCGCGATGTTTTCCTCAAGGTCTTCGCCACCACCTTGGTTTTTTGGGTGGCACACGTCTTCGCCACCGCCGTTTCGCACCTGGGCGTTGTCTCCGACCACAAGGCGCCATTCAGGGAATCCTTCCGCTACGCAATAGGCCATTCAGTGGGAATGCTGGTTGCCGCAGTTGTTCCGTTGGCCATTGTCTTGCTGGGAGTCCTGAATTTTGTCCGTGATGACGTGGCGTTGTGGACCGCGCTCTGGGTTGATGCCTTGTTGCTCGGCTTGCTTGGATACTTCTCCGCGGCCCGATGGACGCGACGGACATCCATGCGCCTGATGGTGGGGACCGGCACCGCATTGCTCGGTGTATGCATCGTGGTGCTTAAGGCATTCATGCATTGAGACCGGGGCATGTCCCCGGATTACTGGCCTAAACGGGACCGTCGAGGTTGGCCGCGGCTTTTTTGCTGTCTTCCTCAATGGTGCGACGTTCCTCGGCTTCAAGGCGAAGCACGTGTCCGCGGTCGATATCTGCTTTCTCCTGAGCCAGCATCTTGTCGCTCGCAGTGGTGTCCCGTGGAGGCAGTTGAATGGAAGCCTCGGCCTTGATACCGCCCTGCAGCTCGCGTGCACGTTCAATTTCGGCGTCGATAACCGCCCCGAAGAGCAGCGACAAATTGGCAATCCACAGCCACAGCAACAGCACGATGACACCGCCAATGGTGCCATATGTTTTGTTGTATTGGGCGAAGTTCGAAACGTAGAAGAAGAAGCCCAGTGTCGCCGCGGCCAAGATGACCAAGGCGGCGATGGAGCCCGGGCTGAGCCACCTGATCTTCGTTGCCCGAACGTTCGGGGTTCCGTAGTACAGTGCCGCCACCAAGGCGATGGCGCACAAGATTAGCACCGGCCATTTGGCAATATTCCACACGAGCAGGGTTTCCTCGCCCAGGCCAACGATTTCACCGATGGTTTTGGCCAGCGGTCCGGAGACCACAAGCAACACCGCCATGAGTGCGCTCATCAGTAATAGGCACAACGTCACCAGCAGCATCAGGGGCTTGAGCTTGTAGAACGGCCGGCCTTCTTGCACCCCGTAAATCCGGTTGACGCAGCGGCCAAATGCGCCCACGTAGCCCGATGCGCTCCACAGGGCTCCGGCCAAGCCGGCGATCAACGCAAATCCGGCAGAAGGCGCGCTGGCCAGTTGCTGGATCGGCTGCCTCAGGGTTTCGGAAACCTCGGGACTCGCGACACCCTCAATGACCTGCATGAGCGTCTGGGTAGTGGACTCCGCTTGCCCGATGACTCCGAGCAGGGAGACCAGCGCCAGCAATGCCGGGAAAAGCGAAAGCATTCCGAAGTAGGCAAGGCTGGCACCCATGTCGGTGCCTTTGTGCCGGGAAAATTCCCGGACGGAGCGGCCCAAGGCGTATTTCCACGTTGCCGGATCCAAATCGGTGGGGGCCTCCGGCTTCCGGCTGTCTTCGGGCTCCGGGGCAAGCAGGTCCTTGGCAGCGGTCTCAGCTGCAGATCCGCTTCCATCCATTGTTGTGTCACGGCTTTTCACTTAGCTACCCCGTTTTTCGCTGGCTGGACTTTCGCGGCTCAAGGTTCGCCAACAGTCAAGCACGGGGCGGAAATCGAATCAAGCTGGTTCCGTTCAGGCCCCGGCCAGTGGTGTTGTTTAAGCTCTGGGCGATAGCCGTTTCCCCAACGGGCGCAAGGGAACCGCCAGAATTTCTTTCCTTTCGGAGTGAAATGGGACTGGACGAGGCCCGGTTCGGTGGCTAGCGTGAAGTTCGAAGTATTCCGCTGACAAGTGGCAACTGGATCAAAGTCAGGAGATCAACATGTCAAACAAGAAGACTCCACGGGCAAGCTTTACAGTGCCCGGTTTGTCAATCGAAAACGGATCCAAGGTTGCAGAGATCCTGCAGGCGCGATTGCACGCACTCAATGATCTGCAATTGACGCTCAAGCACGCACATTGGAACGTCGTGGGGCGTGATTTTATCGGGGTTCACGAAATGCTCGACCCGCAGATCGACCTGGTGCGAGCGATGGTTGATGAGACTGCCGAACGCATGGCCACGCTTGGAACCCCGCCCAACGGGTTGCCGGGTGCTCTGGTAAAGGCACGCGACTGGGATGACTATTCCATTGGCAGGGCGCGCACCTCCGAACACCTTGCCGCCTTGGATGTTGTCTACACGGGCGTGATTTCAAGCCACCGACAGGCCATCGAGGCCACCGGTGAGTTGGATCCGGTGACCGAAGACATGCTCATCGGACAAAGCAGCAAACTCGAACTCTTCCAATGGTTCATGCGGGCCCACTTGGAAGATGACGACGGCGTGCTCAGCAACACCGGAGCCCACACCGAAACTGGTGCTGCCAAGAAGTCTAAGTAACACCAACAAGGCCGGCACCCGACGCGTTGTGCGTCGGGGCGGAGTGGAAAGCTCCGGAAACCGGTCACCAATTCACCGAATCAACGAAGGAGAAATCATGGGTTTCATCGGCTGGATCGTATTGGGTTTGATTGTTGGAGCCATCGTCAAGATGGTCATGCCCGGCCGGGTAGGGGGTGGCTGGATCACCAGCTTGGTTCTGGGTGTTGTCGGCGCGATCGTGGGCGGCTGGATTGGTGACGCCCTGTTCAACAAGGGCGAGATGAGCTTCTGGAGCCTGGGCTCGTGGCTGCTTGCCATTGTTGGTGGTTTGGTGGTTGCCGGTGTCTACGGCGCCATCACCGGACGCAACAAAACGGCCAGCTGACCGGACCATCATGGCGGTGAGCATGGTGCCGTCGGATGATCGCAAGGCACCTTGACCGGTAGGACTGCGCAGATGCGTCCTTTGAAAACCGGCTTACTCAACGGCTGCCGGCCCACCTCCAGGAGGTGGGCCGGCAGCCGTTGTTTGAGGGAGATACCTGCCATGTGGACGGGCTAGACTCCGGCGGTTTCCAGCTCGTCCTCGTCGGTGTCTGCGAATGACTGGGGTCCATTGACCATCAGGCCCATCATGTCGAAGACCAGGGTTGCGGCAGCCAGCGAGGTGATGTCCGCGTGGTCGTAGGCCGGTGCCACCTCGACGACGTCTGCACCCACGATGTTGATTCCGTTCAGGCCGCGGATGAGGCGGAGCAGTTCGCGGGAGTGCAGCCCGCCCATTTCAGGGGTTCCGGTTCCCGGGGCAAACGCCGGGTCAAGGACATCGATGTCGACGGACAGGTAGACCGGGGTGTCGCCCAAGCGGTCCCTGACCTTCTGGATCGCCGCGGCGACGCCGATGTCATCGATGTCGGTGCTGCGGATGATCTGGAAGCCGAACTCGTGGTCGCGCAGGAAGTCGTCCTTGTCGTAGACCGGCCCGCGGATGCCGACATGCATCGACTTGTCCTCGATGAGCAGGCCCTCCTCGAAGGCCCGACGGAACATTGTTCCGTGGGTGACGGGCTCGTCGAAGTAGGTGTCCCAGGTGTCCAGGTGGGCATCGAAGTGGAGCAGTGCCACCGGGCCGTGGATCTTGTTGACGGCGCGCAGCATGGGCAGGGCGATGGTGTGGTCGCCGCCTATGGCGATCACGCGCTTGTCCTTGGCCAGCAGCGGGAGTGCCTGTTCCTCGATCTGCTCGATGGCGCGGCCGATGTTGTACGGGGTGCAGGCCACGTCGCCGGCATCGACGACCTGGGCCATTTCCACCGGAATGACATCCAGCTCCACGTGGTAGCCGGGGCGCAGCAGCCGCGAGGCCTCGCGGACCGCGGAGGGGCCGAATCGTGCGCCCGGGCGGAACGAGGTGCCGCCGTCGAAGGGGACGCCGAGGATGGCGATGTCGTAGTCCGGAACCGCGTCGATCTGGGGGAGCCGGGCGAAGGTTCCCAGTCCGGCAAAACGGGGGACCTTGGTTGCGTCTACGGGGCCGATCGGCTTGTGGGTGCTCATGACAGGGTTCCTTTTGCTTCTACTTTGAGTGGTTCGATGTGGGTGTGTTCGGCGGCCTCGGAACGACCGTCGCGGGAGGTGGTCTCGGAGAGGCTACGGTTGGCGGTTTCGGGTGCCAGCAGGAAGGTGGCGATGAGTCCGACCAAGGAGATGCCGGCGCCGATCAACAGCGCACCGGCTGCGCCGAAGGAAATAATGGCCACCGGCATGAGGTAGGTGCTGGCGGCCGAACCGACGCGGCTGATGGCCGTTCCGAAGCCCACCGCGGTGGCGCGGATTTCCGTGGGGAAGAGCTCGTTGGGGTATACGACCTCGAGGAAGCTCGAGGCGCCGGAGGCCAGCGCGAAGATTGCCAGGGCGGTGAACAGTGTCTGCGGTGCGACGTTCGGGATGAAGGCCGGTGCCGCGAGGGCCACCACGATGATGCCGAAGGACCAGAGCAGCAACTTGCGCCGGCCGATGCGCTCGACCAGCCACAGTCCCGGGATGCCACCGACCACGAAGATCAGCGAGATCAGCAGCGAGCCGCCGTACAGGTTGGCATCCCCGTCCATGCCGAAGGATGCCAGCAGGTCCGGTGCAAAGGTGTAGACCGCGAAGAGCGGGATGACCTGGGCGGTCCAGAAGATGGACACGAAGAGCGTGCGGCGCCAGAATTTCCGGTTGAAGATATCCGTGAACTTGGCCGGGTTGGCCCCATCTTCGGTGCTCTCGCCCAGGGACTCGATGTCGTACTTTTCGCCGTAAACCTTCTTGATGACGGCGCGGGCTTCATCGACCCGGCCGCGGGAAAGCAGCCAGCGCGGGGATTCCGGGGTCCCGAGGCGGAAGAGCAGGGTGATGATGGCAAAGATCGCGGGGCTGGCCAGCATGTAGCGCCAGGCATCGGGGCCCGCATCGCGTAATGCGTAGCCGACAGCGAATGCGGCAGCGGCGCCGACGGCCCAGACCACGAACGTTGCCCCGAGCAGCCGGCCGCGGTGCTTCTTGGGAAGGAACTCGGCCAGCAGCGAGGTGGCGATGGGGTAGTCGGCACCGATGGCGACGCCGAGCAGGAAGCGCCAGAGCACCAGCTGCCAGATGTCGGTGGAGAACGCGCTGAGGATGGAGAAGACGGCCAGAGCAATCAGGTCCAGGATGTACATGGTGTGGCGGCCGACCTTGTCGGTCACCCAGCCAAAGACACCGCCGCCGAAGAAGATTCCGACCAGGCTGGCCGCGCCGACCATGCCGATTTCCGAGGGGCCCAGGTCCAGTGCGGGCGTCATCGTGATGAGGGCGATCCCGATGATGGACAATGCGTAGCCATCAATGAACGGACCGCCGGAGGAGAAGGTGGTCAGTTTCTTGTGGAATCGGGTCAGCGGCGCATCATCAATGAGATGAACTGAGGAGCTCATTGCGACCCTACTTTCTCTAGGTGCCCGTGGCGGGCTGGATGTTTGTACCTCAATGATTGGTGACGTGGATCACTCGATCAATCAACCGGTGTCAACAATTGAAGCATCGCTCTAGACATTTGTATGAACGCGGGATTCAATGGGTGAGATTTGGATCCGATTGTGAAGGCGTGACGAATGTCGATGACCGTGAAGGAGCTCCTCGCGGAGCCGCACCTGGGGCTGGGGATACTGGCGGGCCACGCCGGGCTGGAAAATTCCATCAGCTGGTCGCACACCTCGGACCTTCCCAACCTCTGGGAATGGATCTCCGGCGGGGTGTTGCTGATGACCAACGGGTTGTCGATTCCCGCCGAGGCCTCGAGCCAGGTTGAAATGGCCCGCGCACTGGTCGCCTCGGGCGCCAGCGGCCTCGCCGTGGGTGAAAAGATGCATGCACCAGCCTTTACCGATGAATTCCTTCAGGCCTGTGACTCGCTGCCGCTGCCCCTGCTCAATGTTCCCTACCCCCTGCCGTTCATTGCGATCTCCAGGTCCATTGCCGAGGCGGCGCTCCTGGAGGAGTCCCGCAGGGTCAAGCAAACCGCCAGGATTTACGACCTGCTGCGCAAGGCCACGACCCCTGGTGAGACATGGAGCGAACTGTTGGCCGGCATGGGCGCGGAAATCTCCGCGCGGGTGTTTGTTGTTGACCGCAGGTGCCTGCATCCCTGGCAGCCCGGGGACCGGGAGCTGCCGGAAGACGTTCTCCGGCAGGTGGCCCAGGCTAGGGAGAAGTCGGAGGTCGGATCCCGGCATTTCCACTGGAGCCGGGATGATGGCCGGTCGGTGCTGCTCATGGATATTCCCACGCACGTGCACGCAATTCTGGTGGTGTTGCCGGATTCCGAGTCGGCCCCGGACAGCGTGGTGCTTTTACATGCCGCCACGGTTTTGGGGCTGGGGCTCTCGCGCTCGGCGCTGGCCATGGAGGGTCGGTACCGCACTGGGGGTGAATTCCTGCTGCAGGCGTTCGGCGGACGCCTGGGTGCAGCCGAGGCCGCCCGGCGGCTCTCGGAATTCTCACTTCCGGAGGAGGGCGTTCGTGTCATTTCACTGGCCTCGCGGCCCGGATTCGACCTTCCCGAGGTTCATCGTGCGCTATGGCGCCACGGGGTTAATAGCGTCTGCGTTGACGGTGGGGCGAAACTCCACCTGGTCATTTCCGCGGAAGCTTCGGCAGAATCGCTGCTGCATGTCATTGACGGGGATGATTCGCTGGGGCTGAGCGCGCCGGTTGGAGCCGAGGGCCTCCAGCGCGCCTTGCGCGAGAGCGCGTGGGCGCTTGGCGTGGCACGGGCCAGTGGTGCAAGGCATGTCCTGTATTCGGCGGAAACCTCGTGGTTTGGACTCGGCGGTTACCGTGATGGCGATGCCCTGGTCCATCGGGTGCTGGGCCCATTGCTGGACTATGATCGCACCCATGGTTCGGAGCTGATGGTGACGCTGTATGCCTATCTCGAGAACCAGCGGTCAGCGCAAAAGGCTGCGGCCGTACTTTTTACGCATCGACAAACCGTTATCTACCGGATTCGAAAGATTTCCGAACTTACTGGATTGGACCTGGCGGAAACGGCCTCGGTGGCGCAGCTGTGGCTAGCGGCCCAAGCCCGGGATTCCCTGGATCTGGCGGGTCTTGCAGGTGGTGAGTAAGCCCATAGGAACAATTGGTTGTAGCTTCAACAAAAAAGTGCGATACTTGAAACAAGAACAAATTCCTCCGCACCGATTGGAACTCCAGCCATGGTCACCACCCAAGATCAACTCTCCGCAGACCTCGCCATGGGCACCGTGATGCTCAAGGTAGGCGACATGAAAACCATGAGCGACTACTACCAAAAAGCCCTGGGACTCGAGGTTCTCTCGGAATCTGCCGGGGGAGTGGGCCTGGGCCGCCAGGGCCTGGAACTTGTCCACCTCTCCGAGGGCAAGGGCCTGAACCTCCCGGCTCGCGGCGAAGCCGGACTGTTCCACACGGCGCTGCTCTTCGACACCCAATCGGCCCTGGCCGCGACGGTGCTCGCCGCCGCACAGTTTGACGGCTCATTGTTCACCGGGTCCTCGGACCACCTGGTCTCTGAGGCCTTCTACTTCAACGACCCCGAGGGCAACGGCATTGAGCTGTACTGGGACCGCCCGCGCGACACGTGGACCTGGAACGGCGACTCCGTGGCGATGGACACCCTGTACCTTGACCCGAACGACTACCTGAACACCCACCTGAATGAGCAGGCAGTTAGCGAACTGCGCACCACTCCTGCGGGCATCGGCCACGTTCACCTGCAGGTCGGCGATGTGCCGAAGGCCGAACAGTTCTACGTGGACACCCTCGGATTCGCCAAGACCACCAGCTTCCACGGCCAGGCACTGTTCGTCTCCGCCGGCGGCTACCACCACCATATGGCCATGAACGTCTGGAACTCCCGCGGCGCGGGCCCCCGCAAGGACACCCTGGGCCTGGGCGAGGTGCTGATCACCGTCCCGAACCAGGACGAGGTCGGCGCACTGGCCGACCGTCTCAAGCTTGCCGGTATCGCCAACCACCACACGGGTGCCGAGCTGCGCTTCGAAGACCCGTGGCGCAACCAGCTGCGCGTCGCCGTGGGCTAGGGCCGAATCCGGCAGCCAGGCCGTCGACCCGGTATGGACGGGCAATGAATAGGCACAAGGAACGGCCGGAGGATCAATCCTCCGGCCGTTCCTTGTGTTGGGCTACCTGCTGACTTGCCTACCTGCCCGCGTGCCCGAGGTTTCTGGCAGCCGTGTCGCCGCGCACCTTGCGCGCCGAGTCGATGAGCTCCCAGGCCAATACTCCGACCGTGATCACGATGATCGTGACGTTCAGGTGAAGGCCTGCATCGATCCAACCGAGGTCCACGAGGTTGCCCAGGAAGCGTGGATCCAAGAGCGTGTTTGTGGCAGCCAGCCAGATCAGCGGCACGGCAAAAACAAGATCCGCAGCCGCGTTTGCTGCCACAAAACCCCACGACCAGCCACCGGCGCGGTAGCGCAGGACTTCCACGACCGCGGAAGCCAGTAGCCCGGCGAGCATCAGTGGAATCCAGAGGGGCCATAGCTCCGGGGCCAACGTGGGAATCGGTTCCCCCGCGGCATCGGTGAATGGCGAACGGAAGTTCTGCCAAACAATGTAGGCGGCACCGATCAGCGACATCGTCACCGATGCCAGGGTGTCGCCAAGCCTCACACCGCCAGTTGGCGGATCCGGAAGCATTGACGGATTCCATTGGGGGCTCATGGCCTTGGAACCGGGGGTGCGCTCGATGGCGGCAAAAACCACGGTGACCCAGAATGCCATCATCAGCGCCACCTGCCACAGGGTGGCAAGTGCCGTGACGGCCACCTCCCCGGCTTCGGCGCCACTGATGATCTGGCCAAGGATCACCGCGCAGGTGACCACCGGCAACACCGTGGACGCGAGGACCTTAAGTAGGCGGACATAGGCCGGGAAGTGGTCGGGGCCAATCAAATGCAATGGCTTGTTTGCGTACCCCGCCGCCAAGCGCATGGGGTCCCCGAGTTCCACGAGGACCTCCTGCTCGGCAGCCTGCGGATCGCTGCCGGACTCCAGACGTGCCTGGGTGAGGTCTTCGATCGCGGCGGCCACCTCGGCCTCCACGTCTTGGCGCTGGGACTCGGGTACCGCACGCCCCACGGCGGTTATGTAGCGGTGGGTGAGGGTGCTCATGACAACTCCTTCAGGGGTTCGTGGGGGTGGGCGGAGCGCAGGGCGCTCAGCGAAGCCGCCAAGGAATTCCATTCGGCTTCCAGGGCTGCAAGCAGTTTGAGGCCCTCTTCACTGGTCCTGTACATCTTGCGGGGGCGGGAATCGCTGGTATCCCATTCGGCGGCCAGTAGTTCTTGCTTTTCCAGGCGGCGCAGCAGCGGATAGAGGGTGTTTGCGTCAACGCTCATCCCGGATTTCTCGAGCACCGACAGTAGTCCGTACCCATAGCCAGGGGTCCGGAGGGTTGCCAGTGCTGCCATCACCACGGTGCCTCGCCTCAACTCCTGTTGGTGTCCGGTCAGTACGTCTTCATCGTTCATGCTTCACACGATACTGTGTCACGCACACTATTGTCCATGGAAAGATTGAAGGACCTTTGGAGGTTTTTGGCGCAGGGATGCCCGGCCTAACTCCTGGAGTGGAGGGCCCGCTCCTTGCCATGTGGGCCGGTAGTCATGACGCGCCCGGGCGAAATTGGGCCAAGGTGCCGGTTGGTATGAGCATTGGGTATGCCGGGCGACGTGCGGAAGCGTACCGTGGTTCCGTTTCAGAAACGCACGATGCGGTGTCGCCGATTGTGGCCGGCTTGCTGGAAGGCGTGCGGTCGTTCAAGGGTGCCACTTGGGACGCGGCTGCGATGGTGGAGCCGGAGTCTATCTTTGATTGGTCAATCAAAAGCGGTTATAGTTCCGAGTGCAAATATCCAAGCTACGAAAGGAAAGACCGTGCATGAGCTCGATCTGGTCCGTGCCGCCGCCGAGGATGTGGCCGCCGGACGGATGTTGCTTCAGGAACGCATCGATGTGCTCGATGCCATCGTGCAGTCGGCTCTGGATCATGGGATCCCCATGGAACAAGTGTGTGAAGCCAGTGAGTCTTCGCTCGGCGATAGCGGGCTGCTCGCGCAAGCTCCCGAGCCGCTGTCGGTTCTCTAGCGAGCAGGTAATCGGGGCCTTGCTTTCATGTGGGCGGGCTCCGTGAGCTTGGCCTCCGCCGAACGCCCTGGACCGGGTTTTCCGGGGATGGATGGTCCCAAATTTCCCAAGAGCCATCTTCCATGCCACATTGCACGATGTCGCGGCGATTCTGGTCATTGATCGCATATGCCCGTCCGGCCCCGAGGCTCGGGCAGCGAATGACCGGGTTCCAGCGTGTTGGCTAGGATCGTTGGGTTGGCTATCGCGCCCGGGTCCGCCAGTCGGCAAAAGGATGGCTAGTCGGTGCCCGCATCCAAGCACAACAATCACCAGCGAGATTATAAGGAGCGTCGATGACTGCCGGCAATGAAGGGGATGCGAAAGCTCTCCACAGGAAGTGGAACGAACTTCTACAAGAAATGAGGGTGACCCAGACGGGCGCACAGATACTTGCGGCGTTCCTAGTGGTATTGCCGTTTCAGGCCCGCTTCGAGACCCTAGAACATCCGGACAAGATCTTTTACATCGTCTTGTTGGTGGCCGCGGCCCTGCTGATCATTCTGTTGGTACTCCCCGTCGCGGTGCATCGCCACTTATTTGGTCAGGAACTCAAAGCGACAACCGTCCACATTGGGCATATTGTTGCCAAGATCGTCGTCTTGGGCGTTGGCTTCCTGATTCCCGGCTGCGTGTGGTTTGTGGTCCAGGTGCTTGAAGGATGGCAGGCCGGTGTCTATGTGGGCGGGGGCCTGATGGCCATCGCCTTCTTCCTACTGGTAGTTGTGCCACGGTTGGTGACCCGCCGAAAGTCCTTGCCGCAGCAAACCTGAGCGGCGGCATCGAAGTGCAGCGGTGCGCCGTGGATGGCCGGAGCCTGTTGGGCTACCCCTGGCGATGCGCCACTGACAACACTTGCTGTGCGCGCAGGCGGGCACGTTGTGCGTCCTCGGGAACCAAGCTCAACCGCGTGCGGCGATCGAGCAGGTCGTCAATCGTGGTGGCTCCCTCCGCACGGACCGCAAACAACAATTCCGCCCCGGTGATCTCGGTGCCCTCGAACAAGGGCTCGGATAGCAACGGGTCGCCCTGAGCCAGGGCGTGAACCGCTGTGGCCTCCGTGCCGTATTTTTGAACCAGCCGAAGCGGCGCCTTCAGTGCCGCAAGTTCCCTGCGATGCGCGGCGCCGGCCAGCGGCAGGTTTTTGGTTCGGCACGGCTGTGCGGAACCAATCCGCTGGGCCACGATGTCCACGGCATCTTCGGCCATCTTCCGGTATGTGGTCAGCTTTCCGCCGGTCACCGTCACCGGCTCGCCGGGTGCATCAATGACCAGGTGCCGCCGGGAAATATCAGCGGTGCCTTCCTTGCCGTTCCCGTGGTGATCCTGCACCAGCGGGCGCAGTCCCGCAAAGGACCCCACGATATCCCCGTGGGTCAGCGGAATGGCTAGGGCCGTGTTGATGACCCCGAGCAGGAACTCGATGTCCCGTTCGGGGATCAACGGGTGGCGGCCGTCGGCGTTCCGGTCTTCCTCGTCGGTCAAGCCGATGTAGGCGAGCCCCGTGGGCTGCGGAAGCACAAACACATACCTGCCAAAGTGCCCCGGGACCTGGATGGTGTGTGCTGCGTGCGGGTGCCCCAGGCGTTCGGAGCGCACCACCAGGTGCGTTCCGCGACTGGGGGCCATGGAGAACTTGTCGCTGAATCCGGCGGCCCACACGCCGGTGGCGTTGACCACCGCCCGGGCCTTGAGGTGCACTGCCTCCCCGGTGCGGGTATCCAGCGCGTCCACCGAGGTGCTTGTCAGGCCCGTGGCCCGCACGTCCCTCATGACGTGTGCGCCGAGCCCCGCTGCGGTGCGCAGCACCCCGAGCACCAGGCGGGCGTCGTCAAATACCTGCCCGTCCCAGTACAGCACTCCGCCACGCAGTGACTTGGCCTCAAGGGAGGGAACCAGGGCGCCGACCGCCTGGCTCGAAAGCAGCTGCGGCCTAGGGAGCGTGGCGCTGCGCAGGCCCGAGGCCCTGCGCAGGATGTCATAGAGCACCACCCCGACTCCGGCGAGCGCAGCCTCATGGCGGGGCGCACCCTTGGGGTCGGGGATGACGAAGCCCAGCGGGTGAACCAGGTGCGGGGCAATGTTTTGCATCAGCCAGCGCCGCTCGAGCGCGGACTCCCAGGCCACCGGGAAGTCGGCCTTAGTGAGGTAGCGCAGCCCGCCGTGGATAAGCTTTGAACTGTAACCGCTGGTGCCAGAGGCGAAGTCGTTGCTTTCCACCAGCGCCACGCTCAATCCGCGGCTGATCGCATCCAGTGCGACGCCGGCCCCGGTGATCCCGCCGCCGACCACCGCGACATCCACACGGTTCTCGGCCACGTGTTCCAGGGCCAGCTTGCGCGAAGCGTCGTTGATCCAGGTCTTGTTGTTGCTCTGGTTCATTCCCTGGTTCACCGCGATTCCCCGGGGGTAAGGTAGCGTTCGAGCATTTTCCGCAGTTGGGTGACCGATTCCTCGAAGGTCCCCAGTTTGAGCAAGACCTTTGACGAGAGCGCCACGCCCTGCAGTGCCAGCAGCAGGGCTGTTGCCGTCCCGGGGGAGGCTTCGATGCTGCCGTCCTTGACGCCGAGCCCGATCAGCGATTCGAGCTGTTCGAGGATCAGTTGCTGGCTGGAGCCGAACCTGTCGGTCACATAGGGAATCAGGAACTCGGGGTCGCGCTCGCCGATCGAGGCCAGCAGCGGGGAGGTCGCGAAGACGCGTACGCTTTCGGCTGCGAAATGCACCAACTGCGCCCGCCCGGTGCCGGCTGGGGTCCCGGTTCTCACGCTGTCGGCGGAGGATTGGAACTCGCGGGTGAGTGTCTGGAGCACGGCGTTTTCCACCGATCCCATGCGGCGGTAGAACGTCATGCGGGATACTCCTGCGCGCTCGGCAATGTCGTTGGCGGTGGTGCGCCGGACACCGTGGAGGATCACCGAGTCCCGGGTAGCGGTGAGCAGGTTATCGTCGCTGGCTGGGATGGTACGTTGTGACGCCATGTGTCACACTGTAGCTCATGGTGACGCACGTTACAGAAGAAATCCCACGCTCGGTTTGGTATGGCTGGGGAGACCCCTCCCGGGCCAAGCGCCTGGGTGCCGGGGCGCTGTCCTACCTGCGTACAACGCTGCGCTTGCAGGATTTGGAACCGACCAGGACACCGGTTGACTTCTCCTCCATCGAGATCACTCCTAGCCGGCTCGAAGATGCGGCGCTGGAGGAACTACGGGCCATCACCGGTGCCCCGCATCTCTCCACGGAATCCGCCGAACGGATACTGCATTCGGGCGGCAAGAGCACCCCGGACCTGATGCGGATACGCGCGGGAGACGTGGTCCGGGTACCGGATGCCGTGATCTTCCCGGGAAGCGCGCAGGAAGTCCGCGAAATCTTGGCCCTGTGTGTGCGCCGGCGGATTGCCGTGGTCACCTTCGGCGGCGGAACCTCGGTCGTGGGCGGCGTCGATCCACTGCGCGGTGGCTTCGGCGCGGTCATCACCCTGGATATGCGCCGGATGGACAAGCTGGTGCACCTTGACCCGGTATCCCGCACCGCCACCCTTGAAGCCGGAATGCGCGGCCCGGCCATCGAATCTGCACTCCAAGGCCACGGCTTCACGCTGGGCCATTTTCCGCAAAGCCACCAGGAGGCAACGCTCGGCGGCTACCTGGCCACACGCTCCGCCGGCCAGGCCTCCACCGGCTACGGCAGGCCGGAAATCCTGGTCAAGTCCCTCCACCTGGAAACCCCGTCGGGGCCCTACCTCGTGGGCAGCTCGGCTCCCGGTTCCGCGGCCGGGCCCAAACTGCTGGACGTGGTGGTCGGCAGCGAAGGAACCTTCGGCGTGATCACCTCGGCCACACTGAAGATCTCACCGCTGCCGCCGTACAAGTCCTATGGTGCCTGGTCGTTCGCCTCGTTCGAGGCCGGCGCCCAGGCACTGCGTCTCCTTGAACAAGAAGGCGTCCGCGGGGACATGCCACATGTGTGCAGGCTCAGCGACACTGACGAAACGGCTGCAACGTTCAAGCTTGGCGGCTGGAAAACCGGCGCCCTTTCCAAGTACCTGGGCGTACGCGGGCACAAGAGACCGGCCCTCGCACTTTTCGTCTGGGAAGGCAAAAAGCCGGAAACCACAGCACGCAAACGCCGCAGTGCCCGGATCATCCGCCGGGCCGGAGGCGTGGCACTGGGGCCCATGCCGGCAACCGCCTGGGAACACGGACGCTTCAGCGGACCCTACCTCCGCGATGAACTGCTTAGCCGCGGCGTCTACGTCGAAACCCTGGAAACCGCGGCAACGTGGAGCGATCTTTCGGCCACCTACGGCGCAGTCAGGTCCGCGATCATGGACGGGCTGGAAGCCAAGGGCGGTCCCGGGTACATCCAGACACACATTTCCCACGTCTACCCCGATGGTGCCTCGCTCTACTTCACCTTCCTGGGCGGGCTCGAGGACGACGGGCCGGGACAAAACGCGCGCATCAAAAAATCAGCGTCAGAGGCCATAGTCGCCGCCGGTGCCACCATCACCCACCACCACGCGGTGGGCAGCGAACACGCACCCTACTTGGGCGCGGAAGTCGGAGAACTGGGGCTGAAGGTCTTGGCCGGGATCAAGGCGACCCTGGATCCGCACGGCATTATGAACCCCGGAAAGCTCATCCCCGAAACCACAATTCACGTACAGGAGTCATGATCATGGCCAAACACCTTCAAACACTTGCCGGTTCCACGGTGCTGATTACCGGGGCAGCCATGGGCATGGGCAAAATGTACGCCCAACTCGCCGTCAAGGACCATGCCAGCCACGTCATCCTCTGGGACGTGAATGCCGAACTCCTGGCGGAGACCGCCCGGGAACTTGAGGGCAAGGGCTCGGTGATCCACACGCATGTAGTGGGCGTCAGCAAACTTGAAAACATCGAACGAGCGGCAGAAGACGTCAGGGCACAATCCGGCCCCCCGGATGTGCTGATCAACAACGCGGGAATCGTGCGCGGCAAGTACTTCTGGGAACACGACCAGCGCGCCGACATCGCGGCAACCATGAACATCAACACCCTGGCGCTGATGCACATCACCCGCGAATTCCTGCCCGCCATGATCGAACGCGGACGGCCCAGCCGAATCGTCAACGTCGCCTCCGCGGCAGGCCTGCTGGCCAACCCGCGGATGAGCGTTTATTCCTCCTCCAAGTGGGCAGTCATCGGGTGGAGCGACTCCCTGCGCCTTGAATTGACCCAGGCCGGCCACCGGCACGTGGCAGTGACAACATTCTGTCCCTCCTACATCAAAACAGGCATGTTTGAGGGTGCCCGCGGACCCCTGCTCACGCCGCTGATGGAACCGCAGACGGTGGTTGAAAGGGTGTGGAAGGCCATGAAGGAGGGCCAACCGGTGTTGATGATGCCCTGGACCGTGAAACTGAGCACCGCACTGCGCGGGGTGCTGCCACTGGCCGCGTGGGACGTGGTGGCCGGGCGCGTGTTCGGGGTCTACAAGTCAATGGAGCATTTCACGGGACGCAAGTAAGACCCATCGGCAGACCGCACAGGTTCCCCGGGTTGGCTAAACCTTGGTGCCCGGCTTTGCCTTGGCCGCGGGGTAGTACCCAAGTGACACAAAGTGGTCCTGGATCCGGGAGGCAACCGCTGCATTGGCTGCCGGGCCCAGGTGGGCGACATCCCTGGAGAGGGAGTCGGGTTTCATGCCCGCGGCTTGTTTCTGCAGGTCCCGCGACGTCGGGGCAATATTGGTGTCATCCCAGATTTGCGAGGAGAGGACATAGGCGTTGAGGTCGAAGGCGAGCTCACCGTAGCGATCCAGGATGTTCCGGTTCACGCCCTGGACGTTGGTGAATTGGACGGATCCGGGGCCCTGGTCGGAGTTCACGAAGTGGGTCATCGGGACGCAGCGTTTGACCCTCGGCGCCATCCAGTCATGGGCCGCAAAAGTCAGCTGGGTGACAAGCCCAATAACATCCCCGGAATCCCGCAAGTTGTTCTTGCCGGCATTGATCAGGGTCACCGAGTTGCGTACTTCGTTCATGGTGGAGGGAATGAACCGGGTTCCGTCCGGAACCCGCACCGCATGTCCGGTGCCGGTGCGGGTAAAGGTCAGCGCTTTCGCCGTGGATGAGAGCACGCCGGGGACCCCGCCCAAGGTTCCGGTGTATGGCTTCAACGACGCGGAGGGCTGCATGTTCCAGGCGGTTGCTGTCACCGACCCGGTGGCCGGAATCCTCCCGCCCGAGAGGGCGAGCCGTGCCGGGGTGGACCCCAGGCGGGCAAAGACATGCTGGGCGCGTTCTCCACCGCTGCCTTGAGGGTGGAACGTGGCGCCGGCAAATTTATCCGCCAGGTACGGGCCCAGCAGTGCCATGGTGGATGATCCAAATCCCCAGACATTGGCCATGTCAGGGAATTCCCGCTGTGGGTTCTGATCCGTGACGGTTTCTTCTGCCGGTGCCTCAGGATCTTTCGGCAGCAAGAATTGGCCGGCGGCGCCGGCCGCCCCGAGCAGGACCACCCCTGAACCCGACAGCAGGAGGGTTCGACGCGATATGCCCATTTTTAACCAGTGACTCCACGAACCTTGACGACAGCGCAAAACCGCTGGGAACCCACTGATTGTATCGGCTGGCAGGTCGCCAAGCCTGTGGCAACCCGGACTTATGGGTCACGTTTGTCGTACCAGGGACGTTGGGCTCGTGGGTGGCTTTCGAATCGACGGTTGGCGGCTATGAGTTGTTTGATCCCTCGAATGAATAGGTGACCTCGGAACGATGTGGCCACGCGGTGATTGATTCGAGCGGATCCTCGGCATTCCCTGCGGCGGTTTCCATGAGCTCGTGGTTTACATCCAGGAGCAGGGCACCGAGGTGGCCGTCATTCACGGCCAAGCTGATGCGCACCGGCTGCCCGGCGGAGGTCGTGAAATCGGCATGCACCGGGAACGTGAAATTGTGAGGCACCGTGCGTTCGGATTCGGCCGGAACCACCAGATCCAGCTGGTAGCTAATTCCTTCCCCGTCACCCCAATATTGTTCGCGGGCCCCGGCCAGTTGTTCCCGCAGGATCGCGGCGCCAAAATCCTCGGTTCCGGCAAGCATCCCTTCGATCAGCCCCAGTACTTCGGGCGATAGCTCGCGAATTGGCAGCTCTTCCTCGGATCTGTCGATGGAGGAATCATGTTCTTCCTCGCGGGGTGGGTCCACGAGGAATGTCAGTAACGTCAGGAGGCCGGAGCCTACTGCCATGACCGTGCGGGGATTTGCCACTCCGCGCTTGAGCAGCGATTGGTGGATCTTTCGATCCGCGGCAAAGCTTAGCTTCGTGCTCGCAACGCCCAACACCGTAGATCCGAGCGCGAATGCAGTGCGGAACTTCATGCTCGACTTCACAGGTTCTTCTTTTGAGGTGCCGAACCAGACAGCTGCCCCGGTCGCTACGCCCGTTCCCAGACACAATGAAGCGCGGGTCACCGGACGCAACTTGGCCGGGTCAATCAGCGTCAGTAGCCCGCTTGCAGTGCTCAGTGCCACTGCAAGGCCTAGCTTGGGGCGGATTGATGAGGTCTTGGTGTCTTGTGAATCAGCCATTTAACCAGCCTACAAGTCCAAGGCCACCAGAGGGGTTCGCGGCGTGCGTCATATCGTTTTCCGAAGACGAGAGACTATAGGGCCATGTCGGGACCGTTTTTATGGGGTGAGTGGAATAATGGGCCTGTCCGCTCCCATCCCAGTAAGGCGAAATCATGAGACCCAAGCCGCAGCGAACTTGGTGGGCCATCGCGGGAATCGCTGCGGCGGTGGCAACGGTGGCCATGGTTTCGTCGCAACGCGACTATTCGCAGGATGGGGATGCGGGGAGCTTTTTGGGGCCGGGGTACTACTCATATGGCCCTGCGGGCGGGGACGCGGTGCATCCTGCTGAATTTCTCCCGCCTGAAAAGCATCCGTCGCAGGCCGAGCTCGAAGAGGCCTGGAAAGAAACCGACAAGCTCAATCAAGAACATATCGATCAGCAACCCGAACCTGCCGTCGAAGACCAGCCGGGATCCGGTGCAAAGAATGGCGGCAAAACCCGCTATGAAGCGCACGCGGAGTTCGCCACCCTGCACATCGAATCTGTGGATACCGAAGCCACCGCAAGCAAATCATCGGTGGGCGGTCTGCTGTATGCGGCGGTTGACGGTGAACTTCTGATCCATACCGGACTTGAAGCCGGTCCCGTGGACATCGAGATCCGCGCGCTTGAGCATGCCCCGGCACGGATTGAACCCGGGTGGGAAGACGTCTCCGAAGCCAGTTTCCGTGCGGGGTTCGATGCACGAGCCGCCGTCAGGGGAAATGAGCCATATTCGGAGAGCGACCGAAACAACTGGGTGCAACGGCTCGATGCCCACGGGCCAGGCTGGTACAGGGTCCGGGTTCATGCAACGGGCCGCGACAATGCAGCCGGCGAGTGGGTTGAGCAGCCAGTGGAAAAGTACCTGGTCATGACCTGGCCGGCGCCCCGGGCCGATTCCGTGCTCCACAGGGCCACCTCGGATTGGGCACGTGATGCGATCAAACATGATGGAACCGCGGGCAGGTAACGGTGTTCACCGAAGCAACGCCCTGCCGGAGAAGTGCCGGGGTCGGTGGATCCGGATTTTTCGATCCGGTTGCGCGCTTCCGTGCTGCTGCTTGCCGGAACTATGACGTGCTCCGCATGAGACCCGGAGTCGATCGTGGTATTCGTCTGTAGGCTGGGATTTTTCTTGTTGCACCGTTTATGGAGGAGTTTCATTGTTCGGGGGAAACATCACAGCAGGGACGGCCAAGCGCAAGCTGGTCCTGGGCCTTGCCGCATTGCTGAGCGTTGGAATCGTTGCAACTGGCTGCACGTCGGATCCGGCGCCGGCGGATGGTCAAAAGAACTCATGGGCCACCGTGGTCCGAGTGATTGACGGCGACACGATTGTCGCCGATCTTGCGGGCACCGAAACGACAGTTCGCTTGTTGAACATCGATACGCCGGAAACCAAGGACCCTAACAGGTCGGTCCAGTGCCTGGGCCCGGAAGCCACCGAATACACGAAATCGCTGCTGAAACAGGGCGACAAGATTGAACTCGAATACGACGTGCAGCGGCTGGATCCCTATGGGCGAACGCTGGCAGGTGTGTATAAGGACGGCAGCCTGGTCAACGCCGACATTGCCGCGGCGGGGCTTGGCGTCGCGGTGCTGTACCAGCCAAACGAGCGCTTTTACGCCGAAGTAAAGGCTGCCGAGCAGGCTGCTGCCGATGCGCAATCAGGGCTCTTCAGCCCGTCGATCAACTGCACTGTCCCTGCCCTGGCCACCCAGGCGATCGATGATCTTGAAGCACTCGAAAGCGTTGACCCGGAATCGTCAGCGGCAGCGGGAACCGCCATCGCTGTTGTTGCCGCCGCTGTGCTTGCGGGCAAGGCCAAGAGTGCTGCACTCAAAGCATTTGATTCCGGGGATGACGGTGTGCGTAGTGCCGTGTGGGCAGCACGCAAGGCAACGTACCTGCCCCGGATGGATGCCGCGCTCAAGCGGGCAACCGGCATGGAAACCGGGCTGACCGCAGCGAAGTCGGCATTGGAGAAAACGGAGAAAGCTGAAGCCCGGGCCCAGGCTGCCAAAGCCGCACACGAAGCCGCGGTGAAGGTGAAGGCCGAGGCCAAGCAGAAGGCAGCTACCGCCGAAAAACAGGTGGCGGCCAAGCGCAAGGCTGCCGCCGCGGCATCCGCCAAGAAAGCGGAACAGCGCAAGGCAGCTTCTAAAAAGCAATACGTTGCACCGAAGAAGACCTACCGCGCGCCGGTGAAAACAAGTAAGCCCAAGAAGAGCGGCGGATCATATGCCGGCTACACCGGGCCGCGCTGCTATGCACCGGGTGGAAAGAGCTGGAAGCCCTGCGGCTAGGCGAAACGGCCTAGCTATTAGTGCACGCAGGGAAGCGGCACTGCTCAACCATTGACGTGGAAGAGCCGTGCCGCATCCGCGTGAGTGATCGTTGCAGAAGCAGCCTAACCTTTGGCAACCAGCACTGTTGATGCGCTTGTCTTGGCGACTGTGTTGTAGCCGATCTTGGACCCGGTGACCTTCAGGGTGATCTTCTTGCCCAGGTCGGTGGCAGTGAGCGTGTACGTGCTTGCTGTTGCCGAGGAAATTGCCACGCCGTTGCGTAACCACTGGTATTTCAGGGTTACCGGTGCTGGCGCCCAAACGCCTGGAACTGCCGTGAGTTTTTTACCGACAGCCACGGTTCCGGAGATCTTGGGTACCGGGGCGACCAGTGTGCCCTTGGCGACCAGCACTGTTGATGCGCTTGTCTTGGCTGCTGTGTTGTAGCCGGTCTTGGACCCGGTGACTTTCAGGGTGATCTTCTTGCCCTGATCGGTGGCAGTGAGCGTGTACGTGCTTGCTGTCGCCGTGGAAATCGCCACGCCGTTGCGTAACCACTGGTACTTCAAGCTCACCGGTGCTGGCGCCCAAACGCCCGGAACCGCCGTGAGTTTTTTACCGACAGCCACGGTCCCGGAAATCTTTGGCACCGGGGCAAACAACGTGCCCTTGGCGACAAGTACCGTTGATGCGCTTGTCTTGGCTGCGCTGTTGTAGCCGGTCTTGGACCCTGTGACTTTCAGGGTGATCTTCTTGCCCAGGTCGGCGGCAGTGAGCGTGTACGTGCTTGCCGTCGCCGCGGAGATTGCCACCCCGTTGCGTAACCACTGGTATTTCAGGGTTACCGGAGCTGGTGACCAAACGCCCGGAACCGCCGTGAGTTTCTTGCCGACCGCCACGGTTCCGGAAATCTTTGGCACCGGGGTGGCCGTCAAGGTCTTGGGCACGACCCGGTTTACCTGCACGGTTCCGAGCAGCAGGGGGCGCGGGAGGCCGATCGGGGGAGTCCCGTCGTAACCAAAAATGTCCTGCGGCATTGCGGAACGAACAGTCCAGGTCCCTGTCACCGCGTTGGCCGGGATGGTGAACGAGGATTCCCACCATCCGTCCTGGGCGGTTCCGGAAGCCAAATGCATGCGGATGTTTTCGCCTAGCTTCAGTCCCGCCGGATTCTCGATCCACGTCAGCGAACCGCGGGCACCGGTTGCATCTTTCAGCTGGAGCCTGGCCTTGACTGTCACCGGTCCGTTGGCCAGATTTCCTGCGGCCGGGGAGACCGACTGTCCCGCCATGACCGGTGCCGTGCTGTCCAGCGGTGCGGTGGTGACCACCTGGATCTCACCGATCCTGACGGGGACCGACCCCAGATTCCCGTTTCCCAGAACATCCACGCCCGGCAACTGGTATACCCGCCACGGCCCGCCGACTATTCCGCGGTCAAAGCTAAAGTCCAGCCTCCAGACCCCGTCCTTGGCTGTTCCAGAAACAAGCCGGGTGCTGGTGGCAATGAGGTATTGCCTCGTCAAAACGGCGCGAATCTCCACGACGGGAGCTGTGGTTCCGGTTGCGTCTGTGACCCGCAAATCGATGCTGACGGTCACCGGGGCCTTGTCCGGGTTTACCGTGGCCGGAAGGTTCGAGACCAGCGTGATGATCGGCGCCTGGGCGTCTGCCGCTGCAGAGGCGGGCACCTTGAACTGCCCGGCGGTGGGCGCCAGGGTCATGGCAAGGGCGAGCGCAAGCGCGACGATGCCAACCAGCAAAACGTGTGTGTGGCGCGGTGGTGCGGTTCGGTGTGCGGATGAAATGGTTTGCATGATTGTCTCCCACGTTGGCGGTTGGGTGCCGGATTCATGCATGCGGGCAGCCAGGACCGTTTGGATTCGGTGGATGCACCCGCGTGGGCGCGACGACTACGCCGGTGGACCCGCAGCCCGTGGGCCGGTCCGTTATGCGCGAAAGCGTAGTACCGCGATTTCGGGCCCGCCAGCGAAAACCGCACTCGATGTTGGGAGGCCGGCCCTCGTGCGCGCGGGCCATCGTACTTCCTTCTACTTAACGCACAGTCGGCATCAATGCCAGGCCGGCACGTATCCGTGGGTAGCCCTTGGTGGATGGTGAAGGCGGGGGTCGAGATACCAAACTGCTGGGCCTGTCGCTTGGGCTGGCTTTACCGGGTGCGTGTTACTCGCGAGCCGTTGCCCTGGAACCGTACCAAAAGCTAGTATGACCTGAAGTGATGGAGTCAGATCCAAAGTTCCACAAAACGTTCCAGGCAGGCGGAAGAGCATGAACGAAGAAGGGCTGAGCGGGTCGGGGAAGGCCCTCGAACGCAGGCGATGGGCACCGTTTGTAGCCATCGGGGCCTTGATTGCCGTTGTGGGAACCGGCGGCTGGGCCGCCTACCGGATGCTGGACCCGGTGCAGGAATCCTTTAGGGGCAACATCATGTGTTTCAACACCGAGAACGTCGGTGACCGGAGCGGAATGATCACAACCGCCCCAATGGTGGTGAAAGACGGCCAGTCATTGGATGTGCGTTCGATCAGCATGGTGGATGGATCAAACTTCAAACTTGCGGGTTCCGGAATCCAAGACCGGGTGGCCTCGATCGGTGGTCTTGAATATCCGGCGGTTGATGACGGATCGGCGGATTCGGCTGGCTGGAACTCACGCGTCGAATTACCTGCACCTCTGGGAAGCGGACCCACCGAGGCGCTGATCTTTGCCGTGGAACCGGTTGACCAAGCCGAGGAATCCTCGATGCAGGCACTGAGGGTTGATTACCGGAATTCGTGGGGCATGCCGTACTCCATCAATGTGGGTCCGGTGATCATGGCGCAACCCGAATGCTTCCTCGGCGACGACGAAGACTGACTTTAATTTTTGATGTCCGTTTTCTTACCTCATCGTGACCACCCGGCCTGAACAGATGAGCACGGTGCCCGGGTAACCATCTTCAGGATGGGCTCTTGGGTGAGGTCTCCGGTGATGCTGAAAAGGGCGAGGTGCTCGCGGAAGATGCGTGGCTGGGTGTTTCATATTCGGAAATAACCTGTGCAGGCAACGGGGTTAGCTTCGAAATTTCCAGAACAGCCCCAAGTGTCAGGGATCACGCGTAGCCTGTCATTGAAACCACAGCAAACGGGATCCTCTTGGCCCAGCTAACGCGAAGGAAACGACATGAGCACGTTCAAGAACCGTGAAGCAACCGCCCTGTTGGTGATTGATATGCAAAACGGGGTCGTGGCCGAGGCCTATGAACGGGACAGGGTGGCAGGCAACATTGCGCTCTTGGTGGCGTCGGCGCGTTCCGCCGGCACCCCGGTGGTCTGGGTTCAGCACTCGGATGCCGAACTGGAGCAGGGCTGCACGGATTGGGAAATCATTGCGGAGCTAGACCCGCTTGATACCGAAGCGCTCGTGGCAAAGCACTATGGGGATGCTTTTGAGGCAACGGAATTGGAGCAGGTGCTCTCGACACATGGAGTTGGCCACCTGGTGGTCGCCGGCGCCGAAAGTGATGCGTGCATCCGATCCACCATTCACGGCGCCTTTACACGGGGATATGACGTCACGCTGGTGGGGGATGCCCACACCGCGGGGGATCGAAGTGCATGGGGTGCGCCGGCACCAAAAGCGGTCATTGCACATACCAATTTGTACTGGCAGTTTCAGAGTGCACCCAACCGCACCGCGGAAGTTAAGCAAACCAGTGACGTGGTGTTCGGCAAGCCCTAAGCGCTGCTGCCGAACACCATGCGCGATCAGGGGCGGCGGGCGGCCCAGACCGTGCGTCCACCACGCAGTTGTAGGTCCGTGCGGTTGATGAGGGCTTCCGGGTTGTGCTGATCCAGAAGCGCATCAATGGTTGCCAGGTCCTCAGCTGACAGCTGATCTGCCAGGCCGGCACGCACGTTGGCGAGCATGACATGAGCGTAGGGGCCGACCACCGACGGGTCCGGAGCATAATCGTAGGTGAATTCGCGCTGCTGTACCTCAAACCCGGCGGCCACCAGCTGGGGTTCCCAGTCCGGGTATTTGTTCCAGCCACGGTTATCGATGACGGCACGGATCCTCGTCTCGAGACCCGGTTCCCCGAACCCCAGGTTTTCGGGAAGGTAATGCGGGAAGCCGTCCATTTCAACAACGGCAAACATACCGCCGGGCGTCAGTGCCCCGAAAGTATCAGCGAAGGTTTTGGACGGGTTGGCCACGTGGTGCATCGACGATGCTGCCCAGATGAGGTCGAGCTCCTTCAACTCCGGCCACTGGTTGTCCAAATCCGCGTGGACCTGGACAACCCGGTCAGCCAGGCCGTTTTCGGCCATCTTTCGACCTAAGCGCTCGAGCATTGATTCGGCACTGTCCACCGCGTAGATGGTTGCCGTCTCGAAGCGTTGAGCCAGTGCGCGGGTGCCGGTACCTGTTCCGGAACCCAGGTCAGCAATCTTCTGCGGCGCTCCCGCCAGGTTGGCGACCCAGTCCGTGACCTCGGCCAGGTGGTCGGCGAGCACGCTCGCATCCAAGTCGAGCATCGTCGCCATGCGTTCCTCATCCTCGGGCGAATGCCCGTGTGAGTGGGCAGGGGAATGGCCGCCGGTGTGCTCCGATGAGTGGTGGCCGTGGTGGTGATGGGATTCAGTCATGAATCAAGCGTAACCACATGATGCCCCGTTGGCATACACTCTTGCGTATGACGCAAGAACTTTCCATGGACACAGTGATCCGCCAACGCCTCAAGGGGCTGCGCTTGGCCAAGGGCTGGTCACTGGACGCACTCGCCGCACGCTGCTTCCTGAGCCCGTCAACACTAAGCCGCATCGAAACCGGGCACCGGCGGATTGCCCTTGATCAGTTGGTGCCGCTGGCCAAAGCCTTGGGAACCACCCTGGATCAATTGGTCGAACCCACCGAAGACGAAGACGTGGTCATCCGGCCCGAGCCGGAACATCAGCACGGAGTGACCACCTGGCTGTTGTCGCGCGAGCATTCGGCCAACGGCACCACTGTTGCCAAGATGCGTATCACCGCCGAACGGCGAATGAAGGACCTCGAACTCAGCGTGCACCCCGGACGCGAGTGGTTCACGGTGCTCACCGGAACCGTCAGCCTGGTGTTGGGGGATCGGACGATCCTGGTCCACGAGGGCCAAGCTGCTGAGTTCTCAACGATGATCCCGCATTATGTGGGCGCCCACGATGGGCCGGTGGAAATCCTGACCATCTTGGACCACGGGGGAGAGCGCGCACACATGCACGGAACCGAAGGGTGAGCCCATCCACGGTGTCCCGGAACCGATGAGTCGCACCATGCCCGGTGACGGGAGACTCTCACGCCGGGATCTGTGGGAGCCGGAGGGCGAAATCCTCATCCGGTCACCCGACCTTGGGTGGGGCAGATGCAATGCACCTGCCCGACCGGGTTCCCGCGTTACGTGGCGTCGTCGCCGGTGATGCCGAAGAGCTCGGGGCTATCGGTCATGGTGCGACCGAGCTTCCACTGGTTCCTGAAGAGCCCCACAGGGTTCCCGTTCGACCGGTAGACAACGTCGATGGCGGCGTCCTTGGCGGTCTGTACCGGATCCGGGCCGTAAAGGTCCCTGGCCAATTCGAAGGGCAGTGTCTCTTCGATGACGGCCGGAGCGTTGAACTCGCGCTTCAAGCGATCCAGGGCCACCTCGAACTGAAGGACCCCGACAGCCGCGAAGATCGGCGACTGGCTTGTCCCGTTGCTGCGGTAGAGAACCTGGATGGTGCCCTCTTCTTCGAGGTGGGAGATTCCCCGGGCAAAGGCCTTGGAACGGCCGGCATCCAGGCCGCGGACCGTACGGAAGTGCTCGGCGTTGAAGTGCGGCAAGCGCGGAAAGGAAACAGCCTTGCCGGCATGTATTGTGTCGCCGATCTGCAATCCGCTGGCATTGCTGAAGCCCACCACATCCCCGGGCCACGATTCATCTGCTGAATCGCGGTCCCTGCCACTCATGTGGTGGGTGTATTTGGAGGAAACGGGCTTTGCCGTGGATTCGTTGAGCAGGGCCATGCCGCGTCGGAACGTCCCCGAACACACCCGGATAAAGGCAAGCTTGTCTTGGTGGGCAGGGTTCATGCCCGACTGCATCTTGAAGACGAACCCGGAAAAATCCGAGTCCAGTGCGCGCAAGGTGCCGGAGGAATCCGGGCGGGGACCCGGCGCGGGCGCCCGGTCCACCAGGAAATCCAAGAGCGGGGCTACCCCGAAGTTTGATGCCGCGGCAGCGAAAAGCACCGGCGTGGCCCGGCCGGCCAGGAAATCATCCGAGTCGAAATTGCCGTTGAGGGAGAGCGCAATGTCGCAGTCTTCGCGGGCGGCCTCCCAGGCGTCCCCGGCGTCCAGGGCGGCCTCTTCGGGGCTGAGCTCCTCAGCCTGTGCGATACCGGCGCCGGAATTGGTGCGCGATAGGCGCGTGTAGGTTCCGCTCTCCGGGTTGTACAGGCCGCGGAAGTCGCCCGCGATGCCCACGGGCCAGTTCAGCGGCACCGGCATCCGGCCGGTGGCGTCGTGGACCTCATCGAGCAGCTGCAACGTTTCCTGGCCCGGACGGTCCCATTTGTTGAACACCGTGACCACCGGCAGCCCAAGTTCCTTGCAAACGGCAAAGAGCTTCAGGGTCTGTGTTTCCATGCCCCGTGAGGAATCGACAAGCATGATGGCGCAGTCCACTGCCGTGAGCACCCGATAGGTGTCCTCGGAGAAGTCGGCGTGCCCCGGGGTGTCGAGCAGGTTGAAAATGACATTGCCATGTTCGAAGCGCAATGCCGTGGAGCTGATGGAAATGCCGCGTTCGCGTTCCATGGTTCCCCAGTCGGACATGCTCGCGTGGCGTCCCTGCTTGCCGTGCGTCACTCCGGCCTCCGTAATGACCCGCGCATGCAGGGCCAGGGCCTCGGTCAATGTTGATTTTCCGGCGTCGGGGTGCGCAATGATGGCAAATGTCCTGCGCCTGCGAGCTTGGTGAAAAACGTCATTTTCGTCGGTGTTGGGTGCGGAGTCGAAATCAGTGAAAGTGCTGTGAACCATCCCTAAAATCTACCCTTGCTTGAGGGTAGCGCCTAAGCCACGGGGCTTCGCTGTGGCCTGCCCGGGTCCTAACCTGCCCGTGAACAGACCTCCCGGAGGTCGGACGGGCACTGTTCCCCGAGCTCATTCGGCGGCTTCGCGGTCCTTGCGGCTCCGGCACGGCACCAGGTAACCGGCGAGTGCAACGCACAGCGCTCGCCGGTTACTGGCCTTGACCCAAATGGAGTCCTGCCTGCGTTTATGCCGCTGTTAGGGGAATTGGCGGTTTCCGGCCGGGGCCACTGAAATACAGCGTATGGTTCGGGTGAGGGGTACTTTCCCCCAACATTTGGGAATGCCTGACATTCCCGGCTAGGACGGCACCACATGTCGAACAAATCACCGCGTAAGAGCGAAGCCAAGAAACCTTCCAAATCCATCAAGGAAAAGCGTGCGGAAAAGCGCACCAAGGGCAGCGACGCAATCACCGACCCGGTTCGCAAGGTTTCCAAGTAACAGCCAACTGCTGTGGCTGGTTTGAACTGCCGCATAGGCCAATAAGTGATCCCGGAACGGCGAGGAATTATCCTCCCCGAGCCGGGATCACTTATTTTTGCGGCTGTTCTTGTTGTTGCCGGGGGCTACTTGGTTTCGATAGGTGAAGGACTTCCGGAGCTGTAATTGAAGAGAGACATCAAGCCTGCGGACGGGTGACAACCTGTCCGATTGTTTTATTGACCACCATTTTGAATGACGACATTTGGAACGACGAAGCTCGGTCTTTCAGAAGATGGAGCATGGCAGTAACACAAGAACCTCCGCTGGATGGCAGATTCAGTGCTGTTTAATGTTTTTAGAAGTTGATCAACCCCTTGACATTGAAAGGCTCCAGATGTCGCGCCCTCACTCAATCACCCTGCGTCCATTTCGGGATGCGGACACCGAATTCTTTGCCAGTATGGCCTCGGATGAACTGGTAACTCGTTTTATTGGCTATGGAAAACCATGGGACCGGCAAACTATCGATACCTGCGTTCAAGGAGCCCTTCGCCCTGCCCCGCTCGATACTGTTGGAGCATCCCGCTGGTTCGTGGCAAGTGAGGCAACCGAAGCTGTCGGCATCGTGTTTTCCACCCGCCAGGAAAACAGTGTTGAGGTTGGGTACTGGGTACCATCAGAGCAATGGGGGCGAGGTGTTGCCGGGGCAATGCTCGATAGCGCCCTAATCACGATTCCCGCAGCCTACAAAATTACGAAAATCAGTGCCAGTGTGGCCCCTGCCAATACTGCCTCAGCCAAGGTGCTGACCAGGCGGGGTTTCAAACGGGTGAGCGGTGATGAAGTGCTCGACCACTACACGCTGAATTAGCCCGCTGGCAACAGCGGAACGCCAGCTAGATTATTGCCATTCCGCAGGTCGTACTCCAACCTCCTTATGGGTCGGTGGAGCCATTTTAGTGCCAGTTGCGTCATGTCAATTTCTTCCTATACTTCTAACATGACCTGCCCTCCTTCCCCGACGATCGGGCTTGGCGCCTGGCCTCGGGAGCCGGATACGGCCTTGGCGATAGCAACTGAGCTGCCCAGCAATGCGACCTCCTCGTTTGTGATTTTAAGCGAAGTGCACGCCATCGAGGTCTCCACGGAGTGGGAGCCACATTCGCATCTAGCCCATGAGCTGCTGTGGGCACATGATGGGACGCTAACCGCGCAAATTGAGGGGCAGATTTTTACGGTCTCCGAGGGTTACGGTCTGTGGATTCCAGCCAGGATGCTGCATGGCGGACGACTGACCGCACAAATTAAACTTTTTAGTGCCTTCTTTGCCCCCGAACGCACCTCCACCCCGTTCAAAGCCCCGACGGTGATCAATATGGAACCGTTGCTTGAGTCGCTGTTGATTCACCTGTCCGCTCGAGACCTAAGCCCAGAGGCCAGAGCGCGTGCGGAGGCTGTGGTTTTCGACGTACTAAAACCTTCAGCTCAACAACTGGCCCTGTGCCGGCCCGACGACCCGCGGATCAGTGATATCGCTGACCGGCTTTTGGCTGACCCAGCGGATAACCGATCCCTTGAGCAATGGGCCGCGGATACTGGGATCAGCGCACGCACCATCACCCGCGCCTACCGCGAAGCCACTGGCCTGTCCTTTGCCCAGTGGCGCCAATCGGTGAAAATTCACCGTTCCTTGGAGCTTCTGGCCAACGGCGAAGGAGTTCAAGACGTATCTGACCTGTTAGGTTATGCGCAGCCAAGTACCTTTATAGACGCTTTTCGTCGCACCATGGGCTCCACGCCTGGCGCATTTACCAGTACCACTACGAATAAGTGACCGAAAAACCTGATTGAATGTCAGGAATCCTCGATTGCTGACACAAATTACTTAGCTTAGACTTACCTAAGTGAAAATACTGAGCAATATCGGACGTATTCAGTCCGTCCGGCACACATGCTAGGAACAGCTACCGGAGCAGCTTCCGCAGGGGCCGGAAGCATGCACGCCCACGAGGTGGTGCTGCGTTACGGTAAAAGCACGGTGGTCGACGGCGCTTCCATCCGGTTATCCCCGGGGGAAGTCACCGCGCTCATTGGACCCAACGGCAGTGGAAAATCCACGCTGCTTCGTTCCATGGCAAGGTTGCACGACCGCACCTCAGGGATCATCACGCTCACCGGTTCCGACGGGGAGCCCCGCGAAATTAGCGCATTGAACGGACGCGACTTCGCCCATGAAGTCACGCTCTTCGCTCAATCCCACTCCACCCCCGAAGGGTTGGCAGTGGCAGATATCGTCGCCTTCGGCCGCCACCCACATCGGCGCGGTTTCGCCGGGTTATCCAAGGCGGACCATGCCGCGATTGCCCGGGCCATGGAGCTGACCGGCACCAGCGCGATGGCCCATAGGGCTGCTGGGGAGCTTTCCGGCGGAGAACTGCAGCGTGTCTGGCTGGCCGTGTGCCTGGCGCAGCAAACAAACGTGGTGCTGCTCGACGAGCCGACCAACCACTTGGACCTGAGATATCAGGTCGAGACCCTGGACCTGGTCCATGACTTGGCCCGTGAAAATGGGCTGGCCATCGGCATCGTCCTGCATGACCTGAACCAAGCCTCCACGCTGGCCGACCGCCTGGTGTTGATGAAACATGGCCGGGTGCACGCCGCCGGAACCCCCGCTGAGGTCCTCACCACCGAGAATCTTTCGCAGGTCTACGAGATCACCGTGCAGGTCCACCTCGATGAGCGAACCGGAAAGCTGCGCATCGAACCGGTCAGCCGCCACCGGCAGGGCTGACCACCTCTTCTTACCACCGAAACACTCAACAACAAGGGAAAAACTATGTCTGCACTCGCCCGTAATGCCGCCGCTGGCGTGGCCGCCCTGGCCCTGCTGTTCTCGGCCACCGCCTGCGGTACCACCGACGTGTCCAGCTCCGCCGCTGAAAAGACCCCCGCCGCGGCTTCCGCCAACTGCGCGGATGACACCACCGCCACCAGCACCGGCCCGGTATCGATGACCGATGACCTGGGCCGCACCCTGGAGCTGGAGAAGCCAGCCGAACGTGTGGTTGTGCTCGAATGGCAGGAAATTGAAGACGCACTGACCCTGTGCGTCACCCCTGTAGGCGTTGCCTCCCCAGAGGGATACAGCACCTACGTCACCGCAGAGAAACTGCCCGAGGGTGTTGCCTCGGTGGGAGAGCGCGGCGAGCCGGACCTGGATTCGATCTACGCGTTGAACCCTGACTTGATCATTGTTGATGCCTTCAGCGAAGAAGACCCTGTAGTGGCCCAGCTTGATAAGGGTGACGTTCCGGTACTTGTGGTCAAGGGCAACGACTCCTCAGATCCCATCGGCAACATGAAGAACGTCTTCTCGCAGGTTGCCAAAGCCACCGGCCGCACCGAGCGCGCTACCGCAGTGCTCAACGAATTCGACGCCCACCTGGCGCAGAAGAAGCAGGAGGTCGCCGATGTGAAGGTGGCAACCTCCGACTTCCTGTTCTTCGACGGTTGGGTTGACGGCTCCAACCTGACCATCCGTCCATACACCGACGGTGCGCTGTTCACCGAGCTCGGTAAGGAACTGGGCCTGACTCCCGTCTGGAACGACGACATCAACAAGTCCTTCGGCTCGGGCGGTGTGAACAAGGAATACGGTCTGGCCCAGACCGACGTGGAAGGCCTGGCCGGCGTCGGCGAAGCCAACCTGTTCTACTCCAATGACGCGGGCACCGGGTGGACCACCGAACTGCAATCCAGTGAGATCTGGAAGAACCTGACCGCAGTCAAGGAAGGCCGGACCTTCCAGTTCCCGAACGTCTGGGGTGCCGGTGGACCGAAATCCACCAGCCAGGCCGTGGATGCCTTCACGGATGCACTGACCTCCGCTTCGGAAGCCAAGTAGCCTACACCTGTAATGAACACCGCTGAAAAATACGCAGACCGGCCGGCCGTGGCCGGAGACGTCAGTACCCCGGGGACCGGCACGGATCATTCCGCCGCGCCGGTCACCGGCACCAGTATCGCTTCCGGCCTGGGCCTGTTGGCCGCCTTGGCGGCGGCGGTGCTGCTGGTGGGTGCCTGGCATCTCACCCAGGGCACCTCAGGGGTGGGCCTGGGTGAACTGCTGCGCGCCCTCCTCGGGGATGACACGCGTATTGGCGGGGTAGGGGTTGCCGAGATCTTCACCGGCTCCAGGCTGCCGCGCCTCTGCGCGGGCGCTGCCGTAGGCCTGGCCTTGGGGGTAGCAGGCTCCCTGCTCCAATCGGTCACCCGCAACCCGCTGGCCTCGCCGGACACCTTGGCCGTCACCTCCGGGGCCTACTTTGCGCTGTGCGTGGCAGCCGCCCTGGGCCTCAGCCTTTCCACCTTCGCCTCCAGTGCCCTCGCATTCGCCGGCGGGCTGCTGGCCGCCGGGGTCGTGCTGGCCATTTCCGGGCGCAGTGCCGGGACCGCCACCACCCGGTTGATTCTTGCCGGATCGGCCATCGCAATGGCCCTGGAAGCCGGCAGCGGCATCATCCTGCTGCTTTTCAAGGAAAACACCACGGGCCTGTACGCCTGGGGTTCGGGGTCGCTGGCCCAGCTGAACCTGGACGCTTTCTTACGCAGCCTCCCGGTGATCCTGCTGGTCCTGGTCATCTGCCTCTTGCTCTCCCGCCGGCTGGATGTGCTGTCCCTGGGGGATGAAAACGCTGCGGTGCTCGGCATCCCGGTTCGCTCTACTCGCACCCTGGCGGTCCTGTGTGCAGTGGTCCTCACCGGCGTCTCCGTTTCATTGGCCGGACCCATCGCCTTTGTGGGACTCGGTGCCCCGGTGCTCGCGCGATTGCTGTCGCGCCGGCTGACCGTGTTGCGCCGCCAACTGTTTTTGCTTCCGGCCACCGGTTTAATCGGTGCGCTGCTGATCCTGCTGGCCGATGTTGTCCTTCGGGCCTTGCTCGGCGCCCAAGGCGCGGCGTCCATCCCCACCGGCGTTCCCACCGCGGTCCTGGGCGGGGTGCTGATTATCATCCTGGCGATGAGATTGCCCGAAGCTTCCAGCTCACGGAACCTGATGCAGGTGGCAAGCAAACTGCGCAGCCGCCGCCGGTTCATTCTCACCATGCTACTGGGCCTCGTTTTGCTGCTCGGGGCCGTGATTCTGGGCCTATTGGCCGGGAGCATGTTCCTGAAGCTGGGAGATCTGGCCCTGTGGTTCCAAGATGATGCCCCGAAGCTCGTTGCCCGGGCCTTCTCCGAACGCGCACCACGGACCACGGCAGCGCTGGGTGCCGGAGCCGCCCTGGGCCTGGCCGGCTGCCTGGTGCAGGGCACCGTGCGCAACCCGCTGGCCGAACCTGGCATCCTGGGTATCACCGCGGGTGCCGGACTGGGTGCATCCATAGTGGTCACCGCCTTCGGCGGCTCCCGCTCGCTGCTGGTGATTTTTGCTGTGGTGGCCGGCTTGGCGACCTTCGCTGCCATCACTGCGCTGGCCTGGCGTCGTGGGTTCTCCCCGGAACGTTTTGTGCTGATCGGCATCGGCGCGGGGTACACCCTCTCCGCGGTCACCACATACCTGCTACTAAGCATCAACTCGTGGGAAACTCCGCGCATCTACACCTGGCTGTCCGGCTCAACCTATGGCCGCCAGTTCGCGGACGTGGTGCCGGTTCTGGTGGTGCTGGTGCTCAGCCTTCCGGTCCTGCTGTTCATGGGTCGCAAGCTTGACCTGCTGGCCATCGACGAAGACTTGCCCCGGGTGCTGGGCATCAAGACGGCCCGCACCCGACTGATCTCACTGTCCATTGCAGCCCTGCTCGCTGCGGTCAGCGTGGTGGCCGTGGGTGTCGTTGGCTTCGTCGGTCTGATCGCCCCGCACCTCGCCCGGTCGCTGGTGGGAGCCCGCCATCACCGGGTGATCCCGGTCTCCATGGTTTTTGGCGCGTTGCTGGTCTGCCTGGCCGATACCCTGGGCCGCAGCGTGATCGCGCCGGCACAGATCCCCGCCGGTTTGATCGTTTCCCTGCTCGGCGCCCCATACTTCATCTGGCTGCTCTACCGCTCTCGCGGCTAGCAACCAAGCCAGGGTCTGCACCCGCCATCCACCCCACTGAACCGAAAGGCTCCCATGGCACAGCACACCGCACAGCACACCGCACCGCACGCCACGGTCCAGGACTTCGACCCCCAACACCATCCGCAGCAGCTGCGGCACCTGGGTCCCGTGCTCGGTCCGTGGGAACGCGAAACAGCGGCTGCCAACGCTCGGTTGCTGACGATTGAGTCATCCGCTGGCACCATAACCGGTGCCGCATTGCTCACGGCCCGCTCCACGGGGTCATATGTGAAAATCGCCGGGATGCTCGCGCTCGATGCACCAACGGGTGAACAGGTGATCCGTGCAGTGCTGAACTACGCCCATCAGCAGGATCTGGCCTGCGTGAAATGGGAAAACTGGACGCAAGATCCGACGCTGGCCGCCTTGGCCGAGCAGACCGGATTTCAGGCGTTGCCCGCCCCGCGCTGCGCCATGGATGATCCAGCCTCGAGTCCACGAGCCGGCTACGTGCAGTGGCTGCATCCCGCCAGCTACCTGCGCACCTCTCATTACCAGCAAAGCGAGAACTTCACCTGCGCGGCGGTTGCCGCGCTGGCCGCACATGGGGAAACCACCAGCATCGCCGCACTGGATGACCTGCGCACCTCGGAGCTGGTGCTGTGGCGTCAAGCGACCAACTTCATGGCGTGTGAGCCGATCGGATTGGGACTTGCCGTCGCGGAGCGCTGGCCAGAGACCTCGGTTACGGTGTCGTTGGATACCGACAAGCCGGTGATCGTCGACTACTATCCCGAGGCCGAACGCAGCTGGCGCGGCATCCTTCAGGCTGAATCACGCCGCCGGGCTGAGACAACCGGACTGCCCCTGGCTACAACGCGATTGGAAATCACACAGATCCGAGAAGCGGTGAGCAACGGCGCCCGGGTCCTGTTGCTGGTGTCGCTGCAGCAGATGCTCGGCTTCGACGTGCCACATTGGGTGCTCTGCCATGGGACGGCAGGGTCTGCAGAAAACCCAGTCCTGGTGCTCGAGGATTCGTGGGTGAACGATCGCAGCGGGGAAACCTGGGTAGACGTAACATGCCTTTCCGTTCCTATTCAGGAACTAGACACCATGTCCTGCCTCGAGGCAGATGGCTATCGGGCTGCGCTCATTCTGACGGCTCGCAATACGAGTACATGACCGTTGGATGGACCCGGGAACGTTCGATGCGAGATCGGAGAACATCCATAATTTTCAGGGCCGATATCGCTTAGTAAGGGAACCACAAGTGCTTATGGACTGGCGCCAGTAAAAACAAGCGAAAGGCTATCAAGCCTGACGCTGCTGTGGGCTTCGGCCATCGTTGAAGTGACGACCACTAAACGGTAGTAAATGTCTGACGCCAGAACGCATTCGTAAGCCTCGTTGACCTGATCTGCGAAGATGACTCCAATTTCTGCGCCGATGCCGTGCTCACCACATAAATCGAGCATTCGGGGGTTTTGCCCTCGGTGATGACTGTTGCGCTGCCGTCGTTGGTGACGGTCGTTTCAATAACTTTTTCGGTGGTACTCATCGTGTGCTCGCTTTCCGGGAAAGCGAATTGGCTATGCCAAGACCCATGGTGGTGAGCGAACGCAATTAGCCCCAAATGGCAACGGAACAAACTGCCGCCAACGAAAAGCGCCTGTTGCCGGGATCCGGGAACAGGCGCTTTTCGTATTCAACTTTTTGGTCTTTTTAGCGGGCGCCGGTGCCCCGGTAAATGCGCACCCAGGTATCCGCGGCGACGCCCAGTGAGCGACGCTGGTCGGCAACGCCCACCGTTAACGTCACGCGCCATTCGGGGCTGGGCTGGAAGGCCTTGAGCAGCGGACCGTGAAGCGTCTGGTTGCCGTCGGTTACCTCGATCACGCGCCCCAGGTGCTCCGGGCCCAGTTCGTCTGCACGAACCAGGGTTTCGCGGCGCGGTCCGGCCGGGCCGCGGGCGGGACGAACCAGCGAGCGGGCCTCGCGCATGGCCTCGGCGCGGCGCTCCATGCGGGCCTCACGCTGGGCCTTGGTGCCGCTGAGTGAAAGCGGGGCGGGGGAGAAGCTGGCGATAGGGGTGATCCGGCTGACTGCCATCGGGTACTTCTTGACGATCTTGGCCCAGAACTCCTCGGGGCCCTTGCCCATCAGGATGACTGCGCGCAGGGTCGGCACCAGACGCAAGAGCCGAGCCATCGGCTCCAGGCCCGCGTTCATCTGAGCCGCATTCAGGCGGCCGGTTTCATCCTCGGCGCGGTACCACGGGTGGGCGTTCCACACGATGGTTTCCTTGGCATCGATGCCGGCCTCGGCCAAGAGCAGGGACATGGCCTCGGCGAGCGCGTTGTCATCCTCGGAGGAGAGCATGTCAATGCCGTCTTCCGGGCGGTTCGCTGGCTCGGGGTTGGGCATGAGGCAGAGGATCGTCGCATCGGTGCCGCCATGCAGCGGGGCAGTGAACTGGACCGAAGGGCCGGATTCGGAAGGCTTTTCCGTGCGCAGGTCCTGCACCAGGGAGTTGATGGGCGCTACATGTTCGGCCCACAGCTCCGCTTCCTGGGAGATTTTGAAGTCGGGGTCGTTCATCATGCGGGGCATTTCGGTTCTCTCTTTGGAGCGGTTGTGGGGGAACGTAAGTATCAAGCATGTCACGTGCTGCCAGCTGCTCCTATGTATCGGACACCAGTAGCTTGTGACGATTAGCGCACATTCACCTGCGGAATCAGCTCCGGGATTGCCTGATGAGCTGGGCAATGTTGGCCCACACGAGCTTCTGCTCCTCGCGATGGACGGTGCTCTTGGCGCCCAACGGGTGCAATGAACGAATGACCTGCACCTGCGGATACGTGGCAGTCAGTTCCGGCAACACGGCATCGGCGGCGTCCCTGGCCTTGCGTCCGAGCAACAGCAGCAGGTGCAGGTTGGTCATCAGCGACATCATCTCCAGCAGGGCTTGCCCGCCGTCGAGCGCCTCGTCGGGAGTGAGGTCCTTCTTGTTCTCGCGGGGCCAGGGGTAGCCGTTCCAGGGGCAGAAATCTGCCGGGTCGATGTCGAAGGCAGTCATCAGGTGGCGCTGGCGATCCGAGGCCCGGTCCGGGTTGCGCAGGCACAGGTACCCCGGGACCAGGGCTTGTTCGCCGGGGTCGTTCAAGACGCTGAGCACCGGAGCGTTGATACCTCCATGCCATGGCGCGGCCAGGGGAAGCCTGACTCCGTGTTTGGCCTGGCTCAACGTGCCGATTAGCTCATTGATGGGTGCCACATGCGGATCCCTCAATCCGGCGGATTGTTCGGTCCAGAACGGGTCATCGAGCTGTGCGCGTTTCCAGTGGTCTGCCGGTGCCATGGGGTTTCCTCTAGCCTGGTTTCGATGTGCGAGTTGTTGGTGCTGCCTGGTTGTTGAGAAGCGGTGCCGCTGGTTGGCGTCGATTCCAACCAAACCTCGAGCCCGCGAATGAGCAGGTCGAGACCGTCCTCGAACTGGCTGCCAAAGTCGTAGCCCGGCTGCATGACAACCTCGGTGGCGGCCTCGACCAGGTAGGGGTATTGGCCGGATTCAAAGTGCTTGACCATCGTTTCTGCAACGGCGGGGATGCTTGACCCGTCGCCGACGGGAATCGTTGATTCTTGAAGGACGAAACCGTAAATGTAGCTATCGAGCAGGGCGTAGGCGCGGGTCGCAAGCACGACGCCGAATCCTGCCAGGCGCAAGGTTTCAAGGGTTGCGTTGTGGTGGCGCAGGGTCGCAGCGCCCGGGGACATCCGCGATTCAAGGAGCCCAAGGGCCCACTTGTGTCGCACCAGGGTGTTTCGCAGGGCAATGGCCCGGTTGCGCATTGCCTGCTGCCAGGAGGCAACGTGCCCTAGCCTGGCGGCATCAGCTTCCTCGAAAACCCTGTCCACGAGCCCATCGAGGATCTCGGACTTGTTGGCCACGTAGTAGTAGACGGACATTGGTTTGACGCCGAGCGACTGGGCCAAGGAGCGCATGGTCAGGGCGCCCAGGCCGGCACCATCGGCCAATTCCATGGCACGCTCGAGCACCAGTTCGCGATCGAGCGGCAACTTGGCACCGGGGATCCCGGAAATTTCTTTCACCATGATGAGGCTCACCCTATCGCATTTTCGTACTGCGTAAGGTATTTTCGTACACAGTACGAAAGTTGGTGTCGCCTTGACGCCGCGGCGGTACTCCCGGAGAAGGAAGAGCCATGGAACAGCAACCCGAAGAACTCCCGAACGAAACCATCTTCGAAGCACGCGGCGATCTTCCGGCAACTATGGGGGCGGTGACCTACGGGCGCTACGGCGGACCGGAAGTGCTCGAGTACTCCTCGGTCGCCCGGCCCGAACCAAGGCCCGGAACAGTGTTGGTGCGCGTTCGAGCCGCCGGGCTGGACCGTGGAACCTGGCACCTCATGGCGGGCGAGCCTCGCGTGGCACGGCTGGCCGCGGGGTTCCGGGCACCGCGAAACCCGATTCCCGGCCTTGATGTTGCCGGCGAAGTGGCGGGGATCGGCGCCGGGGTGACCGGGTTCAGCATCGGCGAAAGTGTGGTGGGTGTGGCAGGTGGTTCCTTTGCCGAATTCGTGCTGGCCGATGCCGGCAAGCTTGTTAGGCCGCCCCGGGGGATTAGCTGGGAACAGGCGGCCGCGCTTCCCATCTCCGGGGTCACCGCGCGCCAGGCGTTGGCGAAGGCGGGGGAATTGGGTTCCGGGACAAGGATGCTGGTGACCGGCGCTTCCGGGGGAGTCGGGTCCTTCGTGGTGCAATTGGCCAAGCTGCGTGGGGTCCATGTCAGTGCCGAGTGCTCCGCCGCCAAGGCCGATTTTGTTGCGACGCTTGGTGCCGATGTGGTGCACGACCATGCCACAGGCACCGCATTTGCCAAGTATTCGAACTATGACGTCGTGATCGACATTGGTGGCAGCCCGGCGATCTCCACGCTGCGGCGAGTGCTGACACCCCGGGGCGGGTGGTGATCGTTGGGGCGGAAAACCCGGGCAGCACCTTCATTGGCATGGGCAGGCAAGCGCGGGCCGTGCTGCTCTCCCCGTTCCTGCGGCAGTCGCTGTCGATGCTGGTATCGATCAACAAGCGCGAGGACCTGCAGGGGCTCGTGAACCTCATGGCCCAAGGCACGCTGGAAAGCAAGATCGACAAGGTCTTCTCCTTCAAGCAGGCGCGTGAAGCGATGGAATACCTCGTGGCCGGGCGCGTGCGGGGCAAGGTAGTGCTGGTGCCCTGAGCCGACGGGTCCCACAAACGAAGCCGCGTATGGATGCCATTGGGCATCCACGCGCGGCTTCGGCGCTGTGTTGGCGTTGGCTAGATTGCCGACCAGCCGCCATCGGAGGCGAGGACCTGGCCGTTGATGTTGCTGCCGTCATCGCTGAGCAGGAACGTGATGGATGCGGCCAGCTGCGCGGCGCTGGCCGGTGCCGGGATGTTCACGCCCATCAGCGGGCCAAGAACCTCGATGGCCAGGGCCGAGTCCATCGGCGCCTCGATGTTGGTGATGGTGGCACCCGGGGCCACGGCGTTAAAGCGCAGTCCCTTTTTGCCGTACATCACCGCGGAGTTCTTGGTGATGCCGATGACCGCGTGCTTCGAGGCGGTGTAAGCGGCACCGGCTGCGGAACCGCGCAGCCCGGCTTCGGAGGAAATGTTGACCACGGAACCGGTTCCGGCCTCCAGCATCAGCGGGACCACCGCGCGGCTCAGGCGCATGATCGAGGTGACGTTGATGGTGAACACGCGATCCCACGTGGCGTCGTCGACCTCGTGGATCGGCTGGAACCTGTCCATGATGCCGGCGATGTTGGCCAGGGCGTCCACCTTACCGTCGGCCGCGGCAACCACCTTGGCGATGGTCTCCTCGCTGGAGATGTCACCGGCAACCGTGACCAGGTCCAGGTTCGCGTTCTCCGCCACCAGTGTTTCGAGGCGTTCGGAGCTGATGTCCGCGGCGATGACCTTGCCGCCCTCGTGGGCAATGCGCAGGGCCGTGGCCTGGCCGATGCCGGATCCGGCACCCGTGACAATCACCGTCTTTCCTGTGAAGCGTCCGTTGGTGGTGACTTCCTGCCAGGTGGTTTCGGTGCTCATGCTGTGGTTCTCCTTGATCGGTGGGGATTGGACACCTACAGGTTATGACACTGCGTATCCTAATTCAATGGCACATACTTGTGGGATGCAAGACAGCCCCAGCCCCAAGTCGGTTCGCCCGGCAGGGCGCCCAGCAACCATCGACCCGGAAGCGGTCGCCGCCGTGGCGCTGCGTCTTTTTGTGCAGCGTGGTTACGAGGCCGTGTCGATGGATGATGTTGCCTCGGCGGCCGGAATCGGGCGCAAAAGCTTGTACAGGTATTTCCCGAGCAAGGCGACACTCGTCTGGGGCGGATTCGAGGCGGCCGTCGCCGCATCGCACCAATCGCTGAGCGTGCGCAACGGTGCCCTGGGGGCAACCGGGGTGCTGGACGTGTTGTACGCAGCGGTCCAGGCCGCCGCGCGGTCGCTGCCCGACCTCGCGGTCACCCGCGGGCGCCTGCGGCTGATTGCCGAACATGCCGAGCTCGGCGCGTATTCGGTATCCAAGCTCAGCGGGCAGCAACAAGCCATCGAGGTTTTCCTGTGCGCCGCGGGACTGGGGGATGAGGACGCCTTTTACGTATCCGCAGCCTTTTCGGCAGCACTTTTTGCCGGCTGGCTGCGCTGGGCGCAGGGCAGTGACCCGGACCCGCTACCCCACCTGCTGCGCGCCCTGGCGGTGCTGCGGATTCCAGGCCAGTAGGACGCGCCGCCGAACGGTTGCCTGTGGGATTCGACACGCTCCGGGGCGAAAGTGGCACATGGTCAGTGTCTGGGGAAATTCTCTGGCATAATGGATACGTACTCGATTCGATGTGGCCCCTCTCTCCGCGTTGAATCCTGTCCTTTTTGAGTTGCCGCGGTATGGCCCGCCCCACGGGTGCAGAAACAGCGACTCGCACATGTTGAGAAACAGGAGACCACTAAAGTGGCCGTTAAAATTCGTCTGAAGCGCTTCGGCAAGATGCGCGCACCTTACTACCGTATCGTCGTCATGGATTCGCGTTCCAAGCGCGATGGCCGTGCGATTGAAGAAATCGGCAAGTACCACCCGACCGAAGAGCCTTCGTTCATCGAGGTCACCTCGGATCGTGCCCAGTACTGGCTCTCCGTCGGCGCCCAGCCGACCGAGCAGGTTGCCGCGATCTTGAAGATCACCGGTGACTGGCAGAAGTTCAAGGGCATCGAGGGCCAGGAAGGCACCTTGAAGTTCAAGCAGCCTAAGCCTGCTTTCGTTGTTCCGGAGAAGGGCTCGGTCATCCTGCCCGAGGCCATCACCAAGAAGGCTGAAAAGCCTGCTGCTGAGGCCGTTGAGGCAGAAGCAACCGAGGCTGAGTAACCAGTGCTCGTAGATGCGCTGGATCACCTGGTACGTGGCATCGTTGACACCCCCGAAGACGTGCAGGTCGCGTTGAAGGGGAACCGTCGCGGTGACATCCTTGAGGTGCGTGTGCACCCCGAGGATCTCGGTCGGGTCATCGGTCGTCAGGGTCGCACCGCGAAAGCGTTGCGCACAGTGATTGCCGCACTGGCAGACGAATCAATCCGTGTTGACGTTGTTGACACGGACCGTCGCCGGTAGCCAGCCTCTTTACACTTTTTGTGTAGCTGTGGTCCCACACTCCCGCAAGGGAAGCGTGGGACCACAGTGCGTTAAGGGCAAAGTGCGACGCACGGCTCACAGCTTTCCGGGAGCCAAGGCCCCCATCCTCCACGTAAGATTGAACCAAGACTTCGCGAATTCCCGGCCCTTGCGCCGCGGCATCCGCACCACCCACACCGGATCCCCGGAACACCCTTTCACGTATTCAAGGAGAAAACGCATGCGCCTCCAGGTCGCCCGCATTGGCAAGCCACACGGTATCCGCGGCGAGGTGACGGTGCAGGTGTTGACCGACGCACCCCAGGACCGTTTTGTTCCAGGTGTGGTTTTCGAGATCGAACACCCGGGCATCAAGACCCTCACCGTCGAAGGCGCACGCTGGAACAAGGAAATCCTGCTGCTTGCCTTCGAGGAAATCCTTGACCGCAATGTCGCCGAGACCATGCGCGGAGCCAAGCTCTTCATCGAAACCGAAGACACCGAAGACGAGGGCGAGGGCTGGTACGAGCACGAGCTCGTTGACCTCGAAGCCCGCGTCGGTGACAAGGTCATCGGCAAGGTCACCGCACTGCGCACCGGCAACGTCCAGGACCTTCTGGTGGTCAAGTCCACCGACGGTGACGAGGTTTACGTGCCCTTCGTGGAGAGCATTGTCCCCGAGGTCAATATCGAGGGCGGCTACATCCTGATGACCCCTCCGGACGGCCTCTTCGACATCAACCGCGAAGACGCTGCCGCGGATGATGCTGCAGCCGAATCCGCAGCCGGCGAAGCCAAGGGCGAGGAATCCTAAGCACCCATGCGCATTGACGTCGTCTCCATCTTCCCCGAGTACCTTGCGGCGCTTGACCTCTCCCTGATCGGCAAGGCACGCCGCGAAAACGTCCTGGACCTAAACGTCCACGACCTGCGCGACTACACCCACGACCGCCACCGCACGGTGGATGACACCCCCTACGGCGGTGGCGCCGGCATGGTCATGAAGCCCGAACCATGGGCAGCCGCACTGGGGCGCATCGCCGTGGAATCGCCGGTCGACAAGACCGGCGGCAACAAGCCGATCCTGATCGTGCCCTCGCCGGCGGGTGCGGTGTTCACCCAGGAAATGGCCTACGAGCTGGCCGAGGCGCCGCACCTGGCCTTCGCCTGCGGGCGCTACGAGGGCATCGACGAACGCGTCATCGAATTCGCCGCCGAATCCTTCGACGTGCGCCCGGTGTCCATCGGCGACTACGTGCTCAACGGCGGAGAAGTCGCGGTCCTTGCCATGGTCGAGGCCATCGGCCGGCTGATTCCCGGGGTTGTCGGCAACCCCGAATCCCTGGTGGAGGAGTCCCACTCGGACGGCCTGCTGGAGTACCCGGTGTACACCAAGCCGGCCAGCTGGGAAGGCCACGAGGTCCCCGAGGTGCTGCTTTCGGGCAACCACGGCAAGATCGCGCGCTTCCGCCGCACCAAGCAGCTTGAGCGCACGGCTGTCCGCCGCCCGGACCTCATTGTCCAGTTGGACGCTTCCAAGCTGAACCGCCACGACCGTGACGCCCTGTGGCACAGCGGCTTTGCCATCGTTGACGGCAAGGTCGTCGCCAAGGAACCGGTGGATCCCGCCTAAGGATCTTCCAGGCGCGCCTTAGCGCGGTGGGCCGGCGCTTTCAAGCAGCCGGACCACCGCGCTTTGCTGCTTCTCCCGGGCATGTTCCAGTGCCGTGGTCCCGTCAGCATCCCCAAGCTCCGGGTTGGCGCCGGCGGCCAGCGCCATGGTGATGACCTCCTGGTGTTCGGTGCCGCCATCACCGAGGATCACCGCCTCCAGCAGGCAGGTCCAGCCAAGGTTGTTGACGTGGTCCACCTCGACGCCCGCGGCCAGCAGCAATCCCACGGTTTCGACGTGGCCGTGTTCGCACGCGGGGATCAACGCGGTGCCGCCGTAGCGGTTGGTGCTGGAGACATCGGCCCCGTGCCCGATGGCGAGCTTCAGGATTTCATTGAGTCCCTCGGCGCCCGCATAAAGGAACGCGGAATCGGAGATCGAATCCTTGGCGTTCACATCCGCCCCGCCGGCCACCAGCTCCCGCGCCGCATCGATGGCGTTGGCCCTGGTGGCGGCCACGAGCACCGGACGGTCATCGGCACCCCGGTGGTTGGCCGGTGCGCCGGCATCAAGCAGCCGACGCACCTCGGGCCCGTCGTTGGCCGCCACGGCTGCCAGCAGGGACTCACCCAGTGCTTTTTCGTTCGGCTCCGGGACTCCGTTCGAATCACTTCCGGCAACTTCGGTGGGCGTTGCCGGAATCTGGCCTGTTTCTTTCGGTGCGCTGCAGGCACCCAACACGGTGAGGATCGCCAGCATCGACGTGATGGCCAGTGCGCGGAACAGTTGTGTGTCAGGCATTGGCCCATCCTAATTCGATGCAACGCGCGTGGTCGAGGGGCATGGCCCGCCCGCACCCAGTAGCCGGGCGGTTTATGTAGGTGCCCTTGGCCGAGGAAGCCACGGTGTTCCACTGGCGGATTGAATGTTATTTTGGACACCCATCGCTTTCGATGCCATGGTGCTGTCATCGATCCATGCACACGGGAAGTCGCCGAAATGCCCGAAAACAGGGCGCTTGCCGCCGCATTTCCGGCTTCCTGCGGGCCGGGTGCTTGTGGCTGGGAACGCCGTGGGGCACCGGATAACGCCGCGGTGTGGGTGCATGCTTCGCAGCATTCCCGGGAGTGTGGCAAAATAGAATCTTGGGTCTACTGGATTCTGCTCCTGCCGCAGGGGGAACGAATCAACAGCCAGACCGCCGAGGACCCGCAAACGGGTCCCGGTACCAAGCTTCGGAACACCAAATCTTTCCTACCGCGCACCTTGGTGCGTCAAGGAAAATTAGTGCTCCGCATCTAAGGTAGGTGACCTGCGGCGTCTGCCTAGGAGATGCATTCATGCATATTCTCGACTCTGTCGATGCAGCCTCGCTGCGCACCGATGTTCCGACGTTCCGCGCGGGTGACACCGTCAAGGTTCACGTAAACATCATCGAAGGCAAGAACTCCCGTGTCCAGGTCTTCCAGGGCTTCGTCCTTGGTCGCCAGGGCGATGGCGTTCGCGAAACCTTCACCGTTCGCAAGGTCTCCTTCGGCGTCGGCGTAGAGCGTACCTTCCCGGTACACTCCCCGGTTCTGGAAAAGATTGAAGTTGTGACTCGTGGCGACGTTCGCCGTGCGAAGCTCTTCTACATGCGCGATCGCCACGGCAAGGCTGCGAAGATCCGCGAAAAGCGCGACTTCCGCACCGCCAAGTAGCAAGAAAAACGAGAACCTTCGTTTCCGCCTTCGGGCGGTCATGAAGATCCATCGTGGATCAACCTACAGAATCGGAACATTCTTCCGCTTCAGCAAAGCGCCGGTCCCGTTCGCGGGGCTGGCGCTTTGCCGTTGGCGCCCTCATGGCCGCCGCGGTGATCACCCTGATCATCCGCGCCACGGTCATCGACTTCTTCTACATCGGCTCCGCCTCCATGGAAACGACGTTGAACCCCGGCGACGGGCTCCTGGTAAACCGGCTTGCCTACACAAACTCGGAAATCCAGCGCGGCGACGTCATCATCTTCGACGGCCGCGGCTCCTTCCTTCCGTACAAAAGCCCCAATATCGTTGATTCCCTGGCCTGGGCACTGCGCTTGGCCGGCAACGACTCGGTATACGTCAAACGGGTCATCGGCGTTGGCGGGGACACCGTCGAATGCTGCGGCCCCGACGGCAAACTCAGCCTCAACGGCGTGCCCCTGGACGAGCCGTACCTCTTTGCCGGCGACAAGCCCAGCGAACAGAAATTCAGCGTTGAAATCCCGCGTGGCCGGCTCTGGGTCATGGGGGACCGCCGCTCGGTCTCCGAAGACTCCCGTGCCCTGCTCGGGGCACCCGGCGGCGGCCTGGTTTCCGTTGACCGTGTGCTGGGGAAAGTCACCGACGTGATCTGGCCCTTGGACCGCAAACACGCGGTCGACGGCCAATAACAACACCACCGCGCGAATGCGGGGATTCCCCCTAGTCCTTTTCGGATCCTGGCCTGCGGCACGAAGTCCTCCGGTGAAACGCGGCGTAAGTACGAACCACCGGTAACGGCACCCGCAGGCCCGGATTCAGGACCCGGATACCGGGTGCGAAGCGTGCCCCGTTCGGTGCGCTTCGCACCCTTTTCGCCCGGTGCGGGATAGAATTTTGAGTCCGTGCTGATTCACGGCCCGCTGGAGAACTACCCGCATGCCGCCTCGGCATCGAGAGCCACCACCGGGAAGCCCTGGCACCGGGAGAGCACCGCATGCAGCAACGAATAGGGACTTCTGTGCATAGTGCTTTGCATCGCGCCGGGATCTTCGCCGCGACGGCCGCCTTGGTGCTCGGTGGTTCGTTGCCGGCCGGCCCGGTAGCCGCAGCGCAGGGCCCCGGCCAGGGGATCGCGGCCGCGACCTTTGCAGGCAGCGGCTTGGGTGGCCGGAATCCGGCAAACGTCGACGAGCTCTTCAACGAATACGTTTCATCAGTCGAACCCGGGACACTGGGCAAACTTCAAGCAATCATGCAAACCGCAGACGGATTCATCATCCGAACCGGCGGTGGTGCCGGCAGCGGACCGGCGCGCCCGGCGGCGCTCAGCCTGGAACCCGGACGCAAGCAGAGCCCGGAGCAATTTGTCGCGCGGTACCCAAAGGTGGCGCTGCGGCAGGCACTTGGTCCCGCCGAAACCATCGCCGCCACCGATGTGCTGGGCGGCATGGGGTACGGAACCGAAACACGCCCGGGGATCTTTGCGCTCTGCTCACTTGGTTTCTCCGCCTTCAACCCCGCAGGCGCTCCTGCTGCCATCTCCGCAGGCCACTGCACCCAAGACGGCAGGATCCGCACCGTCAGCGTGGAAAAACCCTCAACCACCGACGGTTTCGGAGGCCTCGGGCCGATGCTCGGGCAATTCGGTTTCTCCCAATTCGGTGGTCCCCGCAATGCACCGACCAAGGCCTTGGGAAACCTGCTGGTGGGCAACATCGGCACCGACGTCTCGGTGATCGACAGGCTGAATCCTGCCCTGCGGCCGCTTCCTGCCGTCACCGGCTGGAAAGGCGGGAACCCGCACAGCGGTGAAGTGAAGGTCACCGGCATTTCCCGGGCAACCCTGGGCACCAAGGTCTGTAAATCGGGACGCACCACCGGATTTACCTGTGGCATCGTTGACGAGGTCGGGATCTTCGTGGTCGGGGGATTCAAGAACACCGCCGCCGACATCCGGGCCGTCCGTGGATTCGGCATGGCAAACCCCGGATTCTCCAAGGCCTATGAGGGAGACTCGGGCGGCGCCGTCATGGCGGGAACCAAAGCGGTGGGGATCACCAGCGCCATCTCCAATGACGACCGGGGCCGAGCCTACTTCGCCGACATCGGCCCGGCCCTTAAGGTCACCGGCGGATACAGCCTCAGGCTCTTCCTTCCGGCCCCCAAGCTCAAGCTCGCCCCCGGCACCGCGGCAGTGCCAGCAGGTTCGCGCATCCACGGAACCGTTGCCGGCGCCCCGGCCGGCACCAACGTACAGGTCCTGGCCGCCGGCAAAAAGATTGCCACGGCAACAGTCACCCACGGGGCCTTCAGCTTCCGGGCACCGGCAGTAGCGGGCGCCTTCAAGTTCAGCCTGCAGGCCGTGAACGGCTACAGCAAATCATCACTCGCCCCGGGCAACTACACCCTGGTGCTTCCGCCCCCAAAGGTCACTGCGCCTGCCAAGGGATCCGCCTCAACCAGGGCGCCGGGCAGGATCACCGGAACCGGGGTTCCCGGTGCCACCGTGAGCCTCACCGGAGCCGTCACCGGGAAGGGCACCGTCACCGCCAAGGGGACCTGGAGCATCAAGGCCGCCGGCTCGTGGAAGTACGGCAAGAACTCGTTCACCGCCATGCAGAAGCAGGGCAAACACGCCTCCGCCGGCACCAAATCCACCTTCACGCTCGTACCCGCCGCGCCGAGCATCAGCTCGCCGGTATCCGGACGAAAATATCCCTATGCCAAGGCGCCGCGCACGGTGTCCGGCCGCGGTATCAGCGGTGCCACCCTCAAGGTCACGGTGGGAAAAGCCACACGTAGCACCACGGTGGTCAAGGGGCGCTGGAGCGTGAAAATCCCCGCGCCCCTAAAGCCGGGTTCGCATGTGGTCACGGCCATTCAGATCGCCGGAAACACCGCCTCGAGCCCCGCAAAATCCACCTTTGGCGTAGCCAAAGAGCCCAAGCGCTAGCGGGCGCCTGCCTTGCTCCCGCGCCAGATGGGCAAAATGCCAGTTTTGCAACGTAGGCTAGGAGGCGGCGGAACGCATCCGGGCCGCGGCATCCCATGCCAGTGCCGGAACGCGGAAAGCAAAACAACAGCTAGACACCTGAAAGGGTCCCACGCACGTGACGCATGCCAGCGAGCCAGCCGCTTCCGAAAACCACCCGCGGAAGAAAAGAAACCCCGTGTGGGCGGCGGTGCGTGAAATTCTCATCGTCGTGGTCATCGCCCTGGTGATCTCCCTGGTGGTGAAGACCTTCTTCTTCCGGGCCTTCTACATCCCCTCCGGCTCCATGGAAGAAACCCTGCAGAAGAACGACCGCATCTTCGCAAACCTCATGGTCCCTGGTCCGTTCGAGCTGACCCGCGGCGACGTGGTGGTCTTCCGCGACGACCAGGGCTGGCTGCCGCCGATCGCCTCCACGGTGACCAACCCGGTCGGGGAATTCTTCGCCTTCGTCGGCCTGGTCCCGGACCCCTCCAACCAGCACCTGATCAAGCGGATCATCGGCATGCCCGGGGACACTGTGACCTGCTGTTCGGCCGATGGCCGGTTGACCGTCAACGGGGTGGCCATCACCGAACCGTATATTTTCCCCGGGGATGCACCCTCGGAGCAGGAATTCACCAAGGTGGTCCCCGAAGGCAAACTCTGGGTGATGGGCGACCACCGCGGCGAATCCGCGGATTCCCGCTACCACGAAGACCTGCAGGGCGGGTTCGTGGACATTTCCTCGGTAGAAGGCAAGGCATCTGTCATTTCCTGGCCACTGGATAGGATCGGCGGCATCTCCAACCACGCGGAGGTCTACGCCGAGGTGCCGGCACCCGAAACCACTGCCCCGGCCAAGTAATGGCCTCCAAGGCACCAACCCTTGAACATGAACGCGCGCTGGCCACCGGCGGCGGATTCACGCTGATCGGCGCCGCCGATGAGGTGGGCCGCGGGGCGCTGGCCGGCCCGGTGTCGGTTGGCTACGTGGTGATCGATCCGCACACGGCCACGGACTTGCCCGGAGTGCGCGATTCAAAACTGCTCTCCGCGGATCTCCGCCACGCACTGGTCCCGCAGATCAAGGAGTGGGCCTTGGGTTGGGGCGTCGGGCACGCACGTGCCGCGGACATCGATGCACTCGGGCTGGTGCCCGCACTGCGCTTGGCCGGGTTGCGCGCCGTCACGGACGCGGAGGCCCGGGCCGGAGGCGCCAAGGCCGATGCGGTGCTGCTGGATGGGAACCTCGACTGGCTCTCGGCCACCAAGCAGCCGACGCTGCTGGATTCACTGATGCCCGGCTTCGGGGAACCCGATGACATCGACGGGCTGCTGATTCCGGTGCAAACCCTGATCAAGGGCGATTTGCTGGCGCTGTCCATCGCCGCGGCCTCGATCTTGGCGAAAGTCGAACGCGACGAGCTGCTCGATGGCTATGATTCGAAGTACCCGGCGTACGGTTGGATACAGAACAAGGGATACGGGACCGCGGGGCACCGGCAGGCAATCATCGAGCACGGCGCCACCGAATACCACCGCAAGACCTGGCAGCTCACACCCAAGAGCTAGCACGAGGCAAACCAGAGGGGGCGAAGAAGCAACATGAGTGCCGAAGATCTTGAAAACTATGAAGCGGAACTGGAGCTGCAGCTCTATCGCGAATACAAGGACGTCGCGAACCTCTTCAACTTCGTCGTGGAAACCGAGCGGCGTTTCTACCTGGCCAACGGCGTGGATTTGAAGACCCGCTCGGCCGACGGGGAGGTCTTCTTCGACCTGACGCTCACCGACGCCTGGGTCTGGGACGTATACCGCACCGGACGCTTTGTGAAGTCGGTGCGCATCGTCACGTTCAAGGACGTGAACATCGAGGAACTGAACCGCATGGAAGACCTGGCGATGCCCAAGGACGGACTCGAACTGGACTAACCGGTTCCACGCATTGCCTTTGCTGCCCCGCATTCTCGACTTCAACGCCGCCGGATGCGGGGCAGTGCCATATGCCCAAGTGTGCAGTTCTCCTGCTCCCCGGCAGACGCCGCGCGCCACGGCCAATCTGGCACTCATCGTTGTTACGCTTTCCAAAACAGTGCGGATACCGGTAACAGGTCTGCACCGAGTGCTTCGATCCCGATACCCGAGGAGCCCGACCCATGGCCCAGCATGAAGAACCTTCCCGGGCCCCTGACGATGATGTCCTGGGAACCGTCAGCTTTGGCTTCGTTGCCAGCAGCAACACCGACCACGGGATGAATCTCAACGACCTGGGGTTCGTCTTCGATGACGGCCAACCAGAGACGGGTGTCGGCAAACGCGCCTTCGAGCAGAGCATCACGGCCATGAACCAGGCACTGGTCGGGTATGCGCAGGTACTTGCCGAGCGTGAAGAAAAACCGTCGGAGCTGCTGACGAGCGCGGATACGGATCCCGCGGTGCTGGCGTCCTCTGATCAAGTCCATGAGGCACTCCTTGGCCTGAAGACCGGGCATCTGGCCTACACCGGCCATCCCTTCCTTGAAGGGCCGCTGACCCGAAAGGCGCGGCAGGACGAAGACCCTGGCACCTACGTGGAAACGGACGGGGAACCTGCGGCCCTCCAACGGGCAGGGTCTGTGTCCACCGGACCCATGGCCCGTGAGCTGGGCGTCTCGGTGGCACTGAATCACCTGCTGTACTCGGGCGACGGCCGGACGGTTCGACTGGAGGTGGCCACCGTCCACAGCAACGGGGTGATGCTCGGCATCGAATGCGCACAGCTGCGCGGGGAGCGCGAGACCGCCGATTTTTGGGCCCGACGCAGCGGCGGAACCACCGCAGTTGAAATCGAAGCCCACGATCCGCTCTCCGGGCCGGACTACACATTTGAACCGCTGGACCTCGGAGCCGCAAGATTCACCCAGGTGGCCAGGCACCGTGGCGAGCTGTGGATGCCAGGTGTCCTGGCGGCGCAGGAACTGAGTTGCACGCTGTATGTCAGCTACCTGCCCAACATCCACGGCGACGAAACAACCCTGGAGTTGGGATTCGACCTCGACACCGCTGCCCTGCGGGAGGCCACCACGCACATCCAGCGATTCGACGAGGAATCCTGATGACCGAGAACGGTGAAGACCTGGTGTTCGAGGGCGAGACCTTTGGCTCGTCCATCCCGCTGGCGGAGGTGCCACACGTGGTGGCGCAAAACCGTGTCATCTTCGAAAGCCCGCGGCACAGGGTCTCCCTGCGTGAAATCCGTGCACACTCCCACGGCATTATCGTGGTGTTGGACCGGGTGTTCCGCCGGCTACCGGTCGAGGACTACCTGGCCTACCGGGTAGCGCTCATGGATTCCTACGCTGAGGGCACCGGTGCACTGCTTGATGTATCCGCGGTTGATGCATCCCAGGGCAACCCCGGGCCCGTGGTGCTTGATTGCGTGCTGGGCCAAGGGGATGAGACCCGCAACGCTTCCTTCGACCACCTGGAGTACTGGTGCCCCTGGGAATTCTCCACCACGGACCTCCACCTCTCACTCAGGGAAACCTCCCTGGGGCAGCATCTGGATTTCCACCTTCCAGCCGCAGTGCTCCGCAACGCCCAAGCCCAGGTCTTCACCGTCGATTCCGATGGTTTCGGGTTCCCGGAGAACTAGCCGACGAATACTTATCCACACTCCGGAGTCCCTCATCCCTGTAACCTCCCCGGGGCACCCACGCTTGGTGCCATGAACCCTGTGGGTCCGGCGCTCGCCGAGTTCCGGACTTGGGAACGCCGAAGGGAGCGCGGGATAGGTGAACCACAACCAGGAACTGGGTGCCAGGGGCGAGGAACTGGCGGCAAAGTATTTGGCCGGAGCCGGATACACGGTGCTGGAACGAAACTGGCGATGCAAGATCGGCGAACTGGACATCATCGCCGAAGATGCCGGGCAGGTGGTCGGGGTGGAGGTCAAGACCCGCTCATCGCTGGGCTTCGGGCATCCCGCCGAGGCAGTGAACCCGGTGAAGCTGCGCAGGATTTCACGGTTGGTGCGGCGCTGGTGCCTTGAGCACCACAGGAATGCGCGCACCGTGCGGGTGGATGTGCTGGCGATCCTCATGGAACCCGGGCGCGAGCCAAGCATCGAACACCTGATCGGGGTCGAATCATGAGCCTGGCCCGGACCCTGGGCATCGGACTCACCGGCCTGAACGGGCAGCTGATCGAAATCGAAGCGGACGTCGGCAACGGCATCCCCGGCTTCCTGCTCCTTGGATTGCCCGACGCGTCCTTGAACGAGTCGCGTGAACGTATCCGTTCGGCAGCGCGGAACTCGGGCATCCCGCTACCCAACCGGCGCATTACGGTGAACCTGACCCCGGCCACGCTGCACAAGCGGGGTTCTGGCTTCGATTTGGCCATCGTGCTGGCAACGCTCGCCGCGGACCGGATCATCACCCTACCGCCCGGGGTGATCTACCTGGCGGAGTTGGGCCTGGACGGGTCGTTGCGCCCGGTGGCAGGGGTGTTGCCCGCGGTCATGGCAGCCGTGAATGCCGGATGCCCGCAGGTTGTGGTGGCCAGCGAGAACTTGGCGGAAGCCGAACTGGTTGCAGGTGCCAAGGTGCGTTCCTACGACCATCTCTCCCAACTGCTTGCCGATTGCGGGGCCGATCCATCGGCGCTGCGCTTCAGGGCCCGCCACCATTCCCCGCAACGCAAACCCAATGTTTGGACGGGATTGGATGTGCGGGCGCTGGACCTGGCAGAGGTCATTGGGCAGGCACAGGGCCGCTACGCCCTGGAGGTCGCGGCGGCCGGTGGGCACCACCTGTTGCTCACCGGGCCGCCGGGTGCCGGCAAGACCATGCTTGCCCAGCGCCTGCCGGGCCTTCTGCCGGACCTGGACGACGCCCAAGCGATGGAAACCACCGCCGTGCATTCGCTCGCCGCAGGCGGCGGGCAAATCACCTCGCTGATCCGGCGCCCGCCGTTCGAGGCCCCGCACCACAGCGCCTCGATGGTGGCACTGATTGGCGGTGGCAGCGGCATCCCGCGACCGGGAGCCGCCTCCAGGGCGCACCGAGGTGTTCTTTTCCTGGATGAAAGCCCCGAGTTTTCGGCAACTGCACTCGATGCCTTGCGCCAACCGCTGGAATCCGGGGTGCTGACACTGCACCGTGCAGCGGGAATCGCGACTTACCCGGCACGATTCCAATTGGTGATGGCCGCCAATCCCTGCCCGTGCGGGCGAAACCTGGGCAAGGGCACCGACTGCACCTGTAGCCCGATGCAACGGCGGCGATACCTGGCCAGGCTCTCGGGCCCGCTGTTGGACCGGATCGACATGCAACTCTTTGTCCCGCAGCTTTCGGCCCGGGAGATGGCCAGCCGCGGCCCCGTGGAGTCCTCGGCACAGGTGGCGGCCCGGGTTCGCGAGGCCCGGGGACAGCAGCGTGACAGGCTCAAACGCTGGGGAATCGGCATCAATGCCGAGGTGCCAGGATCCATCCTGCGCAACGAACTGCGCTTGCTGGCAGCGACCCTCACAGGATTGAACAAGGCGGCTGAATCCTTGCGGCTCAGTGCCCGTGGTTATGACAGGGTGCTACGCATCGCTTGGAGCATCGCGGACTTGAACTCGCATGCCTGCCCCACCGCCGAAGATGTTGATGTTGCCCTGCAGTTGCGCCAGCACGGCAAGGGAGACATCGGCTAGAACCTGTTCATCGGCTCAACCCGGCGTAGGGAGGCACCGGATGCTGCGCAGCGGCAAGGCTCGACCGCACCTGCAACAACGTGGATCATTGACCCATGCACACAACGCCTGTGGCCCCGGTGCCCTCAATCGCCTCCTACGCCTGTGCCGGATCCATCATTTCCGTCGCATCTGCAGGGTCCATTGCCTCGGCGGCATCCGCGGGTTCCATTGGTTCAGTGGCGTCAGCCGGGTCGATCGGCTCCATTGCCTCTGCGGGTTCCATCGGGTGCGTAGCCTCGCTGGGCTCGATAGGGTCCATTGCGTCGATCGGTGCCATCGGCAAAATCGGATACATCGGAGACACGCCCATCAGCACGGTGCTGCGGGAACTGGTCTCCGCCCTGCGCGGCAGCAACCACTAAACCGCCATGGCCCTGCGTGCCGGAGAAACCCACCTGAGCACCAACGCCATCAAACCATCAACCAGCAACGCGAGTCCGGTCACCAAAACCGCACCGACCATCACCTGCCCGTAGTCATAGAGCGCGAGCCCGTCGAAGATGTAGCGTCCCAACCCGCCCAGGTTCACATAGGCGGCAATGGTCGCCGTGGCAATCACCTGCAGCAGTGCCCCGCGCAGCCCGCCAAGCACCAGCGGCAACGCCAGGGGCAGCTCCACTTGCAAGATGATCCGCGAATCCTTCATTCCCATGGCACGGGCAGAATCCACCACCAACGGATCCACGTTCGCCACCCCGGCATACACCCCGGCCAGGATCGGCGGAATAGCGATCAGCGTCAAGGCCAACAGGGGCGGGAACAAGCCCAGTCCCATGAGCAGCACCAGCAGCGTCATGATGCCCAGGGAGGGCAGGGCGCGCAACACATTGGACAAGGACACCAGAACCAGCTTGCCGCGCCCCGTGTGGCCGATGAACAGCCCCAGCGGGAAGGCCACTACTAAGGCTGCCAGCACAGCAAGCAACGAATACCAGAGATGTTCGCCAAGCCGCAGGACGATTCCACCCTCGCCGATCCAATTGGCTGCCGTGCCGAGGTACGTGAGCATGTCGGGAATCATTTGCCGCCTCCGGACTGGGATGCGGCGCTCGCCGGATTCCCGGTTGCAGGTTCCGTGCCGGCAGGGGCAACTATCTTGAGCGATACGTGGAGCCACGGGGTCATGACGCGACCGGCCACGGCAATCAGCCGGTCCAATACAAACGCCAGCAGCAAGATCATGATGATGCCCGCCAGGATCTGGTCGGGGTAGTCCCGCTGGTACCCGGAGGTGAACAACTGGCCCAGCCCCCCGATCCCGATCACAGCACCCACTGACACCAAGGAAACGTTGGTGACCGCGGCAACCCGCAGGCCCGCGGCCAACGGGGCAATCGCCAGCGGAAGGTCCACCAGCAGCCTGCGTCGTGCCGGGGAATACCCAATGGCCTCGGCTGCGCTGAGCACCTGAGCCGGTACCGCATCCAACGCATCAAAAACTGTACGCACCAACAAGGCGGCCGAGTACATGCTCAACGCGACCAGGACATTGACCGGGTCAAGGATTTGCGTGCCAAGGATGGACGGAAGCACCACAAACAGCGCAAGCGACGGAATGGTGAACACCGCGCTCGCCGCGGTGGTGATGATGTTTCGCGCTCGCCGTCGGTTTCCGAAGACAAGTCCCAGCGCCAAGGCGATGATCAGGCCCGCGACCACCGGGATGATCGAAAGGTACAGGTGTTCGACGGTTAGCTCCCGCACCCGGTCGGGGTTCGCCAGCAACCAGTTCATGCGCCGGCCACCGGGGACGGGCGCAAGTGCGGGGCCAGGTCCTCAAGGGTGATGTAGGCGCCCGGCACGTCATTGGCGTCCAGGAGGAGCGCGGCGGAGACCGGGGATGCCAAGACGGCATCGAGTGCCGAACGGACCGAATCCCCGCGGCGCACCATGGTGGCTGCCGGGAAAGTGGTGCCGGCTTCATTGATCCACAAGGCAGTGCGTGCCTCGGGGTCCAGATCCAACATCCAGCCCGGGGCAACGGCCGCCATGCTGATGCGCCCGTCCGCTCCGCGCGGAGGCAGTGCCGTGGAGCTGAATTCATCCAAGGTGCTGAAGGACAGGGCCCTGAAGCCGCGGTCCTTGGAGACCATGGAGCCAACAAAGCCGTTGGCCGGGCGGGTGAGGATTTCGTGCGGGGTTGCATATTGCTGCAGGGTCCCACCCGGTGCCATCACCGCGATCTTGTCGCCCAGCAGCAATGCTTCGTCGATGTCGTGGGTGACCAGCACGATGGTCTTCTTGATTTCTGCCTGCAGGCGCCTGACCTCCTGCTGGAGTTCTTCGCGGACAATCGGGTCCACGGCGCTGAACGGCTCGTCCATCAGCAGGATCGGCGGGTCCGCCGCCAGCGCCCGGGCCACACCCACGCGTTGCTGCTGACCACCGGAGAGCTGTGCCGGGAAGCGTTTGGCCAGGGAGGCGTTCAGTCCCACGCGTTCAAGTGCCTCATAGGCCTTCGCGCGGGCCGCCTTTTTATCCAGGCCCAGCAGACGTTGGACGGTGGCGATGTTGTCGATGACGGTTCGATGCGGGAAGAGGCCGCCGTTTTGCAGCACGTAGCCGATGCCCAGGCGCAATGAGACGGGCCTGATTTCAGCGACGTCTTGCCCGTTGACCAAGACACGTCCGCTGGTGGGGGTGGCCATGCGGTTGATCATGCGCATGGAGGTCGTTTTGCCGCAGCCGCTGGGCCCGACAAGGACCGTGAAGGATCCGGTGGCGATGTCCAGATCGAGGTTTTCGAGTGCTTGGGTGCCTCCGGGGTAGGTTTTGGAGACTGATTCGAAGGTGATCATCTGGAAAAGGTCCCTTCCGGGAGATAGATGTGGCCCGTGATTCCGGGGAAAAATGGGGGTTGGCCACCGGTGGGTAACGGCAACCAACCCCCATTCGAACATGTGTTCTATTCTAGCTCTTTTTGGCTTACTTCCCGAGCAGTCCCTGTTCGGTCAGCCAATCCACTGCAGCGGCCTTCGGCTCCGTCTTTGACTCCCCGGAGACAGCCTCGTTGAGTTTGATCAGTTCGGCGGTGCTCAGCTTCGCAGAGACAGCGTCAATGGTTTCGATGGCCTTGGGATCCAGCTTGCCCTTGCCGGAAACCGGAATGACTTGCTGGGCCGGGAAGTTGTTCTTCGGGTCCTCCAACACCACCAGGTCGTTGGCCGGGATGTCGGTACTGGTGGTGAAGATGTTCGCCGCATCAACAGTTCCATCCAGCAAGGCCTTCACCGTCGCCGGGCCGCCGCCGTCAGCGATCGGCACAAACTTCGAAGGGACCACTCCGTAGTTCGTTTTCAAGCCGGGCAGGCCCACCGGTCGTTCCTTGAACTCGGGGGGACCTGCAACCTTGAGCTCCGAATTGTGGGCCGTCAAATCGCCAATGGATTTCAGGTTCCACTTATCAGCGGTGGCCCGCGTGACAACCACCGCATCCTTGTCCTCTGCGGCGGCAGGGGTAAGAGCCGAAAGGTTTTTGGCAAGCAACGCTGCAGGCAATCCATTGAGGATCGACGCGGGCGTGCTGACATCGGCATTCTTGTCCAAGAAGAGCAAGAGATTGCCGGTGTAGTCGGGAATCAAGTCGATTGAACCGTCGCTCAGGGCCGGGATGTAGGCCTCGCGGGTACCGATGTTGAACTTGGTCTCCACGGTGTACCCCTTGGCCTTCAAGGCTTCGGCGTAGAGGTTGCCAATGATCTCGGATTCCACAAAGTTTGCCGAGGAAACCGTCAGGGTTGAACCGTCCGTGGTTCCACTGGAGCCCGGTGCCGCCGTGGGGTTTGAGCAGCCACTGAGGATCAAGGATCCTGCGAGCACAGAGGCGGCGGCCAGGAGTGGAAGTCTTCTTTTATTGGTCATTGTTCGCCTGAATTCGTTGTCAGTGATTCGTCCGAAAATTCTGTTCTTGACTCCGCCACAGGAGCGGAGTCATTTGACCATCGTTGCCTACATTGCAGGTCCCAAGCAATATTTCATCATTTAACCGATGAGTGCAACGGCAGAGGGTCGCCTTCCAGAGGCAAACTTCACGGCATCCCAAGCACTCCGTGATGGTTCCTGGCGCCGAAAACACACAACTTGCCCGCACATAGGCACTCATCGATCCCCTGCGCCCCGATAAGGAACAACCAGGGGGTCGTACAGCCACAGGCCACCGTCAAGCCCGCAGGCTGAATCCAAAACCTGCCCCCACCCGAAAGAACCGCACAGGGCATCCCGCGGCGGAGGCAAGCCAGAACCAAGGGGAGTCGCAAGCACATGGAACAACAGCAACAAGAAATCATCGCCCGCGCAGCGCTGACCCGCATCGTCGAACCCAACGACCAAACAGGTTCGGCGCTGGTCGCAATCCTTGGCGCGGTCGAAGCATACAAAATGATTCAAAACCACTCAGGGCCAGCGCCCGCACACACGCAACAACAAGTTGCCGACCTACTCGAAGCGCACGGGGCGATACGCACCAACATGCGCCTGGACGCAGGACTCGAACGCTGGAGGGCGCGAGCAAGCATCGCCAACCCCCAAGCAGACCTGCAACTGATCAAAAACCTCCAAGGAGGTATTCTCACACCCGGGGACGAGAACTGGCCGCAGGGCTTTGAAGCGCTCGGACTCGCAGCACCCCTGGCCCTCTGGTACCGCGGACGGGCTGACACCTCGATACTGCACCAACCAAACACGCTGGTGGCCATCGTAGGATCCCGCGACGCCACCGAATACGGTCGGACCATCACCGCGGAAATCGCCGCAGGACTCGTACGCAAGGGAATTTGCATCATCTCCGGAGGGGCCTACGGAATCGATGCCAAGGCACATGAAGCAGCGCTCGCCGAAGAATCACCCCTCGGAACAGGGAGCTCCCGGCCCAACACGATTGCAGTCATGGCAGGGGGACTAGACCGCTTCTATCCAGCAGGCAACGAAGACCTCCTCTACCGGGTACACAGGGAAGCACTGCTCATCGCCGAAGTCGCACCCGGGACAACACCAACCCGCTGGCGCTTCCTCCAACGAAACCGACTAATCGCAGCACTCTGCGCCGCAACCATCGTCACCGAAGCACGCTGGCGCTCAGGGGCACTAAGCACCGCACACCATGCCACGGAAATGGGCCGCGAGGTAGGCGCAGTCCCAGGGTCCGTATACTCCGCCAACTCCGCAGGCTGCCACCGGCTCATCAGGGAAGGCGCCGCAGCACTCATCACCGACGCCGCCGAAGTCCTCGAACTCATCAACTCCAACGCCAACATGGTTGCCTCAACCCCAGGAGGAGAAACAAACCCCACCAAGGAAAGCGAAACCACCGACTACGACGGCCTCGCCATCCAAGACCTCCTGCTACTGGATGCACTACCCAACCGAACCGCCCGAACCATCGACGAACTATCAACCCTCGCAGGACTGGGCATCGGCTCAATACTTGGAGGACTCACACGCCTCACCACACGAGGACTAGTGGAACAACGCGGGGAAGGCTGGATACGCCGATACCCCCACGGCAAACCACAACAACTCGGACGCCCGAACCCCTGATCAGCAAAACCTCAACACCAACACGCCCCGTAGGGGGAGTAAGTGGACCCGTAACCCCTTGGGGGGCCGCCAACCAACCAACAACGAAGCGACACGCCTGAGCACCCAACCCCGCCCGGCGTGGCGCAGCAACCCACACGCCCCCACGAGAGACAGTAGAGACGTGCCACAAAAACCCGAACACACATCCGAACCTGTCGCCATCCCCGCCGCGCTCAAAAACGCCCACGACGACTTCCTACGGCACATGCAACTCGAACGCTCACGCAGCGAACACACACTCCGCGCCTACAGCTCAGACATCACCAACCTCTACACCTATGCCATACCCAGGGGAACCCAAACCCTCCAAGGCATAGACCTCCCACTACTGCGCACCTGGCTCATGACCCTCCAAGAATCAGGGCTCGCCCGAACCACGCTCTCCCGACGCGCCGCCTCCATCCGCAGCTTCCTCGCATGGGCGCTACGCGAACAACTCATCACCGCCAACCCGGCAATCCGCCTCCAATCACCCAAACGCGAACAACGCCTCCCACACGTCCTGCAGGCAAACCAAATCCAACGCCTCTTCGACGCGCCACCCACCCTCCCCAACACCAAGGGAACAGAACCCAAAGAACCAACGCCCACGGAACTCGCGCTCGCCGACCGCAACAAGCTCATCCTCGAACTGCTCTACGCAACAGCAATCCGCGTCGGCGAACTAGTCTCCCTGGACACAGACAGCCTTGACCTTGACCGACGAACCCTGCGCGTCATCGGCAAGGGCGATAAGGAACGCACAGTCCCCTTCGGACAACCAGCACTCAACGCCCTTGACAACTGGCTCCGCCGCTCAAGAACCATCCTGCGCAACAAAGACTCTGGAAACGCATTACTGCTCGGGCAACGTGGCAAACGCCTCGACGCCCGCCAGGCCCGCCAAGTCGTCTCACAAGCGCTCGCCGATCTCGGGGACACCGCAGCTCGCGGACCCCACGCCTTGCGCCACAGTGCCGCAACCCATTTGCTCGATCGCGGCGCCGACCTGCGTGCCGTGCAGGAAATCTTGGGCCACTCATCGCTGGCCACTACGCAGTTGTACACCCATGTGTCGGTCGAACGACTCAAAGAGAGCTACCAAAGAGCGCATCCTCGCGCGTAAGTTGAAGTCATGGGCCAAGCTGATTGGTGAGTCCACGTATTATCGTGCAGAATACTATTACAGGATTTCGAGTCCTTCGAAGATGGTTGTTGGCGTTGGGGAAGACGTTCCAACAGCAAATCGGAGGATGGCATGTCTGAAGCAATGACCAGGGGCGTACTCTTTGTACACTCAGCCCCTTCAGCGTTGTGCCCGCATATCGAGTGGGCCATCGGTTCGGTAGTCGAACAACGCACTGATTTGCATTGGAGCGAGCAAAATGCAGCCCCGGGGATGTCCCGGGCCGAAGTGAACTGGACGGGCAAGCCCGGCACAGGTGCGCTGCTTGCCTCTGCCTTAAGAGGTTGGGCCCACCTGCGCTACGAGGTGACCGAGGAGGCCAGCCCGGGGGTTGACTCCAGCCGCTGGTCCCACACTCCCGAGCTTGGAATCTTCCATGCCACCACGGATGCAGCCGGCAACATCATGGTCAGTGAGGAACGCATCCGCTGGGCCTACGAAAAAGGCGCAGGAGATCCGGCAATCGTCTATCAGGAGCTTTCCATTGCCTTGGGCGAAGCCTGGGACGAAGAACTTGAGCCCTTCCGCTACGCGGCCGAGGGTGCACCTGTGCGATGGCTGCACCAGGTGATCTAGCGACGCCCATTCAGAGGTCCCCGGTGCGGGTCCACCCAGAGGAACCTTCTCCCGGTGGATTCGCACCGGGGATTTTTGCATCCGGGGATACGTCCCAAGGACAAGCCGGGTGTTGGGCTTGAATCAAGGCGGCTAGACAAGATTGGGTTGCATCCCACCAACGCGGTGGAGTTCAACCCAATTTCGTCATGCCCTGAAAAGTGCCCGTTGTCGATTGGCAGGGTCAGGGAACAAATTCCTAGGCCCTGCCTAGTCCTAACCACCAGTCAGGAATAACTCATCTGCGGCGTGGCAGTCAGTCGAGGGAACCGTGTCCTTGATTTCACCGAGATACACCAGGGTTCGACAGGGATGTTCGTCAACGGCACGTACCACCAAGAGGCCTAGATCGCTGAAACGATCCAGATGATCAAGGCAATGGCCACCAGAACGCCAACTATTGTCCATACAAGGTTGCTTCCACGCATGATATTTACTCCCGTCATGTTTGTCGGTACATCCCATCATCGGCTCATGCGACCTCCAATTCAAGACTGGATGTCCCAGTTGCCTTCTGCATATTACAGAGGTTATTTAACAACGGATTAGGAAGACCTAAGTGGTTTATCAGAGGTTGTAGGGTCGTAGAATTGCGTTGCTCTCTTCCTTGGTGCTGGGATGGCGACCCAGGGCGGATTCAGTGGCACTGGCAGGAGTAAAGCAAGGGGAATTGGCCAATTCCGACCGGCAAGGACGCTGTCAGGGGATCCCCCGCTTCACATCTGAGAAGCGGGCAGGTACGAAGGCCCAGACCCAGCTATTGGCTATTCACCGGGACGACTTCCCTGTCCAGGGGTGCTTCCCATCTCTTCCTAACGGCGATTCCCCGATTGCCAATCCTTTCAGGATAAGGCCCGCAGCATGGCGGCGTCCCTACGATCAGCTGCGGCCAGGAGGTCCAGCACCCCATACGCTTGCTCACTGTCATAAATGGCAAACCTTGGCCACCTGAACGCCGCCGGCTCCGCACCCTTGGAAGAACCAACTGCAGGAACATCAGTTGTTGCGGATCAACTTACGCGCCAAGAATGTAGTGATCCATCATCCTGCCTGCGAAGTGGTGGTGGCCATGAATGGAACTGGCAGCGACGGGTCCCGCGGCCTTTTCCGATCACCATGATGGTTCGACATAATGCCCGGGCTCATCGCCCAAACACTCCCGGAACTTCCCCAACTCTTCGCGGCAGGTGAGCTTTCGGATACTTCTCAAAAGTGATTAACGAAGTGTCGATTTTTATCCCGGTACTTGTCCCTCCTATCGCCCAGCCAATTCGATGAAGGGGTGCCAGGAACGACTATGAGATGCTCCCCGGCCCCATCAGGTGACTCGCCCTCGTTAGCAATGGATGCGGTAGCTTCCTCCAGGGTGGCGTTGAATCCTCCTGCATGGAAGCGGTCCCGTTGGATGGTGGCCCCGGTTCCATGATGCATGAGCCGTGCTAAGCCATCGTTGACGTAGGCGGTGTCTTCGTGGCGCTTCAATGCGTGCTGGCTGTAGTCCATCAGGCTGCTCAGCATGCGTACGGCCGGGGGTCTTTCGCCCGTCGAGCGGATCGAATTGGTTTCCATGCAGGCCGAACTTGGCGGCCTGCCACTGGGCTAGGTCCAACACATCGGCTAGGGAAGCGAGCAGTGGCGGTGCCCCGTCGAAGCTGGTGTCCACCAGGGACCTGACGATCAAGGCGATCAAGACGGTGTTGGAGGCGCTCATCTGGGCATCGGTCACCCGCACCTCTACGGTGGGGTAGTGCGTGGAGAGTCGTGCGCCCCAGCTGATGTGCCCGGCATCCAGCACTACGTCGGAGGCGAGCACGCATTGCATTCGCCGTTGGTAGTCCGAAGGGTCAAAGAGGTGCGGTGGGATTCCCTGGATCGCCCAGCGGCGGTAGTGGATGCTCCGTCAGGAGTTGAAGCAGGTTTCGTGACCGCGCCAGTAAGGGGAATTTGAGCCACAGGCGTTAAGGGTAGGGAGCCAGCGGCGTAGTTCATTTAGGGCAGCTACTCCCGATTCGTCGTCTTCGATGCCCACGTACACGTGTAAGCCGGAAAGGTAGTGCTCGGTGGCGATTCCCCCAAATTGCGATTTGATGGCCCCGTTGCGAGTAGCCGGGGTCACCACGCCGGGGGAGCCAGGGATGCGTGGTGGAGTACCCAGCGCGAGCACCCGCAGGTCCCTGTCGAGTGTTGCCCGCGACAGGGATTAGCGGTGGTTGCGCACATAATCCAAGCCCTCGGCGCCCTCGGTGCAGATCGGGCTGTTGCTTTGCACCTGGCATGCGAGGAATTCGCCGACAGTGTTGGTTCCGCCCGCCGTGAGTGCCAGGAATTCGGCCCGTGCGGCTGCTTGTGGTGCACACGGCAATCCGGTGAGGGGATTGATGAGAAAAATTCTTCCTCCTTGCCGAAGCTGTGCATGATGGGCACCTGCTTTTGGTTGGCGAGTTTCGATTTTGAAATCGGAGAAGCGCACTTGCCGTCGGTGAGCTAAAATCCCTCGAGGGCGGCTCGGCTTTTGGGCGGATGAACGGTCCGGAAGCCGTAGAACGTCTCGCACTTGCCGCACCAGCAGTCGACATCCCACAAGAGGGGCTCCACCTTGGTGTCCTTTCCGACTGCTTGGACGCGCTCATAGACCAGGAATTCATCGGTCTGGCACAGTTCACAGGTCGGGTGCATGCCATACATGTGAACTGTCGCGCTGAGAGGCAATGTGAGCCTTTGCGATTGCAAGGATTGATCGTGAGTGGCTGCTGTGACATATGAAGTATTCATGATTCGATCCCCGAGAGTTTTTTTGAAAAAGACGCAGGCAGGTAGCGCCTCTAAGGCGCACTTCCATGATGCGACCGGGGGATTGGGTGCTGCAATAGCTAACACACCATAGCCACGAACGATTATTGCACGGCACGATTCAGCGTTGGGAAAATAGCTATCCAGCGCCGAGGAGATCTACTTTTGCAGTTGCTGCCGGACCATGCGTCTAGGCCGCGGAGCAGGCCGATGCTGCGTTCGACAAACACTGCAGACATGGTTTCATGGTTGCAACGATGCGTGCCCTCGATAAGTCCGTGTCCGGAGATCCTTGCCGGAAACAGCAGGAATCCTGCCCCTGTGAGCGGCGCCATACACTGGCGAAGCCCAAGAAACCAGTTGTGCCATCGGGGCGGATGCTGCAGCGGCAAGCACGCCTCTCGCCCCAAGAAATGCGGCGTCGGCCACGATGTTTCGGAAAAATGTGCAGGTTGCCTGTGGCCAACGTGTTGAGCCCTTTTGACAACGAACCAGAATGCACAAATGACCCGGTAGGCGGGTTCTAGCGGTTGCAACACCCTGATTTCCGGGAGTTGCAACCACCGTGGCGACCACTTCAAATAAAGAATCTCTATAAGCCGAAAATTGGCTTTGCCCACCGTTTCAAGTTCCCTTTCTGCCGACCGCTCAAGGCCCAGAAGGAAGGATTCCTTCTGGGCCTTGAGCGGTCGGGTTTCGTGACCTTAGCCGCCGACGAACTTGCACCATGGACCGAGAAGGCTCAAATTATTCCCGCCCCATCAGGCCCATGAACTCCACGGCATGGATAATCTGCTGCATGCCAAATGGATGCCTTCGGCCTCGACGCCACTATGCCGATACTAGGTGACCTCTTTATAGGTGACGCAGAGTTGATTCTTCGCTCGTCCTGGTACTGGGCGGGGAGGGCATAGACTTGCCCTTGCTTTCTTTGGCCCCAAAACCCAATGGCCGGGCCACAAATCGTGCCAATCCGGTTCCTGTGCGAAAGACGACCCTTGGTATCCCACGGCTGATTTTGCGGCCCGGGCAGAGCCCCCGCTCGCGATGCGAAGCCCCGAATGTCCTGTATTACCAAGAATCATTCCTCGACGGACGTTGGGGCCCTCATCGCTTTCGCGGCAAGCGAAGGGCCCATCAGACGGTATTGCACATGCACTGTGTTTCGTGCTCTTCATTGCCTAGAAGTCGCCGGTTACCGAATGCGGAGTCTGGCACGGAGTCTGCGTTCAGCGGATTTCTGCGTTCGCAGCCTGCAGAAATGTTCTGGCGGTGGGCAGTGTGGTCACGCTCTCAGTTTCCTTAAGACAGAGATGACCGATGGGATCCAAGCCCGTCGGAACGCCTCATGCGGAGACCTCCACTGATGTTGAAGGAAAATTTGGAAGGCCTAAGTCATCAGCCATCAGGCAGCGGCGGTCGGAGGCACGGCGAAATGGCGGCAACTGGTAAACATCACTGTGCGCAGTGGCGAAGGGACCAAGCCTTTGGTCTCCGATGGAGAATCGGAGAATCTTGACCTCGAGCACTATTCGCGACATGGTGGATACGGATGGCGCTGAGTCAGGGTGATCGCAATATGGCGGAATCCTGTCTCTTCAGGAAGGGAGCGCAGAGGCGTTCTCGCTTTTTCCGCCACTCTTGTCCGACCTGCAAATCCGGATTTCCGGGCGATGAAAGGAAGACATTATGACTGAACCAACACATGAGGAAATCGCTGCTGAGAAGTCAGCCGTGAAGCACAAAGCCCAACAGGCAGACAGCGTTTCCGATCCCGCCCTGAATACCAAGAACGGTCATGACTGGAGCGATGAAGGTGGAGCCACCGAGGATGGCCCCGCTACGGGAACCGAATCTGCTCCAGGCCGATAGATTCGGCTTTTCGGGAACGACCTCGGATCCCGATCAGCACTTTCCGCTGAAGTGCCATTCACTGTTTCGCCTATTGTGGGAGCCACAGATGCGTACCGACAGTTCATTGAACAATGCCCCAGCCAAGGGGGATCAACTTCCAGCTGACCCGACCACCCGGTACCCCGGGATCAGCCCGCCGCAGCAGCACCAGCCCCAACCGGGGCTCGATTCGAAGCTGGAGCCGTTGGCTAACCTTGGTGAGGATTCCTATGCCGGTTCGGGGAAACTTGCCGGTCGGCGAGCCCTCATCACAGGCGCCGACTCGGGCATCGGTGCGGCCGTCGCCATTGCCCGTGAAGGAGCCGATATCGCCATGGCCTATCTTCCGAGCGAGGAATCCGATGCCCAACGAGTCGCCGGAATCATCAGGAGCGCGGGAAAAAACGTGTATCTTTTTCCGGGAGACTTGCTCGAGGTCTCCTACCGCAACGGCCTAGTTCGAGATGCTGTCAAGGCACTGGGTGGGCTGGACATCCTGGTCAACAACGCCGGTAAGCAAGTCAGCGTCGAGAACCTCCAGGAGCTGAGCGACGAACAACTTCTGGCAACCTATCAAGTGAATATCCTGTCGATGTTTACTCTGAGCAGGGAAGCCCTGAGCTACCTCCAGCCAGGGTCGAGCATCATCAACACAACGTCGATTCAAGCCTACGATCCCTCACCGCACCTGCTGGACTACGCATCCACAAAGGCCGCAATCAACAATTTCACCAAGGGGCTCGCTGCCCAACTGGCCCCGCGGGGCATTCGGGTCAATGCCGTGGCACCAGGCCCGATTTGGACGCCTCTTCAGCCCAGCAGTGGTCAACCCATCGAAGCGTTGCCTGAGTTCGGGCATAACACGCCACTGGGCCGCGCCGGTCAACCAGCCGAGCTTGCTCCCGCGTATGTATTCCTTGCCTCGGCCGATTCAAGTTACGTCATCGGGGAAACGCTTAATGTAAATGGTGGAAAGGTCAGCCCCTAAACGGTTTTGATCAACTAACACGACCCAAGAGATCAGGAGCCGAGAAACATGAACTTCATTGCCAAAACCATAGGAACCCTCGCTTCACTACTCGCAGGACTCCTGGGAGCGAAGCTCGTCAGTTCCCTGTGGAGAAAAACCACGGGCGAAGAACCCCCCACGCCGGCAAACCCCGAAGCGCAACAGCGAGCCAAGATCGGCAAGGTTCTCGCCTTTGCCGTGATCTCCGGCGCCAGCGCATCGGTCATCCAAGCCGTGACCAAGCGGTGGACCAAAAAGATCGGCCAATCCTCCACGCATTCCTGAACCTTTCAAGAACGGAACCTGTTCTGTGACCTTCAAAGGGAAGCTGCCAAAGGAAAGGGGAGCTCCAGAGGCAGCCTGTCCATAGTCCCTAGGGTCGGCCCCCATCGGTGAGGCATGGTGTTGCCGACAGCACTAGTCCAGTCAGGGATATGGCTCAGCCTGTGAATCGCCACCTGCGCCACACGGGTGTATCAAAGTGGGATCGGACTATTACCGGTGAACCAGAAAAACTAGGGAAAACCGGCGTCGAAAAACGAATAGAAATACCGATTGAGGAGCACCAAATGGATGACAAGGAAACACCCAGAAGCAGGAAACGATTCCTGGGCCGACGGGGCGTCGGGCTCGCCATCGCAGGAGTACTGATCGCTGGATTGTTCGCAATCTTTATGAACATCGACCAAACGTCCGGCGAAGGGTGGAAGAGCCCCATGCTCATCGGAGTCCTTCTCGGCCTCATCATGCTGGTTTTCGGCATCTATCGGCTGGCCAAGGGCAACAGCAATCTGGACTACCCCCACGGCGGAACCAACAATGAACCGGAGAACTAGCATCCCGGGGTCCTTTGCGTTCCTATGACCCAGATATTTCATCAAGTGCCCGAGTGCCGTTGATTCCCTCATTGTCCCGGAGTCAGAGGCACTGCCTGTTTTGGGCAGCCCGATGATGGCCGAGCCGTAAGCCGGGGTGCTGATCAAATACAGGCGAAAGCCCCAGAAGTGGCGAGAATGTGAGGCGCAGTATCAGAATTCGGCGTGTCCTGCCGATCTCGGAGCGCTTGACGGTTTCGCGCGTGGTGCCGCACAGGACCGAGGTGGAGTCCAGCAGCCGCAGGACCTCGCGCCAGGATTCGGTGTCCTTGGCCACGGCGCCGATCACCGCACTGAGCAGCGTTCCCGCGGCCATGCCCCGCTTGTAGTAGCCGGATTGTTACAGGACGCCGGGGAAAAATCCCTGCCTATGGGTGCGCGCATAGCGGACTCACCTGACTTTTCGAGGGATGCCCGTGCAAGAGGTGTCGGGCCACCACCAAGCAGAGCGGCTCGGCATCACTCAGGACGGCCTTGCGGCCGGGTATGTTCGACCGGTCGTATCCCAGATCCGGCAAGAATAGGTCGGTCCGTAGGACGCACAGTGTGGTCAGAAGGGTGTTCAGTCTTGAGCTCTCATACGAGGCTTAGCGCTCTCCGCCCGATTTCAACAGGACCCGGGAACAAGTTCCCGGGTCCTGTTTCGTCCCAACCATCGATTAGGACTAAGTCATCTAGACGCTGCGGATGGCAACAACAGCGTTGTGGCCGCCGAAGCCGAACGAGTTGTTCAGGACCACGATGGATCCCTCCGGCAATTCGCGCGGGGTGCCGGTGACGACGTCCAACGGGATTTCCGGATCCTGGTTTTCCAGGTTGATGGTGACCGGGGCCTTGCGGTGGTAGACGGCCAGCACCGAGAGAACCGACTCGACGGCACCCGAGGCGCCGAGCAGGTGGCCCATCTGCGACTTGGTGGCCGATACGCAGACGTTATCAAGGTGGGAGCCCAGGGCTGCACGCAGCGCCGTGTACTCCGGCTTGTCGCCCACCGGGGTGGAGGTCGCGTGTGCGTTCACGTGCACCACGTCTTCGGGCTGGATGCGGCCGTCGAACATCGCGGCCTTCAGGGCGCGGGTGGCACCCAGGCCCTGCGGGTCCGGGGCGGTGATGTGGTAGGCATCGGCGGTCACCGAGGTGCCGGCAAGCTCCGCGTAAATGGTGGCGCCGCGGGCAATTGCATGCTCCTCGGCCTCGAGGACCAGGGCGCCTGCACCTTCGCCCATGACGAAGCCGTCACGGTCGATGTCGTACGGACGCGAGGCGCGCTCCGGCTCGTCGTTGCGCTTGGACAATGCCTGCATGGCAGCAAACGATGCCATCGGCATCGGGTGGATGGCAGCCTCGGCGCCGCCGCAGACCACCACGTCTGCCTTGCCCGAGCGGATCAGCTCCAGGCCGATGTGCATGGCCTCGGTGCCCGAGGCACACGCCGAAACCGGGGTGTGCGCGCCGGCGCGAGCACCGAGGTCCAGTGAGACCGCTGCGGCCGGGCCGTTGGGCATCAGCATCGGAACGGTCATCGGCAGCACGCGGCGCGGGCCCTTTTCCTTCAGGGTGTCCCAGGCGTCAAGCAGGGTCCAGACCCCGCCGATGCCCGTGGCAAAGGCTACGGCCAGGCGGTCGTGGTCGATTTCCTCGATGCCCGAGTCCTTCCAGGCTTCGCGCGCGGCAACCACTGCGAACTGGGTGGACGGGTCCATGCGCTTCATCTCGACGCGCGAGAGCACCTCGGAGGCCGGGGTGGAGGCCTTGGCGGCGAACTTCACCGGCAGGTTGTAGGTTTCAACCCATTCATCGGGCAGGGTGTGGGCGCCCGAGACACCCTTGAGGGCGTTGGCCCACAGGGTGGGTACGTCGCCGCCGATAGGGGTGGTGGCGCCGAGGCCGGTGATTACAACTTTGCGAGCCATGAGGACACTCTCTACTGGTTGGGGGCGAAACGACTAGCGAGGCTAGTGCGCGGTCCAAGCATCGGTTCCATGCACCTGGTGGACGCACGATAGGAAGCGGATCGGACCGAAAAAGTCTGGGAATCGGTTGCTAAACCGGTAAGCAAGTTCAGGGGGGCGCATGGTGCGCCCGGGCCCGGAGCTTCCCCTGCCGCGTACCCGGTGTGCGGGCAAGCGGCAGGGGAAAGCGCCGGAAAGACGCTTAGGCCTGTGCGCCGGCGATGAAGTTCACTGCATCCGCAACGGTCTTCAGGTTCTTGACCTCTTCGTCCGGGATCTTCACGTCGAACTTCTCTTCGGCGTTGACCACGATGGTCATCATCGAGATGGAGTCGATGTCCAGGTCCTCGGTGAAGGACTTGTCCATTTCGACTGCCTCGGTGGCAAGACCGGTCTCTTCGTTGACGATCTCGGCCAAGCCGGCCAGAATCTCTTCGTTGCTAGCCATGATGGCTCCTTTTCTGTATTTGCCGGGTTTGTGGCCCGACGACTATTCAAACCGCTGTGTGCGGTCCGGAATTTGGGTTGTATCCCCGAGGCGTTAAGCCTAGGGCAGGACAACTACCTGTGCGCCGAAGACAAGCCCGGCGCCAAACCCGATCTGCAGGGCCAGTCCCCCGGAAAGCTCCGGGTTTTCCTTGAGCATGCGGTCCATGGCCATCGGGATGGAGGCCGCGGAGGTGTTCCCGGCATTGGCAATGTCGCGGGCGACGGTCACCGACTCGGGCAGCTTGAGCTGCTTGACCATTTCGTCGATGATGCGCATGTTGGCCTGGTGCGGGATGAACGCTGCAAGATCCTCGGCGGTGATTCCGGCATCAGCCAGGGCCTTCTTGGCCATTTTGGCCATTTCCCACACTGCCCAGCGGAAGACCGTCTGGCCGTCCTGGCGCAGGGTCGGCCACAGCTGGGCCTCGGTGCCGGCCACCAAGGAGGTGCCCTCGGGGGTGGACTCCGCCAGGAGTACCGCGTCGCGCAGATCCAGCTGCGAGTGGGTCATGCCGATGGCCGACCACTTCGAGCCATCCGAGCCCCACACCGACGGGGAGATCCCGGGGATGTCCGAGGGGCCAATGACGACGGCGCCGGCGCCATCGCCGAGCAGGAAGGAGATGGTGCGTTCGTGGTTGTCGATGACGTCGGAGAGCTTCTCCGCACCCACGACCAGCACGTATTCGGCCATGCCCGAACGCACCAGGGCGTCCGCCTGGGCCACACCGTAGCAGTAGCCGGCGCAGGCTGCGGAGATGTCAAAGGCAGGTGCCGGGGTCGCGCCGATGCGGTCGGCAAGAGCCGCCGCTGCGGACGGGGTGGCATACGGGAAGGTCACGGTGGAAACGATGACGGCACCGATCTGGCTGGCCTCGATGCCCGCCGAAGCCAACGCCTCGCGGGACGCGCCTTCGGCCATGTCAAGCAGCGAGGTGTTCTCATCGGCGCGGGCACGGGTGATGATGCCGGTGCGCTGCTGGATCCACTCGTCCGAGGAGTCGATCCACTGGCAGACGTCGTCGTTGGTGACGATGACGTCGGGACGGAAGGATCCGACGCCGTGGATACGGCTGAACTCGCGCGTGGGCGTCTGGTTCATCACTGCAGTCATGATTTGGCTCTTCCTAGGCTTGGGTGTGTTCGGCGACGAAGGCGCGGGCGGCCTCAAGGTCGTCGGGGGACTTCAGGGCAAGGGCTGGAATGCCCTTCAGGCCGCGGCGGGCCAGGCCCACCAGGGTGCCGGCCGGTGGCAGCTCAAGGATGCCGGTGACTCCGAGGGCAGCGAGCTGTTCCATGCACAGGTCCCAGCGGACCGGGCGGGAGACCTGGGCAACCAGCGAGGCAAGGTTTGCCGCGCCGCCGGTGACCGGCTGGCCATCGAAGTTGGACAGCAGCGTGGTGCCCGGGTCTGCGGCGGTCAGCGACGCGGAGAGTTCCTCGAGCACGCTCACGGCCGGGGCCATGTGGTGGGTGTGGAACGCGCCGGCCACCTTCAGCGGGATGACCCGCGCCTTGGCCGGGGGGTTGGCGGCGAACGCCTCGATCTGTTCGATGGTTCCGGCCGCGACGATCTGGCCGCCGCCGTTTGCGTTGGCCGGGGTCAGTCCTGCGTCGATGATCGCGGTGTTGACCTCTTCGGCGTCGCCGCCGAGCACTGCTGCCATGCCGGTGGGCGTTGCCGCCGCGGCCAGGGCCATGGCATTGGCACGTTCACGCACAAAGACCATCGAGTCGTTCTCGCTCAGCGCGCCGGCCAGGGCGGTGGCAGTGATTTCGCCGACCGAGTGTCCGGCAAGCACGGTATTGGCCGGAAGGGTCTCGCCGAACAGCGCACGCCCTGCGATCAGGCCCGCGGCCACGATCAGCGGCTGGGCGACGGCGGTGTCCTTGATGGTTTCCTCATCGGAGAGAGTTCCGTGGGCCGTGAGGTCACGTTCGGTAATGGCGGAGAGTTCGGCCAGGTGTTCGGAAACACCTGGCACTTCCAGCCACGGGGAAAGGAATCCGGGGGTCTGAGAGCCCTGTCCTGGGCACACGATTGCTAGCACTACTCCAGCTTTCCAAAGAAGTCGTTCACTGCGGCTGTTTTCGCACACCGACTTGACGGCATGCTTTTGTATGAATCCTACAAGGTTTTGTTGCTGTTGCGCGGCAGGTTTTGCCGCGTTTCGGGCACGTTTTCGATGGTATCGGCATCCAGCCGACCCACCACCAGGGCAGTCTGCAGCACAAATGCCTCGCGGGGGACCAGCGGATCCCAACCCGTCACATCGCACACGCGCTTGAGCCGGTAACGCACGGTGTTTGCATGGACAAACAATTCCCTGGCCGTTCCTTCAAGTGAATGGCCGAGCGAGAGATAGCTGGACAGGGTCTCGATGAGCCCGTTGCCCGCCTTCATCAAGGGGTTGTAGATGCTGGTGACCAGTGCATGGCGCGCCTCGGTGTCATGGTTCATCACGCGTTCGGGCCACAGGTCATCCGCGGCCACCGGCCGCGGTGCCAACGGCCAGGCCTTGGCGGCGGCAATGGCGGCAAAGGCAGCCTGCGCACACGAGGAGGCTTCCTTGAGTGTCGGCGCCAGTGGGCTGTAGACCACCGGCCCCTCGCCAAAGAACGAAGCGAGCCTGTCCAGTCCGGCGCGGTCGGCATCGACCCCGCCAAGCATCAGGATCGCACGTTCGCCGTGCACGCCCACCAGTGAATCGCGTGCGTAGCGCGTGGCAGCGCGACGGAGCTCGCTGACGAACCCCACCTGCGACGAGGTGGGGGTCGCACCGATCATGATCATGATGTTCTCGTGGGATTTCCAGCCAACCGCCGCGATGCGTGAGCGCAACGAGTCCTGGGACTCCCCGCGCATCACCGCGTCGACCACCAGTGCCTCGAGGCGTGAATCCCAGGCTCCGCGGGTTTCGGCGGCGCGGGCATAGACATCGGCGGCGGCAAAGGCAACCTCGCGTGAGTAGCGCAGCACCGCCTCACGCAGCTGGGTGTGTTCGGCCTCCGGCGCGATGTCCGGCACCTGGGATTCGACGACCTCGACGATGGTGCGGATCAGCTGCAACGCCTTTTGCAGGCTGATGGAGCGGGTCAGTTCGGTGGGTGCGGCGCCAAAGACGTCGTTGATGACCCATTGCGGAGAGGTGGTGGGCCGTTCGTACCAGGAAACGAAGGAAGCTATGCCTTTTTGCGCCACCAGCCCGAGGGCCGCGCGTTCTTCGGGCCGCAGGCCCCGGTACCAGGGAAGCGACTGGTCAAGGTGCTTGAGCGCCACCGTGGAGAGCACACCCAGGTGTTGCTTGAGTCGTTTGAGGGTCTCCGGGCTCGCCTTGGCTTGGCGGAACGGCCTGATCCTCGGGCTCAGGTTTCCCGTTTGCTCATCACTCATGACTACGAGCATACGCACCACATGGCCACCGGCACTATTTTGTAGTGTTCTCACAAAGAAGTCCCGGTACCCGGGTGGCCACCGGGCAGCAAAAAGCGGTGGTGCCGGTTCCCGTGAAAAAGGGGGAACCGGCACCACCGCCAGTGGGTGCTGCTGCGGGGCTAAGGCCTAAGCCTCGCCACCTGCGTTTCCGCTGGTGCCCGCGTTGACGTCATCAAGCTTGTACTTGGCGAACGCGGCGGCCGGCGCCGAGGCGTCGACCTCCCCGCGCTTGGCAAGCATCTGCAAGGTGCGCACGACGACCGAGTGGGCGTCGATCTTGAAGAAGCGGCGGGCCGCGGCGCGGGTGTCGGAGAAACCGAACCCGTCGGCGCCCAGGGTCGCGAATTCGTTGGGAACGAACTGGCGGATCTGGTCCGGCACTGCCTTCATGTAGTCGGTGACGGCAACGACCGGGCCGGTGGCCCCGGCCAGCTGCTTGGCAACGAACGGGACGCGAGGCTCGGCACCCGGGTTCAGGAATGCTTCCTCTTCGGCGGCCAGGCCGTCGCGGCGCAGTTCGTTCCAGGAGGTCACCGACCAGACATCGGCCGAAACACCCCAGTCCTCGGCGAGGATGCGCTGGGCATCGATGGTCCACGGCACCGCAACACCGGAGGCGAGCAGCTGCGCACGCGGGCCGTCAACCTTGGCGGGGGCCGCCAGGTAGATGCCGCGCTTGATGCCCTCGATGTCCAGGTTTTCCGGTTCCTTGGGCTGCTGGTACGGCTCGTTGTACAGCGTGATGTAGTACATCACGTTCGGGTCTTCGTGCTTCCCGCCGTACATGCGCTCCAGGCCATCGCGCATGATGTGCCCGATTTCATAGCCGTAGGCAGGATCGTAGGTGAGCACCGCCGGGTTGGTTGCCGCAAGCATCGGGGAGTGCCCGTCCGCGTGCTGCAGGCCCTCGCCGGTGAGCGTGGTGCGTCCGGCGGTGGCGCCCATGATGAACCCGCGGGTCATCTGGTCCGCTGCTGCCCAAATGGCATCGCCGGTGCGCTGGAAGCCGAACATCGAGTAGAACACGTAGATCGGGATCAACGGCTCGTCGTGGGTTGAGTACGAGGTGCCGGCGGCGGTGAAGGCTGCCACGGCTCCTGCCTCGTTGATGCCCGGGTGGATCAGCTGACCGGCCGGGGATTCCTTGTACGCCAAGACCAGTTCGCGGTCAACGGAGAGGTAGTTCTGGCCGGCCGGGTTGTAGATCTTGGCAGTCGGGAAGAACGCATCCATGCCGAAGGTGCGGGATTCATCAGGGACGATCGGCACTACACGCTTGCCGAACTCCTTGTCACGCATCAGGTCCTTGAGCAAGCGCACGAAGGCCATGGTGGTGGCTGCCTGCTGCTTGCCCGAGCCGCGCGAGGCGGTCTCGTAGGCCTTGTCCTCGGGCAGGTGGATTTCCTTGGACTTGGTGCGGCGCGAAGGCACCGCACCGCCCAAGGCTGCGCGGCGATCCATCATGTACTTGTACTCGGCCGAGTCATTGCCCGGGCGGTAGTACGGCGGCAGGTACGGATCGGCTTCAAGCTGCTCATCGGTGATCGGGATGCGCAGGTGGTCGCGGAAGCCCTTGAGGTCAGCCAGGGTCATCTTCTTCATCTGGTGCGTTGCGTTGCGCGCCTCGAAGTGCGGGCCCAGGCCGTAGCCCTTGACGGTCTTGGTCAAGATGACCGTCGGCTTGCCCTTGAACTCGGTGGCAGCCTTGTAGGCCGCGTAGACCTTGTGGTAATCGTGGCCGCCGCGCTTGAGGTTCCAGATGTCCTCGTCGGTGAGGTCGGCAACCATTTCCTTGGTTTCCGGGGACTTGCCGAAGAAGTGCTCACGCACGAAGGCGCCGTTTTCGGCCTTGTACGTCTGGTAGTCCCCGTCCGGGGTCTGGTTCATGATGTCAACCAGGGCGCTGCCGGAGTCCTTTTCGAGCAGGGCATCCCACTCGCGGCCCCAGACGACCTTGATGACGTTCCAGCCAGCACCGCGGAAGAAGGCCTCAAGTTCCTGCATGATCTTGCCGTTGCCGCGTACCGGGCCATCGAGGCGCTGGAGGTTGCAGTTGACCACGAAGGTCAGGTTGTCCAGTTTCTCGTTGGCTGCCAGCTGAAGCAGGCCACGTGATTCCGGCTCGTCCATTTCGCCGTCGCCCAAGAAAGCCCAGACGTGCTGGTCTGAGGTGTCCTTGATGCCGCGGTTCTGCAGGTAGCGGTTCGACTGCGCCTGGTAGATCGCGTTCATCGGGCCGATGCCCATGGACACGGTCGGGAATTCCCAGAAGTCAGGAAGCGAACGCGGGTGCGGGTAGGACGGCAGGGCGTGGCCCTCACGCGACTTTTCCTGGCGGAACCCGTCCATGTCCTCTTCGCTCAAGCGGCCTTCGAGGAAGGCGCGAGCGTACATGCCGGGGGAGGCGTGGCCCTGGAAGTAGACCTGGTCGCCGCCACCGGGGTGGTTCTTGCCGCGGAAGAAGTGGTTGAAGCCCACTTCGTACAGCGTTGCCGCGCCGGCGTAGGTGGAAATGTGTCCACCGACACCCACGCCCGGGCGCTGGCCGCGGTGCACCATGACAGCAGCATTCCAGCGCATGTAGGCGCGGTAGCGGCGTTCCACCTGCTCATCGCCCGGGAACTCAGGTTCCTGGTCCACCGGAATGGTGTTCACGTAGTCGGTGGTGGTGACCATGGGAACACCCACCGACTTGGCGCCGGCACGCTGCAAGAGCGAACGGACAATGTACTGGGCACGTTCGGTACCCTGCGTCTCGACCAGGTCGTCGAAGGACTCTATCCATTCGGCGGTCTCCTCCGGATCCCGGTCTGGCAACTGGCTGGTCAAGCCGCTACGGATGTGAGAAATATGTTCCTCTACAGCCACGTCCATCTTCTCCTCGTTAGGGGGTACAGCGGGGGCTGTGCGTTGAAAGAAGCTTGCCTGTTCAACACACAGTGGCGTGTTTAGCGCCAAAGTGTGGCCCGTTCCCCAAGGGTGGTTGGTCGCGGACCGTCGATAACACTCTAATGCTCGGGGGCACCCGATATGAACTTGCGGTGTCCGTCTTGACGTCATTGACGGTGCTCAGATGCCCCACAACCGACAAAAGGGGTCGATATTGTCACTATTTCGGCGTGTTGGAGGCTCTGCGCTTGATGGGAGGGCAAAAAGGGTGTTTGGTTGTACAAGACGCTTGAACACCAGCAGGAGGAGTGACGTGAGCGACGCCGCACCGGCAAAGCACGAAGCCGCACAGAAAATGGGCTTCAAAGACGGGGACCTTATTCAGGAACTCGGATACGACGACGATGTGGACTTTGACCTCCGCGATTCCCTTGAGGACGCGGTGGGCTCCGAGCTACTTACCGAAGAAGACCATGAGGTAGTAGACGGAATTGTCTACTGGTGGCGTTCCGACGACGGGGATCTTGTAGATGCCCTCGTTGATTCGTTGGTCAGCCTGGACGACAAGGGTGTTGTGTGGCTGTTGACCCCCAAGTCGGGGCGCGACGGCTACGTAACGCCAGCCACCATCCAGGCCGATGCACCAACCGCGGGCCTACATGTAACAAACACCGAGGGTGTTTCCGAGGACTGGTCGGCTACCCGGCTTGTTGCACGCCGCAAGAACTAGGGCGTTGGAAACACCACGTTCGGTTTCCGGGATTCAAACCCCGGCGCCCGGGGCCGGCGAGCTGGCTCCGGACTTTGTCTTGCCCAATCAATACGGGGAACTCATTGATTCCCGTGGGCTGGACGAGGAAAGTTTCTTCCTGGTCTTTTATCCGTTCGCTTTTTCGGCGGTATGCGGGTCCGAGTTGGAAGAGCTCGAAACTGTACGAAAAGAATTCACCTCCCACGGTGTGCGCATCCTGGGAATCTCGGTGGATCACAAGTTCGCCTTGCGAACCTATGCTGATCAAGCCCGCCTTGGGTTTGATTTACTGGCCGATTTTTGGCCGCACGGCGCCGTGGCAGCACGCTACGGAGCCTTTGATTTTGAGTCGGGCGCGGCAACGCGTCACACGTTCCTTATTCGTGGAAATCACGTGGTTGATTCTTTCAGTTCACCCATCCATCAAGCGCGCGCCATCGCGCGCTACAGAGAGGCGATGAACCTACTCACCTAAATGTTGTCGAAGAATTTTCAGCGTCTATTCGACAACCCGAGGCAGTACATCGCCACATATAAATTTTTGTCACGAACACTTCCGACGGAGTAGCACCCCCAAAGAATTCAGTAGTGCCAAGGGCCTTTAGCTCAGCTGGTAGAGCGTCACGTTTACACCGTGAATGTCATCGGTTCGATCCCGGTAGGGCCCACCACCAGATACCCGCCTTGAACCAGGAACATCCTGGTTCAAGGCGGGTATCTCTGTGTTTGGGACAATTCGAAGCCACGGGGTACTTGTTGCCAGGCATGGGGCGGATGATCCGGACACCCTTGCCAGAACACCTGGATACCTTCAGGAATTGGTTCGCACTCAAAATGTGCCGGGACCGAAGTTTTTGGGAACACCGGAGATCCAAACGGCGACACAAACGGCCTGAGGCGCCGTGGCACCGGATTGAGGTGTGGTCCCCGGCAAGCATTGCCTGGTTGCCCGACGGCAACCCGAAGAACGCCCGATGAGACTTAATTGATCCATCTGTGGAGTCAAAGTGATGGTCGTCGGCGCCTAAACGCGCACGCACGGCGCCCTTCGTTTCGTTCCCGGCGGGAATACAGTGTGATAGATCACCATCGAGCGTTGGCCACTTGATGAAAAGGGCCCGGTTCAAGCGGTGGATCTTCTGAAAATACGCCAACGGCGCCTGTCAAGCAGGCTATGAGTATTACGAACCGTATTCATGGTTCATGATCGCCGGCTCCTGCAGTGAGACACTTCTCGCGGTCCTGAATGGTTTCGACCATGAATGATCGGGCCCGATTCAAAGAACACAAGGAGTACCAATGGCACACGCACCCAGCGAAGCGACCATGGCGGAAATCTCGAAGCTGATCGGCTTCGACACCACCAGCCGTGACAGCAACCTTCCACTGATTGAATACGTCGTGGAACGTCTTGAAGCCCTGGGAATCGACTCGACCCTGGTCCACAACGAGGACGGTGACAAGGCCAACCTGCTGGCGACCTTCCCCGCCGCCGATGGAACCCGCACCGGCGGCATCGTGCTCTCGGGCCATACCGACGTGGTTCCCGTGGACGGCCAGTCCTGGAGCAGTGACCCCTTCCGCCCGGAAGTCCGCGACGGCAAGCTCTACGCCCGTGGCACCTGCGACATGAAGTCGTTTGTCGCCGTCATCATGGCGAAGCTCGAATCCATCTCCGCTGCGCCCTTGACCGAACCCATCCACTTGGCCTTCTCCTATGACGAGGAAGTCGGTTGCCTGGGCGCCGTTGACCTGGTCGCTGCTATTTGCGACGCCGGCCTCAAGCCGCGTGGCTGCATCGTGGGGGAGCCCACCAGCATGCGGGTGGTCCGTGGACACAAGTCCGTCAACGTCCTGCGCGTGGATTTCCACGGCGTGGCCGCCCATTCCTCGCTGACCACCCAGGGGGTCAACGCGATTTCCGCCGCCGCGGAATTCACCCGCGTCGTTGATTCGATGGCGCAGGCTTTCGAGGCGGATGGCCCGTTCGACGAGGCTTTCATAGTCCCCTACACCACCACGACCGTGAACAAGATCGATGGCGGCATTGCCGTGAACACCATTCCGGCCGAATGCACGTTGCATTTCGAGTTCCGTTCGATCGCGGCCGATGACCCGACCGAACTCATTGAGCGCTACCGCGCTGAAGCCAAGCGCATCGAGGATTCCATGCGCGCACAAAACGCCGACGTCCGCGTCGAGTTCACGGTCCTGGCGCAAACCCCGGGGCTGGATACGCCCGAGGACGCCGGCATCGTGGCACTGGCAGCGGAGCTCGGCGGCACGCCCAGCCCGGACAAGGCCACCTACGGCACCGAGGCCGGCCTGTTCCTGAACGCGGGCATTCCGACCGTCGTCTGTGGCCCCGGCGACATCGCCCAGGCCCATGCGCCCGACGAGTTCATTGAACTTGAGCAGATCGCCGCCTGCGAGTCGTTCATCGACAACCTTTTGGCCAAGCTGAGCGCCTAGGCTCCGCCTCGGTCCTCGCTTGCCACCACTACATTCAAGGAGAACAACATGGCTGACGCACTGACCGCCACCCCGCAGCAGCTGGCCGCTGCCAAGAAGGCGGTGATCAGCAGTTCCATCGGCGCAGCCCTGGAATGGTTCGACATCATCGTCTACGCGACCTTCGCCGTGGTGATCGCGAAGAACTTCTATCCGGAATCCGATGGCAGCTTTGCGCTGATCCTCACGTTTGCCACCTTCGCGATTTCGTACCTGATCCGCCCGCTCGGCGGCATGGTGCTGGGCAGTTACGCCGACCGGAAGGGCCGGAAGAACGCGCTGACCCTGACGCTGATGCTGATGATGGTCGGTACCCTGATCATGGCTGTGGCGCCAACCTACGCCCAGGTCGGTGTGTGGGGAGCCGTGATCATCCTGATCTCCCGCCTGATCCAGGGTTTCTCGGCCGGCGGCGAGTTCGGCACCGCCACTGCGTTCCTGATCGAGACAGCTCCGAACCGGAAGGCCTTCTACTCCTCGTGGCAGGTTGCCGCACAAGGAGCCTCGATGCTGCTTGCTTCGGCCTTCGGCTTCGGGCTGACCCAATGGTTGTCCGAGGAAGCGCTGTACAGCTGGGGCTGGCGGGTGCCGTTCTTCGTGGGCCTGCTCATTGGCCCGGTTGGCTTGTACATCCGGGCCAAGCTCGATGAGACCGAGGAGTTCACCAACTCGGTCAAGGAACACGCTCCGCTGAAGGCCCTGGTTGTCAACCACTACGGCCGCCTGCTGGCAGGTTCGGCGACCATCGGCGTTGCCACCATTTCCGTCTACATGATCCTGTACATGCCGACATTTGCCGTCAAAAACCTGGGGATTCCCGCGACCGCGGCCTTCCTCGGCGGAGTTGTCGCCGGTTTGATTGTGCTGGTCGGTGTCCCGTTTGTGGGGCACTTGGCAGACCGGGTGGGTCCCGCCAAGGTGATGACCTATGCGGCGATCGCCGCGCTGCTGCTGGCCTGGCCGCTGTTCCAGCTCATGGTCACCAACCCGACCATCCCGACGCTTGTCATCGTCATTGCCCTGTTGGGCGTGCTCATGGCGTTCTACTTCGGGCCGCTTCCGGCCTTGCTCTCGTCGTTGTTCCCGGCAGCCATTCGCGGAACCGGCCTGGCCGTGACCTACAACGTGGGCGTGACATTGCTTGGCGGTATCGCACCACTCGTGCTGACCTGGCTGTTGAGCGTCACCGGCTCCCTGAACGCACCGAGTTTCTACTACATGGCGATCGCCGTGATTTCGCTCGTGGGCCTCTACTTCGTGCGGACACGCTACAACCAGCGCTAGCGGACGGGTGCGGGGTGGCGGGTTGGAAATTTCAACTTGCGACCCCGCATCTGCCTTCTGCCCCCTAACCCGAGGGGGCTGGCATGACACGCATCACAGTTTGCCCGTGGATTTGCCAATCGACCTAAGTCTGTAATAAGTTTTCTTCTTGTTGCAACGCACTCGAGCGGAAAAATTTCGGTTCGAAGGCTTGCTGTTAGGGCCTTTAGCTCAGCTGGTAGAGCGTCACGTTTACACCGTGAATGTCATCGGTTCGATCCCGGTAGGGCCCACCAAATAATTACCCCGCAGTTCAACGGTTAAGCCGATGGAACTGCGGGGTATTTTCATTTTCCCCGGACCCGCTTTCGGGCCCGGATCCCCATCCTGCTCAAACCTTTTCCCAAGCTTCGGGCGGCAAAATGGAAGAACGGTTTAGCCGCGGTATGTGACCTGTTGGGATTTCCGGCAGTCGCCGGGGTAAACCGCTGACTCGAAGCGACGGTCTTCCCCCGGCCCTGAACTTCGAGCTGCCGCATCAATGGGTGCGGTGCTTTCGAGGGTCCCGCCACCCCAGCCGGGACCCTCGTCTGCGTGCGACGGGGCTCACCGTCTTCCCAAGGGCGGCCCGCAGGCTTGAATCGACGCGCAGGGCGTGGAAATCCGTCATCGTTCCAGCGCGTCCGTGACCCAACGGTTGCCTGCCCCCCTTGATTGGGGGGTTAGCGGACCCCCCTCAAACTGGCTTGTATCGATTGGCGAGAACTTGAAACATGGGGAGTGTCAGTAACGGGGAATTTCTGCACCATGGGGATATATAAAATGAACAGTTCAGTTGGGGTTTTGGGGGATGGAACGGCAAGCTGCGTGCGGCTCAGCGCCAAGATTCTTGGTTCGCTGGAAATTCACCGCGGTGCCGAGGTACTTACGGCGCAACAGCTAGGCGGTCCGAAGTCGCGGCAGATCCTTGAGATCCTTTTGCTGCACCTGGGTTCGGCGGTTTCCAAGGGAACCTTGATCGACATGCTGTGGCAGGACGCGGCTCCAAGCGCCGCGACCTCCACCCTTGAGTCATACGTCTCCGTGTTGCGGCGCTGCCTGCAGCCCGGTGAAGGCAAGCATGGCGTCCTTAAAACCACCACCGGCGGATACCTTCTGGATGCCGATCTCGTGGATCTCGACTTGGCCCGATTCGATTCGCTGGTGGCCCAGGCGGAACACGCCACGGGGGAAGACGCCGCTGAATTGCTGCGACGGGCCCTCGCCGTGTCGTTCGAGCCACTGCTGGGCAGCGAACTCTTGCCGGAATGGGCGGAAGCCGAGCGTACGCTGCATGCGGCCCGCGTGTCAGCCATCAGGGGCCTTGCGGCCGAGACCGCCTTGGAGCTTGGAAAGCTCGGTGAGGCGACAACCCTGGCGCAACAGCTGCTTGAGGCAGATCCCTTGAATGAAATCGCGTGGACGGTGCTGATCTTGACGATGGAGCGGGCCGGGCAGCCGTTGCGGGGACTACAGGCCTACGAACAGTGCCGGCGCGTCATGGACAGGGAACTTGGCTGTCAGCCCGGCCCGATGCTCCGTGCGGCCCAACAGCGGATGCTGTCCGAAACCTCCGCGGAAAACAACGATTTCGCGCTGGTGATCAGGGCGCTGCTGGCATTGGAAGGCGCGCGCGGGGGCCTGCTCCAGACGCAGCATCCTGCGACATTCTCGGTCGTCGAGGACACCGAGATTTCACTGCGTGAGGCAGGAGCAGTGGTGCTCGGATTTGTCCGGCGAGCCATGCAGGGCACCCCCGCCTGAGCCTGCTGCAAGCACCGGGAGAACGCGCCGGGAGACAAAGAGTCTATTGCCCATGTTCGCTAAATAGCGTAGAACTATCCCTAAGCGTCGAAGGGAGCACATCCTTCGGCCCAGTCCATCACTTGGGGAAGAGCCGGTGGGTATTCATGAATTTTGGGGCGCGGGAAACTGTAAGCACTATTTCCCGAATTGTGGTCATCGACGACCACGTGACGTTTGCTGAATTGCTGGCCGGGGCTCTTGAGCGTGAGGAAGACCTGCAATGCGCCGGCACCGCGCACACCGTTGAGGACGGTGTGGGATTGTGTCTGGCGCTGCGGCCGGACCTGGTGGTTATCGATTATCGAATGCCCGATGGGGACGGCATTCAGGGCGCCGAACGGATCCTTGCCGCCCTGCCGTCCACGCGTATCTTGATGCTGACAGGCGATCCCACGCCGCAGGCCATGCAGCAGGCGGCCGACATCGGAATCTGCGGTTTCCTGCCCAAGGACGGGGCACTCAGCGTCTTGCTCGAGGTGTTGCGCAACGTGCGTTCGGGTGAATTCATTGTTGGTCCCGCGCTGATCTCCAAGCTGATGGCTTCCACCATGGCCCGCGGAGCCGAGGCCCCTGGCCTGACCCTGCGTGAATTGGATGTACTGCGCCTGATGGGACAGGGTTTCGGGGTTGCTGCCAATGCGCGAACATTGGGCATCAGTGCCCACACGTGTCGTGGCTATGTCAAGGCGATCCTGACCAAGCTCGATGCACACTCGCAGCTGGAAGCCGTCGCCGCGGCCAACAGGCTGGGCATCTTGGGTGCAGTGTAGGGCGTGTCTGGTAGGCGCGGAAGCGCGGGCCAAGGAACTGCGGTGCTGGTCGAGGAGCATTCGGCTGTACGGGTCGCGATCCTCAGGTTCTTGGCCACAGGACTGCTCGTGTTGCTGGTCGTGTCGATTCCGATGACCTTTTGGGTGCGCTCGGTTGCCAAGGACTTGGCTCTGGGCAACGTCCTTGAACTCACCCAACGCCTTGCCGACTACGCGATTCAACCCATGCATGCCCCGGGATTGATCGCCGGTGACCGGGCGGTGATTGAGCAAATTGACGCACGCCTGGCGCCGTGGGCTTCGGACAACATGATCCTGCGCATCAAAGTCTGGAATCCTGACGGCACCATCTTGTATTCGGATACCCCGGAACTCATCGGCTCCACCTTCGAACTTGAATCCTGGGCACAAGAGCTGCTGGAAGGCGGCCCCGGAGTGGTGACCATGGAAACCCAGAACGAAAGCGAGAATGTTTTCGAGGCCGGAAGCGAAGAGCTCGTGGAGGTGTATGTCGCCTCTGGCACTGGCACTGAGCATCCGCTGTTGTTCGAAATGTATTACGACGCAGCCGTGGTGCACCGCGCCGAAAGACATGTATTGCTTGGAATGATACCCGTTTTCCTGGTCACCATGGGTGCACTGCAGGCAGCCCAGCTGATTCCCGCGGTTGCGCTGGCCAAGCGGGTCCAGCGGCATCAGCGGGCACGGCGGGCGCTGCTGCAGCAAGCCATTGAGGCCGGCGAGGGGGAACGCAGGCGCTTGGCCAGGATCCTGCATGACGACGTGATCCAAGACCTGGCGGGACTTGCCTATGCGTTGGAGGCGATGCCGCCATCGGGCGGGGCCGTTGCCCCGAGCCCCGTGCTCCAAGGCAGCATCGCAAAGCTGCGGGAAGTGACATCGGAACTCTATTCGCCGCAGGTGGGGGCGGCGGGGCTTCCCGCGGCATTGGCGGTTTTGGTTGAACGGACGCGGAGCCAGCGAATTCGCACGGTGGTCAATATCGATGAACCGCTGGTGTTTGGCGATGACCAGGCAACTGCGTTGTACCGGATCGCCCGTGAGGCCATGGTGAACATCATGAAACACTCGAACGCCAGAAACATGCAGCTCGAACTCAAGCGGGAAGGAAAAGTGTGGCGGATGCTGATCGCTGACGACGGTGACGGGTTCATTTCCACCTCCATACCCGAGGGGGGACCCGAGCATTTCGGCCTGCGCATGATGTCCGATGCCGCGGAGATGGTCGGTGCACGTTTGGAAGTCAGTACGACCCCCGGTGGCGGAACCTCCGTCACCGCCACAATTTCCAACACCTAGAGCGCGCCCGGCGCAAGAGGTTGGTGTCGATTTGCCAAGTCAGGGATGTGTGTACTAAGTTATTTACTTGTCGCAACGAACTGTTTCGGAAGTCATGAAGCAGGAAGTTGTTTCGGGGCCTTTAGCTCAGCTGGTAGAGCGTCACGTTTACACCGTGAATGTCATCGGTTCGATCCCGGTAGGGCCCACCGCAAAGAAAAGCTGCGTGGTTTGGATGAAAATCCAAATCACGCAGCTTTTTTGTTTTCCTTGCGGTCCAGTGGGGGCCTCGTTGGATGCCGCTAGTTTCCGGTCATGTCCTTTGCTGCGTCCTTCACGTGCTCGCCTGCCTGTTTGGCCTTGGCCGCCGCCTGGTCTTTAAGTCCTTCGGCCTGCAATTTTTCGTTGTCGGTTGCTTCACCGATCTTTTCCTTGGCTTGCCCTGCAAGTTCTTGTGCCTTGTTGCCGATCTTGTCCGAGAGTCCCATGGGGGCTTCCTTTCGTCGAGCGTCGACTTTGCTTGCGTGCAATACCGACGCTAACCAAGAAGTCGGGGCGTTTGCTGGGAAAAACAGCAAAGTTTGCGCATAACGCCGAAGATCCGCGATTGTTCTTCCGCTTTGCCTGGATGGCACGGCCCGCTGGTTGACACGTCAGGGGCTGAGTTCTAGGCTGTTTAAATCAGACTTATAAACCGTCACATGGTGTTAAGTCTGATATTTATTTCCAACACGATGGAGTGATGATGACCAACCCTGCCTACCCGCCCATGATCGTTATGGGTGTTTCCGGTTGCGGTAAGTCGACGGTTGGCCAGAAACTGGCTTCCCGCCTTGATTTGGTCTTCATTGACGGCGACGACCTGCACCCGAAGTCCAACAAGGACAAAATGGCTGCCGGGCTACCGCTGAACGACGATGACCGCGCTCCATGGCTGGTGAAAATCGGCGAATCCCTGGCAGCAAGCACCAAGGCCGGGATTCCGGCCGTCATTGCGTGCTCGGCGCTCAAACGCACCTATCGGGACCTGCTGCGTTCACTTGAACCAGCTACCGTGTTCGTGCACCTCACGGGCACGCCCCAACTCATCCAAAACCGGCTGGATGAGCGAAGCCACGAATACATGCCACCCACCCTGCTTGCCTCCCAGCTCGAGATCCTCGAAGCAATCTGCGCGGATGAAACGGCAATCGAAGTTGACGTTGCGCTGACTCCCGATGAAATTGTGGCCTTCGTTGCCAGTAATTTAGTCACCCCGTAGTAACCAGGCTTTTTTAGGGCGCTCCCGCCCGAACCCACCACATCACATCTCATGAGGACAATGATGACCGACGAGTTAGTCATGAACTGGACGCTGGGCACTCCCGCGCTCCTGGCCATTGCCGCAGGCGCGATCCTGCTGCTGCTATTGCTGATCATTAAATGGCGTATCCACGCATTCGTTGCGCTGGTAGTTATTTCACTGCTGACCGCCGTGGCCACCGGTATCCCGGTGGCAGCCATCGTGCCGACGCTCACCGGAGGATTCGGTGGCACGCTGGCCACCGTCGCCCTGCTGGTTGGCCTCGGCGCAATGCTAGGTCGCATGCTCGAAACCAGCGGTGGCGCCGAGGTGCTGACCAATGCGTTGATCAACAAGTTCGGAGAAAAGCGCGCGCCGCTGGCACTGTCGGTGGCCTCGCTGCTCTTCGGCTTCCCGATCTTCTTCGACGCAGGCCTTGTGGTCATGCTGCCGATCATCTTCACCGTCGCACGTCGCCTGGGCGGCTCGTTCCTGGGCTACGCATTCCCGTCCGCCACCGCGTTCTCGGTCATGCACATCTTCGTGCCGCCGCACCCGGGACCGGTTGCGGCCTCCGGGTTGCTTGAAGCCAACGTCGGCTTGGTGCTGCTGCTCGGCCTCGTCGTGGCCCTCCCGACCTGGTACTTCGTCGGCCACCTCTTCGGCAAGTACGTGGGACGCAAGTACAACATCGCCATCCCGGACATCTTGGCCGGCGGCGAGAAGGAAAAGCACGACTTCGCGTCCAAGCCCTCGCTGGGCGTCGTGGTGACCCTGCTGTTGCTGCCGCTGATCCTGATCTTCATGAACACCGGCCTGAACGCACTGGCCACCGCGGGGATCGTCGACAAGAGCCAGACCTGGGTTTCGATCCTGCGCCTGCTTGGCGAGACCCCGATCGCGCTGCTGATCACCGTGCTGCTGGCCATGTACCTGCTGGGTTACAAACAGAAGAAGGACAAGGCGCTCATCGAGACCGTCACCGATTCCGCGCTTGGCCCGGTATGTTCCATCATCCTGATCACCGGCGCCGGCGGCATGTTCGGTGCCGTGCTGCGCGCCAGCGGCATCGGCAATGCAGTTGCCGATTCACTGGATGCACTCGGCCTGCCGATCATCGTCGCCGGCTTCATCATTGCCGCTGTGGTCCGCGTGGCCCAGGGTTCGGCCACCGTCGCCCTGACCACCGCCGCCGCCATCGTCCAGCCGGTAGTGCTCGGCAGTGCCGACTTCAACCAAGTTGAGGTGGTGGCCATCGTGCTGGCACTGGCAGCTGGCTCCGTCTTCGCCGGCCACGTCAACGACTCCGGCTTCTGGCTGGTGTCACGCTTCTTCGGCATGGACGTCAAGACCACGCTGAAGGTATGGACCGTTGGCCAGGCACTGGTTGGCGTCTGCGGTTTCATCATCGCATTCGCCATCTACGCTGTTGCCGGCGCAGTAGCCTAAACACACCAACAAGGGTAAGGAAAGCGCATGGGCAGCAACCTCTTTGACCTCACCGGACGCATTGCGTTGGTGACCGGATCCTCGCGCGGCATCGGCCGCGAACTGGCCGCGGCGTTGGCCGACGCCGGCGCGACAGTGGTCCTGCACGGCCGCGACGAGGCACGTCTTGCGGCGACAACCGAGGAATTCACCGCCCGTTACGGGGACGGGCGGATTTTCTCCTGCGCCTTTGACGTCACCGATGCCGCAGCCGCGGCGTCGAACATCGCACGGATCGAGGCCGAGGTCGGCCCCCTGCGCATCCTGGTCAACAATGCCGGCATCCAGCACCGGGTGCCGCTGCTGGACCTGGACGTCGCGGATTGGCAGCGCGTGCTGGACACCAACCTGACCAGTGCGTTCCTGGTGGGCCGCGAGGCAGCCCGGGGCATGATCGCCCGCGGCGAGGGAAAGATCATCAACATCTGCTCGGTGCAGACGGATCTGGCCCGCCCGACCATCGCCGCCTACACGGCCGCCAAAGGCGGGTTGCGCAACTTGACCCGCGCGATGACCGCCGAATGGGCGTCGGCAGGCCTGCAGATCAACGGCATTGCCCCGGGTTACATCCACACGGAAATGACCCAGAACCTCGTTGATGATGAAAAGTTCAACTCCTGGATCCTGGGCCGGACTCCGGCAGGTCGCTGGGGGACCGTCGCGGATTTGGCCGGACCGGCAGTATGGCTGGCCTCCGACGGGTCCAACTACGTCAACGGGCAAACCATCTTCATCGACGGAGGCATGAGCGTTGTTGTCTAACACCGAATCCCGCACCGGCACGGCAACCGCCGTGGTGGCCCACGCGGCCGGGGACCTGCGCGTTGAAACCGTTCAGGTCCCGGCCCCGGCGGCACACGAGGCTCAGATCGCCATCGCCTACGGCGGCATCTGCGGTTCAGACCTGCATTATTGGAGCCACGGCGCCGCGGGGGAGTCGATCCTCAAGGCACCGATGGTGCTGGGCCACGAAATCGTCGGCACCATCACGCAGGCTGCCGCCGACGGCACCGGCCCCGCCGCCGGCACCCGCGTTGCCGTGCACCCGGCAACCCCCGGCGAAACCGGTGAGCGTTACCCGCAGGACCGGCCCAACCTGTCCCCGGGCTGCACCTACCTGGGCTCGGCTGCGCGTTACCCGCACACCGAGGGCGCATTTGCCACCACCGTGAACCTGCCCGCACGGATGCTCCGGGCCTTGCCCGAAGGACTGTCCCTGCGCGATGCTGCACTGGCCGAACCCGCGGCCGTGGCCTGGCACGCGGTGTCCCGCGCTGGAAACGTCGCAGGAAAACGCGTGATGGTCATCGGTGCCGGCCCCATCGGCGCACTTGCCGTTGCGGTGCTCAAGCGCGCTGGCGCGGCGGAAATCATTGCCGTTGACATGTTCAACAAGCCGTTGGAAATCGCCACCGCTGCAGGTGCCACGGCAACCCTGATGGCCACCGACGCCGAAGCCATCGCCGCGGTCCAAGCAGACGTTGTCATCGAAGCCAGCGGAAACTACCGTGGACTGGCATCGGCGGTGCGTGGTAGCGTTCGAGGCGGCCGGATTGTGATGGTGGGCCTGCTTCCCTCCGGGGAACAGCCCGCGCTGATCTCCTTGGCTATCACCCGTGAACTTGAACTGGTTGGCTCCTTCCGGTTCAACGACGAGATAGACGAGGTCCTGGGTGCCTTGGCCGACGGGACACTTGATGTTTCCGCCGTGGTCACCCACGAATACGACGTCAACGATGCCTTGGGGGCATTTGAGACGGCGAGGAACTCGGCGGAATCCGGAAAGGTCCTGCTGAAGTTCTAGTGGCGGCATCGATCACCCGGCCACCTGCGTAACACCTCAAACTGTTACACCGCAACAACGAAACACCATCCCGGTCTCCCGTTAGAGTTCCGGGCGGGTGTTTCGTTGTTTAACCGGATTGTCGATTCCGCGAACTGGACCTAGGAATCGAATTCCCTGTCGAATCCCCGCAGCAGCGGCAGCGTCCGCACGTTGGTGGTGGTGAAATGCTTCCCCTGGAACTGCATCTCCATGGCCACGCCCAGTGCAAGGTCGATGATTGCGTATCCGCGCGTTCCCGGGCTAAACGGATCGTCCTTGTGTCCAAACTCGACGCGCATGTACCCGGCCTGCCCGGGCGTGACCGAGGTTACAGTGTTCCCGTCGGCGCTTCCGCCCCAGATGGGCAGGTCCAGCGGGCTGAACATGCCAAGCGCCGGGGCAAACATCGGAAAATGCGGGTTCCCGAACGATTTGGAGCTTGGCTCCCCGTCGTAGGTGACCCGCAGTGACGCCTCGGACGGGTTGTAGACCACCGAATGGCCGGTGCCCACCTCGTCGTATTCGTAGGTCCCCTCATTGGTCCGGGCCCGCACCGAAAATGTTGCTGCGCGGGCCGACTTGCTTTCTGCTTGGGTGACGGTGCCAAAGATGCTGTCCTCGGTCCGCGCGGCACGCAGCGCGCCGATCAGGGTGACAAGGTGCGGCAGTTCGTTTTCATTCATGTGAAACGCTCCAGCGTCGCAGCGATGGCAGGGAAACCTGCCGTGCTGCCAGCATAGCGCCCGCATGCGGGCGCTTGCGGGCGCTTGCCGGGTTGCTGTCCGGCGAATCGCTGTCTCGCCCCAGGTCCAGGGTGTTAGCGGAAGTCGTTGGCGACCGGGCCCAAGGGTTCGGGGGCCCCGTTCCCAAGCACCAGACGGGCGGCTCGGCCGAATTCCCGCATGGCATCGCGCCAGTAGCGTAAAGGTGAGAGCCCGCAGGCCCGCAACGCGGGTCCGTGGTCAACCACCAGGACGGCCGCGGACCCTGCGGCAATGGCTGTCCACGTCAACCCCATCAGTAGCTTGCCGGCACGCGGTGTGTGGGCAAAACCCCGGCGCAGGCGGTCGATCTGGAAACGGATGTGGTTTCGCTCGTCGATCGCGATCCGCCGCCCGATGCCCCGCAGCACCGGATCGGGCGCCGCTTCGGCAAGCGCCGTGAAGTAGCCCATGGCCACCGATTCGACGATCAGGAACAGGCCAAGTTCGGTGCGCAGGCCGAGCCTCCGGCGCAGGAAGGTGAACACCCCGTCGGACCAATGGGCATCCAGGCTGGGGGCCCGGAGGTGTTGAAGCCCGCGGCCAAATAGGGCTGAGTGCTTTTGTTCCTCGCGCACCAGCAATTCAAGCGCCGCAAGATAGACGGGGTCATCGTGCAGCGCAGCCTTGGCGAGGAGGCGCTTTCCTTCACCGCTTTCGCCCAGCTCGAAGCGTTGGAACGAACGCGCGAAGGCTTGGATGGTGCCCGGGTCCAGCGTTAGTGGCGCGTCCCAGTCGATGCCCGCTTCGATGAGCCGGTGGTAGGCAGGGTTGCTCCGGAAATACTCAAGCCATGGAATGAACTCCGCGGGCCTGTGCTCCGTGGAAGGGGCGCTGTTTTCGAGGTTTGGTGCACTCATGTTCTCTCCGATCCCGGGTACGCCAAGGGGCAGGGAATCGCCCCCGTCAGCGTTTGTTGGTTGTGGTTTTGGTACGTCGTGCTTTGTGCTTCGTGGTTGTTGCGGTTGCGGTTGCGGTTGCCGGGCGCGGCTAGGGCGCCCCATAGGGAATTAAGGATTCGCTCCTGGGCTCGCGGTCACTCGTGGTGCACACGTAGCCTGGCGGAAGATAGCTCCAGCGGATTTCAAAGCTGGTTGCGCCCGGATCGCTGCTCATGCATTGATCCATGGCTTGGTCCCATTTCACGGACGGGGCAATCCACACGGTAAGCGCGGCCAGCAAGGTGATGGCTGCGGCCACGATGGCGGTCGTCCGCGTCCGGGTGCTCAGGGGGGACCTCCGGGGAGTCCGGGCTCGTCGGGAACCCAGCGCAGGATCTCACCGGGCTGGCATTGAAGGACCCGGCAGATGGCGTCCAGGGTGGTGAACCGCACCGCCTTGGCCCGCCCGTTTTTCAGCAGGGCAATGTTGGCAGTAGAGATCCCCACGGCCTCGGCAAAGTCATTGACCGACATCTTTCGTTTGGCCAACTCCACATCGATCTCCACGATGATGGCCATCAGACGACCTCGGCCAGTTCGTTCTCGAGATTCGTGGCGCTGCGCAGCAACCCGCGCATGACAATCATTAGCAACACCATCGAGGTGCCGCCGATTCCCGCTGCGGTGACCGCCAGCAGCACCCCGGGTCCGCCCACCCCGACGACGGCCAGCAGATGGACTCCTGCAAACACCGTCAGGAATGTCAGTGCGATGGCGGCACCGATGATCAGGTTGACCCACCGGAAGGCATCTTCGGTGAAGATCGCATTCCGGTCCACCTTGGAAAGCAAGATCCAGGTGGCAGCCAACCCCGCTTGCACACAGGCGATGGCCAGGATGCCGATGACCGTATACGGCGTTGCCAAGAAGGCCACCTCCGGGAACGATGCAGCGGATTCCCGGGCATAAGCCGGAACCACCCATACCTGGCCCAGGACCCAAACCAGTAGCACCAGGAGCAGAAGCACGCGCAATGCGAGGATAACCGACCGTTTCATGTATCGAGTATCAATATCGATCTATCGAAAGTCAATCGATTTGCTGCGTTTTGGTACCCAGGTACTAGATGGCAGCTGGCACCTCAGGCTTTCGGATGAGGGAACAGCCGAGGCTGCTCCGCCCAGACCCCGCAAATCTCCTGGTTGGTGCGGCGCATGATCTTTTCCATGGAGGCGCGTGCATCCTGCGGCACGTGCGCGGAAATGGCATCGGCAACATCCTGGTGCCAGGTCAATGCTTCCTCGTGCGGACGTTCGGGCATGAGCCCGAGCTCTGTGCGCCCGCGCAGCGTTTCACCGATGGGATGTGCAAGGTTCGCGAACATTTCATTGCCCGATGCCGCCAGCACCAAGGCATGGAATCGGATGTCCAACTCAAGGAACGCCGCCAGGTCCCCGGAACGCCCGGCATGGCGCATTTGCGCCGCAAGACTCAACAGCTCACCGCAGAATTCGTCAGGTGCATGTTCGGCAGCAAGTTCCGCGGCCATCGGTTCGACCGCCACGCGCAGCTCGGTGAGTGAACGCAATTGCGCACCCAGCCCGCCACTGGCCAAACGCCACCTGATCACCAGCGGGTCAAAAGGATTCCAGTCCTCGGGCGGCAAGACTCGGATGCCCACGCGTTTGGTGGAAACCACCAGGCCCGCGGATGCGAGCACCCGCACGGCCTCACGCACCACCGAGCGGGACACCCCCAGTTCGTCTTCGATCTGCGAAGCCAGGATCACTTCACCGGCAGCAATCGATCCGTCGACAATCCGGCTTCCGACGTGTTCAACCGCGCGTTGATGCAAGCTATTGGGCATGAATCAACCATATCGGTTATTTCGCCCACAATTTTCCCGGTCAACTAGCGAAAAGACCCGAAAACACGGGGGCAACTTAAGGCAACGGAGCGTGTTCTTCTGGCATTGCGGGTACCGGACAAACTAAGCTGGTGGGTAGTCACGAAGCCGTGCCCGGCGCTTATCGTGCCGGTTTCTTGCCCGGCTTCGATATTCGCAAACGATGGAGACTTCATGCCTGCACAGATTGGCGTCACCGGCCTAGCCGTCATGGGCGCAAACCTTGCCCGTAACTTCGCCCGCAACGGCTACACCGTTGCCCTGCACAACCGCTCGGTCGCCAAGACCGACGCCCTGTTGGCCGCACACGGCGATGAAGGCGACTTCATCCGCACCGAAACCATGGAAGAGCTCGTCGCGAGCCTCGAAACCCCGCGCCGCGTGATGATCATGGTCAAGGCCGGCGGCCCCGTCGATTCGGTCATCGACTCCCTGGTTCCGCTGCTCGAAGAAGGCGACATCATCATCGATGGCGGCAACTCGAACTTCCAGGACACCCGCCGCCGCGAGGCCGACCTGGCCACCAAGGGCCTTCACTTCGTGGGCGTTGGCGTTTCCGGCGGTGAAGAGGGCGCCCTGCTGGGCCCCTCGATCATGCCCGGTGGATCCAAGGAGTCCTACGACGCCCTGGGCCCGATGCTTGAAAAGATTTCCGCCAAGGCCATCGACGGTGCCCCATGCTGCGCATGGATCTCCACCGACGGCGCCGGCCACTTCGTGAAGATGGTCCACAACGGCATCGAATATGCCGACATGCAGGTCATCGGCGAAGCCTACGACCTGTTGCGCACCGGCGCCGGCCTTGAGCCTGCCGCCCAGGCAGCAATCTTCGAAGAATGGAACAAGGGCGGACTCGCCTCCTTCCTGATCGAAATCACCGCCGAGGTGCTGGCCCACGTGGATGCCAAGACCGGTTTGCCGCTGGTGGATGTCATCGTCGATAGCGCAGGCCAGAAGGGCACCGGCCGCTGGACCGTGCAGTCAGGCCTGGACCTGGGTTCCCCGATCTCCGCCATTGCCGAATCCGTGTTCGCCCGCGGACTGTCCTCGCAGCGCGATCAGCGCGCCATCGGCCAGGAAGTACTTGCCGGCCACGAGGTAGCCGTCGAACTTGGCGAAAACTTCGTTGAAGACGTGCGCCAGGCATTGTTCGCTTCCAAGCTGGTTTCCTACGCCCAGGGTCTGGACATGCTCACCTCCGCGGGCAAAGAATACAACTGGGACCTGAAGCTCGACGAGATCGCCTCGCTGTGGCGCGAAGGCTGCATCATCCGCGCGGCCCTGCTGGCGGATATCACCAAGGCCTACGCGGCCGATGAGAAGCCGGCAAACCTGCTCTTCGCCCCGGCCTTCGCCGAGGCCATCGCCGTGGCGCTTCCGGCCTGGCGCCGCGTGGTTGCCACGGCAGTCCAGATGGGCGTGCCGGTTCCGGTGTTCTCCTCCTCGCTTGCCTACTATGACGGCCTGCGCCGCAAGCGCCTTCCGGCAGCGTTGACCCAGGGCCTGCGCGACCTCTTCGGTGCGCACACCTACAACCGCATGGATGTTGAGGGTTCGTTCCACACGCAGTGGAGCGGCGACAAGACCGAAATCGAAGCAGAAGACACCCACTAGTCTTCACACTTCACCCCCCAGCAGGCGATGTCCCGGTCAACCGGAACATCGCCTGCTTGCATGTGGCGTGAATCTGGAAGGACGATTCCCGCAGACGGCGATGCCCCCGGCTTCCTGGAAAGGAAACCGGGGGCGCCGCCTTGCTTAGGCCCGAATGGTCAGACGCAGGCCTTCTTGTCCTGCTTGGGCTTGCACTGCTCGTTCGGGTTGGTGATCAGCAACGGCAGGTTCACGGTGGTGCCGCTCGGTGCGGCCGTGACGGTGATGGTGCCGCTGGTGCGGGCATCGGCCGGCAGCGTGAAGGAAACCTTGGCGGATCCATCGCGCACGCCCACCGTGTCAACCACGCGGCTCTTGCCCTTGGCATCGGTGAACTCCACCCTCACGGTGGTGTTCTTCGGGCTGCCCAGCGAGGTCAGGTCAAGCTTATTGAGCTGGAAACTGACGGCCCCCTTGGCGTTGACCCGCTCCGGGTTACCGATGACCTCCACGCCGCGTCGTGCGAAGTCGGGGGCGATCGGTGCGGTTGTGGACTGCTGGCCAAGGTACTTGGTCCAGGCATCCCTGTCGATCAGGCCCGAATCCTTGGTGTTGGTGCCCTGGGTGAAGACGCGGAAATTATCCCCGCCGGTGGCCAGGAAACTGAACGTGCCCACCCGGTAGGAACGCTCTTCATCCAATGGCTCGCCGTTGATGGTGACCGAGGTGATCCTGTCGCCCAGCGTGCGGGTTGAATCGTAGGTGTAGTCCATGTTGGAGGACAGTCCCAGGTTCAGGAACGGACGGCTGGGGATGGACCCATCGGCATTTGTCTGCCACTGCTGCTCCAACATGGTCTTCACCTGGGCCCCGGTCAGCGAGGTGGTCCACAGGTTGTTCACGAACGGAAGCACCGCGTTGGCGTTGGCGTAGGTGAGAACGCCGTCGGCGAATCCGGTGTTCTTGTACAACAGGTCGGCACGCAGCCCTCCGGGGTTGACCACGCCGATCTCCGCGCCGCCGGTCTGCGCCGACTTCAGTGCATCGAGCAGGGAATCGCCCACCAGGTTGCCCAGCGTTGATTCTGCCGAGCGGTCATCGCGGGTGTACTTGCCGGTGGTCGCATCGAAGGTCTGCGCGGTGGTGATGTCCGCGGAGATTTTCCCGACCGGAACGCTGCCGGCAACCTTCGCGTCGGCCAGCGCCTTGTCCGTGATGGTCTTGACAGCAGCAACGCGCGGGAACTTGGCAACCAGCGCCGCGTCCTCGGCCTTGGTGCGCGGCACGTTGCCCTGCGTGTAGGAAACAACCTCGTCGGAGGCGGTGTCCACGGTCAGGGTGATCTGGCCGATGAACTCGCCGTAGCTGCCTGTCTGCAGCACCGGGCGGGTCTTCAGGGCCGCGTCCGGGCCAACGCCCGGGATCGGGGCGTCCCACGCGTACTGCTTGTGGGTGTGCCCGGTGAAGATCGCATCGACCGAGGCGCTGGTCTGCGTCACGATCTCACGGAACGAACCTGCAGCTGCGATTTCCTCTTCCAGGGTGGCGTTCTCCGGGGTTCCCGCGCCGGCGCCCTCATGGTATTCGGCAACGATCACGTCGGCCAGCTTGGCATCGGTGATCTCCTTGGCCACGCGGTTGACGGCCTCGACGGGGTCCCCGAAGTCCAACACGGAAATCCCCGAGGGGGTCACCAGGGTGGGGGTTTCCTGTGTGATGGCGCCGATGACGGCAACCTTCACGCCGTTCAGGGTGATGATCTTGTACTCGTCAAGCACCGGGGTCTTGGTGCCCTTTGCATACACGTTGGCACCCAGGTAATCCCAGGTGGCTGCCTCGGTGACGCGGCCATCGAGGTCTGCATAGCCCTTGTCGAACTCGTGGTTTCCCACCGCCGATGCCTGCAGCTCCAGGGCGTTGAGTACCTCAATGGTTGGCTTGTCTTCCTGCGACGCCGAAGCAAACAGGCTGGCACCGATGTTGTCGCCCGCGGAGAGCAATGCCGTGTTTGCGTCTCCGGAGGCCGCGCGCAACTGCTCCACGGTTCCGGCGAACTTCACGGTGTTGGCGTCGATGCGGCCGTGGAAGTCGTTGATGTTCAACAGGTTGATGTCCCGGCTGGCCGCCGGGGCGCCACCCAGGTCCAGGCCCACGACGACCGGGTCGTGATCCGAGGCGGAGAACGCGGAAGGCGTGTAGAAATCAATGGCGTTGTACTTGTAGCGGCTGTAGCCCATGGCGATGGATTCGGTGGAGTTGATGTTCCAGATATCCGCGCCGGTGACCACGGCTTCCGCGGCAGGCGAGGCCAGCACGTGGTCAAGGGAGCCGACCATGCCGCCGAAGCTGTAGGAATGCTTGCCGGTCTTGGGATCCTGGTCCACGTACCCTGCGTCGGTCATGACCTTGATGGGATCCTCAAAACCGTAGGCGTTGAAGTCGCCCATGAGCAGCACCTTGTCGGTACCCTGATCCGCCTGCAACTTCGTGGAGAATTCAACCAGTGCCTTGGCCTGGGCCGTGCGGGCCAGGTTTGAGTTGCCCTGTCCCTGGTCGGTGTCGTTGCCGATCGCCGAGCCCTTGGACTTGAAGTGGTTCACGATCAGCAGGACCTTGGCCGAATCATCGGCATCTGCCGGCTTGAACGACTGGGCCAGCGGCTGCCGGGCAATGCCGGTGAACGCCTGGTGATCCAGGATCACCGAGTCGCCCACGGGCGCCGCGGTGCCCTTCTTGTAGATGAAGGCCGTGCGGATCACGTCCTCGACGCCGACCGCCGGACGCTGGTCCGCCGCGGGGGAACGGACGTAGTCCCAGACCCCCGGGGTCGCCGCGTTCAGGGCATCAACCAAGGTGGACAGGGCGCTGTCGCGGTCCCTGCCGAACTTGGCGGAGTTCTCGATTTCCTCCAGCGAGAGCACGTCGGCGCCGGAGGCGTTGATACCGGCCACGATCTTGTCCTGCTGGCGCAACAGGTTCGCCGCATCGGCGGCACCACGCTGTTCGCAACCGCCCCTGACGCTGATCTTGTTGCCGTTGTAATCGGTGTAGAACTGGCATGCGGGGTTCTTGTCACCGGTCTCGGTGAAGTAGTTCTGCACGTTGAAGGAGGCCACCTTGAGGTTGCCGCCAACGTCCTGGGGCGCATCCGCGCGGTTGTTGCCAAAGGTGATGGGCTGCACTTCTGCGGCATTGTCGGGAGTGAGTGCCTCCAATGGCTGGAACTTGTAGGCGTTGTTGCGGTTGTCGAAGATGACAGGAGCCATGAACTCCGAGGTCGAACCGACGCGCATCGGCGTTTGCTGGCTCAACCACGGCAGTGGCACCGCCGAACCGCCGGCACTGAGGAAGTTGGTGCTGGCGCCGTCGTCGAGCTTGATGGCGCGTGCAGTGTTTTCGGCAACCGTGGCGGTGTAGGCGGGCGAACCGTAGGGGGCAACGGCAGTGGGCTGGACCAGGGCGGTTTTCCCCGTGGCCAATCCAATCTCGCCATAGTTGTTCAGCGAGTAATTGTCGGTGATGGTGAAGTCGCCCTGCGGGTCAACCAGCATCCCCTCGAGGGTTTCGCGCTGTTGGTTCGAGGACGGGACCGTGATGACCGAGGCCTTGACCTCGGTGGCGGGCTCGGAAAGTTGGGTCATGCCGCCGGCTGCGACGTCGATCTCCGTGGTGGTTGCCGTGTCCGTGGCGCCGCCGAATTCCTTGACGAGGCCGGTCACCTGGACGTAGTCGCCGATCTTGACGTTTGCGACGGTGCCGGGGGAGTACACAAAGACACCGTCGGAGGCCTTGTGGGTTGCCAGGTCAAGGTCGCCGCCGGTGCCGGGGGTCTGGATGAAGTAGCCGTTGAAGCCGCCGGTGGGGTATGCAGCGGTGACCTTGCCCTTGGTGGTCACGGTGGTGCCGACCAGGGGGCTGGCCGCGCCTTCGCCCTGGATCTCTGCGATGGTCTTGGACCCTGAATCGACAGGTGGCAGGGTGGGTTCGCTGCCGCCGCCGGTGCCCACCGGCGACGGGGCCGCGGTGGTGAAATCGGCCGCGTTGCTGTCGGTGTCGGCAAAGGCCGTGCGGTTCAGTGAGGTGCTGGCGCCCGCAGCGGAGGACGCTGCCGTTTCAAAGGTGTTTGAGGTCCCGTAGCCGAGGAGGTCCACGACGCCGGCGGTTCCCACCAAGGATCCGGTGGGGAGGGAAGCCGGCAGCCTGGTGCTCGAGTCGGAAAGGAGCAGTGTGCCGCCACCGCCGGCAAAGGAAAATCCTGTGGCATCGGCGTCGGCCGCGGGAAGCGCCTTGCCGACCGCTCCGTTGGAGTTTCCCTTGACCAGGTAGTGGTCCTTGGCCTTGATGGTGCCCGAAAGCGCTGCCAGCCCGGTAGGGGCCACCTGCCCGGTGGCCGAGCGGTACTGCAACGACCAACCAGCGAGGCTGATATCTGCATTCGTGGGGTTATACAGCTCCACGAACTTGTTGACGTAGCTGGCGTTGGCGCTGCCGCCGTTGAGGTAGGCCTCGTTGATGACCACGTTTGGCGTGCCGGTGGCCGCGGGGCTTGCGGCGGGGGCAGCGGCGGTTGTTTCCGCTGGTACCGACTCGCCGGTGGCCAGCGCCGGCGATATCGCCAGCGGGGCTACGGCCAGGCCGAAGGCCAAAGCGGCCCCCAGTCCGGCTCTCATGAAGGTATGACTCGACATTATTCCAACTCTCGAAGGTGTGTCACGGCCTGTGGCCGTGGGCGATGTACGTCCGCATATTGCTAGCTGGCCGGTAGTCACAAAGGAAACCGCGCCGGCTGGCAGCGCAGTCGTGAGTCTGACCCAAGCACATAGATGTGAATCATTCATGAACAGTCGAATCCGGTCAAGTAAACGGTAATTTTGTATTTTGGATTGAAATACTTGGGGGATCGGGCCCTGCGTTCCCCGGTGTGGCCGCCGGGGTCGGCGAGGGCGGCATGCGCATCGCCGACACCCACCAATACCCGGCACTGGACTCCTGATCAGTTGACGATTCCTTGTCGGGACTTCACTACGGGCATAGGCTCGGGCCCATGGACTACAGATTCCTCGGGGCCTCCGGGCTCAAAATCACCGAAATCACCTACGGCAACTGGCTGACCCACGGATCCCAGGTGGAAAACGACGTGGCCACCGCCTGCGTGCGCGCGGCCCTGGATGCGGGCATCACCACCTTTGACACTGCCGATGCCTATGCAAACGGCGCCGCCGAGCAGGTGCTGGGTGCCGCGCTGAAATCCCAGCGCCGTGAATCCCTGGAAATCTTCACCAAGGTCTACTGGCCGGTCGGGCCCAAGGGACCCAATGATGCCGGGCTCTCGCGCAAGCACATCATGGAGGGTATCAACGGGTCGCTGCGCAGGTTGGGCATGGACTACGTCGATGTGTACCAGGCCCACCGCTATGACCACGAAACACCGCTTGAGGAAACCATCCAGGCGTTTGCCGACGTCGTGCGCGCCGGAAAGGCCCTGTACATCGGGGTCTCCGAATGGTCCGCCAGCCAGCTGCGCGAAGGCCAACGGCTCGCCCGGGCTGCGGGTTTCCCCCTGGTCTCCAACCAACCCCAGTATTCGGCGCTGTGGCGCGTGATCGAGGCCGAGGTCATTCCGGCCTCCCGGGAACTTGGCATGTCCCAGGTGGTCTGGTCTCCGATGGCCCAGGGCGTGCTCTCCGGAAAGTACCTGCCGGGGCAGCCGGCTCCTGCAGGAAGCCGGGCAACGGACCAGAAGGGCGGCATGCGCACCATTTCCCGCTTGATGGAGGATCCGGTGCTTGAGTCGGTGCAGAAGCTCAGGCCCATCGCGGACGAGCTGGGCCTGAAGATGTCGCAGCTGGCCATCGCCTGGGTGTTGCAGAACCCCAATGTCGCCACGGCACTGGTGGGGGCCTCGCGGCCCGAACAGGTGGCCGAGAACGTCAAGGCCTCGGGCGTGGTGATCCCGCCGGAATTGATGAGTGCCATCGATGCGGCGCTGGGGGATTCCGTGGAGCGGGACCCGGCAAAAACCGTGAGCCCGGAAAGCCGCCCTGCCTGAGGGCCAAGTTCCGGAAATCCCTGTCGTTGCCGGCTCCGGAACGATCCGGGTGGTCCTGAGCTGCTTCCCGGAACCCGTTTCCGTGGCCTGCCCGCGCTACGGCACGGAACCCGCGGCTGTGGACGGTTCGCTGGCTGCCCGGCTGGTCGATTCGGGGCACCAAACACCTTGCACCAAGCAACAGGCACCGAGCGACCGGCACCACACAGCGGGACATGAAAACGGCGTCGAGGCCCTCCCACAAGGGAAAGGGACTCGACGCCGCATCAATGGTGGCAGGATACCTCAGCCGTTTAGATCCACATGGCCGGGTCTATGTACTCGGCGGGATCCACCGCTGGCTTGTGCTCTTCGGCGGTCCGCGGGCGGTTCTTCGCCGGGATGCCGGTGATGATCGAATCCGGCGGCGAATCCTTGACCACCACAGCATTGGCGCCGATGGCCGAATCCGCACCGATGGTGATGGGCCCGAGCACCTTGGCTCCGGCGCCGATGACCACGCGGTCCCCGATGGTCGGGTGCCGCTTGACCTTGGCCAGCGAACGCCCGCCAAGTGTGACCCCGTGGTAAATCATCACGTCGTCGCCGATTTCCGCGGTCTCGCCGATGACCACGCCCATGCCGTGGTCAATGAAGAAGCGCCGGCCAATGGTGGCGCCGGGATGGATTTCGATGCCGGTGACGAACCGTCCGGCCTGCGAGAGCAGGCGTGCCGGGAAGCGCGTCTTGGGGTTCTGCCACAGCTTGTGCGTCAGCCGGTGGATCCAGATGGCGTGCAGCCCGGAGTACGCCAAGAAGTTCTCGGCATTGCCGCGGGCCGCGGGGTCATGCGCGCTTGCACTGACCAAATCCTCGCGCAATCGGGAAAAGAAACTCACAACGTGGCCTTTGTTTCAGTGGGAACTGGTTCGGGAAGGGTTTCCGGCAGATGGCCCGGAAACCCGAAAGCGGCGGACCGGCCCCGAAGATCCAGTGATGTGCATCCCCGCAACGGGGGGAGTTCACCACGGATCTGGCCGACCCGCCGAAAGGGCGTCTAAGGCTTAGCCGCGGATGTCATCGAAGAGCAGGGTGGAGATGTAACGCTCGCCAAAGTCGGGAACCACTGCGACGATCAGCTTGCCGGCATTCTCCTCGCGGGCAGCTACCTGCAGGGCGCCCCAGACTGCGGCACCGGCGGAGATACCGCCCAGGATGCCCTCCTGGGTGCCCAGTGCGCGGGCCACTGACACCGAATCCTCGATCGCCGCGTCAAGCACCTCGTCGTACAGCTCGGTGTCAAGCACCTCGGGAATGAAGTTCGCACCCAAGCCCTGGATCTTGTGCGGGCCCGGCTTGCCGCCATTGAGGATCGCCGAATCCTTCGGCTCCACGGCGATGACCTGCAGGGAAGGCTTCTGCTTCTTCAGGTAGCGGCCGGCGCCGGTGATGGTGCCGCCGGTGCCGATGCCCGCGACGAAAATGTCAATCGCGCCATCGGTGTCTTCCCAGATCTCCGGGCCGGTGGTGGACTCGTGGACGGACGGGTTTGCCGCGTTGGCGAACTGCTGGGCCCACACGGCATTGTCAGTGGTGGCAACGATTTCCTTGGCCTTTTCCACGGCGCCACGCATGCCCTCGGAACCCGGGGTCAGCACAATCTCGGCCCCGTAGGCGCGCAGCATGACCCTGCGTTCGGTGCTCATGGTCTCGGGCATGGTCAGCACCACCTTGTAACCGCGTGCAGCACCCACCATGGCCAGGGCGATGCCGGTGTTACCGGAGGTGCCCTCGACGATGGTGCCGCCCGGCTTCAGTGCTCCCGAGGCTTCCGCCGCGTTCACGATGGCCACGCCGATGCGGTCCTTGACCGAGTTGGCCGGGTTGTAGAACTCAAGCTTCACCGCAACGTTGCCCGGCAAATCCTTGTCCAGACGGTTAAGGCGTACCAGCGGGGTGCCGCCAACGATTTCAGTGACGTCGTTGTAGATCTTTGCCATGGGGGATTTCCTTACTTACGTGTGGTCCAGCAGGGTGAACCCCGCGGTCAAGTTGTTCTTTACAAGCCTAGTCAGCCACGCGGTGCAGCGGGCTCTTCGAGCCACGCGGCGTAATATTTCCTTGCTTTGGCCAACTTCGGGTCGATAATGACCCGGCAGTAGCCCTCCGAGGGGAACCGGTTGTAGTAGTCCTGGTGGATGCCCTCGGCGACAAAGAAGTCGGCGGGTTCCTCAAAGGTGGTCACGATCGGGTCCGGGTACAGGTCGGCAAACTTCCGCGCGGATTCGCGGAAAAGCGACTCTTGGGCGGCGTCCAGCGGGAAGAAGGCCGAGCGGTACTGGGTGCCCACGTCGTAACCCTGCCTGTTCAGCGTCGTTGGGTCGTGCGTGGTGAAGAACATGTCCAAAATGACTTCTTCGGGCACGATGGCAGGGTCGAATGTTACGGCGACTGCTTCCGCATGGCCGGTGTTCCCCGAACACACCGAGCGGTAATCCGGTGCCGGGTCCCAGCCTCCGGTATAGCCGGAGATCACCGAATGGACGCCGCGGGTGCGCTGGTAGACCGCATCCAAACACCAAAAACAGCCTCCGGCTAGGACAAAAGTGCGCAGCGCGGCCCCGGTCCCGGTCTCGGATGTTGGTTCAAATCGGATCGGCGTGGCTGAAATTGAAAAATCGTTCACATTCATACTCAAGCACGTCGCGCCGCAATTCATTCCCGCCCATGCGCAGAATGACACGCAGTCCGGATACGGTAGAAGCATGCAAAGCAACAAGGGACAGCCACACGGCATGCGCATCGTCTCCGACCCGGCGGGTCCTGAAACGGCCACCGGGCCCGCAAGCTCCACGTCGGCACCGGATACCCTGGCCGTCGCGAACGCCGCGGGAAATGCGGCGCAGCTGCCCGGCGCCGGAACGGCATCCGCCGGGCGTGCTCCGGACACCGCCTCGTTGGCAAGCGTCAATAATCCAATTCCAACTCCAGATTCCGATGGCGAGCTTGGCGCCGCGGACGGGACCGAGCCGGATCCCGACGCAGCGGCACCCGGGCCCGGCGCCTCCACGCCCACGCTCGGCGATGTCTTGCTGGCCATCGAAGAACTCTGGCCGGCCTCCCTGGCCGAGGCCTGGGATGAGGTTGGATTGGTGGTCGGACGCCCCGAACGCCCGGTGCGTCGCATCATGTTCGCCGTCGACCCCACCCTTGAAGTCATTGCCGACGCTGTGGCCCGCGGCACCGACCTGCTGATCACCCACCACCCACTGCTGCTCAAGCCCGTCAGTTCCGTGGCCGCCACGGGCTTCAAGGGCGAGGCCGTGCACCTGCTCATTGAATCTGGCTGCGCCCTGGTCACCGCGCACACCAACGCCGACTCGGCCCTCGGAGGGGTCTCCGACGTGATGGCCGACGTGCTGGGAATCCACGACACCACCCCGCTGGCGCCCTCCAAGGACGGGTTGCCGGAGGAAGGCATCGGACGCGTGGGCATGCTGCCCGAACCGATGACACTTGCAGATTTCGCGGCGCGCGTTTTCGAGGCGATGCCCTCGGTGGCCGGCGGAGTCCGCGTGGCCGGCGAGCGTGCCGGCATCGTGCAAAAGATCGCTGTCTGTGGCGGCGCCGGGGATTCCCTGTTCGACGCGGTACGTGCCGCCGAGGCCGACGTCTACGTCACCGCGGACCTGCGCCACCACCCGGCCTCCGAGGCCCGCGAGGCATCGCTGAACGGCAAGCCATACCTGATCGACGTTTCCCATTTCGCCAGCGAATGGCTCTGGCTGCCCTCCGGCGCCAGGGCCCTGGCCGACGTGCTGGCGGAAATGGGGCACGAGGTCCAGACCGAGGTCTCCAACGTAAATTCGGACCCCTGGGACTTCATCCTCACCCCGTAGCCAAGCGCCTCAACGGTCTGCTGCCGAACGCTTTTCCGCCCGCACGGTTATCCACAATCCGGCCGGCGGCCTGGATTCGTTTCCCGGACCAGGTCCACCATTGCTGCCATGTCCAACACGGCAACGGGTCCCGGCGGGCAGCCTCTGGTCCCCGGCATCGAGCAGGCGGTGAGCACCGCCATCGCCAGCGCCCTGGCAGTATCCCCGTCGGGGGAGACCGGCAGCCAGCAGGCACCTGTCGATCACCTGCGCATTGTGGCGGTGCTGGCCCCGGTGCTCAAGGCCGAACTTGCCCGTGCGGTTGCAGGCATCGGGAATTCGCCGGTGCGGGCCACAGCATTCGCACATTTTGCCGAGGATCTCCACCGCGTCGCGGGCCTGGGCCAGCTCCTGGCCGCGGGTGCCTGTCTCGAAGCCGAGGCGCACACCAGCGCGGAAACCCCCTTGGTCGAGCTGAACGATGTGCTGGCCCGCCTCGATGAATTCGCCGCCGGGACCCTGAAACTGCCATCCGACAAGACAATCCCGCCGGGGCGCAAACTGCTGAACCGCGACGCCGCCGACCTGCTCAAGAACAGGCTGCGGCTGACCTACTTCCAGGCCAAGCACCGGATGACCAGCTATCAAAGGCTCTTGCCACATACCGGGCCCACCGGAGAAAAGCTTGAAGCCCAGTTCCCGGTGCTTGGCGGGATCCTGCAAAACGCCACCGCAGACCCCAAGCTGATTGCCAACACCGCGGGGAAACTTGGTTCCTTGATCCCGACCCTGAACGCCCAGCCGCACCCGGGACAGGCCGCCGCCGATCTCGAAGACCTCGCGGCACGCGCCGTGGCCAGTCACGACTCGGAAACCGTCGGCAAGTTGATCAAGGAAGAGGAATCCCGAATGGACCGACAGGCAGTCCAACGCACCGAAGCGGAGATCGACCCTTACCTGGGCCTGCGCTACCGCGGCAAGCGGCCCACCGGGCACATCTGGGAGCTGACCACCGATGCCGAGGGCCACGAACTGCTCACCACGATCGCCGACGACCTGAACAACCCGCACACCACCTCCGGAAAACCAGCCCCTGTGCCAGTCGGCGACCCGGCCCCCGGTCCGGACGCGGATGCGGATCCAAACACCACATTCGCGGATCAGCCGGCGTTGATTCCCGAATGGGCGGTGGACCCGGCGACACCCCTGGACCAGCGCCCACGCGCAGGTTTCACCGACGTCGGCCAACCGGCGGCGATGGCGCCGGAGCAGTTCCCAGGAGCATCACGGGATGCGCTGCCGGGCTCGCAGCAGGATCCACTGGTGGACAGGTTGCCTGGTGAATCCCCGGAGGAGGCAAACTCCAGGATCCGCGCCCGGCGCCTGCTCCAGGCAGTGTTCGATGCCCTGCGTTCCACCAGTGGCCCGCGGCGGGCCGGCGACCCGGGAATGCCGATGAACTCCCGCGTAGAGATGCTCGTGATGATTGATTACGACGCGCTCCGCGGGGCCACCGAAGGGCACGGAATCACCGGACACGGCGACCAGCTGTCGGCGGGATCCGCCCGCAGGCTTGCCTGCAACGCCGGAATCCTGCCGCTGGTGATGGGCGGGAACAGCCAGCCCCTGGATTTGGGACGGAAACGCAGGTTCTTCACCAAGGGCCAAAAACGTGCGATCGCCGCCCGCGACCGCGGCTGCATCAATCCCGGCTGTGGCATGTCCGCGAACCGGACCGAGGCCCACCACGTCGACGCATGGTCCGAGGGCGGGCAAACCCGGGTCAACCGCGGGGTGTTGCTGTGCGTTTTGTGCCATACAGCCTTCCACGCCGGCCACTTCCGGATCGTATTCATCAACGACGTGCCCTACGTGGTGCAGTCCGCATCCCGGGATCCGATGCAACGCCCGACGCGGAACTGGGTCTTCCACCCACTTGCCGCCGCCGCTTGACCCCCGCCACCACCGAACACCCAACACCGGATCGATGCGCGCCGGCCGCAAGCCCGGGCCGGCACTCCGGCGGGTCGGGTACCACGCGATGACCTGTGGCTCGCTAGTGTTGGGGCTAAGCGATCGTTGATCGCCTGGTACCCGCCGCCCCAGCGGGCGCCGAGCGCATTGCGGAGGACACCATGGCAAAGGCAGCACCGGCGGAACAACTTCGACTCCTGGATTTGGCGCAGCTTGATTCGCGTATCACCAAGCTCAAGCGCACCATCACCGAGGCCTCGAAAGACGCCGAAGTCGATGCCGCGGCAGCCCTGCTCGAGGAATCGTCAACGGCGCTGGCCGAGGTCGCCACGCGCCTGGCAGCGCATGAAACAGCGCTGAAGGCCTCTGAGGCGGCGGTCGAAAAGGTCACCACGCACATCAACAAGGACCAGGCGCGTATCGACAAGAACGCCGGATCCGCCAGCGACATGATGGCGCTGTCCCATGAAATTGAATCGCTGACCAAGCGACGCAACGAGCTTGAGGACGCGGAACTTGAGCTCATGGGGGAACTCGAAGAGCTTCAGGCCGAACACCAGGCAGCCACTGCGCATCGAGACCGGCGGGCCGCCGAGCTCGAAGCACACACTGCCCGCCGCGACGCAGCTGTTGCGGCTCTGAAGGCAGAAAATGCCGAGGTGGAATCCGCGCGCAAGGAATTGGCGGCCACGTTCGATGAGTCCCTGCTGGCCATCTACGAACGCACGCGCACCCGCGGCGGCATCGGTGCCGCACGCCTCTTCCACGGGATCTCCGAGGCCAGCGGCATCGCCTTGGCCGCAGGGGACCTCGCGGAAATCAAGGCGGCCCCGGTAGACGACATTGTTTTCTGCCCGGATTCCGGAGCCATCCTGGTCCGCAACTCCGAATGGGGAGCATGAGCCCTGCCGACCGGCCGTCGTTGGCACCGCGCACCGGAAGGTTGCACCACACTGAACTCTGGGTTCGCGACGTGGAAGCCTCAAGGGCCACCATCGGGTGGTTGCTGGAAAGTCTCGGCTACACCCCGGGGGAGTCCTGGCCCGATGGACTCAGCTACCAGGGCGCGCACGATTACATAGTGCTCGAATCAGGTGCCGATGTGCTGGACGAGCCACACCAGCGCTGTGCGCCTGGCCTTAACCACCTGGCATTCAGCGCCGGAACCCGGGCCCAGGTCGACGCGCTCACCGAGGCAGCCCAGCAACACAGATTTTCGCTCATGTTTGCCGACAAGCACCCGTTTGCCGGCGGCCCGCAGCACTATGCCGCGTACCTCGTCGACCCCGACGGATTCGAATTTGAGCTCGTGGCCGACGCATGATCCACGCCGGGCCGACCTGTGCGGAAGAGCCTAGCCAACAGCCCTGAACGCGTGGTCCTCGGGCAGGATGATGTTCAGCTGGTGCGCCTTGCGCGCGGTTCCGGGGACCAGTTCGGCTTCCCAGCGTTCCTGCGCCGCGGCCAGCAGCTCCCCGGGTGTCGAAACCCCGCTGCCGCGCGAAATCAGGTGGGCGGCGAGCTCGCCACGGGTGTGCTTGGCGAAGTGCGAGACCACCTTGCGTACCCCGCCGCGCAACTGGAACACCGAAACCCCGACTGTTTGCCCGGGCGCCGGGACCCAGGCCGCGGCATAGGTGCTGGAGCGGCAATCAACCACCATTTCGCCCTGTGCCCGGGCGTCGAGCACCGGTGCCAACGTCGGCTTCCACCAGCTGGCAAGCTTCCCGATCTCCGGCAACTTCACGGACATCGACAACCTGTACGCGGGAATGCGGTCGGCAAATCCCACGGCACCCCACAACGCGGATATCACCAGGATGCTCTCATCGGCAAGTTTCCGCTGCGCAGCGTCCAACCGTGCGTACCCCAGCGCCTCGAACAGCACGCCGGTGTAGACCGAATGCGCGGGTGCCGCGGGCTCGGTGTGCAATGCGATGTTGCGCGTGACATCCTCAACCAACGACTTGCCGACGCCCAGCACATCAAGGGCATCTTCGCCGCGGGACACCCCGGCCAGCACCTCCAGCAGCCGGAGCCGGTGCGCATTCAATTCAGGGAACTGCAGCGCATCGGCATCGAATGGTTCACCGTTGGACGCGGGTTGTTTGCCCTCTGAGGGCGGAAGCAAAATCAGCACCCGTCAAGCCTAGTCGGCTCGCGGGGCATTCCCGTTTTCGTGAACACGATCGAGAATGCCAATCAGCAGTTGCCACTGCGGCAAGCACTGGTTTCTGGCATCCCGCCAATGGGACTAGACTTGAACGCTGGACGGGATGGCCAGACGATCGCGTGCCACGCAAGTGGCCCGAGGAACGTCCGGGCTCCACAGAACAGGGTGGTGGGTAACGCCCACTCGGGGTAACCCGCAGGCCAGTGCCACAGAGAATAGACCGCCCGCAAGGGTAAGGGTGAAACGGTGGTGTAAGAGACCACCAGCGCCCCAGGTGACTGGGGCGGCTAGGTAAACCCCACCCGGAGCAAGGTCAGACAGATTGCTGGGTTGTTCGCTCTATGCAATCGGGTGGACCGCTTGAGGGTGTCGGCAACGGCACTCCTAGATAGATGATCGTCACCGCGATTCGGGTAACCGACCGCGGCACAAAACCCGGCGTACGCGCCATCCCGTCCGCACAAACCCCCTAAACCACCTGGGAAATCCGGGTCCTGGCGCCGGCGCGCGGATAGACTCGAGCCATGGAATGGTTGTTCTGGCTTATCGGCATCCCGGTGCTGTGTTTGTTGCTGCTCTGGGCCGCCTCCAAATTCCGGTTCCCCGAAAACACCCCGGGTTCCAGTGGCTCCTCAGGGTTCTTTGACGCCCTGAACGATGTGTACAACCCGGCGTCAACCGCTGCCCGCATTGAACGCGACGAACAAAAACGCCAGATCGTCCAGTCCGCCCAGGGCCAGGACCGGGACCCGCTGGCAGGATTCCATCTCCGCCCGAGCCAGCATGCTGGGTCCGACGGCGAGCCAAGCGTGGTTCCATGCGACGTTCCAGACGACGTTCCAGGTGACGTTCCTCGCGACGGGCCAAACGATGCTCCGGGCGCTGGTGCCAAGGACGCGTCCCTGTGATCCGCCTCGAAATCACCTGCACCGACGGTTTCATCTTGCACGGGCACCGGTTCCTGCCACCGGGTGGCATGCGGCCCAGGGCAGTGGTGGTCATCGCCAGTGCCACAGGCGTGCTTGCCACGTACTACCACCGCTATGCTGCGTTCCTGGCAGACCATGGATTCCTGGCCATTACCTTTGATTACCGGGGGATCGGCGCCTCGGCGCCACCTGCTTTGAAGGGGTTCAAGGCCCGTTGGCACCACTGGGGCCACCGCGACATCGATGCGGTGCTCCGCTGGGCACGCAGCAATACCCAGGATTTGCCGCTGCATTTTGTCGGCCACAGTTTCGGTGGTTTCGGCGTCGGGCTGGCCGAGGAGTCCAAGCACCTGACGCGCATTCTCACGGTTGGCGCGCAACACGCCTACTGGCGCGACTACGCGCAAGGCCAGCGCGGGGACTTCCTGCGCCGCTGGCTCCTGGTCATGCCGCTGGCCACCTGGCGCCACGGCTTTTTCCCCGGCAAGGACCGCGGATGGCTCGAGGACCTGCCCCGGGGTGTAGCGCTTGACTGGGCCCGCAGCCGCAAGAATTTCACCGCTGCCGGTCCCGCCGGGGAGCGTACGGCCATGCGACGGAACCAACTGGCACTGGATGCGCAGATCCTCGCCGTGGCCGCCACCGATGACCCGTTTGCGACGAGCCGGGCCATGCACCGGGCCCTTGCCTACACGCCTAATGCACCGCACCAGCTGGCCCGTATTTCGCCAACGGACCTGGACCGGCCGGAGCTCGGCCATTTTGCACTGTTTCATGCGCGGTATGCCGAAACCTTCTGGAGGGACACGCTGACCTGGTTGGACGATGGCGTGAACCCGTGGGTGCCCCAAGCAGCGGCAGCCAGCTCTGCACCGCATGCGGTTTCCCAGTCCAGAACCAGTGCCGGCAGCGGATCAATACAAGTAGATGGCACTTCGGAGCGGCACTGATCTGCCGAGCCTTCGGGTGGCACTCAGGTGTCCCCGGGAACGGCGCCCACGGCCTCCCACCGTCGCCCTGTGATTGACCTCACCGGGGCGCTGCGTCCATAGCGAGCCACACCGACTAGAATGGTGAGCAGGCTTAGGCCGCGGGGAAAGATCCTGATACCCCGAACAACCGTTTCTGCAAAGGTGCTTTTACGGTAGCAACCGGCTCAAGGATCGCCAGCCGGCTGAATTGGAAGGATTCTCAGTGACCCAGCAGTCTGTCGCAGCCCTACAGGAATGGAGCGGGCGCGAAGAGCTCGCCGAGGCCATGATCCCGTTGATCGGTCGTCTGTACCGCAACAACAACGTTGTGACCTCCATCTATGGCCGCAAGCTGATCAACCAGTCGGCCATCAACATCCTCAAGGCACACCGCGTGGTGCGCCGCATCGAGGGCGAAGAGCTCTCCATCGAGGCGACGATGCCGTTGCTGCAGGCCATTGATTCCCTGAACATCGGCGCAGTAGCCATCGACCTGGGCCGCCTGAACAAGAAGTTCGTCGAGTCCGGTTCCGCGGACCTGGTGGCATTCCTCACCGAGGAGCTCGGCGAAAAGGTCGGCCAGGCTGGCGCCACCGACGCAGAGCCCACCGACGTCGTGCTTTACGGCTTTGGCCGCATCGGCCGCCTGCTGGCCCGCATCCTCATCGAACGCGGCGGCTACGGCCTGCGCCTGCGCGCCATCGTCGTGCGCAAGGGTTCGGATGACGACATCGTCAAGCGCGCCTCGCTGCTGCGCCGCGACTCGGTCCACGGACCGTTCGACGGCTCCATCACCGTGGATGAGGAAAACAACACCATCCTCGCCAACGGCACGCTGATCCAGGTCATCTACTCGAACGACCCGGCCACCGTCGACTACACCGAATTCGGCATCAACAACGCAATCGTGGTTGACAACACCGGCCGCTGGCGCGACGAGGCAGGCCTGTCCCAGCACCTTGAAGCCAAGGGCGTTGCCCGCGTGCTGCTCACCGCACCGGGCAAGGGCAACCTCAAGAACATCGTGCACGGCATCAACCACGGTGACATCACCGCGGAAGACAAGATTGTCACCGCAGCATCCTGCACCACCAATGCCATCACCCCGGTGCTCAAGACGCTGAACGACCGCTACGGCGTCGTGCACGGCCACGTCGAGACGGTCCACTCGTTCACCAACGACCAGAACCTGATCGACAACTTCCACAAGGGAGAGCGTCGCGGCCGTTCGGCGGCACTGAACATGGTCATCACCGAGACCGGTGCCGCCAAGGCAGTGGCCAAGGCCCTGCCGGAGCTCGAAGGCAAGCTCACCGGCAACGCCATCCGCGTCCCCACCCCGGACGTGTCCATGGCGATCCTGAACCTGAACCTGGAAACGGCGACGGACAAGGACGAGCTGAACAACTACCTGCGCGAGGCATCGTTGGGCGCCGAATTGCACAAGCAGATCGACTACATCGATTCGCCCGAGGTTGTCTCCTCGGACTTCGTCGGCTCGCGCCGCGCCGGCATCGTTGACGGCCTGGCCACCATCGTGTCCGAGAAGAACGCAGTCGTCTACGTCTGGTACGACAACGAATTCGGCTACTCCTGCCAGGTGGTCCGTGTCATCGAAACGATGGCCGGCACCCACCCGGTGGCGGTTCCGGCCATTGCCGCAACCCAGGTCGCCAGCGTCTAAATCCGCCTTGTGGCCCGATGGCTTCGGGTTGGGTGGCTAGTCAGCGGGCCGTGCACATCAATTTCCTTGGTGCGCGCGGCCCGCTTTCTTGTGCCCGGGGCCGTGCCTGTGCCCACGTATGTACTGTGCTTTTTGCCTAACCATCGTCACATCGGCACCTCGCACCCCGTGAGGCTAGGCTAAACCCAATGCCGGTGGCCGGCTCTGGCGGCCGGCTCCGGCACCCGAACAACGGAAGACGGGGAACCGATGAATAAATCGACGCTGATCACCACATTGTTGGTGCTGCCACTGCTGGTTTCAGTTCTGGTTTCGTGCACCGCCGGCGTGCCCGACTCGGCAAGCGGGCCAACCGGGGCAGGTTCCGGTAACCCGGTGAAGGTTGTTCTGGGACTTTCGGATTCGACCCCGCGCTTCATCCACTCCAACGTTGGTTTACAAGACGCAGCAGATCAGGCGTTGCTGCAGGGGACACTCACCACGGGTCCGGGAAACTGCCTCGGGGTGAAAACCGCCGAAGGCAGCGTGGAGTTACCGGTATTCCCAGGCACGACGATGTTGACCGAGGTGGCAGGGCAGGCACCGGGAATCGATATCGAGGGGCACAAATACCTGGTGGGCGAAAAAGTGAAATTTGCCGGTGGGCGTGCACCGGTCATGGAGGCTGACCGCAGGAAAATCGCGAAATGCGGCACGGCCGCCGGTGCAAGCGAGATCTTTTTCATCCAGCCGATCAGCGACTAGGTGGCTAGCCGGCCAGGGAGACTACCGCAGGTTTTGAACGGTAACCGGCGGTGGAAGCGCGGGCAGCAGTGCTGCGGGCTCTGGCACTGCGGGCCAAGGGGTGGTTCCCTTCCCGCATTGCCAGATCCCACCGGCGGCAATCCGCTCAAGCACCAGCCGTTGCAGCGATGAATCGCGCGGCAGCGTCGAAACGTCGGCATCCGCTGGCACCCGGAAAGTGAAGTACAGGGCATCGGCCGGCTTGTCACGCAAGTCAACGTCGGTGAAGCGCGCGGCAAAGGCGGCAATGTTGCTGCCGGGCATCCCGGCGGACAAATAAGGATCCAGCAGCCACGAATCGCAATATGCGTGCTCGATGGCAACGTCCGGGTAGTGCCGGGCATAAAACGCAGCGGCCTGCTTCAGCGACGCATCCACGGCGGCCGGATCCAGCGAACCGTCCCCGGGAATGTGGATCCCCACCACCCACGCTCCGGCGGGATTCTCGAGATGCAGGTGAAATTGCAGCCGGCCAAGGCGCACCAACAGCCCGGCGAAATGCAGTAGCAGCCACCACCATGTGGCGAGCCCAAATTCGCCATGGGTGGCCCGGTGCAGTTCCAGCTGCTTGCCCACATCGGCCAGCGTGGCCTCAATGACCGCCGGGGAAACCCCTGCCTCCTCGAGCCGTTCGGCGGCCAGGGGAGAGAAGCGCAGCAGCGCCTCGATCCACTGGTGTTCGCTGATGCCCTCGACGTGCTTGGGCAGCGCGGCATCGGGATCGCCCCAGCGCTCGGCGAGCAGCTCGATGGCCCGGCGCGTTCCGGCATCAGCGGAGCCTGCCAGCATGCGTGCGCAGGTTTCGCGGTCGATCGCGGGCACCGCACACAAATCCAGCACCGCTTGGGTCATGTCCACCGTGGAGGAGTTGCTCATGGCTGATGTTCCTAATACTGCTTGAGGTGGGTGGCGCGCCGCATGGGCCGCGCTGGACGGGGAGTGCCCCCGGTATACTGCGCAGGGGGCCTAGTGGCCGAACGGATCCTCGTCGGTACCCGGCATCCAGGTCAGCCCCGGAACTCCCCATTCAAGGGACTTCTTGGCTTTCTTCCAGCGCTTGGCCCACTTCTCGTTGAGCTTGTCCACGTAGAGGTAGCCGTCCAGGTGGTCGTATTCGTGCTGCATGATGCGCGCAAACCAGTCGGTGGCGTCAAAGGCGATAGGGTTGCCCTCGGCGTCGAAGCCCTCGACGCGGGCAAACTCGGCGCGCTTGAGCGGGAAGTTCAGTGCCGGGGCGGAAAGGCAGCCCTCGACGTCGTCGTCCGGGTCGGGGTTGCCCTGCGAGACCTTGGAGAGGGTCAGTCGCGGGTTGACCACCACGCCGCGGGTCGGGGCATCGTCCTCGTGCTCAAAGGCGTAGGTGAAGATGCGCAGTCCGACGCCGACCTGCGGGGCGGCCAGGCCCACGGCGTTGGCCGCGTCCATGGTCTCGTACATGTCGGTGATGAGCTGGCGCAGCTCGTCGTTGAACTCGGTGACCTCTGCCGCACGGGTGTGCAGCACCGGTTCTCCGTAGATGGTGACTGGGCGAATGCTCAAGGTGTTTCTCCTGGTGGTGATGTGGTGCATGAAGTTGTGTGCCCGGGGCGGGCGGGGCCCCCGGTGGTACCACGTGCAGGTTGGCGGCTCAGGCGCCGGCGGCCAGCGAGCGTCCGATGCTTTCGCGCATGATTTCGCTGGTGCCGCCGAAGATCGTGAGCAACCTGGCAGCGAGGAAGGCCTGGGCAATCGGGTATTCGAGGATATAGCCGTACCCGCCGTGGACCTGCAGTGCGCGGTCGGAGATCTCCTTGGCACGCTCGGATGCCCACAATTTTACCTGCGCCGCGTCGATATCATCGAGTTCACCCGCGTTGAAGGACTCCACCGCGCGGTCAACGTAAAGCTCGGTGACCGCGGCCGCGGTCAACATGTCAGCAAGTTCAAAGCGGGTGTTCTGGAATTGCAGCAGGTTATCGCCGAAGGCGTGCCGGTCGGTTGCGTACTGCAGCGCCTGTTCATACGATGCCCGGGCCACGGCCGAGGCCGCCACGGCGATCGCCAAACGCGCCTGGGGGAGTTGTTCCTTCACATAGCGCAGGCCGGCACCGAGTTCGCCGATCAGGTCGGCGCCCGGCACACGCACCGCATCGAAGAAGAGTTCGGCGGTGTCCGAGGCCCGTACGCCCATCTTGTCCAATTGGTTGCCGCAGGAATAGCCCTCCGTGCGGGAGACCATGAACAGCGAGTAGGAATCCTGGGACCCGCGCCCGGTGCCGCCGTCGGTGCGGGCCAGCACCAGTGCCGCGTCCCCGGAGACCCCGTTGCCGATGAACGTCTTCTGCCCGGTGAGCAGCCAGTCATCGCCATCGCGCACTGCCTTGGTGCGGATGCCGCGCAAATCGGAGCCTGCGCCGGGTTCGGTCAGCGCGCAGGAGGTCACGGTGGATCCCTCGGCCATGCCCGGAAGCCATCGTGACTTCAGGTCGGTGGAGCCGTAGGCCAGCAGGTAGGGGAGCACCAGGTCGTCTTGCAGGTGGAAGGCAAGTGCGACGCCGAGGTGACCGCAGCGCACGAATTCTTCATCGAGCACCACGCGGTAACGGTAGTCATCGATTCCCATGCCGCCAAACTCCTCGGGAATGGCCAGACCCAACAGGCCAGCCTCCCCGGCCGCGCGCCACATCGAACGGGGCATCATGTGCGCCGCATCCCATGCTGCGTAGTGCGGGGCGATCTCGCGGGAATTGAATTCAGCGGCAAGTTCGCGGAACTGCTCGTGGTCTTCTTCCAGGAGTGTGCGTTTCATGGGGGAATTGCCCTTTCCGCGGGAGCCGGCGCCTGCGCACCGTGCCCGAGTTCAACCGGTTTGAACTTGTGCTTCTTTCACTCCCGACGACTCCGCGCATCATGCGCATTGCGGAGGGAATGAAAAAGCCGCTTCCGGAAAATTCCGGAAGCGGCTTCATTGGGGTGAGTAACGGGGATTGAACCCGCGACCTTCTGGACCACAACCAGATGCTCTGCCAACTGAGCTATACCCACCAAGTTCGCCGTGAGGCTAGTTGCTTCATCCGTTCGAACTCTCGTCCGTTCGGCTTGGCAACGAGAACTATATTACACACACTTTGGGGTGCAGTGCCAACTCGGATTGCCCCTTTTGGCGTGTGTTCTGCACCACAGGGCCTAGTCGGCCCGGGATTCCGCGGAAATTGCGGCCGCGGCGGCCTTGGCGGTGGCCGAATCCGGGCCCGGGGCCGGGACCATCACCGTGGCACGGTAGTACTTCAGCTCGTCAATGGAGTCCTGGATATCGCCCAGGGCGCGGTGGTTGCCGGTTTTGGCCGGGGCCGCGAAGAAGGCCCGCGGGTACCAACGGCGGGCGAGCTCCTTGATGGTGGATACATCCAGGATGCGGTAGTGCAGGTGCTCGATGACTTCCGGCATGTCGCGGGCCAGGAAGTTCTTGTCCGTGCCCACCGAGTTGCCGGCCAGCAGGGCCTTGCCCGGTTCCGGCGCGTAGGAGCGGATGTAGTCCATGACGATGCGCTGCGCCTCGTCCATCTCAAGGCCCGCATCGAGCTCGGTGATCAGGCCGCTGGTGATGTGCATGTTGCGCACGAAGTCGTTCATCTGGTCCATGGCGGCCACCGGAGGCTTGATCACCACCGAGACACCCTCGCCGAGGATGTTCAGTTCCGCATCGGTCACCAGGACCGCAACTTCGATCAATGCATCATGCTCCAGGGACAGCCCCGTCATCTCGCAGTCGATCCATACAATTTTTTCAGCTGAAATAGGCACAAGCCAAACTTACCCGATGCTTGTGCCGGCGGGCGTGGTCCCGGTGACCCGCGGTGCGCGAGGAAGTTGATCCCGCGCCGGCGGTAAAACCTGTGTGTGTGTGGCAGTGGCCCCGGTTCATGTATGGCTGGCCCCTGCCCGACCCGGGCTGGCGGACCGGGGGATGGTCTTGCCTGGATACATGTGTCTGGCCCGGATAGCAGCAAGTTAGTTGCTAGGGGCTGGTCTTGTGCGTGGCGCTGATGAACCAGATGACGAAGAAGACAACGAAGCAGGTTCCGGCCAGCGCGATGCCCGCATTCACGCTCATGCCCAAGGGCACGGCGCAGACCCCGAGCAATATGCCCAGGAAAATGCCCCAACCCAACAGGGAGTGGTTGCGGGCGGGGGCTGCCGCGGTGGCCTTGGCTCGTCGACCCATGGTGGGGAACTCCTTGTTTCTGCTTCCCCAGGGAAGCGGTGGGGATTCTTGCCTGGCGTCGTTGACGCCATCCAGGCAGCCGATCCGCTGGAGCTGCCTGCTGACAAGCCTAGGCGCAGGGGGCGCCCGAAGCATGCAGCCCACGCTGGACCCATGTGAGCTACGGCGCAACCGGCGCGCGTTTCCGGAGGTTTCGGAGTTCGCGATGCTAGGATCGGACTTGATTTTTCGCCGGAATGGGCCCATTGCGCAGCCTTGCGCCATGCCCGTGACGGACCAGCCAGGCCGGCAATCCCACGTAAGAACCGAGGACCGGCGCCGATGCGACCACAGGGGGGTGCGATGAAGCCGGGACGACCCACGGATCCACACGGTAAACCCTCCGCGGCACGCGGTGGCGACACGCTGAAAACCGGTCAGCAAACCAGCAGGGGAATCCATCTTTCCCCGCTGATCCAGGGCTTTATCGGATCGATCATGATCACCCTTGGTTCGTTCGGCGTCGGCTGGCTGGCCAGTGTCTCGCCGATGAACCGGCACCCGTTGCTGATCGCCATCCGCACCGAAAATTCAGGGGTCATCGTCAGCACCGTGGTGCTGACCCTTGGCTGCTGGATCCTTTTCCGTGCCTGGTTGCGGCTGGGGCAGCAGCTCGCCGGGTGGCCCGAGGGTTCACTGGCAACCGTCAAGAAGGCTGTGTGGGCCTGGAGCGTTCCCATGTTGCTGGCGCTACCGATTTTCTCCCGCGACGTTTTTGCCTACATCGGACAGGGGAGGCTGGTTGCGGCCGGGCAGGATCCCTACAAGGACGGCATTTCCACGCTGAACAACTGGTTCCAGCTGGGTGCCGACATCACCTGGGCCGAATCCGAAACCCCCTACGGACCGCTGTACCTGAACGTTGAATACTGGGTGAACCAGCTGGTGGGAACCAGCCCGGACCTGTCGGTGTTCCTCTTCAGGCTGGTGGCATTTGCCGGGGTCATCCTGTGCCTTATCTACGTGCCGAAGCTCGCCGCGCTGCACCAGGTTTCAGGTGCCAAGGCTGCCTGGATTTCGGTGGCGAACCCGCTGTTCCTGATCAGCTTTGTTGCCTCCGCCCACAACGACTCATTCATGGTGGGCCTGGCCCTGGCCGGCACCTACTATGCCGCCACCCGCCGCGGGGTCCTGGGAGTGGTGCTGGTGGCGGCGTCCATCGGAATCAAGCCGATCACCCTGGTGCTGCTGCCGTTCATTGGACTGCTCTGGGCCGGCCCGAATGCGTCCTGGCCCCGCAAGTTCCTCTACTGGTTCTACACCGCCGGGTTGGTGGGGCTGATCATGGCGCTGATCGGCTGGGCCAACGGGTACGGTTTCGGGTGGCTTTCGGTCATGTTGGGCACCGGCACCGGGGCAGTGATTTTTGCACCGCTCGGTGCCTTGAATGCACTGCTTTCCGGGGCGCTGGCCACCATCGGACTGCCCACCGAGTGGATCCTGCCGCTGCTGAAGCTGATCGGCAGGCTGGCTTCGGTGGGCCTGGTGCTGCTGCTGATTTTCAAGGGGAAGTCCACGCACCTGATCCAGCGCATGGCCTTGGCCTTCTCCGCACTGGTGATCCTCTCGCCGATCATCCAGCCCTGGTACATCCTGTGGCTGTTGCCCTTCTTTGCCGTCACCGGGATCCGGGACGACTGGCAACTGTTGTGGGTGTATTTCACCACGGCATTCTTCATTGCCTTTGGAGCGGCCGACCAGATCTTCATCTGGCAGTTCCTGGGCGACCTTGATCCGTGGGTCAAGCACCTGTCAACAGGGATTTCCTGGGCCGCAATGTTCTACCTTGGCTTTGTGGACCCGCGGACCAGGGTGCTGTTCCGTGCATTGGTGCCGGCCCGTTTTGGCGGCAGGCACCCGGGGCCCATGCCCGAAACCCGCGAGCCGGAGGTGCCCTTATCGTAGGCGCAGAAAGCTCCCCGCCGCTGGATCCGGAGTCGTCGGGGGGCGCTGATTCGGAACCGGAAACCGTGGCCATCCCCGGGCCCGACCGGCGTTTTGCCGCGACCAGCCGCACCCTTGAGGTATTGCGTGAACGCAGTGCCCGGGTGCCGGGCCTGCGACGGCTCACCGGCGGCGGGGAGAACAGCCCCGACGTCGCCATCGGGCAAGGCCTGTTGGCCTCGCTGATGGTGATGGTGGGATCCTGGGGCGTCGGATGGATCCCGAGCTCGCAGGAATCGGTGCTCTCCCGTTCCAAGTACCTGTTGCCGCTGCGCGTGGAAATGCTCGGCGTCATCGCCTGCACCCTGCTGCTGGCACTGGGATCGATGCTGTTGTTCCGTGCCTGGTTGCGGTTGCGACAACGCACCCAAAATGCCGCGCAGGGCCCGCTTTCGGTGCTTCGCCGGGCCATCTGGACCTGGTCCATCCCGCTCTTCTTCTCCTTCCCGATCCTGTCCAAGGACGTGTACTCGTACCTGGGCCAAGGACGCCTCATGCATGCCGGCCGGTCGCCCTACCAGGACTGGGTCTCCCAGCTGCCGGGCTGGTTTGCGCAGGGCTCGGACTCGCTGTGGGCCGAATCCTCCTCCCCGTATGGCCCGCTGTTTTTAATGTTCGCGCGTTTCACCTACTTCGTCTCCGGCGGGGTGCCCGAATACGGGGTTGCCATGATGCGGCTGGTGGCTGTAGGCGGCGTCGCCCTGTGCCTCTATGCGATCCCGCGGCTTGCCGAACACACCGGTGGCGACGGGGTGTGGGCGCTGTGGATCTCGGTGGCCAACCCGTTGTTCCTGCTGAACATGATTGCCGGTGTGCATAACGACGGGTTGATGATCGGCGGGATCCTGCTGGGTTTCCTGCTGGTCTTCCGCAAGCGCCACGTGCTGGGCGTGCTGGTTGCGGCGCTGGCCGTGGCCATCAAGCCGATTGTGGTGCTGGTGCTGCCGTTCCTGGGGCTGGCGATGGTGGCCCGCGATGCCTCATTTGGCGCGAAATTCCGTGCCTGGCTGCTCACCGGGGCGGTTGCGGGGGTGGTGTTGGGCCTGCTGGGCTGGGCCTCTGGCCTGTGGTTCGGGTGGATTTCGGCGATGGCCGGGGCCGGCAGTGCCGCGTTCCCCTATGCACCGGTTGGGTTGCTTGGCATGTTCGCCGGATGGATCGGATCGCTCTTCGGCGGGGATGTGATGGGCATTTCCTCGGTGGTGTTCAGCATCTTCCGCCTCGCCTCACTGGTGCTGGTTTTCTGGCTTGCCATCAAGAAACCCGCCGGCGAACCGCTGCTTTATGCAGGCTACGCGCTGGGCGCCGCGGTGGCGCTGGCCCCGATCATCCAGCCCTGGTACCTGCTGTGGCTGATCCCGTTCTTTGCGCTGGGCCGCCGCTACCCGATGAACTGGGAACGCGCGTTGTACGTGTTGTGCCTGCTGTTGGTGCTCGCGGGCGTGGTTGACCAGCTGTCCGTCGGGCAATGGTTCTCGCTGCTGTGGGTGCGTATCCTCGCTGCCTTGGCAGGGCTCGCCTACATGGGCTACCTGGTGTTCATTGACCCGAAAACCGCAAGCGTCTTTGGCGCCGATCCGCTGCGCGCGCCCCTGAAGATTTCCAAACGTCCAGAATCCAGAACCAAATCAAGAAGAAACGAGGCCACCGGATCGTGATGCAACCGGTTAAAGACCTGTTCAAGGCCCGGGAAGCAACCCGTCCGGTGATCATCGGGCTGTTGCTGCTCACCGCGATCGGTGCCGGCCTGGCCGTGCTCACCAAGCAGTGGTGCCGTGTCAATGGCTGGCCCGACGCCGAACAGCACCTGCACATGTGCTATTCGGACTTCTCCCAGCTCTTCGGCACCCGCGGCATGGCGGACAAGCTGTTCCCGTACTACACAGGGCTGCCCGCGGAACAGGCGCTTGAATACCCGGTGCTGCTGGCCATCATGGCCGGGGTGACAGCCATGATGGTCCCCGGGATCGGTTTCTCGGCCGAACGCCAGCTGGCCTACTTCGATCTGAACTCCGCGATTTCCTTCATCTGCTGGGCCGTGGTGGTCATCGTCGTGGCCTACGCAGCACGGCACCGCAGCCGCGATGCGATCATGGTGGCGCTGGCCCCGGGGATCATCCTCACCAGCCAGCTGAACTGGGATCTGCTGGCGGTGATGCTGGCGATGCTTGGCCTGCTTGCATTCTCCCGCAAGCACATGGTGCTGGCCGGGGTGTTGCTGGGCCTGGGCGCCGCCGCGAAGCTGTACCCGTTCTTCCTGTTCGGGGCGATCCTGGTGCTCTGCCTGCGCAGCGGGCGCATGCGCCACTTCTGGGTGTCGCTGGCCTCCGGTGTGGCCGCCTGGTTGGTGGTCAACGTGCCGTTCATGCTCACGGCGTTCGACGAGTGGTCCCGTTTCTACACGTTCTCCGGGGACCGCCCGGCCGGCAACTCCTCGATGTGGCTGGCGTTCGTGTGGACCGGCATGGATGGTTCGACCATGTCCTACCTGTCCAACGGTCTCTTCGGGGTTGCCTGCCTGGGCATCGCCTGGCTGGGCCTGAGTGCGACGCGCCGGCCGCGCATGGCGCAGCTCGCGTTCCTGATCGTGGCCGCGTTCCTGCTTTTTGGCAAGGTCTACTCGCCGCAGTTCGTGATGTGGCTGATCCCGCTGTACGTGCTGGCCCGCCCGAAATGGCGCGAATTCCTGCTGTGGCAAGCCATTGAGGTCTTCCACTGGGTGTTCGTCTGGCTTTGGAGCGCCAAGTGGGTTTCCGGGCTTGAGTACTTCGGCGACAGCTGGGCGATCGAGATCCTTTACGGCATCGGCATCGTCGCACACATGGCCATGTTGACCTACATCTGCATCAAGATCATCGGTGACATCCGGCAACCGGAGCGCGATGTGGTGCGTGCCGAGGGGGACGACGACCCGCTGGCAGGGCCGATCGAGGGTCTCGAGGACAAGTTCGTGCTGGGGCGCAAGGCCATCGCCAAGGCCTGACCCCGACCCGTTGGCACCGGGAATCCCGCGCTGAACTGGCAGGATGGAACTCATGAAAGATTTGAGTGCCATCCTGCCTTTGCGTACCCGGACCCACACTCTCTCGCTGGCCATCGGCGCCGCGACCTGGCTGGCCGGGCTTGTTGCCGTTTACCTGGTGGCGCCGTACGCTGCCGGGCTTGGGTTTTTCGGTGCCTACGTTGCGTTGGAGCCGGGCTCCACCTTCGGGAACGTGCTGGCGTTGGTGATCTTCACGCTGTGGAGCGCGCTGGTGCTCTTTGTGCTCCGCGGGTCGCGGCTCAGCCCAATGACTTCGGTCCTCGGCGCGCACGGCCTGATCGGGATCGGGATTTTCTACCCTGCGGCGGTGATGGGCTTCGGGCTTGCCCACGTGGTGGGATATGGGGACGATGCGCCGGCACAGGGCGAACTGGCCACGAGGCTGGTGATCAGCGGTGGCATCGCTCTGCTACTACTAGTGGGCACCTTGGTTGGCCGGTGGATGAGCAACCGCATCGGGCGGATCGCCGCGAGCCAACACACACCCGCAAACGGGTAACCC